>JAIRVP010000065.1 GCA_031253835.1 Burkholderia sp. | reverse complement strand
CCGTCCGAGTCCCACAGGTAGACGCCGTCGGCCTTCACGATCACGCGGCTGCCGGCGCGGTTCAGCGCGCCCATGTCCGAGAACGGGTGGATGTGGTGCGCGGCGTCGAGCGCGCGGTATTCGGCGGTCGTGCGTGCCTGTGCTGCGCGCGGCGCGGCGGCCGGCGCGGCCGGCTGGATCCAGGCAGATTCGTTGCGGTAGGTCATGTTTCCTCCGTGTTTCCGTATTCGGTTGTGCGCGCGCTTAGACGTGCAGCAGCAGATGGCGGCGTTCCCACGAGCTGATCACGCGGAAGAACGCTTCGTATTCGGTTTCCTTCAGTGCGAAATACGCCTTCAGGAACTTGTGGCCGAGGATCTCGCCGAGCGGTTCGCACGCGGCCATCAGCGTCAGCCCTTCCTCGAGGTTGCGCGGCAGCTGGTACGGCAGGTCGTAGCCGTCGCTGACGAGCGGCTCGGTCGGCTCGAGGCGCTGCGTCATGCCGAGGTAGCCGGCCGCGAGCGTCGCGGCGAGCGCGAGGTACGGGTTGCAGTCGACGCCCGGGATGCGGTTCTCGATGCGGCGTGCCGACGGGCCCGAGTGCGGGATGCGGAAGCCGACCGTGCGGTTGTCGTAGCCCCACTGCACGTTGATCGGTGCGGCCATGAAGCGCGACAGGCGGCGGTACGAGTTGATGTACGGCGCGAAGATCGGCATCAGCGCCGGCGTGTACTTCTGCAGGCCCGCGAGGTAGTTGTAGAACATCGACGTCGCGCCGCCGGTTTCCTGCGACGTGAACAGGTTCTGGCCCGTTTCCTCGTCGACGATGCTCTGGTGCACGTGCATTGCCGAACCCGGTTCGTCTTCCATCGGCTTCGCCATGAACGTCGCGTACATGTTGTGACGCAGCGCGGCCTCGCGCACCGTGCGCTTGAACAGGAATACCTGGTCGGCGAGCGACAGCGCGTCGCCGTGCATGAAGTTGATCTCCATCTGCGCGGCGCCGACTTCGTGGATCAGCGTGTCGATGTCGAGGTTCTGTGCTTCGCAGTACTCGTAGATGTCCTCGAACAGCGGATCGAACTCGTTGACGGCCTCGATCGAATACGACTGGCGGCCCGTTTCGGGGCGGCCGGTGCGGCCGACCGGCGGACGCAGCGGCAGGTCCGGATCCTTGTTCATGTCGACGAGGTAGAACTCGAGTTCCGGCGCGACGACGGGCTTCCAGCCCTTCGCCTTGTACAGGTCGAGCACGCGGCGCAGCACGTAGCGCGGCGAGATCTCGACCGGCGAGCCGTCGAAGTGCACGCAGTCGTGGATCACCTGCGCGGTCGGGTCGATCGCCCACGGGATCAGGCGGATCGTCGATGCATCGGGCACGCACACCATGTCGGGATCGGTCACGCCGGTCAGCGAGCCGTCTTCCGGATATTCGCCGGTGACGGTCTGCACCATCACGGCCTGCGGCAGGCGCATCGATTCGCCGGACGTGAACTTGTTGCGCGGCGTGATCTTGCCGCGCGCGATACCGGCCATGTCGGGAATGATCGCCTCGACTTCGGTGATCCGGTGCTGCTTCAGAAAATCTTCGATGTCATGCATGTCTGTTCTCGTTGGTTTGGGTCGGCGCGCTCAGGCGAGCGCGGCGGCGGCCATGGCGCGCGTGCGGGCAGTGCGGCGGGCGCGGCACGCATCGCCGAAGGCGCGGAAGATCACGCTCGACAGCGGGTCCTGCGCATGGCGCCATTCCGGGTGCCACTGCACGGCGAGTGCGAAAGCCGGTGCGTCGACGACGCTGACGGCCTCGATCAGGCCGTCCGGTGCGACGGCCTCGACGGCGAGGCCGGAGCCGAGCTGCGCAATGCCCTGCTTGTGCAGCGAGTTCACGTGCACTTCGTCGCGGCCGCCGGCGAGCGCGTGCAGCTTGCCGCCGGGCGTCAGGCGCACGACGTGCGCGGGGCCGTATTGCGTGTCCATCGGCGCGTCGTCGTCCTCGCGGTGATCGGCGAGGCCCGGCACTTCATGCACGCGCTGGTGCAGCGTGCCGCCGCAGACGACGTTCAGCTCCTGGAAGCCGCGGCAGACGGCGAGCACGGGTACGCCCGCGGCGATCGCCGCGCGCAGCAGCGGCAGCGTCGTTGCATCGCGTGCCGGGTCGTGCTTCGTGCCGGGCGCGCTCGGCTCGCCGCCATACCGGTGCGGCTCGACGTTCGAGTAGCTGCCGGTAAACAGCAGCCCGTCGACCGTGGCGAGCACGTCGTCGATCGACTGGCGCTCGCCGAGCGCGGGCAGCACCATCGCGAACGCATGCGCGCCGTCGACGATCGCGGCGACGTATTTGTCGCCGACCGTATGCGACGCGTGTGCGCCGATTTGCGTGAGGTCGGCGGTGAGGCCGACGAGGGGTTTCCTTTCCATGACGTCAATCAGTTATCCGGAGGGTTGTTGCGTGCAGATCGCCGGACGGCGCGAAACGCAGGCGTGCAACAGCCCCGCAGCCTGGCGCAAAGCGCAAGGCCGCTGGTGAATGGGCGCAACGGGATGGCGTGGCGATCCGCGCTGCGCGCGACGATCAGGCCGTCGTTCGTTTCATGGCGACACGCGACGCGGCAACGAATGCGCGAACGCGTTCCGTCACCGCACGGACCATGCGGTTGGCGAATCAGCGGATGAAACGAACGACGTAAAGAAAGGAGAGGCGCTACGGCAGCAGCGACGCCACTTCGTCGGTATCGACGGCGACGAATGCGCGTGCGGAAACGGCGTTGTGGCGCCGAACGGAACGACGGGACAGGATGGTGTAGATCGACAGGTGAAGCAGGCGAGGACTATGCCAGCCGCAACTGCCGTCGGAAGCGGGAACGGCGCTGCGCAAACTTCGCACATCGCCTCGATCCCACCTCACCAGAGGGCCACGGACTCTCACGATTACACTCGACTGGGTTGTTGAAAGTATTGAACACCCGACCGTTTCAACGCACTGGGCGTTTAAAATAATCAAGGCGCCGGTCCTGCATCATTTACATTGATGAGCATCAATTTTTGCGTTGCAATAACGCTTTTTGCTGCGCATGAAAGTCTGATGACGCCAACCTGAGAGCCAGCATATACGAGCCAAAAACGGCGTCAAATGTTTTTTAACGGTCCTGCATCAGGGCTTTCCCGAGCAGTGCGAACAAAAGATTCGCAAAAGGAATAGTCGGCGAGGTGTTCATTATTTCGAACGCCTTTCAGGGTTTTCCCCGCTGATCTGCGGCATAAAGTGATTAGAATATTCAACGGCTGTCCACTGCGTCGTTTCACTTTGTCATCGCACTTATCGTGTCCGAAACCGAATCGATGTCCACCGAAGTCGCCGAGCGCCTGCGCTTCGTGCGCAACAAGCATGGCCTGTCGCAGCGCGAACTCGCGAAGCGGGCCGGCGTGACCAACGGCACGATCTCGCTGATCGAACAGGGCCGCGTGAGCCCGTCGGTCGGCTCGCTGAAGAAGTTGCTCGAATGCATCCCGATGAGTCTTGCGGAGTTCTTCACGTTCGAGCTCGTCGAGTCGCGCTCGGTCGTGTCGCGTCGTGACGAGATGCCGAACCTCGGCAACGACACGCTCGCGTTTCATCTGGTCGGCGCGAGCATGAAGGACCGCAACATGTGCATCCTGCGCGAGATCTATCAGCCGCACGCCGACACGGGGCCCGAGATGCTCGTGCACGCGGGGCACGAAGGCGGTGTCGTCGTGTCGGGCCGGCTCGAGCTGACCGTCGACGGCGCGACGTGGCTGCTCGACCCCGGAGACGGCTACTACTTCGAAAGCCGTTTGCCGCACCGTTTTCGCAATCCCAGCGCGGAACTGATCTGCGAGGTCGTCTCGGCCAATTCGCCGGCGACCTTCTGACCGCGCGTCACCCCATTCGCTGACGGCCGGCCGCGCGCCAGGCACGCGGCGTGCCGCATCGCGAATGTCACAACATTGAGGCATCCTGATGAACAAGTTGACTTTGGCTGACTGGCAGGACAAGGCGGCGTCGCTCGAGATCGAAGGGCGCGCATTCATCGACGGCGCGTCGCGCGACGCGCATGGCGGCAAGACGTTCGACTGCGTGAGCCCGATCGACGGCCGCGTGCTGGCGAAGGTTGCCGATTGCGGCGAAGCCGACGTGAACGCAGCCGTCGCGGCGGCACGCCGCGCGTTCGACGCAGGCGTATGGGCCGGCCTGAACCCGCGTGCGCGCAAGGCCGTGCTGCTGCGCTGGGCCGCGCTGATGCGCGAGCATCTCGACGAACTGTCGCTGCTCGAGACGCTCGACGCGGGCAAGCCGATCGGCGACACGACGACGGTCGACGTGCCGGGCGCCGCGTACTGCGTCGAATGGTTCGCGGAAGCGATCGACAAGATCGGCGGCGAGGTCGCGCCGGCCGATCATCACCTCGTCGGGCTCGTCACGCGCGAGCCGGTCGGCGTGGTGGCGGCCGTCGTGCCGTGGAACTTCCCGATCCTGATGGCCGCGTGGAAATTCGGCCCCGCGCTCGCGGCCGGCAACAGCGTCGTGCTGAAGCCGTCGGAGAAATCGCCGCTGACCGCGATCCGCGTCGCGCAGCTCGCGTTCGAAGCCGGTATCCCGGCCGGCGTGTTCAACGTCGTGCCAGGTGCCGGCGAGCCGGGCAAGCTGCTCGCGCTGCATCGCGACGTGGACTGCATCGCGTTCACCGGCTCGACGGCCGTCGGCAAGCTGATCATGCAGTACGCGGCGCAGTCGAACCTGAAGCGCGCGTGGCTCGAACTCGGCGGCAAGTCGCCGAACATCGTGCTGCCCGATTGCCCCGATCTCGACCGTGCCGCGCAAACGGCCGCCGGCGCGATCTTCTACAACATGGGCGAGATGTGCACGGCCGGTTCGCGGCTGCTCGTGCATCGCGACATCAAGGACGCCTTCATCGAGAAGCTCGTGGCGGCCGCCCGCGCGTACGTGCCGGGCAATCCGCTCGATCCGTCGGTGTCGATGGGCGCGATCGTCGACGGCATCCAGCTCGAGCGCGTGCTCGGCTATATCGACGCAGGGCGCAGCGAAGGCCGGCTCGTCACGGGTGGGGCGCGCGTGAAGCAGGAGACGGGCGGCTTCTACGTGGAGCCGACGGTGTTCGAGGTGAAGCCCGATGCGAAGATCGCACGCGAGGAAATCTTCGGGCCCGTGCTGTCGGTGATCGTGTTCGACGATGTCGACGAGGCCGTGCGGATCGCGAACGATACCGAGTACGGGCTGGCCGCGGCCGTGTGGACGTCGAACCTGACGACCGCGCACGACGTGTCGCGCCGGTTGCGTGCGGGGACGGTGTGGGTGAACTGCTACGACGAGGGCGGCGACATGAACTTCCCGTTCGGCGGCTACAAGCAGTCGGGCAACGGCCGCGACAAGTCGCTGCACGCGCTCGAGAAGTACACCGAGCTGAAGTCGACGCTGATCCGGCTGCGCTGACGCGGCCGCGCGCGGGCGCATCGCCGTTCGGCGGTGCGCCCGCAGTCCCGCGTGAGCGTTACGCGGTGCGCAGTGCGGGGTGGAAGCCGGCGGCTTCGATGATCGACTGCACGCGCTCGGCGCCTTGCGCCGATTCGACCTTGACGATCTTCGCCGCGACGTCGATGTCGAGCTTCGCGGCGGGATCGGCAGCCGTCACCGCACGCGTGATTGCATTGGCGCAGCCGCCGCAGGTCATGTCCTGGACTTCGAATTCCATCTTGTTCTCCTGAGTGGTCGATTGACGAACACCGTCAGCATGAAGTTTGCCATGGTGGGAAGGTCAAGCGTTCCGTGCAGGATATCGCGTGGCCGATGACGCGTCAGTCCGTGGTCGGACGAATGGGTGCGCCGCCGCACACGCCGGTCGGTGTTTGGCCCGATTGACCGTGGCCGCGCGGCGTCGGCCATCGATAAAAGCCTTTGCGGACAACGTACTGCGAAACGATGTGAAGCGCTATTTCCATGGCGGCAACGCGGGCATTTGGTGCGGAAATGCGAATCGATCTTAGTATCGATTCCCCTCAAGATCCGTTCTCCGCTTCCGACCATGAATCGTTTTGCTTTCGGCTTCGCGCTGGCCCTGCTGGGCGCATCGGCAACGTCCGCATTCGCTGCCGACGACGTCGTCAACCTGACCCTGAAGGACCACAAGTTTTCGCCGGATGGCGTGACGATCCCCGCCGGCAAGAAAGTGAAATTCGTCGTGAAGAACCTCGATGCGACGCCCGCGGAATTCGAGAGCGACGACTTCAAGGCGGAGAAGGTCGTGCCGGCCGGCAAGTCGGTCGAGATCCTGGTCGGGCCGCTGAAGGCCGGAACCTACGAGTTCCACGACGAGTATCACGAAGCGCAGTCGAAGACGCACCTGACCGTCAAGTAAGCGGATACCGACATGCTGTCGACTGCCCTGATCGTCTTTCGTGAAGTGCTCGAGGCCGCGCTGGTGGTCTCGATCGTGATGGCCGCCACGAAGGGCGTGCCGCGGCGCGGCTGGTGGGTGAGCGGCGGGCTGGCCGGCGGCGTGATCGGCGCCGGCCTGATCGCGGCGTTCGCCGACGTGATCTCGCAGTGGGCGTCCGGCATGGGGCAGGAAGTCTTCAACGCGGGCGTGATGTTCGTCGCGACGCTGATGCTCGCGTGGCACTGCATCTGGATGAGCCGGCATGGCCGCGAGATGGCGCTGCACATGGGCGAAGTCGGCCGGGCCGTCGCGGCCGGCAGCCGGCCGCTGACGGGCCTCGCGATCGTGGTCGGTGTCGCGGTGCTGCGCGAGGGCTCCGAGGCCGTGCTGTTCCTCTACGGGATCGCGGCGGGCGATCCGGGGCAGACGCCGCAGATGATCGCCGGCGGGCTGCTTGGCGTGCTCGGCGGCGCCGGGCTCGGCTACGCGATGTATGCGGGCCTGCTGCAGATTCCGTTGAAGCGCCTGTTCTCCGTCACCAATGCGCTGATCGTGCTGCTCGCGGCGGGGATGGCGAGCCAGTGCGCCGGCTTCCTGCTGGCTGCCGGCCTCGTGCCGTCGTGGGGCGACGCGATCTGGGACACGTCGTGGCTGCTCAAGGAGTCGAGCATCGTCGGCAAGGCGCTGCATACGCTGATCGGCTATACCGCGCGTCCGGCGGGCATCCAGATCGCCGCATACGTCGCGACGCTGGCGGCGATCCTCGTGCTGGCCCGGCTCGTCGGCCGGCCGCAGGAGACGGTGAGGCCGCCGCGGGCCACCGCCTGAATGTCCGGGTTTGAATGAAAGAAGGGGCGTCGATGACGCCCCTTTGTGCATGTGCGATGCGTCGCCGTCGCGACCGACCCGCACGGCATGCGCGCGGTTGCGCAGCCGGATCAGCGGTGGTTATCGATCCACGCGCGCGCCCATTCGAGCCCCGCATTGCGCGCGTCGTCTTCGGTGTCGAACACGCCGAGCACGCTGGACGCTTCGACGAGGCGGTTGTTCTGCGTGATCGTGCCGCTCGCCGCGAAGCGATCGGGCTGCATGATCTCGTCCTGCTGCAGGATCGCGTGGCCCCAGATCTGGTAGCCGTGGTAGGTTTGCGCTTCCATTATCGAGTCACCTCCGCGGAGCGGCCGTGCGTGCCGACCTGCAGCACGTTGCCGTCCGGCGTGTATTGACGCGGGATGTGGGAGAAGTTTAGCGCGTGCGTCTCGTCGGAGCCGGCGGGGTGCATCACCGTGAGGCGGCCCGGCGCAGGCTGCGCGACGGGGCGCGGTGCGGCCGGCGTGTCGGTCGCGGTGGCGGCCGGGTGATGCGAGCCGGCTTTCACGGCCTGCGCGACACGGCGCTTGTGCGGCTTCGCGGCGGCTTTCGGCGTGACGCTCGCGTGCTTCTCCGCGCTCTTGCCGGTGCGCGCGTCGGCGCCCGTGCGCGCGGCCGGTGGGCGGGCATCCGGCGTACGGGCCGCCGGATGTCGCGCCTCGGGCGGGTTCCAGACTTCGACGTAATGCTCGGCGGCCCAGCCCGTCGACGCGAACGTCAGCGCCAGCAAACCGCATCCAATCAGTCTTACCATTGTCTCTCCGTCATATTCCTTGCGGCCGGCGTCCGGTCGGCCGTGCATGCGCGTTCGGGGAAACCGGCTCAGGAGAACACCTCGAGCCCGTGTTTCTCGACGATCTCGAGCATGCGCGCGGCAATGCCGCTCGGCCGCTTGTCGCCCTGTTCCCATTGGCGGATCGTCGACGTCGTCGTGTTCAGGTAGAGCGCGAACACGCTCTGGCTGACGTTGACGGACTTGCGGATGCGGGCGATCGCTTCCGGATCGAACCGCGGGGCGGCTTCGATGCAGAGATCGTCGTACTCGCGCATCGTCTTCTTGTCGATCAGGCTGGCGCGATAGAGGCCCGACGCGGCGCTGTGGATCGCCTCCGTTGCGTCGCTCTTGAACCGGCTCTTGGCCATTGCAAATCTCCACCCACTCTTTCAGTGCGACCAGCGTCGCGATGTCGCTGTCGGTGTGTCGGCCGACATCCGCGGCGAGCTTTCCGAACGCGCGCAGTTCGCGTGCGTCGATGTTGTCGCGGTCGCATTTCGCAAACAGGAACACGAACACCCACGCAGGCCCGACCTTGCCCAGCACGATCCCGCGCTGCCGGTTTCCGGCCAGGCGCTTCTTCCAGACGTTGCCGCCGAGATCGACGCCCCGGCCCCGCGCCAGTCCCGTATTGCGCGGCAGAGCTCGCCATCGGCGATTCCCGCTTTTCCGGCTGCCTTGTGAAACCCCTTCGTCTTGAAGGCGCGTCGTACGGACGCTGACAGGTCGAGCCGGTCGAATCAGCACAGGATTATATGCCACTACGTGGTACATATTTCGACCTGGCCGAATGGCCTGCTGCGCGTCGCGATGCCGTCGGGACAGCCCGGCGCGGACCGTCCCGGTTGTTCAGCCTTACTCCACCGTCACCGATTTCGCGAGGTTCCGCGGCTTGTCGACGTCGGTGCCGCGCGCACACGCGGTGTGATACGCGAGCAGCTGCAGCGGCACGACGTGCAGGATCGGCGACAGCTGCCCGTAGTGTTCCGGCATCCGGATCACGTGCAGGCCGTCGTCGTTGACGATCTGCGTGTCGGCATCGGCGAACACGTACAGCTCGCCGCCGCGCGCGCGCACTTCCTGCATGTTCGACTTCAGCTTCTCGAGCAGCGTGTCGTTCGGTGCGACCGTGACGACCGGCATCGCTTCCGTGACGAGCGCGAGCGGCCCGTGCTTCAGTTCGCCGGCCGGATAGGCCTCGGCGTGGATGTACGAGATTTCCTTCAGCTTCAGCGCGCCTTCCAGCGCGATCGGGTAGTGCAGCCCGCGGCCGAGGAACAGCGCGTTTTCCTTGCGCGCGAATTCCTCCGACCACGCGATGATCTGCGGCTCGAGCGCGAGCACGCTGTTCAGCGCGGCCGGCAGGTGGCGCAGTTGCTTCAGGAATTCGGCTTCCTGCGCGGCGTCGACGTGCCCGCGCAGCTTGCCGAGCGTCGCGGCCAGCACGAACAGCGCGACGAGCTGCGTCGTGAACGCCTTCGTCGACGCGACGCCGATCTCGGTGCCCGCATGCGTCAGGAACTGCATTTCGGTCAGGCGCACCATCGCGCTCGTCGCGACGTTGCAGACCGCGAGCGTATGCGCGTGGCCGAGCGACTGCGCATGCTTGAGTGCCGCGAGCGTGTCGGCCGTCTCGCCCGACTGCGAGATCACGAGCACGAGCTGGCGCGGGTTCGGCACCGATTCGCGGTAGCGGTACTCGCTCGCGATCTCGACCTGGGTCGGGATCTTCGCGATCGATTCGAGCCAGTACTTCGCGGTGAGGCCCGAGTAGTAGCTCGTGCCGCACGCGAGGATCAGCAGGCTGTCGATCTCCGCGAACGCGGCCGGTGCGGCGTCGCCGAACAGCGTCGCGTCGAACGCTTCCGTCTGCGGCACGGTATCGCCGATCGCGCGCGGCTGCTCGAAGATTTCCTTCTGCATGAAGTGGCGATACGGGCCGAGCTCGACCGCGCCGCCGTACGCGCTGACGACGCGGATCTCGCGCTGCACGGTGGCGCCGTGGCGGTCGACGATCGTCACGCCGTCGAGCGACAGCTCGCATACGTCGCCTTCCTCGAGGAACGTGAAGCGGTCGGTGCTGCCCGCGAGCGCGAGCGCATCGGACGCGAGGAAGTTCTCGCCGTCGCCGTGGCCGACGACGAGCGGCGAACCCTGGCGCGCACCGACGACGGTATGCGGCTGGTCCTTGTGGATCACGGCGATCGCATACGCGCCATGCAGCTGATGCACGGCTTCACGCACGGCGTCGAACAGGTTGCCGCGATACAGGCTGTGCACGAGGTGCGCGATCACCTCGGTGTCGGTCTGCGACACGAATTCGTAGCCCTTCGCGCGCAGCGTTTCGCGCAGCGTCTCGAAGTTCTCGATGATGCCGTTGTGGACGAGCGCGAGCGCGTTCGACGAGAAGATCGGGTGTGCGTTGTGCGTGACGGGCGCGCCGTGCGTGGCCCAGCGCGTGTGCGCGACGCCCGTCGTGCCTTCGAGGTGCGACTCGCGCACCTGCGTGTCGAGATCGGCGACGCGCGCGACGCTGCGCGCGCGCTTCGGTGCGCCCGGCTCGAGCACGGCGACGCCGCACGAGTCGTAGCCACGGTATTCGAGGCGCCGCAATCCTTCGATCAGCACCGGAACGATATTACGTTGCGCAACTGCGCCGACAATGCCGCACATGAATGGTCAATCCTGTAAGTCGACGCGGGCGCCGCCGGGGCGCCCGCAAAAGGTTCAGCTCTTCTTCTTGACCGGGCGGACGTAGCCGCTCTTCGCGGTCTGGGTCTTCTCGTTCAACGCGAGCACGCCGTCGGCCACGTCCTTCCAGATCGTGGTGCCGGCGGCGATCGTCACGCCGCGGCCGATGCGCACGGGTGCGACGAGCTGCGTATCCGAGCCGACGAACACGTCGTCCTCGATCACGGTGCGGAACTTGTTCGCGCCGTCGTAGTTGCAGGTGATCGTGCCCGCGCCGATGTTCACGCGCGCGCCGATGTCGGCGTCGCCGATGTAGGTGAGGTGGTTCGCCTTCGAGCCGTGGCCGATCACCGCGTTCTTCACCTCGACGAAGTTGCCGACGTGCGCTTCGTCCGCGAGTTGCGCGCCGGGGCGCAGCCGTGCGTACGGGCCGATCACGGTGTGCGCGCCGAGCTCGGCGCCGTCGATGTGCGTGAACGCGTCGATGCGCGTGCCGGCGCCGACCGACGCGTTGCGGATCACGCAGTTCGCGCCGATCATCACGTTGTCGGCGAGCGTCACGTTGCCTTCGAACACGCAGTTCACGTCGATCGACACGTCGCGGCCGCAGCGCAGCGTGCCGCGCACGTCGAGGCGCGCCGGATCGGCGAGCGTGACGCCGTCGACGAGCAGTGCTTCCGCGACGTTGCGCTGGTGGATGCGCTCGAGTTCCGCGAGCTGCGCCTTGCTGTTCACGCCCAGCGTTTCCCATTCCTCGTCGGGCTGCGACGTGACGACCTCGAAGCCGGCCTCGATCGCGAGTTCGACGACGTCGGTCAGGTAGTACTCGCCCTGCGCGTTCTCGTTCTTCAGCGCGCCGAGCCACATCGACAGCTGCGCCGTCGGCGTGACGATGATGCCGGTGTTGATCTCGGCGATCTTCAGCTCGTCCGGCGATGCGTCCTTCTGTTCGACGATGCGCGTGACGAAGCCCGATGCATCGCGCACGATGCGGCCATAGCCGGTCGGATCGTCGAGCGTGACGGTCAGAATCCCGTAGCGGCCCTCGCGCGCGGCATCGACGAGGCGTTGCAGCGTCGACGCGCGCGTGAGCGGCACGTCGCCGTACAGCACGAGCGTCGGTTGTGCGGGATCGAGGAGCGGCAGGGCCTGGCGCACCGCGTGGCCGGTGCCGAGCTGCTCGGCCTGCAATGCGAACTGGACATCGGGCGCGGCGACGGCGGCCTCGACCTGCTCGGCGCCGTGACCGACGACGACGACCAGCCGGGACGGCTGCAGCGTGCGCGCGGTGTCGATGACGTGGGAGAGGAGCGGCCTGCCGGCCAGGGGGTGAAGCACTTTCGGCAGCGCGGAACGCATGCGCTTGCCGGTGCCTGCCGCCAAAATCACGATATTCATGGCGCCAGCTTGTCTGAGGAGTTCGAAGCCGTCCATTTTAGCATGCGGCCCCCGCCGTTCCGGGCCTGTCGCGGCGGGGCGACAGCGCCGGAAAAGGGGCCGCGGGCCCCTGTTCCGGCGGGGTTCGGGCCCTGCTTACAGGTCGTCGAACTGGACGATCGAAATCGGTTGGGCGGCGCCGGGCGCGGCGGTGTCGTCGCCCGATGCGCACGGTTCCTCGTCGAACGCGATGTCGCCCTGCGGATCGGCTTCGCCGGTCGCGCGCAGCGACTGGAACGGGTACAGCGTCGTGTCCATCAGGTGCGACGGCACGACCTTCGCGAGCGCGTTGAACATGTTGTCGACGCGGCCCGGGAAGCGCTTGTCCCATTCGCGGATCAGCGCCTTCATTTCCGCGCGCTTCAGGTTCGGCTGGCTGCCGCACAGGTTGCACGGGATGATCGGGAATTCGCGCAGTTCCGCGTATTTCTCGAGATCGGTTTCCTTCACGTACGCGAGCGGGCGGATCACGATGTTCTTGCCGTCGTCCGACTGCAGCTTCGGCGGCATCCCCTTCAGCTTGCCGCCGTAGAACATGTTGAGCAGCAGCGTCTGCACGATGTCGTCGCGGTGGTGGCCGAGCGCGATCTTGGTCGCGCCGAGCTCGCCCGCCACGCGGTACAGGATCCCGCGGCGCAGCCGCGAGCACAGCGAGCAGGTCGTCTTGCCTTCGGGCACGAGCCGCTTGACGATGCTGTAGGTGTCCTGGTTCTCGATGTGGAACGGTATGCCGACCTGCTTCAGGTATTCCGGCAGGATGTGTTCCGGGAAGCCCGGCTGCTTCTGGTCGAGGTTCACCGCGACGATGTCGAAGTCGATCGGCGCGCGCTCGCGCAGGCGCAGCAGCACGTCGAGCATCGCGTAGCTGTCCTTGCCGCCCGACAGGCACACCATCACCTTGTCGCCTTGCTCGATCATGTTGTAGTCGCCGATCGCCTGGCCGACCTGGCGCACGATCCGCTTGTACAGCTTGTTGTTCTCGTACGCTTCCTTCTGCTCGCGGCGCGTCAGCGCCTGGCGGCCGGCCGGGGCGTCGTCGTCGAGGGGGGCGGCAGCGGCCGCCGTGTCATTCATGTGGGGGGCGTTCATGCGCGCTCCTCGTCCTTGATGCGAAAGACTTCGACGCCGACGGCGTCGCAGTCCGGATAGGCGTCCGGTTTCTCGGTACAGACGCGTACCGCGCGCACGGCATCGTGCGCCAGCAGGCGCGCGGCGATCGCGTCGCACAGCGTTTCCTGCAGGTGGATGTGGCCGCGCGCCACGCATTGCGCGACGCTCTGCTTCATCAGGTCGTAGTCGACGACTTCATGCAGCCGGTCGTCGACGGGGGTGGACAGCGCGAGCGGCACGAACAGGTCGACGTTGATGACGACGCGCTGCTCGCCGCGCTTCTCGTGTTCGAAGGCCCCGATGTTGATGTGCACCTCGTAGTCGCGCAGGTAGAGCCTGCGGCAATCCGCGAGGCGGGGGTGCAGGAGAGCGGAAAACATGGTCGTCCCAGTCAAATTGGCGTGCGCGCACGCAAAGCGGCGCGGGCGGCGGCAGTCAGGCCGCGCGATCCGCGCAGTTCATTCATTCGGGCCGGCGGCGGGCGGCACGAGGTGCTCGCCGCCGTCGACGGTCAGCGTCGCGCCCGTCACGCCGGGCGCGCTCGCGAGATAGCAGGCGGCCGCCGCGATGTCGTCCGCGTGCGGCGCGTGGCCGCGCACGAGCGCCGCGACGCGCACCTTCGGCGCGAGTGCCAGCGCCAGCGCCGACGTCGCGCGGTTCAGCGCGGCCTGCATCAGCGCGTGCGACAGCTGCGCCGGTGCCGGGTGAAACAGGGCCTGATCCAGCACGTGGATCGCGCACGCGCGCAGCGCTTCGTGCGCGCGCGCGGCGTCGGGCGTCGCATCGGCGAGCGCGCGGGCCACTGCGAGCGGCGCCGTCACGTTGCGCGCGAGCGCGCCGGCGAGCGACGCGGCATCCACCGTCTGCGCGTCGTCGGCGCCCGCGCTGGCGCTGACGAACACCGCGCACGCAGGCCGGCCGAGCGCTTCGCCGCACGCGGCGACGAGCGCGGCCGCATCGGCTTCCAGGGCCAGATCGGCGTCGAGCACGACCGCGCGGCGGCCGAGCGCGGCGACTTCGGCGACGAGCGCATCGGCGGCCGCGCGCGGCGCGCCGTGGCCGCGCTGCAGCGCGACGTCCCAGCCGCGGCGGGCGAAACCCGTCGCGAGCGCACGGCCGATCGACGCGGCGTCGGCCGCGCTGCCCAGGGCGCCCGTGACGAGCACCACGCGCGGGGTCGACGTATCGGCTGAAACGGTCATTTACAATGCCGGGATGAACCCGAAAGCTCACGAACCCGCTAGTTTACCTGCTCCCGGCCCTGACGCGCTCGCGCAGTCCGAAACCCTTGCCGCGCAACTGCGCGACGAGATCGCGGCGGCCGGCGGCTGGCTGCCGTTCGACCGCTTCATGGAGCGCGCGCTGTATGCACCGGGCCTCGGCTACTACAGCGGCGGCGCACGCAAGTTCGGGCGCCGCGCCGACGACGGCAGCGACTTCGTCACCGCGCCCGAGCTGTCGCCGTTGTTCGCGCAGACGCTCGCGCAGCCGGTCGCGGAAGCGCTTGCGGCGAGCGACACGCGCCGCGTGATGGAGTTCGGCGCCGGCACGGGCAAGCTCGCGGCCGGGCTGCTTGCGGCGCTCGACGCACAGGGCGTCGAACTCGACGAATACCTGATCGTCGACCTCTCCGGCGAGCTGCGCGAACGGCAGCGCGACACGATCGAGGCCGCCGCGCCGGCGCTGGCCGCGAAGGTGCGCTGGCTCGACGCGCTGCCCGAGCGGTTCGAAGGCGTCGTGGTCGGCAACGAGGTGCTCGACGCGATGCCGGTGCGGCTGTTCGCGAAAGCGGGCGGCGCGTGGCGCGAGCGCGGCGTCGCGCTCGACGCGCAGCAGGCGTTCGTGTTCGACGACCGGCCCGCCGGTGCGGCCGGCCTGCCGCCGGTGCTCGCGGGGCTCGAGGTCGGCGACGGCTACCTGACCGAAACGCACGAAGCCGCGCTGGCGTTCACGCGCACCGTCTGCACGATGCTCGCGCGCGGCGCCGTGCTGCTGGTCGACTACGGCTTTCCGGCGCACGAGTACTACCATCCGCAGCGCGACCGCGGCACGCTGATGTGCCACTACCGCCACCACGCGCACGACGACCCGTTCCTGTACCCGGGGCTGCAGGACATCACCGCGCACGTCGAATTCACCGGCATCTACGACGCGGCCGTCGCGACCGGCGCCGACCTGCTCGGCTACACGTCGCAGGCGCGCTTCCTGCTGAACGCGGGCATCACCGACGCGCTGGCCGCGATCGATCCGTCCGACATCCGTGAATTCCTGCCGGCCGCGAACGCGGTGCAGAAGCTGATCTCGGAAGCCGAGATGGGCGAGCTGTTCAAGGTGATCGCGTTCTCGCGCGGCATCGACGGCACGCTCGACGCGTTCGCGCGCGGCGACCGCTCGCACGCACTCTGACGGAGCTAGGGCCTGTTTCCATATGGAACGCACATGCGAATGCCCGAGATCGCCCGTAGGGCAAGGAGCGAGGAGCGCCGTTTGGCCGTGCCAAACAAGCGACGAGCGACGCCGCCATACGGGCGATTTCGGGCATTCCCGTGACATGATTTTTTTAATTTGGGGTTGCGACGAGAACGGCCGCTCGCCGCGTTGCGCTCCTTGCGAATACGTCCAGTATTCGCGGCGTCGCGCGCCCCGCGCGCGGCCGTTCTCGCCGCAACGCATGCGCGTTCCATATGGAAACAGGCCCTAGCATGCTGCGCTGGCTGTTGACGACGTTCATCGCGGTGATGATCCTGACGCGCTGCTGGCCGTGGCTCGGCAAGCTCGGCATCGGGCGGATGCCGGGCGACGTCACGCTGACGCTCGGCGGGCGGCGCTACCCGTTCCCGTTCATGTCGACGCTGGTGCTGACGATGCTGCTCTCGATGGTGGCGCGGCTGCTCTGAGCCGCGCCGGAAAGAGGGGGGCGTTACAGCTCGATCTCGCCGAGGATCCGGTGCGCGAGCGCCTTCGCCTCGTCGAACGCTTCTTCCTCGCTGGGGCTCGTCGAGTGGACGTCGTAGCGGGTGTTCTCGGTGTCGTCCCCGTCGTCGCGCGCGAGGATCACGTAACCCTGGAACTGCCCGTTGCCCGCATGCTGGGTATGCGCCTTGGCCGTGTAGATGCCTTTCGTGAACGTGTTCGTGTCCATCGTGCTCTCCCGCAAAAGGACACTTCATCGTAGCACTGCGGCGCACCATGTACAGCGTCGCTTATCGGTGACCGAACAGCGTCCGGCCACCGTTCCTCCCGTCAGCGTTCGATCAGCGCGACGACCTCGTCGAGCGTCGGCGCATGCGCGCCCGTATGCCGGCACGCGGCGGCGCCGGCCGCCAGCGCGAACACGAGATGCTCGCGCCACGTGCGCTGCGGCGCGGCCATCAGGCTGAACAGCATGCCGCCGATCGACGCGTCGCCCGCGCCGACGGTGTCGGCCACCTCGACGCGCGGCGGGCTGGCTTCATGCACGTCGCCGTCCGCGTAGAGCGTCGCCGCCTGCGCGCCGCGCGTGACGAGCACGGCCGCGCGCGGGTTCAGCGCACGCACGGCCGCGATCGCGTCGGGGCCGTCGCCGCCGAACAGGTGCCTCAGGTCTTCGTCGGACACCTTGACCAGGTCGGCGAGCGCCGCCATCTTCTCCAGCGTCGGCCGGTACGCGGCCGTCATCAGGTTGCGGACGTTCGGATCGAAGCTGATCTTCACGCCGCGCGCGTGCAGGTCGGCCGCGAGCGCGGCCAGCGTGCCCGCGAGCGGTTCGCGCACGAGGCTGATGCAGCCGAAATGCGCCCATTTCACGTGGTCGGTCCAGCCGGCCGGCAGCCGCGCGGGATCGAACGCGAGATCGGCACTTGCCTCGCCGATGAAGAAGTACGCGGGCGGACGTGTCTCGTGGACGATCGCGAGCAGCGGCGGCCGTGCGACGCGCTGCAGGAAGCGCAGGTCGAGCCCGGCCGCTTCGCTCGTGCGCCACAGTTCGTCGCAAAAGCAGTCCTCGCCGATCGAACCCGCGAGCGCGCTCGGCACGCCGAGCCGCGCGACCGCGCGCGCGACGTTCCAGCCGGCGCCGCCCGGCACCGAGGTCCATTGCGCGTCGCCCGCGCGCACCATGTCGGTCAGGATGTCGCCCGCCGACACGAAAGCCGGAAACGTGCCGCCGCTCATTGCGTCGGCTCGCTGCGTGCGGTGCGCGCGAGGGTCGCGAGCACGTCGTAGCATGCACCCATCGTGTGATAGTCGGTCTTGCCGGCCGGGCTCTTCTCGTCGCTGTACTTGCGGTTGTCGCAGGTGAGGATCCGGAACCACGCGCCATAGCGGTGATCGACGAAATGGGCCCAGCTGTAGCGCCAGATCTCGTCGTACCAGTCCCAGAAGCGCTCGCTGCCGGTGCGCGCGCCGAGCATCGCGGCCGCCGCGAAGGTTTCGGCCTGCACCCAGAAGTACTTGTTGTGGTCGCAGATCGTGAAGTCGGGGCCGAAGCCGTAGTACAGGCCGCCGTGATCGGCGTCCCACGCATGCGTGAGCGCCGCGTCGAACAGCTCGGCCGCGCGCGGCACGAGCCAGTCGAGCGGGCGGTGCCGTTCGAGGATCAGCAGCAGCTTCGCCCATTCGGTCTGGTGACCGGGCTGGAAGCCCCACGGACGGAAGATGTTCGAGCTGTCTTCCTTGTTGTAGTCCCAGTCGACCGCCCAGTCCGCGTGGTAGTGCTCCCACACGAGGCCACCCGACAGCGCGGCCTGGCGCTGCGTGACGTGGGTCGCGAGTTTTTCCGCACGATCGAGGTACGTGAGGTGGCCGGTCGCCTCGTACGCGGCGAGCAGCGCCTCGGTCATGTGCATGTTCGCGTTCTGGCCGCGGTACGACGACACGATCCAGTTCGGCGTCGCATCGTCCGCGTACAGGCCCGCGGCCGCATCCCAGAAGCGGTGCTCGGCCAGTTCGTAGGTCGCGGCGATCAGCGGGCGTGCCTCGTCGATGCCGGCCATCGTCGCATGCGCGGCCGCGAGCAGCACGAACGCGAGCCCGTAGCAGTGGCGCGTGCCGTCGAGCGTCTCGCGCTTCGCGCCGTCGCGCCAGTCGAGTTCCCAGTCGTAGCCCTGCAGTGCGTCGTCCCAGTGCGCATCGCGCAGGAAGCGCAGCCCGTGGCGCGCGTATTCCAGGTGACGCGGGTCGCCGAAATGCCGGTACGCCATCGCGTAGTTGAAGACGAACCGGCAGCTGCTGACGAGGTGGCGCGACGTGCGGTTGTAGATGCTGCCGTCGTCGCGGAAGTAATGGTAGAAGCCGCCCGTCGGATCGAACGCGTTCGTCGCGTAGAAGCGCAGCGTGTCCTCGATGTGCGACAGCAGGAACGACGGATCGCGGAAGCTCGCGACGAACGGTGCGGCTTGCGTGTGGGCGGCCGGCGCGGCCGTGCAGGGTTGGACCGGGGGCATGTTCATGATTCGTTGGCCATTGCGGTATCGAGTGCCGGGGAGGCGGCGGGCTGGCTGCTGGCCCGCACGATCAGTTCGACGGGCAGGGAGATCTCGGTGCGCTCCGGCGAGTCGGCGAGCAGCAACTCGACGCCGCGGCGGCCGAGCGCTTCCTTGTCGACCGACAGCGTCGTGAGCGGCGGGCTCGCGTGCGCGGCGGCCGGGATGTTGTCGAAGCCGACGATCGCGATGTCGTCCGGAATCCGCAGGCCGCGCGCGGTGCACACGCGCTGCGCGGCGAGCGCGGCCGCGTCGTTGTACGCGAACACGGCTTCGGGGCGCGGGCCCGGTGCGTCGAGCAGCTGCTCCATCGCACGCGCGGCGCCCGTGTCGGGGTCGAGCCCCGCGTCGATCGTCACTTCGTAAGCGGGATCGAACAGTCGCCCGGCTTCGAAGAACGCGCGCCGGTAGCCGATCGCGCGCTGCGCGATGCTGTAGTGCGCGGGCGAGCCGCCGATGAACGCGATCCGCGTGCGGCCGGTGGCGAGCAGGTGGCGCATCGCGAGTGCGGCGCCCGTCGCGTTGTCGATGTTGACCGAACGCAGCCCGGGCGCCCACAGGTCGATCAGCACGAGCGGCCGGCCGGTCGCGGCGAGCGCCTCGATCGTCTCGGGCTCGATGAAGCCGGCGACCGCGATCGCGTCGGGCGCGTGCGGGCGCATCTGGCGCAGCACGTCGTCGTTCGGGCCGACCGTCAGCAGCGTCGGCACGATGCCGCGCTCGCGGCACGCGTCCTCGACGCCGTGCAGCACGTGCGAGAAGAACGGGCTGGCGGGAAAGCGGTTGTGCTGGCGGTGCAGCAGGAAGGTGAGCCGGCGGATGCGCGGCCGCAGTTGCGCGGGATCGTAGCCGAGCCGCTGCGCGATCTCGACGATGCGCGCACGCGTGGCTTCGGACAGGCCCGGCTGGTTCTTCAGCGCGCGGGAGACGGTGCCGATCGAGACCTCTGCCGCCCGCGCCACATCGCGAATGGTCGTACCCATTGTTGGTTCGGGGTCCGGTTTGTTTAGGGTGAAAGCGATTGTATAGTAAAACGATTCGCGGAATTCGGGCCGGATAGCCGGGGAATACCCGCGAATAACGGGTTTTTAAGCGCTAATCTGCGAAAACGCCGTTACTAAAAATACTAAACAAAACGCGAAAAAGGCAAGGTGGGCGTGCGGGTGCCGGGCGGCGCGCGCCGCAGCCGGGAAGCGGGCGGGAAGCGGGCGTGCTTCGCGTGCCCGGGTGCGGTGCGCGGCGATCCGGCCGGGTGCCGGGCGTACATCCACCGCCCTGGCACGGCGCGCTGCCGTGTCCTCCGCGAACGCCGGCCGCGTGCCGTTCAGCCCGCCGCCACGGCCGGCGGCTCGCCGCGATGGCGCAGCGCGGCGCGGCCCGCATCGAGATCGACGACCGCGAGCCCGTCCGGCTGCTGTTTCGCGCGCCGTTTCGCGAGCGCCGCGACCGACGCGATCTCGTCGCTGCCGTAGCGTTTCGCGCCGTGCGCGCCGGCCGGCACGCCGACCGCGCCGATCGCCATCGTGACGAAGCCGAAGAACGCCGGGTTGCCGTGGCGGTCCTCGCCGCGCAGCCCGCCCGCCTGCCGGTCGGCCTGCGTGTAGAAGAGCTGCGCGCCGTCGTTGAAGCGCGCGATCGCGTCGGCGGCGCGTTCGCGCCAGTCGTCGCGCTGGAACAGCACGAGGAAATCGTCGCCGCCGACGTGGCCGAGAAAGTCGCGCTGCGGATCGCACACGCCGGCCAGCACCGTCGCGGCGAACTTCAGCACCTCGTCGCCTTGCCAGTAGCCGTACTGGTCGTTGAACGGCTTGAACTGGTTCAGGTCGACGTAGCACGCATGAAAGCCGGCGTCGCGCTGCAGCAGGCGGTCGATGTGCGCGCTGATCGGGATGTTGCCGGGCAGGAAGGTCAGCGGATTCGCGTAGCGCGCGGCCTCGATGCGCATCTCGGTCACCGTGCGCACCAGGCTCTCGCCGGTGCCGAGCCCGACGTAGCGGCCGTGCTCGGTGATCACGAAGCCGTCCGCGAGATAACGCTGGTCGTGGCTCGCGAGCAGCATCGCGAGCTGCTCGAACGTCGTCGCGTTGTCGATCATCAGCGGCGCGTCGTTCGCGAACTGCAGGCACGGCTTCTTTCCGAACACCTCGCGGTGATACGGCAGCGCGAAGCGGTCGATGAAGCCGCGGCGATTCACGAGCGCGACGGGCCGCCCGCGTTCGACGAGCGCGACCGCGTGCAGGTCGGGCATCCGGTTGAACAGGTCGAGCACGTCGTTGCTGGTCGCGTCGCGCGGCAGGGCCGGCGCGGGAACCAGCATCTTCCCGGCGATCGTGCCGGCCGGCCGCACCGAGCGCGTCGCGCCGGGAAACACCGCGATGTGCGGCGCACGGATCGCGTCGCGCGCGGCCGGCGCGACGACCCGCGACGGCTGCGCGTTCGGCCGGCCGAGCAGGAAGCCCTGCACGCAGCAGATGCCCATGTCGCGCACGACGATCAGGTCGCATTCGTTCTCGATGCCTTCCGCGATCAGTTGCGCGCCGCTCGCCTGCGCGAAGTGCTGCATCGCCTTCACGGCCTCGAACTTGAGCGGGTCGCGCGCGATGTCGTGGATGAAGAAGCGGTCGATCTTCACGACGTCCGGATGCAGGCGCAGCCACAGGTTCATGCTCGCGTTCGCGGTGCCGTAGTCGTCGAGCGCGAACTGGATGCCGGCGTCGCGCAGCGACGCGACCGCCGGCCCGATGTGCGCGACATCGGGAATCGTGTTCTGCTCGGTGAGCTCGATCACGATGCGCTCCGCGCCGACCCGCGCGCGGCCGAGGAACTGGCGTGCGCGCTCGCGTTCGCTGGCGAGCTTGAGGATCGTTCCGGCGCTGAAATTGAGGAACAGCTTGCCGTCGCAGCCGAGCGCCGCGAACGCGTCGAGGCAGGTGAGTGCGGCGGCCTGTTCGAGCGCGATGGTCTCGCCTTCGCGCGCGGCCTGCGCGAACAGCGCGGCGGGCGGCTCGAGGTCGGTGCCGCGCGGGCCGCGGATCAACCCTTCGTAACCGACGACCGTCCCCGACCCGAGGTCGACGATCGGCTGGAAGACGGCCGCGAGCGCGCGATCCGCGATCAGGCGCGTGGTGCGGGCGGCAGCGGGGTCGGAGTGGAGCGCGGGCATGGGCGAGGGCAGCCGAATCGACGGGACGCCCGGCTTAACGGCACCGCTCGCGGGGAATTGAATGAAGATTTCGTGACGCGATGGGCGCTGATGGTGCATCGCGCCGGACGCGCATCGGTGTGCGTCCGGGGAAGGGCCGGCGGGAACGGCGGAAGGCCGCCTTTCGGCGGCCTTCGTCGCTGCGTGTCAGCGCTTGCCCGCGCTCAGCGCGCCGGGCGCGGCCGTCGCATCGCCCTCGTCGTGCTCGCCGCTCATGTCGCGCGCACCCCATCGCTGCGCGAGCGCCGCGCACGCCATCAGCTGGATCTGGTGGAACAGCATCAGCGGCAGCACGACCGCGCCGACCGCGTTCGCCGAGAAGATCACCTTCGCCATCGGGACGCCGGCCGCGAGGCTCTTCTTCGATCCGCAGAAGATGATCGTGATCTGGTCGGCGCGGTTGAAGCCGAGCCGCTTGCTGACGAACGCGGTCAGCAGCAGCGCGATCGCGAGCAGCACGAGGTTGACGACGAGCAGGCCGCCGAGCGCGCGCGCCGGGATCTGGTGCCACAGGCCCTCGTTGACGGCCTCGCTGAACGCGACGTACACGACCAGCAGGATCGAGCCCTGGTCGACGAAGCGCAGCACGCCGCGGTTGCGGTCGATCCAGCCGCCGATCACGGGCCGCAGCAACTGGCCGGCGATGAACGGCACGAGCAGCTGCATCACGATGCTGCCGACGGTGCTCCACGGCGACGCTGCGCCGGCCGACTGCGACGTGATCATCAGCCCGACCAGCGCCGGCGTGACGAAGATCCCGAGCAGGCTCGACGCGGAGGCCGCGCACACGGCGGCCGGCACGTTGCCTTTCGCGATCGACGTGAACGCGATCGACGACTGGACCGTCGACGGCAGCGTGCACAGGAACAGCACGCCCGCATACAGCGTGGGCGTGACGAGCGGCTGCAGCACGGGTTTCAGCGCGAGGCCGAGCAGCGGGAACAGTGCGAACGTGCTGAGCAGCACGACCGCGTGCAGCCGCCAGTGAGTGGCGCCCGCAACGACGGCTTCGCGCGACAGCTTCGCGCCGTGCAGGAAGAACAGCAGGCCGACGGCGATGTTGGTCGCCCAGTTGAACGCGTGGGCGGCCGGGCCGCGGCAGGGCAGGAGGCTCGCGAGCACGACGGTGCCGACGAGCGCGAGCGTGAAGTTGTCGGGAAGGAAGCGGGGACGGGCCATCTGGAACTCGATTCGGAAACGACGAAGGCGCGCGTCGCGCGCGCGGATGGCGTCATTGTCCCGGTTGACGATTCACTACACAAATTCATTGTGTGAATCGATTGATGAATCGCTTGCATGAAAAGGCGGCTGCCGCACCGGCCCGGCGTCGCGCTAAACGACAGAAGAAAGTTCTGTCGCGATCGCGCCCGGAAGTGAAAAAACCTAGCAGTAACATGGTGTTACACCGATGCCCGCGACATAACACTTTTTGGCTCGACACCGTTTCGGACGGCTCATAAATTACTGCTGAAAGCCTTGGGTCGGCCGAAAGGAGCCGGCGGCGGGCGTGGACAGGCACTGAACGATGACGGAACGGGTGAAACGGAAGATCGGACGATGGGTGGCAGGCGTGCTCGGCGCGTTGCTGATGCCGCTCGCGCTCGCCCAGCCGCCCCACGGCGGTCATGGGTTCGGCGGCCACGGCTTCGGTGGCGGCGACATGCGCGCGTACGGTCAGCCGGCTGGTGGCGGGCCCGGCGGCGTGCCGGTCTGGCGCCGCGTTCCGCCTCCCGGTGGGGTGCGTCCCGGCGTGAACGGCTACGGCTCCCGCTGGGGGCTGCGGCCGACGCCGTCGTACGGCCATTACGCCGCCCAAAGCCCGTATCGCCCGATCAGTGCCGACGTGCGCCAGATGCCGCGCCCGCCGGGCGGCGGCAACGTGCCGCTGCGTGCCGGCTCGATCCGCGCGGACGTCGCGCGCTACAACGAGGAGCGCGGCGGCCGTCCGATGCCGCCGCCCCGCTCGCAGGAAGAGCCTGCGCACTCGCCGTTTTTCTCCCCGTTCTACCGAAACTGAGCGCCCCGGCGCTCGTCCCCCTGCCGGCTGATGCGAATTCGCCACAGTCGCGCGCAGATTTCCGCTGATTTTCCCGCCGCATTGCGCTATCTTTCGCGCCCGGCACGCGCATGCCACGCTGCCGTCCCGCCGCGCGACCGCGTTCGCGCCGGGCAGCCGCCGTGCATCCGGCCATGTATCAAATCCGCGAAGTTAATGCTGCCGCTATACCAGCAATAAGTGTGCGCAATTTTGACCGGACGAATGATCCGTAAAGATGGCTGCGCCCCATACGACGCAAGCACTCGGCTCCAAAAAACAACGCTCGCGCCACTTATCGACTATTCGACAAAATCTGGAGATCCCATGAAAGCATTTGCTCGCCGTGCGTCGCGCACGTCCGTCAAGCTGATCGCCGCGGCCGCCTGCGTGGCGGTCACTGCGCCCGTCCACGCACAGTCGAGCGTGTCGCTCTACGGTCAGGTCGACGAATGGGTCGGCGCAACCAAGTTCCCGGGCGGCAATCGCGCATGGAACGTGTCGGGCGGCGGCATGTCGACGTCGTACTGGGGCCTGCACGGCGCCGAGGATCTCGGCGGCGGCTACAAGGCGATCTTCACGATGGAGAGCTTCTTCCGCGCGCAGAACGGCCAGTTCGGCCGCTTCCAGGGCGACACGTTCTTCGCGCGCAACGCGTACGTCGGCGTCAGCTCGCCGTACGGCACGGTGACGGCAGGCCGCCTGACGACGCACCTGTTCCTGTCGACGATCCTGTTCAACCCGTTCTACGATTCGTACACCTTCTCGCCGATGGTGTACCACGTGTTCCTCGGCCTCGGCACGTTCCCGACCTATCCGAGCGACCAGGGCGCAGTCGGCGATTCGGGCTGGAACAATGCGCTGTCGTACACGTCGCCTTCGTTCGGTGGCCTGAACTTCGGTGCGATGTACGCGCTCGGCAACCAGGCCGGCGACAACCGTTCGAAAAAGTGGAGCGCGCAGTTCAACTACGCGAACGGCCCGTTCGCGGCGACCGCGGTGTACCAGTACGTGAACTTCAACAACGGCCCGCAGGATCTGAACGCGCTCGTCTCCGGCCTGAAGAGCCAGGGCATCGCGCAGGTCGGCGCGACCTATGACCTGAAGTATGTGAAGCTGTTCGGCCAGTACATGTATACGAAGAATGACCAGGTCGCGGGCAGCTGGCACGTGAACACCGCGCAGGGCGGCGTGTCGGTGCCGCTCGGCGTGGGCAACGCGATGGCGTCGTACGCGTACTCGCGCGACGCAGGCGGCCTCGACCAGACGCGCCAGACCTGGGCCGTCGGCTACGACTATCCGCTGTCCAAGCGCACGGACGTCTACGCGGCCTACATGAACGACAAGATCAGCGGCCTGTCGTCCGGCAACACGTTCGGCGCAGGCATCCGCGCGAAGTTCTGACGCGCGCGCGATCGGTGCGCCGGCCGCGCGCGTAAATCGCGCGTTCCGGCTGCATGTTTTCCCGCCAGAAACGGCGCCGCCATTCGCGGCGCCGTTTTGCCTTTCTTGACCTTTCTGTTTCCTCGCCTTTGTTACCCTATCTCGTAATTGGACCATTCCCCCGTCATTACGAGCTAGTTCGATGGATACCCTCGTCAGCATGAATGTGTTTCGCTACGTCGTCGAAGTGGGCAGCTTCGTCGGCGCGGCCGAACGCATGCAGATGTCGGCTGCGATGGCGAGCAAGCACGTGATGCATCTCGAGCAGCAGCTCGGCGCGCGGCTGCTGCATCGCACGACACGACGCGTTGCGCCTACCGAGGCGGGACGCGAATACTATGAGCGCCTCGTGCAGGCGCTGTCGGAACTCGACGAAGCCGGGCAGGCCGTCGGCGCCGCAAGCGTGGTGCCGCAGGGCAGGCTGCGCGTGACGTCGCTGTCCGCGTTCGGGCTGCGGCACGTGATGCAGGCCGTCACCGATTATGCGGGCCGGTTCCCGGACGTGACCGTCGACATGACGCTGTCCGATCGCGTGGTCGACCTGATCGAGGAAGGCTACGACGTCGCGGTCCGCGCGGCGCCGAACGGATTGAAATCGTCGTCGCTGGTCGCGCGGCAGATCGCGACCGCG
This sequence comes from Burkholderia sp., assembly GCA_031253835.1. Lineage (GTDB taxonomy): Bacteria > Pseudomonadota > Gammaproteobacteria > Burkholderiales > Burkholderiaceae > Burkholderia. Next base: position 139,711 of record JAIRVP010000065.1, on the reverse strand, counting down.
CACATCCTGCTGGTCGCGTCGCCCGAGTATCTCGAGAAGCACGGCATGCCTCAGACGATTGCCGATCTCGCGCACCACAACTACCTGCGGCGCGATTCGAATTCGACGATGCTCGATTCGCTCGTGATCGACGCGGCCGCCGCGTCGCGCGTGAACCTGAACGGCAACCTGATCGTGAATCATCTCGAAGGGCTGCGTGCGGCCGTGCTCGCCGGCGCGGGCATCGCGCTGCTCGGCACCGAGGTGGTCGGCGACGACATCGAGTCGGGCCGGCTCGTGCCGGTGCTGCTCGATTCGGTGCCGCCGCACGAAGCGCCGATCTATGCGGTGTACGCGAGCCGCCGTCACGTCTCCGCGAAGGTGCGTTCGTTCGTCGACTTCCTCGCGGCGCGTTTCGAAGGACAGTCGCTGTGCCCGTCGATCGAATCGCGCCTGCGCGTGCTGCCGATCACGCGGATGAAGCGCGCGGTCTGAACCGAGGATTCCGCCGCGGCGGGGCAATAAAAAAGCGCGAACCGCTGCGGTTCGCGCTTTTTGTTTTGTCCGACGGTTTGCACGTCGATGGCGGCCGCGAGGGCCGCAGTCGTCAGCGCGGGATGCCGAGCCGCGCCTTCGCGTCGTCGTACTCGCGCTTCAGCCGCTCGACGAGTGCGCCCACGCTCGGCAGGTCGTCCATCAGGCCGACGCCTTGGCCGGCACCCCAGATGTCCTTCCACGCCTTCGTCTTGTCGCTGCCGAAATTCATCTTCGTCTTGTCGGATTCCGGCAGCGCGTCCGGATCGAGGCCGGCTTTCTCGATGCTCTCGCGGATGTAGTTGCCGTGCACGCCGGTGAAGAGGTTCGTGTAGATGATGTCCGACGATTTCGCGTTCACGATCGCGTGCTTGTAGTCGTCGATCGCGTGCGCTTCCTGGGTCGCGATGAAGCGCGTGCCCATGTAAGCGAAGTCGGCGCCCATCGCCTGCGCGGCAAGGATCGAGCCGCCGTTCGCGATCGAGCCGGACAGCACGATCGGGCCGTCGAAGATCTTGCGGACTTCGCCGACCAGCGCGAACGGCGACGTCGTGCCCGCGTGGCCGCCGGCGCCGGCCGCGACGAGGATCAGCCCGTCGACGCCGGCTTCGAGCGCCGTCTGCGCATGGCGCAGGTTGATCACGTCGTGCAGCACGATGCCGCCGTAGCTGTGCACCGCGTCGACGATCTCGCGCGCCGGCGCGCGCAGGCTCGTGATGAAGATCGGCACCTTGTGCTCGACGCAAACGCGCACGTCGTGCTCGAGCCGCGCGTTCGACTGGTGGACGATCTGGTTGACCGCGATCGGGCCGATCACCGCATCGGGATGTTTCGCCTTGTGGTCGGCCAGCTCCGCCTGGATCTGCGTGAGCCACGCGTCGAGCAGTTCGGCCGGGCGCGCATTGAGCGCGGGGAACGAACCGACGATGCCCGCCTTGCATTGCGCGAGCACGAGTTCGGGATAGCTGACGATGAACATCGGCGACGCGATGACGGGCAGCGTCAGGTTCTGCAGGACAGCGGGCAATGCCATGTGATGTCTCCAGTCTCCAGGGGCCGTCGGCGCCCGCGCGGTCACGCGGATGCCGACACCATGCTTTGCATTCGAACGGTGATTCGAGTGTAGCTGCGAACCCGGCGCGTTCGATGGCGTTCATATTAATACGAACGGTCGTGCGATTCTACGCGAGCTTAACAAAAGGCGCGGTGTGGCGGCAATCGAGTGAGTGTTCTCTTTCTAGGGTTTCGGGTGGTTACCCCGCTGTGAAGACGCGCCGGCGCTCCTAAAATAGCCGCCATAACAAACCAACGAGAAACAAACCATGTCGTTTGAGGCGTTTGCACCGTTTCGCGTGACGGTGCAGGACACCGACATCTTCGGTGTCAAAGGAGGCGCGGGTCCGCCGCTGCTGTTGCTGCACGGACATCCGCAAACCCACATGATCTGGCATCGCGTTGCCGCGACGCTCGCGAATCACTTCACGGTGATCGCCACCGACCTGCGCGGCTACGGCGCATCGGGCCGGCCGCCGAGCGACGCGCAGCACATGCCGTATTCGAAACGGGCGATGGCGGCCGACCAGGTCGCGGTGATGCGGCATTTCGGCTTCGAGCACTTCCACGTGTGCGCGCACGATCGCGGCGCGCGGGTCGCGCACCGGCTCGCGCTCGATCACGCGGACGCCGTCGAGCGGATGATGCTGCTCGACATCGCGCCGACGCTCGCGATGTACGAGAAAACCGACCGCGCGTTCGCGACCGCGTATTTCCACTGGTTCTTCCTGATCCAGCCGGCGCCGCTGCCCGAGACGCTGGTCGGCGCGCATACCGATGCGTACATCGAGCGCGTGATGGGCAACCGGTCGGCCGGGCTCGCGCCGTTCGCGCCCGAAGCGCTCGACGCGTATCGCGTGGCGCTCGCGCAGCCGGGCGCCGTGCATGCGATGTGCGAGGACTACCGCGCATCGGCGACGATCGACCTCGAGCACGACCGTGCGGATCTCGAGCGCGGCAACAAGGTCGCGTGCCCGCTGCGCGTGCTGTGGGGCGAGCACGGGATCGTCGGCCGCTGCTTCGATCCGCTCGACGAATGGCGGCGCGTTGCGCGCGACGTCAGCGGCCGCGCGCTCGACTGCGGGCACTACATTCCGGAAGAGGCGCCCGTCGCGCTGATCGACGAACTGCTCGCGTTCTTCGAGGCGCGCGACCCGGCCGCGTAAGCGGACGGGCAGGCGGCGCGTGCCGCCCGCTGCTCAGCGGTGCGCGTGGTCGTCGTCGACGAGCGGCGGCAGGCGGCGCGGCACCGGCGTCGATTTCACGATCGCGGTGCTCGTCTCCGCGCGCTCCGTCACCTTCGACAGGATGTCGTCGAGGTGCTCGATCGTGCGCAGGTAGAGCCGGCAGATGAAGCAGTCGTCGCCGGTCACCTTGTCGCATTCGACGAATTCGGGAATGCGCCGCAGCAACTCCTCGACCAGGTGCAGCTGGCCCGGCAGCGGCTTCACGCGGACGATCGCCTGCAGCGTGTAGCCGAGCGCGCGCGGGTCGAGCTCGACGGTGAACGCGGCGATCACGCCCTGCGCCTCGAGCCGCCGCACGCGGTCGGCGGTCGCGGGCGCCGACAGCCCGATCTGCCGCGCGAGTTCGCTGGTTGCGATGCGCGCGTCGTCGGCGAGCGCCGCGAGGATCGCGCGGTCGGTCGCGTCGAGCGACGCGACGGCAGGCGGGGAAAGGCGTTTTGGCATGATCGCTTTGCTTTCGAAGGTGAATCGACTGATTCACTTCAGTTTAGCCGTGGTTGCGGCGAAAGCAAGTTTCTAGAATCGAAGTCATCCACTCTCTTCAACGGAGTTCATGATGGCCTCGAATGAAATTCGCCGCGGTGCCGCCGAGATGGTCGTCGCGATGCTGATGTCCGGCACGATCGGCTGGCTCGTGATGTCGTCGCAGCAGCCGCTGACGAATGTCGTGTTCTTCCGCTGCCTGTTCGGCGCCGCGACGCTCGCGATCGTCTGCGCGGCGTTCGGCTTCCTGCGCCGCGCGCTGTTCTCGCCGCGCATGCTCGCGCTCGCGACGCTCGGCAGTGTCGCGATCGTCGCGAACTGGCTGCTGCTGTTCGCCGCGTATTCGCGTGCGTCGATCTCGATGGCCACCGCCGTCTACAACACGCAGCCGTTCATGCTCGTCGCGCTGGGCACGATCGTGTTCCGCGAACGGATCACCGCGTCGACGGTTGCGTGGCTCGTGCTCGCGTTTGCCGGGCTCGTGTTCGTGGTGCGCGTCGAGCCGTCCGTGCTCGCGGTGCCCGGCGAATATCTGGAGGGCGTGGCGCTGTCGCTCGGCGCGGCGTTCCTGTACGCGATCTCGTCGATCGTCACGAAGCACCTGAAGGGCACGCCGCCGCATCTGCTCGCGCTGCTGCAGGCCGGCCTCGGCATCGTGCTGCTCGCGCCGTTCGCGCACTTCGGCACGCTGCCCGCGACGGCCGCGCAATGGCTCGACCTGATCGTGCTCGGCGTCGTCAACACGGGGCTGATGTACGTGCTGCTGTACGGCGCGATCCAGAAGCTGCCGACCGCGATGACGGGTGCGCTGTCGTTCGTCTATCCGGTCGTCGCGATCGTCGTCGATCACGTCGCGTTCGGGCAGACGCTCGCGTGGACGCAGGTGTTCGGCGCGCTGCTGATCCTGCTCGCGGCGGCCGGCGTGAACCTCGGCTGGCGCATCGTGCCCGCGCGTCGCGCGGCGGTCGGCCACTGAAACGGTCGTGCGGTTCGGCGCCGCGGCACGATGCTGCCGCGGCCTGCCGAACACGCATGTCAGGAACGACGATTGCGCGCGAAAGCGGCTCGCGCGCAGGTGGGAAAGGCGCTGTAAGAAGTTGTAGGGAAACACCCGATGCGATGCGGCCGCGTCGCTCGTATGATGCGGGCTGTGACGTTGATCACGTTCACAGGATTCCGATCTCGACGCCGTTCGCCCGTGAGGCTGAACGGCTTTTTTTTATGCTTCGTTCCCGGCGAGCAGGCGCCGCCGCGCATCGAGCCGCGCGAGCAGCACGCGCCGCGCGTCGTCGTCCGACGCCCGCCATCCCTTGATCTCGTCGCGTGTGCGCAGGCAGCCCGCGCACCAGTCGGTGCGCGGATCGATCCGGCACACGTCGGTGCACGGCGACGCGACCGTCGCGACCGGCACCGATACCGTCACGTCGCTCATGCGTGGTCCCGCAACGCGACGTCCGCGACCGGCGCACCGGTCAGCGACACGAGTTCGTGCGGCGACAGGTTGAACACCGCGTGCGGATGGCCGGCGGCGGCCCACAGGCTGTCGAGCGCGAGCAGGTCGGCGTCGATCAGCGTGACGGGTTCGACGAGATGGCCGATCGGGCAGACGCCGCCGATCGCATAGCCGGTGTTGTCGCGCACGAACTTCGCGTCCGCGCGGCCGACCGCGCCGACCTGCGCGGCCACCTTCTTCTCGTCGACGCGATTGACGCCGCTCGCGACCACCAGCACGGGCGCGCCGTCCGACTGCCGGCGAAACAGGATCGACTTCGCGATCTGCGCGACCGAGCAGCCGAGCCCGGCCGCGGCCTCGGCCGACGTCTTGCCGGTTTCGGCGAGCATCACGATGCCTTTCGCATGGCCGCGCTCGCGCAGCAGGAGCGCGACGCGTCGCGCGGAATCGGGGAGGGAATCGAATGAAGCAGGTGTCGTCATGTCGAGGAATCCGTGGAGTGCCGCGGTCACACGCAGGTTGCGTCGTCGGCCGCGCTTTGTGCCTTGGCGAGCAGTGCGCGACCGGCGCGCGACATGTTCGCGCGGCCGATCGCGTTGGAGATGAAGTCGCCGGCGGCGACGACCTGCGCGAGATCGATGCCGGTGTCGATGCCGAGGCCGTGCATCAGGTACAGCACGTCCTCGGTCGCGACGTTGCCGGTCGCGCCCTTCGCGTACGGGCAGCCGCCGAGGCCCGCGACCGACGCGTGGAAGATCTCGATCCCTTCGAACAGCGCCGCGTAGATGTTCGCGAGCGCCTGGCCATAGGTGTCGTGGAAGTGGCCCGACAGGCGTTCGCGCGGGAACACGCGCGTGACGGCCGCGAGCACTTCGCGCGTGCGCTGCGGCGTGCCGACGCCGATCGTGTCCGCGATGTCGATCTCGTCGCAGCCGAGCGCCGCGAAGCGTTCGACGACGTCGACGACCGACGCGACCGGCACTTCACCCTGGTACGGGCAGCCGAGCGTGCACGACACGCTGCCGCGCAGCCGCAGGCCCGCGTCCTTCGCGGCCTTCGCGACGGGCTCGAAGCGCGCGATGCTCTCGGCGATGCTGCAATTGATGTTCCGCTGCGAGAATGCCTCGCTCGCCGCGCCGAAGATCACGACTTCGTCCGCGCGTGCGGCGACCGCGTTCTCGAAGCCCTTCAGGTTCGGCGTGAGCACCGAGTACACGGTGCCCGGGCGGCGCTCGATGCCGGCCATCACGTCGGCGCCGTCGGCCATCTGCGGCACCCATTTCGGCGACACGAACGACGCGGCCTCGACATTGCGGAAGCCGGCGCGCGACAGCCGGTCGACGAGCGCGATCTTCACGTCGGTCGGCACGAAGGTCTTCTCGTTCTGCAGCCCGTCGCGCGGGCCGACTTCGACGATCTTGACGGCGGTGGGGAACGTCATGGTTGTCTCCTGATGTTTCGGTAGGGCGGAATTCAGTAGCCGCGCGCGTAGTCGACGGTGCCGCCGACGCGCTCGCCGCGCTCGAACGCGCGGATCTTGGCGGCGATCTGCCCGACGGCTTCCTCGCGCAGCGTCTCGGCCGAGCTGTGCGGCGTGATCGTGATGCGCGGCGCGTGCCAGAACGGATGGTCTTCCGGCAGCGGCTCGTGATGGAACACGTCGAGCGTGGCCGCGGCGATCCGGCCGCTCGCGAGCGCGTCGAGCAGGTCTGCCTCGACGAGATGCGCGCCGCGCGCGACGTTGACGACGTACGCACCGGGCGCGAGCCGCGCGAACGCGCGCGTCGACAGGATGCCGTCGGTGTCGGGCGTGCTCGGCAGCAGGTTGACGAGCACCTTCGCGCCGTCGATGCACGCGTCGAATGCGCCGTCGCCGGCGAAGGTCGCGATGCCGTCGAGCTGCTTCGCGCTGCGGCTGTAGCCGCGCACGGGCAGGCCGAGCGCGGCGAGTGCGCGCGCGACCTGCGTGCCGAGCACGCCGAGGCCGAGCACGGCGACGGTGAAGCTCGCGCGCGGATGCGGTTCGAGCGGCTGCCAGCGGCGCTCGCGCTGCAGCGCGTCGTATTCGTCGAAGCGGCGCAGGTAGCGCAGCACTGCGTGCGTCACGTACTCGACCATCTGCTGCGCCATGCCTGAATCTTCGAGCCGCACGAGCGGCACGTGCGCGGGCAGCGTGCCCGGATGCGCACGGTCGAGCGCCAGCAGCGCGTCGACGCCCGCGCCGAGGTTGAAGATCGCGCGCAGGCCGTCGCGCGGGGCGAAGAATTCGCGCGGCGCGCGCCACACGAGCGCGTAGTCGGCGGCGGCCGTGTCGCCCGGCTGCCACGCGCGCAGTTCGGCTTCCGGCAGCGCGTGCGCGATCTCGTCGCGCCATGCGGCGGCTTCCTGGTGCGGGGAGTAGAACAGGATCTTCATGGCGTGATGGCGTGCGCGCCGGCGGGGCGCGTCACGGGCAAGGCGGGGGCCGGGCGCAGCGCGCCGGCGGGCGTAGCGGACATCGGGCGTCTCCTGACGGCCGGCCCGGCGCGTCGGCGCCCGGACCGGTTCCGTGTGAAGCTGACGGGAAGCCCACATTCTACGGTTTCGCGGCATCTTGCGCCGTCGCGCGGGCCGGCCGTCCGGCGCGGGCGGCCGCCGGGGTGCCGGGGTGCCGGCCACGCAAAAGCAAAGCACAAAATATTGGTTCGGCCGCCGGGGGCGCCGCGCCACAATCGAACCTCGTCTTCAAGCCAGCGAGGGCAATCATGAGCGCATGCAGCAAATCGGCGTGGCCGCCGCGGCTCGTCACCGTTCCGGGCCTGCACGGCAGCGAAGGCGCTCACTGGCAGACCTGGCTCGAGCGGCAGTTTCCGCGCTCGCTGCGTGTCGAGCAGGACGACTGGGACGCGCCCGATCTCGCGGGCTGGGCGCACGCGGTGCGTGCGCTGCTCGATCGCGAGCGCGGGCCGTTCGTGCTCGCCGCGCACAGCTTCGGCTGCCTCGCGGCCGCGCATGCGCTCGCGCAGGGGCCGCATCGGGGCGATGTCGCGGGCGTGCTGTTCGTCGCGCCGGCCAGCCCGAAGAAATTCACGTTCGCCGGGCCGTTCGACGCGCGCCGGCTCGCGGTGCCGTCGATCGTGATCGGCAGCGAGACCGATCCGTGGATGCCGCTCGCCGATGCGCGCACGCTCGCGCAGCGCCTCGGCAGCGCGTTCGTGAACCTCGGCGATGCCGGGCACATCAACACGGCGGCCGGCTTCGGGCCGTGGCCGCGCGCGAAATACTTCATCGATACGCTGGTGCATTGCGCGGCGCCGCTGCGCTTTCGCGACGCGGACGACGGCTTCGAAGCCACGCTCGTCGACCGCGCGCTCGCGCACGCGGTCTGACGGCGCGGGCCGTCGCGCTTACGACGCGGCGACGGGCTTGACGGCGGCCGGATCCGAATAGCTCGGCCGGCCGTTCTCGACGTGGCCGGCGAAGCGGCGCGAGAACGTGCCGTGCGCGCCGTCGCTGACCGTCACGTCATACCATTGGTGGCTCGACGCGAGCGCCCATTGCTCGACGTGCTCGTCGCCGCCGTGCAGCGTCACCTGCCGCGACGGCGCGCCGTACGCGTTGTCGGTCAGCGTCAGCGTGACGTGGGCGCCACCGTGGTTGTGCAGCTTCAGGTACAGGTTCCCGTTCGCGATGTCGTAGCCGGCCTTCACCTCCGGCTGCGCCGGGTTGCGGTGAAGCGCGGCCGGGGCCGACACGTTGCCCGAGAACACGCGCACGAAGCCGTTCGGCCCGTACACCGCGAACGCATACACGCCGTTCGTCACCGTCAGGTCGAAGTCCGCATGCAGCACGCGGCGTGCGCCGACCGTATAGCGCCACGGGCCGTCGGTGCGGTTCGTCGCATACACGTGGAAGTGCGCGCCCTGGTTGCCGCGGTTCGCGAACTCGATGCGCAGCTTCGTCCCACTGTAAATGCTCGCGTTCACGTGCAGCTCGTACGGCAGGGCGCGCGCGGGTCGCACGCCGGGCTCCTGCGGATCGACCGGCGACGGCGTCGCGGGCACGGTCGGCGCGGGCTGCGACGTGCACTGCTGGTCCGCGATCGCGCGGTACTGGCTGGTATCCGGCAGCGGCGGGAACGACGCATCCGACGAGCGGAAGTCGAACGCGGCGGTGAGGTCGCCGCACACGGTGCGGCGCCACGGCGTGATGTTCGGTTCGTCGATGCCGAAGCGTTCGCCGATGAAGCGGATCACCGACGTGTGGTCGAACACCTGCGAGCATACGTAGCCGCCCTTGGTCCACGGCGACACGACCGTCATCGGCACGCGCGGCCCGAGGCCGTACGGCAGGCCGTCGGCCGTGTAGCTGCCGCCGCGGCCGGGGTTCACGACCGTATGCAGCTCGCCGTCGGTCGTCACGGTCGACGCGCCCTGCGTGGCCGACGTCGGCGGTTGCGGCGGCACGATGTGGTCGAAGAAGCCGTCGTTTTCGTCGTACATGATGAACAGCACGGTCTTGCGCCACACGTCCGGGTTCGACGTGAGCGCATCGAGGATCTGCGACGTGTAGTTCGCGCCGTACGCGGGCGTGTATTTCGGATGCTCGGAGAACGCGGCCGGCGGGCACAGCCACGACACCTGCGGCAGCCGGTCGTTGATCACGTCGTCCTTCAGGTTGTCGAGCGTGCGCACGGTTTGCGCGCGCTGGTACAGCGACGAACCGGGCTTCGCGTTGATGAAGTTCGCGAAGTTCTGCAGCACGTTCGTGCCGTAGTTGCCGTTGTACGGGTCGTTGCCCGTCGTTCCTTGCTGGTAGATCTGCCACGACACGCCGTGCGCCTCGAGGCGCTCGGGAAAGGTCGTCCACGACAGCAGCTGGTACGCGGGCGGCCCGTCGCCGTCGACATAGTCGCTGTTGTCGAGCAGCGGGCCGCCGAACTTGCCGGTCGGGTCGACCGTGCCCGTCATCAGGTACGAGCGGTTCGGGTGCGTCGGCCCCGGCAGCGAGCAGAAGTAGTTGTCGCACACGGTGAACGCATCGGCGAGCGCGTAGTGGAACGGGATGTCCTCGCGCACGTGATAGCCCATCGTCATGTCGGTCTTGTTCGCGGGCCACTGGTCGTAGCGGCCGCCGTCGATCGCCGCGTGCGTCTTGTACCACGAGTGGTCGAGATCGCCCACGCACTGCGCGCTCGTCGTCAGCGTGTTCAGCCGGAACGGCAGCACGGGCTTGCCCGGATCGGCCTTCGACGGCTGGTACCACACCGGCTTGCCGTCCGGCAGCGGGATCGGGAAGCGGTCGTTGTAGCCGCGTACGCCGCGCAGGTGTCCGAAGTAATGATCGAACGAGCGGTTTTCCTGCATGAACACGACGATGTGCTCGACATCGCGGATCGTGCCGGTGCCGCGCGCGGCGGGAATCGCGAGCGCGCGGCGGATCGATTCGGGGAAGGCGTTGAGCGCTACGGCGGCGCCCGCGGATTGTGCGACGGTATGCAGGAAACGGCGGCGGCTCGATGACGTCATGTTGTTCACCTCGGTTCTGCGGTCGGGGGACGGAAGCGGCGGGATCAGCCCGGCGACGATGCGGCGGCGCTCGATGCGGCCGCGTTCGACGCAGGCTTCGCGTCGTCGTCGTCATCGGGCGGGTAGTGCACGACGGGCGGCGCGAGCGGTGCGGCATCGGACGCGGCGACATTCGCGGTGGCATCGTTGTTGAACGCGCTGGCGGAGCCGGCCGATGCACCGGCTTGCTGCGAGGCGTCGGTCGCGTGGGCGTCGTGCGGCGCGTCGTCGCTGCAGGCGGCGACGAAAGCGGCGGCACAAAGAACGACGACGACGGAAACGCGACGCATGACTTCTCTCCTGGCAGGCTGATCGGGAAACGTTTTCGAGTATGCCGATGCGATGCGACGTTTCGGTGAATCGTTTGCGTCCTGCGCGTGATCGCGAAAGGCTTTCGTCAAGCTGACCAATGGCTTTCGCGTGCGAGTGACCGGCAGGCGGCCGTAGATCGCGGCCGGTCAGCGTCGCGGCGTCCGGCGCCGCACTTCGCTGCGCAGCCAGTCGAGCCACGTGCGGATCGCCGCTTCGTGCGGATGGCCGGGGCGCCAGACGACGTAGTGCGCATACACGTCGGTGATGCTCAGCGTCGATACGCGCACCAGCGTGCCGTCCGCGAGCTCGGGCTCGATCAGCGAGCGGCGCGCGAGCGCGACGCCGCGGCCCTGCAGCGTCGCGTCGATCAGCGCGTTCGCATCGGTGAAGCGCGGCGCGCGCGCGGATTCGGTGAGGTCGAGCCGCGCGGCCTGCAGCCACGGTTCCCACGGCTGCGCGGGATGGCGCAGCAGCGTCGCGCGCACGAGATCGGCCGGCGCGCGTGGCGCGATGCCGTCGCGATTGCGATACGCGGGGCTCGCGACCGGAAAGATCGTCTCGTTCATCAGCTTCTCGGCGACGACGCCCGGCCAGGTGCCGGGCCCGTAGCGCAGCGCGACGTCGATGCGGTCGCGCTTGCGCAGCGGCGCGAGCGCCACGTCCGGGTGCAGCGCGATCGCGATGTGCGGATGCGCGGCCGTGAAGCGCGGCAGGCGCGGCGCGAGCCAGCGCTCGGCGACGCTCGGCAGCACGCTGACGTTCAGCGTCACGTCGCCGGTACGCGGGCGGCTGCGCACCGCGAGTGCCGGTTCGAACGCGCGTTCGAGCACGCTCAGCCCCTGGCGCACCTGCAGCGCGAGCGCGTGCGCGGCGTGCGTCGGCGTCGCGCCGTTGCGTTCGCGCGTGAAAAGCGGATAGCCGAGCTGCGCCTCGAGCGCGCGAATGTGCTGGCTGACCGCGCCTTGCGTGAGCGCGAGCGCGTCGGCCGCGCGCGTGAAGCTCTGCAGCCGCACGGCGGTCTCGAACGCGCGCAGCGTCTGCAGCGGAGGGAGGTGGATGCGTCGCATGCGGGTATTAGTAACACTAATGTCCGAGCACGACAATTCATCGTTTGTCGCGCACCGCGACGCGTTCCTACACTCGGTTCCGTCTTCCACAGCCCCATCGGGCCACACACCATGAACGCCTATCGTCTCTATCTTTCGCCGGGTGCCTGCTCGCTTGCCGCCCACATCGCGCTGGAGGAAACCGGCGCGCCGTTCGACGTCGAGATCGTCTCGGTGCAAAAGCAGCAGAACCTCGCAGCGCCTTATCTGGCGATCAACGCGAAGGCGCGCGTGCCGGTGCTCGCGATTCCGGGCGAGCCGCACGTGCTGACCGAAACGCCGGCGATCCTCACGTATCTCGCGCGCCGCTATCCGGATGCGCAGCTGTTGCCGCCCGGCGATCCGTTGCGCGAGGCGCGGTGCCACGAATGGCTCGCCTGGCTGGTCGGCTGGGTGCACGGTGTCGGCTACGGCGCGTTGTGGCGGCCGGGCCGCTTCATCGGCGATCCGGCGCTGCACGCTGCAGTCAGCGCGCACGGGCGCGGCACGATCGAAGCCGCGAATGCGTCGATCGAAGCCGCGCTCGCCGATGGCCGCACGTGGGCCGAACCGGGCGCGCATTCTGTCGTCGATCCGTTCCTGCTCGTGTTGTACCGCTGGGGCGCTGCGATCGGACTCGACATGACGCAGCATGCGGCGTGGACTGCCCACGCGCAGCGCGAGGCCGAGCGGCCGGCGGCGCGGCGCGCGCTGGCGCGCGAGGCGGCCTGACGGTTGCGCGGGCGTCGTGGTGTGCGTCGCGACGCCCGCGTGAGACGAGCGGCGGCTATTTCGCGGCGAACAGCGGGTAGGTCGCGCCGGCGATCAGCGCGGCCGCGAGCCACACCACGCTCCACGAACTGACCGCGAGCAGCGGCGGAATCGCGAGCGGCGTCGCGAACAGCCCGAGGTAGACGATCGTGTTCGCCATCCCGAGCGCGGTGCCCGCGTGGTTCGCGCCGGCAAGCGTCGCGAGTTCCGTGTACGCGACGCCGTGCCATGCCGACACGCAGATGCCGGCGAACACGAGAATCGCGACGATCGCGGCGAGCGGCACGTGCGCATTGCCGGCCGTCGCGGCTGCGAGCAGCGCGAACGAACCGGCCGCGACGCATACCGATCCGCGCAGATACGCGCGCCGGTTGCCGTGCCGGTCGGTATGACGGCCGCTCCACACGCGCATCACCATCGCGCCGAGCTGCAGCGCGACCATCGCCGCGCTGATGCCGGCGAGGCCGAGCCGGCCGAAGTCGTGCAGGAACACCGTCGCGAACGTGAGCACCGCGAACTGCGGCGCGCACAGCAGGCCGATGCCGAGCACGATGCGCCACACGGGGCCGCTCGCGAGCGGGTTGCGCGCGTGCTGCGCGGACGGCTGCCGCTCGACGGGGCGATGCGTGGCGAGGTGCGCCGTGGCCGGCTCGGCGGGCGGCTCGTGCAGCCAGCGCCAGGTGAGCGCGGCCGAACCCGCGCACAGCAGCATCAGCGCGCCGAACACGGCGGCAAAGCCGAGATGCGACGCGAGCGACGGCAGCAGCGCCGCGCCGACGCCGCCGCCGAGCGGCACGGCCGTCTGGCGGATGCTCATCGCGAGCCCGCGCTCGCGCTCGCCGAACCAGCGCATCACCGCGCGTCCGCTCGAGCCGTTCACGCTGCCGCCGAGCAGGCCGACGCAGCACATGGCCGCGACGACGCGCATCAGCGGCGGCACCGCGTGCGCGGTCGGGACGATCGTGCACACCATCAGCGCGAGCATCGCGGCCGTCGCGACGAGCCCGGTCAGCAGCACGCGGCGATCGCCGAAGCGGTCGGCGGCGATGCCCCATGGCAGCTCGGACAGCGCGACGCCGAAGCCCAGCGCGCCGAGCACGAGGCCGAGCGCGCCGTTGTCGAGGTGATAGGCCGAGCGCATCCAGACGGCCGTGGTCGGAATGCCGGCCGCGGCCGCCGAAAAGCTCATGTTCGCGGCGACGCCGGCCGCCAGCACGCGCCAGCGATGGGCCGGGCCGCGCACGTCGCGGGCGGGCGGGGAGGGGGAAGCGATGCACGAGGTATCCATGACGGCGGGCCCGGTTGGAAATTGACATCCACAGTCTGGCGGCCTACATTCATCCTGAAAATCGGAAAGTTTGTGACGAATCGTTCGATAAAACAGGATGATTGAAATGCCCGGACACGACACGCCGCGTGGCGGCGGCGAGCCGCTCGCTATCGCCGACGCTGCGCTGGCGCGGCCCAACTTCGACGTGGCCGCGCTGCGCAGCCTGGTCGCGGGCGTGGATCTCGGCAGTTTTGCGAAGGCGGCCGACCGCGTCGCGCGCTCGTCGTCGGCGGTGAGCGCGCAGATCCGCAAGCTCGAGGAGCAGGCCGGCACGCCGCTGTTCGTGAAGGCCGGGCGCGGGCTCGCGCTGACCGATGCCGGCGACGCGATGCTGCGCTATGCGCGGCGGATGATCGCGCTGAACGACGAGGCCGCGGCGGCCGTGCGCGGCGTGAATCTCGACGGCTGGGTGCGGGTCGGGCTGCAGGAGGATTTCGGCGAGGCGATCCTGCCGGACGTGCTCGGGCGCTTCGCGCGTGCGCATCCGAAGGTGAAGATCGAGGCGCGCGTGGCGCGTAATGCCGATCTGCTCGACCGGCTCGATGCGAACCAGCTCGATCTCGCGCTGGTGTGGGGCGATCCGGCGTCGGCCGCGCTCGTGTCGCGGCCGGGGATCGACAGCGAAGCGATCGCGCAGGTGCCGATGCAATGGATCGGTGCGGTGGGGAGCGGTGGATTCGGGGTGCCGGAAGGCGACGACGACGAAGCCGAAGGTGATGCGGATGAAACGGGCGGCCGTGCCGGGCGCGCGCCCGGCGAGCCGCTGCCGCTCGTCGTGTTCGACCGGCCGTGCCGCTTCTTCGGCGCGGCGACCGATGCGCTCGATCGTGCGGGCGTGCCGTGGCGCGTCGCGTTCACGACGCCGAGCCTTGCCGGGCTATGGGCCGCGGCGGCGGCCGGCCTCGGGCTGACGGTGCGCTCGCACTACGGGCTGCCCGCGTCGGTGCACGTGCTCGATGCGGCGTCGTGCGGGCTGCCGGCCCTGCCGAGTCTGCCGCTGATGCTGCTGCGGCGCACGTCGTCGGCGACGCCGACGGTCGACCGGCTCGCGCGGATCGTCACGCAGGCGGTGAGGGATGCGACGGAGGGGGCGGCGCTGGCGGCGTGACGCCACCTTCGGTTGCCGTCGCGGGCCGCGCTCCGTTCGGCCCTCTGCCGATCGGCCGAATGGATCGATCGAGCGAACCTGACTACAGTGATGGTCACCTGAAACGGAGGTCATCATGCACAAAACGAACATGCCCGGCGCCCGCGCCATCGATCCGCCGCAACGGGCGGATGTTTCGATCCGCAGTGACGGGGAATCGGCCGATCAGCTTGCGTCTGCTTCGCCACCCATTCGATTCGGAATCCTGTAGGGACAAGTCCGAATCGCAGATGACTTCGATGCGCCGCTGCCCGATTACCTGCTGGATGCATTCGAAGGGCGGTGATGCGACTGTTGCTCGATACGCACGTCTTCTTGTGGATCGTGACCAACGATCCCAGGCTCAG
This sequence comes from Burkholderia sp., assembly GCA_031253835.1. Classification (GTDB taxonomy): domain Bacteria; phylum Pseudomonadota; class Gammaproteobacteria; order Burkholderiales; family Burkholderiaceae; genus Burkholderia. Next base: position 124,424 of record JAIRVP010000065.1, on the reverse strand, counting down.
TACGCGTGCGCGCAGACTGATCTCGGCTGCCGACGCACGTTTCGTCGGCAGCGCGAGTATCTGGGAGGCCGCCATCAAGGCCGGCCTGGGGAAGCTCGACATCGACGTGGGCAAGCTGATCCGGGCGATCGGCGCAAGCGGGATTCGCGAGCTGCCGGTTCGGGCCGTGCATGGGGCCGCGGTGCGCGACTTGCCTCACCACCATCGCGATCCGTTCGATCGGCTGCTGGTCGCGCAGGCACGACACGAACCGCTTCAGCTCGTGACGGCCGACGCTCACCTTGCTCGGTACGACCTGTCTCTGGTTCTGACAGTTTGAAATAATCCGTCGGGTCGGAATTCATTTGCCGGCGGCGCCATGCGTGGCGTAGCGGCTCATGCGGTGGAGGCGTCCGACTCGATTGCTTCGAGCGCCGCACAGATCGTTGCCAACCGCGCCCGCAATCCTTCGCTCGCCGGCACGAACGGCAGCCGCAACCCGTCCTCGCACCACCCTTGCGCGGCGAGCACGGCCTTCACCGGCGCCGGGTTCGGTTCCGCGAACAGCGCGGCGACGAGCGGCTGCAGCGCGACCGACAGGCGCCGCGCATCGGCGAGCCGCCCGTCGCGCAGCAGCGCATGGATGCGCACATGCCACTCGGGCAGCACGTGCGCGCTGCTCGCGATCGCGCCGTGCGCGCCGGCGCACAGCGCCGCGAAGTTCTGGTTGTCGTCGCCGGACAGGATCGCGAGCGGCGTGTCGTGCACGAGCCGGCTCATCCGGTCGAGCGTGCCGCCGCATTCCTTGATGCCCGCGACGCGCGGGTCGCGGGCGAGCGCCTGCAGCGTGTCCAGTTCGACGTTCACGCCGGTGCGGTACGGGATGTTGTAGACGAGCACCGGCAGGTCGGCCGCGTCGACGATCGCCTCGACATGGCGGCGGATGCCGTCCTGCGTCGGCCGCACGTAGACGGGCGGCGTGACGAGCAGCCCGTCGGGCCGCAGCGCCGCGAGTTCGCGTGCGCGCGCGGCCGCGAAATGCGTCGCGCTCGCGGTCAGCCCGACGACGATCGGCAGCCCGGGCGCCGCGTCGCGCAGCGTCGCGAACACCGCATCCTGTTCGCGCGCGTCGAGCAGCACGCCTTCACCGGTCGTCGCGCCCGCGACGAAGCCCGCGATGCCCGCGCCTGCATAGTGGCGCGCAAGCCGCGCGAGCGCTGCGTGGTCGACTTCGCCGTGGTGAAACGGCGTGATGATCGGCAGCCAGATACCTTCGAAACGTGTGTTCATGCAAAGCCTCATGGTGGAAACGGAGTGGGAGGGAACCGTTCCGCCGGCGGAGTGCCGGAGCGAGGCGTGCGTGCAAGGAGAAAGAAACGACCTGCGGGCATCCCGTCCGGCATTCGCCTGACGGGACGCGACGTCCCCGTCAGTCGAGGAGTCGTTTTTTCAGTTTCAGCCCGGCCGCGCGCGTCCCTGCCGCGACGGCGGCGAGGATCGAAAGCGAGCGCTGGGTAGCGGACATGGATGAACCGTGAGTGGGCTGAGCGGCGATCTTAACACCGGATCGGCGGCGCGCGCGAGCGTCGGCCGACGTTTAGCAGGATTCGAGATTTGCTTTCCACGACTGATTGGAAAGCGCGCCGCGCCCGGCCGCTAGAATGCCCGCTTACGTTTCGATGACAGCGCGTACGCGTGCCGTCACGCACATCCACCACCACTGGAAACGGGGCATATCACGATGGCAAGCATCAAGGGGATCGGCCGCTGGCTGCATACGGGCGCGGCGGCGGCGCTGGTCGTGGCGGCGGCGGCCGCGCAGGCGGACACGTCGATCCTGAACGTGTCGTACGACGTGACGCGCGAGCTGTACAAGGACATCAACGCGAGCTTTGCCGCCGCGTACAAGCAGAAGACCGGCGAGACCGTCGCGCTCAAGCAGTCGCACGGCGCGTCGAGCGCGCAGGCGCTGTCGGTGCTGCAGGGGCTGCAGGCCGACGTCGTGACGATGAACCAGCCGAACGACATCGACCTGCTCGCCGAGCGCGGCCAGCTGCTGCCGAAGGACTGGCGCGCACGCTTCCCGGACAACAGCTCGCCGTACTCGACGACGATGGTGTTCCTCGTGCGCAAGGGCAATCCGAAGGCGATCAAGGACTGGAGCGATCTCGCGAAGCCGGGCGTCCAGGTGGTCATCGCGAACCCGAAGACATCGGGCAACGGCCGCTACGCGTATCTCGCCGCGTGGGGCTTTCAGAAGCAGAAGGGCGCGACCGACCAGCAGGCGCTCGACTTCGAGAAGGCGATCTTCCGCAACGTGCCGGTGCTCGACTCGGGCGGCCGAGGTGCGACCACGACGTTCACGCAGCGCGGCATCGGCGACGTGCTGGTGACGTTCGAGAACGAAGTCGCGCTGATGGACACCGGTGCATCGGGCGCGCAGTTCGACGCCGTGTATCCGTCGGCGAGCATCCTCGCGGAGCCGCCCGTCGCCGTCGTCGACAAGGTCGTCGACAAGAAAGGCACGCGCAAGGTCGCGCAGGCGTATCTCGACTACCTGTACACGCCGGAAGCGCAGGAAATCATCGCGCAGCACCATCTGCGCCCGCGCGACGCGAACGTGCTGAAGAAGCATGCGGCCGAGTTCAAGGCGCTGAAGACGTTCAGCGTCGAGCAGGTTTTCGGCAGCTGGGCGAACGCGCAGAAGACCCATTTCGCCGACGGCGGCACGTTCGACCAGGTGATCGTCGACCGGAAGTGACCGCGGCGCGCACCGCGCGCGAGTCCGCACGATGACGACGCAGCCGGCCGCACACGCGGCCGGTTTTTTTTGCATGACGCGGCGGATTTCCGTTCCGCGCCGGCCCGCATTCCCGGCCGCCGCCGCGCGTGCTACGCTCATCGCCTCCCTGCAACCGGCACCGCGCGATGAACGTCGATTCGTCCTCCCCAGCCCCCCGCGGTCGTGGCCGCAAGATCTGGTCCGGCACCCGCCCGGTGATCGCGTACGGGATGCCGCCGCTCGGCTGGCGCGATTTCTACCATCGCGCGCTGACGGTGAGCTGGCCCGTGTTCTTCCTGTCGCTCGCGGTGCTGTTCCTGCTGCTCAACGGCGGCTTCGCGACGCTCTACCTGCTCGGCCACACGCCGATCGCGAACCAGTCGCCGGCCGGCTTCGGCGGCGCGTTCTTCTTCAGTGTCGAGACGCTCGCGACCGTCGGCTACGGCGACATGCATCCGCAGACCCTGTATGCGCACCTCGTCGCGACGTTCGAGATCTTCGTCGGGATGTCGAGCATCGCATTGGCCACGGGGCTCGTGTTCGCGCGTTTTTCGCGGCCGCAGGCGAAGATCCTGTTCGCACGCAACGCGATCGTGCGGCCGCTGAACGGCCGGATGACGCTGATGGTGCGCGCCGCGAATGCGCGCCAGAACGTGATCGCCGAGGCGCAGGCGAAGCTGCGGCTGATGCGCGTCGAAGGCACGCACGAGGGCTACTCGCTGCGCAAGATCCACGACCTGCCGCTCGTGCGCAGCGAGCACCCGATCTTCCTGCTCGGCTGGAACCTGATGCACGTGATCGACGAATCGAGCGCGCTGTTCGGCGAGACGCCCGAATCGCTCGCCGCGCGCGACGCGTCGCTGCTGATCACGATCGAGGGCTCGGACGAGACGACCGCGCAGGTCATGCAGGCGCGTCACTCGTGGGCGCATGGCGAGATCCGCTGGCGGCACCGCTATGTCGACCTGATGCACGACGAGGACGGCATCACGCACATCGATTACACGCATTTCCATGAAGTCGTGCCGATCGACGTCGACACCGACGAGCGCGGCTCGCCGGGCGTGGTGGTCGAAGCGGGTGCTGCTGCGCAGGGGCCGGCCGCGCAGGCGTGATCGAGCGGCGGCGGACGTCGCCCCGCATGCGTCACGCGTGCAGCAACCGCGCCGCTTCGCGCTGCTCGATCGCAACGGCGCGGCGGAACGCGTCGCGATCCTCGGCGCGCGCGACGTAGTCGCCGAGCACGCCTTCGTGCGGCAGCAGATGCGCGTCGAACGCGATCTTCAGCGTGCTGGCGAGCAGCAGGTCGGCCGCGGTGAAGCGGTCGCCGACGAGCCAGGGGCTATGGGCGAGCGCTTGCGCGAGTGCGCGCTGCACGCGCGTGATGTTGCCCCAGCCGAACGCGACCGGATTGCCCGACGCGCCGGTGAATTTCTCGGCCATCGCCGGTTCGAGGCAGGTCGGCGTGAAGAACATCCATTGGAGGAAACGGCCGCGCAGCGGATCGTCGGGCGCGATGCCGAGCCCGGCGCCCGGGCAGCAGTCGGCGAGGTAGAGCAGCACGGCGCCCGATTCGGCGAACGGCGCGCTGCCGTCGTCGAGCGCGGGCAGCTTGGCCATCGGGTTGACCTGCACGAACGCGTCGCTGCCCTGTTCGTGCGAGCGCAGGTCGATCGGCACGAGTTCGTACACCACGCCGATTTCCTCGAGCATCCACAACGCCCGGAATGCCCGGGTCTTCGGCCAGTAGTAGAGCTTCATCGCGCCTCCGCGTTTGGGTGCTGGTGTCGGTCCGGTCGATGCTCAAGCGTACCCGAGCGCAGGAGGTTCGGACAGGGGCGCCCGGCTAGGGGCGTCCGGCTAGGAGCGCCCGGCTGCGCGAGCCTGTTGGAGGCGTTGTTTGTCGAGCGTGAATCGGGCAGAAAATCGCGCAAAGCCCGGTGGAATAAGGGGGTTTATCAATAACTAGTCATATTTAAACTAGTTATTGAATTCGGCCAAATTCTGGCGAAAAGCCGCCTCGCCGCCAATGTGCACCGCCGATTCCGCAGCACCCGCGCACACGGTCCCGCAGGCATTCAACCATGACCGCCGGCGCATCGCGAAACACCGAAATCACTGGAGACAGGTCACGCATGGCAAACGACGATCGCACCACGATCATTCCGCGAAGAACGCCCGAATCGGCGGCCATGGTGGCCGAGGTCAAACGAGCGATGGCGATCACCGCGCGGCTCAATCGCCTGACGTTCGACGATGCGGCAGAAGTGCGCACATTGTTCGGCGAACTGATCGGCACGCAGGTGGACGACGGCTTCACGCTGATCCCGCCATTCCATGCGACGGGCGGCACCGGCATGAAGCTCGGGCGCAACGTGTTCGTCAACCAGAACTGCACGTTCTACGACCTGGGCGGACTCGAGATCGGCGACGACGTGATGATCGGCCCGAACGTCAGCCTGATCACGTCCGGTCATCCGGTCGCGCCTTCGCGGCGGCGCGACTGCGTCGTCGCGAAGCCGATCGTGATCGAACGGAACGTGTGGCTCGGCGCCGGCGCGACGATCATCGGCGGCGTGACGGTCGGCGAGAATTCGGTCGTCGCGGCCGCGGCGGTCGTCACGCGCGACGTTCCGCCGAATACGCTGGTCGGCGGCAATCCGGCGACGGTCATCCGGTCGATTGCGGAATAACGCCGCTCGGGCGCGCGTGGCGTTGAGATGGCGGATCGGCGGGCGGATGTGGACAACCCGCTCCGCGGCGACTCGAAACGCTGTGCATTTGAATGGTGAGGGTGCTGCCGAGGCCGTCCGGACAAGCGTTTGCGGCTTTTCCCGGTGGCGGTGTGCCGAGGCGTTCGCCGATATCGACATGGCGATCCCGTCGCGCGACCGGTTGTGGATATCCTCGCCCGAAACGACTCGGCGCGCTGTGGATTTCACCGGTGAGGATCGCCGCATGCCGGGCAATACGTGAAGCGGGGTGTGGACAACTCGCCGCGAGACGAAGCGAAATGCTGTGAAATCCTACGGTGAGCGGCGGCGCCCGATTGCGCGATGCGCCAGTTCCAGCAAGGCTTGGCGGCCTTTGCCGCGATTCGGGGTGCCGCGCACTCTAACGGAACGCGCGAATCCGTGACCGGACTACGTGTGCGTCGCGACATCGACATCCGGGTCCGGATCCCGATCGAAGGGGCGTGCATTCTAACGGTAAGCGCGATCGCGTGGGCCGCGGCGTGAGAATTTCATCGCGCACTCGCGATCGCTCAGGCCACTCGACGCGCTGTGGAACTCCATGGTGAGCATGAGCATCCGATTGGCCGGCAGCCCGTCTGGATAGGGCTGTCCGGTTGCCCACGCCGTCTTGAGTACGTGTTCAGTCAGGCGCGCCGCGCGTGTTTCAGTGTGGATATCCGGCCGTCGAAACGACTCGCGGCACTGTGTTTTTCGACGGTGAGTGTCGGCGGCTGATCGGTGGCAAGCCGCTTCCGGCATGGCTGACCGCCCGCCGGGGCTCGATGGAGCGCGCTTCCGCGATCGATCGGCCGATTTTCCCCGATGTGGATATCCGGCTCCCCAAGCCACTCGACGCGCTGTGGTTTTCAACGGTGAGCGCGAAGCGGTCGTCACGCCGCATGCGCGTTCCGGCGCGGATATCCGCCCGACAAACCCACTCTCGACCCTGTGTATTCGAACGGTGAGGGTGAACAGCGGATCGACGAAACGAGCCGGCCAGGATGTGGATATCCACCGCCGACATCCACTCGCCGCGCTGTGAATGCCAACGGTGAGCGTCGGCGCCCGAGCGAACCGCCTGCCGATTCCGGATGTGGATATCCCGGCCCCGACGCCACTCGAAACGCTGTGCAATCGAACGGTGAGCGCGCGAACCCGATGGGCGCGGCGTTGTGGACATCCGGCGCCCCCGACCAATCCGAACCCTGTGCATTTCGACGGTGAGGGTGACCGCCCGACGCTCCCGAAACCCTTGCCACACGGGGTTCGAGCACCCATCGCGCGGCCACGGCGGCACCATCGGGCACGCACCGGTTTTTGCGGCAAGCCGCCCGGCCGCCGCGACACCCGCCAACCGCGCTCCCGCCACCGTGCGCGAAAACTCTCTCAAATCCCGGCAAAAACCTGCGCAGTTTTTCTCGCTACAGCGCCGGCCGAGCAAGATGAGAAAAAACATTCTCGGCTGCGCACGAAAAAATAGAGCCATTCGCTGCCGCCGGTCACGCGTCGCCCGACGCCCCGCCGCGCAGCCCAGAACAGCACAATCCGGAGACAACCCCCCCATGACCGCCCGCCTGCCCGTCGACGGCACGCCTGCCCTGTCCGACTACCGCCTGACCGACAACCTGACCGCGACGCGCGGCCGGATCTTCCTGACCGGCACGCAGGCGCTGGTCCGCCTGCTGCTGATGCAGCGCACGGTCGACACCGGACAGGGGCTCAACACGGCCGGCTTCGTCAGCGGCTATCGCGGCTCGCCGCTCGGCATGGTCGACCAGCAGCTGTGGAAGGCCAAGAAACTGCTCGACACCAGCGGCGTGCGCTTCCTGCCCGCGATCAACGAGGAACTCGGCGGCACGGCCGTGCTCGGCACGCAGCGCGTCGAGGCCGATCCCGAGCGCACGGTCGAGGGCGTGTATGCGATGTGGTACGGCAAGGGGCCGGGCGTCGATCGCGCGGGCGACGCGCTGAAGCACGGCAACGCGTACGGTTCGTCGCCGCACGGCGGCGTGCTGGTCGTCGCGGGCGACGATCACGGCTGCGTGTCGTCGTCGATGCCGCACCAGAGCGACTTCGCGATGATCGCGTGGCATATGCCGGTCGTGAACCCGGCGAACATCGCCGACATGCTCGAATTCGGCCTGTACGGCTGGGCGCTGTCGCGCTACTCGGGCGCGTGGGTCGGCTTCAAGGCGATCTCGGAAACGGTCGAGTCGGGCTCGACCGTCGACCTCGATGCGCTGCAGACGCAGTGGCCGGCGCCGGAAGGCTTCACGCCGCCGTCGGGCGGCCTGCACAACCGCTGGCCCGACCTGCCGAGCCTGACGATCGAGGCGCGCCTCGCCGCGAAGCTCGACGCGGTGCGCCATTTCGCGCGCACCAACAGCATCGACAAGTGGATCGCGCCGAGCGCGCACGCGAACGTCGGCATCGTCACCTGCGGCAAGGCACACCTCGACCTGATGGAAGCGCTGCGCCGTCTCGACCTGACGGTCGCCGATCTCGACGCGGCCGGCGTGCGGATCTACAAGGTCGGCCTGTCGTATCCGCTCGAGATGACGCGCGTCGAGACTTTCGTCGACGGGCTCGCCGAAGTGCTCGTGATCGAGGAGAAGGGCCCCGTCATCGAGCAGCAGATCAAGGACGCCCTGTACAACCGCACCGAAGGCGCGCGCCCGCGCGTGCTCGGCAAGCACGACGCCGCCGGCGCCTGCCTGCTGTCCGAACTCGGTGAACTGCGCCCGTCGCGCATCCTGCCGGTGTTCGCCGAGTGGCTCGCGCGGCACAAGCCGGCGCTCGACCGCCGCGAACGCGTCGTCGATCTCGTCGCGCCGCAGATCCTGTCGAACGAGGCCGACGCGGTGAAGCGCACGCCGTACTTCTGCTCGGGCTGCCCGCACAACACGTCGACGAAGGTGCCGGAAGGCTCGATCGCGCAGGCCGGCATCGGCTGCCACTTCATGGCGTCGTGGATGGAGCGCGACACGACCGGGCTGATCCAGATGGGCGGCGAGGGCGTCGACTGGGCCGCGCACGCGATGTTCACGAACACGAAGCACGTGTTCCAGAACCTCGGCGACGGCACCTACTTCCACTCGGGCATCCTCGCGATCCGCCAGGCGGTCGCCGCGAAAGCGAACATCACGTACAAGATCCTCTACAACGACGCGGTCGCGATGACGGGCGGCCAGCCGGTCGACGGCAGCATCTCGGTGCCGCAGATCGCGCGGCAGGTCGAGGCGGAAGGCGTGTCGCGCTTCGTCGTCGTGTCCGACGAACCGGAGAAGTACGACGGCCATCACGGGCAGTTCCCGACGGGCACGACGTTCCATCACCGCAGCGAGCTCGACACGGTGCAGCGCGAGCTGCGCGAGACGCCGGGCGTCACCGTGCTGATCTACGACCAGACCTGCGCGGCCGAGAAGCGCCGCCGCCGCAAGAAAGGCGAATTCCCCGACCCGGACAAGCGCCTGTTCATCAACGACGCGGTGTGCGAAGGCTGCGGCGATTGCGGCGTGCAGTCGAACTGCCTGTCGGTCGAGCCGCTCGAGACGCCGCTCGGCCGCAAGCGCCGCATCGACCAGTCGTCGTGCAACAAGGACTATTCGTGCGTGAACGGCTTCTGCCCGAGCTTCGTCACGGTCGAAGGCGCGGCGCTGAAGAAGGCCGCCGGCGCCGCGTTCGACGAAGCGGCGCTGGCCGCGCGCGTCGACGGGCTGCCGGTGCCGGCGACGCATCTCGACGCCGCGCCGTTCGACATGCTCGTGACGGGCGTCGGCGGCACGGGCGTCGTGACGGTCGGCGCGCTGATCAGCATGGCCGCGCACCTCGAAGGCAAGAGCGCATCGGTGCTCGACTTCATGGGCTTCGCGCAGAAGGGCGGCTCGGTGCTGTCGTTCGTGCGGATCGCATCGAGCGACCGCTGGCTGAACCAGGTGCGCATCGACACGCAGCAGGCCGACGTGCTGCTCGCGTGCGACATGGTCGTCGGCGCGAGCGCGGAAGCGCTGCAGACGGTGCGTCACGAGCGCACGCGGATCGTCGTCAACACGCACCGGATCCCGAACGCGTCGTTCGTGCAGAACCCCGACGCGAACCTGCATGCGGACGCGCTGCTCGAGAAGATGCATCACGCGGCCGGCGACGGCTACCTGTCGAGCTGCGACGCGCAGGCGCTCGCCGCGAAGTTCCTCGGCGATTCGATCGGCGCGAACATCCTGATGCTCGGCTACGCGTGGCAGCTCGGCCTCGTGCCGGTGTCGCTCGCCGCGATGATGCGCGCGATCGAGCTGAACAACGTCGCGGTGCCGATGAACAAGCTCGCGTTCTCGATCGGCCGGATGGCGGCCGGCGACGCGGCAGGCCTCGACGCGTTGTGGAACGCGCGCCACACGGTGGCCGCGCATGCCGCGCCGGAGACGCTCGCCGAGGTGATCGCCGATCGCGAAGCGCGTCTCGACGCGTACGGCGGCGCGCGTTACGTCGAGCGCTACCGTGCGCTCGTGAACGCCGCCCGCGCGAAGGGCGACGACGCGCTGACGCGCGCGGTCGCGACGACGTTCTACCGGCTGCTCGCGGTGAAGGACGAATACGAGGTCGCGCGGCTGTACGCGGACGACGCATTCCGCACGGCGCTCGAGGCGCAGTTCGAAGGCGTGCCGGGGCAGGCGTACCGCGTGAAGTTCAACCTGGCGCCGCCGACGGTCGCGAAGGCCGGCAGCGACGGCAGCACGCCGAAGAAGCGCGTGTTCGGCCAGTGGATGTGGCCGGTGTTCGGCATGCTGGCGCGCGTGCGCGGCCTGCGCGGCACGTGGATCGATCCGTTCGGCCGTACCGTCGAGCGCAAGATGGAGCGCGCGCTCGCCGACGACTACGAGACGACGCTTGCGCGTGCGTTCGCCGCGATGACGGCCGGCAATGCGGCGCAGGTCGTGCAACTGGCCGACCTGCACGCGCGCGTGCGCGGCTTCGGTCACGTGAAGGTGCGCAACCTGGCCGGCGTGAAGCGCGCGGAGCGCGAGCTGGCGCTGCAGCTCGGCATCGATGCGGCGACGAGCGCGGCCGTGCAGCATGCGCTCGACGAGATGAAGGGCGCGGGGATGCTGAAGGGGATTCCGGTCGTCGTCGCGAAGTAGCGCGAACGCGGGCGGATGTGAAAAAGGCGACGCGGCTGCGTCGCCTTTTCTTATACGGACCTCGACTCAACTGCGCGTGGGCAGTTTCAGGCCTGTCAAAGAATGCCTTTCTTGCGCGTCGACAGCGCGGTTTCCGACAGGTCGATCTCGCGGATCAGCTTCGTCAGCGTCTCGTCGGAAATCTTGCTGTCGCTGCGCAGCCGGTACAGCGCGGAGCGTTCCGCGCGCACGGCCGCGATCCGCATCTGCAGCTCCATCGTTTCGGCCTGCTTCGCTTCCGCACGCGGCGTGGGGCCGTCTTCGGCGAGTGCGGAGAGCCGGCGGCGATACTGGTCCATCACGCGTGCGGAGATGTCCGCGCAGCGTGCGGCGCCCGATTCGTCGAGATCGGCCGAGATCGCATCGTGCGACGAGTCGATCGCGCGGATCGCGGCCTGCGCGGCGGTCGAGCGGGCGATGCGTTCCTCGTCGCCGAGCGGGTTGCGCGTCGAGCGCACGCCGCGCAGCAGCAGCGGCAGCCCGATCACCGCGACGATCAGCGAGCCGAGGATCACGGCCGACGCGACGAAGATCGCGGTGTCGCGCCCCGGCAGCGGTGCGCCGTCCGACAATGCGACCGGAATCGACAGCACGCCGGCGAGCGTGACCGCGCCGCGCACGCCGCCGACCGTCATCACCGCGATCGTGCGCACGCCGGCCATCGTGCCCGCGAGGCCCTGGCGCGCGGCGCGGCGGCTCGCGAACCAGCGCAGCAGCCACACCCACGTGAAGCGGATCGCATACAGCGCGAGCATCATCGCGCACACGTTGAAGATCATCCGGCCGACCAGCGCATCGCTCGTATGGTGCGCGTCGACGAGCGCGCGGCCGATGATGTGCGGCAACTGCAGCCCGAGCATGATGAACACCATGCCGTTGAACACGAACTCGATCATCGCCCACGTGCTTTCGGCGCGCACGCGCGACGCGACCGTGCTTTTGCGCGAGAAGCTCGTGTAATTCATCATCATCCCGGCCGACACGGCCGCGAGCACGCCCGACAGGTCGAGGTGCTCGGCGAACAGGTAGGCCGCGAACGGCACGAGCAGCGTCATCACGATGCCGGGAGCCGGATCGCCTTCCTGCTCGGCGTTCAGGAAGCGCGTCGACAGCGCGCTGAATACCCACGACACGATCGCGCCCGTCGCGAGCCCGCCGGCGGCGACGATCACGAACGTGACCGACGCGGCGCGCAGCGAGAACACGCCCGTCAGCGCGGCCGCGATCGCGAACTTCAGTGCGACAAGGCCCGACGCGTCGTTCATCAGCGCCTCACCTTCGAGGATGTGCATCAGTTGCGGCGGGATCCGGCCCTTGCCGGCGATGCCCGACAGCGCGACCGCGTCGGTCGGCGACAGCACGGCCGCGAGCGCGAACGCGATCGGCAGCGGCAACTCGGGAATCAGCCAATGCGCGAAGTAGCCCACTGCGAGTACCGTCATGAACACGAGCCCGAACGCGAGCATCAGGATCGCGCGGCGCTGCAGGTACAGCTCGCGTTTCGGAATCCGCCAGCCGTCCGCGAACAGCAGCGGCGGAATGAACAGCAGCATGAAGATTTCGGGATCGAACGTGACGTGCAGGTTCAGCTTCGGCCATGCGAGCATCGCGCCGAACGCGATCTGCATCAGCGGTAGCGGAAGTTGCAACGGCAGGAGGCGCGTGACGGCGCCGGACAGCGCGACGGTCAGCAGCAGGATCAGGACGGTGAAGACGATTTCCATCGATACGGCGAATACGCAGAATGAAACGATCGTACGGAGTGTAGCGTGCCGACGTGACGGCTGCGCTCAAGCGGCCGGTGCGCGCGCACGACGATGGTGCATCCGGCGTGCGCCACGGTGGTGCGAATGCCCGGCTCAGCCGCATGGCGTACGGTTTGTCGGCACCTTGCACGGAGCTTGCTTGAAGGTGGGCAGCCGCCCGGCATCGACCGGGCAACCGAGGGTCCAACCATGACATTGAATGCGCCGTCCCGTTTGTCGTCCGGTTCGCCGGACGGCGCGTTCGAAGGCAATACCAGGAGGAAGGCATGACGATCGTTCAACAGGAGCGTCCGTCCGCCGCGTCGCCGTACCGGTTCGAGCGGGAGATGAGTTCCGGCTTCGAACGTCTGGCCACGCAGCATCGCGACCTGACGCTGACGACCGTGTTCCAGCCGATATTCAGCCTGTCGCACCAGCGCGCGGTCGGCTACGAGGCGCTGTTGCGCGCGCACGATGCGCTCGACCGCGCGGTGTCGCCGCTCGACGTGTTCGGCGAAGCCGCGCGCCAGGGCGAACTGCTGCAGCTCGACCGGCTCGCGCAGGCGCTGCATCTCGAGAACTTCGCGCTGCTCGGCGCCGAGCGCGAGTGGCTGTTCCTCAACGTCCATCCGGGCGTGCTGACCGATCCGTTCCAGGCCGCCGCGCTGCTCGCGAACCTGAAGCGGCTCGGCATGCCGCCGCGCCGCATCGTGCTCGAAGTGCTCGAACAGCGGGCGGAAGACGTCGAGCGGCTCGCGGAGGCCGTGCGCGAATTCCGCACGCACGGCTTCCTGATCGCGCTCGACGATTTCGGCGCCGGTCATTCGAACCTCGAACGGATCTGGCAGCTGAACCCGGACATCGTGAAGCTCGACCGGATCATGCTGTCGCACGCGGCGCACCGCACCGGGCTCACCGCGATCCTGCACGGGCTCGTCACGTTGCTGCACGAGGCCGGCAAGCTCGTGCTCGTCGAAGGGATCGAGACCGAGCACGAGGCGCAGATCGCGCTGTCGTGCGAGGCCGATTTCGTGCAGGGCTACTACTTCGGCCGCCCGGCGCCGGGGCTGCCCGACAGCGTGACCGCGACGGGCTGCATCGGCGAGCTGACCGAGCGCTTTCGTCAGCAGACCGAAGCGCGCGAGCGGCGCGACGCACAGCGGCTCGCGCCGTACCTGCGCGCGTTCGAGCGGGCGGCCGAGCGTCTCGCGGCCGGCGAGCCGCTCGACGAGGTGTGCTGGAACTTCCTCGCGCTCGACGCGGCCGCGCGCTGCTTCCTGCTCGACGCGCACGGCCGCCAGTCGGGCCGCAACGTCGTGCTGCGCGCCGATCGCGCGCTCGCCGAGGCGCGCTTCTCGCCGCTGGCGGACGCGCAGGGCGCGAACTGGCTGCGCCGCCCGTATTTCCGTTCGGCGATCGCCGAGCCGGGACGCGTGCAGGTCACGCGGCCGTACCTGTCGATCAACGAGGCGCAGCCGTGCGTGACGCTGTCGGTGGCCGTGCGCGTCGGCGACGCACAGCGCGTGCTGTGCGGCGACATCGACTGGGTCGACGACGAGGCGGACGCCGGCTAGCGCAGCGCGGGTCGCCTGCGGCGATCGGGGCGCGGCGGCGCGGGGCGCCGTTGCGTTCGCCGCATGCTTCCCCGACAATGGCGCGATCGCGCCGTCCCGGGGGCCACCATGGCGGCGAACAAAAGGACAACACAATGAAAAGACCGATTTCGCTGACCATCCTCGCGTGGGTCATCATCGTGACCAACGCGATCACGTGCATCTATACGCCGTTCTCGATCGGCATGCCGACCACCCAGGCGCTGATGTCGCACTACCTGCTGCCCGTCTGGGCGACGTTCGGCATCAGCATGATCATCGAAGTCGCGAACGTCGTGATCGGCATCGCGATCCTGAAAGGCCGCGAATGGTCGCGCAAGGCATACATCGTGACCTTCGCGATCGGCATCGCGTTCTCGCTGGTCAACATGCCGGCGTCGATGCTCGCGGTGCTGATTCCGGGCGTCCTGCTGTTCGCGCTGTTCGTCTACCTGCTGTTCCGGCGCCCCGCGACCGCGTATTTCCGCCAGACGCCCGCATGAGCGTCGTGCGCAATGCGCTGGCGATCGTGCTGTTCGCGATCGCGGGCATGTGCGTGATCACCGCGCAGATGGTCGCGTTCATGCGGATCGGCCATGCGGGCGTGATGGCCGTATTCGCCGCCGGGCTGTTCGCGTTGTCGGCCGCGCTGCTGGCCGTGGGCGCGTTCGCCGGTGCGTTCCGGCCCCGCGCGCGCGGGGCGGGCATCGCACTGCTCGTCGCGACCGCGCTTACCGCGCTCGCGGCGATCGGCTGGGCGACGCTGCTGCTGGCGCCGGGGATCGTCGACGTGATGCAGCAGCAGGGCGCGCACGTCGACGCACGGATGTTCCGGTTCGCACCCGGCGCCATGGTGACGGCGTTGTCGGCACTGGCCGGCATCTGGCTCGTGCGGCGCGGCTGACGCGCGCGGCCGCCGGCACGCTGGCGTCCGTCACGCGGCTCGGCTAGGATGCGCGAATTGTCCTGACGATTCGCGGGCCGCCCATGAACCGAAACGCCGCTTCTTCCGTCCTCCTCGAAGTGATCGCCACGACCGTCGGCGACGCGAAGGCCGCCGCCCGTGCGGGCGCCGACCGCCTCGAGCTCGTGACGGCGATCACCGAAGGCGGGCTGACGCCGAGCGTCGGCCTGATCGAGGCCGTCGTGGCCGCCGTGCCGATTCCCGTCAACGTGATCGTGCGCCCGCACAGCCGGTCGTTCGTCTATGACGCCGACGACCTGCGCGTGATCGAGCGCGACGTGCGCGCAGCCGTCGCGGCCGGCGCGAACGGTGTCGTGTTCGGCGCGCTCGACGCGCACGGCGACGTCGATCTCGGCGCGCTGGCCCGCATCGCGGCCGCCGCGGACGGCCGTGCGCTCACGTTCCACCGTGCATTCGACGTCGCGCGCGATCTGAACGCCGCGTTCGACGCGCTGCTGCGCGTGCCGGCCGTCACGTCCGTGCTGACGTCGGGCGGCCATCCGTCGGTACTCGACGCGGCCGCGACGATCACGCGGCTGGTGCGGCAGGCGGCCGGTTCGACCTGCACGGTGCTGGCCGGCTCGGGGCTGACGATCGACGCGGTCGGCGATTTCGTCCTTGCGACGGGCGTGCGCGCGGTGCATTTCGGCTCGGGCGTGCGGCCGCGCGGCGAGGTGCTGGCGCCTGTCGACGAGCAACGCGTCGAGCGTGTGCGTGCGGCGCTCGACGGCGCGGCGGCACACGTGTGACGTCCACGGCGGACGTGGCCGCCACACGCGCCGATACCACGTACCCGAGCATGAATCGCGAGAGAGGGCCCCATGACCGACGCAACACACGACGAGCAGGGCGGCGCGGACGATGACGCCGCGCCCGGCTGGGACGCGATCGACGGCGCGCTCGCGCGCCTCTATCCGGGCCAGGAGCCGAAGCACTACGGCACGCTGGTCAAGTGGCGGCTCGGCGGCCCCGATCCGCTCGACGGGATCAGCGTATGGAAGCGCGCGGAGCCCGTACCGCACTGGCATTTCGTCACGTACGGGCTGAGCGAGCTGTATGCGAAGGAGTCCGACGATCCGGCCGTCAGCGGCTTCGGGTTCGAGCTGACGATGCGCGTCGCGTGCGCGGCCGGCGACGAGGAGCCGCCGCGCTGGGTGTTCAGCTTCCTGCAGAATCTCGCGCGCTACGTGTTCCAGAGCGGCAACGCGTTCGACGACGGCCACTGGATGACGGCCAACGGCCCGATCGCGCTCGATACCGGCACGGCGCTGTGTTCGATGGGGTTCGCGTTCGATCCGGAACTGCCGGCGATCGACACGCCGCATGGCCGCCTCGCGTTCCTGCAGGTCGTCGGGCTGACGCTCGACGAGGAGCGCGCCGCGAAGCGCTGGCGCACGCGCGCGCTGCTCGACGCGTTTCTGCCGCACATGCCGCTCTGGGTGACCGATCTCGGCCGCGCGTCGCTGCTCGAACGCGCGGACGTGCGCGAGCAGGTCGACGCCGGCACGCAGCGCGACGGCTCGGCGAGCGGCTACCTGTTCACCGACGTGCTCGGATGGGAAACACGCAAGCGGCTGCTGCGCGCGCCCGTGATCGAGATCACCGTCGGCGCGCGGCAGGTCGAGGAGCTCGTCGCGTTGCTGCCGTTGCGGCTGCCGTTCGACCGCCCGTTCCGCCTGGTCGGTCACGACGGCGCGGTGCGGTTCGTGCACGGCGGCGCGAACGCCGTGACCGACGAAGACGGCACGCTGACGCTGCGCCTGACCGATGCGACGGTGCAGGCGCTGGCGCGTACGCTGAAGCCGCGCGCCGGCGAGTATGCGATCGACGGGCTCGACGGCGTGCGCTGGCGGGTCGAGAAGACGGTGATCCGCGACGCGAAGGGCAACCCGGTGCAGACGATCGGGTGAAAAAAAGCCGGGGCATGCCCCGGCTTTTCCGTTGGCGGGCCCGGCCCGCCGGCTGATGCCGCTTACGCGCTGGCCGACATCGCGTCCGCGTCGCTCGCGCGGATGCCGAGGCGCTCGAACAGCGCGCGGTCCTTCTGCGATTGCGGGTTGCTGGTCGTCAGCAGCTGGTCGCCATAGAACATCGAGTTCGCGCCCGCGAGGAAGCACATCGCCTGCAGCCCGTCGTCGAGCTGCTCGCGGCCGGCCGACAGACGCACGACGGCCTTCGGCATCGTGATGCGCGCCACGGCGATCGTGCGCACGAACTCGAACGGGTCGAGCGGCGCGGTGCCTTCGAGCGGCGTGCCTTCGATCGCGACGAGGTTGTTGATCGGCACCGAATCCGGATACGGGTTCAGGTTCGCGAGCTGCGAGATCAGGCCCGCGCGCTCGCGGCGCGATTCGCCCATCCCGATGATGCCGCCGCAGCACACGTTGATGCCCGCGTCGCGCACGCGGTCGAGCGTGTCGAGGCGGTCCTGGTACGTGCGCGTCGAGATCACCTGGCCGTAGAACTCCGGCGACGTGTCGAGGTTGTGGTTGTAGTAGTCGAGGCCCGCGTTCGCGAGTTCCTGCGCCTGGTCGTCCTCGAGCATGCCGAGCGTCATGCAGGTCTCGAGGCCGAGTTCCTTCACGCCGCGCACCATCTCGGTCAGCGCCGGCATGTGGCGCTCCTTCGGGTTGCGCCACGCGGCGCCCATGCAGAAGCGGCTCGCGCCGTTCGCCTTCGCCGCGCGCGCGGCGTCGAGCACCGTGTCGACGTCCATCAGCTTCTCGGCCTTCAGGCCCGTGTCGTGATGCGACGACTGCGAGCAGTAGCCGCAATCTTCCTCGCAGCCGCCCGTCTTGATCGACAGCAGCGTCGACAGCTGCACCGCGTTCGCGTCGAAATGCTCGCGATGCACCTGCTGCGCGCGGAAGAGCAGGTCGTTGAACGGCAGTGCGAACAGCGCGACGACGTCGGCGACGCGCCAGCGCTGCGGGGCCGGTGCCGCCACGGGAATCGCGTCGGGTTGCACGGCGGCGGTCTGGGCTTGGGTCATTTCGGTTTCCTGTCCTGGGCGGGATTGGGGGATCGGTTGGGTCAATGCTGCGCGGTGCGCAGCGTCTCGACGAGCGCGGCGATGTCGAGCATCGCCGCTGCGGATTCGGGGGCGGCCGGACTCATGTGCGGAATGCGGCCGAGCAGCGGTGCGCCGTGCTCGCGCGCGAGCCAGTCGCGCATCGTTGCAATGTTCTCGTCGGGGAACGACATGGCCGGGTCGACGTGGTTCGCAACCCAGCCAGCGAGCTTGAGGCCGCGTGCGGCAATCGCGTCGGCGGTGAGCAGCGCGTGGTTGATGCAGCCGAGCCGCACGCCGACCACGAGCACGACCGGCACGCCGAGCGCGACGGCGAGATCGGCCATGTCCTGCGTGTCGTTCATCGGCACGCGGAAGCCGCCGGCGCCTTCGACGACGACGATATCCGCGCGCGTCAGCGCTTCGCGATGGCTCGCGACGATCGTGTCGATGTCGAGCGTCACGCCTTCCCGCGCGGCGACGATATGCGGCGCGGCCGGCGCCTTCAGCAGGAACGGCGTGCGCAGCCCGGGCGGCAGCACGACGTTCGCGGCGGCATCGAGCTGGTCGGCATCCTCGTTGCGCCAGACGCCGTCGCGTTCGTACGCGCCGGCCGCGACGGGCTTCAGCGCGGCAGCACGCAGGCCGTGCCGCGCAAAGCCGTGCAGCATCGCGGCCGACACGAAGGTCTTGCCGATTTCGGTGTCGGTGCCGGTGACGAAAACGGAGAGCGGGGCAGTGTTCATGCCGTTGCCTCGCTGGCTTCGATCAATGCGGCTTCGAGCCGCGCGAGATCGTCGAACGAATGCGCGGCCGACAGCGACACGCGCAGCCGCGACGTGCCGGCGGGCACCGTCGGCGGCCGGATCGCAGGCACCCACAGGCCGTGCGCGTCGAGCGCGCGCATTGCCGTGAGCGTCGCGTCGTTGCTGCCGATCACGAGCGGCTGCACGGCCGTGTGCGAGTCGACCGGCTGCCAGCGCGTGGTGCGCAGCAGCGCACGCGTGCGTTCGATCAGCGCGGCGAGATGCGCGCGGCGCGCGTCGCCTTCATCGCCGGCGATGACCTTCAGGCTCGCCGATACCGCATGCGCGACGGCCGGCGGCGCGGCCGTCGTGAAGATGTAGCTGCGTGCGCGCTGGATCAGCCATTCGATCACGGTTTCGTGCGCGATCACGAACGCGCCCGCGACGCCGGCGGCCTTGCCGAGCGTGCCGACGTACACGAGATGCGGCGAACGCAGCGCGGCGGCCGCGAGCGCGCCGCGGCCCTGCGGGCCGAGCACGCCGAAGCCGTGCGCATCGTCGACGACGAGCCACGCGCCGTGGCGCTCGGCCAGCGCGACGAGTTCGGCGAGCGGCGCGACATCGCCATCCATGCTGAACACGGTGTCGCTGACGATCAGTTTCGTTTCCGCATCGGATGCGTCGAGCAGTGCGGCGAGCGCGGCCGTATCCGCGTGCGGATAGACCTGCACGTTCGCGCGCGACAGCCGCATGCCGTCGATCAGCGATGCGTGGTTCAGCGCGTCGGAGAAGATCGTCGCGCCCTTGCCGGCGAGCGCCGTCATCGCGGCGAGGTTCGCCATGTAGCCGGTGCTGAAGTACAGCGCGCGCGGTGCGTCGGAGAAGCCGCCCGCGAAGCCCGCGAGTTCGTCTTCGAGGGTCGCGTGCGCGCGCGAATGGCCGCCGAGCAGGTGCGAGCCGCCGCTGCCGGAGCCGTAGCGCTGCGCGCCTTCTGCGAATGCGGCGACGAGCGCCGGATGCGCGGCGAGGCCGAGGTAGTCGTTGCTCGCGAAGCCGACGATCTCGCGGCCGTTCACGGTCATGCGCGCGTCGCATGCGGTGTCGGCGATGCGGCGCACGCGGCGCAGCCCTTGCGCGTCGAGATCGGCGAGGCCGCGTTGCAGGGTGTCGAGCAGCGGCACGGTCATTGCGCGACCTCCGCAAGCGTCGCATCGAGCGTGTCGCGCGTGCGCTGCGCGAGCCATGCGATGTCGTCGTCGCTCATCACGTACGGCGGCATCAGGTACACGGTCGTGCCGATCGGGCGCAGCAGCAGTTCGCGCTCCAGCGCGCGTTCGAAGAAGCGTCGCGAGAAGCCGCGCGCCGCGTCGCCGTCGAGCGCGACGTCGAATGCGAACAGCGTGCCGCATTCGCGCAGGTGGCGCACTTGGCGGTGCGCGTCGAGCGGGGCGAGCGCGGCGCGCAGCGTCGCCGATTTGCGCGCGTTGGCCGCGAGCACGTCGTCGCGCGCGAACAGGTCGAGCGTCGCGACCGCCGCGCGGCATGCGAGCGGGTTGCCGGTGTACGAGTGCGAGTGCAGGAAGCCGCGCGTCGTGTCGTCGTCGTAGAACGCCGCGTACACGTCGTCGCGCGTGAGCACGAGCGACAGCGGCAGGTAGCCGCCGCTGATGCCTTTCGACAGGCACATGAAATCGGGCCAGACGCCGGCCTGCTCGCACGCGAAGAAGGTGCCCGTGCGGCCGCAGCCGACCGCGATCTCGTCGGCGATCAGGTGCACGCCGAATTCGTCGCACAGCGCGCGCAGCCCGCGCACGTACGACGGATCGTGCATCGCCATGCCGGCCGCGCACTGCACGAGCGGCTCGACGATCAGCGCGGCGATCCGGTCGCCGCGTTCGGCGAACAGGCGCCGCACGTCCGCGAGCGCGCGGCCCGCGACGTCGGCCGCCGTCTCGCCCGGCAGCGCGCCGCGTGCATCGGGCGACGCGACGACGTGCGCATGACGGATCAGCGGGTCGTATGCGTCCTTGAACAGCGCGACGTCGGTCACGCCGAGCGCGCCGATCGTCTCGCCGTGATAGCTGTTCGCGACGCAGACGAATTCCTGCTTGTTCGCGCGGCCGCGGTTGCGCCACGCGTGGAAGCTCATCTTCAGCGCGATCTCGACGGCCGACGCGCCGTCCGACGCGAAGAACGCATGGCCGAGGTTGCGCGCGGTGAGCGCGTGCAGCCGCTCGGCGAGCTCGATCGCGGGCTCGTGCGTGCAGCCGGCGAGCATCGCGTGCTCGAGCGTGTCGAGCTGGTCCTTCAGCGCCGCGTTGATGTCCGGGTTCGCATGGCCGAACAGGTTGACCCACCACGAGCTGATCGCGTCGAAGTAGCGGCGGCCGTCACGGTCGACCAGCCACACGCCCGCGCCGCGCGCGACGGGGACGAGCGGCAGGCGCTCGTGATGCTTCATCTGGGTGCAGGGATGCCAGACCGCGCGCAGGCTGCGCGCGACCCAGTCGTCGGTGGCTGGCGTACTCAAGGCGACTCCGGGGGGTAAAACGACCGCGCGGCATCGAACGGATGCCGCGCGGCGGGACACGAAACGCGCTGAGATTAGCGTGTTCCGCCGGACGTTGCACTAGCGGTTACAAACCCCGCAAAGCCTTGCCGGGAGGGAGTTCGGCGCAGTTCGTGGGGGCTCGGAACGGAACGCGGCGGATGCGGGGAAATGGCCGTAGATGACGACGTTCGAGTGAGCCCCCCTGACAGAAAAAAATCGCGGGCCGCGTGCCGGCATGACCGGGGAAAAACGGGGCTCGAAGGCGGGCGCGATGGCGAGGGGTGATGTCACGCCTGCAACGCAGCGGTCGAATCGTCTACGGAATCAGGGGCGAAAACGGGCGGCCGGAACGGCCGGCGAGGCGGCCCATGGCGCAGCCGCGAGCAGAAGAAAAGCGGGAGGAGGAACCGGATCAGGCGGAAAGGGCGCGGCGGACGGCCCGCCGCGCGTCAGCGCGAAGCCAGTGCGTGCGTATCGGTGTCGCGCGTGTCGGCGTCGCCGTTGTCGGCCGTCTGCGTCGTGTTCCACACGACGCGGTCGTTGACCGCGTACAGCCGGCACGCGCCCGCGCCTTGTTTCGCGCAGTTGTCGAGTGCGAGCGCCATCGGGTCGTCGCCGCCCTCTGCCCACGACCAGGCGCCTTCCGACGACACAGCGAACGCGCGGCTCGGATGCTGGTTCAGGAAGCGGCGATAGCCTTCGCGGCCGGCTTCGTCGACATACGGCACCGCGTTGACCGCATCGATCGACGCATAGCCGGTGGCCTTCGGCTCATGCGGGTTCGCGACCGCATAGCGCACCGAGGTCGGCAGGTTCAGTTGCCCGAGGAACGCGTTGACGGCCGGCCACCACACGGGCACGCCGTCGCGATCGACGATCAGCCGGTGCGCGTCGTCCTTGTAGCGGCCGAAATCGATGAACTGCGCCTGCGTGCCGTGCGATACGTACGCGTCGTGCATCTGTGCGACGAGCGCCGGCGTCCAGACCGAATCGTTGTCGCCGTACAGCCACAGCGAGCGGACGGCCGTGTGTGCGCCGTACTGGTCGAACGCATCGACGAGGTTGCGCTGCCAGCCGTCGCACAGGTCCTGGCGCAGGCCGCCCGAGAAGTTGATGATGCCGCGCACGCCCGGTGCGGCTTCGGTGCCGTACGCGACCGATGCGAGGCCGCCGTGCGACGTGCCGGCGACGACGATGCGCGACGCGTCGACATACGACTGGTGCGACATGTAGCGCACCGTCGCGTCGACGTCGGCGGCCTGCGCGAGGCCGTTCTTGCCGACGTTGCAGCCTTCCTGCTGGTACGTGCCGCCGGAACCGGCGAAGCCCTGGCGGTTCGGCGCGATCACCGCATAGCCGCGGCGCACGAATTCGCGCGCGAACGCGATCGGCCGGCTGCGCGGCTGCAGATGCAGGTCGCCGGTGTTCTTGCCGTGATTGAAGACGACGAGCGGGAACGGGCCGGGGCCGTCCGGCTTGAAGAGCGTCGCCTCGAGCGTGACGGAGCCCGACGCGTCGGCCGGGATGCGGAGAACCTGTTCGTTGAGATCGGCCGCGACCTGCGGCAGGTTCGAGTTGCCGTAATCGAAGCGCTCGGCATGGGCGAGCGACCCGCTGGTGCCCGCACCCGTATTTGCGTTCGGCAGCGCACCGGCCTGAGCGGCCGACAGCGCACAGGCCGCCATCCATCCCACCAATACCTTGCTGAACGCCATTCGTAAGCCCTGCCATGCAACATGACCAATTCGAGGTCATCGTAGCCCGACAAAATCGGGTTGTGCAATGCGGGAATTACCCGGCGTCTGACACAGCAACTATTTGTCAGCGTTCACTTACATCGCCGTCGACATAGCGCCACAAACCGTGCTCGTCGCGCTCGAAACGGCTCGTCTCGTGGAGCCGGTAAGCGCGTCCGCCGACCTTGTAGCGGGCCACGAACTCCACCTCCGCGTGGCGTTCGTCGAGCGGCGCATGGCGTTTGACCGCGAGGCCGAGCCAGCGCGGCGCGTCGGGTGCTTCGGGGTCGGTATCGAGATCGGGCGGGCAGGTGCGCGCGGCCCAGGTCGCGCGCAGGTAGCCGGTCGCGCCGAGCACGTACGCGCTGTACCGCGAACGCATCAACTCGAGCGCGGTCGGCGCGGCTTCGCCGCCGTCGATGAAGCGGCCGCAGCAGGCCGCATAGAGCGGCGCCGGCGCTTTGCCGGCGGGCGCGGGGGACGCGCCGCCGCACGGGCACGCGTCAGGTCGGTTCAAGATCATGCGAAACGGGAATTAACGACGATCGGTTGTCGGTTCGGCTCACCAGCTCAGCTCGATGCCGTCGTACTGGAAGAAGCGGCCGTTGGCCTGCGACACGTCCGAACCGGATTCGGCGATCACGCGGCGCATGCCGGTCACGCTGGTTTCCGGGTCGATCGCGGCCTGCGCGCCGCCCATGTCGGTGCGCACCCAGCCGGGGTGCAGCGCAATGCACGCGGCATGGCGCGTCTGCAGCGACGCGATGCGCAGCGCGTCGTTCAGCGCGGCCTTGCTCGCGCGGTACAGCCAGCCGGTCGTGCCGGTCGCCTCGGCGATGCTGCCCATCCGGCTCGACACGACGGCCAGCACGCCGCGCGCATCCTCGACGAGCGGCAGCAGGATCGGCAGCAGTTGCATCGGCCCGCGCACGTTCGTATGCATCACCGCGTCGAAATCCTCGGCGGTGATCGTCTCGACGCCTTCGGTGCGCGGCCCGTACACGCCCGACACGAGCACGGCCGCATCGAGCCGTTCGCCGTCGAGCTTCCAGCCGAGCGCTGCGATCTGCTCGGGCTGCGCGATGTCGAGCGCATGCGCCTGCGCACCAAGCGCGCGCAGCGCGTCGAGCGATGCGTCGTCGCGCGCGGTCGCGATCACGTTCCAGCCGTCGCGCCGGTATTGCCGGACGAATTCGCGGCCGAGGCCGCGCGATGCACCGACGATCAATACGGTTTTCATGCCCGTCGCTCCTTTCCTGGGCGCCGCCGCGGCGGTGCCGGTGTCAGATCCGTTCGATACGTGCCGCGGCCACGTGGCAGCGGCCGCCAGGCGAATGCCGCGTTACTTTGCGTCGTCGCACGGCTTCAGCGTCGCGGCGACCGCCTGCGCGACGCTTTCGAGCCGTGCGGCGTCCGCCGCGATCATGTCGTTGTCCGGTGCATGCTCGCCGCCGGCGGTGAGCGCGGCCACGCAACGCTTGTAGGTCTCGTCGAGCGCTGCGAAGTTCGACACGGCCATCCCGAGGTTGCGCATCCGGCCGTCGTGCACGCCGTACACGAGCCCGTGCACGGTGAGCGACTGGCCGCGGGCCCACGCGTCGTTGACGATCGTCGTGCGGCACACGTTGACGACCTGCTCGATCGCGTTCAGCTCGATCAGGCGGCGATAGCGCGCTTCGCCGACCGGCCAGCCGTCGAGCAGCTCCGCGTGGCGCTCGCGCACGTCCTGCACGTGATGCAGCCAGTTGTCCGCGAGGCCGACGCGGCGGTTGAGCAGCGCCGCGTTCACGCCCGAGCAGCCGTAGTGGCCGACGACCATGATGTGCTTCACGCGCAGGATGTCGACCGCGAACTGGATCACCGACAGGCAGTTCAGGTCGCTGTGCACGACGACGTTCGCGATGTTGCGGTGCACGAATACTTCGCCCGGCGGCAGGCCGATGATCTGGTTCGCTGGCACGCGCGAATCCGAGCAGCCGATCCACAGATATTCCGGCGCCTGCTGGTCGGCGAGACGCGCGAAGAATTCCGGATCGTCCTCGAGCTTGCGCTTGACCCAGGCTTCGTTGTTGTCGAACAGATGTGAAAGCGGATTGTCTTGGGTGTTCATCGGTGTGGATTCCGTTGGCGGAAATCGGGTCGATATCGGGTTCGGTGTCACCGGCGTCAGGCAGCGCGCTGCGCGTTGCCTTCGCCGTCGTTCTGGTCCGTCGCGCCGAAGCGCGCGGGGTAGCGCACGCTGAAGCGCAGCGCCGTGTCGTACGGGTAAAAATCGGGCAATTCGCCCTGCATCAGCTTGTCCTTGCTCGCCTGCCACAGCGCGGGATCGAAAAAGTCCGCGTGATGCTTCATGAACACGCCGCGCACGCGCGGGTCGCCGAGCAGGAACGGTCCGTAGGTCTCCGGAAAGATGTCGTGCGGGCCGACGGTATACCACGGTTCGCCGGACAGCTCGTCTTCCTCGTTGCGCGGCGGCGGCACGCGACGCACGTTGCAGTCGGTCAGGTACTCGATCTCGTCGTAGTCGTAGAACACGACGCGGCCGTGGCGCGTGACGCCGAAGTTCTTGTACAGCATGTCGCCGGGGAAGATGTTCGCCTTCATCAGCTCCTTCACCGCGTTGCCGTATTCCTTCACGCCGTGCTCGACATCCGCGTCGCTGCCGTTCTGCAGGTACAGGTTGAGCGGCGTCATCCGGCGCTCGATGTACAGGTGCTTGATCACGAGATTGTCGTCCTCGTATTCGAGCAGCGACGGCACTTCCTTCTCGAGCTCGCGCACGAGCGCGTGGTCGAGCCGCGCGAGCGGCAGCGCGACGCTCGAATACTCGAGCGTGTCGGCCATCCGCCCGAGGCGGTCGTGGCGCTTCACGAGCTGGTACTTCTCCATGATCTGCGCGCGCGTCGTTTCCTTCGGCGGCGGGAAGTGGTCCTTGATGATCTTGAACACGTACGGGAACGACGGCAGCGTGAACACGAGCATCACGAGGCCCTTGATCCCGGGCGCGATGATGAAGCGGTCGCTCGAGTGGGACAGGTGGTGCAGCAGGTCGCGGTAGAACAGGTTCTTGCCCTGCTTCTGCAGGCCGACCGACGTGTAGATCTCGGCCTTCGGCTTGCCCGGCATGATCGTGCACAGGAAGTCGACGTACGCGGACGGCACGCCCATGTCGACGAGGAAGTACGAGTGCGAGAAGCTGAAGATGATCTGCAGCAGGTCGCGGCGCAGCAGCACGGTATCGAGCGCGAGCACGCCCGGCCGTACGTGGCGGATCGGCACCGCGAACGGCAGCACGCGGTCGGCGTTGATGATGCGGCCGATGATGTACGCGCTCTTGTTGCGGAAGAACAGCGACGACAGCACGTGGATCTGGAAATTCGGCGCTTCGTCGAAGTGGCCGAATTCGTCGTCGATCGCCTGCATCACGCAGCCGATGTCGCGCGGGAGATCCTCGAACGCCGGTTCGAGCTGGAAGTTCGTGACGATGCGCTCGAGCGTGCTGGCGAGCCCGTCGGTGCCCGGGTAGTACGCGCGGTAGGTCGGCTTCGCGGCCGGTTCGTCGTTCTCCAGGTACTCGGTCGAGATCGCCGGGCGCACGAAGATGAAATCGTTGCTGAAGTACGAGCGGTGCAGGATCTTGCAGCACACCGAATTGAAGAAGGTCTCCGCGCACTCGGGCTGGCGGTGCGACGTGAGCAGGCCGATGTAGTGCAGCTTGATCTGTTGCCACACTTCGTCGTCGATGTTCTCCGCGTCGTATTCGTCTTCCAGCACCTCGACGCATTCCTGCACGCGATCGTCGTACGACGTGATCCGCTCGCGCGCGAGCCGCTGCAGCCCGTGCCAGTCGCCATGCTCGTACAGCGTCTTCGCCTCGACCGCCGCTTCACGGAAGATCCGGTAGTGGCGATCGAAGTATTCGAGCATCGTCTGCGCGACGTCGAAACCGATCTGCGACGACAGCAGTTTGGGGAAGTGATTCATCGCGTGCAGGCTCGTTCGGGAGGGGCTGTAAGCACTCGCCATTTTAGCGCCCAAGTCGGCGTTTCAATGACTTTCGGGGTGGCGCGCCAGCAGCCGTCAATCGGCGCGTTGTTCGCCGTTGCGTGCCGTTCGGTGCATCTTCGCGTAAAGATACGGGTACGGAACCGATTCTGGCACGAACTTTTTTTGATCGCCCGGCCGCCGCCGGGCACGCGTTTCGCGCGACGGCGATAGAATCGACGCAACGCCCGCCGTGCCTGCCGCCGGCGTGCATTCGCACAGATAACGACGAGACGCCCCACCGATGAACGCACTGGAACACCAACTCGACTACCCCTTCGCCGACACGCTGCCCGCCGCGGGCGACACGTTCGAGGTCGCGCCCGGCGTGCGCTGGCTGCGCATGCCGCTGCCGTTCTCGCTCGACCACATCAACCTCTGGCTGCTGCGCGACGAGATCGACGGGCAGGCCGGCTGGACGATCGTCGATTGCGGGATCGCGTCGGACGCGATCCGCACGCACTGGGAGCAGATCTTCGACACGCATCTCGACGGCCTGCCGGTGCTGCGCGTGCTCGTCACGCACTGCCACCCCGATCACTTCGGCCTCGCGAACTGGCTGTGCGAAGGCGGCGAAAAGGGCCGCTGGAACGTGCGGCTGTGGATGACGCTCGGCGAGTACATGTTCGGCTGCCTGATGGCGGCCGGCAACGGCTCGAACGCGGGCGGCGCGGCCGCCGCCGATCACTTCGCGCGCCACGGGCTGACCGATCCGGCCGCGCTCGACAAGCTGCGCAACCGCCGCAACTACTACTCGGATCTCGTGCCGGCCGTGCCGCCGCGCTACCGGCGCCTGCGCGAAGGCGACGCGGTGACGATCGGCGCGCGCACGTGGCGCGTCGTCACCGGCTTCGGCCATTCGCCTGAACATTGCGCGCTGCACAGCGAGGCGGACGGCGTGCTGATTTCCGGCGACATGGTGCTGCCGCGCATCTCGACGAACGTGTCCGTGTTCGACCTCGAACCGGAAGGGAACCCGCTCGCGCTGTACCTGCAGTCGCTCGGCCGCTACGAGACGATGGCGCCCGACACGCTCGTGCTGCCGTCGCACGGCAAGCCGTTCCGCGGCGTGCGCACGCGCATCGTGCAACTGCGCGAACACCACGACGCGCGGCTCGCGGAGGTGCGCGTCGCGTGCGCGGAAAAGCCGATGAGCGCGGCCGACATCGTGCCGATCATGTTCCGCCGCCGCGAGCTCGACATCCACCAGATGACGTTCGCGCTCGGCGAGGCGCTCGCGCACCTGAACCTGCTGTGGCTCGCGGGCGAGCTCGTGCGCGAGCAGGGCGACGACGGCGTGCTGCGGTTCCGCACCGCCGGCTGAGCGCGCTGCGTCGTCGTTACACGACGGGTTCGTAGCGCCACCCGTCGTGATGCCATTGCATCGTGTGCGTCGGTTCGAGCGCCGCGAGAAACGCGGGGTCGTGCGACGCGACCACGATCGCACCCGGGAAGCCGGCCAGCGCGGCTTCGATCGCACGCACCGATTCGAGATCGAGGTGATTGGTCGGCTCGTCGAGCAGCAACAGCTGCGCGGGCGTGCCGCGCCACAACGCGCATGCGAGCGCGGCCTTCAGCCGTTCGCCGCCGCTCAGCTGCCGGGCGGGCTGCGTCGCGCGTGTCGCGTCGAGCTGCAACAACGCGAGACGGCTGCGCAGGTCGCCTTCGGCGAGCGGCGTATCGAGCAGCCCCAACTGTTCGACGATCGAGCGTTCGGGATCGAGCAGCGCGAGCCGCTGGTCGAGATACGCGGCGCTCACGTGTGTCGTGCAGTCACCCGAACGCGGCGCGAGCTCGCCCGCTAGCATCCTCAGCAACGTCGATTTGCCGCAGCCGTTCGGGCCCGTCAGCGCGACGCGCACGGCGCCGCTCGCGGACCACGTGATCGCCTCGGCAGCGCCGGCCGCTTGCCACGGCAGCTGCGCGCGGTCGAGCGTGAACAGCTGGCGGCGTGCGCTCACCTCGGTGCCCGGCAGCGACACGAGCACGGGCACATCGGCTTCGACGCGCGCGGCCGCCTGCTGCACGCGTGCGTCGAGCACCGTCTTGAACGCGTCCTGATGACGCCGGACGTGCCCCATGATGCTGCGCGCCGCCCCCTTGCGGCTCTGACGCGCCATCGACGACAGGTTGGCCGTCTTCGCGTCGCGCAGCGACGCAGCCGCGTGGCGCTGGATCGTGTCGTGTTCCAGTTCGAGCCTGCGCCGCACGCGCCCGCGTTCGGTACGCGCATGGTCGAGCGCTGCTTGCGCGGCATCCTGTTCCGCGTCGCGCTGCGCGCGGTAGAGCGCGTAGTTGCCGCCGTACGAGCGTGCGCCGTGCGGCGTCAGCTCGACGATGCGCTGCACGCCGGCGAGCAGCGCCCGATCGTGGCTCACGATGACGACGCCGCCGCGCCAGCCGTCGAGCGCCGCATGCAGCCATGCGCGGCCCGGCGCGTCGAGATGGTTGGTCGGTTCGTCGAGCACGAGCAGGCCGGCGCCCGACAGCAGCGCGCCGATCAGCGCGACGCGTGCGAGCTGGCCGCCGCTCAGCGCGTGCGCAGGCGTGTCGGGCTGGACGCCGTGCAGGCCGGCCGCGTCGAGTGCCGTGCGCAGCCGCTCCGCGAGATCCCAGCGATCGCCGATCAGGTCGAAGTCGTGCGGTTCCGCGCGGCCGTTGGCGAGACGCGCGAGCGCGCCGAGCGGCGCATCGAGCGCGGCGATCTGCGCGACGGTCCGCGGGCTGGCCGCTGCGTCGTCGTCATGCTGCTGCGCGACGTAGACGACGGGCGTGTGCCGCTCGATCGTCCCCGCGCTCGGCGTACGGCGGCCCGCGATCAGTTGCGCGAGCAGGCTCTTGCCGATGCCGTTGCGGCCGACGATGCCGGTCGGCGTGCGATCGATGGACAGGTCGAGCGAATCGAACAGCGTGACGCCGTCGTCGAAGCGGAAGGAAACGTGATGAAGCGCGACGAGCGCGCCGGTGGGCGTGGCTGCAGCCATAAGCACCTCCAAAAATGCGTGAAGACCTTCGCGCGCGGCATGCGTGGCACGGGCGGCGAAAACATTTCGGGAAGGCTTAGTTGTTCACTTTGGCTGGCGTCCGGTATGAGGAATAGGCGCGCAGTGTAGCAAGCGAAGCGCGCGGGCCGCAAGCGAGCGGCGCGCACGCCGTCGCTTGCGCGCCACGCACGGTTACTGCACGGCGACCGTCGTGAAGTTCTGGCGTCCGAACGGACTCACGTGATAACCGCTCACGTTCGTGCGCGTCAGCGCCGCGGCAGTCGGGTAGCCGAGCGGGATCCACAGCGCCTGGTCGTGGATGATCTTCTGCGCGGATTCGTACAGCTTCGCGCGCTTCGCCTGGTCGGCCGTCGACTTGCCGTCGGCGATCAGCTTGTCGAGCTGCGCATCGCAGAAGCGCGCGAAGTTGATGCCCGACTTCACCGCGTTGCAGCTGAACAGCGGCGACAGGTAGTTGTCCGGATCGCCGTTGTCGCCGGCCCAGCCCATGAACAGCATGTCATGCTGGCCGAGCTTCGCCTGCTTGATCAGCTCGCCCCATTCGATCACTTTCACCTCGGCCTTCACGCCGATCTTCGCGAGGTCGGCCTGCAGCAGCTCCGCGCCGACCTTCGGGTTCGGGTTCAGCACGCTGCCGGTCGGGCGCGTCCAGATCGTCGTCGAGAAGCCGTTCGGGAAGCCGGCCTGCGCGAGCAGCTGCTTCGCCTTCGCGGGATCGTACGCATACGGCGCGACGTCCTTCGCGTAGCTCCACGTGTTCGGCGGATACGGGTTGTTCGCGGCCGTCGCGGTGTTGTCGAACACGACCTTCAGGTAGGTCGCGCGATCGAACGCGAGGTTCAGCGCCTCGCGCACCTTGTCGTTGTCGAGCGGCTTCTTCTGCGAGTTCAGCGCGACGAACGCGGTCATGAACGCGGGCGTCTGCACGACCTTCAGCGCGCTTTCGCCCTTCGCGGCGAGCACGTCCTGCGGCTTCGGCGACAGCGCGATCTGGCATTCGCCGGCCTTCACCTTCTGCAGGCGCACCGACGGGTCGGGCGTGATCGCGTAGATCAGCCGGTCGACCTTCGGCTTCGTGCCCCAATACGTCGGGTTCACGTCGTAGCGGATCAGCGCGTCCTTCGTATAGCTCTTCAGTACGAACGGGCCCGTGCCGACCGGCTTCGCGTTCAGGTCGGCCTGCTTGCCGGCCTTCAGCAGCTGGTCCGCGTATTCGGCCGAGTAGATCGACGCGAAGCCCATCGTCAGGATCGGCACGAACGTCGCGTTCGGCTCGTTCAGCACGAACTTCACCGTGCTGTCGTCGACCTTCGTGACCGACTTCACGAGCTTCACGAGGCCCATCGACTGCGCGTGCGGGAAGCCGCTCGCGCCGGCCACCTTGTGCCACGGGTTCGAATCGTCGAGCATCCGCGTGAACGTGAACACGACGTCGTCCGCGTTCAGCGTGCGGCCCGGCTTGAAGTAGTCGGTGGTCTGGAACGCGACGTTCGGGCGCAGGTGGAACGTGTACGTGAGGCCGTCGGCGCTCGCTTCCCATTTGTCGGCGAGTGCGGGCACGACCTTCTTCGCGGCTTCGTCGTAGGACACGAGCGTGTTGAAGATCACGTCGGCCGACGCGTTGGTCGTGACGAGCGAGTTGTACTGCACGACGTCGAAGCCGTCCGGGCTCGATTCCGTGCAGACGGTGAGCGGCTTGGCGGCGGCGAGGCCGGGGGCGGCGAGGGCGGCGGCAACGGCGGCCGCCGCGAACAGCTTGACGTGCATAGGATCTCCCACGTGGCTTGTGTTTTTTGCTGGGTGACGGGATGCGGGCGCGGCCCGGAAGCAGGCGGGGCCGGCGCGGCTGGCGAATAGCATACCGTCAAAGCGCGGGACGCGTGAAAAAAGGCGACGGAACGCTGCGAATTGACCGAAAAACGGCTGCGTTCGCGACGGAACGGGTGTTGATGCGGCGGAAGGGGGGGGGCCGGGGGCGGCGAGGGGGCTCGGCGCGGCAAAGACGCCGAGGAGGGTGACGCGAAACCGGCGCGTCGGCGGCGGCGATACGGCCCGGCGCACATCGCGCGGGGCCGCCTCGGCGAATCCGTCAGTGCGCGCCGGCCTTCGGCTTGCGCGGTGCCTTTTCGAACAGGCGGTCGTACAGCCAGCGCGGCAGCACGTGCAGCACCTTCGCGACGACGCCCATCTGCCATGGAATCACGCGGAACGCGTGCTGCCGCGCGATCGCCTGCGCCGCGCGTGCGGCGAAGCGGTCGGCGTCCATCAGGAACGGCATCCGGTACGGGTTGTGCGCGGTCATCGGCGTGCGGATATAGCCGGGCGCGATCGTCACGACGCCGACGCCGGCCGGGCGCAGCTCGACGCGCAGCGCTTCGAGATACTTGATCGCAGCCGATTTCGACGCGCTGTACGCGCCGGAGCCCGGCAGGCCGCGTACGCCGGCGACGCTCGCGACGCCGACCAGCGTGCCGTGGCGCGCGGCCGTCATCGGGCCGACGAACGGCTCGAACGTCGCGACCATCCCGTAGTAGTTGATGTCCATCACGTCGCGGAACGTCGCGAGATCGCCCTGGCCCGTGACGGCGCCCTGGCTGATGCCCGCGTTCGCGATCACGACGTCGGGGCAGCCGTGCGTCGCGATGAACGACGCGGCGGCCGTCGCGAGCGCATCGGCGTCGCGCACGTCGGCGGAATAGACGGAGATGGTCAGCTTGGGGAATCGCCGCGCGAACGCATCGAGTGCATCGGTGCGTCGCGCGACGAGGGCGAGCGTGGCGCCCTGGCGGGCGTATTCCTCGGCCATCGCGAGGCCGAGGCCGCTCGACGCACCGGTGATGAAGACCTTCAGCGGAGTAGTCATGCCGGTGCGCGGACGGGGATCAGAGCTTCTTGTCCTGAACCTGCTTCACGAGGAAGTCGAGCACCTGGGCCGTGCCCGGGATGCTGTTCGTGTAAGCGGGGCCCGTCTTGTACTTGCCCTGGACGACGACCGTCGGCACGCCGTCGATCGCGTAGTCCTTCAGCAGCTTGGCCGACTGGTTCACTTCGCCCTGCACGCTGAACGAGTTGTACGCGTCCATGAACTGCTTCTTGTCGACGCCCTGCGTGGCCAGGAAGTCGGCCTGCGCCTGCGGCGTCAGCAGGTAGTTCTTCTGCTTGTGGATCGCGTTGAAGATCGCCGGCGTGACCTTCTCGGCGATGCCGAGCGCGGACACCGCGTAGAACAGCTTCGAGTGCGGGACGAAATCGTCACGGAATGCGACCGGCACGCGCTTGAAGTCGATGTTGTTGCCCTGCTTCTTCACCCAGGCCTCGATCGTCGGCTCGAATTCGTAGCAGTGCGGGCAGCCGTACCAGAAGAACTCGATCACCTCGACCTTGCCGGCCGGCGCGGACGCCGGCTGCGGCGACTTCATCACCTCGAAGTCCTTGCCGGCGACCGGCGCGGCGGGCGAAGCCTGGGCGAGGCCGGCAGCCAGGCCCAGGGACAGAAGGAGCGTGCTAAGCAGTTTTTTCATGTTGTGAACGTCGAATCAGTTGCTCGGGTTACGGAACGTAACGGGTTCTGCGTGGGCTCGGCCGGTTGGCTTACTGCTTCGTGAAGCGGATCACCGCCGTGTCGACACCTGCATCGGACAGGCGCTGACGGGCCGAGTTCATATCCTCGAACTTCGAGAACGGGCCGACGCGCACGCGGAAATAGGTCACGCCGCTGACATCGCGCTTCGACACCTTCGACTCGAAGCCCTGGAAGCCGAGGCGCGCGCGCTGCTGCTCGGCGTCGCCTTCGGTCTTGTACGCGCCCACCTGCAGGAAGTAGCCGGTGTTCGCGTCGGCTGCGGTCGGCGGCTTCGCTGCGGCTGCGGCCGTGGCGGATGACGTCGGCTTCGGCGTGTTCGCGGCCAGCTGCTGTTGCTGCTGCTTTTGCGCGGCAGCCTGCTGCGCCTGCTTCTGCGCGGCGAAGCGGGCGAGGTCGTCCTCGCCGCCTTGCTGCTGTTGCTGCGCCTGTTGCGTCTTCTTCGGCGGCGGCGTGGTGTCGGCCGGCTTCGGTGCGACGGCGACGCCATTGCCCGACGACGTATTGTTCGACGCGGTGGTGTTGCTCGAGCTGCCGGTGGTGTTCGAACCGCTCGACCCGTTGGCCGACGGCGGCACTTCGACGATCTGCGGCTCGGGCAGCAGGCCGCCCTGGGTCTGGTTCGCGGCCTGGCCGGGCGCGGTGTTCGGCGGGGCGGGCTGTGCGGCCTGCGGCACCGGCTGGCCGGGCGTCTTGCCCTGCAGCGCGCGGTTCGGGTCGAACTGCTGCGGCTGGCTCGCGCCGTTGTCGGCCGGCGGCGGCGCGACCTTCGACACGAACGGCGACGGCGAACGCGTGATGTAGAGCGCCACCACCACTGCGATCGCGAGGCCGACGATCAGGCCCAGCACGATTCCAAGAAATGTCCCTCCGGCTTGTTTCGATTGCTTCGAAGTTCGGCGTGGTTGTGCCATTGCTTGAGTCACCTGCAAAAAGAATCGTGAAAGGGCCGCGGCAGGCGCTTCTGCCGCGGCCATTCGCTGCCCGGATCGGGCTGCTTACATCCTTACATCTTGGCGGGCGCGGACACGCCGAGCACCGCCAGACCGTTCTCGAGCACCTGCCGGGTCGCGGCGAGGAGCGCGGCGCGCGCATTGCGCGGCGCTTCGTCGTCGACCAGCACGCGCTCCGCATTGTAGAACGAGTGGAATTCGCCAGCGAGATCGCGCAGGTAGAACGCGACCGCGTGCGGCGCCAGCTCGTTCGCCGCGTGCGTGAGCATGTCCGGGTACTCGGCCAGCTTCTGCATCAGCGATGCCGCCTGCGCGCTCGTCAGTTGCGACAGGTCGGCGCCCGGCAGCTGCGAGGCGTCGACGTTGTAGCGCGACTTCAGTTCGTTGAGCACCGAGCAGATCCGCGCGTGCGCGTACTGGACGTAATAGACCGGGTTTTCGTCGTTCTGTTTCAGCGCGAGGTCGATGTCGAACACGAACTCGGTATCGGCCTTGCGCGAGATCAGGAAGAAACGCACCGCGTCGCGGCCGCGCGTGATGGTTGCCTCGTCGATCAGGTCGGGCGCCGCTTCCTGGCCCGCCGCCGCGCCGCCCGACCATTCGATCAGGTCGCGCACCGTCACGTAGCTGCCCGCGCGCTTCGAGATCTTCACTTCCTGGCCGTCGCGCATCACGGTGACCATCTTGTGCAGCACGTAGTCGGGATAGCCCTTCGGGATCCCGATGTGAAGCCCCTGCAGCCCGGCGCGCACGCGCGCGATCGTGCCGTGGTGGTCCGAGCCCTGGATGTTGATCACCTTCGTGAAGCCGCGCTCCCACTTCGTCACGTGGTACGCGACGTCCGGCACGAAGTACGTGTACGTGCCGTCCGACTTGCGCATCACGCGATCCTTGTCGTCGCCTTCGTCGGTCGTGCGCAGCCACAGTGCGCCGTCCTGCTCGTAGGTCATGCCGGCCTTGACCAGCGCGTCGACCGTCTTCTCGACGCGGCCTTCGCTGTACAGCGACGACTCGAGGTAGTACTGGTCGAACTTCACGCCGAACGCCTGCAGGTCCATGTCCTGCTCGCGACGCAGGTACGTGACCGCGAACTTGCGGATCGCGTCGAGATCCTCGACGTCGCCCGTGCCCTTGACCGGCTCGCCGTCCGACGCGGCGACCGTTTCGCCGTTCAGGAAGTCGCGCGCGATGTCGGCGATGTATTCGCCGTTGTACGCGGCTTCCGGCCAGCCCGCGTCGCCCGGCTTCAGGCCGCGTGCGCGCGCCTGCGTCGAGATCGCGAGGTTGCCGATCTGCACGCCTGCGTCGTTGTAGTAGAACTCGCGGTGCACCGCGTAGCCCTGGCTCGCGATCACGTTCGCGAGCACGTCGCCGAGCGCGGCCTGGCGGCCGTGGCCGACGTGCAGCGGGCCGGTCGGGTTCGCCGACACGAATTCGAGCAACACTTGCTTGCCTTTCTCGCGATCCGACGTGCCGAACGCGCGGCCCTGGTCGAACACGGCGGCGATCACCGCCTGCTTCGCGGCGGCCGACAGGCGCAGGTTGATGAAGCCGGGGCCGGCGATCTCGGCGGCTTCGACGAGGCCTTGCGCGGCCGGCTGCGCGGTGAGGGCGGCGACGATCTGCTCGGCGAGCTGGCGCGGGTTCGTGCCGAGCGGCTTGGCGAGCTGCATCGCGACGTTGCACGCGACGTCGCCGTGCGCGGCGACCTTCGGGCGCTCGAGCGTGATGGTCGGGGCGACGGACGCGCCGTCGGCGCCTTTCAGCGCGTGTGCGACCTGCTTGACGCTATCCGCGAGCAGGGCTTCGAGGGTCTGTTTGTGTGCTGGCAGCATGCTGGTAGAAGGCTTCGTTGGTGGCGGCCGGAAACGCCGGCCCGCCGGCGCGCTTTTTAAGCGCGCGTTTCAGGGATCGCAGAATTTTAACAGGTGCTAATATGCCGCTCAGGCGGCCCGCGTCCGCGAGGCCGGGCGCCGGTCTGCCGGCGTTCCCCAACCGCGCCGCGCAGGCACAACAAGATGAAAAGGGAATTGTCATGATTACGTTCAAGAGCAAGGCGGCACAGGATCTCGACGTGCTGAAGGATTTCGCCGTGTATGTGCTGGGTCTCGTCGGCAAGCAGCTGGGCGAGCGCGGTGTGATTACGCACGACGAGCTGGACCACGCGATCGCCAAGCTGGAAGGCGCCGTTGCGCAGGCGAAGCAGGAACGCGCCGAGCATGCCGGCCATTTCCACGAGGACGAAGCCGACCACGCGCACCACGAAGTGCCGCCGAGCCTGGCACAGCGCGTCGCGCCGTTCCTCACGATGCTGCGCGAAGCGAAGGCCGGTTCGGCCGACGTGCACTGGGGCTTCTGAGCTTCCTTGCCCGGCAGTTCGAAAGGTGAGCAAGACAAGAAAAAGCCCGCTTTCGAGCGGGCTTTTTCTTTTGTCTGACAAAACGGGCGGCTGGCCGCCCGTTCGCGTCGCTCAGAGCTGCGGCGCGAGCGCGCGCCGCGCGTCGTCGAGCGACAGCGCCATGCGCTGCGCGTAATCCTCGAGCTGATCCTGCCCGATTTTGCCGACCGAGAAATAGCGGCTGTCCGGATGCGCGAGGTAGAAGCCCGACACGCTCGCGGCCGGCAGCATCGCCAGCGAGTCGGTCACGCTCATGCCGATCTCGTCCGCCTGCAGCACGTCGAACATGTCGCGCTTCACGAGGTGATCGGGGCAGGCCGGGTAGCCGGGCGCCGGGCGGATGCCCGCGTACTTTTCCGCGATCAGCGCGTCGTTGTCGAGCGTCTCGCCGCTCGCGTAGCCCCACAGCTCGCGGCGCACACGCGCGTGCATCGCTTCGGCGAATGCTTCCGCGAAGCGGTCGGCGAGCGCCTTCAGCATGATCGCGCTGTAGTCGTCGTGATCGGCTTCGAACTGCTTTTCCTTCGCGTCGACGCCGAGGCCGGCCGTCACCGCGAACATCCCGATGTAGTCGGCCACGCCCGATTCCTTCGGCGCGATGAAGTCGGCGAGCGAACGGTTCGGCCGCATCACGCCGTCGACCACCGGACGCACGCTCTGCTGGCGCAGGTTGCGCCACGTGAGCAGCACTTCCGAGCGTGATTCGTCGCGGTAGATCTCGATGTCGTCGTCGTTGACGGTGTTCGCGGGCAGCAGCGAAAGCACGCCGCTCGCGGTCAGCCAGCGGCCCTGGATGAGCCGTGCGAGCATCGACTTCGCGTCGGAGAACACGCGCCGCGCCGATTCGCCGACGATCTCGTCGTTCAGGATCGCCGGGTACGGGCCCGCGAGGTCCCAGGTCTGGAAGAACGGGCCCCAGTCGATGTAGTTCGCGAGTTCGCCCAGGTCGTAGTTCTTGAATACGCGGCGGCCGATGAACTTCGGCTTCACCGGCTGGTAGCCGGCCCAGTCGACCTTGGTCTTGTTCGCGCGCGCTTCGGCGAGCGTGACCATCGGCTGCGCCTTGCGGTTCGCGTGCTGGTCGCGGATGCGTTCGTAGTCGGACTTCAGCTCGTCGAGGTACTTCGCCGCGCCTTCGTCGGACAGCAGGTTCGACGCGACCGACACCGAGCGCGATGCATCGGGCACGTAGACGACCGGGCCTTCGTAGTGCGGCGCGATCTTCACGGCCGTGTGCACGCGCGACGTCGTCGCGCCGCCGATCAGCAGCGGGATCTTCTTCACGCGGAAGTAGTCGTCGCGCTGCATTTCGGACGCGACGTACGCCATTTCCTCGAGGCTCGGCGTGATGAGGCCCGACAGCCCGATGATGTCCGCGCCCTCGACCTTCGCCTTCGCGAGGATCTCGTTGCACGGGACCATCACGCCCATGTTGACGACTTCGAAGTTGTTGCACTGGAGCACGACCGACACGATGTTCTTGCCGATGTCGTGCACGTCGCCCTTCACGGTCGCGATGACGATCTTGCCCTTCGCGCGCACGTCGCCGCCCGCTTCCGCGAGCAGGCGCTTTTCTTCCTCGATGAACGGGATCAGGTGCGCGACGGCCTGCTTCATCACGCGCGCCGACTTCACGACCTGCGGCAGGAACATCTTGCCCTGGCCGAACAGGTCGCCGACGATGTTCATCCCGTCCATCAGCGGGCCTTCGATCACGTTGATCGGACGGCCGCCGGCCGCGTCGATCTTCGCGCGCACTTCCTCGGTGTCCTCGACGATGAAGGTCGTGATGCCGTGCACCAGCGCATGCGAGAGCCGCTTCTCGACCGGCTGGTTGCGCCACTCGAGGTTCTCTTCCTTTTTCGCGCCCCCCGCCTTGAACTTGTCGGCGATCTCGAGCAGGCGGTCGGTGGAATCGTCGCGGCGGTTCAGGATCACGTCCTCGACGCGCTCGCGCAGCTCGGCGTCGAGATCGGCGTACACGCCGAGCTGGCCCGCGTTCACGATGCCCATGTCCATCCCGGCCTGGATCGCGTGGTACAGGAACACGGTGTGGATCGCCTCGCGCACCGGGTCGTTGCCGCGGAACGAGAACGACACGTTCGACACGCCGCCGCTCACCTTCGCGTACGGCAGGTTCTGCTTGATCCAGCGGGTCGCCTCGATGAAGTCGACCGCGTAGTTGTTGTGCTCCTCGATGCCGGTCGCGACCGCGAAGATGTTCGGGTCGAAGATGATGTCTTCCGGCGGGAAGCCGACTTCGTTCACGAGGAAGTCGTACGAGCGCTTGCAGATCTCGGTCTTGCGTTCGTACGTGTCGGCCTGGCCCGTTTCGTCGAACGCCATCACGACGGCGGCCGCGCCGTAGCGGCGGATCAGGTTCGCGTGATGGCGGAACGCGTCCTCGCCTTCCTTCAGCGAGATCGAGTTCACGATCGCCTTGCCCTGCACGCACTTGAGGCCGGCTTCGATGACTTCCCACTTCGACGAGTCGATCATGATCGGCACGCGCGCGATGTCCGGCTCCGATGCGATCAGGTTCAGGAAGCGCACCATCGCCGCCTTCGAATCGAGCATCGCCTCGTCCATGTTGATGTCGATCACCTGCGCGCCGTTCTCGACCTGCTGGCGCGCGACGGCGAGCGCCTCGTCGAACTGGCCGTTGAGGATCATCCGTGCGAACGCCTTCGAGCCGGTGACGTTGGTGCGTTCACCGACGTTGATGAAGAGCGTCCCGGACGTGACGTTGAACGGCTCGAGGCCGGCAAGGCGCATCATGTGATCGGTCATGGCGGTGCGGATTCTTTTGGTGAAGGGCGTGGGGCGGTCGGGTCAGGCGTTGTCGCTGTACTGGTTCGGCCAGCGGCGCGGCTTCACGTCGGCGAGCGCCTTCGCGATTTCGGCGATGTGTTCGGGCGTCGTGCCGCAGCAGCCGCCCGCGAGGTTCACGAGGCCGGCCTGCGCGAATTCCTTCAGCAGGCCCGACGTGACGTCGGGCGTTTCGTCGAAGCCCGTGTCGCTCATCGGGTTCGGCAGGCCCGCGTTCGGGTAGCACGACACGTAGGTGTCGCACAGCTTCGCGAGCTCGGCGATGTACGGGCGCATCAGCGCCGCGCCGAGCGCGCAGTTCAGGCCGAACGTGAGCGGCTTCGCGTGGCGCAGCGAATTCCAGAACGCCTCGACCGTCTGGCCCGACAGGATCCGGCCCGATGCGTCGGTGACGGTGCCCGAGATCATGATCGGCAGGCGTTCGCCGGTGTCCTCGAACAGCTCGTCGAGCGCGAACAGCGCGGCCTTCGCGTTCAGCGTGTCGAAGATCGTCTCGACGAGGAACAGGTCGACGCCGCCGTCGAGCAGCGCCTTCGCCTGCTGGTAGTACGACGTGCGCAGCTCGTCGAACGTGACGTTGCGC
This sequence comes from Burkholderia sp., assembly GCA_031253835.1. Classification (GTDB taxonomy): domain Bacteria; phylum Pseudomonadota; class Gammaproteobacteria; order Burkholderiales; family Burkholderiaceae; genus Burkholderia. The sequence goes on along the minus strand of JAIRVP010000065.1, from coordinate 84,018 downwards.
GCGCCCGGATCGTTGACGTCCGGCGAGATGCTGGCCGTCTTCGGCGTCGGGCCGATCGCGCCGGCGACGAAGCGCGGCTTGTCCGGCGTCGCGTATTTCGCGGCCGATTCGCGCGCGAGCTTTGCCGATTCGACGTTCATCTCGACGACCAGATCTTCCATCCCGTAGTCGGCCTGCGCGACGGTCGTCGCGCCGAACGTGTTGGTCTCGACGATGTCGGCGCCGGCCGCGAAGTACTGGTCGTGGATCTCGCGGATGATCTGCGGCTGCGTGAGCGACAGCAGCTCGTTGTTGCCCTTGATGTCGCGCGGGAAATCCTTGAAGCGCTCGCCGCGATACGCGGCTTCGTCGAGCTTGTAGCGCTGGATCATCGTGCCCATCGCGCCGTCGAGGATCAGGATGCGCGATTTCAGCAGCGCGGGCAGGGCGGCGCCGCGCGTATAGGGCGCGTCGAGCGGGGCGGAAGCGGCGAGAGGAGTCGCAGACATGGGCGAAAGACCGGCGAAGACGGGAAAACCGCCATTGTAGCCGGTGCGCCTGGGTGCCGCCCGGCCTTGCGCCGCATTGGCCGGCCGCCAAATGAAAACCCCCGCCGGCGAACCGGGCGGGGGCGTGATCGGAGTGCTCGCGGCGCCGCGTCGGTGCGCGGCGAATGGCCCGGCCGCACGAGGCGCCGGGCTGCCGGTCGTCAGTGCAGCACGACGGGCATCATCATCAGGCTGTCGAATTGTCCGAGGAATTCGTCGACTTCGTCGAGCGACGGCTCATCCTCGATCAGCTGCTTCACGTGCGCGCGGAATCGTTCGGCAAGTTCGCCGTCGATGAAGATCTCGCGCTGCGCGTTCTTGTCGACGATTTCGTATCCGCCGGCATTCATCAGATGATGGCCGGCCTGCGGCGCAAATTCGACGACGCAGTAGTTGGGGCTGTTGTAGATCATTTGCATGGCGGCACTCCTCTTCGCAGTGGCATCTGGCCTTGTTGTCCCCTAGGTGGGGCGAGCCTTGCCGGTTTCAAGGGGCTTGCGCTGCACACCCCGTTCCCGTCTGCTGGGGTGTATCGGTTAGAAGCCGATGTCTATGAAACGTTTCTTATTGTCTGCCGGTGGACGGAAATAGTTGTTAAAGAGTGTCATCGGCCATTTCACGGAAATCTGTAGTCGGTCGAAATTGCCGAATCGTGCGCGTTCACTGTGTGACAGCCGGCGATGCAGGCGGTTGCCCGGTCGCCGGCGGCGCGGGTTGTGCCGGTTCCGTCGACGGTGCGGCCGATGCATCGGGTGGCGTTGCACCGTCGGGCGCATTCGTGGCACCGCCTGTCGGCGCGGCGTCGGCAGGCGCCTCCGGTGCCGCAAGCCGACCATGCCATAGTAGCTCGATCTGCGCGCCGTTCGGCTCGGTCTGCATGAGCCGCGCGGGCAGCCAGCCGAGCGACGGCGCGAGCCACATGTCGATGCGGCGCGTGTCGCCGTCGCGGCGCGGCAGGCGCATGAAGTGCCGCGCCTCGATGATGCCGGCCTGCGTCTGCACCTGCTCGTCGCCGATCACGGCGATCGGCCAGGCCTCGCCGCTGTTGTTGTCGATCACGAAGAACTGCTGCGTGACGCCCGGCCTGTACGCGGACGGATTGCCGCGCACGAGCCCCGACAGCTGCATCAGCATGCTGAAGCGGTCCTGCACGCCGTCGGGCAGCGGCGCGTTGTTCGGCGTGCGCGTGAACACGACCTGGTGGATCTCGCGGTTGAAGATCGCGATGTCTTCCGGCCGCTTGCCGCGCTTCTCGACGTAACGGTCGGGCGCGACGCCGAACGCGTCGATGCGGCCTTCGCTGCGATAGGTGAACGGGCCGACGAACGGCACGGGCATCGACACCGACAGGTCGTACGTATGCCCGTCGGTGCGCCAGCGGATCGTGCCGATCATGTTCTGCATCCCGTTGTAGAACGTGTCGTACTGGAGGTCGCCGGACGGCGGCGCGGCGAACTTCACGCCGCTTGTCGCGGGGCCTGGCGTGGCGGCGCTGCTGGCGCCGGCGGCCGACGCGGCATGCGCATCCGATGCGCCGGATGCGCCCGGTACGCCGCTCGCAGCGGATGCGGCAGCCGGCGGTTCGCCGTGCTCGGCCGTCTGCGTCGACGTGAGGACCGGCTCGGGCGACGGCGCCGGCTTCGGCGCGGCAGCCCTGGGTGCGGCCGGCGCAGGTGCGGCCGGCCGCTCGGCCGGTTTTGGCTCGGGCGGTGCCGGCTGGCGCTCGATCGGCTGCGCTTTCAGCAGCTCGATCTGGACGGGGATCTCGGCCGGCGGCGGCGTGAACGCATCGCGGTTGCGCATCAGCCAGAACGCCGCCAGCACGTGCAGCACCAGCACGACGACGAGCGCGACGGCCACGCGCAGCCAGCGGCGGGGCAGGGCGTGACTCGGGCGGATGTCGGCAGGCGGCATGGGCATCGGAACAGGATCGGGCGGTCGCGTGACGTCGGGCGCACGGCGCGCCACAGGAATCGGACCGTCGGATGCGCCGTGCGTTCGCGCGGCGTGACGTGCGGTGAATCCGGTGCGTCAGGCGTCGCGCGCGTCGGGACTATAGCCGAGTTCGTAAGACAGTTTCTGCGCGCATGCGCGCAGCGCGGAGTCGATCTCGCCGCCCCATGCGATGTCGAACGAGCCTTCCTGGCCGAGCGCGACGATCGCGAGCGCGAGTTCGCCGACCGCGTCGAATACCGGCATGCAGAACGCGTGGATCGTCGGCAGCAGCATCCCTTCGACGCGCGCGGCTTCGTGCCGGCGCACGTCGGCAAGCACCGCGTCGACCTCGTCGAGCGTGCGCGGGCCGCCGTGGTGCGGCGAGCGGCGCGTATCGGCGAGTTCGCGCTCGAGCATCGCGGCGGTCTTGCTGCGCGGCAGGTACGCGGCGAACAGCAGGCCGGTGGCCGAGCCGAGCAGCGGCATCACGTCGCCGAGCTTCAGCGACGCCTTCGCCGGATGGCTCGATTCCATCCAGTGCACGATCGTCGGCCCCTGGTTGCCCCACACCGCGATGCCGACCGTCTGATCGAGGCGGTCGCGGAATTCGGTCAGCGCGATCCGCGCGAGCTTCACGCCGTCGACGCGCGCGAGCCGCGCGAGCCCCATCTGCAACGCGAAGCCGCCGAGCTCGTAGCGCCCGGAGACGGGGTCCTGCGACACGACGCCGAGCCGCGAGAAGCTGACGAGGTAGCGGTGCGCCTTCGCAGGACTCATGCCCGCGCGCTGCGCGAGATCGCGCAGCATCATTGCGCGCGGCTCGCTCGTCAGCACGTCGAGCAGGCGGAAGCCGACCTCGATCGACTGGATGCCGGAACGGACCTTCTCGCCGTTCTCGCCGGAGGCGGCGTCGTCGGTGTCGGAGTCGGCGAGATCGTCGTCGGGAAGCGGGTTGGCGGGCATGGGCAACGGGTGCGCGAAAATGCGGCAGGAATCGGGGTGAAAACGGCACGCGCGATCGCCGCGCGCCGCGTGGATTCACCATCGTAAAATAGATTCCCTCCATCGTCACTACAACGGCAGAGTCCCCCTTATGAAACTTGCTTCGCTGAAGGACGGCACGCGCGACGGCCAGCTGATCGTCGTGTCGCGCGACCTGCACACCGCGGCGATCGCCGACGCGATCGCGCCGACGCTGCAGCGCGTCCTCGACGACTGGGCGTTCTACGCACCGCAGCTGCGCGACCTGTACGACGCGCTGAACCACGGCCGCGCGCGCAATACGTTCGCGTTCGACCCGGCCAACTGCATGGCGCCGCTGCCGCGCGCGTTCCAGTGGGCCGACGGCTCCGCCTACGTGAACCACGTCGAGCTCGTGCGCCGTGCGCGCGGCGCGGAGATGCCGCCCGAGTTCTGGACCGATCCGCTGATGTACCAGGGCGGCAGCGACGATTTCCTGGGGCCGCGCGACGACGTCGTGTGCCCGTCGGAGGAATGGGGCATCGATTTCGAGGCGGAAGTCGCGGTGATCACCGGCGACGTGCCGATGAGCGCATCGCCCGACGCCGCGCTGAAGGCCGTGCGGCTCGTCACGCTGGTGAACGACGTGTCGCTGCGCAACCTGATCCCGGCCGAACTCGCGAAGGGCTTCGGTTTCTTCCAGAGCAAGCCGGCCACCGCGTTCGCGCCGGTTGCCGTGACGCCCGACGAGCTCGGCGACGAATGGCGCGAAGGCCGCGTGCACCGGCCGATGATCGTCCACTGGAACGGCAGGAAGGTCGGCCAGCCCGATGCGGGCACCGACATGGTGTTCCACTTCGGCCAGCTGGTCGCGCACGCGGCGAAGACGCGCAACCTGCGTGCCGGCTCGATCGTCGGTTCGGGCACGGTGTCGAACAAGGACGCGAAGCGCGGTTACTGCTGCATCGCCGAGAAGCGCTGCCTCGAGACGATCGAGCACGGCGCGCCGCAGACCGAATTCATGCGCTATGGCGATACGGTGCGCATCGAAATGTTCGACGCGGCCGGCAAGTCGATCTTCGGCGCGATCGAGCAGTCGGTCGCGCCGCCCGACGGCACCGCGTAAGCCGCGCGGCGCACGCCACGCCACCGCGAAACCCGGCTCCGGCCCGCGCGCCGGGTTTCGCCTGATGTTTGACCGCGCGGGCTTGGCTACACTCGATTCAAGAGCCTCGAACAAGGAGCGGCACATGGCCGATCTCGCCGCGTACGGCGGTTACGAAGCACTGAAGGTGACGCGCCGCGACCACGGCGTGCTCGACATCGTGATGAGCGGCGAGGGCGCGAACCGCAGCGGCCTCGCGACCGCGAACGCGCGCATGCATCGCGAGCTCGCCGACATCTGGCGCGACGTCGATCGCGATCCCGACACGCGCGTCGCGGTGATCCGCGGCGAAGGCAAGGGCTTTTCGGCGGGCGGCGACCTCGCGCTGGTCGAGGACATGGCGAACGACTTCGACGTGCGCGCCCGCGTGTGGCGCGAAGCGCGCGACCTCGTCTACAACGTGATCAACTGCAGCAAGCCGATCGTGTCGGCGATGCATGGCCCGGCCGTCGGCGCGGGGCTCGTCGCCGGACTGCTCGCCGACATCTCGATCGCCGCGAAGGATGCGCGCATCATCGACGGCCATACGCGGCTCGGCGTCGCGGCCGGCGATCACGCGGCGATCGTGTGGCCGCTGCTGTGCGGGATGGCGAAGGCGAAGTACTACCTGCTGCTGTGCGAGCCCGTGAGCGGCGCGGAGGCCGAGCGAATCGGGCTGGTCTCGCTCGCGGTCGAGCCGGCCGACCTGCTGCCGAAGGCGTACGAGGTGGCCGAGCGGCTCGCGCACGGTTCGCAGTCGGCGATCCGCTGGACCAAGTACGCGCTGAACAACTGGCTGCGCTCGGCCGGGCCGACCTTCGATACGTCGCTCGCGCTCGAATTCATGGGCTTCTCGGGGCCCGACGTGCAGGAAGGCATCCGTTCGCTGCGCGAGCGGCGCCCGCCCGCGTTCCCCGGCGACGCGCCGTTCTGACGCGCGCTATGATCGAACCACGCGCGGCTGCGCGACGCATGGCGGCCGCCTCGCTTCCCCAGTCAACCAGGATGCCCGTATGACGACCGATGCCTCCGGCGCCAACCCTTTCGCCGGCTTTGCCGGCTTCAAGCCCGCCGACATGATGGACCGCATGTGGGACATGATCCGGATGTCGCCGTTCGGCGGGATGACGTCGTTTCCGGGCGCCACGACAGGGCTGCCGCCGTCGCTGTCGAGCATGTCCGACATGATGTCGCCGCTCACGAGCGTCGAGGAACTCGACAAGCGGATCACCGATCTGCGCGCGGTCGAGCAGTGGCTGAAGCTCAACCTCGGGATGCTGCAGTCCGCGATCCAGGCGCTCGAGGTGCAGCGCGCGACGCTCGCGACGCTGCGTGCGTTCGGCGCGTTCGCGCAAAGCTCGATGTCGGCGGCCGAGGAAGCGGCCGTCGCCGCCGCGCAGGCGGCGAAGGCCGCGCCGTCCGGCGACGCATCGCCGGCGCCGGATGCCGCCGATGCAGCCGCCGGCGACGCCCAGCAGGCGTTCGATCCGTCCGGCTGGTGGAACCTGCTGCAGTCGCAGTTCAACCAGCTCGCGAGCCTCGCGATGGCGCAGCCGGGCATGCAGCCTGCGGCGCCCGGCGACGCGCAGCCGGACGCGGCCGCCGCGCCGGAGCCGGCCGCCGCGAAGCCGGCACCGGCCGCCGCCGCGCCGCGCAAGCCCGCGGCGAAGCGCGCGAAGCCGTCCGGTTCGGCCGCGGCGCGCGCCGCCGCCGCGTCGTCGCCCGAAACGCGTCCGCCGAAGCGCTCGACGTGACGCGGCGCAGGTAGCAGGTCGATCATGCGGCTCGCGCTCGTTCTGATGGGAGGCGGCGCGCGTGCCGCCTACCAGGTCGGCGTGCTGAAGGCGCTGGCCGAGATCGCGCGCGAAGCCGATCCGCAGCGGCACACGTTGCCGTTCGCGGTCGTGTGCGGCTCGTCGGCCGGCGCGATCAACGCGACGTCGATCGCGAGCCACGCGGACGATTTCTCTCACGGCGTGCGGCGCCTGCTCGAGTTCTGGGAGCCGCTGCGTGCCGATTACGTGTATCGCAGCGACTGGCTCGGCATCGCGGCCGCCGGCGCACGCTGGCTCGCGGCGATGACCTTCGGCTGGGCGGCCCGCCGCTCGCCGCGCGGGCTGCTCGACAACACGCCGCTCGCGCACCTGCTGCAGCGCGAGCTGAGCTTCCACCGGATCGAGCAGATGCTCGAGGCGCGCCTGCTGCATGCGCTTTCGGTCACCGCGCTCAGCTATTCGAGCGGCCGGCACCTGACGTTCTACCAGGCGGCGCAGCCGATCCAGGCGTGGCGGCGCGCGCAGCGCACCGCGCGGCTCGTCGACCTGTCGGCGTCGCACCTGCTCGCGTCGTCGGCCATCCCGTTCGTGTTCCCGGCCGTGCCGCTCGTGCTCGACGGGCAGATCGAATACTTCGGCGACGGCTCGATCCGGCAGATCGCGCCGCTGTCGCCGGCCATCCACTTCGGCGCGGACCGGATCGTCGTCGTCGGCGCGGCCGACCCGCGGCCCGAGATCCCGGCCGCGAACGGCGCCGGGCTGGTGCGCGGCTACCCGACGCTCGCGCAGATCGGCCAGCAGGTGCTCGCGAGCGTGTTCCTCGACTCGATCGGCTCGGACATCGAACGCATCGAGCACATCAACCGGATGATCGAGCACCTGCCGCACCAGGTCGAGGTCGACAGCGGCTGGCGGCACGTCGACGTGCTCGCGATCGCGCCGTCCGAGCGCATCGAGCTGATTGCCGCGAAGCACCTGAAGCAGATGCCCGCGACGATGCGCGGGCTGCTCGGCGCGATCGGCGGCAGCCAGCCGGCCGGTGCGTCGTTTGCGAGCTACCTGCTGTTCGAGGAGGCGTTCACGCGCGAACTGATCGAGCTCGGCTACGTCGACGGCCGCGCGCAGCGCGACACGCTGGCCGGCTGGATCGCGCAGGCGGACGGCAGCAGCAGGCCGGCGGCCGGCACGCCGCCGGAAGACGGCCTCGCCACCGGCGAAATACGGGTCTGACACGCGTAGCGGAATGTAAGGTTGCGTTTTCGCGACGGTTGGCCGCGACCGATCGCCGCACCGCGGTGGGCGGCGCGCGACCGGGCAGGCGTCTCGGAACCGTCATGCACGCGTGCTATCATGGCCGCCGCCGTATACACCATATCGAGCAGCCCGCCGATCCGGCATCCGCACGGGACCCTCCGGGGAACCCGCCTGGGGCAGGGGACGGGCGCGCCAACGAGCCGGCCAGCGCCGGCCCCCAACTCAGGCAAGCGTGGCCGGATCCGTGGGAACGGAGCGTGGCTGCGGCGTGCCCAACGGCGGCGACGCGGCCGCCCGGCTGCCGGACGAGGAATCAGCGTCCGGCGGGTCGGTTTCCCGCGTAAAATTAGAGTCTTGGCTGCAAAAAGCGCGCTTCGGCGCGCTGGCGCGGCAACAGTCACGTTTAGAGAAGTCGCATTGCGCAGAACAGGGGTGGGACCATCATGAACACGATGCTTTATCCGGAACTTTACAGGTCGCTCGAAGCCGTCCGCTGGGACATGGAGAAGGACATTCCGTGGGACAAGTTCGACGCTTCGCTGCTCACCGACGAGCAGGCGAAGACGATCAAGATGAACGCGATCACCGAATGGTCGGCGCTGCCCGCGACGGAAATGTTCCTGCGCGACAACCAGCACGACAGCGACTTTTCCGCGTTCATGAGCGTGTGGTTCTTCGAAGAGCAGAAGCATTCGCTCGTGCTGATGGAATACCTGCGCCGCTTCAAGCCGGAAATGGTGCCGACCGAAGAGGAACTGCACGCGGTGCGCTTCCAGTTCGACCCGGCGCCGCCGCTCGAGACGCTGATGCTGCACTTCTGCGGCGAGATCCGCCTGAACCACTGGTATCGCTGCGCGGCCGACTGGCACACCGAGCCCGTCATCAAGCAGATCTACGAAACGATCTCGCGCGATGAGGCACGTCACGGCGGCGCCTACCTGCGCTACATGAAGAAGGCGCTGAACAACTGCGGCGACGTCGCCCGTGCCGCGTTCGCGAAGATCGGCGTGCTGATGGCGTCGGCGCGCCGCACCGAGAAGCCGCTGCACCCGACCAACCTGCACGTGAACCAGGCGCTGTTCCCGCGCGACACCGTGCAGTCGCGCCTGCCCGATCCGGAATGGCTCGAGCGCTGGCTCGACGAGCAGATCCGGTTCGACGGCGAGTGGGAAAAGAAGGTCGTCGAGCGGATCCTGCACAACCTGTCGATCCTGTTCGAGCGCACGTTCGCGACCGCGCAGGAACTGAACCGCTACCGCAAGGAAGTCACCGGCCGCCTGCAGTCCGAAAGCGGCTCGTCGTCGGCCGCGCAGCCGGCCTGAGGCCGGCAGGTGCCGCCGCCGGCGTGAAGCGCGCCGGCCGCGCGGTGCCGTGTCGCAACCGTTGCAAGAAGCCCGCCTGGCCAGCCCGGCGGGCTTTTTATCTGGCGCCGCCGCCGCGCGCGCCGTTGTTCATTCCGTCCGACCGCCACCATGTCCGCTACCTTCGAACGCAAGCTGACCACCCGTGATGCCCTCGTCGCGCTGCGCGCGTCGCTGCCGTCGCCCGTCGTGTTCACCAACGGGGTATTCGACATCCTGCACCGCGGCCACGTCACGTATCTCGCCGACGCGAAAGCGCTCGGCGCGTGCCTGATCGTCGGTGTGAACAGCGACGCGTCGGTGCGCATGCTCGGCAAGGGCGACGACCGGCCGATCAATCGCGAAGAGGACCGCGCGGCACTGCTCGCGGCGCTGGAAAGCGTCGACTGGGTCGTGACGTTCGGGGAACAGACGCCCGTGTCGCTGATCGAGGCCGTCCGTCCGGACATCCTCGTGAAGGGCGGCGACTACGACATGGATGCGCTGCCGGAATCGGCGCTCGTGCGCGGCTGGGGCGGCCGTGCGCTGGCGATTCCGTTCGAGCACGATCGCTCGACCACCGCGTTGCTGAAGAAGGTGCGCGCGCAGCAGTCCTGAGCGCGGCCCGGCGCCGTCAGGGCGCGGACGCCGCGAGCGGTGCGGTCGTGACGGCCGGCGGCGCGATCGGGCCGCCGATGACGGGTTGGTCGGTCGCCTGCGCGAGCGGCGTCACGCGCAGCGCATCGGGCCGTACCTGCCGCGACAGCACGCCGGGTTCGCGCGGGCCGGCCGACGGCAGCGGCCCGAACACGCCGCGCGCCACCACGAACGCGAGCATGTTGGCGAGAAAGAGAACAGCGATCAGCCAGCGCAGCATCGTCGAAACTCCTTGTCGTTATCGACGTCGTTCACGTCGTTCGCGTCATTCAGTCGAGCCGGCCGCATGGCCGGCTTTTTCATGGCTTGCGCCGATCGAGCGCGCGGGCGGTTGCCGCCGCCCCGCGCCTACCGCGTCACCACGCACCGGCGTGATGCCGGCGTTTTTTCGTCAATCCTGCGCGGCTTCGGCCGCGATCAGCGCGAGCCCGGACAGGATCAGCCCATCGTGCCGTGTATGCGGGACCGTCAGCGCACGTGCGACGTCGTCCGCTGCTCCGCCGGCCAGCACGAGCCGCACGGGGGCCTGCCATGCTTCGGCGAGGTCGCGCGATGCGCGTTCGATCAGCCCGGCCTGCGCATACAGGCAGCCGGCCGACAGCGAGCGCGGCGTATCGACCTGGAACGGTTCGGCCTGCCCGCCCGCCAGCAGGCCGCTCGCGACGTCGGTGGTCAGCGTCGGCAACTGCGCGGTGTGCGTGCCGAGCGCGCGCATCATCAGCGCCCAGCCAGGGGCGATCAAGCCGCCCGTGAAGCGGCCGTCCGCGCGCAGCGCCTCGAGCGTCGTCGCGGTGCCGAGCGTCACGATCAGCAGATGCTCGCCCGGAAACGCCGCGTGCGCGCCGATCAGGCCGGCCCAGCGATCGCTGCCGAGCTGTTCGGGCGTCGTATAGCCGTTCGTCACGCCGCATTGCGCGGGCCGCGAGCGGATCGTCGTGCGCGGCAGGCCGGGCCAGCGCGCGTCGAGCAGTGCGTCGATCCGCGCGGCCGCATCGGCGCCCGCGACGTTCGAGATCCAGGCGCCGCGCGGCTGCGGCAGGTGCGACCAGTCGGGATCGGCGCCGCCGTCGCGCGTGTGGCCGAACGCGCCCGTGTCGACGAGCGTGCGCTGCGCGTCGGCGAGCGCCCACTTGATCCGGCTGTTGCCGGCGTCGATCAGCAGGTGCGGCTCGCTCATTGCGCTTCGCGCAGCGACACGTCGCCGGCCGCGATCGTCTGCACGCCGTTCGGCGTGTCGAGCAGCAGCTGCCCGGTCGCATCGATGCCCGTCGCGATGCCGCGCGCGCGTTCGACGCCCTGTTCGAGCAGCACGACTTCGCGGCCCGCGTACGCGTGCAGCGCGTGCCAGCGCGGCAGGAACGGCGCGAGGCCGTCGGTGCCGAACTGCGCGAGCGCGGGCGTGAGCGCGTTCAGCGACGCGGCGAGCGTATCGGTGAGGTTGGCCGACGCGCACGCGATCGACAGCGCGGCGGGCGGCAGCCCGCTCGCGAGTGTCGCTTCGCGCGCACGCAGCGCATCGACCTGCGCGGCGACGGCGTCCGCGCCGCGCACGTTGATGCCGAAGCCGATCACGACGGCGGTGGCGTCGGCGGTGGTCCAGACGGTTTCGATCAGGATCCCGGCGAGCTTGCCGACGATGCGCGGCGCGCCGTCATCGGTGGCCGTCAGCAGCAGGTCGTTCGGCCATTTGAGCGCGACGCGCGAGCGGGCGTCGAGCGGCAGCGCGGCCAGCCCTTCGGCGAGCGCGACGCCGATCGCGATGCTGAGGCCGCCGAGCGCGTCCACGGGGCGCGGCACGATGCAGCCGACCGAGCACAGCAGCGCATTGCCGGGCTGCGCGAACCACGGCCGGCCCTGGCGGCCGCGGCCGGCCGTCTGCTCGAACGCGACGCGCACGAGCGGCGCGGGCAGCGCCTTTGCGTTGCGCGGCAGCGCCTTGAGCCGCGTCGCGACGTCGGCGTTGGTCGAGCCGGTGGCGGCGACGATGTCGAGCGGCCACGCGCGCGGCGCGGCGTCCAGATGGGCCTCGAGCCGGTTGCGCGCGATGTGCGCGTCGCCGGATTCGGGCGTGTCGGAGGAGGTGGGGGCGTTCATGGCGCCTATTGTAGCGACAGGGGGCGCTGGCGCGCGCCGGACGGCGCACGCCAGCCTGCAGGGCGGAGCGTGCCGCCGGTTGGCTTAGTGCTTCTCCATCCGTTCGAGCGCCTTGATGTCTTCTTCGGTCGTCATTTCGCAGGCGAGCAGCGTCTTGCCCTTCAGCGCCGGACCCTGGCGGGCCGACACGAGGATCAGCGCGCCGCCCGGGCCGCGGACGGTCAGCCGGCGCGAATAGCCGACCGACGACGCACCGAGCAAGTGGCCTTTCTCGAGCGTGAGCTGGTAGCGCTCGGCGAGCCGGTCGGCGACTTCGCCGTCGACGAGCACGCCGATCCCGGTACTGACGAACACCACGTGCTGCGTCGTGAAGCCGTCGCGGCGGATCGGCTCCGGCAGGCGGTAGACGGCGGCGCCGAGCATCGACTCGTCCGGCTTCGGATCGGCCGCCTTCGCGGTGTTGTAGATCGAGTCCATCAGGTCCGCCGTGAACGGCGGCTTGCAGAGCGCGGCGTTGAAGATGTCGTAGTGGGCGGGCGGGGCGGCGAATGCGACGAGCGGGGCGGCCGTGACCGAAATGACGGCCACGCCGAGGGCGGCGCGAAGCCGCGACAGGCGATCGGACATGATGCAGTTCTCTCAGGTTTTATTGTGAGGCTGCATGTTAAGGCATCGCGGCACGCGTATCGACCGCCGCCCCGCGATCGATTCCGTTTCCGGAGGATCGATGCGCGGGGCGGCCGGTCACGCGTGTCCCGGTTGGCGTGCCGTCACGGCGCGACGACCGGGTGCTTCAGCGCGTGCGCGGTCTCGATCCACTGCGCGTGGAACGCGTCCGCGTCGGGCTTGAGCCCGAGTTCGCCGTTGCGATAGGCCATCGCGAGCGTCTGCACGGCCTCCGGCAACTCGTGCTCGGCCGCCCGGCGATACAGCGCCAGTGCGCGCGCTTCGTCGTGCGGCACGCCGCTGCCGTCGCGGTACGCGTTCGCGAGCATGAAGTCCGCGGCCGGGATGTCGGCTCGCGACGCGACCTCGAACCAGTGCGCGGCCTGCGCGGGATCGGCGGCGATGCCATAGCCGCTGCGGTAGATCAGCCCGAGGTAATACGCGGCGGCCGGGTCGCCCTGCCCGGCCGCCGCGCCGAGCAGCGTGCGGGCGCGTGCGTAGTCTTTCGGGATGTCGCTGCTGCCGAGCAGCATCGCCTTGCCGAGTGCGAGCTGCGCGCGCCGTGCGGCCGGCGCGTCGGCCTGGCCGTCCGCCGTCGCGGCCGTTTCCAGCCAGCCGCGCCCTTCGTCGCGCAGCCCCGGCTCGCGCGCATCGACGAGCGCGATGCCGAGCGCCGCCTGTGCGGCGCCCGAGCCGCGGCGCGCGAGCGTGCGCAACTGCGCCAGCGCGTGCGGCTCGGTGGCCTGCGTGACCATCGCCTGCCACTCGTCGAGCTGCGCGGCGCTCGGCGCGGGGCCGGCGCCGCGCAGGCCGGTCGCCGCGACGACGGCCGCGACGGTCACGGCCGCCGCCGCGAGCAGCGCGGCCGGCGGGAGTTTCGCGCGCAGCATGCGCCGCGCGGCGGCGGCGAGGCCGGTTTCGGCCGGCCGCATCGTCCGGATCGGTTGCATCGCGTGTCTCATTGCGTCAGGTCGATCTCGTAGGTGGCGAGGTTCTTGCCCGAGCCGTCGTCGGCCGCGACCTGCGTGATGCCGGTCAGGCCGGCCGCCGCCGCATCGCCGAGCCGGTTCGGCGCGGACGCGAACTGCACATGCGCGACCGAGCTCGCGAGCTTCGTGAAGCGCCAGCTGCGCTGCGCGCCGTCGGCCGCGCGCGTGATCGCGCCGCGTTGCTTGACGAACGCGATCAGCACGTCGCGGTTCGCATCGGGCGACGCGAAGATCGTCTTGCTGCCGTCGAGGCCCGGGAAGTTGCCGCCGCCGCTCGCGCGGTAGTTGTTGGTCGCGACGATGAACTGCGCGTTCGGGTCGATCGGCGCGCCCTTGTACGTCAGGTTCTTGATGCGGCTGCCGAGCGGCTGCGTGACGTCGATTTCATACGCGAGATCGGCCGACGTGAACATGTCGAAGTTGTAGCCGGGGAAGGTGCTGACGAGCGGCTGCACGGTCGCCTTGGTCGGGTCGATCCGGTTGAAGCGCTTGGCGGCCGTCTCGAGCCAGTTCTTCACGTCGGCGCCGCTCACCTTCACCGCGTACACGGTGTTCGGATACAGGTACAGGTCGGCCGCGTTGTTGATCGCGAGCGCGCCCGGCGCGACATCGGTGTAGTCCGTGCCGCCGCCGAAGCCGCTCTTGAACGGCGCGCTGACCGACAGCACCGGCAGCGACGCGTACTGCGGCAGGTTCGCCTGCACGTAGGTCTTCACGTAGTCGGCCTGCGCCTCGTTGACGATCTGGATCGCGCCCGGATCGCCGACATCCGCGAAGTACGAGTTCATCCGGTAGTCGGTCGAGCCGATCGGCGTCTTCACGTAGTCGATCGTCGCCTGGTGCTCGGCGGCGATCGCCGCGGACACCGACGGATCGGCCGCGACGTAGCTCTTGTCGGCGTTCTGGGTCGAGCGCGCCTCGACGGTCGTCTGCGACTTGTCGACGCTCCACGTCTTGCCGTCGAACTTCAGGCCGAGCTTGATCACGCCGAGGTGCTTGCCCCAGTAGTTGGCCATCACGGTCGGCACGCCGTTGACGGTGCCCTTCACCTTGTCGACGCCCGGCAGGTTGAACTGCGACACGGTGCTGTTCGCGTCCGGGAACACCTGGTGCGAGTGGCCGATCAGCATCGCGTCGATGCCCGCCACCTTCGACAGCCACCAGCTGCCGTTTTCCATCGTCGGCGAGTACGCGGAATTGTCGAGGCCGCCGTGCGAGATCGCGACGACGAGATCGGCGCCCTTCGCGCGCATTTCCGGAATGTACTTCTCGGCCGCTTCCTTCAGGCCGGTCGTGTAGACCTTGCCGTCGAGCCAGCGCTTGTCCCAGTTCATGATCGCAGGCGGCGTGAAGCCGATGATGCCGATCTTTACGGGCGCGCTGACAGTCTTGCCGTCCGGCGTCGTCGCCGTCACCGTGCGCGTCAGGATCGTGTACGGCGTGAACAGCGGCGCGTTGGTCTTCGCGCTGATCACGTTCGCGAGCACCTGCGGGAAGTTCGGGCCCGCGCACTTCTTCTGCTGCGCCGGCGCCGGCAGGCCGTCGACCTCGAACGTGTTGCCGGTCACCTGCGACAGGTACGGCAGCCCGTAGTTGAATTCATGGTTGCCGATCCCGCCGCCGTCGAATTTCGCAGCGTTCATCACCTTGTAGATCGCGAGCGTCTGGTCGCAGCCGACCGGCTTCACGAGCGCCTGGTAGTCCGACAGCGCGGTGCCCTGGATCGTGTCGCCGTTGTCGAGCAGCAGCGTGTTCGGGTACTGCGCGCGGGCCTGGGCGATCAGCGTCGACACGCGCTCGAAACCGAGCGAATTGTCGGCGGCGAGCTTGAAATAGTCATACGACAGCACGTTGGTGTGCAGGTCGGTCGTCTCGAGCAGCGCGAGCGTGGCCGTCGTGCCGACGGGCGCCTGGGCCTGCGGCTGCGACGGTTGCGTGGCGGTGACGTCGTCGCCGCCGCAGCCGGCGAGGGTGAACGCGAGGCTGGCGAGCGCGGCGGCGGCCGGCACGTGCCGGCGGGAAAGCGGGGGGAAACGCATCGGTTGTCCTGTTCGGTGTTCTGTTTTATGAATCGCGAGGGATGCAGCGAATGGCGGCGCTTGGCGCCGACGGCCTGATGTGCGGCGCGTGAGAGTATCGAAAGGAAACGTGACGGAAGAATGAAAGGTCGCGAAGCCGGCGACGTCCCGTCGGCGCGGGCCTCGCGCCCCCACGGAAATCCTCACGTCGCGGCGCCGGGCGGTTCGCTACAATGGCCGCTGTCATCCTTTTGCAAACAACCTGCCCTTGGACTTCGAGACTCCTCCCGGCCTGTCGGTCGACGCCGGCGGCCAGGGCCAGACGGTGCGCCTGTACGGCCAGTGGACCGCGCTCGCGCTTGCGCGCAATCGCGGCGCCGTCGCGCGCCGCGTCGCGAGCATCGCCACCGGGCGCGTGAGCGAATGGGATCTGTCCGGCATCGAGCGGCTCGACCACGTCGGCGGCCAGGCGCTGTGGCGCGTGTGGGGCCGCAAGCTGCCGGCCGGCGTCGCGCTGAGCGCCACGCAGCGCACGATCTTCGAGCGCATCGAGCGGCTCGACAGCGAGCGCGAGGCGCCGGAGCGCGTCGTGCGCTTCGATCCCGTCACGCGGCTCGGCCAGGCGATCTTCGCGTTCGGCGAGCACCTGCAGGGCGGCATCGCGATGTTCGGCCTCGTGATCCTCGATGCGCTGTCGGTGCTGCGCCGCCCGCGGACGATGCCGTGGAAGGAAACCTCGGCGAACATCTACAGCGCCGGCGCGCAGGCGCTGCCGATCACCGCGCTCGTCGCGTTCCTGATCGGCATCGTGCTCAGCTACCTGTCCGCGCAGCAGCTGCAGATGTTCGGCGCGAACCGCTACATCGTGAACATCCTCGGGCTGTCGGTGATCCGCGAGCTCGGCCCCGTGCTGTCGGCGATCCTCGTCGCGGGCCGCTCGGGCTCGGCGATCACCGCGCAGATCGGCGTGATGCGCGTGACCGAGGAGCTCGACGCGATGCGCGTGATGGGCATCCCGCACGGGCTGCGGCTGATCCTGCCGCGCGTGCTCGCGCTCGGCATCGCGATGCCGCTGCTCGTGATGTGGACCAACATCATCGCGCTGACGGGCGGCGCGCTTGCCGCGAAGCTCGTGCTCGGGATCGACGTCAACTATTTCGTGCGCTCGCTGCCGGGCGTCGTGCCGATCGCGAACCTGTACATCGGCGTCGGCAAGGGCGTCGTGTTCGGCATGCTGATCGCGCTGGTCGCGTGCCATTTCGGCTTCCGGATCAAGGCGAACTCGCAGAGCCTCGGCGAAGGCACGACCACGTCGGTCGTGTCGTCGATCACGGTCGTGATCCTCGCCGACGCGGTGTTCGCGATCCTGTTCCAGAACGTGGGGCTCGGATGAACGCATCGAACGAAACGACCGCGCATGCGGCGGCCGTCGGCGCCGGGTCGGTCGGCACGCGGCCGGCCGGCGACCTCGTGATCGAGGTGCGCAACCTGACCAAGCGCTACGGGCGCAACATCATTCACCAGAAGCTCGACTTCGACGTGCGGCGCGGCGAGATCGTGTCGATCGTCGGCGGCTCGGGCTCCGGCAAGACGACGCTCGTGCGGCAGATCCTCGGCCTCGAGCGGCCGACGTCGGGCACGATCAAGGTGTTCGGCGAGGACACGGCGACGATCGACGACGCGAGCGCGCGGATGATGCGCACGCGCTCGGGGATGCTGTTCCAGCAGGGCGCGCTGTTCTCGTCGATGACGGTGTTCGACAACGTCGCGCAGCCGCTGCGCGAGCTCGGCCGCGTGCCGCCGGATCTGCTGCACGACATCGTGATGCTGAAGCTCGAGATGGTCGGCCTGCCGTGCAAGCACGCGTCGAAGATGCCGGCCGCGCTGTCGGGCGGGATGGTGAAGCGGGTCGGCATCGCGCGCGCGATCGCGCTCGAGCCCGAACTGCTGTTCCTCGACGAGCCGACGGCCGGCCTCGATCCGCAGGCGTCGGACGAATTCGTCGAGCTGATCGCGACGCTGCACCGCACGCTCGGGCTGACCGTCGTGATGGTGACGCACGACCTCGACACGATGGTCGCGCTGTCGACGCGCGTCGCGGTGCTGGCCGACCGCAAGGTGCTGGTCGCCGCGCCGGTCGAGGAGGTCGCGAACGTCGACCATCCGTTCATCCACGAATATTTCCTGGGGCTGCGCGGGCGCCGCGCATTGCAGGCGCTGCCGCCCGAGCGGCGCGCGAAGCTGCCGAAGGCGGCCCTCGAACCGGCGCTGTCGAGCGTCGAGCTGTAACAGGCAAGGACAAGGAACCCTCTGATGGAAAACAAATCACATGCGTTCTGGGCCGGCCTGTTCACGATCGCGCTGACGCTCGCGATCGCGGGCACCGTGTTCTGGTTCAACGTCGACCGCACCGTGCGCGTGCCGTACGACCTGCTCGCGCGCACCAACGTGACGGGGCTGTTCCCGGATGCGGCCGTGCGCTTTCGCGGCCTCGACGTCGGCAAGGTGCAGTCGATCGGCTTCGATCGCACGCATCCGGGCCAGATCCGGATCCGGATCCTCGTCGATCACGACGCGCCGATCACGCAGTCCACGTACGGCAGCCTCGGCTTCCAGGGTGTGACGGGCATCGCGTTCGTGCAGCTCGAGGATACGGGGCGCGACCTGGCGCCGCTGCCGTCGTCGGCGAAGTCGATCGCGCAGATCCCGATGCGGCCGAGCCTGTTCGACCAGATCCAGGAGCGCGGCGACGTGTTGCTGCGGCAGCTCGAGCTGGCGGCCAAGAGCGCGAACGCGCTGATGTCGCCCGAGATGCGCGAGCAGCTGCGCGCGACGGCCGAAAGCCTGCAGCACGCGGCCGACGGCGCGGCCACGCTGACGAAGCAGCTCGGCCCGGCCGTCACCGCGTTGCCGGAAACGATGCACGAGGTGAATCGCGCGATGGCGTCGGCGAACACGCTGCTGCAGCCGAACGGGCCGCTCGTGTCGAACCTGAACAAGGCCGGCACGGCCGCCGAGCAGGTCGGCGTCGCGTTGAACGACCTGAACGCGCGCGTGCAGTACGACACGCTGCCGCGCTTCAATGCGCTGGCCGGCAGTGTCGGCGATGCGTCGCGGCAATTGAAGGACGTGGCCGGTGAACTCGGCCGCAATCCGCGCAGTCTGTTGTTCGGTTCGCCCGGCGCTTCGCCGGGGCCCGGCGAAGCGGGCTTCGTCTGGCCCGGTGCGACGGCCGGGAAGTGAAGCGCAAACCCATCGATCGTCCGGCCGGAGACGGCCGGGCCATGACGCCCATCGAGACCGGAAACATCATGCAGGAACACGCCATGCCACGAATCCTTGACCGCGCGCTGCGTCCCGCCGCGGCCGCGCTTGCCGTGCTGACGCTCGCGCTGGCGGCCGGCTGTGCCGGCAACAGCGCGGTGCTGTCGAATGTCCGCTACGACCTCGGGCCCGCGTCTTCGGTCGTGACGGCCGGTGCGGGCCCCGCGCTGAAGGTGCTCGACGTCGCCGCGCCCGACGCGCTCGACTCCGACAAGTTCGCGTACCGCCTTGCGTACGCGGACGCGCAGCACGTGGCCGTCTATCGCGACAGCCGCTGGACCGCGCCGCCCGCGCAACTGCTCACGCAGCGGCTGCGCGGCGCGCTGTCGTCGCGCGGCGCGGTGCTCGAAGGGTCCGACGGCGTGCGCGCACCGACCCTCAAGGTCGACCTGAACGAATTCGAACAGGTGTTCGACGGGCAGTCGCAGAGCCACGGCGCGGTGACCGCGCGCGCGACGCTGACGCTCGACGGCAAGGTGCTCGGCCAGCGCACGTTCGTCGCGCGCGCGCCGTCGAGCACGCCGGACGCGGCCGGCGGCGCCCGCGCGCTCGCGACGGCGAGCGACGAGCTCGTGTCGCAGATCGCCGCGTGGGTCGGCATGCAGGCGTACGCGGGCACCCCGTGATGCGCGCCGCGCAGCCGCGATGAACGCGACCGCTACGCATCGCGCATCGCCGCTCGCGCGGCAGGCCTTCGCCGCTTACGCGGCGCTCGTCGTCTACGCGTCGCTGTATCCGTTCGAAGGCTGGGTGTCGCTCGGCATCGGGCCGTTCGACTACCTGTTCGCGCCGATGCAGCGCTACGTGACCGTGTTCGACGTGGTCACGAACGTGCTCGGCTACCTGCCGTTCGGCGCGCTTGGCGTACTCGCGCTGCACCCGCGCTGGCGCGGCGTGGCCGCGACGCTGATCGCGGGCGCGCTCGGCGTGCTGCTGTCGGGCTCGATGGAAGCGCTGCAGACCTACCTGCCGACGCGCGTCGCGTCGAATCTCGATCTCGGCGCCAACGCGCTCGGCGCGCTGCTGGGCGCGGCGCTCGTCGCGCCGGCCACGGGCGCGCTGCTCGACCGCGGCGCGCTGCGCCGGCTGCGTTTCGCGTGGTTCGAGGCCGACGGCGCGACACCGCTGCTGCTGGCCGCGCTGTGGCCGTTCGCGATCCTGTTTCCGTCGCCGTTCCTGTTCGGCATCGGCGACTGGCCGGCCGCCCTGTGGGAGCGTGCCGACGCGTCGATGCAGGACACGCTGCTCGCGTGGCTGCCGGCTGCGTGGCAGGTCAGCGAATGGCCCGAGCGGGTCGACGGCTGGCTGTCCGATTCCGCGTGGGAGGCCATGCTGGGCGGGCTGATGCTGTTCGCCGCGCTGGCGATCGCGTCGCTCGCGATGCGGCCGCGCGCGCCGCGCATCCGGCTGCTGATCGCGCTCGTCGTGGCGACGCTCGTGCTGAAGGCGGCCGCGACCTTCATGCAGTCGGCCACCGGCCTCGTCGTCGTGTGGGCGACACCCGGCGCGCGGCTCGGCATCGAGCTCGGCTTCGCCGCGGCGCTCGTCGCGCTGCGCGTGCCGGAGACCTGGCGTGCGACGCTCGCGGCGCTCGCACTGCTGGCCGGCGTGGCGCTCGTAAACCTGCTGCCGGTCAATCCGTTCTTCGACTTCACGCTGTCGGGCTGGCGGCAGGGGCGTTACGTGCACTTCAACAGCATCGCGCGCTGGCTCGCGTGGATCTGGCCCTACGCGGCGCTGATCTGGCTCGGCCAGCGCGTCGAGCACGCGTGGCTGCCGGCCGCGCTGCGCCGCTGACGCGGCGGTCCGGGCCGCGCGGCGGCGGCCGTATCGCGGGCAGCCGCGCGCGCCGGTCGCTATAATCTTCGGCATCCTCCGTTGCCCCGCGCAACGGCAATCGCTCCTCTTTCCGCACGGCCTCGCGCCGGGCCGCTCGCCACCATCATGGATTCCTACTACCAGCACCACGTCTTCTTCTGCCTGAACCAGCGCGACCCGGGTGCCGAACGCCCGAGCTGCGCGCAATGCGACGCGCAGACCATGCAGGAATACGCGAAAAAGCGCGTGAAGGAACTCGGCCTCGCGGGGCCCGGCAAGGTCCGCATCAACAAGGCCGGCTGCCTCGACCGCTGCGAGGAAGGGCCCGTGATGGTCGTGTACCCGGAAGGCACGTGGTACACGTATGTCGACCAGGCCGACATCGACGAGATCGTCGAATCGCACCTGCGCGACGGCAAGGTCGTCGACCGCCTGAAGATCTGAGCGGGCCGGCCGAATGAACGTACATACGCAGAAATCGCTGATCGCGGGCCCGGTCGGGCAGATCGAAATCGCGGTCGACCTGCCGGACGCCGTGCGCGAAAGCGGCGCCGCGCCGCGCGGCATCGCGCTCGTCGCGCATCCGCATCCGCTGTTCGGCGGCACGATGGACAACAAGGTCGCGCAGACGCTCGCGCGCACGCTCGTGCAGCTGAACTACGTCGTCTACCGGTCGAACTTCCGCGGCGTCGGTGCAACCGAAGGCGTGCACGACAACGGCACCGGCGAAGCCGACGACCTCGTGGCGGTGCTCGCGCACATGCGCGCGCAGCCCGCGTATGCGGACCTGCCGCTCGTGCTCGCGGGTTTCTCGTTCGGCACCTTCGTGCTGTCGCATGTCGCGAAGCGGCTGCGCGACGCGGGCGAGTCGATCGAGCGGATGGTGTTCGTCGGCACGGCCGCGAGCCGCTGGCAGGTGGCCGACGTGCCCGAGAACACGCTCGTGATCCACGGCGAAACCGACGACACGGTGCCGATCGCGTCGGTGTACGACTGGGCGCGGCCGCAGGAGCTGCCGGTCGTCGTGATCCCCGGCGCCGAGCATTTCCTCCATCGCAAGCTGCACGTGCTGAAGCGCATCATCGTCGACGCGTGGCGATAGCCGGTGTGCGGGCGCCGGCTTAAGCGCCGGCGGCCCGTGCCGCGCACCGGCACCCGGCCGGATGGCGTGACTCCTCCCGAATCCTTGCGCGACATCGCGCCGCACCGCGTGGCGCATCGCCCGTCGCACGACGGCGCAACCCGACTTGCACGCGGCCTGCGTGCGCCTTTCGCGCGGCTTCGAGCGCGCGGGTTCGCAGCCTGCTCGCGCTATGCTCCCGAAGCCGGTGTGCGGCCGTCCGGCGCCAGGTTCGCGAAAACGCCGTTCGCGGCCACGTATAATGGCCGCATTCCGCGTCGCCCGCGGCCCGGCTGGGCCCATGCGGCGCTCGTTTCGCCGCCTGTCCGCCCGCTCGCGACGGCCGCGAACCGAACGCGTCCGCACGAGTCCAACCGGCGCGTTTCGCGCCGTCCGACGATGTCGGGCGCGTGCCCGGAACGCCCGCCGCCTTGCCGTTCAACCCTGCGCGTTTCGCACCGCACTTTCTGCCATCAGCCTGAATCGATCATGCGTCTGTCCCCCCAAGGCCTCAAGTCCCTCGCTTCCTCCATCGCCTTCGGCACCGCCGCGCGCAACGTCGCGCTCGGCGTGATGCTGCCTGTCGCGCTCGCGTCGACGATCGTCGTCGCCGAGGCGAAGCCGGCCGCCAAGGCCAAGGCCGCGCATGCGGCGCCGGCCGCCGAGCAGTTCACCGGCGCGCCCGCGACCTACATGCCGGGCGCGGTGCCGCCGCCGGGCGTGAACGCACGCTCGTGGGTGCTCGTCGATGCGACCAGCAACACGGTGCTCGCGTCGGGCAATGCGGATGAACGCGTCGAACCCGCGTCGCTGACGAAGCTGATGACGGCGTACCTCGTGTTCGAGGCGCTCGACAAGAAGAAGATCTCGATGGAGCAGATCGTCACGCCGAGCGACGCCGTGCGCCGCGTCGGCCGCGACGAATCGCGCATGTTCATCGAGGCGAACAAGCCGGTGTCCGTGCACGACCTCGTGTACGGGATGATCATCCAGTCGGGCAACGATGCCGCGATCGCGCTGGCCGAACTCGTCGGCGGCAGCGAAGGGCAGTTCGTCACGCTGATGAACGACGAGGCGGCGCGCCTCGGCATGAAGGGCACGCACTTCGCCGACGTGAACGGCATGCCCGACCCGAACCACTACACGACGGCCGGCGACCTCGCGAAGCTGTCCGCGCACCTGATCCGCGATTTTCCGCAGTACTACAGCATCTTCTCGGAGAAGGAATTCAAGTACAACAACATCCGCCAGGGCAACCGCAACCGCCTGCTGTGGCTGGATCCGACGGTCGACGGCCTGAAGACGGGCCATACGCAGGCGGCCGGCTTCTGCCTGATCGCGTCGGCGAAGCGCGCGATCCCGGGCGTCGACGGCCAGCGCCGCCTGGTGTCGGTGATGATGGGCGAGCAGAAGGAAGGCGAGCGCACGCAGGACAGCATGAAGATGCTGAACTACGGCTACAGCGCGTTCGATTCGGTGCGCCTGTTCAAGGGCGGCCAGGCGATGTCGACGCCGCGCATCTACAAGGGCAAGGAAAACACCGTGCAGGTCGGCGTGAAGGCCGACCAGTGGGCGACCGTGCCGCGCGGCCTCGGCGACAAGGTCAAGACCGAAGTCGACGTCAACGCGCCGCTGATCGCGCCGCTCGCGGAAGGCCAGCAGGTCGGCACCGTGAAGATCGTCGCCGACGGCAAGACGCTGTCGGAATTCCCGGTCGTCGCGCTGCAGGCGGTGCCGGAAGCGGGTATCTTCGGGCGTATCTGGGACTCGATCCTGCTGATGTTCAGCAAGAAGAAGTAAGCACGACGGGCCTTTGTTTTTACGACTTCATCCCCATCTGTCATTGCTATGAGCCAAGCCGAATTCGAACCGATCGTCTACCTCAGCGTCTCGGCGCAGGAGGAACTGGTGCCGCTGTCCGAAGCCCGTGTCCCGGTGCTCGACCGCGGGTTCATCTTCGGCGACGGCGTGTATGAAGTCGTCCCCGTTTATGCACACGACGGCGCGCACGTGCCGTTCCGGATCGACCCGCATCTGGAGCGGCTTGCGCGCAGCCTGAAGAAGATCGGCATCGACAATCCGCACGACGCGGCCGGCTGGCGCGCGCTGATCGAGCGCGTGGTCGAGGCCAACGCGGAAGGCCTCGGCGACGGCAACGCGCTCGTCTACCTGCAGGTGACGCGCGGCGTCGCGAAGCGCGGCCACGCGTTCCCGGCGAACGCGGTGCCGACGGTGTTCGCGATGGCGAGCCCGCTGCGCCTGCCGTCGGAAGAAGAGCGCGCGAAGGGGGTGCGCTGCGTGACGGCCGAGGATCGCCGTTGGCTGCATTGCGACATCAAGTCGATCTCGCTGCTCGGCAACGTGCTGATGGCGCAGCATGCGGCGGAACACGACGCGTTCGAGACGCTGCAGCTGCGCGACGGCTACCTGACCGAAGGGTCGTCGTCGAACGTGTGGATCGTGAAGAACGGCGAGCTGCTCGCGCCGCCGCGCAGCAACAAGATCCTCGAAGGGATCCGCTACGCGCTGATCGAGGAACTGGCCGACGAATGCAAGATCCCGTTCGTCGCGCGCGAGATCAGCGAAGTGGAGTTGCGCGCGGCCGACGAGATCATGATCACGTCGGCCACGAAGGAAGTGCTGCCTGTCACGTCGCTCGACGACCTGCCCGTCCAGGGCGGCAAGCCGGGCCCCGTGTTCGCGGCGTTGTATGACGCGTACCAGCGTGCGAAGGCACGCGAGTTTGAACAGTTTGACCTAACCCGGAGAAAATGATGAGCGAACCGACCAAAACCATCGAGGTGACCGGCGCGATCGATACCCGGAAGGAGTCGCTGCTGGAGTTCCCGTGCGATTTCCCGATCAAGATCATGGGCAAGGCGCACCCGGAATTCAAGGACACGATCTTCAAGGTCGTGGCCGTTCACGACAACGAGATCGATGTCGAGAAGATCGAGGAGCGCGCGTCGAGCGGCGGCAATTACACGGGCCTCACGATCACCGTGCGCGCGACGAGCCAGGAACAGCTCGACAACATCTACCGCGCACTGACCGGCCATCCGATGGTCAAGGTCGTGCTGTAAGCGCCCGTTCCGGTAGCTAGGGGATCAGCGCAAACGGCTGCTGATCCCTTTCCATCCTCCGTCCAGCGCGCACTCGGCGGGGCATTTCCCCGCCGCGCGCCGCGCGTCCAGTTCGTCGCACATCCGCTTGTATTCCACGACCTGCTCGAGCAGCCAGGTCCTGAACGCCTGCACGCGCGGCGTGTTCAAAACCGGCGGCGGACACACGAAGAAATAGTGCCACGGGCTCTGCCCGTCGATGTCGAACAGGCGCACGATGCGCCCGTCGAGCAGGTCGTGCACCGCGAGCGAGCGGCGCACCAGCGCGATGCCCTGGCCGTCGATCGCGGCCAGCAGCAGGTTCGATGAATCCTGGTACAGAATCCCCCGTTTCGGCTCCGTCAGCGTGTCGAGCCCGGCCGCATCGAACCACGGCCGCCACAGCTCGTCGTCCGAGCGCAGCAGGTTGTAGTGCACGAGATCGGCGGGCGTCTGCGGCAGCTTGCCGCCGTTCAGCGTCGGTGCGCACGCCGGAAAGAACACCTCCTCGAACAGCGGCTCGACATGCAGCCCCGGATAGGTGCCTCCGCCGAAGCGGATCGCGAGGTCGACGTCGTCGCGCGCGAAATCGGTGAGCGAGTTGGTCGACTGCAGCTCGACGTCGATTTCCGGATGCCGCTCGATGAACGTGCCGATGCGCGGCGTGATGAAGCGCGCGGCGAACGACGACAGCATCGACACCACGAGCCGCCGGTCGCGGTCGCTGGCGCGCACGTCGCGTGTCGCATCGGCGATCACCATCAGCGCGGTGCGGATCTGCTGCGCGTAGCGCATGCCGGCGTCGGTCAGGCACAGCCGCTTGCCGTTGCGCGTGAACAGCTGCACGCCGAGCTCCTCCTCGAGGGCGCGAACCTGGTGGCTGACCGCGCCGTGCGTGACGTACAGCTCGTCGGCGGCGCGCGAGAAATTCTCGTGACGGGCGGCGGCTTCGAACGCGCGAATCGCGTTCAGCGCAGGCAGCTGGCGGAGGTCCATTTGCTAATTTTCCTCACATCGACGTGAAAATTGGTCGTTTTGTCGGACGCCTTGAAGTGACTACGATTGTAGCCATCGAAGCATTTATTGGCGGAGTCGATCATGCAAGAAATTTCTTCAAGCATCACGTTCGAAATCCCCGTGGGCGAAACCGTGCCGATGAAGGTGCAACGCAGCACGCGGCTGATCGTTCAATGCGGGCCGGTCTGGGCGACGCGCAGCAACGACGTCGACGACTACTTCCTGGTCGACGGCGAGACGCTGAAGCTGCGCCGCGGCGAGCGGCTGTGGCTCAGCGCGGAAGGCCGCGAGGGCGCGCGCGTCGCGTTCTCGGTGTCGCGGCCGCCGAAGGACGTGGCGCTCGGCGGGCTGGCCCGGCTGCGCGAACGCGTGACCGCGCTGCTCCACGACGGGTGGCGCACGGTCTGACCTTCATTTCATCCGACGGATACTGACAATCCGTCCCCTTCCAGGCCCGGCGAGACCCATGGGTTTTCGGTAAACTACCGCCCATGTCCGTCTCGCCGGTTTCCATCGTGTCCACGCCTGTCGCCGTTTCCGCTTCGCCCGCCGACTCCCCGGCCCAGCCGGTCACCGTGCGCTGGCGGGGCCTCGAGGCCTACGAGGCGAGCTTCGACGCGATGCGCGCGTTCACCGACACGCGCACGGCCGACACCGGCGACGAGATCTGGGTGGTCGAGCATCCGCCCGTCTACACGCTCGGCCAGGCCGGCGACCCGGCCCACCTGCTGGTGGCCGACAGCGGCGTGCCGCTCGTGAAGGTCGACCGCGGCGGACAAATCACCTACCACGGCCCCGGCCAGATCGTCGTCTACCTGCTGCTGGACCTGCGCCGGCGCAAGCTGATGGTGCGCACGCTCGTGACGAAGATCGAGGAGGCCGTGATCGAAACCCTCGCGGCGTATAATCTCGCTTCGGTCCGCAAGGCGGGCGCGCCCGGGATCTACGTGGCGTCCGGCGTGCACGAGGGCGCGAAGATCGCGGCCCTCGGCCTGAAGATCCGCAACGGCTGCAGCTATCACGGGCTGAGCCTGAACGTGAAGATGGATCTTCGCCCGTTTCTTGCGATCAACCCGTGCGGCTATGCCGGACTGGAAACTGTCGACATGGCGAGCCTCGAGGTTGCCGCCGACTGGAACGACGTCGCCCGCACGCTGGTGCGCCGTCTGATCGCCAACCTCGACGGCGCATCCGCGGCCGCCGACAAGCCGCAGGCACTGGAACAATCGAATGACTGACGTTACCGCTTCTCCCGCACCGGCCGATTCGGCCGCCACCGCTGCGTACGATCCGACCGCCAAGCAGAAGGCGCAGGCGAAGACGGCGCGCATCCCGATCAAGGTCATTCCGATCGAGCGGCTGAAGAAGCCCGAGTGGATCCGCGTGAAGGCGGCCACCGGCAGCTCGCGCTTCAACGAGATCAAGACGATCCTGCGCGAGCACAACCTGCACACCGTGTGCGAGGAAGCGAGCTGCCCGAACATCGGCGAATGCTTCGGCAAGGGCACCGCGACGTTCATGATCATGGGCGACAAGTGCACGCGCCGCTGCCCGTTCTGCGACGTCGGCCACGGCCGCCCCGATCCGCTCGACGCGGATGAGCCGAAGAACCTCGCGCGCACGATCGCCGCGCTGAAGCTCAAGTACGTGGTGATCACGAGCGTCGACCGCGACGACCTCCGCGACGGTGGCGCCGCCCACTTCGTCGAGTGCATCCGTGAAGTGCGCGAGCAGTCGCCGGAAACGCGCATCGAGATCCTGACGCCGGACTTCCGCGGCCGTCTCGACCGCGCGATCTCGATCCTGAACGCCGCGCCGCCCGACGTGATGAACCACAACCTCGAAACGGTGCCGCGCCTGTACAAGGAAGCGCGCCCGGGTTCGGACTACGCGCACTCGCTGAAGCTGCTGAAGGACTTCAAGGCGCAGCATCCGGACGTCGCGACGAAGTCGGGCCTGATGGTCGGCCTCGGCGAGACCGAAGAGGAAATCCTGCAGGTGATGCGCGACCTGCGCGCGCACGACGTCGACATGCTGACGATCGGCCAGTACCTGCAGCCGTCCGAGCACCACCTGCCGGTGCGTGCGTACGTGCATCCGGATACGTTCAAGATGTACGAGGAAGAGGCGTACAAGATGGGCTTCACGCACGCGGCCGTCGGTGCGATGGTGCGTTCGAGCTATCACGCCGATCTGCAGGCGCACGGGGCCGGCGTGGTCTGAGCGTCGCGATCCCGCTGCTGTCTCACGCAGTCGAAAAGCCCGCAGCGATGCGGGCTTTTTTGTTGCTGCTGCGGCCATCCGCGCTGCCGCACGGCAATTGCCACCCGACCGGACGCGCGATCCGGTCGAACGTGGAAAGCAAAGCTGAAACGGCATCGATAGCTTCGCAGGATAAGTTCGCTCCCGCCGCGCGCAAAGCCCGTAAAGTCGGCTCTCCCGCAGCAATGCCCGCATTCGAAGGAGAGCCGCATGTCCCGTTTCAGCTTCGTCCGCCGCGCCGTCGTCGCGCTGACCGCCTTTGCCGCGCTCGGCGCGGCACACGCCGAATCGCGCGAAGTCGTGATCGCGTACCAGGACATGGTCGTGCCGTGGCGTTACGCGCAGGCGAGCGGTGAAGTCGAAAAGGCGACCGGCTACAAGGTCACGTTCCGCAAGCTCGACAGCGGCGCCGACGTGATCCGCGCGCTCGCGTCGGGCTCGGTGCAGCTCGGCGAAGCCGGGTCGAGCCCGATCGCGGCCGGCCTGTCGCAGGGGCTCGACATCTCGCTGTTCTGGGTGCTCGACAACATCAACGACGCCGAGGCGCTCGTCGCGCGCAACGGCTCGGGCGTCACGAACGTCGCAGCGCTGAAGGGCAGGAAGATCGGCGTGCCGTTCGTGTCGACGTCGCACTTCCATACGCTCGTCGCGCTGCAGGCCGCGGGCGTCAATCCGAACGACGTGAAGATCGTGAACCTGCGTCCGCCCGAAGTCGCGGCGGCGTGGGCGCGCGGCGACATCGACGCGACCTACATCTGGGATCCGGTGCTCGCGAAGGTCAAGCAGTCGGGCTCCGTGCTGACGACGTCGGGCCAGGTTGCGAAAGAAAGTGGCAAGGCGACTTTCGACGGCTTCGTCGTGAGCCGCAAGTTCGCGCGCGAGAACCCCGAGTTCGTCACGCGCTTCGTGAAGGTGCTGGCAGCTGCCGATGCCGACTACCGCGCGCATGCGGCGTCATGGAAGGTCGGCTCGCCGCAGGTCGCCGCGGTGGCGAAGGTGTCGGGCGCGAACGCGCAGGACGTGCCGGCCAGCCTCGCGCTCTACGCATTCCCGACCGCAGCCGAGCAGGCATCGCCGACGTGGCTCGGCGGCGGCGCGCAATCGGGCGCCGCGAAGTCGCTCGCGGCCACGGCCACGTTCCTCAAATCGCAGGGCACGATCCAGACGGTGCTGTCCGACTATTCGGCCGGCGTCGATCCGCAGTTCGTGCAGAAGGCCGCGCGCTGAGCGCGGCGATCATCGCGGAGTCCCGAGCATGAGCACGCTGGAAGTCCGACAGGTATCGGTGGCCTATCCGGGCGAGCGCGGCAGGCCGACGACGCAGGCGCTCGCGCGCGTCGACCTGCGCATCGATGCCGGTGAATTCGTCGTCGCGCTCGGCGCGTCCGGGTGCGGAAAGACGACGCTCCTGAACTGCATGGCCGGCTTCGTCGCGCCGACGACGGGCGACGTGCGCGTCGACGGCGTGCCGGTCACGGGCCCCGGCGCCGATCGCGGCGTCGTGTTCCAGAAATATGCGCTGCTGCCGTGGCTCGACGTGCTCGACAACGTCGCGCTCGGGTTGCGCTTCGCTCGCGTGTCGAAGGCCGCGCGCGACGCGCGGGCGCGGCAGATGCTCGCGCTCGTCGGGCTCGACAACCATGCGCATGCGCGCGTGTACGAACTGTCGGGCGGGATGCAGCAGCGTGTCGGCATCGCGCGTGCGCTGGCGAGCGATCCGCGCGTGCTGCTGATGGACGAGCCGATGGGCGCGCTCGACGCGATGACGCGCGGCACGATGCAGGCGCTCGTGCTCGACGTGTGGGCGCGCACCGGCAAGACGGTGTTCTTCATCACGCACGACGTCGAGGAGGCGTTGTTCCTCGCGACGCGTCTCGTCGTGATGACGCCGGGCCCCGGTCGCATCGCGGAAACGTTCGAGCTGCCGTTCGCGCGCCGCTATGTCGAATCGCGCGATGCGCGTGCGGTGAAATCGTCACCGGACTTCATCGCGTGGCGCGAGCGGCTGATCGCGTACCTGCATCGCGACGAGGCGGTTGCGGAGCCCGCGTGACGAGCGAACTCGCGCGACACGGCGTGGCCGTCGGGCGCGGCCGGAACAGTACTTTGCACAGGCAGGACAGCATGAGCACGCAGGATTCGTGGACGGCCGATCGCGCGGCCGCAGGTTTCGAACAGGGCGATCGTACGCAGCCTCGGTCGGAGGCGCGTCGTGCGCCGTCGTCGCGCCGTTACCGGCTGCCGGGGGAAGGGAAGACTGCATGGCTGAGCGCGGCGACGGTCGCGGCGCTGGCCGTGCTGTGGTGGGTCGCGACGCACCGGCAATGGCTGCCGCCGCTGTTCCTGCCCGCACCGGAAGCCGTGTGGGCGGCGTTCGTCGATGCGTGGCACGGCCGGATCCAGGGCGGGCTGCCGCTGTCCGAGCATTTGCTGTGGAGTGCGGCGCGCGTGTTCGGCGCCTTCCTGCTGGCGACCGCGATCGGCGTGCCGGCCGGCATCCTGATGGGCGTGAGCCGCGTCGCGCGCGGCGTGCTCGATCCGCTGCTGGAGTTCTACCGGCCGCTGCCGCCGCTCGCGTACCTGCCGCTCGTCGTGATCTGGTTCGGCATCGACGAAACGGCGAAGCTCGTCGTGATCTTCCTCGCGTGCTTCGCGCCGATCGCGATGGCCGCCCGCGCCGGCGTGCGCGCGGCGACGGTCGAGCAGATCAACGCCGCGTACTCGCTCGGCGGCAGCTTCGCGCAGATCGTGCGCCACGTGGTGCTGCCGGCCGCGCTGCCGGAGATCCTCACGGGGCTGCGGATCGCGATCGGGTTCGGCTGGACGACGCTCGTCGCGGCCGAGATGGTCGCCGCGACGGCCGGGCTCGGGCAGATGGTGCTCAACGCATCGAGCTTCCTGCGCACGGACATCGTCGTGATGGGGATCCTGATTATCGGCGCGATCGCGTGGCTGTTCGATCTCGCGATGCGGTGGGTCGAGCGGCGGATCGTGCCGTGGAAGGGGCGCGGATAGGCAGGGTGCCGCACGGCGGTCGATCGACCGTGCCGCCAACGGAAAGAGGCCGGGTTTCGTGTCGAACGAAACCCGGCCTCTTTCGTGTGATGGGGCGCCGCCGCGTCGCTTACCAGCGGTAGCCGGCGCCCGCGCCGACGGCCACCGTGCCGCGCGTATTGGTCGATCCGGACGCCTTGACGATCCAGCGCCCGTTGCGCGTGGCCGTGGACAGGCCGAATGCGACGGCCGACTGCCCGCTGTACGTGCCGCCCGCGAGCGAGACCATGCTTTCGCCCGCCAGCGACGCCTGTGGCAGGTTCGCGATCGCGACGGCGGATGCGATGCCGCCGCTGGCATCGCGCCGGTAGTGATCGACGTCGGATCGGACGCTGCCGATCTGGTCGCGCAGTTGTTGCACGTTCACGGCGTCGGTCGGCGCGGTGCCGGCCGCGACATTGGTGATCTGCCGCTCCAGGCCCGGTGCGCCGATCGACACGGTGTTGTCGCGATCGGCGACGGCGTTGTTGCCGAGCGCGACCGAATTGTTGCCCGGTGTGGTCGCGTTGTTGCCGATCGCGAGGCCGTCGCTGCCGGATGCGCTCGCATTCTGGCCGAGCGCCATCGCATTCGATCCCGTCGCGCCCGAACCGTCGCCGAGCTGCGCGAGCTGGTTGCCGTGCTCGCCGGTCGGCGGCGCGGTGTTGGGACCGAGCTGCTCGATGTTCGTCACGCGCGTGTCGAGCGCGTCGACGCGGTTCCGGAAATCCTGCTGCATCGAGAAAAGCTGACTGCCGTTGACGGCCTGCAGGCTGCCCGCCGCGATCGCGCCGCCCTTGACGTTGTCGAGCAGCGTGCCGCCGAGGCCGCCGAGCGTCGCACGGGCGAGCGTCAGGTCGTCGTATGCAATCGCGCCGAGCGGCTTGCCGTCGCGATCGATCAGGCCGGTTGCCTTGAGCTGAGCGACCGTCACGGCATCGGTGTCGCCGGTGCCGTTCGACAGGCCGGTCAGCACGCGCGTGCCGTTCGCACCGGCGAGGCTGACCGACGAGCCGCCCTTGCTTGCGCCGATCGAGATCGCGAGGCTGGCCGGATCTTGCTGGACGAGACCGGTCGTGCCGTTGTCGAGCCGCGCACCGAGATCCTTGACGTCGGTTGCCACCGTCGTGACGCGGCCATCGAGATTCGTCAGCGCGCCGCCGACCGTGGTGAAGGTCCGGCCGTCGATCTCGTAGCTCGGGCCGCTGACGGTCCCGTCCTGGTTGACGGTGGCGCCGCCGCCCAGCGCAGCGACGACCGGCTTGAGCTGCGACAGGTTGGTGGCGTCGGTGTCGCGCGTGCCGGCCAGGAGATTGACGAGCTGGCGCTGGCTGGTCGCGGAGCCGACCGACACGGTATTCGTGCGGTCGGCGACGCTACCCTGGCCCAGCGCGACCGCGCCGTGCGCGGTGACCGTCGCGTCCGCGCCCAGCGCGAGCCCGCGGCTGGCCGTGACGCTCGAGGATGTACCGAAGGCGCTCGAGCGGTCGCCGTCAGCCTTCGCCCGTTCGCCGACCGTAACCGTGGCCCGCCCCTCGGCAGCGGATCCCGCGCCGATCGCGATGGCCGAGTAGTCGTTGCCGGTCTCGCCTTGTGCGTTCGCGCCGGGGCCGATGGCGATCGAGCCTGCGCCCGCTGCGCTTGGCGCGCCGCCGGTGCCGGCATTGAGGGCCAGCTGGTCCATCGTGAGGTCGCCCGCCTGGCTGTAACCGGGCGCGCACGCGGCGATCGAAAGCGCGAGCGCGGACAGCCGTGCGATGGACGAGGGGGATCGTGTTGCCGAAATGCGCGCGCAGGCGCGCGCGCTGCCGGTCAGGGAGGCGAAATGGCGAATCATGAATCGTAGTCCTGATCGATGGGTCGGGTGCCTGCAACCGGAAAATGCCGATGCGTCACGTCGACGACGTGGCGCATCGCCGGTGCCTGCGGATTGCACGCCGGGATGGAATCGCTGCGACG
This sequence comes from Burkholderia sp., assembly GCA_031253835.1. GTDB lineage: Bacteria > Pseudomonadota > Gammaproteobacteria > Burkholderiales > Burkholderiaceae > Burkholderia. The sequence goes on along the minus strand of JAIRVP010000065.1, from coordinate 51,025 downwards.
TGAGTGAGCGACTTTACGGAGCGGTTCGGCAACCGTCGATCAGACGATTACGAAATTGATTCTGTAGAGATTGGGACGCGACAGAACAAATGAGCGACGGTGCGCCGTCGGTTAAGCAAATGGATGGCGAGAAGGCGAAGCCGATAGAACGGGACCGGGGGTGAACCGGACCGCGTCGCACGCTTGCGAAAGGACGCCCTCAATCCCCCATCGCAATCCCTTCCCGCCGCGGATCCGCACCGCCGAACCACACGGTCTGCCCCTGCACGTTCAGCCGCTGGATCCCCTGCAGCCCCGAGTTCATCTCGACGACCTGCACGTCGTGCCCGCGGCCCTTCAGCCCGTCGGCGAGCCCGTCCGACACGCGGCCGCGTTCCAGCTGCGTCGGCCCGTTCATCGACCCGAAGTTCGGCAGCGCGATCGCCTGCTGCATCGTCATGCCCCAGTCGAGCACGCCGACCAGCGTCTTCGCGACGTGATTGATGATCGCGGGGCCGCCGGCCGAGCCGACGACCATCGTCACCTGTCCGGTCTTCTTGTCGAACACGAGTTCAGGCGACATCGCCGAGCGCGGCCGCTTGCCCGGCTGCACGCGGTTCGCGACCGGCCGGCCGTTGTCGTTCGACACGAACGAGAAATCCGTGAGCTGGTTGTTCAGCATGAAGCCGCGCACCATCAGCCGCGAGCCGAACGCATCCTCGACGCTCGTCGTCATCGACAGCGCCTGGCCGTAGCGGTCGACGATCGCGATGTCGGACGTCGACGGCAGTTCGGGGCTGCGGTCGTCGGCCATCGCGAGCGTCGCGCCCTGCGGCGCGCCGGCCTGCGCGACGCCCATGCTGTTGTCGCCGATCAGCCGCGCGCGCTGCGCGAGATAGGTCTTGTCGGTGAGGCTCGTCCAGCTGCCGCCCGGCAGCGGCACGAAATCGGGATCGGCCACGTAACGCGCACGGTCCGCATAGGCGAGGCGCCCGGCTTCGCTGAACAGGTGCGCGGCGAACGGCGTCGGCTCGTAGCCGACGTCGTTGCGCACCGGTTTCTGCGCGCCGATCTGCTGCCAGTCGGGCATCGCCTCGAGGATGCCGAGCATCTGCGCGATCGCGAGGCCGCCCGACGACGGCGGCGGCATCCCGCACACGACCGAGCGCCGGTAGTCGGCGCACAGCGGCGTGCGCACCTTCGCCTTGTAGCGCGCGAGATCCTGCAGCGACAGCAGGCCCGGGTTGGTCGGGTGCTTGCGTACCTTCGTGACGATGTCGCGCGCGATCGCGCCGCTGTAGAACGCGTTCGCGCCGCGGTCGGCGACCTGGCGCAGCACGGTCGCGAGCGCCGGGTTCTTCAGCACCGTGCCGGCCGCCTTCGGCGTGCCATCGGCGTTGTAGAAGTACGCGCGCGCGGCCGGGTCGTTCTTCAGGTACGGGTCGTTCGCGATCAGCGTCGCGAGCCGCGGGCTGATCGTGAAGCCGTGCTCGGCGAGCCGGATCGCCGGCTGGAACAGCCGGCGCCACGGCAGCTTGCCGTGCGCGCGGTGCGCGGCGTCGAGCATGCGCAGCACGCCCGGCGTGCCGACCGAGCGCCCGCCGACGACACCTTCGTAGAAGCTCATCGGCTGGCCGGTCGGTCCGTAGAACAGCCGGTCGGTCGCGGCGGCCGGCGCGGTCTCGCGGCCGTCGTACGCCTGCGTCGTACGGCCGTCGAAGTACAGCATGAACGCGCCGCCGCCGATCCCCGACGATTGCGGCTCGACCAGCGCGAGCACCATCTGGGTCGCGATCGCGGCGTCGATCGCGGTGCCGCCGGCCTTCAGCGTGTCGTAGCCGGCCTGCGTCGCGAGCGGGTTCGCGGCCGCGATCATGAAGTGCTGCGAGGTCCAGCCCGGCTTGTCGGTCCAGCCGGACGACAGTTCGGGCGTGTGAACGCCGGGCAGCGGGACGGCCGCGCCCGAGGCGGCGACGACCGGGACGACGGCGCCCGACGGCGCGGACGGGGACGTGCAGCCGGCGTTGAACGCGACGAGCGCGACGGCGGCAAGCAGCGTCCAGGGACGCGAAGGCGGGCGAATCCGGTCGAACATTGAACCCTCGGCAGCAGTGAATGCGAATGAGGCGATGGCGCCGGCGCGACGCGGCTGCCGGCCCCGGCGCGCTATTGTCGCCGCGCCGCCGGCGGATTGTCATCCGACAGAAAACCCTGACGAATCCCGCCGGGCCCGCCCCGGCCGGTCTTCCCGGCCTGTTCGAGGATGAACTCTATGAAGGTCGACGTCGCGCGCGTGTGATGCCGGTTCGGCATGTACAGCATGTACATGTGCGTGCCGAAGATGCTGAGCCGGTATGCGTCGAGCGACGTGACGACGGTGCCGCGCCGCATGTCGTCCTGCATCACGTAGTCGGGCACGATGCCGACGCCGATCCCCGCGAGGATCGCCTGGCGCAGGAACAGGAAGTTCTCCGAAATCAACGTGGGTTCGAGCAGCACCTCGTGGCGCTCGTCGCCGAGATACGCGGCGATCCGGAGCTGCCGGCCCATCACCGTCGCGGTGACGACCGGCGCGGCGGCCAGCGCGCCGAGGCTCGACGGCATCCCGTGCGCGGCGGCGAACGCGGGCGACGCGCACGCGACGTAGCGCACCGCGCCCATGTCGCGCGCGACGAGGTTCTGCGGCGGCTCGGACATCACGCGGATCGCGATGTCGACTTCGTCGCGCATCAGGTCTTCCACGCGATTCTCGAACACGACGTCGAGCACGATGCCCGGGTGCAGCCGCTTGAACGCGAGCAGCCATTCGGACATCACCATCTGCCCGTAGCCGCTCGGCACCGACAGCCGCACGCGGCCCTGCAGGTCCTGGCCGAGCGTCGTCACCGATTCCTGCGCGGCGAGCAGCTCGTTGCGGATGCGCCGGCCGTGCTCGTACAGCTTCAGCCCGATCTCGGTCGGCTCGATGCGCCGCGTCGTGCGGCGCACGAGCTGCTGGCCGATCGAGCGTTCGAGCTGGTTCAGCCGGTAGCTGACGTTCGCGCGGCTCATCTTGAGCCGCTGCGCGGCCTTGCTGAGATTGCCGGCGTCGAGGATCTCGACGAGCAGCGTCAGCGCGTTCAGGTCCATGCATCGCTCCTGATCCGTCCCGTTTAACGGTCGGAAAGCATTCAGTGTCAAGTCAGACTTGACAGCTTGTAAAAGCAAGAGGGAATTGTCAATGAATCTCGATCAATCGAGAATGAAGTCATGCTTGATGCACAGACCGCCGAGGGGTTGGAGTAGGCGCTGAAGCGCCAACTCCAACCATCCACGGCATGGGGCCCGAGTAAGCGCTAAAGCGCTAACTCGGGCCGACAGGAGAAACCATGAATTCACCCGCCACCCCCCAAGCCGGCACGGTCACGCGCGAGCGCCGCGACAAGGTGCTCGTCGTCACGATCGACCATCCGCCCGTCAATGCGCTGTCCGCCGACGTGCGGCGCGGCCTCGCCGACGCGCTCGACGCCGCGCAGGCCGACGACGCGATCCGCGCGGTGCTGATCGTCGGCGCCGGCCGCAACTTTATCGCGGGCGCCGACATCCGCGAATTCGGCAAGCCGCCGGTGCCGCCGTCGCTGCCCGACGTGTGCGAGCGCATCGAATCCGGGACGAAGCCGGTCGTGGTCGCGCTGCACGGCGCGACGCTCGGCGGCGGCCTCGAAGTCGCGCTGGCCGCGCATTACCGGCTCGCGGTGCCCGGCGCGAAGCTCGGGCTGCCCGAAGTCACGCTCGGCCTGCTGCCCGGTGCCGGCGGCACGCAGCGCGCGCCGCGCCTGATCGGCGCGAAAGCTGCGCTCGACCTGATGCTGACGGGCCGCCACGCGAGCGCCGAGGAAGCACTCGCGCTCGGCCTGGTCGACCGCATCGCGCACAGCGACGACACGCTCGCCGAAGGGCTCGCCTACGCGCAGGAACTCGTGTCGCTCGGCGCACCGGTACGCCGCACGCGCGACGCGCAGGGGCTTGCCGATCGCGCGGCCGCGCAGGCCGCGATCGACGCGGCGCGTGCAGACCTGCCGAAGAAATCGCGCGGGCTGTTCTCGCCGGCGAAGATCGTCGACGCGGTCGAGGCCGCGCTCACGCAGTCGTTCGACGCGGGGATGAAGTTCGAACGCAGCCTGTTCCTGCAATGCATCGACAGCCCGCAGCGCGCGGGCCTCGTGCATGCGTTCTTCGCGGAGCGCGAAGCGGCGAAGGCGCCCGAAGCGCGGCGCGCGAGCGCACGGCCGGTCGAGCGGATCGGCGTGGTCGGCGGCGGCACGATGGGCGCGGGCATCGCGGTCGCGGCGCTCGACGCCGGGCTGCCGGTGACGATGATCGAACGCGACGAAGCATCGCTCGCGCGCGGCCGGGCGCATGTCGAGAAGGTGTACGACGGGCTCGTCGCGAAAGGGCGGATGACGCCGGCCGCGCACGCGGCGCGGCTCGCGCGCTTCAAGGGCAGCACATCGTACGACGCGCTCGCGCAGGCCGACGTCGTGATCGAGGCCGTGTTCGAGGACATGGCCGTGAAAAAGGCCGTGTTCGCCGAACTCGCACGCGTGTGCAAGCCGGGCGCGGTGCTCGCGACCAACACGTCGTATCTCGACATCGACGAACTGGCTGCGAGCATCGACCGGCCGGCCGACGTGATCGGCCTGCATTTCTTCTCGCCGGCGAACGTGATGAAGCTGCTCGAGATCGTCGTGCCGGCGCGCGTGAGCGCGGACGTCGTCGCGACCGCGTTCGCGCTGGCGAAGCAGCTGAAGAAGACGCCGGTGCGCGCGGGCGTGTGCGACGGCTTCATCGGCAACCGGATCCTCGCCGTCTATCGCACGGCGGCCGACTACCTGATGGAAGACGGCGCGTCGCCGTACCAGATCGATCGCGCGGTGCGCGAATTCGGTTTCCCGATGGGCCCGTTCCAGGTCGTCGACCTCGCGGGCGGCGACATCGGCTGGGCGACCCGCAAGCGCCGCGCGGCGACGCGCGACCCGCGCGCACGCTACGTCGAGATTTCCGACCGGCTGTGCGAGCGCGGCTGGTTCGGGCAGAAGACCGCGCGCGGCTACTACCTGTACCCGGACGGCGCGCGCGTCGGCACGCCGGACCCGGAAGTCGAAGCAATCGTCGCGGAAGAACGCGCGAAGAAGGGCGTCACGCCGCGCACGTTCACCGACGACGAGATCCTGCGCCGCTACCTCGCCGCGATGATCAACGAAGGCGCGAACGTCGTGCACGAGAAGATCGCGCTGCGCCCGCTCGATGTCGACGCGGTGTTCCTGTACGGCTACGGCTTCCCGCGCTATCGCGGCGGCCCGATGCACTACGCGGACACGGTCGGCCTCGCGAACGTGCTCGCCGATATCCGCGCGTTCGCGAAGGACGATCCGCTGTTCTGGAAGCCGTCGCCGCTGCTCGTCGATCTCGTCGCGCGCGGCGCGGATTTCGCGAGCCTGAACCGCGTCGACTGAACGCCCACCGCATTCGCAACATTCGCAACGGAACGAAGATGGACCTCAATTTCACGCCCGAAGAGGAAGCCTTCCGCACGGAAGTGCAGCGCTTCCTGCAAGCCGAACTGCCCGAGCGCATCGCGCGCAAGGTGAAGGGCGGCCTGCACCTCACGCGCGACGACATGCGCGAATGGCACGCGATCCTCAACGCGCGCGGCTGGCTCGCGAGCCACTGGCCGGGTGAATACGGCGGCCCCGGCTGGAGCGTCGCGCAAAAGTTCCTGTTCGACAACGAATGCGCGCTCGCGGGTGCGCCGCGCATCGTGCCGTTCGGCGTGAACATGCTCGGCCCCGTGCTGATCAAGTACGGCAACGAAGCGCAGAAGCGCCACTGGCTGCCGCGCATCCTCGACGGCACCGACTGGTGGTGCCAGGGCTACTCGGAGCCGGGCGCCGGCTCCGATCTCGCGGCGGTGAAGACGAGCGCGGTGCGCGACGGCAACCACTACGTCGTGAACGGCCAGAAGACGTGGACCACGCTCGGCCACTACGCGAACATGATCTTCTGTCTCGTGCGCACCGCGACCGACGTGCGCAAGCAGGAAGGCATCAGCTTCCTGCTGGTCGACATGGATACGCCGGGCGTCGAGGTTCGCCCGATCATCACGCTCGACGGCGAGCACGAGGTGAACGAGGTGTTCTTCACCGACGTGCGCGTGCCGGTGGAGAACCTCGTCGGCGAAGAGAACCGCGGCTGGACCTACGCGAAATACCTGCTCACGTACGAGCGCACCAACATCGCGGGGATCGGTTTCTCGACGGCCGCGCTCGACCGGCTGCGCGCGGTGGCCGCGAAGGTCACGAAGAACGGCAGGCCGCTCGCGGACGATCCGTTCTTCGCGGCGCGCGTCGCGCGGGTCGAGATCGAGCTCGAGAACATGCGCACGACCAACCTGCGCGTGCTGGCGGCGGTCGCGGGCGGCGGCGCGCCGGGCGCGGAAAGCTCGATGCTGAAGATCCGCGGCACGCAGATCCGCCAGGAGATCACCGCGCTGATGCGGCGCGCGATGGGGCCGTACGCGCAGCCGTTCGTCGACGACGCGCTCGATGCCGGCTACGACGGCGAGCCGGTCGGCCCGGACGAAGCCGCGAGCGCCGCGCAGCAGTACTTCAACAACCGGAAGCTGTCGATCTTCGGCGGCTCGAACGAGATCCAGAAGAACATCATCGCGAAGATGATGCTCGGGCTGTAACGAGGGACGCGACGATGGATTTCCAGCACACAGAAGACCGCCGGATGCTGGCGGACACGTTGAACCGCTTCATCGCCGAACAGTACGCGTTCCCGGTGCGCGATCGCATCGCGCAGTCGGCCGAAGGCTTCGATCGCGCGATGTGGCAGCGCTTCGCCGAGCTCGGCACGGTCGGCGCGCTGTTTGCCGAAGCCGACGGCGGCTTCGGCGGCGCGGGCTTCGACATCGCCGTGGTGTTCGAATGCCTCGGGCGCGGGCTCGTCGTCGAGCCGTTCCTCGGTGCATTGCTCGCGGGCCGCGCGCTGTCGCTCGCCGGCGGTGATGCGCATCGCGACCGGCTCGCCGCGCTGATCGACGGCAGCGCGAGCGCCGCGTTCGCGCACGACGAACCGGGCTCGCACTACGAACTGACGACCGTGCGCACGCGTGCCGAGCGCGCGGGCGACGGCTGGGTGCTGACGGGCGCGAAGGGCGTCGTCGACCAGGCCGCGCAGGCGGCGTTCTTCGTCGTCAGCGCGCGCGTGTCCGGGCAGGACGACGACGCAGCCGGCATCGGCCTGTTCGTCGTGCCGGCCGACGCGCCGGGCGTGTCGCTGCGCGACTACCGGAAGATCGACGGCGGCCGCGCGGCCGAGGTGCGCTTCGAGCGCGTCGCGCTGCCGGCCGAGGCGGCGCTCGGCGCGCACGACGGCGAAGCGGGCGCCGAGCTGCTCGAACGCGTGCTCGGCTACGGGCTGCTCGCGCTGTCGGCGGAAGCGCTCGGCGCGATGGACGTCGCAAAGGAGCACACGCTCGAGTACCTGCGCACGCGCAAGCAGTTCGGGCTGCCGATCGGCAGCTTCCAGGCGCTGCAGCACCGGATGGCCGACCTGCTGCTCGAAGTCGAGCAGGCGCGCTCGGCGGTGATCAACGCGGCCGCGCAGCTCGATGCGCCGCGCGCGGTGCGCGAACGCGCGCTGGCCGCGGCGAAGACCACCATCGGCCGGATCGGCACGCTCGTCGCCGAGGAAAGCATCCAGTTGCACGGCGGGATCGGGATGACATGGGAGCTGCCGCTGTCGCACTACTCGAAGCGCCTCGTGATGATCGATCACCAGCTCGGTGATGAAGATCACCATCTCGCGCGCTACATCGCGCTGTCGAAACAGTAAAGGCGAACACGCGAATGGAGGAGACAAGGATGACGAACGAACCGCGCGCATTGCCGCTGGCCGGCGTGAAGGTGCTCGATTTCTCGCGCGTGCTGGCAGGCCCGTGGTGCGCGATGGTGCTCGCCGATTTCGGCGCGGAAGTGATCAAGGTCGAGCATCCGGCGCGCGGCGACGATACGCGCGACTGGGGGCTGCGGATCGGTGATACCGAAACCACGTATTTCAACAGCGTGAACCGCAGCAAGCGGTCGATCTGCGTCGACCTGCAGACGGAGGCCGGGCAGCGCATCGCGCGCGAACTGGCCGCTCAGGCCGACGTGGTGATCCACAACTTCAAGTTCGGCGGCGCGGAGAAGCTCGGCCTCGGCTATGACGCGCTGGCCGAACTCAATCCGCGCCTCGTGCACTGCGCGATCTCAGGCTATGACCGGTCGGGCGCCGAAGCCGCACGGCCCGGCTATGACCTCGTCGTGCAGGGTGAGGCCGGCCTGATGGCGCTGAACGGCGAGGCCGGCCAGCCGCCGCTGAAGTTCGGCGTTGCGGCGGTCGACCTGTTCACCGGCATGTACTCGGCGCAGGCGATCCTCGCCGCGCTGTACGAACGCCATGCGACCGGGCGCGGGCGCCGCATCGAGATGGCGCTGTTCGACTGCGGGCTGATGATTACCGCGTACTACGGGCTCGATGCACTGCTGATGGGCGAGGATCCGCCGCGCTACGGCAACGCGCATCCGTCGATCGTGCCGTACGGCGTGTTCGACGCGGCCGACGGCCCGCTCGTGATCACGGTCGGCAACAACACGCAGTTCGCGCGCTTCTGCGATGCGCTCGAGCGGCCCGACCTCGCCGCGGACGAACGCTACAAGACCAACCTCGGCCGCTCGGAAAACCGCGCGGACCTGCTGCCCGAGATTCGTCGCGAACTTGCGCGCCGGTCGCGCGCGACGCTGCTCACCGCGCTCGCCGACGCGGGCATTCCGTGCGGCGAAGTGCTCGGGCTGCACGAAGCGCTGACGTCCGAACGAGCGACGAGCGCAGGGCTCGTCACGCGGCAGCCGCATCCGGTCGCGGGCGGTGTCGACGTGCTGGCGCCGCCGTACCGCTTCGACGGCGCACGGCTGCCGGTGCGCGGTGCGCCGCCGGTGCTCGGGGCCGATACGGAGGCGGTGCTCGGAGGCTGGCTCGGGATGTCGGCCGACGAAGTCGCACGGCTGCGTGCGGATCGCATCGTGTAACGCAGGTTTTTCCGCCACGGCGCGGGCGGGTTCGGATCACGCGCCGACCATCCACAAGACACTTCCTCGCGACGACGAGAGGAGACAGGAGACAACATGGAGCTTTCCGTCATCGAATCGGTCACGGCGCGCCGTGACTACCAGCAGCTCGTGCGTGCACGGCGCCGCTTCAGCTTCACGCTCACGGCACTGATGATCGCCACGTACTACGGCTTCATCCTGCTCGTCGCACTCGCGCCGCACGTGCTCGCGGCGCCGCTGTACCGCGGCGCGACGACGACGGTCGGGATCGCCGTGGGCGTCGCGATCATCCTGGTCGCGATCGGGCTGACCGCGTGCTACGTGCTGCGCGCGAACCGTGCGTTCGACCGCCGCGTCGACGCGATCCTGCAGCGTTCGTGACGGAGGCCGACATGCGACGCACCTCGATCGCGCTCGGCGCGCTGGCTGTTCTCGTCTCCTCCGCCGCTCACGCGGTATCCGTCGCGGGCCCGATGCCCGACAAGGTCGAACTGAACCCGGTCGCGATCGGGATGTTCTTCGCGTTCGTGTTCGCGACGCTCGCGCTCACGCGCTGGGCCGCGCGGCGCACGCGCTCGACACGCGACTTCTACACGGCCGGCGGCGGCATCACCGGGCTGCAGAACGGGCTCGCGATCGCGGGCGACTACATGTCGGCCGCGTCGTTCCTCGGGCTGTCCGGCATGGTGTTCATGTTCGGCTTCGACGGGCTGATCTACTCGATCGGCTTCCTGGTCGGCTGGCCGTTCGTGATGTTCCTGATCGCCGAGCCGCTGCGCAACCTCGGCAAGTTCACGTTCGTCGACGTCGTCGCGTACCGCTTCGCGCAGCGGCCGATCCGGCTGCTGACGTCCGCGAACGCGCTGACGATCGTCGTGCTGTACCTCGTCGTGCAGATGGTCGGCGCGGGCAAGCTGATCCAGCTGCTGTTCGGGCTGTCGTACGGCACGGCCGAGCTGATCGTCGGCGTGCTGATGGTCGTCTACGTGTTCTTCGGCGGGATGACCGCGACGACCTGGGTGCAGGTGATCAAGGCCGTGCTGCTGCTGTGCGGCGCGACGCTGCTCGCGTTGCTCGCGCTCGGCGAATTCGGCTTCAGCGTCGACGAGATGTTCCGCCGCGCGGTGGCCGTGCACCCGGGCGCGCTGTCGATCATGGGGCCCGGCAAGCTGATCCGCGATCCGGCCAACGCGCTGTCGCTCGGCATCGCGCTGATGTTCGGCACGGCCGGCTTCCCGCACATCCTGATGCGCTTCTTCACGGTGCCGAACGCGAGGGAGGCGCGCAAGTCGGTGCTCTACGCGACCGGCTTCATCGGCTACTTCTACCTGCTGACCTTCGTGATCGGCTTCTCGGCGATCGTGCTGCTCGCGCAGCATCCGGAATTCTTCCGGCTCGGCGCGAACGGCACGTTCAACCTGACGCACGACCTGCTCGGCGGCTCGAACATGGTCGCGGTGAAGCTCGCGCAGGCGGTCGGCGGGAACTGGTTCTACGGGTTCATCGCGGCCGTCACGTTCGCGACGATCCTCGCGGTGGTCGCGGGCCTGACGCTCGCCGGCGCGACGACGATCTCGCACGACCTGTATGCGCAGATGTGGGCGCGCGGCAAGCCCGACGAGCGCCTCGAGATGCGCATCTCGCGCGCGGCGACGATCGTGCTGTCGGCCATCGCGATCGGGCTGTCCATCCTGTTCGAGCACGTGAACGTCGCGTTCATGGTCGGGCTCGTCGCGGCGGTGGCCGCGAGCGCGAATTTCCCGGTGCTCGCGATGTCGATCTTCTGGCGCGGGATGACGACCCGCGGCGCGGTGCTCGGCGGCGGCCTCGGCCTCGCGTCGGCGGTCGTGCTCACGGTGCTGTCGAAGTCGGTGTGGGTCGACGTGCTGCACCACGCGCACGCCCCGGTGTTCCTCGACAACCCGGCGCTCGTGTCGGTGCCGCTCGCGTTCATCGGGATCGTCGTCGGCTCGCTCGCGGATCGCGGCGAGCGTGCCCGGCGCGAGCGCGCTGCGTTCGAGCAGCAGGAGTTCTACGCGCAGACGGGCGTGCTGGCCGGCCGCGCCGTGCGGCACTGATTCGTCTGACGAATGTGCGAATCCGTCCGGATCGCCGGACGGATATTTTCCGGAAATCCGGAATCCCGGATTTCCTTGCCTGCCGCATTATGGGAAATACAATGAAAACAACGGTTTGAGGGGTTTCTGAAAGCTGGCATCGACCTTGCGATATAAAACGCACGGCCATCCCCCCGGCCGAACTACTACAGCAAGCAAGGAGACAATCGATGACCAATGCCTTCCTTCCCCTCCGGATGTCCTGAGGCATCGCTTGTTGCGGCACGGCAGCCGCGCGGGCGAATGGATCTCCCCTGTGACATTCGCCTGCGCGCGTGACGCCGTTTCCACCGGCTCATCTACTTCAGCAGGAACCATCGTGAAGAAGAAACCCTTCTACAAAGTGCTCTATGTGCAAGTGATCTTCGCCATCATCGTCGGCGTGATCCTCGGCCACTTCTACCCGGCGCTCGCCACCGACATGAAGCCGCTCGGCGACGGCTTCATCAAGCTGATCAAGATGGTGATCGGTCCGATCATCTTCTGTACGGTCGTCACCGGCATCGCCGGCATGGAGGACATGAAGAAGGTGGGCCGCGTCGGCGGCAAGGCGCTGCTGTACTTCGAGATCGTGTCGACCTTCGCGCTGCTGCTGGGCCTCGCGGCCACGCACATCCTGCGTCCGGGCGTCGGCTTCAACATCGATCCGGCGACGCTCGACGGCAAGGCCGTCGCGTCGTACGCGGCGAAGGCGCACGGGCAGTCGACGGTCGACTTCCTGATGCACATCATCCCGAACACGATGGTCGATGCGTTCGCGCAGGGTGAAATCCTGCAGATCCTGCTGATCGCGCTGCTGTTCGGCAGCGTGCTCGCGCACCTCGGCGAGCGCGGCCGCGTCGTCACCGACTTCATCGACGGGCTCACGCGCGTGCTGTTCGGCATCGTGCACATCGTCACGAAGCTGGCCCCGATCGGCGCGTTCGGCGCGATGGCGTTCACGATCGGCAAGTACGGCGTCGGCTCGCTGGTGCCGCTGCTCAAGCTGATCGGCACGTTCTACCTGACGTCGGTCGTGTTCGTGCTCGTCGTGCTCGGCACGATCGCGCGCGTCACGGGCTTCTCGATCATCCGCTTCGTGTCCTACATCAAGGAAGAGCTGCTGATCGTGCTCGGTACGAGCTCGTCGGAAGCCGCGTTGCCGCAGCTGATGGAAAAGCTCGAGAAGGCAGGCTGCTCGCGCTCGGTCGTCGGCCTCGTCGTGCCGACCGGCTATTCGTTCAACCTCGACGGCACCAACATCTACATGACGATGGCCGTGCTGTTCATCGCGCAGGCGACCAACATCGAACTGACGTGGATGCAGCAGCTCACGCTGCTGGCCGTCGCGATGCTGACGTCGAAGGGCGCGAGCGGCGTGACGGGCGCGGGCTTCATCACGCTCGCCGCGACGCTGGCCGTCGTGCCGACGATCCCGCTGTCGGGCATGGTGCTGATCCTCGGCATCGACCGCTTCATGAGCGAATGCCGCGCGCTGACCAACATCGTCGGCAACGGCGTCGCGACGGTCGTCGTGTCGGCATGGGAGAAGGAGCTCGACCGCAACAAGCTGCGCCAGGCGCTGAACGGCGGCGGCGAAGTCACGCCGACCGAGACGGCCGGCGTCTGACGTCATGAAGGAGCAGGCGGCGGCACCGTCCGCCGGCGGCGCGGCACGCGGCGATCGGCGCGTAGATGCGGAGGCCTATGACACAATAGGCGATCCGCATCGCCAGGAAGCCTCGACCGTGACGCGCCGCCTGCTCATCCTCGTCGTGCTTGCCGCCGCGCTCGTCGCGGCGTGCGCGCTGACGTGGACGATCACCTGGCGGCGCGGCGTCGCCGAGCTGCAGCGCAACGCCGCGGTGCGCGTCGACCGCACCACCAACGCGCTCAAGAGCACGCTCGACCGCTACGAATCGCTGCCTTATCTGCTCGGCAGCCATCCGTACGTGCAGGATCTGCTCGCCGAGCCGAAGCGCGGCGACTACACCGCGCGCGTCAACCGCTATCTCGAAGATCTCAACGAACACGCACACGCGACCGTCACCTACGTGATCGGCGCGGACGGCCTGTGCGTCGCCGCCAGCAACTGGCGCGCGCCCGACAGCTTCGTCGGGATCGAATACCGCTTCCGCCCGTATTTCGTCAACGCAATGAACGGCCAGGTCGGCCGCTTCTTCGGGATCGGCACGATCTCGCGCGACCCCGGCTACTACATCTCGCAGCCCGTGTGGCGCGACGGCAAGATCGCGGGCGTCGTCGTCGTGAAGCTCAACCTCGAATGGTTCCAGGGCGCCGATGCGTCCGAGCCGCTCGTCGTCGCCGACGATCACGGCGTCGTGTTCCTGTCGTCGGTGCCTGCGTGGAAGTACCACACGCTGCGCCCGCTCACGGGCCCCGTTGCCGCGTCGATCTACGAGACGCGCCAGTACGCGCAGCAACCGGTCACGCCGCTGCCGCTGCGCATCGAGCAGACGCTCGGCGCCGATGCGGAGATCGTGCGCCTCGGCCCCGGCCGGCGCGCGCCGCGCTTCCTCGCCAGCAAGCGCCGGATCGGCGAGCCCGACTGGCTGCTCGTCACGCTCGCGCCGATCGCGCCCGTCGACACCGACGCGCGCAACGCGACGATCGTCACGGGCTTCGGCTTCGTGTCGGTCGCGCTGCTCGCGTTCTACTGGCGGATGCGCCGCGCGCGCGTGCGCGAAATGATCCGCGGCCGCGCGCTGCTGCAGCAGGCGTACGCGGAGCTGAACCGGCGCGTCGAGGAGCGCACGGCCGATTTGTCGGAAGCGAACGAGCAGCTGCAGAAGGAAGTCGGGGACCGGATCCGCGCGGAGCAGGAGCTGCGCGCCGCGCACGACGAACTGATCCAGGCGAGCAAGCTCGCCGCGCTCGGCCAGATGGCGGCCGGCATCACGCACGAACTGAACCAGCCGCTCGCGGCGCTGCGCAGCTTCTCGGACAACACGCGCGTGTTGCTCGACCGCGGCGAGCAGACGGCCGCGCGCGAGACCCTCGAGGCGATCGCGGCGCTTACCGAGCGGATGGGCAAGATCACGAACCAGCTGAAGCTGTTCGTCGGCCGCGCGAAGCCGCGCAACGAGCAGGCGCTCGTCGTGCGCGCACTGCGCAGCGTGCTGTCGTTGCTGGGCGAGCGCCTGGGCGGCGTCGCGCTCACGCTGACGCTGCAGGACGCGACCGTGTCGCCTGCGCAGGACGAACCGCTCGACCTCGCGCGCGACTATCCGGCGCTGGTCGCGCGTTGCGAGGATCTGCGCCTCGAACAGGTGCTGATCAACCTGCTCGGCAACGCGCTCGACGCGGTGGCCGGCGTCGCGGCGCCGGCGATCGAAGTGACGATCGCGGTGTCGGCCGCGACGCTCGCGGTCGAGGTGCGCGACAACGGTTCCGGCATTGCGCCCGACCTGCTGCCGCGCCTGTTCGAGCCGTTCTTCACGACGAAGGAGATGGGGCGCGGGCTCGGGCTCGGCCTCGCGATCTCGTCGTCGATCGCGAGCGACGCGGGCGGCGCGCTGACCGCGCGCAATGCACCGTCGGGCGGTGCGCTGTTCGTCTTGACGCTGCGGCGCGCGCGCACGCATCATCCGGACTCCGTGTCCGAGCCGGCGGGTTCGCACTAGACCCGCCGCAGGCCCGGTCGGCGCCGACCGGCATCAACGCAGCCGCGCGCGACCCAGCCGCGCGGCCTGTCAGGAGCAAGTGAGTACGATGGCCAACCGGCTGCAAGTGATCTATATCGAAGACGATGCGCTCGTTCGCCGGGCGAGCGTGCAGAGCCTTCAGCTGGCGGGCTTCGACGTCGCCGGCTTCGAGTCGGCCGAAGCGGCCGAGAAGGCGATCGTCGCGGACACCGCCGGCGCGATCGTCAGCGACATCCGGCTGCCCGGCGCGAGCGGGCTCGACGTGCTCGCGCAGTGCCGCGAGCGCGTGCCCGACGTGCCGGTGATCCTCGTCACCGGTCACGGCGACATCTCGATGGCCGTGCAGGCGATGCGCGACGGCGCGTACGACTTCATCGAAAAGCCGTTCGCGGCCGAGCGCCTGATCGAGACGGTGCGCCGCGCGCTGGAGCGCCGCGAGCTCGTGCTCGAGAACCTCGCGCTGCGGCGCGAACTGGCCGGGCAGAACGTCGTCGCGCCGCGCATCATCGGCCGCAGCCCCGCGATCGAGCAGGTGCGCAAGCTGATCGCGAACGTCGCGCCGACCGATGCGTCGGTGCTGATCAACGGCGACACGGGCGCCGGCAAGGAATTGATCGCGCGCAGCCTGCACGAGCTGTCGCCGCGTCGCGACAAGCCGTTCATCGCGGTGAACTGCGGCGCGCTGCCCGAGCCGATGTTCGAGTCGGAAATGTTCGGCTACGAGCCCGGCGCGTTCACGGGTGCCGCGAAGCGGCGCGTCGGCAAGCTCGAATACGCGTCCGGCGGCACGCTGTTCCTCGACGAAATCGAAAGCATGCCGCTCGCGCTGCAGGTGAAGCTGCTGCGCGTGCTGCAGGACGGCGTGCTGGAGCGGCTCGGCTCGAACCAGCCGATTCGCGTGAACTGCCGTGTCGTCGCGGCCGCGAAGGGCGACATGAGCGAGCTCGTCGCGGCCGGCACGTTCCGGCGCGACCTGCTGTACCGGCTCAACGTCGTGACGATCGCGCTGCCGCCGCTCGCGGAACGCCGCGAGGACATCGTGCCGCTGTTCGAGCACTTCATGCTCGATGCGGCCGTGCGCTACGGGCGGCCCGCGCCGGTGCTGACCGACCGCCAGCGCGCGAGCCTGATGCAGCGCGACTGGCCCGGCAACGTGCGCGAGCTGCTCAACGCGGCCGACCGCTTCGTGCTCGGCGTGGCCGACATGCCGCAGGAAACGGGCGCGGGCGGCGACGATGCCGACAACGACCAGACGCTGAAGGAGCGCATCGAGCAGTTCGAGCGCGCGGTGATCGCCGAGGCGCTGAACCAGACGGGCGGCGCGGTCGCCGCGACGGCCGACCGGCTGCACGTCGGCAAGGCGACGCTGTACGAGAAGATGAAGCGCTACGGGCTGTCGGCGAAAGGCGAAGCCGAGCGCTGAAAAGCAAACGGACCGTAGAACCGGGTTGCCCGGTCGTACGGTCCGCTGGTGCGGGAAGGGCGCTGCGCGCGGCCCTTCGCGCCAGGTCTTGCGGCGCTCAGGCCGCGTTGCCGTCGAGCGCCTTCTTGAGCAGCGCGTCGAGTTCCGCGAACTGCGGAGCGCCGACGTAGCGCTTCAGGATCTTGCCGTCCTTGTCGACGACGAAGGTCGTCGGCGTGAGCTGCACGTTGCCGAACTGCTTCGCGACGCTGCCGTCGTCGAGCGCGACCTTGAACGGCAGCTGGCGCGTCTGCGCGTAGTTCGCGACGTACATCGGCGGATCGTAGTTCATCGCGACCGCGACGAATTCCAGCCCCTGACCCTTGAAGCGATTGTAGGTATCGACCATCTGCGGCATTTCCTGCATGCAGGTCGCGCAGCTCGTCGCCCAGAAGTTCACGAGATAGACCTTGCCCTTCAGGTCGCCGGCCGTCGAGACCTTCTGGCCCGACAGCAGCGTGAACGTCGCGTCCGGCACGCTGGACTTGCCGTTGAACGCAAAGAAGCCGGCGACGGCGATGGCCGCGACAACGGCGGCCGCGACGATGTAGCGGACGGGGCCGGCACTGCGGCGGGCGGGAGGCGTGGTGTTCATCTGGTGCTCTCGGAGTCGGTCGATGACGCGGGTCGATGCAAAGGACGTCGAAATTCGGCGCTTATTTTAGCGCGAATGCGGCGTGCGCACCGGCGGCCACCCCGCATCCCGGTTTTCAGGTTCGGCGGATAATGCCCGTTTTTGCCTGCCCGATCCACGCCATGCCGAATGAAGTCATCGATTCGTTGCGCCCCCTTTTTCGCCCGCTGCGACACTTCGCCGCGCTCGCCTGCATGAGCGCCGCGCTGGCCGCATGCTCGCCGTCGTTCGACTGGCGCACGCTGCACAACGACGCCGGCTACACGATCGACCTGCCGGCGAAGCCGACCGTCGAGGAGCAGCCGGTGGCGATCGGCGGCACGTCGATGCCGATGCGGATGCAGGCTGCGCACGTCGACGGCGCGGTGTTCGCGGTCGGCACGCTGACGCTGCCCGACGACCGCGACGACACGCGCCGCGCGGCGCTCGAATTCCTGCGCGCCGGGCTGTCGCGCAACCTCGAGGGCGCGCCGCAGACGGCGTCGGTGCCGGTGCCGCTCGCGGCCGGCGGCGCGGTGAACGGGATCGAGCTGCGCATCGCGGGGGCGGCCGCCGGCGGCGATCGCGCGCGCAAGACGATCGTCGCGCGGCTCGCCGCGCGCGGCCGGCACGCGTACCAGGCCGTCGTGATCGCCGACGGGCCGCTCACGCAGGAGCAACTCGATCAGTTTTTCGGCTCGTTCAAACTCGATTGATCGCGGCCGGCGAGGGCGCTCGGACACTCTGTGACAACTGAAAGTTCATTCGCAGCTTTCGACGCTAGTGACCGGATTTTGCGAGGTTTTTTCAGCTATCCACAGCGCATGTGGATAACTTTGTTGAAAAGTTGCCCGGATTTCCCGCTGAGCCGCGCCGGACGGCCTTCCGGCCCGTTTGGTCGCACGCTCGGCGTTTGAGAAAGATCAATAAAAACAACGACATACGAATTCCGCTGCGCAAAGGTGCCGGCGAGCCGCGATCCGGGGCCGGATTCGTGAAATTGTGCATAAGTCAAGTCTTGACAGCCGGATTTTGTCCTCCGAGGGCGCTCACAGCGCCGTGAGCGCGCGCCGGTAGCGGATCGCCTCGGCGATCTGCGCGGCCGTCGGCAGCGGGTCGCCGGCCAGGTCGGCGATCGTCCGCGCAACCTTCAGCACGCGGAAATACGCGCGCGCCGACCAGCCGAAGCGCTCGCCGGCCTCGCGCAGCAGCCGCTCGCCTTCGTCGGTCGGCCGGCACAGATCGTCGGTCTCGCGACCGCTCAGCATGTGATTCGTCTTGCCTTGCCGGTCGAGCTGCAGCGCACGCGCCTGCGCGACGCGCGCGGCCACCGCCGCGCTCGGCTCGCCGGGCGCCGACGTGCGCGACGCGAGTTCGGCCGGCGACAGCGCGGGCAGGTCGATCTGGATGTCGATGCGGTCGAGCAGCGGCCCCGACAGCTTGCGCAGATAGCGCGCGGCGACGTCCGGCGAGCAGCGGCAGCGCCCGGACGGATCGCCGTGCCAGCCGCACGGGCACGGGTTCATCGCGGCGATCAGCTGGCACGCAGCCGGGAAATCGGCCTGCTGGGCCGCGCGCGAGATCGTGATGCGGCCGGCTTCCAGCGGCTCGCGCAGCATTTCCAGCACGTGCCGGTCGAATTCCGGCAGCTCGTCGAGGAACAGCACGCCGAGGTGCGCGAGCGTGATTTCACCCGGTTGCGGCGGGTTGCGGCCGCCGACCAGCGCGGCGGCGCTCGACGAGTGATGCGGCGAGCGGAACGGCCGCCGGCGCCACTGCGCGGGCGAGAAGCCGAGGCGGCTCGCGGACAGCAGCGCGGCCGACGTCAGCGCCTCGTCGTCGGTCAATGGCGGCAGGAGCCCCGGCAGCCTGGCGGCCAGCATCGACTTGCCGGCCCCCGGCGGCCCGACCATCAGCATGTGGTGGCCGCCCGCGGCGGCGACTTCGAGCGCCCGCCGCGCACCGCGCTGGCCGACCACATCCGCGAGGTCGGGCGCGGCGGGCGCCGGCAGGCCGTCGAGGCAGGGTGCCGCGACCGGCGCGAGCCGCCCGTCCGGCGCATCGGCGAGGTGTGCGCACAGCGCGGGCAGGTCGCGTGCGCCGAACACCGTCACGCCCGGCACGAGCGCGGCCTCGGCCGCACTGTCGAACGGCAGGTACAGCTCGGGGGCGCGTGATGTCGTCTCGGCTCCCGGCATCGCGACGGCGTCCGGGCCTGCACCCGATCCCGATCCGGTGTCGCCCGCCCGCCAGTCCCGCGCGGCGCCGCACGCCATCGCGAACGCGCCGCGCATCGGCCGCAGCGCGCCCGTCAGCGACAATTCGCCCGCGAATTCGCGGCCGGCCAGCGCGTCGGCCGGGATCTGGCCGTTCGCGGCCAGGATGCCGAGCGCGATCGGCAGGTCGAACCGGCCCGATTCCTTCGGCAGGTCGGCCGGCGCGAGGTTGACGGTAATCCGGCGCACGGGAAATTCGAAGCCGCAGTTCTGCAGCGCGGCGCGCACGCGCTCGCGGCTTTCGCGGACTTCGAGATCGGGCAGGCCGACGATCGAGAACGACGGCAGTCCGTTGGCGAGATGGACTTCGACGGTAACGTCCGGCGCGCGGCCGGAGGCAGGCGCGCGACTGCGCACCACGGCAAGCGACATGGCGAGGCTCCTGCATGACAGGCGGACGACGGCCGTTCGGGGCCGCATGCCGCGGGAATCGGAGAAATCGGTGCGCGCGTGCCGGCGTGGCGCGGGGAAAGAGCGAGAGACTGCGGAACGACGAACTGCGAAGAGCGATGGACTGCGAAGAGCGGGGGTGTTGCGAAGAGCGGGGATGCTGCGAAGAACGACGGACTACGGGGAGCGGCGGAACACTTTCGGGGCGGCGGGCGCGGGCTGCACGAGGCGGCCCGCGCCCGGACCTTGCGGCCGGGTGGGGCGTCAGGCCTGCGGCGCGGCGAGCTTCTGCTCGAGTTCCGCGACGCGCTTTTCGAGTTCCTCGAGGCGCACGCGGGTGCGGGCGAGCACCTGGGCCTGCGTGTCGAATTCCTCGCGCGTGACGAGATCGAGCTTCGAGAAGCCTTGCGACAGCATGGCCTTCACGTTGCGCTCGACGTCCTTGGCCGGCGAGTTTTTCAGCAGGTCGCTGACGCGCGACTGCAGATCGTTGAAAACGTCGCTGGGTTGCTTCATGTGATTCCCCTTCCTTGCACAAAAAATGTGCATCTTCAGTTGCGTACGTGCCCATGATGCACGCATGACCGGAAATGGTGCGCCGGGGGCGCGAATTCCGGGCATGGCGCCGGCATGGGTGAATGGCCCGGCGATCCGGGACGTGCGTGCACTCTAGCAACGTTCCTTTCGCCGCGCCAGCAAACCGGGCCACGTTGGCCATTCGGCCGGGCTTCCGCGCCTTACATCACGGGATGCGACCCCGTTCCGGAGCCCTTCGAGACGGTGTTCGGGCCAACATGGCATGCGAGTTGCTGAGAAGAGTCCGTTACAACATTCCAACCAATTCGACGGGACAACCCAGCGAGAGGACTTCATGAAACTCATTACCGCAATCATCAAGCCGTTCAAGCTCGATGAGACGCGCGAGGCGCTGTCGGCGCTCGGCGTCTCCGGCATCACGGTGACGGAGGTGAAAGGGTTCGGGCGCCAGAAGGGGCACACCGAGCTGTACCGCGGCGCCGAATACGTGGTCGATTTCCTGCCGAAGATGAAGATCGAGGCGGCCGTGTCGGACGATCTCGTCGACCAGGCGGTGGAGGCGATCGAGCGCGCCGCGCGCACCGGCAAGATCGGCGACGGCAAGATCTTCGTCACGCAGATCGAGCAAGTGATCCGGATTCGCACCGGGGAGACCGGCGCTGACGCGCTGTAACAGAACAGACAAGACAAGCGACAAGAGGAAACCCAAGATGCGCAAACTTCTGATGTCCCTGCTGATGGCCGGCTCGCTGATCGCGGCCGGCGTCGGCTCCGCGCTCGCCGACGACGCGGCGTCCGCCGCGGCTGCGTCCGCGCCCGCCGCCACGGCTTCCGACGCCTCGGCCGCCGCCGCGCCGGCCGCTTCGGCACCGGCTGCGACCGACGCATCCGCGACTGCCGCTGCCGCCGCACCGGCTTCGGGCGCCGCCGACGCGTCGGCAGCCGCCGCCGCGTCCGCGCCGGCCGCACCGGCTGCGCCGACCGCACCGTTCTCGGTCGATTCGTCGAAGATCAACGCCGGCGACACCGCGTGGATGCTGACGTCCACCGCGCTCGTGCTGTTCATGACGATCCCGGGCCTCGCGCTGTTCTATGCGGGCATGGTCCGCAAGAAGAACGTGCTCGCGACCGTGATGCAGAGCTTCGCGATCACCGCGGTGATCACGGTGCTGTGGACGGTGATCGGCTACAGCCTCGCGTTCACGCCGGGCAACGGCTTCATCGGCGGCCTGTCGCGCACGTTCCTGCACGGGATGAACTACATCCACGGCGACAAGGCGACGACGCTGACCGTCAGCCACCTGGCGCCGACGATTCCGGAATCGGTCTACTTCGTCTACCAGATGACGTTCGCGATCATCACGCCGGCGCTGATCTGCGGCGCGTTCGCCGACCGGATGAAGTTCTCGGCGATGCTCGTGTTCATGACGCTCTGGTCGCTGATCGTCTATGTGCCGATCGCGCACATGGTGTGGGAGCCGACCGGCTGGCTGTCGTCGGACGGCGTGCTCGACTTCGCGGGCGGCACCGTCGTGCACATCAACGCCGGTATCGCGGGCCTCGTGTCGTGCCTGATGCTCGGCAAGCGCGTCGGCTTCGGTCGTGAATCGATGGCGCCGCACAACCTGGTGCTGACGATGATCGGCGGCTCGATGCTGTGGGTCGGCTGGTTCGGCTTCAACGCGGGTTCCGCGGTCGCGGCCGACGGCCGTGCCGGTTTCGCGATGCTGACGACGCAAGTCGCGACGGCCTGCGCGGCGCTCGGCTGGATGTTTGCCGAATGGCTCACGCACGGCAAGCCGTCGGTACTCGGCATCGTGTCGGGTGCGGTCGCGGGTCTCGTCGCGATCACGCCGGCGGCCGGCTTCGTCGGCGTGCCGGGTGCATTGGTGATCGGCATCGCTGCCGGCGTCGTGTGCTTCTGGTCGGCGACCTGGCTCAAGTCGAAGCTCGGCTACGACGATTCGCTCGACGCGTTCGGCGTGCACGGCGTGGGGGGGATTCTCGGCGCGCTGCTGACGGGCGTGTTCGCGGTCAAGGACATCGGCGGCGCCGACGGCAGCCTGCTGCTGCAGGCGAAGGGCGTGCTGATCACGCTGGTCTACAGCGGCGTGCTGAGCTTCGTGCTGCTGAAGCTGATCGACCTCACGATGGGCCTGCGCGTGTCCGAAGAGGAAGAGCGCGAAGGGCTCGACGTGGTCCTGCACGGCGAGCATGTCGAATAAGTCATATGGATGACCGGCGGGCCGCCGCAAAGACGGCGCCCGCCGCTGAATGAGCGCAGCGACTTCGGCCCGCCCCACCCGGCGGGCTTTTTTTCTCCTGTCACCGGGTGCCGTAGCGCATAACCCTGCGCGCTATCGGGTCAATAGCCGAAAACTTCCTCCAAACCCTTGCGAAGCCGGGAACAATCCCCAAATGGGCAGGGCAATTGCTCTACAATCTTCATTCTCCCGCTCGCGAGTGATTCATGGTTCCCCACCTCGTTACCGCGTTGAACGGTCCGCTGCTCGAACTCGAGCAGAAGATCCTCGACGCGACGCCTGCGATCGAACGCTGGTTCAGGCTCGAATGGCAGGAACACACCCCGCCGTTCTATTGTTCGGTGGACCTGCGCAACGCCGGCTTCAAGCTGGCGCCCGTCGACGCGAACCTGTTCCCCGGCGCGTTCAACAACCTGCCGTCCGAAGTGCTGCCGCTTGCCGTGCAGGCGGCGATGGCCGCGATCGAGAAGATCTGCCCGGACGCGAAGAACCTGCTCGTGATTCCCGAGCTGCCGACCCGCAACGCGTTCTACCTCGAGAACGTCGCGCGCCTCGCGACGATCATGCGCCAGGCCGGCCTGAACGTGCGCTTCGGTTCGCTCGACCCGAGCATCACCGACATGACGCCGATCACGCTGGCCGACGGCCAGAAGATCGTGCTCGAGCCGCTCGAGCGTTCGCAGCGCCGCCTCGGCCTGAAGAATTTCGATCCGTGCTCGATCCTGCTGAACAACGACCTGTCGGCCGGCATCCCGGCCGTGCTGGAAAACCTGCACGAGCAGTACCTGCTGCCGCCGCTGCATGCGGGCTGGGCCGTGCGCCGCAAGTCGACGCACTTCTCGTGCTACGACGACGTCGCGAAGAAGTTCGCGAAGATGGTCGGCGTCGATCCGTGGATGGTGAATCCGTATTTCGCGCACGTGGAAGGCGTCGACTGGCAGGCGCATGAAGGCGAGCAGGCGCTCGCCGACGCGATCGACGGCGTGCTGAAGAAGATCGCGCGCAAGTACCGCGAATACGGGATCAGCGAGAAGCCGTACGTCGTCGTGAAGGCCGACGCAGGCACGGCCGGGCGCGGCGTGATGACCGTGCACGACGCGGCCGAGATCGGCCGGATGTCGAAGGCCGAGCGCGCGCAGATGGCCGAGTCGAAGGCCGGCCTCGCGGTGCGCGACGTGATCGTGCAGGAAGGCGTCTATACGTTCGAGCGCGTCGGCGACGAAGTGGCCGAGCCCGTCGTGTACATGATCGACCGCTACGTGGTCGGCGGTTTCTACCGCACGCACGGCGGCCGCGAGCGCGACCAGAACCTGAACGCGCCCGGCATGCACTACGTGCCGCTCGGCTTCGAGCACACCGCGCTGCCGGATGCCGGCGCGAAGCCCGGTGCCGCGCCGCCGAACCGTTTCTACATGTACGGCGTCGTCGCGCGGCTGTCGCTGATCGCGTCGTCGATCGAACTGGAAAAGACCGATCCCGAAGCCATCCAGGTGTAACGGACCTTCGCTACGTACAGGACCCGCATGGACATTCTCTTTATCGCCGACCCGCTCGAGCGCTTCAAGATCTACAAGGATTCGACCTACGCGATGATGGCCGAGGCCGCGCGCCGCGGCCATGCAGTGTACGCATGCGAGCCGAACCACCTCGCGTGGACGGGTTCCGCGGTCGAGGCCGACGTGCGGCGCATCACGTTCGTCGGCGAACTGGACGACCTGCATCGCGAGACCTGGTTCGACGCGGGCCCGGTCGTCGCGCGCCGTCTCGAATCGTTCGGCGCGGTGCTGATGCGCAAGGATCCGCCGTTCGACATGGAGTACGTGACGTCGACCTGGCTGCTGGAGCTGGCCGAGCGCGCGGGCGCTCGCGTGTTCAACAACGCGCAGTCGATCCGAGACCATTCGGAGAAGCTCGCGATCGGCGAGTTTCCGCAGTTCGTCGCGCCGACCCTCGTCACGCGCGACGCGAAACGGCTGCGCGCGTTCCATGCCGAGCACGGCGACGTGATCCTGAAGCCGCTCGACGGGATGGGCGGGATGGGCGTGTTCCGCGTGAAGCCGGACGGCATGAACCTCGGCTCGATCATCGAGATGCTGAGCCACGACGGCACGCGCTCGGTGATGGCGCAGAAGTTCATCCCCGAGATCAAGGCCGGCGACAAGCGCATCCTGCTGATCGGCGGCGAGCCGGTGCCGTATTCGCTCGCGCGGATTCCGCAGGGCAGCGAGGTGCGCGGCAATCTGGCTGCCGGCGGGCTCGGTGTCGCGCAGCCGCTGACGGCCCGCGATCGCGAGATCGCCGAGACGCTCGGCCCGGTGCTCGCGTCGCGCGGGCTGCTGCTGGTCGGCCTCGATGCGATCGGCGACTGGCTGACCGAGGTGAACGTCACGAGCCCGACGTGCTTCCGCGAGATCATGGAGCAAACGGGCTTCGACGTCGCCGCGATGTTCATCGACGCGCTGGAGCGGGCGGCCGCGTAGGCCGCTTTCCGCGCAACCCCGGCGGCGGCCGCGCAGGTCCCCCGTCGCCGGAGCAGCTTGACCGGCCTGCTACAATGCCCGCTTGCCCGGTGCCGAGATCGGCGCACCGAAGGCCCGGCGGTCGGGCCGATACTGTTGCAAGGCTGAACATGAAACGTTTCCCACACTCGCTACGCTCATTGCCCCGCCGCGGGGCGTCGGCCCGCCAGGGGCGGCCGGGAGCGATCTGACATGGCCGGGATCCTGATCATCGCGCACGCCCCGCTCGCCACCGCGCTGCGGGACTGCATCGCGCACATCTACGGCGGCATCCCCGCCCGCATCGGCTGTATCGACGTGACGGCGGACAACGATCCGACCCAGGTGATGGCGTTCGCGCACGCGGAACTCGCGCGGCTCAAGGAAGAGAACGGCGTGATCGTGCTGACCGACATGTACGGCGCGACGCCCGCGAACATCGCCGGCCAGCTCGCGAAAATCGACAACGTGCGCGTGCTGGCGGGCGTGAACCTGCCGATGCTCGTGCGGGCCGTCTGCTACCGCACCGTGCCGCTCGACAAGCTGGTCGACAAGGCGCTGTCCGGCGGCGCGAAGGGCGTCCACGAGGTGTCGTCCGGCACGCCGCCGCCGCCGACGGAAACCGGCTGCGGGCAGTGCGCGCCGATTCCGCCCGAACCGCAGCCGCGCACCGAATCGCACTGATTGCCCGTTTTCCGTTTTAGACAGCACCGCCGACGCGCGCCGCCGGCGGCCCCGACCGACCCGACCGAGAATCATGCTTCAACAAGAAACCACCATCGTCAATAAATTGGGGCTCCATGCGCGCGCATCGGCCAAGCTTACGCAACTGGCCGGCAACTTCCAGTCGGAAGTCTGGATGACGCGCAACGGGCGCAAGATCAATGCGAAGAGCATCATGGGCGTGATGATGCTGGCGGCCGGCATCGGCAGCACCGTGACGATCGAGACCGAAGGGTCCGACGAGCAGGAAGCGATGGACGCGCTGCTGAAGCTGATCGCCGACAAGTTCGGCGAAGGCCAGTGATCGCCACGCGGGATCGTTGCCGTTTCCAGTCAGAATGCCGCGGATTTCGCGGCATTTTTTTCGTCGGAAGCATTGATGCGGAATGCGCAATGCTGCGGTGCATGCAGTCAGCGGTGAGTCGCGGAATTTATAATCGCTAACCGGGGTCATAAGCGCATCGCAGCAGTGTGCCGCGGCTTTACTTGTACAGAGGAGGTGCGCGTGTCCTTCACGCTGCATGGCATTCCCGTCTCACGTGGTATCGCGATCGGGCGAGCGTATCTGATCGCGCCGGCGGCGCTCGACGTCGCCCATTACCTGGTCGAGGCAACCCAGATCGACGCCGAGGTCGAGCGCTTCCGCACGGCGCTCGACGTCGTGCATCACGAACTCGAAGCGCTGCGCGCCGACCTGACCGACGACACCCCGAGCGAAGTCGGCGCGTTCATCGACGTCCACGCGATGATCCTGAGCGACGAGATGCTCGTGCAGGAAACCATCGACCTGATCCGCACGCGCCGCTACAACGTCGAATGGGCGCTGACCGAGCAGCTGGAGCTGCTCACGCGCCACTTCGACGACATCGAGGACGAATACCTGCGCGAGCGCAAGGCCGACATCGAGCAGGTGGTCGAGCGCGTGCTGAAGGCGCTCGCCGGCGCGCCGTCCGCGTCGCAGGCGCTCGACCGCGCGGCCAGGAACGGTACGAACGAGATGATCGTCGTCGCGCACGACATCGCGCCGGCCGACATGATGCAGTTCAAGTCGCAGTCGTTCCAGGCGTTCGTCACCGACCTCGGCGGGCGCACGTCGCACACGGCGATCGTCGCGCGCAGCCTCGGCATCCCGGCCGCGGTCGGCGTGCAGCACGCGAGCACGCTGATCCGCCAGGACGACCTGATCATCGTCGACGGCGACCAGGGCATCGTGATCGTCGATCCCGCGCCGATCGTCCTCGAGGAATATTCGTACCGCCAGTCCGAGAAGCTGCTGGAGCAACGCAAGCTGCAGCGTCTGAAGTTCTCGCCGACGCAAACACTGTGCGGCACCAAGATCGAGCTGTACGCGAACATCGAGCTGCCCGACGACGCAAAGGCGGCCGTCGAGGCCGGCGCAGTCGGCGTCGGCCTGTTCCGCTCCGAGTTCCTGTTCATGCATCAGAAGGAGATGCCGGAAGAAGAGGAGCAGTTCGCCGCGTACAAGCGCGCGGTCGAGTGGATGAAGGGCATGCCGGTGACGATCCGCACGATCGACGTCGGCGCGGACAAGCCGCTCGAGGCGCTCGACGAAGGCTACGAGACGGCGCCGAACCCGGCGCTCGGCCTGCGCGCGATCCGCTGGAGCCTGTCCGAGCCGCAGATGTTCCTCACGCAGCTGCGGGCGATCCTGCGCGCGTCCGCGTTCGGCCAGGTGAAGATCCTGATCCCGATGCTCGCGCACGCGCAGGAGATCGACCAGACGCTCGACCTGATCCGCGAGGCGAAGCACCAGCTCGACGATGCGGGGCTCGCGTACGATCCGAACGTCCGCATTGGCGCGATGATCGAGATTCCGGCGGCGGCGATCGCGCTGCCGCTGTTCCTGAAGCGGTTCGATTTCCTGTCGATCGGCACGAACGACCTGATCCAGTACACGCTCGCGATCGACCGCGCCGACAACGCGGTCGCGCACCTGTACGACCCGCTGCATCCGGCCGTGCTGCACCTGATCGCCTATACGCTGCGCGAAGCGAAGCGCGCGGGTGTGTCGGTGTCGGTATGCGGGGAGATGGCGGGCGATCCGGCGCTCACGCGCCTGTTGCTCGGGATGGGGCTCACCGAGTTCTCGATGCATCCGAGCCAGTTGCTCGTCGTGAAGCAGGAGATCCTGCGCGCGCACCTGAAGGCGCTCGAGAAGCCGACGGCCGACGTGCTGGCCGCGTTCGAACCGGAAGAAGTGCAGGCGGCGCTGCAGCGCCTGTCGGTCGCCGAGCCGCGCGCGGACGCGGCTGCTTAGGCGCTCCCGCCGCCGCTAACTTGTAGCGGAGTGTCATGCATGCGCCGTCCGGCGCAGGCCCGTCGCGCGTCAGTGCCGGCCCCCGCACACGGGGCAGTCGGCCTGGCGCGCGATTTTCATCGTCGTCCATTCCATCCGCAGCGAATCGAGCATCATCAGCCGCCCGTTGAGCGTCCTGCCGATGTCGCCGATCACGCGCAGCGCTTCGGCCGCCTGCATCGCGCCGATGATGCCGACCGTCGGCGCGAACACGCCCATCGTCGCGCACGCGACTTCCTCGAACGGCTGGTCTTCCGGGAACACGCACGCATAGCAGGGCGCGGCCGGATCGCGGAAGTCGAACGTGCTGATCTGGCCGTCGAAACGCAGCGCGGCGCCCGACACGAGCGGCACGCCGTGCGCGACGCACGCGCGGTTGATCGCGTGGCGCGTCGCGAAGTTGTCGGTGCAGTCGAGCACGACGGTCGCGTGCGGTACGTGCGCATCGAGCCAGGCGTCGTCGACGCGCTCCGCGACCGCGTTCACCTTCACGCCGGGATTCAGTTGCGCGAGCGCGTCGCGCCCCGATTCGACCTTGCTGCGGCCGACCGATGCCGTCACGTGCAGGATCTGCCGCTGCAGGTTCGTGAGGTCGACCGTATCGGCGTCGACGAGCGTGATCGTGCCGACGCCCGATGCCGCGAGGTACATCGCGGCCGGCGAGCCGAGGCCGCCCGCGCCGACGACGATCGCATGCGCATCGAGAAAGCGCTGCTGCGCCTCGATGCCGATTTCGTCGACGAGGATGTGTCGGGAGTAGCGCAGGAGTTGATCGTCGTTCATGGGGAGTCGTGGGCGAGGCGGGCGGACGTGTCGTTATTTTAGGCGCGCATGAAAAACGGGCCATCGCGGTCTTCCCGCGATGGCCCGTCGGATGCCGGCCGGCGCTTACTTCGGCGCCGACGCGGGCTTCGGTGCGGAAGCCGGCTTCGCGCTGGCGCCCGAGGCCTTCGGAGCCGCGGCAGCCTTGCCGGCCGGGCCCTTCGTGCTTTCGGCGAGCAGCGACTTCGATGCCTGGACCGGCTTGCCCTCGAGCTTGTTGAGCGCCTGCTGCATCATGAAGTCGTCGGCGCTGCCGAACTCGATCGGCTTGCGATCGCGATCCTTCTGGCGCTGCTCCGGCGTCTTCTTGTCGTTCTGCTCTTCGAGGACGCGCAGCTGATCCATCCGGCGCTGCTCGCGCTCTTCCTGTTCCTTCTTCTCGTTCGGATCCTGCGTGTTCGCGAGGTGGTTCGTGTAGTCGACCTCGCGCGTCACGAGCACGTCGTCCGGATCGCCGTCCGCGTACTGATCGACCGGCACGTCCGGCGTGATGCCCTTGTTCTGGATCGAACGGCCGCTCGGCGTGTAGTAGTACGCGGTGGTCAGGCGCAACGCGGTGTCGGCCGTCATCGGGCGGACCGTCTGCACCGAACCCTTGCCGAACGTCGTCTTGCCCATGATCTGCGCGCGCTTCGAATCCTGCAGCGCACCGGCGACGATTTCCGACGCGGACGCCGAATACGCGTTCGTCAGCACGATCATCGGCACGGTCTTGAAGACCGGCGGCAGGTTCTTCAGCGGATCGCCGTCGAAGGACGGCAGGCGATAGTTGTCGTACGTATCGCGGTAGACCTGCTTCGAATCGGGGATCTGGCCGTTGGTCGACACGACGACCGAGTCGGGCGGCAGGAACGCGCCGGCCACGCCGACCGCGCTCTGCAGCAGGCCGCCGCCGTTGTTGCGCAGGTCGAGCACGAGGCCCTTCAGGTTCGGCTGCTGGCGCGCGATGTCCTGCAGCTTCGCCGCGAGATCGGGCGTCGTGCGCTCCTGGAAGCTCGTGATGCGGACATACGCGTAGCCCGGATCGAGGATCTTCATCTTCACGCTCTGGACCTTGATGATCGCGCGCGTGACCGTGACCGGGAACGTGCGGTCGTCGCTCTTGCGGAAGATCGTCAGCGTGACCTTGGTGCCCGGCTCGCCGCGCATCTGCTTGACGGCCTTGTCGAGCGTCATGCCGCGCACCGGCTTGTCGTTGATGCGCGTGATCAGGTCGCCCGGACGGATGCCGGCGCGGAACGCGGGGGTATCTTCGATCGGCGAGATCACCTTGACGAGGCCGTCTTCCTGCGAGATCTCGATGCCGAGACCCGCGAAGCGGCCCTTCGTCTGCTCCTGCAGCTCGTCATAGTCGGTCTTGTCGAGGAACGACGAGTGCGGGTCGAGGCTCGACACCATGCCCTTGATCGCCGCCGTCAGCAGCTTCTTGTCGTCGACCGGTTCGACATACTCGCGCTTGATCTGGCCGAAGACTTCCGCGAACAGGCGGAGCTGGTCGAGGGGAAGCGGCGCCGTGGCGGTCTGCTCGGCCGATGCGGAAACCTGCAGCGTGGCGAACACGCCCGTGGCGAGGCCCGCGGCAATCAGGCCGATGTTCTTCAATTTCATTCGCATAGAGATCTGGTGCGGTCGGGAAGCGCGTGGCGGTAGCGGGGATGTAGCGGACAAGTATAACTGTTCGTCCGATAACTCAGTGGAACGGCGCGAAAAGCGTCGAACAGGGCCCGGAGCCGGCCCGGCAGGGCACCGCCGGCCGCGCTGCGGGTTCGAAAGCGGATTCGACAGCAGCGGGGCCGCGAAGGTTCGCGCGGGGTGCGGGCCGCGGCCGGGCACGCCGCGCCGGACGCGGCCCGCCCGGCGCGACGGGCGTCAGCCCGCCTTGCCCTGCTTCGCGACGGCGGCCTGCGCCTGCGCGATCGCGTCCTGGTCGCCGAGGTAATAGTGCTTGATCGGCTTCAGGTTTTCGTCGAGTTCATACACGAGCGGCACGCCGTTCGGGATGTTCAGGCCGACGATGTCGCTGTCCGAGATGCCGTCGAGGTACTTGATCAGCGCGCGCAGCGAGTTGCCGTGCGCGGCGATCAGCACCTGCTTGCCGGCACGGACGGCCGGCGCGATCGACTCGTTCCACAGCGGCAGCACGCGTGCGACCGTGTCCTTCAGGCACTCGGTGAGCGGCAGCTGCTCGCGCGGCACCTTTGCGTAACGCGGGTCGTTGAACGGCGCGCGCTCGTCGGTCGGCTCCAGCGCGGGCGGCGGCGTGTCGTAGCTGCGACGCCACACGAGCACCTGCTCGTCGCCGAACTTCGCGGCCGTTTCCGCCTTGTTCAGGCCCGACAGCGCGCCGTAGTGGCGCTCGTTGAGGCGCCACGAGTGGACGACCGGCAGGTACATCAGGTCCATCCGGTCCTGCACATGCCACAGCGTGCGGATCGCGCGCTTGAGCACCGACGTGTACGCGATGTCGAACGTGTAGCCGGCCTCCTTGAGCAATTCGCCGGCCTGGTAGGCCTCGTTGCGACCCTGTTCGGTCAGGTCGACGTCGACCCAGCCGGTGAAGCGGTTTTCCTTGTTCCACGTCGATTCGCCGTGGCGGATGAGAACGAGTTTGTACATGGATCTTGCGGTCGGTAGTGATAGGGAAGCGGGGCGCGTCGCACGGGACCCGACCGGGGCCCGCCATCGCGCAAGACGGTTATTTTATAATGGCGGGATTGTCCTCATCCGATTTCTCTTTTTCCGGCGGAATTCCGTGACGTTCTTTACCGATTACACGAACCTGGCCCTCATCGCGATCCTGGTGGTCTCCGGCGGCCTGCTGGCCTGGCCCGCACTGCGCCGCGGCCGCGGCGGCCTGTCGGCCGCAGAGGCGACGCAACTCATCAACCGCCGCAACGCGATCGTGATCGACGTGCGCGCCGCGGCCGACTTCGCCGCCGGCCACCTGCCGTCGGCGCGCCAGGTCGCGGCGGGCGAGATCGGTGCGAAGATCGCACAGGTCGCGAAGAACAAGAGCACGCCGGTGCTGCTCGTCTGCCAGAACGGCCAGCAGTCGCAGAAGGCGGCGCGCGAGGTCGAGGCGGCGGGTTATGCCGAGGTGCATGTGCTCGAAGGCGGCGTGGCCGCCTGGCAGCAGGCCGGGATGCCGGTCGTCAAACAAGGAGTGGCGAAGTGAACAAGGTTTTGATGTACAGCACGCAGGTGTGTCCGTATTGCATGCAGGCCGAGCGCCTGCTGAAGCTGCGTGGTGTCGAGCAGATCGAAAAGGTGCTGATCGATCGCGATCCGGCCCGCCGCGAGGAAATGATGACGCGCACGGGGCGCCGCACGGTGCCGCAGATCTATATCGGCGACACGCACGTCGGCGGTTACGACGATCTGTCGAAGCTCGACCGCGAAGGCGGGCTCGTCCCGCTTCTGCAAGCGGCCTGATTAGGGCAGAATGGCCGCCGGCCGCGCCGCGGCTTGGGCGCGCAGGATTCATCCGTGGCGGCCGGCGAGAAGCCGGGCCGCCCCGTCACCACTTTTAGGGAAACACCATGTCCGACGTCGAAAACCAACCGTTCTTCAACATCCAGCGCGTCTACCTGAAGGATATGTCGCTCGAGCAGCCGAATTCGCCGGCGATCTTCCTCGAGCAGGACATGCCGTCGGTTGAAGTCGAAGTCGACGTCAAGGCCGACCGCCTCGCGGAAAGCGTGTTCGAAGTCGTCGTGTCGGGTACCGTCACGGCGAAGGTGAAGGACAAGGTCGCGTTCCTGATCGAAGCGAAGCAGGCCGGCATTTTCGACATCCGCAACATTCCGGACGAACAGCTCGACCCGCTCGTCGGCATCGCGTGCCCGACGATCCTGTTCCCGTACCTGCGTTCGAACATCGCCGACGCGATCACGCGCGCAGGCTTCCCGCCGATCCACCTGGCGGAAATCAACTTCCAGGCGCTGTACGAACAGCGTCTCGCGCAGCTTCAGCAGCAGGCCGGCGCCGCAGCAGGCGCGCCGAACGGCACGACGCTGAACTGACGTTTCACTCGGACCGGTGCTGGGTATGAAAGTAGCCGTTCTCGGCGCCGGTGCCTGGGGCACCGCGCTCGCGGGCCATCTGGCCGCGCGGCACGATACGCTTCTGTGGGCGCGCGACGCCGCGCTCATCGCCGGGCTGCAGGCCCGGCACGAAAATTCCCGCTATCTGGACGGCATCGCGCTGCCTGACGCGTTGCGCTACGACGCCGATCTCGGCGCCGCGCTCGCGCATGGCGCCGCGGACGACGCGCTGTGCGTGATCGCCGCGCCGGTGGCCGGGCTGCGCACGCTGTGTCACGCGATGCGCGACGCCGGCTGCGTGCCCGCGCATATCGTCTGGGTCTGCAAGGGCTTCGAGGCCGACACGCATCTGCTGCCGCACCAGGTGATCGCGGCCGAGCTGCCCGAACAGCAGAGCAACGGCGTGCTGTCGGGGCCGAGCTTCGCGCGCGAGGTCGGGCAGTCGCTGCCCGTCGCGCTGACGGTGGCGAGCCCGTCCGCCGCGTGCCGCGAGCGCACGCTCGCCGCGTTCCATCACGGCGCCATGCGGATCTATACGGGCGACGACGTGGTCGGCGTCGAAGTCGGCGGCGCGGTGAAGAACGTGCTCGCGATCGCGACCGGCATTGCCGACGGCCTCGGCCTCGGGCTGAACGCGCGCGCCGCGCTGATCACGCGCGGCCTCGCCGAAATGTCGCGGCTCGGCGTCGCGCTCGGCGGCCGCGCGGAGACCTTCACGGGCCTCACGGGCCTCGGCGACCTGATCCTCACCGCGACGGGCGACCTGTCGCGCAACCGCACGGTCGGCCTGCAGCTGGCGGCCGGCCGCACGCTGAACGACATCCTCGGTGCGCTCGGCCACGTGGCCGAAGGCGTGCGCTGTGCGCAGGCCGTGCTGGCGCTCGCGCGCGCGCAGTCGATCGAAATGCCGATCACCGAAGCCGTGTGCGGCGTGCTGTTCGACGGCATCGCACCGCGCGACGCGGTCAGCGGCCTGCTGCGGCGCGACGCGCGCGCGGAGTAGCGCGAACCGGCGCTGCCCGGTGCGGTTGTACCGGGCGCGCGGCGCCAAAGCGGACTACGCTTGAACAGTCTCCGGCGTTCCGGGAGGGTGTCATGCTGCAGATCGGTTCCACCACGCTCGACGCGCAGGTCGTCGACATCACGACGCTCGACGTCGACGCGATCGTCAACGCCGCGAACGGCTCGCTGCTCGGCGGGGGCGGCGTCGACGGCGCGATTCATCGCGCGGCCGGCCCCGGCCTGCTCGCCGAGTGCCGCACGCTCGGCGGCTGCGACACGGGCGACGCGAAGCTCACGCGCGGCCACGGGCTGCCGGCGCGCTACGTGATTCATGCGGTCGGGCCCGTGTGGTACGGCGGCGGGCGCGGCGAGGCCGACCTGCTGGCGGCGTGCTACCGGCGGGCGATCGAGCTGGCCGAGGAGGTCGCCGCGACGTCGATCGCGTTCCCGGCAATCAGCTGCGGAATCTACCGTTATCCCGTTGAAGAGGCCGTCGGCATCGCGGTCGGCACCGTCGCCGAAATGTTGCCGCAGGCGCCGAACCTCGCACGCGTGGTGTTCGCGTGCTTTTCCCCCGACATCTACGATCTGTATCGCGCGCGGCTCACGCGCACCTGACGCATCGCGCGCCGGGGATGGCGCGCGCGGTGCGCGTCACGCGCCGCCTTCGAAGCCGGCCTGGCGCCACGCCTCGAATACGACCACCGCGACCGTGTTCGACAGGTTCAGGCTGCGGTTGTCCGGCCGCATCGGCAGGCGCACGCGCTGTTCGTTCGGAAAGCGTTCGAGCAATTCGGCGGGCAGGCCGCGCGTCTCCGAGCCGAACACGAACCAGTCGCCCGGCAGGAATGCGTGATCGTGGAAGCGGCCCGAGCCGCGCGTCGTGAACGCGAACATCCGCGCGGGATCGGGCGCTTCGGACGCGACGAACGCATCCCAGTCGCGGTGCACGCGCATCTGCGCATACTCGTGATAGTCGAGGCCGGCGCGGCGCATCCGCGCGTCGTCGAGCGGGAAGCCGAGCGGTTCGATCAGGTGCAGGTGCGCACCGGTGTTGGCGCACAGGCGGATCACGTTGCCGGTGTTCGGCGGAATTTCGGGGGCGACGAGGACGACGTTGAACATGTTTCGGTTTGGCTGGGCCGGCCGGGGCCGCGCAGCGTACGCGTTCCCGGCCGGCCGGTTCGTGACGGCAGCGGCCGCGTTGGCGCGGCCGGCCTCTCTATCTAATTAATCCCTGGCGGTGCGCAGCGCAACCAGATTCGTCACGCGCGCCGCGCCCGCCGCCTTCAGCGCGTGCGCGGCCGCCGCGAGCGTCGCGCCGGACGTCATCACGTCGTCGACGAGCGCGACGTGGCGACCGGCGACGTCGCCGGCCACCGCGAACGCCGCCATCACGTTGTCGCGCCGGGCCTGCCGGTCGAGCCGCGACTGCGGCGCCGTGTGGGCGACGCGCGCGAGCAGCGCTGCGTCCGCGCGGACCTCGAGCCGGCGCGCGAGCGGACGTGCAATCGCCCACGCCTGGTTGTAGCCGCGCGCGACGAGCCGCCGGTGCGACAGCGGCACCGGCGCGACCAGGTCGAAAGCGCCCGCGCCGCGTGTATCGTCGACCAGCCGTGCGAGCCGGGCAGCGAATTCGGCGCCGAGCGCGAGCCGCGCATGAAACTTCAGGTCGCGCGCGAGCCCGTCGAGCGGCGCGCGGTAATCCGCGAGCGCGAGCGTCGCATCGAACGGCGGCGGGGCGGTGCGGCACGCGTCGCACCGGTACGCGGCCGGGTGGCCGGCGCCGGTCCGGCCGCCACCGCGCGAACGTGGCTGCCCGACGCCCAGCGGCAGCGCGCAGGCGTCGCAGCGCAGCCGCGCTTCATTCCAGTACGCGGCGTCGCAAGCATCGCATATCACGGCGTGTGACAAATTGCCGCACAGTGCGCAGCGATTCGGCAGCGCAACCGCGGCGACCTTCACCGCCAGCGCGCGAACCTGCGACAAAACGACGCGCATCGTGCGCTCGGCGGAACTGCGGATCATCGCAACACTCCTGCCACCCCGCCTCAATGAAGCTTCCGGGGCGAGCGAGTATACTTCGGGCTCTTCGCCAGTGTGCCCGACATGTCCCCAGCTTCGACTTCCACCGGCCGTCCGGCCAATGACGCCAGGCGCCTGCGGCGGATCTTCGACCGCCGTGCCGCCACGTTCGACGCGGTCGCGTTCCTGCCGCGCGAGATCGCGCAGCGGATGAACGAGCGTCTCGAATACATCAAGGTGAGCCCCACGGCCGTGCTCGATGCCGGCTGCGGCCCGGGCGACGACCTGCCGGCGCTGCGTGCGCGCTTTCCGGAAGCCCCCGTGTTCGGCGTCGACCTGTCCGGCGCGATGCTCGCGCGGGCCGGTCAGCGCGAGGTCGAGCAGACCAACTGGCGCCGCTGGCTGCCGGCGTCGCTCGGCCGCGCGCTGGGCCAGCGTGGCCCGCGCGTCGCGCAGGCCGACTTCGCCGCGCTGCCGTTTCCGGGCAGCGCGTTCGACCTGATCTGGTCGAATCTCGCGCTCCACTGGCATTCGCGCCCCGACGCGGTGCTGCCCGAATGGCAGCGCGTGCTGCGCGTGAACGGCCTGCTGATGTTCAGCACGCTCGGCCCCGACACGCTGCGCGAGCTGCGCGCGGCCTGTGCGGACGCCGAAGCGGCGCTCGGCATCGCCCCGCCGGCCGCGCGCGTGATCGATTTCGTCGACATGCACGATCTCGGCGACATGCTCGTCGAGAGCGGCTTCGAGATTCCCGTGATGGATCAGGAAGTGCTGACCGTCACCTACAAATCCCCCGACTCCCTGCTGGCCGACGTGCGCCGCTGGGGCGCCTATCCGTTCGAGCGCACGGCGCCGCAGCACGCGACGCGGCGCTTTCGCGCGGCGCTCGGCGACGCGCTGGAGGCGCGCCGGCGCGAGGACGGCACGATTCCGCTGACCTTCGAGGTGATCTACGGCCACGCCTGGAAGGCCGTACCGCGCACGACCGCCGAAGGGCACGGGATCGTGCGCATCGAGGATATCGGCAAGGGGCGTCCGAAGAATCGGTAAAGCGGTAAAGAGGGGTTTTGTTATGTCTGAAATTAGCGGCGCAAAGCGGGGTCGAATTGGCGCCTGAAATGGCCGGAAAGCTTGTCGCGCTTGGGTTGCGGGGCGATAGGCGCTTGCTTGTGGATGCCATTGAACCCGCCTATAATGCGTCAGCTTGTCGTCCCGGGGTCCCCGCAATACGGGGCGGCGAGTCCGATGCAGGCATGCATCGCATGCCATTCGCGTGAGGCGGCGATGGAAGCAGCGAGGGTTTTGGCGGAGACGACGAACGGCGAGCCGGTCCTCGAAGACTGGCTGATGAAACGCAACTGTTCGGTGTCGCCACGCCAGTTCGTGCTGTTTTATGCGTCGCTCGCGGGCTTCTCGCTGGTGATCGCGACGTTGCTGATGTGGAGAGGGGCCTGGCTCGTCATGCCCTTTACCGGAATCGAGTTGCTGGCAGTGGGTGTCGCATTTGCGGTCTATGCTCGCCATGCGGTCGATTACGAGCGCATCAGGCTGTTTCCGCATCGGCTCGTGATCGAGCGGATGGATGCGGAGCGGCTCACGCAGATCGAATTCAACCCGCGCTGGGTGCGGGTCGAGCCGGGTGCGACGCCACGCGATCCGATTCGACTGGTATCGCGCGGGCAGACCGTCGTAATCGGGCAGCATCTCGCGCAGTACAAGCGTGCGCAGTTCGCCGACGAACTGCGCGTGTCGCTCAGGCGCTGCGGCTGACGAGGCGCGGGCACCGGCCGGAAACAGGCCGGCGGCTTGCGACGGGGGAGGGTTTGAATGGAAATTTTGGGTAAGGATGCTATGAAAACAATCAAGCGAGCCCTCACGGGCGTGCTGGCATGCAGCGGATTGCTCTTTGCCGGTGCGGCCCTGGCGGTCGGTGATAGCCCGGGCGGCCCCCGTGTCAACGAGATCAACTTTCAGCCGCCTGTCACGAAGATCGCCGAGGAGCTCTACGATCTCCACACGATGATGCTGATCCTGTGTACGGTGATCTTCGTCGGCGTGTTCGGCGTGATGTTCTATTCGATCTTCGCGCACCGCAAATCCAAAGGCCACAAGGCCGCCAATTTCCATGAAAGCACGACCGTCGAGATCATCTGGACGATCGTGCCGTTCGTCATCGTCGTGCTGATGGCACTGCCGGCGACGAAGGCCGTCGTCGCGATGAAGGACACGACGAACGCCGATCTCACGATCAAGGTCACCGGCTACCAGTGGAAGTGGGGCTACGACTACGTGAAGGGCCCGGGCGAGGGCATCGGCTTCCTGTCGACGCTGACCACCCCGCGTGACGAAGTGATGGGCAAGAAGCCGATCACCGACACCTATCTCCAGGAAGTCGACAACCCGCTCGTCGTGCCGGTCAACAAGAAGATCCGTATCATCACGACCGCGAACGACGTCGTCCACTCGTGGTACGTGCCCGCGTTCGGCGTGAAGCAGGATGCGATCCCCGGCTTCGTGCGCGACACGTGGTTCAAGGCCGACAAGGTCGGTACGTTCCGCGGTTTCTGTACCGAGCTGTGCGGCAAGGAGCATGCGTACATGCCGGTCGTCGTCGAAGTGCTGTCGGACGACGACTACGCGAAGTGGGTCACGGCGCAGAAGGCCAAGCTGGCCAGCGCGGCGGTCGATCCGAACAAGGTCTATACGATGGCTGAACTCGTCGCGCACGGCGAGGAAGTCTACAAGGCGAACTGCGCGGCCTGCCACCAGGTGAGCGGCAAGGGCCTCGGCGCGTTCCCGGCCATGGACGGCAGCCCGATCGTGAACGGCCCGATCGCCGGCCACGTCGAGCGCGTGCTGCACGGCAAGGGTGCGATGCCGTCGTGGGCGTCGCTGTCGGACCTCGACATCGCTTCCGTCATCACGTACGAACGCAACTCGTGGGGCAACCACAAGAACGACCTGCTGCAGCCGAAGCAAGTGGCTGACGCGCGCAACGGCAAGATGCCGGAAGACGCGGCAGGCGCGGCAGCGGCAGCAGCGCCGGCAGAAGCGGCTTCGGCACCGGCGCAAGCCGCGTCGGGCGCCGCCGGGCAGCCGGCAGCCGCAGCGGCATCGGCCGCGCTGTCGACGATCTACTTCGAAACGGGCAAGAGCGTGCTGCCGGCCGACGCGAAAGCGGCGATCGCCGCCGCGGCCGACTATGCGAAGGCACATCCGGACGCGAAGCTCGCGCTGTCGGGCTTCACCGACAAGACGGGCTCGGCCGACGCGAACGCCGAACTGGCGAAGCATCGTGCACAGGCCGTGCGCGATGCGCTGAAGGCAGC
Source organism: Burkholderia sp. (assembly GCA_031253835.1). Lineage (GTDB taxonomy): Bacteria > Pseudomonadota > Gammaproteobacteria > Burkholderiales > Burkholderiaceae > Burkholderia. Next base: position 11,847 of record JAIRVP010000065.1, on the reverse strand, counting down.
AGGCGTGGCGGAAGACCACATCATCATGAAAAAGCCGGAAACGATCACGGGCGGGGCTGACGCTAAGGAAGCCCGGCGTGTCGAGATCGGCCCGGCGGCTTGACGTGTCGCTGAGTTAGTCGACGTATTCGCATTAGGAGATTCTCATGTCTAGCATCGGGCACGACGTAGCCGCGGACCACGCGCACGACGACCACGCGCACGAAATGCCGCACGGCTGGCGTCGCTGGCTGTTCGCCACCAACCACAAGGACATCGGTACGCTGTACCTGTTGTTCTCGTTCATCATGTTCCTGTCGGGCGGCGTGATGGCGCTCGGCATCCGTGCCGAGCTGTTCGAGCCGGGCCTGCAGATCATGCGTCCGGAGTTCTTCAACGAACTCACGACGATGCATGGCCTGATCATGGTGTTCGGCGCGATCATGCCGGCGTTCGTCGGCTTCGCGAACTGGATGATTCCGCTGCAGATCGGCGCATCCGACATGGCGTTCGCGCGGATGAACAACTTCAGCTTCTGGCTGCTGCCGGTCGCGGCCGTGCTGCTGGTCGGCTCGTTCTTCGCGCCGGGCGGCGCGACGGCTGCCGGCTGGACGCTGTACGCACCGCTGTCGACGCAGATGGGCCCGGGCATGGACTTCGCGATCTTCGCGGTCCACATCATGGGCGCGTCGTCGATCATGGGCGGGATCAACATCGTCGTGACGATCCTGAACATGCGCGCACCGGGCATGACGCTGATGAAGATGCCGATGTTCGCATGGACGTGGCTGATCACGGCGTACCTGCTGATCGCGGTGATGCCGGTTCTGGCGGGCGCGATCACGATGGTGCTGTTCGACCGCCACTTCGGCACGTCGTTCTTCAACGCGGCAGGCGGCGGCGACCCGGTGATGTACCAGCACATCTTCTGGTTCTTCGGCCACCCCGAGGTGTACATCATGATTCTGCCGGCGTTCGGGATCGTGTCGCAGGTGATCCCGGCGTTCGCACGCAAGACGCTGTTCGGCTATAGCTCGATGGTGTACGCAACGGCATCGATCGCGATCCTGTCGTTCATGGTCTGGGCGCACCACATGTTCGCGACGGGCATGCCGGTCACCGGCCAGCTGTTCTTCATGTACGCGACGATGCTGATCGCGGTGCCGACGGGCGTGAAGGTGTTCAACTGGCTCGCGACGATGTGGCGCGGCTCGATGACGTTCGAAACCCCGATGCTGTTCGCGATCGGCTTCCTGTTCGTGTTCACGTTCGGCGGCCTGACGGGCCTGATGCTCGCGATGGCGCCGCTCGACATCCAGTATCACGGGACCTACTTCGTGGTGGCGCACTTCCACTACGTGCTGGTGGCCGGGTCACTGTTCGCGCTGTTCTCGGGCTGGTACTACTGGGCGCCGAAGTGGACGGGCTGGATGTACAACGAGACGCGCGGCAAGATCCACTTCTGGGCGTCGATGATCTTCTTCAACCTGACGTTCTTCCCGATGCACTTCGTCGGTCTCGCGGGCATGCCGCGCCGCTATGCGGACTACCCGGCGCAGTTCACGGACTTCAACCAGGTCGCGACGATCGGCGCATTCGGCTTCGGCCTCGCGCAGGTGTACTTCCTGTTCGCAGTCGCGCTGCCGGCCTACCGTGGCGGCGGCGAGCTGGAAAAGGCGTCGGACAAGCCGTGGGATGGCGCGACGGGCCTCGAGTGGACGGTGCCGAGCCCGGCTCCGTTCCACACGTTCGAGCAACCGCCGCACGTCGAGTAAGTTTCACAGTGCGCTCCGCCGCTGCCTGCCGTGCAGGCAGGCGCGGCGGGCGCCGAACCGAAGTCTCAGATGAACCGGAATCCACAAGAAAGACGAACGCCCGAGCAGATTCGCGCGGGCAACAAGCGGCTCGGCCTCATCCTGCTCGTCATCGCCGCCGTTTTCTTTGTGGGTGTCGTGATCAAGCAGTGGTGGCTGTCCACTCACTGATGCAGTAACTGACGCAGTAGCGAGGAAGTAGTCGTATGTCGAAGCCGGAAGAGGGCGCCGTCGATCGCGCGTTCAATCGTTCGATGCTGGTGAAGCTCTTCGTCGTGGCCGGGCTGATGTTCGGCTTCGGCTTCGCGCTGATCCCGATGTATCGGGCGATCTGCCAGATCACCGGCATCAACAACCTGGTGCAGCGCGACGTCAGCGAGCGCGAGGTGAAGAACTCGCAGGTCGATACCAGCCGTACGGTGTCGGTCGAGTTCGATGCGAACGCGCGCGGGCCGCTCGGTTTCAAGCCGGAGCACAACAGCCTCGACGTGCACCCGGGCGAACTGACGACGATCGTGTACGACGTGACGAACGGGCAGGGCCGGCCGGTCGTTGCGCAGGCGATTCCGAGCTACGCGCCGAAGCAGGCGACGGAGTTTTTCAAGAAGATCGAGTGCTTTTGCTTCACGCAGCAGACGCTGGCCGCGCACGAGTCGCGCAAGATGCCGGTGGTGTTCGTGATCGATCCGAAACTGCCGAAGGATGTGAAGACGATCACGCTGTCGTACACGTTCTTCGAGCTGAATACGCCGGCCACGCCGGCGCCGGCGCAGCGGAGTACCGCGGCGCAGGGCGCGGCCAAGCCGGACGCATGACGACGGAGGCGGGGCGATGACGGAGGTCAAGCGGGGCGGGTCGTTCGGCCAGGCGCTGAAAGCCGTGCTGTGGTCGTTCTTCGGCGTGCGCAAGCGGCGCGACCTGGAGGCCGACGCGACGCAGCTGAATCCGCTGCACGTGCTGATCGTCGCGTTGCTCGCGGCCGGCATGTTCATCGGCGTGCTGATCCTGATCGTGCGTGCCGTCGTGGGCTGAGGCCCGGCGGCCACGAAAGAATGCAGTGCGCGGCGCCACGGCGCGGCGTGCAGGAAAGAGCGGGTGCAGTCGTGCCGCGCAAGAAATAAAGCCGGAGCGGTTTCCGGTACACAAATTGGACAGAAGTGGAGAATCAAGCATGAGCGGTCAAAACCAGACCCCGTACTATTTCGTGCCGCATCCGTCGCACCATCCGATCAGTGCAGCCATCGGCCTGCTGGTCATGCTCGGATCGGCGGCGCTGTGGATCAACGGTCACGACTGGGCGCCGTTTACGGCGCTGCTCGGCCTGCTGTGGTTGCTCTTCACGCTGTATCACTGGTTCGGCGACGCGATCGCCGAATCGGAAGGCGGTCATTACGGCAAGAACGTCGACAAGTCGTACCGCTGGAGCATGAGCTGGTTCATCTTCTCGGAAGTGATGTTCTTCGGCGCGTTCTTCGGCGCGCTGTTCTATGCGCGTGAAATCGCGCTGCACCAGCTCGGCAGCCTCGACTACAAGCTGATCTGGCCGGACTTCTCCGCCGTGTGGCCGAACGAAGGCCCTGCCGCGCTCGCCGGTCACTTCAAGACGATGGGCCCGTGGCCGATCCCGACGCTGAACACCGCGTTCCTGCTGTCGTCGGGCGTGACGCTGACGATTTCGCACCACGCGCTGCGCGACGATCATCGCAAGAAGGCGATCGCCTGGCTGGCCGCGACGCTCGCGTTCGGTATCTGCTTCCTGTTCCTGCAGGGCTTCGAGTACTACCACGCGTACAACGAACTGAACCTGACGCTGAACTCGGGCGTGTACGGTTCGACGTTCTTCCTGCTGACGGGCTTCCACGGTTTCCACGTGTTCCTCGGCGGCACGATGCTCGCGGTGGTGCTGGTGCGGATGATCCGCGGCCACTTCAAGCCCGATCATCACTTCGCATTCGAAGGCGCCGCGTGGTACTGGCACTTCGTCGACGTCGTCTGGCTCGGCCTGTACGTCGTCGTCTACTGGCTGTAAATGGAAAAACGGCCCGCGCAGCAATGCGCGGGCCGTTTTCATTGGTGTCGACCGGGCAGCGCCGCTGCCTGCCGATGCCACCCTGGCGCCGCCGCGACTCAGTCAGGCGGCGCTTTTGCTTGGTGGCGCGGCCGTGCGGCGAAATGTCACAGCGGCGGCCGCGGTAGAGGGATCAACGCCCGATCGGCAGGCCGGTCGAATGGATCCAGCCCATCCAGTTCGCGACCAGGATGAGCAGGAACAGCGACACCGACAGCCCGACTCGGGTGGCGAGCGACCAGACCATGCGCTTCGTGTGGCCGCGGTCGTGCATCATGAAGTAGAGCGCCGAGCCCATGCTGGCAATGATGAGGACGAAGGCGATGGGAACGAGGATGTGCATGACACGAACCGGACGACGGCAATTCGAAAGGAAGAGGATAATTATCGCACTTCGCTTTCGCCCATGTGCCGGGCGGGCCGCATGATGAAGATCCGCTGGCTGCCCGCGCTGCTGATCCTCATTGTCGTCGCCGTCACGATCCGGCTCGGGTTCTGGCAGCGCGATCGCGCGCACCAGAAGGAAGCGCTGCAGGCGAACATCGCGCGCTACGAGCAGGCGGCGCCCGTCGACGTCGGCGCGCAGCCGGTGCCGCTCGCGTCGATCGAGTTTCATCGCGTGCGGGCCAAGGGCCAATTCCTGCCCGAGCAGGCGGTGTTCCTCGACAATCGGCCGTATAACGACCAGCCGGGTTTTTACGTCGTGATGCCGTTTAAACTCACGGGCGGCGGCGTCGTGCTCGTGAACCGCGGCTGGCTGCCGCGCAATATTTCCGATCGCACGGCGATCGAGCCGTTCGCGACGCCGGCGGGCGACGTCGAGATCGTCGGCATCGCGCGCGCCGATGCGTCGCGTGCGTTCGAGCTCGGCGAGGGCGGGTCGGCCGCGCACCAGAAGATCCGGCAGAACCTGGACGTCGCCGCGTATGCGAAGGAAACGGGGCTGCCGCTGCAGCCGTTCGTGATCCAGCAGACCAGCGACGACGGCGACAAGCTCGTGCGCGACTGGCCGGCGGCGACGACCGGCGTCGAGCGCAATTACGGTTACATGTTTCAGTGGTGGGCGATGGCCGCCGCCGCGCTCGGCTTCGGCCTGTACGCCGCGCGGCGCGCGGCGAAGAAGTCGGCCGGCGCGTGAGCGTCATCCCAGGACGCGGCGCCGGCGCCGCGGGTTCGTTTCGAGAGGTCTGATTTGTCCATGCAATCTTCCCGTCAGGGTCCGGCCGCTGCGCCGATCTCACCGGCGGCCCGCAAGCGCGGCCGCTGGATGCTCGTGCTGCTGGGTCTCGTGTGCGCCGCGCCGATGATCGCGTCGTACTTCACCTATTACGTGATCAAGCCGAAGGGCGGGTCGACGAACTACGGCACGCTGATCGAGCCGCAGCGCCCGATTCCGGCCGATCTGCAGGTGACCGACGAGACCGGCAAGACCGTGCCGCTGTCGTCGCTGCGCGGCGTGTGGCTGTTCGTGATGACCGATCAAAGCGCGTGCGACGACGCATGCGCGGAGAAGCTCTATTTCATGCGCCAGATCCGCGTCACGCAGGCGGGCGAGCGGCACCGCATCACGATGGTGTGGCTGCGCAGCGATGCGGGCGCGATGCCGCAGAAGGTGCTCGACGCGTATCCGGACACGCGCCGGCTCGTCGCCGATCCGGCCGCGGTGGCCGCGTGGCTGCCGGCCGACGCCGGCACGAAGGACAGCGACCACATCTACATGGTCGACCCGAACGGCAACCTGATGATGCGTTTCCCGAAAGACCCGAATCCCAGCAAGATCAAGTCGGACGTGACGAAGCTGCTGAAGTGGTCGAGCATCGGTTAAGGCAAGAGAACGAGGCACCATTCCGATGTCGTATCTACTGCAACTCGGCCTGATCGGCTTCTGCATCGCGCTGCTGCCGCTGTCGTACGTGTGGGTGAAGGCCGACGACAACAAGTTCCGCAAGCTGGTGTGGATCACCACGTTCCTGACGCTCGACCTCGTGATGTTCGGCGGCTTCACGCGCCTGACCGATTCGGGGCTCGGCTGCCCCGACTGGCCCGGCTGCTACGGCACGTCGTCGCCGTTCATCGCGCACGCCGCGATCTCGGCCGCGCACCAGGCGATGCCGACGGGGCCCGTCAGCATGACGAAGGCGTGGATCGAGATGATCCACCGCTATTTCGCGATGGCGATCGGCGTGCTGATCATCGCGCAGGTCGTGATCGCATGGGCCGCGCGGCTGCGCCGCCGCCCGCTGCACGTGTCGCCGTGGTGGCCGACGAGCCTGCTGCTGCTGATTCTCGTGCAGGGCGCATTCGGCGCATGGACGGTCACGATGAAGCTGCAGCCGGTGATCGTCACGATCCACCTGCTGCTCGGCCTCACGCTGCTCGGCACGCTCGGCTGGCTCGCGGCGCGGCAGACGCCGCTGCCGTCGCATGACCCCGAGGCCGGGCGCTACCGTGCGGCCGCGCTCGCGGCGCTCGTGCTGCTGGTCGTGCAGATTGCGCTCGGCGGCTGGGTGAGCACCAACTACGCGGTGCTCGCGTGTACCGACTTCCCGACCTGCAACGGCCAGTGGATCCCGCCGATGGACTTCCAGCACGGCTTCCACCTGTGGCGCGCGCTCGGGATGACGAAGGACGGCGACGCGATCACGCAGGATGCGCTGGTCGCGATCCACTGGACGCACCGCACGTTCGCGTTCGTCGTGGTCGCGTACCTGGTCGCGTTCGCGCTGAAGATGCGCCGCTTCGAGTCGCTGCGGCGGCCCGCGAACGGCGTGCTGCTGGTCGTGCTGCTGCAGTTCGTGACGGGCCTGACCAACATCGTGCTGCAGTGGCCGCTGCCGGTCGCCGTCGCGCACAACGGCGGGGCCGCGATCCTGCTGCTGCTCGTCGTCATGTTAAACTTTCGCATCCTTTCAAGCCGCCCCGGCCGTGTCGCGCAGCCTGCGCGCGACGCCGCCCCGGCGTGACCGTCCCCATGCAAAGCACCCTCTCCCAATCGCCCGGTAGCCGTTTCTCCCAGTACATGGCGCTGACGAAGCCGCGTGTCACGCAGCTCGCGGTGTTCTGCGCGGTGATCGGCATGTTCCTCGCGACGCCGGGCATGGTGCCGTGGCATGTGCTGATCGGCGGCACGGTCGGCATCTGGCTGCTGGCCGGCGCCGCGTTCGCAATCAACTGCCTCGTCGAACAGAAGATCGACGCGATGATGCGCCGCACCGCGTGGCGCCCGTCCGCGCGCGGCGAGATCACGACGCCGCAGATCCTGCTGTTCTCGGCCGTGCTCGGCAGCGTCGGCGCATGGACGCTCTATACGTTCACGAACCCGCTGACGATGTGGCTGACGATCGCGACGTTCGTCGGCTATGCGGTGATCTATACGCTGCTGCTCAAGCCGATGACGCCGCAGAACATCGTGATCGGCGGCGCGTCGGGCGCGATGCCGCCGGCGCTCGGCTGGGCCGCCGTCACCGGCGCGGTGCCGGGCGACGCGTGGATCCTCGTGCTGATCATCTTCGTGTGGACGCCGCCGCATTTCTGGGTGCTCGCGCTCTATCGCCGCAAGGATTACGAGAACGCGGGGCTGCCGATGCTGCCCGTCACGCACGGCGAGAAGTTCACGCGGCTGCACATCCTGCTGTACACGGTGATCCTGTTCGCCGTCACGCTGATGCCGTTCATCTCCGGGATGAGCGGGGCCGTCTACCTGACGAGCGCGGTGCTGCTCGGCGCGGTGTTCTTCGCGTATGCGTGGAAGATCTACCGCGACTATTCGGATGAACTCGCCCGCAAGGCCTTCCGCTACTCGATCGTCTACCTGTCGCTGCTGTTCGCCGCGCTGCTCGTCGATCACTACGCACGCCCGCTGCTCGGCGTGTAACCGCACGGTTTGAACGCAATGCTCCATTCACGGTTCGGGCGCCGCGCGCGCCAAGGCTGGATGCTCGCGTGCGCATTCACGGCAGCACTGCTGCTCGCCGGATGCGACAACGCGCCGAAATTCCAGAATCTCGACATCACCGGCAACACGCAGTTCGGCAGCGACTTCTCGCTGCCCGATACGGCCGGCAAGGTGCGCACGCTCGGCGATTTCAAGGGCAAGGCCGTCGTGATGTTCTTCGGCTATACGCACTGCCCGGACGTGTGCCCGACCACGATGGCCGAGCTGTCCGAAGCGCTGAAGCAGCTCGGGCCCGATGCCGCGAAACGCGTGCAGGTGCTGTTCGTCACCGTCGATCCGGAGCGCGACACGCCGGCGCTGCTCGGCCAGTACGTACCCGCGTTCGATCCGTCGTTCATCGGCCTGCGGCCGGCCGACGAAGCCGAGCTGAAGAAGGTCACGAAGGATTTCCGCGTGTACTACGCGAAGGTGCCCGGCAAGACGCCCGGCAGCTACACGATGGATCACACGGCCGCGAGCTATGTGTTCGACCGCGACGGCAGGCTGCGCCTGTTCGTGCGCGACGGCCAGGGCCCCGCGCCGTGGGTCCACGACCTGAAGCTGCTGGTCGACTGACCGGCAGCCGCCGGGCGCCCGGCCCGGCGATCACGTGACGACGCGTCCTGCGCCGTCACGCTTTCCCGCTTTCTCGATGTCTGCATGCGCTGCCCGCCGGGCGGCGCGTCGGCATGCGCGCGTGATGCGCCGGTGTCGCGTTACGGCAGCGCCGGCACGTTGAAGCCGGACGCCGCGCGCGTGATCCGGAATTCGGTCACGCGATACGTCGCGAGCCCTTCGGTGACGAACGGGTCGGTCGCGAGGATCGCGTCGAGTGCGTCGCGATCGATGCGCGCCGCGAGGATCACGCCGCCTTCGCGCGGCACCTTCGGCCCCGCCGCGATGAAGATGCCCTTGTCGAACTGCGGCTGCAGATACGCGCGGTGGCGTTCGAGCGCGTCGTCGATGCGCTCGAGCGACGCGGTGTAGTGGATGTCGATGACGTACATGGATGGCCCTGGAATGACGCCGGCGCGTTGCGCGCCGGTCAGCCGGTCTTTGTAGCACAGCGGATCGGGGCTGTCGCGCCGGCACGGGCTGTCGTTCGCCGGTTCGCCGCGTTGCGGCGTATTCAAGTTGTAAGTCTCGTTGCCGTAAATAAAAGGGCAACCGTTTGCGCGGGACAGGCCGTTCGCGCGCATCGGCGCATCGACATCGACAAAGGCACGCAGATGAGCAGAATGAGTTTGAACCGCAAGCTGTGGCTCGCGCTTGCGCTGGTATGGATCGGTCTCCTGGGCGTCGGCGCATGGAGCGCGTACGAGACGCGCGCGACGATGCTGGACGAACGCAAGGCGGGCATCGCGAATCTCGTCGATTCGGCGGCCGGCGTCGTGAAGGCGTATCACGCGCTCGCGCAGAGCGGCACGCTGCCCGAGGCCGACGCGAAGCGCGACGCGCTCGCGAGCCTCGCCGCGATGCGCTACGGCGATTCGGGCTACGTGTTCGTGATGGATTCGAAGCCGGTCGTGCTGATGCACCCGACGCTGCCGAAGCTCGTCAACACGCAGGTCGGCGACTATCTCGATCCGGACGGCAAGCCGCTGTTCGTGACGATCCTGAACGCCGCGAAGGCGACCGGCAGCGGTTTCGCCGAATATCGCGGGCGGCTGCCGCACAGCGAGACGGCCGTGCCGAAGATCAGCTACGTCACGCGGTTCGCGCCGTGGGACTGGAACATCTCGAGCGGCGTGTTCCTGAAGGACATCGACACCCTCTACTACCGGACGCTGTTCGGCCACCTCGCGGTGGTGTTCGTGATCGGCTTCGTGATCAGTGCGGCGATGCTGGTAATCATCCGCAACGTGCGCGGCAGCCTCGGCGGCGAGCCCGACGAAGCGGCCGCGCTCGCGGCGCGCATCGCGCAGGGCGACCTGACGCAGCCGGTGCCCGTGCGCGCGGGCGACCGCACGAGCATGATGGCCGCGATGCACGACATGCAGGCGCGGCTGCAGGCGACGATCGGCGGGATCCGCCAGTCGGCCGAATCGATCGCGTCGGCGAGCCGCCAGATCTCGGCCGGCAACGACGACCTGTCGCAGCGCACCGAGGAGCAGGCCGCGTCGCTCGAGGAAACGGCCGCGAGCATGGAGCAGCTGACCGCGACCGTGAAGCAGAACGCGGACAACGCGCGGCAGGCGAGCGGGCTCGCGAACAACGCGTCGGACATCGCGCGCACCGGGAGCGACGTCGTGAACCGCGTGATCGGCACGATGGGCGAGATCGACGACAGTTCGCGCAAGATCGCCGACATCATCGGCGTGATCGAGGGCATCGCATTCCAGACCAACATACTCGCGCTGAACGCGGCGGTCGAGGCTGCACGCGCGGGCGAGCAGGGCCGCGGGTTCGCGGTGGTCGCCGGCGAAGTGCGCTCGCTCGCGCAGCGCAGCGCGACGGCCGCGAAGGAGATCCGCGAGCTGATCGTCGACTCGGTCGAGCGCGTGCGCAACGGCTCGACGCTGGTCGGCCAGGCCGGCACGACGATGGGCGAGATCCTGCAGGCGGTCGCGCGCGTGACCGACATCATGGGCGAGATCGCGGCCGCGTCCGAGGAGCAGGCGAGCGGCATCACGCAGGTCGGGCGCGCGGTCACGCAGATGGACCAGGTGACGCAGCAGAACGCGGCGCTCGTCGAGGAGGCCGCGGCGGCGGCCGCGTCGCTGCAGGAACAGGCCGCGCGGCTGCGCGATGCGGTCGGCGCGTTCCGCGTCAGCGACACCGGCGGGCAGGCGCTGCGCCGGGCCGGCGAGCGGGCGGCCGAACCTGCGTTCGGCGCGAAGGCGGCCGACGAGGCGGTGGTGGTGTGACGCGTGCCGGCCGATGTGCGACACGTTAGAAACGCAACTAACGGCCGAGTCGCGCAGCGGTCGCCGGCACCGCTGCGGTGCATACCCATATGAGCGGGATGTATTTCACTTCCCGCCGATCCTGTGACACCATTTGCCCCTTCCTGCGAGTCGGGGCTTACCCGTATCGCGCCCCATTTCCAGTAAGCAAGAAAGCGAGAATCAGATGAAGCGTCGCAGTCTCCTGAAGGTATTTTCCGTGCTGGCCACCGGCGCAGCGCTGACGCTGTCGGCCGGCGCGCACGCCGAAGACAAGGTGGTCAAGGTCGGCACGGTCGCCGGCCCGGATTCGGAAGTGTGGCAGCTCGTGCAGAAGGTCGCGAAGGAGAAGGAAGGCCTGAACGTGAAGGTCATCGAGTTCAACGACTACGTGCAGCCGAACGCGGCGCTCGACTCGGGCGACCTCGACGCGAACAGCTTCCAGCACCAGCCCTACCTCGACAGCCAGGTGAAGCAGCGCGGCTACAAGATCGTCAGCGCGGGCCTGACCTACATCTCGCCGATGGGCGTGTACTCGAAGAAGTTCAAGGCGCTGAAGGACCTGCCGCAAGGTGCGAAGCTCGCGGTGCCGAACGATCCGTCGAACGAGAACCGCGCGCTGCTGCTGCTGCAGACGCAAGGCGTGATCAAGCTGAAGGCCGGCGCCGGCACGGGCGGCAACAACGCGACGGTGCTCGACATCGCCGAGAACCCGAAGAAGCTGAAGATCTCCGAACTCGACGCCGCGCAACTGCCGCGCGTGCTGTCGGACGTCGACGCCGCCGTGATCAACACGAACTATGCGCTGGCCGCGAACCTGCAGCCGACCAAGGACGCGATCGCGCTTGAAGCGCTGACGAGCCCGTATGCGAACCTGATCGCCGTGCGCGCGAAGGACAAGGATCAGCCGTGGGTGAAGAAGCTGGTCAAGGCGTACCAGTCGCCGGAAGTGAAGGAATTCATCAAGAAGCAGTTCAAGGGCTCGATGGTCGCGTCGTTCTGAACGCCGCCTGCCAGCCGGACCGCTGAACGAAAAGGGCCTGCCTCGTGAGCTGACCCCCAAGAGTTGGACATCATTCCAACCCTTGGGGGTTTTTCATGACGAAGTATGACCAGTCGTTCAAGCAACAGATGGTCGAGAAGTATCTGAACGGCGAAGGCAGTTGC
>JAIRVP010000011.1 GCA_031253835.1 Burkholderia sp. | reverse complement strand
CGCGAGCGGCGCGAGCGTGCGCTCGCCGCGATCGACCTGATCGGTCTCGACGGCTTCGAGAACGCATATCCGCGCGAGCTGTCGGGCGGCATGCGCCAGCGCGTGGGTTTTGCGCGCGCGCTCGTCGTCGATCCGACGATCCTGCTGATGGACGAGCCGTTCTCGGCGCTCGACGTGCTGACGGCCGAGACGCTGCGTACTGATTTGCTCGACCTGTGGACGCAGGGCCGCATGCCGATCAAGTCGGTGCTGATCGTCACGCACAACATCGAGGAAGCCGTGTTCATGTGCGACCGGATCCTCGTGCTGTCGTCGAATCCGGGCCGCGTGATCGCCGAGATCAAGGTGCCGTTCAAGCATCCGCGCAACCGGCTCGACACCGATTTCCGCAAGCTCGTCGACGACATCTACGCGAAGATGACCGCGCGCCAGACCAACGAGGCGACGAAGAAGGGCCTCGAGCTCGGCAGCTGGATGCCGCGCGTGTCGACCAACCTGATGGCGGGCCTGATCGAGACGCTTGCAATGGCGCCGTACCATGGCCGCGCGGACATGCCGGAAATCGCGCGCACGCTGCATCTGGAAGTGGACGACCTGTTTCCGATCGCCGAAGTGCTCCAGTACCTCGGTTTCGCGGACGTGCGCGAAGGCGACGTGTTCCTGACGCCGCCCGCCCGCGTGTTCGCGGAATTCGGCACGCAGGAGCGCAAGCTGATGTTTGCGGACCATCTGCTGAAGCATGTGCCGCTGGCTGCACGGATCCGCAAGGTGCTGAACGAGCGCCCGGGCCATCGCGCGCCGCGCGTGCGCTTCGAGCAGGAGCTGGAGGATTTCCTGTCCGACGAGGCGGCCGAGGAAACGCTCGACGCGGTGATCGACTGGGGGCGCTACGGCGAAGTCTTTTCGTACAACGACAAGACCGAGGTGTTCAGTCTCGAGGATGTCGAGAGTTGAGGTCCGTGCCCGGATGGCGAGCGATCGTCATTCGGGCAAATCCCGCCGACTGGTATCCCACTCGATCCCGCCCGCATTGAGCTGCTCGATCTTCTCCATCCGCTGCCGCGCCAGCTCCGGCAGCCGGTTCGTCACGCCGATCACCAGCGCTTCGGCGAGCGCCAGCGCCGGCACGTTGGTCTGCAGCATCGCGAACGGCCGCCCCTGGATCCGCAGCACGATTTCCGCAATCTCGCCGATCGGCGATCGCCATTCGTCGGTGATCAGCAGGATCCGCGTGCCGAGCCGGTGCGCGGCCTGTGCGAAGCGGATGCTGTCCTTCTGGTAGCGGCGAAAGTCGAAGATCACGAGCACGTCGTCGCGGCCCATGTCGGCCAGTGCGACCGACGCGAGATTCACGTTCGGTTCGACCACCTGCACATGCGGCCGCGCATAGGCGAGCGTGAACGAAAACAGCGACGCGAGCGGTGCCGTATAGCGCCCGCCGCCACAGAAGACGCGCACGTCCGGATCGGCGAGCAGCGCTACCGCCGCGTCGAACGCCGCCGCATCGAGTCCTTCGATCGTGGTGGCAAGCGATTCGGACAGCCGCTGGAAAATCGCCGAATGGCTGTCGCGCATGCCCGTTTCCGAATGGAACGCGTCCATTCGCGCGAGCGGTGAATTCATCGCGGTGTCGATCTCGTCGTGCAGCGCCTGCTGGAACGACGAGTAGTTCGGAAAGCCGATCCGGACGACGAAGCGGAACACGGTCGGGTCGCTGACTTCCGCCTGCTTCGCAAACTGCGCGATGGGTCCCAGCCCGAGACTGGGATAGCGATCCAGCAACGCCTGCGCAACCTTCTGTTCCGACGGCGTGAAGCTATCCATCTGGGATAACAGCAACGCCCTGATGCTCGTCCCCATCGGGCTCTCCAGCTCTCTCATCTGTATGACAAACGGCGGACCGCGGTCTGCCGGCGACTCCACGCATGTTAGCCGATTGACGTACGGCGGGCCGCGTACATCCCGGTATTAGAGGGACGCATCGCTCCGCTATCTGCTCCGCCTGGATATGTAATAAAACAAACATACATCGATAAGCACTCAGGCGCATACCCGTTATAAATTCAGTGATAACCCTAGGTTTTGGCATGAAAAAGTGAATGCTATGATCGCGGCCTCGCTGAAATGTATTGTTCATTACATGTCGGGATGGATCGCGTCGGCACGCGATTGCACGGCGGCGCATCCCGGCGCGGCCCGGTTTACTTGTCTGGAGGATTCCGTCATGAGGCGGCTCGTAGTACTCACCCTGTTGTCGGCCATGAGCGTGAGCGCGTTCGCTGCGTCGACCCCCGCGGTCGAAGCGAAGAACGGCATGGTCGTGTCGTCGCAGCACTTTGCGTCGCAAATCGGCGTCGACATCCTGAAGGAAGGCGGCAACGCGGTCGATGCGGCTGTGGCGGTCGGCTATGCGCAGGCCGTGACCAACTCGTGCTGCGGCAACATCGGCGGCGGCGGTTTCATGACCGTCCACCTGGCCGACGGTCGCGACCGTTTCATCAATTTCCGCGAGACCGCGCCGGCCGCGGCGTCCGCGAACATGTATCTCGATGCGGCAGGGAACGTCATTCCGGACGAAAGCCTGTACGGCTATCGCGCGGTCGGCGTGCCGGGCACGGTGGCCGGCCTCGATCTCGCGCAGCGCAAGTACGGGAAGCTGACGCGCAAGCAGGTGATGGCGCCGGCGATCCGGCTCGCACGCGACGGCTTCGTGCTGACGCGCGGCGATACCGACATCCTCGACACGACGGTCGACCGCTTCAAGAAGGACCCGGAAGCCGCGCGCATCTTCCTGCGCCCGGACGGCACGCCGCTGCAGCCGGGCGACCGCCTGGTGCAGAAGGACCTGGCCCGCACGCTCGAGCGCATCGCGGAGCAGGGGCCCGACGCGTTCTATCACGGCGAGATCCCGAAGATCGTCGAAGCGGCGGCCAAGCGCGGCGGCGGCGTGATCACGGCGGCCGATTTCGCGTCCTACCGCGCGCAGGACATGGCGCCGCTGACGTGCACGTATCGCGGCTACGAGTTCGTGTCGGCGCCGCCGCCGAGCTCGGGCGGCGTGACGATGTGCGAGACGCTGAATATCCTCGAAGGGTATGACCTGCGCAAGCTCGGCTACCAGTCGGCTTCGGTGGTTCATTACATGACCGAGGCGATGCGGCACGCGTACGAGGACCGCAACACGCTGCTGGGCGATCCGAACTTCATCGACAATCCGGTCGCGAAGCTGACGAGCAAGCAATATGCGGCCGAGATTCGCAAGCAGATCAGCGGTGAAATGGCGACCGCATCGGTCGACGTGCAGCCGGGCGTCGGCGTGCACGAGAAGCCGGAAACGACGCACTATTCGATCATCGACCGCGACGGCAATGCGGTGTCGACGACCTATACGGTCAACGGCCGCTTCGGTGCCGTGGTGATCGCGCCGGGCACGGGCTTCTTCCTGAACGACGAGATGGACGACTTCACCGTGAAGGTCGGTGCGCAGAACCTGTTCGGCCTCGTGCAGGGCACGCGCAACTCGATCGCGCCGGGCAAGCGCCCGCTGTCGTCGATGGCGCCGACCATCGTGAAGAAGGACGGCAAGGTGTTCATGGTGGTCGGTTCGCCGGGCGGGTCGCGCATCATCACGATCACGCTGCAGACCGTGCTGAACGTGATCGACTACGGGATGACGCCGCAGGATGCGGTCGACGCGCCGCGCGTTCATCATCAATGGCTGCCCGACGAGGTCTACTACGAGACCCGCGGCCTGTCGCCCGACACGCTCTCGATCCTGCGCAACATGGGCTACAAGATGGTCGAGCAGACGCCCTGGGGCGCCGCCGAGCTGATTATGGTCGGCCTGCCGGGCACCGAAGCGGCGAGCCGCCAGAGTTCCGGCAACGATTCGTCGGTGTCCGGCAACGTGCGCGTCGGCTACCTCTACGGCGTCAACGATCCGCGCCGTCCGGCCGGCTCGGCGATCGGCTACTGACCCGATCGTCTCATGCTGAACCGCTGCCGCCGGTGTGCGCGTTCCCGCGAACGCCGCTGCGGCGGCAGCGCGTCCGTTCGCGGACGTCCGCGGGCCTGACCGGCTTGCCACGCGCGCCCTGCGGCACGGCACGGGGCGCGCGCCTTTCATCCGTCAACCCCTTCACCGTGCGGCGAATCCCGTTATGAACAAGCGAATGTCCGCGGCAGGCTGGATCCTGCTCGCGATGGCGGCCGGCATCCTGATCGGCTACCTGATCTACACACAGTTCCCGGACAAGCAGTCGGCCGCGGAAATCGCCGGCTACATCTCGCTGGTGTCCGACGTGTTCCTGCGGCTGATCAAGATGGTGATCGGCCCGCTGGTGTTCTCGACGCTTGTCGTCGGCATTGCGCACATGGGCGATGCGTCGTCGGTCGGGCGCGTGTTCGTGAAGGCGCTCGGCTGGTTCGTCACCGCGTCGCTGATCTCGCTGCTGCTCGGGCTGCTGATGGCGAACCTGCTGCGACCGGGCGAGAATCTCGGCCTGCCGCTGCCGGACATCGGCGCATCCGCGCATCTCGCGACGTCGAAGTTCACGCTGAAGGATTTCGTCGGCCACATGGTGCCGAAATCGTTCGCCGAGGCGATGACGAACAACGAGATCCTGCAGATCGTCGTGTTCTCGATGTTCTTCGGCGTCGCGCTGTCGGCGCTCGGCGAGCGCGGCAAGATCCTCGTCGCCGCGATCGACCAGCTCGCGCACGTGATGCTGAAGATCACCGGCTACGTGATGAAGCTCGCGCCGCTTGCGGTGATGGCCGCGATGGCATCGACCGTCGCGATCAACGGGCTGTCGATCCTGCTGAAGTTCGCGGTGTTCATGGGCGACTTCTACGTGAGCCTCGTGCTGCTGTGGGCCACGCTCGTCGCTGCCGGGCTGCTGTTCCTCGGCCGCCGCGTGTTCAAGCTGCTCGTGCTGATCAAGGAAGCGTTCATGCTGTCGTTCGCGACCGCGAGCTCGGAAGCCGCGTATCCGAAGATCCTCGACGCGCTCGATCGTTTCGGCGTGCGGCGCAAGATCTCGAGCTTCGTGATGCCGATGGGTTATTCGTTCAACCTCGACGGCTCGATGATGTACTGCACGTTCGCGTCGCTGTTCATCGCGCAGGCCTACAACATCCACCTGTCGCTGGGCACGCAGGTCACGATGCTGCTGATCCTGATGCTGACGTCGAAGGGGATGGCCGGCGTGCCGCGCGCGTCGCTTGTCGTGATCGCGGCGACGCTGCACCAGTTCAACATTCCGGAAGCCGGGCTGCTGCTGATCCTCGGTGTCGACACGTTCCTCGACATGGGCCGCTCGGCCACGAACGCGGTGGGCAACTCGATTGCCAGCGCGGTGGTCGCGAAGTGGGAAGGCGAGCTGATGTCGGAATCCGAAGCGCTGGCGCATGCCGCGCATCTCGATGCCGAACTGGAGCGGCAGAACAGCGATCCGGCCTATGGCGCCGGTCAGGCCACGTCGACCTGACGTCAGGCCGCCAGGGCCTCGTCGATGCACGCCGCGAGCACCATCGCGGCGGCGTTGCCCGGCGTGGAGCCGAGCAGTTGCGGCGCGTAGACGCTGTCGCCGGTCTCGATCGATCGGCCCGACAGTGCGCACACGCCACGCTTGCGGGTCGTGAACAGCCGCCACTTCTGGTAGCCGTAATGCCCGGTGCATGCATCGCACCACGAAATCATCACGGTGTCGGCCGTGGGCCGTTCGAGCACGCTGATGGTCGGCTTGCTCGATGCGTCCCACGACGGCAACCGGTCGCGCGTGACGCTGCGGCGTCGCGGGATACCCCACGAAACCGACGGCATGTCGAAGCTGCCGATCGCGGCAACGGTCATGAGCCAGGGCGCTGCAGGGTTGTTCATGTCTGCTTTCCTCGAAACGTTACGCGGTGCCGCAACGCGCGGCATCACGACAGGCGGATGCGCGGCTGCACCCAGCCGTTGATCCGTTCGGCGATCCACAGCAAGGACGCCTTGGAGAAACCGTGCAGCGCCTGCTGGTGCCGCCGGTAGAGCATCAGGTGGCTGAACTGCGCGAACCGCCCCTGGATGAAGCCGCCGCGAAAGAACCCGAACTGCCCGAGCGTGCCGAACGCGTCGTAGTCGCTGATCGACACGAGCGCGCCGAAATCGTGGAACGCGAACGGCGGAATCGGCGTGCCGTCGAGCCACGCGGGCAGGTGCTTCGCGAGATGTTCGGCCTGCTGCGTCGCGACCTGCGCGGTGGGCGGCAGCGGCCGCTCCTGGCCGTCGGGCTGCAGGCTCGCGCAATCGCCGATCGCGAACACGTGCTCGTCGCCCGTTGCCTGCAGCGTGGGCCCGACAACGACCTGGTTCGCGCGGTTCGTGTCGAGCCCGCCGAGCGCCTGCATGAAATCGGGCGCCTTCACGCCGGCGGCCCAGACCATCAGGTCCGCTTCGGCGAACGAACCGTCGCCGTAGTGGAAGCCGTTGGCGTCGGCCGACGTGACGCGCGTCGACGTCAGCACGTGAAAACCGATCTGTTCGAGCCGCCGCTGCGCCGACGCGGAAATCTTCGGCGGAAACGCGGCGAGGATGCGCGGGCCGCTTTCGAGCAGCGTGAGCTGCAACCGCTCGCGCACCGTTTCGTCGCCATAGGCCTGCGCGACTTCCAGCAGGCGGCTCAGCTCCGCCGCCAGCTCCACGCCCGTCGCGCCCGCGCCGACGATCGCGACGCGGAACGGCTCGTCGCGCGCGATGCTGCGGAACACGCGCATCCGCAACGCTTCGTTGAAGGTCTCGGCCTGCTGCTGGCTGTCGATGAAGTAGCAGTGCTCGCGCACGCCCGGCACGCCGAAATCGTTGGCCTGGCTGCCGAGCGCGAGGATCAGCACGTCGTAGTCCAGTTCACGCGCGTCGATCACCACGTCGCCGTCCTGCGAGCGGATCTCGCCGAGCTGCACGCGGCGGCGCGCACGATCGAGCCCCTTCAGTTCGCCGGGCTGGTACGTATAGCCGTGGTCGCGGGCATGGGCGAGGAAGATCACCTGCTGCTGCTGGACGTCGCGCGTACCGGCCGCGATCGTGTGCAGCATCGGCTTCCAGATATGGGTCGGACTGCGGTCGACGACGGTGACCTGCGCCCGCCCGGACCGGCCGAGACGCTCGCCCAGACGGGTCGCGAGCTGCAATCCGGCGATCCCGCCGCCGACGATGACGATGCGTGTAGGGGTTGTCATGGATAAATCATCACGTGATGAATAAGGTATGATCGTAGCGCTTCCCGGCTCCGCGTGTCAACGGAGCAGGGCAGGCCATCCAATTCCGGGGAAGTGAAGCCGGGGCCCGAACACGGGCATTCGAACCATTCAAGGGGAGCAGGAAAACGTGGCTGAAGTCACTGAGCGCGCGCCGTCGAAGCGGCGTACGCGCGGGCGGCCGCTGGCGGATGCGTCCGTCGGTCCGGACGTGATATTGCGGGCCGCGCGCCGCACCTTCGCGAAGCGCGGCTACGACGCGACGAGCGTGCGCGAAGTCGCGCGCGAGCTGGGCATCGACGCGGCGCTGATCGCCCACCATTTCGGCACGAAGGAAACGTTGTGGCTGGCTGTCGTCGAGCAGATCGTCGAGCTGGCGCAGCCGCTGTTCGACGCGCTGCGCACGTTGCGCACGTCGTCGCTGCCGCATCGCGACCGCGTGCGGCGCGCATTCGAGCTATGCGTCGATCACGAGTTCGCGGAGCCGGACATCGGCATGTTCTTCTCGACCGCGGCGACCGAGGAGGGCGGGCGGCTCGACCGGCTGCAGGAGCGGATCGTGCGCCCGTATCACGATGCGATGTTTCCGCTGCTGACGGAGGCGGTCGAGGCCGGTGCGATCCGCCCGGTCGATCCGAACGTGCTGTTCTTCATGATCGCGAGCGCGATCGGCACGACGGTCTCGTACAGCCACATGATGCTGGAGTTCACGTCGCTGCCGACACGGCCGGAGGCGTTCCGGCAGGCCGTGCTCGCGGTCGTGTACAACATGATCGGCGACTGAGCGCCGCCGCGCGCGCCACGCGCGCGGTCACGTCGCCGCAACCAGCCCCAGTTCGCTGACCGCGTTCCGCGCGGTCTCGCGCAGCGCGTCGACGAGCGGCGACGGCGTGCGGTAGGCGATCGCCAGCTCGTACGCGAGCGGGCTGCCCGCCTCCTTCAGTTCGCAGAACGTGATGCCTTGCGGCTGCATCGGCACGAACAGGCGCGGCATCAGCGCGACGCCGATGCCGCCCGCGACGAGCCCGGCCGTCGTCTGCATCTGGCGCGGCTGCTGGACCACGCGTGGCGCGAAACCGGCCTGCGCGCACGCGGTCACGATCAGCGCGTGCATGCCGGGCCCGTGGTGTGCGGCGAACATGACCCACGGTTCGTCCGCCAGCTCGGCGAGCGCGATGCGCTTGCGGCGCGCGAGCCGGTGGCCGTCGGGCAGCGCAGCGACCATCCGGTCGCGCAGCAGCGGCTCGACGCGCACGTCGCCGGCATCGGCCACCGGCAGCACGACGAGGCCGACGTCCGTGCGGTCCTGGCGCAGCGCGAGCACCTGTTCGGCGGTCGTGCCTTCCTCGAGCTGGAAATCGACGCCCGGATACCGTTCCTGGAACGCACGCAGGATCAGCGGCAGCAGCGCGTTGACCGTACTGTCGACGAACCGGAGCCGCAGCGTGCCGCCGAGGCCCGCGCCCGCGCGGCGCGCCACGGCCACCGCGCGCCCGGCCTGTTCGAGCGCACGCCGCGCTTCGAGCAGGAACGCTTCGCCAGCCGGCGTGAGCCGCGCGCCGCGGTTGTCGCGTTCGAGCAGCGCGACGCCCAGTTCGTCCTCGAGCTTGCGGATCGCCGCACTCAACGGCGGCTGCGCCATGTGCAGCCGCTCGGCCGCGCGCCGGAAGCTCAGCATCTCGGCGACCGCGATGAATTGCCTGAACTGGCGCAGATCGATCATGCGATACCTTCCATGTATCAGTTGATCATCGAATTCGTATTTTACCTATCACTCTTCGCTACCCAGAATGTCCTTGTCATTCATCGTCGATAGTCAGGAGGGCAGGTCATGGCAGGCAACGAACAGCAGCGAACGGCCATCGTCACGGGCGGGTCGAGCGGGATCGGCTTCGCGATCGCGAGCCGGCTGGTGGAGGACGGATATCGCGTCGCGATCGTCGGGCGCGACGTCGCGCGGCTGGAGTCGGCCGTCGCGCGTCTCGGCGGCGCGGCGATCGGGCAGGCCGGTGATTTGAGCGTGCGGCGCGAGGCGGAGGCGGCGGTCGCCGCGATCGTCGCGCGGTGGCCGCGCATCGACGTGCTGGTCAACAACGCGGGGCTGACCGGCCGCGTCGGGGCGGATACCGAGGCGGGCGAAGCGGAGGCCGTGTGGGACACCGTGCTCGACGCGAACCTGAAGAGCCTGTTCCTGACGACGATGGCCGTGTTGCCGCACCTGGCCGACCGCGCCGCGCGGATCGTCAACATCGGCTCGATCGCGGCACGCGCGGGCAGCCT
Source organism: Burkholderia sp. (assembly GCA_031253835.1). GTDB lineage: Bacteria > Pseudomonadota > Gammaproteobacteria > Burkholderiales > Burkholderiaceae > Burkholderia. The sequence continues at coordinate 184,460 of JAIRVP010000011.1, read as the reverse complement.
GCTGCCGGGCGGGCTTGCGTATGCGGCCGCGAAGGCCGGCGTCGAAGGGTTCACCGTTGCGCTCGCGCGCGAACTCGGGCCGCGCGGTGCAACGGTCAATACGGTTGCGCCCGGCTATATCGCCGATACGCGCTTCTTCGGCGATGGCGGCGTCGCGCCGGCCATCGCGGCGGCGATCCGCGAGCAGACGCCGGCCGGCCGCGCGGGGCAGCCGGACGACATCGCGGACGCGGTCGCGTGGCTCGCCGGGCCGCGCGCGTCGTTCGTCACGGGCGCGACGATCGCGGTGAACGGCGGCTGGCGCGTCGGGTGATGCCCTGCGCGCCCGGCAGGCGCGTCATTCGGCATCCGTCGGCGGCTTGTCGCCGAGCCAGCGCCGTGCGCCGGGCCCGTTGCGGCCCGCGCGGTCTTCCGGATTGGTCAGCTTGCAGCGCTTCAGCGACAGGCAGCCGCAGCCGATGCATTCGTCGAGGTTGATGTAGAGCCGCTGCAGCTCCTCGATCCGGCTCGCGACGCGCTGCTTCCAGCCGCGCGACAGCCGCTGCCAGTCCTTGTTGCTCGGCGCGGTGTCCTCGGGGAGGCTGACCAGCTGCTCGGCGATCTCGTCGAGCGAATAGCCGATCTTCTGCGCGAACACGATGAACGCGATCAGCCGCAGCACCGCGCGCGAATAGTGGCGATGGCTCGAGCCGTTCCGGTGCGACCTGATGAGCCCGCGCGTCTCGTAGAACCGCAGCGTCGACGCCGGCACGCCGCTGCGCGCGGCCACTTCGCGGATCGACATCAGCGGCCATTTCGGTTCTTCCGGGGTACCCATGACGTTCTCCGGGGAAAGCTTGACTTGAAGTTAACTTCAACTTTTATGCTACGCGGCAGTTTAACCCGTCGCGAGGCATCATGCTCTCCTTATCCCTACGCAGGACGTCGCCTTTGGGCGCCGCCTGCGCACTGTTGCTGGCGTTGTCGGGCTGTCACGACGGCAAAGGCACGTCGTCGGCCCAGCCCCTTCCCGAAGTCGGCGTCGCCACCGTCGCGCCGCGCACGGTCCGCCTGGCGGACGCGTTCAACGGACGCGTCGAAGCGGTCGACGCGGTCGACTTGCGGCCGCGCGTGAGCGGCTATCTGCAGCGTGTCGCCTACAAGGAGGGCGACCTCGTCGCGCAGGGCGCGCTGCTGTTCGAGATCGACCCGCGCCCGTACCGGATCGCGCTCGACCGCGCCAACGCGCAGCAGCAGCGGGCCCGTGCGGCCGCGAGCCTCGCCCAGGTGCAGCTCAAGCGCGTGCAGACGCTGATCGATGCGCATGCGACGTCGCAGGAAGAACTCGACAATGCGCGCGCGACCGCCGAGCAGGCGCGCGCGGACCTGCAGGCGGCCGACGCGGCCGTCGCCGACGCGAAGCTCAATCTCGGCTTCACTGAAGTGCGCGCGCCGATCGCGGGCCGTGTCGGTCGCGCGGTCGCGACCGTCGGCAACCTCGCGCGTGCGGACGACACGCTGCTGACGACCGTCGTGTCGCAGGATCCCGTCTACGTGTACTTCGACTGCGACGAGCAGAGCTACCTGCGCTACAACGCGCGCCGCGCCGATCCGAAGCATCGCGCGATCGGCGCCGATCCCGTGCGCGTGGGCCTCGCGAACGAGACGGGCTTCCCGCACGCGGGCACCGTCGATTTCCTCGACAACCGGCTCGACCCGCAAACCGGCACGATCCGCGCGCGCGTGCGGCTGGCGAATGCGGACCATACGTTTACGCCGGGCCTGTATGCGCGCGTGCAGCTCGTCAGCGGCCGCGACCAGGATGCGCTGCTCGTCGACGACAAGGCCGTGCTGACCGACCAGGACCGCAAGTACGTGTACGTGATCGGCCCGGGCGACAAGGCGCTGCGCCGCGACGTGACGATCGGCCGCGAGATGGACGGCGAGCGGATCGTCGAGAAGGGGCTGCAGGCGGGCGATCGCGTGGTCGTCGACGGCGTGCAGCGGATCTACTATCCGGGCGCGCAGGTGAAGCCGAAGGCGCTGCCCGCGCGCGCCGATGCCGGCAGCGGCAGTGCCACGCAGGCCGTGGCCGACGCCGGCACGCCTGCCGCGCAATGACGGGAGAGACGCAATGGATTTCTCCCGATTCTTCATCGACCGGCCGATCTTTGCGGTCGTGCTGTCGATCGTCATCTTCGCGATCGGCCTGATCTCGATTCCGATGCTGCCGGCCGGCGAATACCCGGAAGTCGTGCCGCCGAGCGTCGTCGTGCGTGCGACGTACCCGGGCGCGAACCCGAAGGAAATCGCCGAATCGGTCGCCGAACCGCTGGAAGAGGCGATCAACGGCGTCGAAGGCATCATGTACATGAAGTCGGTGGCGGGGTCGGACGGCAGCCTGCAGGTCGTCGTCACGTTCCTGCAGGGCGTCGATCCCGACACGGCCGCCGTGCGCGTGCAGAACCGCGTGAGCCAGGCGCTGTCGCGCCTGCCCGACGAGGTGCGGCAGTACGGCGTGACCACGCAGAAGCAGTCGCCGACGCCGCTGATGTACGTGAGCCTTTATTCGCCGGACAACAGCCGCGATTCGCTGTACCTGCGCAACTACCTGACGCTGCACGTGAAGGACGAGCTGTCCCGGCTGACCGGCATCGGCGATGTCGGCGTGTACGGCTCCGGCGACTATGCGATGCGGCTCTGGCTCGACCCGAACCGGCTCGCGTCGCGCGGGCTGACCGCGAGCGACGTGATCGCGGCCGTGCGCGAGCAGAACGTGCAGGTGTCGGCCGGCCAGCTCGGCGCGGAACCGTCGCCGAAGAAAAACGACTTCCTCGTGTCGATCAACGTGCGCGGCCGCCTGCGCACGGTGCAGGAATTCAGCGACATCGTGCTGCGCAACGGCGACGACGGCCAGGTCGTGAAGCTGTCCGACGTCGCGCGCATCGAGCTCGGCGCGGGCGACTACACGCTGCGTTCGTATTTCAACGACAAGCATTCGGCCGTGGTCGGCATCTTCCTGTCGCCGGGCGCGAACGCGCTCGACGTTGCGAAGTCCGTGTATGCGAAGCTCGACGAGCTGTCGAAGCGATTCCCGCCCGGCGTCGCCTACCGCCCGGTGTGGGACCCGACGGTGTTCGTGCGCGAGTCGATCCGCGCGGTGCAGCACACGCTGATCGAGGCCGTCGTGCTGGTCGTGCTCGTCGTGATCCTGTTCCTGCAGACGTGGCGCGCGTCGATCATTCCGCTGGTTGCCGTGCCCGTGTCGGTGGTCGGCACGTTCGCGTGGCTCTACCTGCTCGGCTATTCGATCAACACGCTGACGCTGTTCGGGCTCGTGCTGGCGATCGGGATCGTCGTCGACGATGCGATCGTCGTCGTCGAGAACGTCGAGCGCAACATCGCGCAGGGGCTGAGTCCGCGCGATGCCGCGCACCAGGCGATGCGCGAGGTGTCGGGGCCGATCGTCGCGATTGCGCTCGTGCTGTGCGCGGTGTTCGTGCCGATGGCGTTCATGTCGGGCGTCACGGGCCAGTTCTACAAGCAGTTCGCGGTGACGATCGCGATCTCGACGGTGATCTCCGCGATCAACTCGCTGACGCTGTCGCCCGCGCTCGCCGCGAAGCTGCTGCGCCCGCATGGCGCGCCGAAGGATGCGCTGACGCGCGCGCTCGATCGCGGCTTCGGCTGGCTGTTCCATCCGTTCAACCGCTTCTTCGAGCGCAGCTCCGACCGCTATCACGGCGTCGTCGGTCGCACGCTGAAGCGGCGCGGCGTGGTGTTCGCGGTCTATGCGGTGCTGCTCGCGGCGACGGCGTTGCTGTTCAACGCGGTGCCGGGCGGCTTCATCCCCGTGCAGGACAAGCTGTACCTGTTCGCGGGCGCGAAGCTGCCGGAAGGCGCGTCGCTCGCGCGCACCAGCGCGGTGACCGAGCAGATGACGAAGATCGCGCTCGGCACCGACGGCGTCGAGATGGTGCCGGCGTTCGCGGGGCTGAATGCGCTGCAGGGCGTGAACACGCCGAACATCACGAACTCGTACGTGATCCTGAAGCCGTTCGACCAGCGGCATCGCAGCGCCGCGCAGATCAATGCCGATCTCAACGCACGCTTCGCGGCGATCAACGGCGGCATTACCTACGCGCTGATGCCGCCGCCGATCCAGGGCCTCGGCAACGGGTCCGGCTACTCGCTGTACCTGGAGGATCGCGGCGGGCTCGGCTACGGCGAATTGCAGAAGGCGCTCACGGCATTCCAGGGCGCGGTCGCGAAGACGCCGGGGATGAGTTACCCGGTCAGCTCGTACCAGGCGAACATCCCGCAGCTCGAGGTGAAGGTCGACCGGCTGAAGGCGAAGGCGCAAGGTGTCGCGTTGACCGACCTGTTCAACACGCTGCAGGTGTATCTCGGCTCGATGTACGTGAACGACTTCAACATCTTCGGCCGCGTGTATCGCGTGATGGCGCAGGCCGATGCCGGCCACCGGCAGACCGCCGCCGACATCGCGAACCTGCGCACGCGCAATGCGAAGGGCGAGATGGTGCCGATCGGCTCGATGGTGACGGTGGAGCCTGCGTACGGACCGGACCCGGTCGTGCGCTACAACGGCTATCCGGCCGCCGACCTGATCGGTGACGCCGATCCGAAGGTGATGTCGTCGTCGCAGGCGATCGCGAAGCTGCAGCAGATCGCGAAGGAGGTGCTGCCTCCGGGCATCACGCTCGAATGGACCGACCTCAGCTACCAGCAGGTCACGCAGAGCAACGCGGCGATCGTCGTGTTCCCGCTTGCCGTGATGCTCGTGTTCCTCGTGCTTGCATCGCTGTATGAAAGCTGGACGCTGCCGCTCGCGGTGATCCTGATCGTGCCCGTGTGCATGTGCGCGGCGCTGTTCGGCGTGTGGCTGTCCGGCGGCGACAACAACGTGTTCGTGCAGGTCGGTCTGGTCGTGCTGATGGGGCTGGCGTGCAAGAACGCGATCCTGATCGTCGAATTCGCGCGCGAACTCGAAATCCAGGGCAAGGGCGTGATCGAAGCGGCACTCGAAGCGTGCAAGCTGCGGCTGCGCCCGATCGTGATGACGTCGGTCGCGTTCATCGCGGGCTCGGTGCCGCTGCTGATCGGCAGCGGTGCCGGCAGCGAAGTGCGTGCGGCCACCGGCGTCACCGTGTTCGCGGGGATGCTCGGCGTCACGCTGTTCGGGCTGTTCCTGACACCCGTGTTCTATGTGGCGATCCGCAAGCTCGCGGGCGGCACGCCGGCCGTCTGGAGCGAACAGCACGGCACCCTCGAAGGAGAAAACCGATGAGCGCCGCTTTCCGTCTTTCCGCGCTCGCGATGTCGGTGACGCTCGCCGCATGCGCGGTCGGCCCCGATTTCAAGCGGCCCGATACGGCCACGGCCGCGCGGTTCGCGCGCGACGACCATCCGGCCACGCAGCGCGATGCGTCGCCGGCCGATACGCTGCCCGACGCGTCGGCCGCTGCCGATGCCACGTTCTGGCGCGGCTTCGGCGATCCGGCGCTGACGCAGTTGATCGACGCGGCGCTCGCGGCCAACCAGGATCTGCAGGTCGCGGTATCGCGCTACGACGCGTCGAACGCGCTGCTGTCGCAGGCAACCTTCGACCGCTATCCGACGATCACCGCGAGCGGCCAGATCGGCCATCAGCTGATGAGCAAGGACCAGGCGTTCGGCGCGCCGCGCAGCCAGCGCGACACGCCGACGTCCAGCATCGGGATCAATGCCGCGTGGGAACTCGACCTGTTCGGCCGCGTGCGTCGTTCGATCGAGTCGCAGCGCGCGGAAACGGCGGCCAGCGCGGCGGACGTGCGCGCGGTGCGCGTCGCGATCGCGGGTGAGGTCGCGAGCACGTACGTCGATCTGCGCGGCTCGCAGGAGCGGCTGCGGATCGCACGCGAGAACGCCGACAACCAGAAGCAGACGCTCGCGCTGATCAATGCGCGCGTCGGCGCGGGGCGAGGATCCGAACTCGATGCGGCGCGTGCGCGGGCGCAGTACGAATCGACGACGTCGCGGATCGCCGTGTACGAAGCCGCGATCGGCGTCGACGAGCACCGGCTCGCGGTGCTGACCGGACAGACGCCCGATGCGTTGGTCGGCCGCTTCGATCTGCCGAAGACCGGCACGCCGACGGGCACGCCCGTACCGCTGCCGGCGCTGGCCGCCGACATCGATCCCGGCACGCCGGGCGACCTGCTGCGCCGGCGCCCCGATGTCGCGGCCGCCGAGGCAAGGCTGCATGCGGCGACCGCGCGCGTCGGCGTCGCGACGGCCGACCTGTTTCCGCGCTTCACGCTGTCGGGGCTGCTTGGCAGCGCGACGAGCAGTTACGGGTTCTTCCGCGCGGGCAGCGACACGAACCTGATCGCGCTCGGCATCGACTGGTCGTTCCTCGACGTCGGGCGCGTGCGTGCACGGATCGCCGCGAGCGACGCGGAAGCGGCCGGCCAGCTCGCGCAGTACCGGCAGACCGTGCTCGGCGCGCTGGAGGAAACGGAGAACGCGCTGCTGCGTGTCGCGCGCACGCGTGACGAGACCGCACACCTCGTGCGCGCGGCGGACGACAGCGCGCGCGCCGCGCAGCTCGCGCAGGCGCGCTTCTCGGCCGGCGCGATCGACTACTACGAAGTGCTCGACGCGCAACGGACGCTGCTGCAAGCACAGGACGCGGCGGCCGACGGGCGGATGCGCAGCGCGGCGTCGACGGTCGCGCTGTACAAGGCGCTCGCGGGCGGCTGGCCGTCGGGTGCGGAGCAGGGCGCGCCAGGCCCGCTCGCGCAGTCGAAGCCGTAGCGCTTGCGGCGACGCGCGACAGGCCGGAGGGATTGCGGCTGTCGCGCGCCGCAGGGTCACACGGTGGCCGGATCGACCTTGTCGGTGTCGATGCCGTAACGCCGGATGGCCTCGCCGACGCGCGCACGCTCGATCGCACCGTCGTCGGCGAGCGCCTTCAACGCCGCGATCGCGATGAAGCGCCGGTCGACCTCGAAGAACGTGCGCAGTGCTTCACGCGTATCCGAGCGGCCGAAGCCGTCGGTGCCGAGCGACACGAAGCGCCGGCCGTCGACGAACGCGCGGATCTGGTCGCCGACGATCTTCATGTAGTCGGTCGCGACGACCACCGGCCCGGTGCGGCCGTCGAGGCACTGCTGCACATACGGCACACGCGGCGCCTGATCGGGATGCAGCAGGTTCCAGCGCTCGGCGGCAAGCCCGTCGCGGCGCAGCTCGGTCAGGCTCGTCGCGCTCCATACGTCGCTCGACACGCCGAAGTCCTGCGCGAGCAGGTCGCTGGCGGCGATCACTTCGCGCAGGATCGCGCCGCTGCCCATCAGCTGCACGTGCGGCGCATCGGCGTTGTGCGGCGCGCCTTCGCGCAACAGGTAGAGCCCCTTCAGGATGCCGGCCTCCGCGTTGTCGGGCAGCGCCGGATGCGGGTAGTTCTCGTTGAGCAGCGTGATGTAGTAGTAGACGTCTTCCTGTTCCGCGAACATCCGCCGCAGTCCGTCGCGCACGATCACCGCGAGTTCGTACGCATAGGTCGGGTCGTACGACACGCAGTTCGGAATTACCGACGACAGCACCAGGCTGTGCCCGTCGTTGTGCTGCAGCCCTTCACCCATCAGCGTCGTGCGGCCGGACGTCGCGCCGAGCAGGAAGCCGCGCGATCTCGCATCGCCCGCGGCCCATGCGAGATCGCCGACCCGCTGCAGCCCGAACATCGAATAGAAGATGTAGAACGGAATCGCCGGCAGCCCGTGGTTGCTGTACGCGGTACCGGCCGCGATCCACGACGCGATCGCGCCCGATTCGTTGATCCCTTCCTGCAGGATCTGCCCGTCCTTCGCTTCCTTGTAGTAGCTGAGCTGGCCCGCGTCCTGCGGCGTATACAGCTGGCCGAGATGCGAGTGGATGCCGATCTGGCGGAACAGGCCTTCCATCCCGAACGTACGCGATTCGTCCGGCACGATCGGCACGACGAGCTTGCCGAGCTGCGGATCCTTCAGCAGCGTGCCGAGGATGCGCACGAACGCCATCGTCGTCGACAGCCCGCGCTCGCCGCTGTCCTTCAGCTGCGCGTCGAACGCGGCGAGCGGCGGCACCGGCAGCGATGCGACGGCGCTGAAGCGGGCCGGCACGTGGCCGCCGAGCGCCGCGCGGCGTTCCGCGAAATAGCGCGCTTCGGCGCTGCCCGGCTCCGGCTTCAGATAGGGCAGTTCGTCGAGCTGCGCGTCGCTGACCGGCAGCGCGAAACGGTCGCGGAACGCGCGCACGGCGTCCGCGCTCATCTTCTTCAACTGGTGGTTCACGTTCTGGCCTTCACCGGCTTCGCCCATCCCGAAGCCCTTGACGGTCTTCGCGAGCACGACGGTCGGCCGGCCGTCAGCGCGCATCGCCTGCGCATACGCCGCATGCACCTTCTCAGGATCGTGACCGCCGCGCGCCAGTTTCCAGATGTCGTCGTCGGACAGGTCGGCGACGAGCGCGAGCAGTTCCGGATACTTGCCGAAGAAATGCTCGCGCACGTACGCGCCGCTTTGCGACTTGAAGGTCTGGTAGTCGCCGTCGACGCATTCCATCATGCGCTGGCGCAGCAGGCCCGTCGTGTCGCGTTCGAGCAGCCGATCCCAGCCGGCGCCCCAGATCACCTTGACGACGTTCCAGCCGGCCGCGCGGAACGTGCCCTCGAGTTCCTGGATGACCTTGCCGTTGCCGCGCACGGGGCCCTCGAGGCGCTGCAGGTTGCAGTTGACGACGAAGATCAGGTTGTCGAGCCGTTCGCGGCCGGCGAACGAGATTGCCGCGAGCGATTCGGGCTGGTCCATTTCGCCGTCGCCGAGAAACGCCCACACCTTGCGGCCCTGATGCGCCTTCAGCCCGCGGTATTCGAGGTAGCGCATGAAGCGCGCCTGATACGCGGCCGTGAGCGGCCCGAGCCCCATCGATACGGTCGGGAATTGCCAGAAATCCGGCATCAGGCGCGGATGCGGATACGACGACAGCCCGTCGCGGCCCGCTTCGCGGCCGGTCTCGCGGCGGAAGTTGTCGAGCTGCGCATCCGTGATGCGGCCTTCCAGATACGCGCGGCCATAGATGCCGGGCGCCGAATGGCCCTGGATGTAGACCATGTCGCCGTCGAACGTGTCGGTGCGGCCGCGGAAGAAGTGGTCGAAGCCGACGTCGTACAGCACGGCCGCCGACTGGTAGGTCGCGATGTGGCCGCCGACGTTCGAGTGCCGGCCGGCACGCAGCACCATCACCATCGCGTTCCAGCGGATCATCGCGTTCAGGCGTCGCTCGAGCGCGAGATCGCCCGGGTACGCCGGTTGCCGTTCACGCGGCACGGTGTTCACGTACGCGGTCGTCACGCGACCGTGCAGGTCGCCGTGGCGGGCTGCATCGAGATCGGCGAGCTGGTCGAGCAGGTAGTGCGCGCGCGGGCGGCCTTCGAGCGCGATCACGGATTCGAGCGCATCGAGCCATTCGCGGGTTTCCTGCGGATCGATGTCGGGTAACGCGAGAGGTGCGGTCATGCGGTGTCTCCAGAAGCATCAGGCTGCGCGGGGCGACGGTCGTGGCGCCGCGTCGCGCGACGGAATGCCCGCCGGTCGGCGGACAAAAATGATTGCAATTGCAATCGTATCGAAGGCCATTGTTATCGAGGTAAAATTTAATTGCAACTGCAATTCAACGAGAGGAACGACCTGACATGAGCGCACCCGAACCCGATCTGTGGTTCTCGTTCGTCCGCGCGCACCGGACGATGATTCGCGAGATCGAGCGCCGCCTCGCGGCGGCCGGCCTGCCCGCGTATGCGTGGTACGACGCGTTGTGGGGGCTCGAAAGCGGGCCCGACGGCACGCGCCGCATGCACGAACTGGCCGATGTGCTCGCGATCGAGCGCTACAACCTGACGCGGCTCGTCGACCGGCTCGAACAGGAAGGGCTCGTCACGCGCGCGCGGTCGGTCGACGATGGCCGTGCCGCGTTTGCGAGCATCACCGACAAGGGACGGACGCTGCGCAAGAAGATGTGGAAGGTGTACCAGTCGACGGTCGCGGAACTCTTTCTCGACCAGTTCACCGGCAAGGAGCAGGCGGCGATGGCCGCCGCGCTCGATCGCACGATCGCCGCGACGCGCGACGCGGCGGCCGACGCGAAGTAGCGGAACCCGGCGCAGCGCGCGCGTCAGCCGCGCGCATACCGGTGCATCGCCTGCGCGGCCCAGTCGGCCGGCACGCGGCCGTCGTCGGCCAGCAGGCGCAGCGCGACCGCGGCGATCCACCGTGCATTCGGTACGCGTGCGCCGGGGCCGGCCGAATCCGCACCGAGCGCCATGAAGCGGGCAGGGATGAACGCGCCGATCTGCGCGGCGACGTGCCGCGCATAGCCGGTCACCGCGAGCACCGGCGTGTCGCCTTCGCCGACGCATGCACGGACGTGCGCGATGCGCGGCTCGTCGTCTTGTGGATGCAGCAGGTTCCAGCGGTCGGCGGCGCGACCGTCGCGCGCGAGCTGCGTGTAGCTCGGACAGCTCCAGATCGTCGAATCGATCCGCCATTCGTCGTGCAGCAGGTCGGCCGCTTCCCTCACCTGCGCGAGCGTGCTGCCCGCGCCGCACAACCGGATGCGCGCAGCCGCGCCGGCGGCTGCCCGCCGGCCGGCCCGCACCATGCCGTTGAACGCATCGCGGGCGGCCGAGGCCGACAGCGGCTTCGCATCGGGCACGCAGTCGTCATGACCTGCGAGGTAGAAGAAGCCCGGCTGGCCGGCGACATAGAGCGTGCGCAGCGCGTGGCGCAGGATCGCGATCGCTTCGTGTCCCGACGCCGGGTCGTAGGGCGTGCATGCGGGGTTCGCGGCCAGCCAGTGGGGGACGTCGGGCGTCACGCCCTTCGGCCAGGACGACGCGGCCGTTTCGGCATCGTTCACGAAGATCCCGCGATCGACGGTCTCGATCGATGCCAGCCGCAGCCGGTCGATCGCACGCGCGTGCAGCAGGTACAGCAGCGGCCGCTCGAAACGCTTGCCCGGATCGAGAAACCGCAGCGGCCACGCGCTGATGTGGCGATGCGCGCGCGCGTCTGCGAACGACTCGCGCGCATCGGCGCGGACGATCCACACGCGCTGCGACGTCGCCGCATCGCGTTCGAGGCAATCGGCGGCCGCGCGCATGGCGCCGAGCGGGGACACCGCGAGGCCTGGCGGCGCGAGCCGCCGCATCGTCAGCCGTTCGAGGCAGGCCGCCGCGGCGCGGCGGGTGTCGGGCGTCCGCACGGGCGGACCGGGTCGCGCAGTCTGCATGTCCCTCCTTCGAGTACTGGCATGTCGCCGGCGCCATCGGTTTCGGCATAGGATTGCAATTGCAACAATTGTAGTTGCAACGATAACCCGATGACAAGGACCGACATGACCTCGAATCACTCCCTCACGTTCCATACGGCCGACACGCCGAACGGGCACAAGATCGCGATCTACCTGGAAGAGGCCGGAATCGCGCACGACCTCGTGCACGTGAACCTGTCCGCCGGCGAGCAGCGCAGCCCGGCGTTCCTCGCGATCAACCCGAACGGCAAGATCCCGGCCATCGTCGATCACGACACCGGGCTGGCCGTGTTCGAATCCGGCGCGATCCTCGGCTATCTCGCCGCGAAGACGGGCTGCCTGCAGCCGGAAACGCTCGCCGAGCGCACGGCGGTCCAGCAATGGCTGCACCTCCAGATCGGCGGGATCGGGCCGATGCTCGGCCAGCTCTGGTGGTTCCTGCATGCATCGAAGACGGTCAATGCGGAAGCGATCGACCGCTATCGGAAGGAGGCGATGCGTCTCTATGGGGTCGTGAACAGCCGATTGTCGGAATCGGCGTACCTCGCATCGTCGCGATATTCGATCGCCGACATCGCGGCATTTCCGTGGCTGCGCACGGCGGCCGAGCTCGATCTCGACGTGTCCGGCTTCCCGCACGTCGAGCGCTGGCTCGCCGACGTCGCCGCGCGGCCGGCCGTACAGCGCGGCCTGATCGCGTGCCGCGCGCCGGCGGCAGCGGCGGCGCACTGACGTTGCATCGCCCGCGCCGCACGAGCGGCGCGGAAGCCGGCCGGTTGCCCGCCCGGAAACATTGTTCTCCCTCGTCGTAAACGTCTCGAATGCGTGATATTTGCGCCGCGCGATCCGGTTTAGAGTGGCCGCGAATCGATGACGATGTGTCGTATGGCCGCAGCCCCGGGTCGTACAGGCGCACCAGAGGAGTGGGAGACAAATGGGTGAAGGCAGGATTACGCAGGTCGAGTCGTTCGGTTTCGAGCGCATTCCCGATGCATCGCGCTACGCGCGGCCGATCGATCTGTTCCGGTTGCTGTTCGGCGGCTGCAATACATTTTCCACATCGGTGCTCGGCAGCTTTCCCGTGCTGGTCGGGCTGTCGTTCAAGGCGGGCGTCTGCGCGATCGTGCTCGGCGTGCTCGCCGGCACGTGCATCCTCGCGCCGATGAGCCTGTTCGGCCCGCGCAACGGCACGAGCGACCCCGTGTCGTCCGGCGCGCATTTCGGCATCCACGGCCGGATCGTCGGCTCGTTCCTCGCGCTGCTCACGTCGATCGCGTTCTTCTCGCTCGCGGTATGGAGCTCGGGCGACGCGCTCGTCGGCGGCGCGCACAGCATGGTCGGCGTGCCCGTCAACGGCTTCACGCTCGGCGCGGCCTACATGGTGTTCGCGGTGCTCGTGCTGATCGTCTGCATCTACGGCTTCCGCTTCATGCTGTGGGTCAACAAGATCGCCGTGTGGGCCGCGAGCGTGCTGTTCGTCGCGGGACTGTTCGCGTTCGCCGGCCTGTTCGACATGAACTATGCGGGCACGCTGCAACTGGGCAGTGCGGGCTTCTGGGCCGCGTTCGTCGGCGCGGTGCTGGTCGCGCTGAGCAACCCCGTGTCGTTCGCGTCGACGCTCGGCGACTGGGCGCGCTACATTCCGCAGCACACGTCGAAGCATCGCGTGATGGGCGCCGTGTTCGCCGCGCAGGTCGCGACGTTCGTGCCGTTCTTCTTCGGCCTCGCGACCGCGACGATCATCGCGTCGAAGGCGCCCGCGTTCATCGCATCGAACGACTACGTCGGCGGGCTGCTCGCGATCTCGCCGCGCTGGTTCCTGCTGCCGATGTGCCTGATCGCGATCATCGGCGGGATGTCGACCGGCACGACCGCGTTGTACGGCACCGGCCTCGACGTGTCGAGCATGTTCCCGCGCGTGCTGAACCGCGTGCGTGCGACGCTGCTGATCGGCACGATCGCGATCGCGTTCATCTTCGTCGGCCGCTTCTGGTTCAACCTCGTCGAAAGCGTCGCGACGTTCTCGACGCTGATCGATACGTTCAGCTGCCCGTGGATGGCGATCATGGTGATCGGCTACGTGACGCGCCGCGGCTACTATCTCGCCGACGACCTGCAGGTGTTCAACCGCGGGCTGCACGGCGGCCACTACTGGTTCACGCACGGCTGGAACGTGCGCGCGATGGGCGCATGGCTGCCGGCCGCGTTCATCGGGCTCGCGTTCGTGAACCTGCCGGGCCAGTTCGTCGGGCCGCTCGGCCACCTCGCGGGCGGGCTCGACCTGAGCGTGCCGGTGTCGCTGGTGGTGGGCGGGATGCTGTACGTCGTGCTGCTGACGCTGTATCCGGAGCCGGACGGCGTGTACGGCCCGCACGGGCGCCGCTTCGTGCGCGGCGGCAAGCAGGGCGCGCGCGGTGTCGGTGCGCCGGCGATCCAGCCGAAGGGGTACTGAGCGGCCCATCGCGTCCGGACGCTTTCGCTGAAACGACAACGCCGCCGTGCGGGTCCATCCGCCGGCGGCGTTGTCGTTTCCGTTCCAGGTTCTGGTTACGGCGGAGCGGGGCGGATCAGTGGAACGTGCTGCCCGCGAGCATCCCGCCGTCGACGATGAATTCCGACCCCGTGCAATACGCGGATTCGTCGGATGCGAGGAACAGCACGAGGCTGGCGACTTCGTCGGGCTTGCCGATGCGTGCGATCGGCAGGCCGCTGTAGATCGACGACGGATCGAAATCCGCGAACTCGGGCGGGCGCGCCATCACCGTATCGATGCCGCCCGGATGCACCGAGTTTACGCGAATGCCGTAGCGGCCGAATTCGAGTGCGGCGGCCTTCGTCATGCCGCGCACCGCGAACTTGCTCGATACGTATGCGCTGCCGCCCGCGACGCCTTCCATCCCGGCCGTCGACGAGACGTTGACGATCGAGCCGCCGCCTGCTTCCTTCAGCGCGGCCACGGCCGACTTCATGCCGAGCCAGCAGCCGACCTGGTTCACGTCGATCACCTTGCGATAGTCGTCGAGCGAACACGATTCGATCGGCACGAGCTTCAGGATCGCCGCGTTGTTCACGAGGATGTCGAGCCGGCCGAACTGCGCGAGCGTCGCCTGAACGGCCGCCTGCCAGTCGGCTTCGCGGGTGACGTCGAGATGCTGGAAGCGCGCGGCGTCGCCGAGTTCGGCTGCGACGCGCCGGCCGGCGTCGTCGAGCACGTCGGCGATCACCACGCGTGCGCCTTCGGCGACGAACCGGCGCGCTTCCGCTTCGCCCTGGCCGCGGGCGCCGCCCGTGATCAGCGCCACCTTGCCTTCGAGTCGTTTCATCCTGCTTGCTCCTGTGAGTGAGAGGGAACGCGCGGGCCCGCTACGCGGAGGCGGCCGCCGCGTCGACGACGCGCACCGGATCGGTGCCGTCCCAGGTGTGGGCTTCGGCGATGCCGTGCACGATCATGTCGCGCATGCCGGCGCCTTCGATCACTTCGACGCGCACGCCGGGATCGTCGGCGTCGTCGAGATACGCGACGCGCGTGGCCGGGTTGCTCGCTTCGAACACGACGCGCAGGCCGCGCGCGGTGAGCTGCGCAACCGCCGCATCGAGATCGTCGACGACCCACGCGACGTGATGCAGGCCGGCGAGCGTCTGCCCGTGCGCATCGCGGTACGGCGACGGCGTGTCGTTCGTGACGTGGATCAGTTCGATCTGCAGATCGCCGCGATACGCGAGGCCGACGTCCATCGCGACCGTCACCGGTTCGCCGAGATAGCGGCCGTCGAGGCGGACGTTGCGGAATACGGTCCACGGGCCGATGTCGTGGCGGGCGCGCCAGCGCGCGATGCTGCGGTCGAGGTCGGCGACCACGTAGCCGATCTGGTCGATGGGGCCGAGGACTGCGTCGTTCATGTCGTCTCCGTGGCGGCCGCACGTATGCGTGCCGCGCGATGAATGACGGCCATGATCGCAACAAAGCGCGCGCTTCGTGCCATCCAAACGGACGAGTACGCGTCGGTTGTGTCGCGGTTCGGACGACGGCGGGTGATGCGGCACGGGGCGCTAGGCGGGCGCGCGCCGAAAGGAGGGCGCAGCGCCGCGCCGCGTCACCGCGCGGTCGGCCCCTTGACCGTCAGCCGGCACACGGTCGCGAGCGCGAGCAGGTTCGGGTCGCGCTCGCGGCGGTGCAGGAAGCTCAGGCCGATCGTCTGGCGGATCGTGGGCCCCGCGAGCGGCACGAGCGCGATCTTGTGCGCGAACAGGTCGCGCACGCGGCCGGGCAGCAGCGAGCAGCCGACGCCGCCCGACACGAGGTTGATCAGCGAAAAGATGTCGCCCACCCGCATCACGACGTTCGGCGTGACGCCGGCCGTGCGGAACGCCTCCGTGAAGCCGTGATGCGTCGCGAAGCCTTCGCCGAGCGACACGAACGGTTCGTCGCCGCATGCATGAAGATCGATCGCGTCGCGTTGCGCATACGGCGAATCGATCGGTACGGCAAAGAACATCTCGTCCTCGAACAGCGCGATCGATTCGATCTCGGCGTCCGGTTCGGGCAGCGCCATCAGCGTCGCGTCGATCGCACCCTGCCTGAGCTTGTCGAGCAGGTCGGCGTTCGAGCCGAGCACGAGTTCGGCCTGCAGCTCGGGGCGGCGCTCCTTCAGCGCGATCACGACCTCGGGCACGGTGCGGATCGTCAGCGAATACAGCGAGCCGATCTTCAGTTGGCCCGCGCCGTAGCCGGCCGCCTCGCGCGTCGAGCGGATGCCGTCCGTCATCGTCTTGAGCACTTCGCCGGCGACTTCGGCGAGCACCTGCGCGGCATCGGTCGGAATCAGGTTCCGCCCCTCGTGGCGGAACAGAGCGCAGTGCATCCCTTCCTCGAGCGTATGAAGCGCACGGTGCACGCTGACGGTGCTGATGCCCAGCGCCTCTGCCGCCTTCGCGAGGCTGCCGGCTTCCATGAAGGCGAGCAGCACCTCGAGCTTGCGGAACGTGATCTCTTCGTTGATGCGGTTGCGCATGATGCGGACGACGGGAAGGGCGGCCGACGATTCTGCCGCAGAACCGGGGCTGCAACAATGCGCGAAACACCGGGTTTTTCGCACGCTGGCGTCCACCGGAGAAACATTTAGTCTCCGGCTAATCATCTGCCGCGGGCATTAATTGATGCGGGTTTTCGGCGTCCCTATGATCGATTCACGCCGGTCGTGCGTGCGGGCCGAGAGGTTCCGTCGTGCCTGTCCCGCCTCGACCGGCGATGCGAACAGCCGGTTCGCCCATGCCCGCCACGGCACGCGGCCGGCATGCGGCGCGGCACCCTGAGACTGCAGGAGAACAGCATGCGCGACTCACGTCGGAATTCGCGGCAGCGGCAAGTGATTGCCGCCGTCGTCGGCAATACCCTCGAGTGGTACGACTTCATCGTTTACGGTTTCTTCTCCGGCATCATCGCGCGGCTGTTCTTTCCCGCCGAGAGCCAGTACGCGTCGCTGCTGATGTCGCTCGCGACGTTCGGCGTCGGCTTCTTCATGCGTCCGGTGGGCGGCATCCTGCTCGGGCTCTATTCGGACCGCAAGGGCCGCAAGGCCGCGATGCAGCTCATCATCTTCCTGATGACGCTGTCGATCGCGCTGATCACGTTCGCGCCGTCGTACGCGGCGATCGGCCCGGCGGCGCCGATCCTGATCGTCGTCGCGCGGCTGCTGCAGGGTTTCGCGACGGGCGGCGAATACGCGAGCGCAACGGCATTCCTCGTCGAAAGCGCGCCCGCGAACCGGCGCGGGCTGTACGGGTCGTGGCAGCTGATCGGCCAGTGTCTCGCGGTGTTTTCGGGCGCCGCGATGGGCGCGTGGGCCACGCAGTCGCTGTCGGACGCGGCGCTGCACAGCTGGGGCTGGCGCGTGCCGTTCGCGCTCGGGCTGCTGATCGGGCCGGTGGGCCTGTGGATCCGCCGGCACATGGAGGAGACCGAGGCGTTCCTCGACGCGAGCAAGTCGACGGCCGAGCCGCCGGCGAGCGTATCGCGCGTGCTGCGCGAGAACCTGCGCGGCGTGCTGGTGTCGATGGGGCAGACGATCACCGGCACGGCCGTGTTCTACGTGATGCTCGTGAACATGCCGACGTTCGTGCACAAGACCTTCGGGCTGCCGCTCGACCAGGTGTTCAAGGTGCAAATGGTGGCCGTTGCGCTGCTGACGGTGACGATTCCGGTCGCGGCGATCGTGTCCGACCTGATCGGCCGGCGGCCCGTGCTGATCGCCGGCACGCTGGCGCTGCTGACGGTCACGTATCCGCTGTTCTCGTGGCTGGCCGCCGCGCCGGGCGTCGGGCGCCTGCTGGTGATGCAGCTCGTGATCTGCACGATCATCGGCATCTGCTACGGCCCCGCGCCGACCACGCTCGCCGAGCAGTTCGCGACGCGCTCGCGGTCGACCGGCGTCGCGCTGGCCTACAACGTCGCGGTGATGGTGTTCGGCGGCTTCGCACCGTTCATCGTCACGTGGCTGACGCGCGCGAGCGGGTCGCTCGTCGCGCCGGCCTGGTACGTGCTGTTCGCGGCGTCGTTCGGGCTGCTCGCGAGCGTGTTCATGCATGACGGCGCGCCGTGCGTGGTCGCACGCCGGCAATTCCAGGGCGAGCCGCTGAGCGCCAAGTAGCGGCCGGGGCGGCCGCGCCGGCGACCCATCGGCGCGGGCGGCATGCAGGGTATCGGCGCGGCCGATGGTTAGCATCGCGGGCGGCGGCCTACCGCGGCCGCCGCCCGGTCATTACGCTTGGGCGATCATCCACTCCGTCCGGAAGGTCGCCATGTCCCGGCTCGACTACACGCTGCTCGGCCCCTGCCTGCTCGCCATCGCGCTCGACGCGATGGGCTTCGGGCTCGTCTATCCGATGATGTCCGCGATCTTCGGCGATCCGCACGCGGGCATCCTGCCGGCCGGCGCCGGTGCGCACGCGCGCAATTTCTATCTCGGCCTCGGTTACGGGATCTACCCGCTGTGCATGTTCTTCGGCTCGTCGCTGATGGGCGAGCTGTCCGATCGCTACGGCCGCCGCCGGATCCTGCTGCTGTGCGTGCTCGGCCTCGCGGCCGGCTACGCGATGATGGCGGCCGGTGCTTGGCACGCCAGCGTCGCGCTGCTGCTGGCCGGTCGCGGGCTCACCGGCCTGATGGCCGGCTGCCAGGGCATCGCGCAGGCGGCGATCACCGACCTGAGCACGCCCGAGAACAAGGCGTACAACATGAGCATCATGTCGCTCGCGTTCAGCGCGGGCGTGATCGTCGGCCCGGTGCTTGGCGGCGTCACGTCCGACCGGACGATCTCGCCGCTGTTCGACTACGGCACGCCGTTCGTGCTGGTCGCCGCACTGTCGCTCGTCTGCGCGTTCTGGACCTGGGCGTCGTATCGCGACTCGGCCGCGCCGCGCGGCGACACGCGCATCGATCCGCTGCTGCCGCTGCGGATCATCTGGGAGGCCGCGCGCCAGCGCAACGTCGCGTTCCTGTCGGTGGTGTTCTTCCTGATGCAGGTCGGCTACGGGCTGTACCTGCAGACCATCATGCTGTTGCTGCAGGCGAAATTCGGCTATACGAGCGCGCGGCTCGGGCTGTTCAGCGGCGTGATCGGCATCTGCTTCGTGTTCGGCCTGCTGTTCGTCGTGCGGCTGATGCTGCGCGTGTGGCGCGTGATCGACATCGCGAAGACGGGCCTGCTCGTCGCCGGGCTGGGCCAGATCCTGTCGGCACTGTTTCCGCACGAACCCGTGCTGTGGGCGCTCGCGATGGTCGTCGGCTGTTTCGACATGGTCGCGTACACGACCATGTACACCGCGTTCTCCGACGCCGTCAGCGAGGACCGGCAAGGCTGGGCGCTCGGCGTCGCGGGCTCGGTGATGGCGGTCGCGTGGGTCGTCACGGGCGCGCTGACGAACCTGCTGCCGATGTTCGGCGAGACCGGCCTGCTGCTGATCGGCGGCGCGGGCTTCCTGCTCAGCTTCGTGATGATGGTCGCGTACGGGCGTACGCGTCCGGGTGCCCGTACGGCAGCACTGTCGTAGGCGGCACGCGCCGCGCACGTTGGCCCGATCCTGTCGGACGTTGTCCCGTGCGCCGCTGTCGCGCAAGGCCGCGCGGCCCGACACTGGCGCCTCGCGGCCGGGGAAGGATCGGGCCGCGTCCGGCGGCGCCGGCAGGCCCGGCGCGCCGTTCCGATCAATGTGCGAACCGAAAGAGAGCGACCCATGCAACATCCGACCATCCGTACCCTGGCCGGCGCGACCGCGCCGACGTCGATCGACGCCGCCCGCAGCGCGCTGCTGGTGATCGATTTCCAGAACGAATATTTCAGCGGCCGCCTGCCGATTCCGGAAGGGCCGCGCGCGCTGGGCAATGCGCAGCGCGTGATCGCGTTCGCCGATCGCGCGGGCATTCCCGTGTTTCACGTCCAGCACGTCGATACGGCCGACAGCCCGATCTTCGCCGACGGCAGCGACGGCTTCCGCTTCCACGCGGACCTGCAGCCGGCGCCGCACCACGCGGTCGTGAAGAAGACGTCGGTGAGCGTGTTCCCGACGACGGACCTCGACGCGCGCCTGAAGGCGGCCGGCATCGACACGCTGATCGTCACCGGCCTCATGACGCATGCGTGCGTGGCCGGTGCGGCGCGCGATGCGGTGCCGCTCGGCTATGCGGTGATCGTCGTCGACGATGCGTGCGCGACGCGCGATCTCGACGTCGCGGACGGCGGCACGGTGCCGCACCGCGACCTCCATCGCGCGACGCTGGCCGCGCTGTCGGACACGTTCGGCGACGTGCTGACGACCGAACAGGTGCTGGCGCTCGGCGTCGCCTGACGACGGCCCGGGCCGACGCTCAGTCGGCCCAGCCCGGTGCGGCGTACACGACTTCGCCGCGGAAACACGTCTCGATCACGCGGGTTTGCGCGAACGTTTCGACGGGGTGCGCGAACGGATTGCGGTCGAGGATCGCGAAGCTCGCATCCTTGCCCGCTTCGAGCGAACCCGTGCAGTCGTCGAAACGCAGTGCATACGCGGTGTTGACCGTATAGGCCTCGAGCATCGTGAGCAGGTCGAGCCGTTCGTGCGGATTCCACGGCGGGCTGTCGGGCTGGTCGATCAGCAGGTGCGTGACGCCCGTCTGGATGATCTGCATCGGATCCATCGTGCTGACCGACCAGTCGGAGCCGGCCGCGAGCATCGCGCCCGCGTTGCGCAGGCTGCGGAACGGATAGTTGCGCGCGGTGCGCTCGGCGCCGAGCAGGTCGCGATAGAGCTGCTGCTGCTCTTCGCGGGCGGCCGTCCACAGCGTCTGCACGCTTGCGATCGCGCCGAGCCGGTTGAAGCGGCCCATGTCGGCCGGATCGACGAGCTGCAGGTGCGCCAGCTGCGCGCGCCGGTCGCGCATCCCGTTGCGGCGCTGGACCTGTTCGAGCGCGTCGAGCGTCATGCGCACCGCGCGGTCGGCGAGCGTATGGAAGTGCAGGTCGAAGCCCGCCGTATCGGCGAGCAGGCAGATTTCGTTCAGCGCGTCCTGGCTCCACAGCGCGAGGCCGCAGTCGTCGGTGCCCGCGTACGGCTCGAGCAGCGCGGCGGTTTTCGATTCCGGCACGCCGTCGACGAAGATCTTCACCGTATGCAGGCGCAGGTTGTCGCGCTCGTATTCGCGACGCCAGGCGACGAAGCGCTCGACCTGCTCGCGCGGATCACGGCGCGGATTCGCATAGAGGCCCGCGCTCATGTATGCCTTCAGCGTGCCGGTGCGCTGCGCATCGGCATAGGCCTTGAGCTCGGCTTCCTCGACGCGGGCGTCGAACCAGCCGGTGATGCCGTAGCCGTGCGCCATCGCGTGCGCTTTGGCGAGCGACTTCGGGTAGCCGGCCGGACTCAGTTGCGGAATGATCGGGCATACGCGGTAGAACGCCGCTTCGTGCACGACGCCGTTCGGTGCGCCCGACGCGTCACGCTCGATCACGCCGCCGGACGGATCGGGCGTATCGGCCTGGATGCCGGCCGCTTCGAGCCCCTTCGTGTTGAGGCAGCCGCTGTGCACGTCGAAGCCGACCACGAGCAGCGGCCGGTCGGGCACGATCCGGTCGAGCAGTTCGCGGGTCGGATACGCGCCGAACGCGGCGAGGTTCGCGCCACCGAGATAGACCCACGGCGCGTTCGGCGTCGCATCGGCACATGCACGGATGCGTTGCAGGATCGCGTCGGGATCGTTGATGCCGGACAGGTCGAAGTCGCCGAGGATCTGGTGGCCTTCGAGCGGGTGCACGTGACCGTCGATGAGACCCGGCAGCATCAGCCGGCCGGCGAGATCGACCCGCCGCGTCGCGGGGCCGGCCAGCGGGCGGATGTCGTCGTCTCGGCCGACCGCGACGATTTTGCCGTCCTGGGTGGCGAGCGCCTGCGCGAAGCGGCGTTGTGCGTCGCCCGTGTAAAGCAGGCCGTTCAGATAGACGGTATCGGCGTGTTGCATGTGTCTCCTCCGGATAGGGGGGCGACGGGCGCACGTGTCCGGCGGGCGGGCCGTGTGGCGCGTCCGGTCGCGTGAACCCGGTCGGGTTGGAACGGGATGAGGGGCGTTACGTGCCGGCGCTGCGTGGTGACGGCGATGCGCCGTGGCGAAGGCCGGCAACGGCTGCCGGAGCGTCATGCCGGTTTCGCCGATGGCTTCGTATCGGCGAATCGATGGGCGGCGCGCTCGCGGCCGTGCGGGCCGGCGTCGATCCGGTATTCGGCATTCCGTGTCTCCGTGGTATCCGACGCGTTCGTGTCGTCGGGTGAGTCAGATACTAGGAGCGGGGCGGCCGGCTGTCTGTCATTGTTTTGAGGACAACGCGCGACAAAGGCGGTGGGGGATGCGGCGTCTACTGGGTGCGGTCTTCCGGTGCGGCTTCTTCGGTCACGCACCACGCGAACAGCCCGGCGCGGTTCGCGACGCCGAGCTTCGCGAGCGCGCGCCCGAGATAGGTGCGCACGCTGCTGGCCTTGAGCGCGAGCGTGTCGGCGATGTGCGGGACGGGCTGGCCTTGCAGCACCGCGCGGCAGACGAGCCGCTCGCGCTGCGACAGCGCCGCGCCGCTGGCCGACAGCCGCTGCTCGAAGCGCTGCAGCAGCGCGCCGTCGTCCGAGCGCGGCGTCAGGCGTGCGAGCCGCGCATGCTGGATCAGCAGCGGCAGCACGAAATCGCCGAGCTGCCGCAGCAGCGCCAGTTCGGCCAGCGTATAGGACGGCTGGCCGCGCCGGCGAAACAGCGAGAACGCATACACGTAGTCGCGCTCGCTGCCGAGCAGCGTGCAGTCCTCGCCGAGCTCGCCGAGCGCGAACTGGCGGCCGTACTCGGTCGCCGTGTCGATTTCCTCGTTGCAGGAGAACACGAGCTGCGAATCGGTCGCGCGCTCGATATGCGGGAGCAGCGTGTCGTTGCGCCAGTCGCCCTGTGTATACAGATCGAGTGCGTGGCGCGTGCCGTCGGGATCGTCGCCGCCGGCGAAGAACAGCACGTCGACGCTGTCGACCGCGTGCGATGGCGCGTCACGCCGGTAACGCGTCGCGACGCTGTAGTGGGATTGCGGATCGACGGTTTCGCGCAGCCACGCCCAGAGCCGGGCGGGAAACTGCGGACTGCCGAGGCTGGCGACCAGGTCGCCGGCGTTGCTCAGGGAAATATGGGCGGGGCTCATCGTTGACACCGTCTTCGCGAACGGCCGCCGGTGCGGGCCGTGCTTCGCCTGCGCCGGAGCGGCGGCGAAGCACGATTGTAGGGGACTTCGCGGGCGCCGGGCACCCGCGCTTGCCCGGCGCCCGCGCGTCAGAACATCGTGTTCCGGTTCGCGGCCGTGTCGGGCACCGGCTGGATCACGTCCCAGTGCTCGACGATCTTGCCGTCCTTCACGCGGAAGATGTCGACCACCGCTTCGCCGCGATCGCCCGGACGCTCGGTCGCATGCACGTGCAGGTACACGAGATCGCCGTCGGTCGCGCTGCGGACGATGCGTGCGCGCGATGCCGGGTTCTTCTGGAACGCGCCGACGAAATACGACACGAACGGCTTCTTGCCGTCCGGCACGTGCGGGTTGTGCTGTTTATAGTCGTCCGCGACGACGGCGGCGGCCTCGACCGCTTCGTGCTTGTTGAAGAAGCGGTCGTAGAACGTCAGCACGAGCTGGCGGTTGGCTTCCTCGGCGGCCAGGTCGCGGGTAGCCGGGCCGGCGGCCAGCGCGGCCGTCGATGCGGCCAGCAACACGCATGCGGCAACGGCGCGGGCGGGGGAGCGGAACAATGACATGTAGCGGTTTCCTTGTCTGACGGTTCGTGAGTGGGCGCACGATGCGCGACTGCGGGCGGCAGCGCGCAACGGCCGGCGCGCGTGTCGTCTCGATGCGAGGGATTCGCCGCAACGCATGGGACGCCGTGCGTCGTCGTCATGTTTCGTTGAACTGGCGAATCCTGGCGGCTGCCGGGCCGATCGAATGGTACAGTTGCCGCGAACCCGTCACAAGAAGTCACCGCGGTGTGAACAGGTCACACCGCGGTGACCGTGCGTTGCCCGTGAAAGAGAATCCCGTCATGCCGTTGCCGTCCGCCGACGAATCCGTCGAACTCGACCAGCCGTGCCCGATCCGCGATGTGCTCGACCGCATCGGCGACCAGTGGAGCCTGCTCGTGCTCGAAGCGCTGTCCGGCGGGACGATGCGTTTCAACGAACTCGGCCGTGCGATCGGCGATGTATCGAACCAGATGCTGTCGCGTACGTTGAAGCGGCTCGAGCAGGACGGCTTCGTCAGCCGCACGCTGTTCGCCGAAGTGCCGCCGCGCGTCGAATATGCGCTGACCGATCTCGGGCGTTCGTTCCTCGCGCCGATGCAGGCGATGATCCGGTGGGCCGACGAACATCATCGCGCGATCTGCGCGGCGCGCCGTCGTGCGCGGGAACTGGAGGGCGGCGGGCGTTGAGGAGGATGCACCGGCCGTATCGTCGGTGCAGGGTGTGCTGCAGATGGTGCGTGACGGGACGACGTACCGCCGGATGTGTTCGCATCGGCATCGATTGATTTCGTTATCCGAAGGATGTCGTCAGGATGAACGGCCGCGATGATGCGTCGATGTGTGTGGCGCGAAGGTGGCAAGGCGCCGGCACCGCGACGCGCTGATTGCGGGCCACGCATCCTGATGCAACGGCGCGAACGGCGCCGCTTCCCGCGCGGTCCGGCTCCGGGCCTTCTTCGGCCGGAGCCGGCCGGCGGCCTATCGCCACGAACCGTCGACGTAGACCCACACCGGCCCCTGGCGGCGCCAGTAGCCGGGCACCCAGCGACGTCCGGGGCGCCGTGCGACCCAGCGGCCGGACACCCATATATAGCGGCCGCGCTGCCAGCGCCAGTAACCGTCCGTCCATATATAGCCATGCTGCCGGGGCGGCGGCGGCCGGCGGTCGTGACGGGCCGCCGGCGGCCCGGCGCGCGGACGATCGTCATACGGCGGCCCGCCGGGCACGCGGTTCGGGCCGGACGGCCGGTACACGGGCGGCGCGGGCTGGGCCGAGGCGGCGCGCAGCCAGCCGGTGCCGGCGAAGGCGGCGGTCAATCCGATAGCGCGCAACAACGAGCGTCGATTCATGGCGTGTCCTGTTCAGTATTGAAGGCTGCCTTACATTAGCCTGCCGGGGCGCGGACCGCGTTACGCGGGCGGTTAAGGCTGTTACTGCGTGTCACGGCAGGCGGAAGCTGCGTTTTCCTTTCTGTCGGCTGACGGAGGCGTTGCCCGATGCGCGCTGTTTACGGATGGGCAAGTATGTTTTAGGCGCCCAACACCGGGAAATCGGGACTAAAATAGGTATAAGTTACCGATTTCGGGGTGCTGAGCCAGATCCGTTTGTTGTTTCTATGCAACCGTCAAGACGATGACATGTAAGAATGGTGCGATGAATGCCTCCAAAATGCCCTCGTCAAGAAGTCAAAAAAAGTCGTTAAAACAAATACTTATGACTAGGCCCCACTTTCATTATTTCTAGTTCTGGAAAAGCTTATTTCTTTATTTGCGGATCGCTCCCCTAGGGTACACCCCTAAACTCACGGTTCCCAAACGGGCAACTATCCGGGCGCGGCCAGCAGGATCGATGGCGCTCCCGGGCGGTTGCAGACCGTTTATGAACAAGGTCGCGAGACCTGCCTCTTTTTAGAAGGGAGCTCCACGAATGAACAAGACTCTGATCGTTGCAGCAGCTGCAGCATCGTTTGCTACCGTCGCTCACGCGCAAAGCAGCGTCACGCTGTACGGCGTGCTGGACGCAGGCATCACCTACCAAAGCAACGTCCAGCCGGCTCTGGGCCAAGCTGGCAAGTCGCGTTGGTCGATGGGTTCGGGCATTGACCAGAGCCGTTTCGGCCTGCGTGGCTCGGAAGACCTGGGTGGCGGCCTGAAGGCAATCTTCACGTTGGAAAGCGGCTTCAACATCGGTAACGGCAAGTTCGCGAACGGCAACGGCGGCATGTTCAACCGTCAAGCTTTCGTCGGCCTGTCGAGCCAGTACGGCACGGTCACGCTGGGTAAGCAGTACGACGCAACGCAAGACTACCTGGCGCCGCTGACGGCAACGGGCTCGTGGGGCGGCACGTACTTCGCGCACCCGCTGAACCTTGACCGTCTGAGCACGAACGGCGATGTCGCTCAGAACAACACGATCAAGTTCACGAGCGCGAACTACGCTGGCCTGCAATTCGGCGGCACGTACTCGTTCTCGAACAACACGAACTTCGGCAACAACCGTGCGTACAGCGCAGGTGCTGCATACCAGTTCCAAGGCCTGAAGCTGGCTGCTGCATACTCGCAAGCGAACCTGGGTGACGGTACGAACGCAAACGGCGCGACGTCGTCGGCGATCGGTGGCATCGCTAGCCAAGGCCGCGTCCGCACGTACGGTGCTGCTGCTGGCTACGCATTCGGCCCGGCACAAGTCGGCGCTGCATGGACGCAAGCACGTCTCGACAACAACGCTGTCGGTCTGGGCACGCTGCGCACCGACAACTACGAAGTCAACGCAAAGTACAACCTGACGCCGGCTCTCGGCCTGGGTGCTGCTTACACGTACACGAACGCGAAGATCAACAACGGCAGCACGCACTGGAACCAGTTCGGTCTGCAAGCTGACTACGCACTGTCGAAGCGTACGGACGTCTACGCACAAGCTGTGTACCAGCGTGCAGCGAAGAACGGCATCGGCGCGTCGATCTACAACGGCGACAGCTTCAACAACAACCTGCCGAGCTCGTCGATCAACCAAACCGCAGCAACGGTTGGTCTGCGTCACCGCTTCTAAGCGTGACGAGCGGGGCAACCCGCTTCGTAGCATCGAAAAAGGCGCCTTCGGGCGCCTTTTTTTCGTCCGCCGACCGAGGTGGGGATGATCCGCATCGTCCGGACGCAAAAAAGCGAGGCCTCTGCCTCGCTTTTTTCGTTTCCGCAGACGTGTCGGTGCGGTGCCGCGCGGGAGTGGCGGGGACTCAGCGCGTGTATTCGCCGTTGGCTTCCGGCTGGAACACGATCGCGGAGACCTTCATCAGCTTTTCGGCGCCGCTCGGCTGCATCACCTTGACCATCTGGCCACGCTGCGTGCCCAGCAGCGCCATGCCGACGGGCGAGAAGACGTTCAGGCGGCCGAGTTCGAGATTGGCGGCGTCCGGATAAACAATCGTCCAGGTGGCCTGTTCCTGGGTCGCCTCGTCGAGCAGCGTGATCTGCGAGTTCATCGTGACGACATTGGCCTTGATGGTGTCGGGCTGGACGATGTCGGCACGCTCGAGCAGCGTGTCGAGCATGGTCTGGAAGCGCGGGTTGTGTTCGGCGTGCTTTTCGAGACGAGCGACGTCGAGTTCGGTCAACTGGTAAAGGCGTTGTTTCATGGCAGTTCTCCAAATGATCGGCAAGGGCAGGCGTGGCGTGCCTATGGGGATCGCCCGGAGCCTGTCTGACCTGGCTCCGGGAGGAGGCCGAGCCGTCAGATCAGGCGCCGGGCAGGGGTGAGCGGCGCCTGGGCCGTGCGTCGAGCGAGGGGATGCGCCGGATGGCCGGCGTGCGCGCGCACGCCGGCCGGGCCGGACGTCGAAACCGAAAGAGGCGTGTGCGCGTACATGGTGGATGGAATATCGACTGGCGAATAGAACCTTACGATTCTACAACACAACCTTCGGGATAGGTGATTCGGTTGTTGGCGTTTCGTCAGCGATTGTTGTACAGATGAAGCAAGTCATGCGAACTGCGTCCAGAAACATTCGGTGATATTTGCCAAAATTGCAACGCTGTATGTTCAAACTAAGGGTTTCCCCTTGGAATGGCGAGCACTACACTGGACTCAATCGCTTCAGACAGTCCTGCCGAGGCGACGTCAAAAGAGAACATATTCCGGAGGTAAATCATGAAGTCGATCATCTATGCAGCCATCGCCGCATCCGTCCTTGCCGCACCGATCGCATCGTTTGCACAGTCCGAGCAGGGGCTGACGCGCGATCAGGTCAAGGCTGAACTCGTGCAACTCGAACAGAACGGCTACAAGCCGCTGGCGAGCGATTCGCAGTACCCGAACAACATCCAGGCAGCCGAACAGCGGATCCAGCCGAACCAGCCGATGCTCGCGCAGGCCGATACGAGCGGCTACGGTGCCGTGGCAACGGGTGCCGGCCAGGCAGGCCGCCGCATGACGCATGACGCGCCGAATCCCGTGAACTCGGTCTACTTCGGTAACTAATCGAACGTCCCCGGTCTGCCCGAGCGCACCATTCATTCGACGAGACGCGTGCCATTTGCGCGCGTCGTTCGCCCGCAGGAGCAGAACCTCCGTCGCCGCATGCCGGCGGCTTTCCGCCCAGACGCTTATGCGTTTGGGCCTTTTTCGCTGGGGCGGATCAGGTGGAAGCGACCGGCGTGCCGTGAATGTAGTGTTCGAGCTGGCTGATCGTGAACTGCTGATCGGCAATCACGCTCTTCACGAGGTCGCCGATCGAGATGAGGCCGACCAGCTTGCCGCCGTCAAGGACGGGCAGGTGGCGCATCCGGTGCTCGGTCATCAGCGCCATGCACTCGTCGGTGGATTGCGACGGCTCGACGTAACGCACCTTCGCCGTCATGATTTCCTCGACGCGGGTGGCTTTCGATGAACGGTCCTGCAGGACGACCTTGCGCGCGTAGTCGCGCTCGGTGACGATGCCTGCGATGTCGTCGCCGTCCACGACCAGCAACGCGCCGATCCCCTTTTCCGCCATCAGCTTGATGGCGTCGTAGACGAGATCGGTCTTCGTGACGGTGTAGATCGTGCGGCCCGAATCCGGCTTGGCCTTGAGAATCTGCGCGACAGTCGTGCTCATTCGCTTTCTCCGTGTGGTCGATACAGGGAAGGCTGGGCGTTGGTGCGCGACACCCGGTGAGCCCAGTATAGCCGGGCAGGCAGTGGCAGTCGCGTGACGTTTCCAGATTAGCGGTAAACTCCCGTCACGCACTATCCACACAACTCCTACATTCCTGAACGTTTCGATTGAATTCATGATGTCTTCGCATCCCCAATCGCCCACGCCGGGCAATGGCCAGGCCGACGAGTGCGTGACACTCGTCGCCACCGCGTCGCTGCCTACGCGCTACGGTACGTTCAAGTCATACGCGTTTCGCGTATCGGGCAGCGATGCCGAACATCTCGCACTCGTGATGGGCGACGTGGCCGGCGAGCAGTCCGTGCTGACGCGGCTGCATTCCGAATGCCTGACCGGCGACGTGTTCGGCTCGTATCGCTGCGATTGCGGCGAGCAGCTCGACCTCGCGTTGCGCTACATCGCGGCCGAGGACCGTGGCGTGCTGCTGTATCTGCGCGGGCATGAAGGGCGCGGGATCGGCCTGAGCAACAAGATCCGCGCGTACGCGCTGCAGGAGCAGGGGCGCGACACCGTCGAAGCGAACCTCGACCTCGGCCTGCCCGACGACGCCCGTGAATACGATTCGGCCGCCGCGATCCTGCGGATCCTCGGCGTGACGTCGGTGCGGCTGATGAGCAACAACCCGGAGAAGTTCGACACGCTCGCGAAGCACGGCATCCCCGTCTGCGAACGGGTGGCGCTGGCGGTACCCGTGCGCGAGGAAAACGAGCGTTATATCCGCACGAAGCAGACGAAGTTCGGCCATTACTTCGAAGAAAACGAGTAATCCCCACGGGCGCGCCTGCGCCCGTTTCTCGTTGCGTGTTCTATCGATCGTCGCGGGCAGACGCGACGATCGAGTTCCCCCCAGCGTCAACCGTCCCGCCTTCGGGTTCGTGACGTCGCCTGCGTTCCGCCGCTGCCCGTACGATCCGCATCACCCATGCCCATCCCCTCGAAGATCGAAACCGAACGCCTGACGCTGCACCGCTGGCGGCCGGCGGATGCGGGTGCGCTTTCGGCGATGCATGCGGATCCGGACGTGACCGGATGGCTCGCGCGCGGCCCGATGTCCGTCGACGAGGCGAGCGACGTCATCGCGCGCTTCGAGGCGCATTTCGATGCACACGGTTTCGGCGTGTGGGCGGTCGAGCGTCGCGCCGATGCGATGCTGATCGGGCTTTGCGGCCTGTCGCACGAAGCGCGCGCGGCGCATCCGATGGCGCCGTGCGTCGAGATCATGTGGCGGCAGGCGCGCGACGCGTGGGGGCAGGGCTACGCTGTCGAAGCGGCCGCCGCCGCATTGGCCGACGGGTTCGGCCGGGCAGGGCTCGGCGAGATCTTCGCGTGGACGGCCGACACCAACGTGCGATCACGGCACGTGATGGAGCGGCTCGGCATGCTGCGCCAACCCGCGCGCGATTTCGATCATCCGGCGTTGCCGGACGGGCATCCGCTGCGGCGGCACGTCGTGTATGCCGCGCGCGCCGGCGGCGTTGCCGGCGCATAGCGGTTCACGCATATCCGCGTATCACCGCCAGGTGCCGTTCTGCAGCACGACGCGGTAGCCGTCGGCATCCTCGAAGGTCTGGCCGGAAATTTCCCAATACGGATTGAACGACGTCACGGGCATGAAGCCGTGCGCGGTGGCGCGCTCGCATGCGGCTTCCCATTCCGGGCGATCGGGCAGGTAGAAGACGATCAGGTCTTCGGGCGTCGGCGACGGCGCGATCGGATGATCGGGGCAGTGCGTGAATTCGAAGTGATAGTCGAGACCTTCGCGTCCGATCATCACGCCGGAAAAGCCGTCGTGATCTTCGAAACGCGCGAGGACCGACAAGTCGAGGGCGTCGCGATACATGCGCTCGGTGCGGGCGAGGTTGCTGACCGGGCGGGCAATGCGCAGGTGGGCGTGCAAGATGGCCTCGGGGGAGAGTGGCGGGCCGGTCAATGATAAGCCGATCGATCAGGATTGCGCGAGGCGAGCAGATCGTGTCGCGGCGCATGCTCGTCGTATCGAACGATATCGAATCATTCTGGCCAAACGAAGCGAACGGTCGACTCCCGACTCACGAAACGACGACATGACGCTTCCGAATCAGTGTGTGCATCGCGTGGCAGCGGTTGCACGTTCGCAGGACCTTCGAATCCCGGCCTTCCGCAGCGCCTGCCGCTCGGCGTGCGGATACATGCGTGCCGGACGGGAGGTGGCGAATGGGTAAGCCCGATCTGCGTCGGCCGGTTGCCGGACCTTATCGCCAGTCGCGATGGGCGACCGGACTGGAGGTCGCCTTTGGATGGGTGGCAAAGGGGACGTTGATACTGGCCGGGCTGGCAGTGGCCGCGTTGGCGGTGCTGACGGGGGACGTCGGTGCCCTGGCGGACCTGCCGTCGACCCGGAAGGGCTGGCTGTACCTGCTGCTGATACTGGTCGTGGCGGTCGCACTGATATTTGCGGTGCATCACTACTGGCTGCGCCCGGCCGGCGTGCGTCCGGCGACCTAGCCGGAACGGAAAATGATATGGCCCCGCAATCCGAGCAGGCAAGAAAAAGCCCGCTGCATGAGCGGGCTGAATCCATGTTTGGAGACATGGAGGAGACAGACGTAAATTTAAGGGAAAACCCGGACGTTTGCAAGCCCTAGTTGTATCCATGCAACTCGCAGCCGTCACCCGTTCACATGCCGCCGGCCCGTGCGTGTGCCGCAAACGCGCCGAACCGCTCTTGCGCGACGGGCAGCGCGTACTTGTCGCGCATTTCGGTCTCGATCCACGCACAGGCTTCGCGTGCGCAGTCGGTCAGCGCGTGCCGCGTCGCATGGCCGTCGATGTCGTACACGAAGCGCACGCCGACCTCGTCGTCGGCCACCTGCCGCTCGAGCTGGTTGAGCTGCAGTTGCGGCCCGTGCTGCTGCGACAGCGCGCGCAGTTCGTCGAAGTGATATTCGAGCCAGTCGGCGAAGAACAGCGCGTCGCTGTGGCACGGCAGGCGGAAGGCGGCGCTGCGCGACGGGCGCGGGGCGCCTTCGCCGGCCGTTGCGCGCGGCTCGCCGTCGGCGGCGAGGGCCGTGTCGACGGGCGCGAGCGGGTGCTGAATGTGCCGGTACGGTTCGCGGTCGCGCAGCGCATGCCACAGCAATTCGTCGCCGGCGGCGCCGGACGGCTGCATCGTCAGGTCGTGCCGGCCGCCGCCGGCTGGCGCGACGTCGCGAATCACGAGGCGCAGCGAGCAGAGCGGCTCGTCGGCGACCAGCAGCGTGGCCGGGCGCGGCAGCCCGCAGACGAGCGGCGCGGCGCCGGCGGCACGAAACACGAGCCCGCGGCGATCGAGCCGCACGAGCGGCAGCGGCCTGGGAAACGACGGATAGGTGACCGCGATGCGGGCGCCGCTGGCGCTCGTCAACCCGGGCATCATCGCGCGAAAGACCTGAGACTGGTCCACGTTGGTTCTCCTTCGTTACGAGGCCGCCCGGACGGAAACGCGCGTTCCGGCTCAGGCGGCGATGGCTTGCCGGGCTGCCTGCCCCGGCTCGATTCCTAGTGCCGCAAACGTTTGCGGATCGATGTCGATCCAGCACGCGACCACCAGACGACCGTCCACCTGCTTCGGCGGGCCTGCGCGGTGCGCGTGAATGCCGATCCGGCGGAACAGCCGCTCCATGCTCGCGAACGTCACGCCGATCAGCTGCCGCGCGCCGAGCTGCGCCGCGCATTCGACGACGGCCGCGAGCATCGGGCGCACGGCCCACTCGGCGTTGCCCGGCCCGCCTTCGTCGTCGGTCGCCGCGAACCTGGACAGCTCCCAGACGGCGGCCGATTGCGGCAGCGGCATGTCTTCGGCGATCAGGTCGGCGAACAGCGACTTCAGCAGATACGGGCGCGTGGTAGGCAGCAGGCGCGCACATCCGCACATGTCGCCGCCGGCGTTCCTCGCGAACACGTAGACGGTATCGTCGCGATCGAACTGGTCGCGCTCGAAGCTTTCGTTTGCCGACGGGAGCGCCCAGCCGAGCTGCTCGATGAACACGCGGCGCCGATAGCGCCCGAGATCCGCTGCAAGTTCGTGTGGCAACCGCCCTTCCTCGTGAACGAAGGTCCGCATGGTGTCCTCGGATCTGTGCTTTTGTATGCGTGCATTACATCGCGCGGCACGAGGAGGCTGTAACTGGTAACTCTTACAGGTTGGCGGCGCAAAGCCGCCATTTGCGGGGTGGTAACGGTTTCTTGATCGACGGGATTGAAAACTGGACCGCTTTTGCTTATAAAGAGCGCCAGTCTTGCGAAATGATCAGAGGAAAGTGTGGCAGGTTGTCACTGGAGCGTGGGACCGGCATGATAGGCGTCGTTGCGACCGAGCAGGGCCGACGCGACCGCAGCGGGCCAGTCGATGCCGGCAAGCCGCGCGGCGAGCGCGGCAGCCGTGTGGAACATGCCGATGTCGGTGCCGGTGGCATCGACGACCATCACGTTGCTGCGGACGTCGCCACCCGCGATCACGAACGTGCCCGTCGCGCGTTCGAGGTACCAGTCCCAGCCGACCGTCACGTAAGGGGCGCCGGCACTGGCCGTGCGATGCCATTCGGTATAGCCGGCGAGGCGTGCGTCGATCGCGCTGTCGCGCAGTTCGGCCAGCAGCGATGCGTCGAGGCCGCTCGAGACATGGTCGAGTGCAAGCACGACCAGTGCGCCTTCTGACAGGCGTACGTAGCCGTCCGGGGACGGGCCGGGGACCGGGTGCAGCAAAGGTGAGGTCATGCGCGGAATGTATCAGCCTCGAACGGGTGCTGGAACCTGACAAGTATGACAGCGTGACGTTGTCGGAGAAAGAATGGAACTGCGCTGGCAGGATGCCTATCAACAATTCAGCGCCGCGGAAGACGAGCAGCAGCTCTTCCAGCGGATCGCCGCCTATTCCAAGCGGCTGGGATTCGAGTATTGCTGTTACGGCATTCGCGTGCCGCTGCCCGTATCGAAGCCGTCGGTCGCCATCTTCAATACCTATCCCGACGGCTGGATGGCGCACTACCAGGCGAAGAACTACATCGAGATCGACTCGACGGTTCGCGACGGCGCGCTCAGCACCAACATGATCGTCTGGCCCGACGTCGACCGGATCGACCCGTGCCCGCTGTGGCAGGACGCGCGCGATTTCGGGCTGTCGGTGGGCGTCGCGCAGTCGAGCTGGGCGGCCCGCGGCGCGTTCGGCCTGCTGAGCATCGCGCGCCATGCCGACCGGCTGACGCCGGCCGAAATCAACATGCTGACGCTGCAGACGAACTGGCTCGCGAACCTGTCGCATTCGCTGATGAGCCGCTTCATGGTGCCGAAGCTGTCGCCCGCTGCCGGCGTCACGCTGACCGCGCGCGAGCGCGAGGTGCTGTGCTGGACGGCCGAGGGCAAGACCGCGTGCGAAATCGGCCAGATCCTCAGCATCTCGGAGCGGACGGTCAACTTCCACGTCAACAACATCCTCGAGAAGCTCGGCGCGACCAACAAGGTCCAGGCGGTCGTCAAGGCGATTTCGGCCGGGCTCATCGACGCACCGTGACGCAGGCGAGGGCGGCGCCGGGTCCGGCGGCCGCCACGCCGCTCACTCCATCATCGGTTCCGCTTCCTTCGCGGTCCAGCTCACGCTGGAAATGCTCTTCTCCATGCTCATCCGGCTCGCGATCTGCTCGAGCTTCTGCTGATCCTTCGGATGCAGCTTCAGCGTCGCCGTCACCTTCAGGCGGTCCGGCTGGTCGGGCACGTCCTCGCTCGTCAGGCTCTGGAACGACAGCGGCTTCGCGTACATCGAATTCGACAGCAGCGTGCGGATATGCACTTCGTCGGCGGCGAGGCAGATCACCGTGATCTGGTATTCGCGCACGAGATCGGCATTCGATACGGGCGTCGCGTTGATCGCCTGGCTGACGCCGCGCAGCACGGTATTGGTGAGCAGCACGACGCCCGTGCCGGCGAGCGCGGGCACGTAATGGCCGGAGCCGGCCAGCACGCCGACGGCGGCCGAGCACCACAGCGTCGCGGCCGTGTTGATGCCCTGGATCGAGCCCTTGTCGCGCATGATTACGCCGCCGCCGAGAAAGCCGACGCCCGACACGACGTACGCGGCGATCTGCGTGACGCCCGCGACGCCGTTGCCGGTCAGTACGCCGAGTGTGACGAACAGGCACGCGCCGCTCGCGACGAGCGTGATGGTGCGCAGGCCGGCCGTGCGCTGGCGCATCTGGCGCTCGAGGCCGATGGCGACGCCGCAGGCGAACGCGGTGAAAAGACGGAGTGCGAAATCGAAAGTCATGGTTGTCCTGCCGTGCAAGAAGCGCGAGCCGGCCGCCGTCGCCGCGGCACAAGGCCACAGGCGACGCGAAGATGGCCGTCATCGCGCGGTACTGTACCGCGCGAATGCGTCATTCAATGTGAAACGGGGGGCGTGCGGGCTCGCGGAACGCGAGCCGCGGCAGGAGAACTGCGGCGGACAGGCGTTCAGGCGGCAAGCGGCGCACGCAACGGAGTGCTGCAACTGTCCACGATGGTTCCTGAAGGAAGAATGGGCGGCATTCTAGTGGGCGGCGCGCGCAGGCGTCAACCGCCTTGCGGCGGCCGCGCTACTGCGCGGCGCCGATCGTGCCCGTCGCGAGCGCGAGCGCGGCGGCGGCCGACAGCGCGCCGGCATAGCTGTCGACCTCCGCGTTCCGGGCGGCGAGCAGCTGGCTTTGCGCGATCGTCGCGTCGGTGATCGAGCCGACGCCGTTGCGGTACGCGGTCAGCGCCGCGTCGTAGCTCGTCTGCGCGGCGTCGACGAGCGCCTTGGCCGCGTCGTGCGACGCGAGGCTCGTCTGCACCGCGTTCTGCGCGGCGACGACCTGGCGCACGGCTTCCTCCTTGGTCCGCGTGAGGCGCGCGGACGCGCTTTCCGCATCGTTGCGCGCCTGCATCAGCACGGCCGAGCGCAGGCCGCCGTCGTAGATCGGGATCGTCACGCCGAGGAACACGCCGCCGCCGTAGCGGCTGCCGTTCAGGTTGACGGTCGGCGCCTGGTCGCCGATCGCGGGCACCGCGGAGATGGCCGTGCCGCCGCTCGCATACGACGTCGACGCGGACAGGAAGATCTTCGGCATGAACGCGGCCTCGGCGGCCTTGATTTTCGCGCGATTGGCCTTTTCGAGCGCGAACGCGCCCTGCAGGTCCGGGCGGCGCGCGATCGCGTCCGACACGATCGCGTCGACCGACGAACCGAGCGCGGGCGGCAGCGGCCGCTTCGGCAACGCGGCGATCGTCGGCTTCGACAGCGGCGAGATGCCGAGCGCGGAGACGAGCGCGAGGTAGCTGTCGCTTTCCGCACCGCTCGCCTGCACGAGCGCGAGGTTCGCCTGCGCGCGGTTCTGCGTCGCCTGCGCGAGCTCGACGACCGTACCGACGCCGTGCTTGAGCCGTGCGCGCGATGCCGCGAGGATCGCGTCCGCGTTCGCGAGGCCCTGCTGCGCGCTGATGGCGCGCGAACGCGCGGCTTCGTAGCGGTAGTAGCCGACGGTCACGTCGTGGATCACCTGCTGGTGCACGGCGGTGAACGCGACGTTCGATGCGATCGACGCCTGCTCGGCCGCCTCGACGCGCGCCGCGCGGCCGCCGAAATCGAACAGCAGCCATTGCAGCGACAGCACGGAGATCGTGCCGTGCACGGTCGTGTCGCTCGACGAATCGCCGAGGAACGTCGACGTCGAGCCGTGGCTCGTCTGGTACGCGCCCATCGCCGTCGCCGACAGGCGCGGCAGGTACGCAGACTTGGCGAGGCCGACCGCGAGCGCGGCGTTGCGCGCGTCGTTCCAGGCGATGCGGGTGAGCGGGTTCGCCGATTCGGCGAGGTCGATCAGCTCGGGGAGCGTGTACGGATGCGCGGTATCGAGCGCGGCCGGCGGCGAGACCGACGCGAGCGCCGGCGATGCGGGCAGCGTGTAGTCGTGCGCGCCTTGCGCGGACGCGCGCGGCGGGCCCGGCACGATGTCGCCCGCGGCCGAGGTTTGCGGCTGCCACGGGCGGTCGGGTGCCTCCGGCGCCAGATCGATCGACGACGTCGCGCAGCCGGCCAGCGCGACGGCGGTCGCGAGGGCGGCTACGGCGATCGAGGCGGCCGGCGGTTCAGGTCGACGCATGGGGGGCAGGCTCCTTCGGTGTGGCTTGACGGGCGGCGTCGGCAATCTGCGCGAGCCGCGTGTCGATGAGGTTCAGCAGCGCGTCGCGTGCAGGGTCGGTGGGGGCGGCGCCCGGCGGCGGGGCCGTTGGCGCGGGGGCGTCCGCGTGGGGCGCGGCTTCGTCGTCGCGCGGCTCGGTCACGCGTGCGAGCTGCGCGCCGATCGCGGTGTCGCCGGGTTGGCGTTCGGCGAGCAGGAACAGCGGGCCCTCGATCGCACCGAGTTCCGCGAGCGCGCGCCTTCGCGTGGCGAGCCACGTGGCGGCCGGCCGCACCCACGACGGTTCGTAATGGACCAGGCCGAGTTCCTGCGTGATCGCGCCGTGGCGCGCGAACGCTTCGGCGGCGAGCGCGCGCCGTTCGGCCGGCTGCGCGATCTGCGCGATGCGCCGCCACTGGTCGAGCAGCGCGGCGAACGCGACGTCGATCTGCTTGCCGATGCTGACGGGCCAGATGCGCGTGAACACGAGGTACACGACCACGTTGCCGAGCAGGATGCCGATCGTGCGGTCGCGCGCGATCGTCAGGTCGAAGCCGGGGCCGGCGCCCTGGATCACGCACAGGAAAAACGCGAACGCGATCTGGAAGCCCGCATACGCGATGCGCGGCGAGCCGAATGCGATCCACGCGGACAGCCACGCGCCGGCGAACACCAGCGCCATCAGGTGGCCGACCGACGACAGCGCCGGCACGACGAACACGAGCGCGGCGGTGCCGAGCAGCGCGCCGACCATGCAGCCGAAGATCCGCAGCGTGAGCTTCTCGACCGTCTCGGCCGTCGACCCGAGCGACACGATGTAGCAGGTGACGACGCAGGTATGGATGCCCGACCAGTCGAGCTGCGAGTACAGCAGGTAGCAGAAGATCGCCGCGGCGGTCGTCTTCAGCGCATAGCGGATGTGGTCGGGATTGGTGCGTGCGTCGGGCAGGAAGAAGCCGCCGCGTGGGGCCGGCGCCGGCGCGGCGGTGGGTGCCTCGGGCGTGGCCGCGGGGGCGGCGGGCGGCGCATCGGCTGTCGGACCGGGCTCCGCGAAGCGCGTGATCGCTGCCTGGAGATCGGTCGCGGCGATGCGCGCGAGCGGCGGCAGCGCGTCGGCGGGCGGCAGCGCGAGCGTCACGTCGACCGGGTAGCCGCCGCGTTCGAGAATGGCGGCCATCTCGTCGAGCGTCGCGGCGATCGGCGTGGAAAACGCGTCGGGCAGCCGCGCGTCCGGCTCGCGATCGGCCAGCGCGACGCCGACCATCAGCGCGGTGCTCGACGCGATGGCCTGCCGCAGCGCCGCGAAGTCGGCGCCGGTCGACGAGCCTTCGAGCTTCGACAGCTTGAGCCACGTGAGCAACTGCTTGTCGCCTTCACGCAGGCTCGTGTCGAACGCGGCACGCGCATCGTCGTCGCCGCGCAGGCGCCGCGCGGCGAGCCGCAGCCGCTTCGCGAGCTGCGCGTGCGCGAGCTTGCGCGGCGACGGCGCGATCAGCAGGTTGACGACGATCGCCACGCCGACGGGAATCGCGATCGTCAGCCAGATGTAGAGCAGCGCACGCGTCGCGGCTTCGCCGAACGGGGCGAGGCCGAGCTGGTCGAGCCCGAAGCCGACGATCATCGCGAGGATCGCGCCCACCGGGCGCAGCTTGCTGGCGGATGTCAGGTACAGGAGGGCGACCGACAGCACGGCCATGCACGCGACCCGCAGGATCGAATAGTCGATGCTGAAGATCGCGATGCCGAGCACGAGCCCGATCACGATCGTGACGATCAGCAGCAGCGCGGCCGCGAGCACGACGCTCGTCACGCGGTCGGCGCGGATCATGAAGAACACGACGTAAGCGGACAGTGCGGCTTCGGGCGTGCCGTACGCGGCCGTCACGAGCGTGGTCAGCGCGCAGATCAGCGCGACCCGCACGGCGATGGCCGTGCGCCCCGGAAACGGCGCGAGCAGTCGCAGGAC
The DNA here is from genome assembly GCA_031253835.1 of Burkholderia sp. Taxonomy (GTDB): domain Bacteria; phylum Pseudomonadota; class Gammaproteobacteria; order Burkholderiales; family Burkholderiaceae; genus Burkholderia. Next base: position 145,587 of record JAIRVP010000011.1, on the reverse strand, counting down.
TTCGCGCGGGCCCGGCGCGCGAACGTCAGCGGCAGGCAGTGCCATGCCGGACCTCGACGATCGCGCTGGCGCCGACGCGCACGAGCTTCGCATCGGGTTCGTCGAGCTTCACGCGCACCGGGAAGCGCTGCGCAACGTGCACCCAGTTCACCGAGTTCTGCACGATCGGCAGCGACCGCGGCAGGTTGATGCGCGCGCTGTCCGCGATGCCGGCGCCGATGCCGACGACCTTGCCCGTCAGCGGGCGGCTGCGGTCGATCATCGAATAGACGGTCGCGCAATCGCCGACCGCGATGCGGCTCAGCGCCGTCTCGCGGAAATTGCCGACGGCGAACCATTCGCGCGCGTCGATCAGCGTGAAGATCGACTGGTTCGGCGCGAGGGTCTCGCCGGCGAGGACGCTCAGGCCCGTCACGAGCCCGTCGTGCGGCGCGCGCACGACCGTATCGTCGAGCGCGTGCTGCGCACGGGCGAGCGCGGCTTCGCGCGCATGCAGCGTCGCGATCGCGTCGGCTTCGTCGCCGATCGTCTGCGCGGATGCGCGCTGCTGCTCCTGCGCCTGCGCGAGCGACACGGATGCATCGCGCTGCCGGACCTTCGCCTGGTCGAACTGCTGCGCGCTGACGTAACCCTGCGCGGCGAGCGGCGCGAGCCGGTTCACGTCGCGTGTCGCGAGATCGGCGTTCTGCGTCGCGCGCTTGACCTGCTCGGCGGCGACCGCCGCGTTCGAACGCTCGCCGATCAGCGAGCGGCGGCGCGTGTCGAGCGACGCGCGCGCGAGTTCGACGTCGGCCTGCGCCTGCGCGACCGTCAGCCGGTACGGCACGGGATCGATTGCGTACAGCAGGTCGCCCTTCGCGACGCGCTGGTTCTCGTGCACCGCGAGCTGCACGATGCGGCCACCGACGGGCGACGCGACGTGCACGACGTCCGCGTCGATCGACGCGTCGTCGGTGGACGGGTAGGCCGTCGTGCGGTAGTACGCATACACGAGTGCGGCGATGCCGAGCGCGACGATCGCGAGCGCGATCACGCGGCCTTTCACGGAGGGGCGGGGGAGTCCGGCGGCCTTCATGCGAACGGCCCCGTGCCGGTGAGCCAGACGATCACGGCGACCACGAGCCCGATCGCGGTGCAGACGGCGAGCTGGTAAGGCACGGTGGAGGCCCAGCCGGTCGAGACGAACACGCGGTGCGCGATGATCGCGCCGATCACGCCGACGATCGCGCTGACGAGCCAGAGCGGGAAGTACGCGCCGAACAGCACATACGACGGTGCGCCGCGCGATGCGCAGCCCGCGAGCGGCAGGGCGGGCGCCAGGACGGCGGCAACGCGCAGGGGCGCGCGCGGCGTTGTTTTTCTCATGGTGTGACGAGCTCGACGTTGGGGGTGGATGCCGGGCGCGGCGCAATGCGGATCGTCGCCGCGACGACGATTCCAGGATACGGAGCCGATCATAAATCAGCGCGATGCGGATCGCCAGCCATCCGGCACGCACGTGCGGCGCGGGTCGTGGCCGCACGCGCATTTCCGCAGCAACGGTCCGATCGCCGCGATTCTGCCAGCGCACGCTCGCGTAGGGTTGCTAACGGACTGTAAAAAATCGTCAGACAAACGAAGGGTGACGGTATTTGCCATGTCGACGCAGGGCAGTAGCGGTAGAAACGGCCGATTGCCGACCGAACGTGCTTGAATCCGGTCAGTCCGGCTGGGCGAGCGCATCTTCGACGAGCAGGTCGACAAGATCGCGCGCGAAGCGCGGCAACGCAGCGAGATCGGCGACGCAGATCTGCAACCGGCGTTCGGCCCAGTCGTCCTCGAGCGCGACGAGGCGCAGCGCCATCGTCTTCGCATGGCGGCGCGCGGTGCCTTCGGGCAGGATGCCGACCCCGACGTTCGCCTCGATCATCCGGCAGGCGGCCTCGAAGTTGCTGACCTGGATGCGCCAGCGCAGCGTGCGCTGCACGTCGGCGGCCGCGCGCTTCAGGAAAGTGTGGATCGCGCTCGCTTCGGCGAGGCCGATGAAGTCGTGGTCGAGCGTCGCGACGAACGGCGTCGAGGCCCGTTCGGCGAGCGGGTGCCCGAGCGCGGTCGCGAGCACGAGGCGGTCGCGCCGGTACGGCATCGCCTGCAGCCCGTCGGTGCGCACGTCGCCGGCGACGATGCCGATGTCGACCACGCCCTCCTGCACCGCGCGCACGATGTCGGCGCTCAGCCGCTCCTGCATGTCGATCGTCACGTCGGGGTGGTCGACGAGATAGTGGCGCAGCACGCCCGGCAGGAACTCGCTCATCGCGGTGGTGTTCGCGAACACGCGCACGTGGCCTTTCACGCCCGACGCATATTCCTGCAGGTCGCCCGTCAATTGCTCGAGCTGGCGCAGCACGCGGCGCGCATGGGCGAGCAGCGTCTCGCCCGGCGCGGTCAGCGTGACGCCCTGGCTCGTGCGGCTCAGCAGTTTCACGCCGACCTGCTCCTCCAGATTCTTGATGCGCATGCTGGCGGCCGGCACCGACAGGTGCGCGCGTTCTGCGCCGCGCGTCAGGCTGTTCGCCTCCGCGATGTGCGTGAAAAGCTTGAGGTCGACGAGATCGAAGCGCATGGACAGGGCGGCGGGAGGATGGCCGATTATCGCGCGAAGCCGCGCGGCGCTCCACCGGCGGCCGCGACCGGTCGTCATGGCCTGTATCTGTGTACCATCGTGCGTATGGCGCGAAGCGCGGCACGGGGCATCACGGCCCCGTGCGACGCGCTTCGCTGAAGCGGTATCGCAACGAAGGTGAACGTTCCATGCGAAGTTTCTTTGTCCGGTTCATTGCAATCGGCGTGCTGTTCCATCTGTACGTCGGGATGCGGATCATTCCCGACGCGTTCGCGTCGCCGGTCGCGCGCACGATCGCGGCGCTCGTGCTGGCGAGCTTCGTCGTGCTGATTCCGGTCGGCATGTTCTCGCGCCGCTTCGACGAAGGCTGGGCCGCGACGCTGGTCGGCTGGGCCGGCGCGCTCGTGATGGGGTTCTTTTCGTCGCTGCTGGTGCTGACGTTCCTGCGCGAATTCCTGCTGCTCGGCGTGGTCGCGTGGCGGTATCTCGGGCACGACGGCGCGTGGAGCGGCGCGGCGGGCGACACGGCGCTCGGCGTGCTGGCGGCCGCAGTGCTCGTCACCGCGATCGGGTTCGTCGGCGCGCGCCGCACGGCGGCGGTCAAGCGCGTGTCGATTCCGGTCGCGGGGCTGCCGGCCGCGCTCGACGGGCTGACGATCGTGCAGCTGTCCGACATCCACGTCGGGCCGACGATCAAGCGGCCGTATATCGAACGGATCGTGCGTGCGGTCAATGCGCTCGACGCCGACCTGGTGGTCGTGACGGGCGACGTGGTGGACGGTTCGGTCAAGCGCCTGCGCGACCACACGGCGCCGCTCGGCCAGATGCGGTCGCGGCACGGCAGCTTCCTCGTGACCGGCAACCACGAGTACTACGCGGGCGCGCATGCGTGGATCGACGAATTCCGCCGCATCGGGCTGACGGTGCTGCTGAACGAGCACGTGCTGATCGAGCACGACGGCGCGCGCGCGGTGCTCGCGGGCGTGACCGATTTCACGGCCGGCGGGTTCGATCCCGCGCATCGCAGCGACCCTGCGCAGGCGCTGGCGGGCGCGCCGCGCGACATCGGCACGAAGATCCTGCTCGCGCACCAGCCGCGCAGCGCGGAAGCGGCGAACCGCGCGGGTTACACCGTGCAGCTGTCGGGCCACACGCACGGCGGGCAGTTCCTGCCGTGGCCGCCGTTCGTGCGGATGCAGCAGCCGGTGATCGGCGGGCTGAACCGCTTCGGCGACATGTGGCTCTATACGAGCCGCGGCACCGGATACTGGGGGCCGCCGAACCGCTTCGGCGTGCCGTCCGAGATCACGCTGATCCGGTTGACGCGCGGCTAACGCGCAACCGTTACTCGATGCGTGCGATATCGTCGAAATCGAAGCGCGGGCTGCGCGGGAACAGGCCGGCCGGATCGCCGTAGCCGAGATTCACGAGGAAGTTGCTCTTGATCGCGGTGCCCGCGAAGAATTCGGCATCGACCTTCGCGCCGTCGAAGCCCGACATCGGGCCCGCGTCGAGGCCGAGCGCGCGCGCGGCCAGAATCAGGTACGCGCCTTGCAGCGATGCGTTGCGGAACGTGGTGGCCTGGATCAGCGCATCGTTGCCGGCGAACCAGCTGCGGGCGTCGGCGTGCGGGAACAGGCGCGGCAGGTGTTCGTAGAACGCGTAATCCATCCCGACGATCACGGTGACGGGCGCGGCCATCGTCTTCGCGAGGTTGCCTTCGGACAGCGCGGGCTTCAGGCGCGCCTTCGCTTCGGGCGACTTGACGAACACGAAGCGCGCGGGGCTTGAGTTCGCCGACGTCGGGCCGAATTTCGTCAGGTCGATCAGCCGGTGCAGCAGCGCGTCGTCGACGGGCTTGTCCTGCCACGCGTTGTGCGTGCGGGCAGACAGAAACAGTTGATCGAGGGCGGAATCGGAGAGCGTCGTCATGATGGGATCCGGGAAGAAAGCGGCCGGCGCGCCGGCCGGCGTGGCGGAGAAAAGCGGCACCCGTGCGGGGCGTGCCGCGACACGCCGCGATGATAGCGTGATGCGCGAGCGCGCATCGCCGTGTGCGGCGGTTTGCTTTCATCGTCGAATGACAGCGCATGGCGGTGCAGGGCGCCGTTGGCTAGTATGCAGACATGCACCGTTCGCTCCGTTCCTCACCTGTTCCTTCCGACATGTCGACGCTCGATCTCTTCGCTGACACGCCCGCGCCCGACGTGGACTGGTACCCGGACTGGCTCGCGCAACCCGACGCCGATCGCACGCTGGCCGCGCTGATCGGCGAGGTCGCGTGGCGGCAGGACACGATCCGTACGCCGCGTGGCCGCATTCCGTTGCCGAGGCTCACCGCGTGGCAGGGCGAGCCGGATGCCGTGTACGTGTACTCGGGGATCCGCAACGTGCCCGCGCCGTGGACGCCGGCCGTGCTCGACCTGAAGCATGCGGTCGAGGCGACGTGCGGCGCGCGCTTCAACAGCGTGCTGCTCAATCGCTATCGCAACGGGCTGGACAGCCTCGGCTGGCACGCGGACAACGAGCCGGAGCTCGGCGAGGAACCGGTGATCGCGTCGGTGAGCCTCGGCGCGATGCGCGTGTTCGATCTGCGTCATCGCGCGACCGGCGTCACGCATGCTTACCGCCTCGTGCACGGCAGCCTGCTCGTGATGCGCGGGCGCACGCAGGCGGAATGGCAGCACCGTGTGCCGAAGGCGCCGGGCGTGCAGGGCGAGCGCGTCAACCTGACTTTCCGGCGCGTGATGTCCGCCGGGTAGATCGCGCCCCGTTTCCGCGATCCACGAATGGCCGATGCAGGCAATCGGTCGCGCGTGCGGCACGTTGCCGCACGAATGCGATACCGTGCCGCCTGACAGGGCCCGGAGGCCCGTCTCGTATGGGTTTCAGTCAGTTTCGATCGACCGGGCGGTTCCGATAGATGAGTGAAACCTCTGATGGTGCGTCGCAACAATTATTGACTAGACTGTCGAATGGCAGAAACGCGTCGGCACACCGGCGCGACCCTTTCGACATGCCCCGAGTGTTGCCGATGCGGCGCGCAAGGGGGCAGGAGCAAAACGCGTGACCGTACTCGACCCTTCCTTCGAACCCTCGCTGCACGTCTTTGAACAAGACGGCGGATGGCAATGGGCGCTGACGGTGAAGCGGGCGACCGGCGTCGGCGTGAAAGTCGTTGCGTTCAGCCGGGAAGGCTTTCGCGGCGAGGCCGAGGCGTTCGCGGCCGGCCAGCTTGCCCGCGCCGAATATGACGCCGCCGTGACAGCCTGACGCCGTCGCGGCGATCCCGCCCGACGATCGCCCTCACCGTCCACCTTTCGCCGCCCGCTGCCGGACGGTGCTTTCCCGATTCCTTGCCGCTTTCAGCCTGTTCGCCGCCGCGATGCGGGGCGCCGGCACGTCCGTCCGCGCGCGCTTGACGCGCCAAATGGTCCGTACCTTTCGACACGTGCGTGCCATGCGTTGCGCTTAACGTCCGTGCACGGCGTCCGTCGCGCCGGCGATGCGGCCCGCGCCGCGGTTTAACGCCGGACGCCGACCCATCGACAAGAATGATGCAGGTCATGTGCGACGACAGAACCGACTACCACCGCCATGCGCGCGGCGGATCGCGCACGGCGCGTGCGCCGCAACGGGGATTCACCTTGATCGAGGTGCTGATCGCGCTGGCGATCGTGGCCGTGGCGCTGGGCGCCGTGATGCGCGCGATCGGCGCGCTCGCGTCGGATACCGACATGGCGCGCATGCGCCTGCTCGCGCTCTGGAGCGCCGACAACGCGCTCGGCGAAATCCGCATCGCGTCGACCTGGCCTTCCGTCGGCACGAACACGTTTGCGTGCCCGCAGGGCCGCTACCGGTTCGTGTGCCGCCAGTCGGTGGCCGCGCTGCCGAGCCCGCTCGTGCGGCGCGTGACGGTGAGCGTATATCCGTCCGCGTCGAGCCGCAACGTGCTCGCCGAAATCGTCACGGTGATCCAGAATGAAGCGCGCCACTGAACCGCGCAAGGCAGCGCGCGCCCGCGGCTTCACGCTGATCGAGATGCTGGTCGCGATCGCGCTGCTCGCCGTGATCGCGCTGCTGTCGTGGCGCGGCCTCGATGCGACGATCCGCGGCCGCGACGATATCGCGTCGAATCTGGCGCAAACGCGTCTGCTCGGCCGCTATTTCTCCCAGTTGCAGTTCGACCTGACGAACCTCGTGACGGCCGACGAAGTGTTCGGGCCGCCGCTGCGCATTCGGCCGAACGACCTCGTGATGGTGCGTCATCTCGGCGTCGGCGGCGGGCCGGCGCAGATGCAGGTCGTGCGCTACCAGCTCAAGGGGCGCGAACTCGTGCGCAGCGCGTCGCAGCCGCTTGCGTCGCTGGCCGACGTGGAGGACGCGCTGCAGCACATGGACGCGTTCGCGCGCGTGGTGGTCAGCAACGATGCGCGGACGATGCAGCTTTCGGTGTGGATCCCGCCGGGCGGATGGACGACGAGCCAGACCGTCATCGAGCAGACCTATGCGCAGTTTCTCGCGCAGCACGGCGTCAGCAACATCACGTCGCTCGGCATGCCGCTGCCGCGCGGCGTGCGCTTCGCGGTCACGATGGGTGCGCCGGCCGTCGAATACGTGCGGACGATCCCGATCGGCCAGTGACGGCGGCACGGGTGGCCCGCGGCGCGGAACGTGTTCCGTCCCCCGGACAAAATGGTCCGTAACTTTCGTCATACGTCTGTTATTGCCCGTCCGTTAGTCTCGTGACGAGCATGACCGCCGCGACCGGTTCCATCGAGCCGGGCCGGCGGCGGCATCGGCAAACGGGAAGGGGGCGAACGTGACGGTCGAGCACCGGCATGATGCACACGCGGGCGCGTCGGGGCTCGACGCGCGCGGGCAACGGCAATCGGCGGCGATCCTGAGCCGCGCACAGAACTGGCACAGCGCCGGACGGTTCGACGACGCGGCGCGCGAGTATCTCGCCGTGCTCGAGCAGGAACCGGACAATCCCCAGGCATTGCACCTGTACGGCGTGCTGCAGTTCCAGCGCGGCGCGGCCGACGACGCCGAAGCGTTGCTGCGCCAGTCGATCGCGATCGCCCCCGGCACGCGCGTGCTGTCGGATCTCGGCGCGATCGCCGGCGAGCGCGGCCGCATCGGCGAGGCGCTCGACCATTTCGCGGCCGCGCTGCGCGCGACGCCCGACGACGTGCAGACGCTCGTGCGCCGCGGCAATACGCTGCTCGGGCTGCGCCGCTACGACGATGCGCTGGCGTCGTTCGACCGTGCGCTCGCGGTGTCGCCGCTCGTGCTCGATGCGCTCTGCAATCGCGGCAGCGCGCTGCGTGCGCTGCGCCGCTTCGACGACGCGCTCGATACGTATGACCGCGCGCTGATGGTCGACCCGCGTTCGTTCGAATCGTGGTTCAACCGCGGCCTCGTGCTGCGCGAACTGCAGCGGCCGGCCGATGCGCTGCCGTGCTTCGAGCGCGCCAACGCGATCCGGCCCGGCGTGGCCGCGATCATGGCCGAGCGCGGTCGCACGCTGATCGATCTCGATCGGCCGGGCGAGGCGCTCGACGCGTTCAACGAAGCAATCGCGTCCGATCCTGCGCGGATCGACGTGCTCTACAACAGCGCGGTCGCGCTTGAACGGCTCGGCCGCGCGGACGAAGCGCTTGCCCGCTGCGAGCGCGTGCTGGCGGTCGAGCCGGATCATGTCCGCGCCCATGCGAGTCGCGGCAACGCGTTGCTGCAGCTCAGGCGCCACGACGACGCGCTGGCCGCCTATGCGCGCGCGCTGGCGCTCGATCCGCACTCGGCGGAGACGCTGTGCAACCGCGGCATCGCGTTGCGCTACCTGAAGCGTCACGACGACGCGCTGGCCAGCTACGACGCCGCGCTGGCGCGCGACGCGCGGTTCGCCGAGGCGTGGACCAACCGCAGCAGCGTGCTGCAGGACCTGCACCGCTACGACGATGCGATGGCGTCGCTCGACCGTGCGATCGCGCTGCGTCCCGATCACGCGACGAACTGGCTCAACCGCGGCAACCTGCATGTCGAGACGGCGCACACGGACGACGCGCTCGCCGCGTACGACCGCGCGATCGCGCTGCATCCCGACTACGCCGAAGCGCATTTCGCGCGCGCGTCGCTGTATCTGATCGAAGGCGACTTCGCGCGCGGCTGGCCCGAATACGAATGGCGGCTGCGCGACGCGCAGCTGGCGCGGCACTACCGGCCGTTCACGCAGCCGGCGTGGCAGGGCGACACGCCGCTCGATGGCCGGACGGTGCTGATTCATGCGGAACAAGGGTTCGGCGACACGTTGCAGTTCTGCCGCTATGTGCCGCTGGTGGCCGCGCGCGGCGCACGGGTCGTGTTCGAGGTGCAGCCGCAGCTGCGCGCGCTGATGGCGTCGCTGCCCGGGCCGGTCGACGTGATCGCGCGCGGCGAACCGCTGCCGGCGTTCGATTGCCAGGCGCCGCTGTTGAGCCTGCCGCATGCGTTTCGTACCGACGTAGCCACGATTCCGCATGCCGGCGCCTATCTGCATGCCGACCCGCAGCGCACGCGCCAGTGGGACGCGCTGCTCGGCGAACGGCGCCGGCCGCGGATCGGGATCGCCTGGGCCGGCAATCCGGAGCACCGCAACGATCACAACCGGTCGATCGATTTCTCGCGGCTCGCGCCGCTGTTCGAGCTCGACGTCGACTGGATCAGCCTGCAAAAACCCGTGCGCGAACACGACGCGGCGCTGCTCGCGGCGGCGCCGGTGCGCCGCGTCGACGATGAACTCGGCGACTTCGCGGATACGGCTGAGCTGATCGGCGCGCTGGATCTCGTGATCTCGGTCGATTCCGCGGTCGCGCATCTGGCGGGTGCGCTCGGCCACGCGGTCTGGGTGCTGCTGCCCGATCCGGCGGAATGGCGCTGGATGCGGACCCGCGGCGACAGCCCGTGGTATCCGTCCGCGCGGCTGTTCCGGCAGGCGGCGCCGGGCGACTGGACGGGCGCGATCGACGCGGTGCGTGCCGCGATCGCGCCGATGACACGTTAGACACGACACGCGACACGAACAGCAACAAGTGGGGGCCACACGATGACACCGAACGGGGAAGGGACGACACTCGCGAGCGCGCCGGTCGCGCCGGATCGCCGTCCACCCGACGCCGCGCAACTCGAACGGCTGCTCCTGCGTGCGCGCAAGGCACACCACGACGGCGCGCTGCAGCATGCGGAACACGCGTATACCGAATTGCTGACGCTCGATCCGGAGCATCCGGAGGCGCTGCACCTGCTCGGCGCGGTGCGCTTCCAGCAGGGGCGGCTCGACGATGCCGAGTCGCTGATGCGGCGCTCGATCGAGCGCCGGCCGGTACCGCTCGCGCTCGCGAACTACGCGGCGGTGCTGACCGGGCTCGGGCGCGAGCACGACGCGCTCGCGCGGCTCGACGAAGCGCTCGCGATCAATCCGGTCCATCAGCGTGTGCTGTTCCAGCGCGCGGGCCTGCTCGCGCAACTCGCGCGGCACGACGACGCGTGCGCGGTCTACGATCGGCTGCTCGAATTGACGCCCGGTTTCGCCGACGGCTATGTGAAGCGCAGCGACATGCTGCGCGCGCTCGGCCGTCACGACGACGCGCTCGCCGATTGCGACCGATCGGTCGCGCTGGCCGGGCGTTCGTTCGATGCGATGCGCGGGCGGGGTCTCGCGCTGCGCGAACTCGGCCGTTTCCGCGATGCGGTCGACAGCTACGGCTACGCGCTCGCACAGACGCCGGGCAGCGCCGAGGTGCTGTTCCTGCGCGGCGTCGCGTATCTCGACCTGAACGATCCCGAGCGCGCGCTCGCGGATTTCAACGCGGCGATCGCGGCGAGCCCGACCTTCGTCGATGCGATCTTCAACAGTTCGATCGCGCTCGAGCTGCTCGGCCGGCACGACGAGGCGCTCGTGCGCTGCGACCGCGTGCTCGCGATCGATCCGCGCCACGCGCGGGCACTCGCGAACCGCGGCAATGCCGCCAGCCACCTGGAGCGCTACCGCGACGCGGCCGACAGCTATGCGCGCGCGCTCGACGCGGAACCGCGCAGCACCGGCGTGCTGTGCAACTACGCGAGCGCGCTGATGCGCATCGAGCGTCACGACGAGGCGCGCGACATGTGCGACCGCGCGCTCGCGCTCGACGCGGGCTACGTGCCCGCCTGGTTCACGCGTGGCCGCGTGCAGCTCGAAACGCACCGCTACGCGGCCGCGCTCGACGATCTCGCACGCGTGATCGACGCGACGCCGCGTGACAAGCTCGCGCACTTTCACAAGGGCAATGCGCTGCGCGCGCTGCGGCACCACGACGCCGCGCGGCAGGCGTATGCGGACGCGATCGAGCTCGATCCCGACTACGTGCTCGCGCACTGCATGCGCGCGTTCCTGTGTCTGTCGATCGGCGATTTCGAAGCCGGCTGGGCCGAGTACGAATGGCGCTGGCGCGACACGCAGCTCGATGCGAGCCGCCGCACGTTCGCGCAGCCGCGCTGGACGCACGGGATGCCGCTCGACGGCAAGACGATCCTGCTGTACCCGGAACAGGGCCTCGGCGACACGCTGCAGTTCTGCCGCTATGTCCCGCTCGTGAAGGCGCTCGGCGCACGCGTCGTGCTCGAAGCGCCGGTCGAGCTGAAGACGCTGTTCGCGACACTCGACGGCGTCGATACGCTCGTCGCACGCGGCGAGCCGCTGCCGCCGTTCGACCTGCATTGCCCGCTGCTGAGCCTGCCGCTCGAATTCCGCACGGACCTCGCGTCGATTCCGGCCGGCATGCCGTATCTCGCTGCCGACCCCGTGCGTGTCGCGCAGTGGCGCGAACGGCTCGGCACAGCGACGCGGCCGCGCATCGGTCTCGTGTGGTCCGGCAACCCGCTGCACCTGAACGACCGCAACCGCTCGATGACGCTCACGGATCTGCTGCCGCTGTTCGACGACCGGTACGAGTGGATCAGCCTGCAGAAAGTGGTCCGCGACGAGGATCGTCCGGTGCTCGACGCGAGCGCGGTGCGGTTCGTCGGCGACGATCTCGCGGATTTCGCCGATACGGCGGCGCTGACCGCGCTGATGGACGGCATCGTCAGCGTCGATACGTCGGTTGCGCACCTCGCCGGCGCGCTCGGCCGGCCGCTTGCGCTGATGATTCCGCATACGCCCGATTTCCGCTGGCTGCTCGAGCGCGACGACAGCCCGTGGTATCCGTCCGCACGCCTGTACCGCCAGCCGGAGGGCGGGCAGTGGGCGCCGGTCGTCGAGCGGATCGCGGCCGAGCTGCCGACGCGCGTCGGCGGCGGCGCGCGATGAGTGCGCGCCGCGACGCCGCACCGTTGCCCGGCGCCGGATTCGGCGCAACCGCCGCGCCGTTGCGCGCGGTGGTCGACGATGCGCTGCGCCAGGCGCGCGCACGGCTCGAACTGCGCGACTTCGCGGGGGCCGGACGGCTCTACGAAGGCGTGCTGACGATGGCGCCCGATCATGTCGAGGCGCTGCACCTGCTGGGCCTCGTGTATCTGCAGCTCGGCGATCCCGTGCGGGCGGAGCCGCTGATCGCGCGCTCGATGCGGTCCGGATTGAACCAGCCGTGGAATCTGGCCAACCACGCGGCGGCGCTGACCGGTGTCGGCCGTCATCGCGACGCGCTCGCGCTTGCCGATCGCGCACTCGCGGCCGATCCGGATCATGTGCCGTCGCATGCGGCGCGCGGCGATGCGCTGCTCGCGCTCGGGCAATACGACGCGGCGCTCGCGGCCTACGATCGGGCGCTCGTGCGGGAACCGGCGCACGCGACCGCGTGGCGCAAGCGCGGCGAGACGTTGCGCGGGCTCGAACGGCCCGCCGATGCGCTGATCAGCATCGAGCGCGCGTTGCGGATCGATCCGAACGATGCGGCCGCGAACATCGAGCGCGGCCATGCGCTGCGCGCGCTCGGTCATCGCGAGCAGGCGCTGCACAGCTATCAGCTCGCGATGGTCGTGCGCGGCAAGACGCCGGAGCTCGTCTATGCATGCGGCGTCGTGATGACCGAGCTGGGCCGCCCGGCCGATGCGCTCGCGTGCCTCGAAGAAGGGCTCGCGCGGTTGCCGAACGACGAGCAGTTGTTGTACGCGAGTTGCGTCGCGCTGGATCTGCTGCACGCCCGCGACGCATTGCTGACGCGCTGCGACCGGCTGCTCGCGCTGAATCGCGGCAACGTCGCCGCGTGGGTCGGGCGCGGCAATGCGCTGCTCGGGCTCGAACGTCACGCGGACGCCGCCGACGCATACGCGGAAGCGCTGGCGCGCAATCCCGACGATATCGACGCCCGCCGCAACAGCGCGGCCGCGCTGCGTGCGCTCGGCCGCTTCGACGAGGCGCTCGCCGATTACGACGCGGCGCTGGCGCTGACGGGCCCGCATGCGGAACTGCACTACAACCGCGCGCTCGCGCTGCAGCAGCTCGGCCGCTACGACGAGGCGCTCGCGAGCCATGCGGCGGCGGCCGAAGCGCCGGCGGACACGGCGCAGGCCTTGTTCACGCGTGCGCTCGCGCGCCAGCACCTCGGTGACGACGATGCGGCGCTGGCCGACTATGCCGATGCATGCCGGCGCGATCCAAACCACGGCGCCGCGCGTCGCTCGGAGGCGTTCTGCCGGCTGCTGGCGGGCGATTTCGACGCGGGCTGGCGGCAGCACGAGGCGCGCTGGGAGGCGGCCGACGTGACGCTGCACCGGCGTCATGCGGACCGGCCGCTGTGGACCGGCGACGAACCGCTCGCCGGCCGCACGCTGCTGCTGCATGCGGAACAGGGTTACGGCGACACGCTGCAGTTCTGTCGCTACGCGAACCTGGCGCACGATGCCGGCGCGACCGTGATCGTCGAGGCGCCGGCCGCGCTCGGCGAACTGCTCGGCACATTGCGTGGCGTGAGCCGGATCGTCACCGAAGGGCAGCCGCTGCCGGCGTTCGACCTGCAGTGTCCGCTGATGAGCCTGCCGTACGCGTTCCGCACGACGCTCGATACGGTGCCGGCCGACGTGCCGTACCTGCGCGCCGATGCGTCGCGGCGTGCCGCGTGGACGCAGCGCATCGACGCGATCGCGCCGCCGGGCCGGTTGCGGATCGGGCTTGCGTGGTCCGGCAATCCGCGCCATGCGAACGACGAGAACCGCTCGATACCGTTCGCCACGCTCGCGCCGCTCGTCGGGTGCGAGGCGCTCGACGCGACGTTCGTGAGCCTGCAGCCGCAGGTGCGTGCGCGTGATGCCGACGCGCTCGCCGCGAGCGGCGTGCTGTCGTTCGCGGACGCGTTGCAGGATTTCGTCGAAACGGCTGCGCTGGTCGACACGCTGGATCTCGTGATCAGCGTCGACACGTCGGTCGCGCATCTGGCCGGCGCGCTCGGGCGGCCCGTCTGGGTGCTGCTGCCGCGCGTGCCCGATTGGCGCTGGCTGCTCGAACGCGACGACTGCCCGTGGTATCCGGCCGCGACGCTGTTCCGGCAGACGCGGCCGGGAGACTGGCCGGCCGTCATTGGCCGCGTGGTCGACGCGCTCGGCACGGCGCGCCGCGTGCGTCCCGCGGCGGCGTGACCGGCCTTCCATGACAAAAGCTACGGACCTTTTCACGGCGGCCGGAATGGTCCGTAACAGTCGCCATGTCGCTGCCATTCGCGCTTCGTATGGTCTTCGGATTCCAGCGGCCTGTTTCAGGCGCAACGACATGTGCGGTGCCGGACCGGCGCCGCGGGCAAATTCCTAGCATCGGGGTGGCAAGAATGGCAGCACGCGCACGTACGGAACGGCAACTTCGCGCAACGGCCTCGCGGTCGGTCCTGAAATCGGAGCTGAGCCCGCTTTACCGGGCGGTCGTGCTGATGCTCGCGGCGGGCGTGTCCGCGCATGCGCACGGGGCCGGCATCATGAACCTCGGGCAGGCCACCGCGCGTGCGCCGGGCGGCGGCGCGGGCGGAGCCGGCGGCATGCCGGGCGTGCCGAATCTCGGCGTGTCGCCGCAGCAGGCGCTGCAGGCGAGCCAGCCTTCGATCCGCAACCTCGGCTATGCCGCGCACGCGATCGCCGCGCAGATCGCCGCGCAGCAGAATGCGGCGGCGGCCGCGGCGAAGCTGCCGTCGACCGTACCGAACGGACTGGCGCCGGGCGGGCTGCAAGTGGCGGCGGGTGCGTCGGGCGATACGAACAATCCGGTGCTGTGGTTCAACGCGAACGCGCCGACGCAAAATACCGACGCGAGCGGCCACGTGAACGTCGACGTGAAGCAGACCGGGCAGAACGCGGTGCTGACGTGGGAGACGATGAACGTCGGCCGGCAGACGACGCTCAATTTCGACCAGTCGGGCGGCACGCAGACGAACGGCGCGAACAACTGGGCCGTGCTGAACCGGATCAACGATCCGAGCGGCAGGCCGAGCCAGATTCTCGGGAACATCACCGCGCAGGGCGCGGTGTACGTGATCAACCGGAACGGCGTGCTGTTCGGCGCCGGGTCGCAGGTGAACGTGCATTCGCTGGTGGCGTCTTCGCTCGATGTGCTGAACATGAACAACTACAACCAGGCCATGGTCAACAAGGTCCCGGTTGTGACGGACAACAGTCTCGCGCAGGATGCCGCCGGGATCGTCGCGAGCAACAAGCAGTTCCTGAGCCTGCCGGCCGGGACGACGGGCGGGCTCGCGTATGCGGAGTCGGGTAGCTCGGGCGGGGTAAACGGCAACAGCACGGTGCCGAACGAGGTGCTCGGTCTGGGCAACCAGGTCAACCTCACGTCTGCCAGCCAGTATCAGCCGTGGGGCGATGTCACCATCGAGCAGGGCGCATCGATCACCACGCACGCGAACGGCAATGCGAGCGACGGCGGCTTCGTGATGATCGCCGCGCCGAACGTGACGAACGCGGGACACATCAAGGCGACGGACGGGCAGGTGGTGCTCGCGGCGGGCGTCGGCGTAAGCCTGCGACCCAACAGCGGCGCCACGACGAATCCGCAGGTGCTCCTGCCGGAGCTCAGCGGAAAGATCGCGCTGCTCGGCCCGAACGGCCAGACGACCGACATCACGCCGGCGGGCACGCTGACCAATACCGGCATCGTCGAGGCCGCGCGCGGCAACGTGAACCTGCTCGGTAGCCGCGTCGCCCAGAATGGCGTGGTGGGCGTGACGACGAGCGTCAACGTGCCGGGCACGATCACCATCTCGACGGTTGACGAGTACAGTTCGAACAACCCGGCGGGCACTGGGTACCTTGGACTGGGTCGTGTAACCGGTGGTGCAAGCCAGGGCGATGGCGGGAACGATGTGCATCGCGCCGGCCTGCTCAGCTTCGGCCCCGATTCGGTGACGACGGTGATGCCGGACGGCAACGGCCAGACGACGCCGTCGACGCCCGGCGCGACCTTCACGCCGGGCAGCATCGGCATGACGGCCGGCTCGGTGTGGTTCCAGGGTGGCTCGCTGATCGAGGCACCCGGTTCGAAGGTATCGGTCGCGGCGCTGACGCCGTCGGCATCGGGCGCCCAGGCGCCGGCCGGCCAGACCGCCGTGCCGGGCCGGATCTACGTCGACAGCGGCGCGACGATCGACGTGTCGGGTCTCGCGAACGTCGAGGTGCCGATCGCGCAGACGCTCGTGACGGTCGATCGCATCGGCCAGAACGAACTCGCCGATTCGCCGCTGCTGCGCAACGGGTTTCTGCTCGGGTACAAGAATCTCGTGTTCGACAGCACGCTGACGGGCACGCGCAGCGACGGCGTGTCGTGGGTCGGCACCCCGATCCTGAACCTGTCGGGCTATGTGAACCTGATTCCGCGCACGGTCGACCAGCTGCTGACCAACGGCGGTTCGATCACGTTGTCGGGTAACGAGGTGATGACCGCGAGCGGTTCGTCGATGAACCTGAACGGCGGCTATGTGCATGTCGACGGCGGGATCGTCAACACGACGCGGCTGGTCGATGCCAACGGCGCGATCGTGCCGATCGAGAAGGCGAGCCCGTACGACACCTACGTCGGCATCGCCGGCCAGTTCATCGAATCCCATCCTCGCTGGGGCGTGACGAAGTCCTGGTACAACCCGCTGCAGACGACGGGTGCCTATCAGGGCGACTACATCGTCGGCGGCAACGCGGGCACGCTCGATATCTATGGGTTGCAGTCCACGGTGCTGGACGGCGACATCAGCGCGCAGGCGTTTGGCGGCGCGAAGCAGATGCAGGGCAACAGCCTGCCGAGCGGCGGGACATTCAACCTCGGCGCCGATCCGAAGCTCGACGGCGCCGCGCTGGTGCACCTGACGTCGAACAACAGCGACGCCGCTTCGGGTACCGCAGGCCTGGTCGTGCTGCAGGACAACGCGCCGCAGCTCGCCGATATCGCGCCGGGTTTCTCGATCGATACGCCGCTCGACAAGACGGCGCTGCAGGCGCTGCCTGCGACTGATCCGCGCAATGTGCTGACGACCACCGTGGTGCCGGTCGCGACGTTGAACAACGGCGGCTTCGCGAACCTGAACGTGACCGAAGACAGATCGGGCGGCAAGGGCGTTGTGGTGTCGCAAGGCACGCAGCTGAACTTGCTGCCGGGCGGTTCGATTTCGCTCAACAGCCCGGTTCCTGGCGCCGACATCAAGGTAGAGGGCCGGCTGGTCGTGCCGTCGGGGTCGATCACGCTTTCGAGCGGCGGCAACGTCATCGTAGGGCCGCAGGGGGGAATCAGCGCCGCCGGTCAATGGGTGAACAACGACGTACAGGCAGCACCGGGCACGACGCCCGGCAACAGCCAGTTCATCAACGGTGGCACGATCTCGCTGTCGGCCGCGCAGTCCTCTCAAATCGTGAGCGGCGCCGGGTACATGGATACGACGGGGTCGATCCTGTTGCAGCCCGGCAGCGTACTGGACGTGTCGAGCGGTGGCGAACTGCTGTCGAACGGCCAGATGCTGATGCAGAACGGTGTGCCGGCCGGGCGTGGCGGCAACGTGTCGTTGCAAACCTATGCGGCGATCCCGTTGAAACAGTTCGGTCACGTGACGGACGGCGGCATGAACCTCCCGGTGGCGCAGCCGGTGGCCGGGACGATCGCGATGGGCGGCACGATTCTGAGCGAAGGTTTTTCGGGCGGCGGCACGCTGACGCTGCAGGCGCTCGGGTTTCGGATCGGCGGCGATGCGGCGGCTGCGTCGCCGTGGGACGTGTATCTCCCCGAGAGTTTCTTTGCGCGACAAGGGTTCGGCAAGTACGTGCTCAACGCGTACTACGAAGCGACTGTCGCGCCAGGTGCGACGGTGAGCGTCTCGCAACTGAACCGTATTCCTGATGCGGGTGCGCTGCAGCAGGCGGGTACCGGCGCGAACCTGGCGACGGGCAGCCTAGCGTCGATCGGTCAGCTCGACGCGTATCACCGGCAAGCGACGAACTTCGTACTGACGGGCGGCAATGACACGTCATGGCTGACGTCCACGGGCGCGCGCCCGACGTACCCGGGCGTGACTGGCGCGGTGACGCTGTCGGAAGGCGCATCGATCCACGCGGATGCCGGCGCGAGCATCGGCCTTGGCTCGCCGGCGCAGGTCACCGTACTCGGCTCGATCGTCGCGCCGGGCGGGTCGATCACGCTGAGCGCGGACGGGAATGGCACGTATGCGCAGGCAGGGCAGTTCAGCACCGGTTTCATGAGCGCGAGCCAGTCGGTCTGGCTCGGTGCGGATGCTTCGCTCGACGTATCGGGCACGGCATTGGCCAATCCGCTTGCTGCGCCGGTCAGAGTCGGCGCAACGACGGTCGTGCCGAATACGGGCAAGGTGCTGGCAGGCGGCTCGGTCACGATGTCGAGCGATACGGGTTACGTGGTCGCGCAGTCGGGCTCGAAGATCGACGTGTCCGGCACGTCGGCGCAATTCGACCAGCTGCAACCCAATGGCACATACGCGTCGCAGCCGGCGTGGAGCGACGCCGGCTCGATCACGCTGTCGGCGGCGAACGGCCTGTTCGCGGATGCGACGCTGGCCGGGCATCCGGGCGCCACGCAGGCACGGGGCGGCACGCTGACGATCCTGCCGAGCCAGGCGAACCCGCATAGCAACGGTTCGACCGCCACCGCGCTCGTCGTGCGGCAAGACGGGACATTCGTGCCCGCGGGCCTGATGCCCGGGCAGAGTTTTTCGTCGGCGATCGATTCGACCACCGGCTTGCCGATCGGGCAGTCGAGCGGCGTCCTTCAGTTCGCGGCCGATCGGCTCGACGGATCCGGCATCGCGAATCTGGTATTGGGCAGCGGCACACCGCCCAACGGTGCGCCATCAATACCGATCCTGTTTGCCGGCAACGTCACGCTGTCGTTGCCGGAATCCGTGACGTTGAACACGGGACACGTCGCCGCCATCGGCATGGGGCAACTGTCGCCGCTGCTGTCGACGCCCGAGCGCAAGGCCGATGGGACGCTCGCGGCGGCCGTCGACGGCTTGCTCGCGCAACCGCAGCCGTCGTTGGGCACGACGGTCGAGATCGATGCGCCGTACGTCGCGTTGTCGGGGCCGCCCATCCAGTTGCAGTCGCCGCAGTTCAAACCGGTCGCGGCACTGTCCGATGCGACGCTGAACGTGAACGCATCCTTTATCGACCTGAAGAACCAGACCCAGCTCAACAATTTCGCTTATGCGAACTTCGCGAGCAGCGGCGATATACGTCTGAGCTCGACGAGCGCGGGTGGGTCCGCAGCCGGCACCGCGCCGGGGTTGCTTTATACGCCGGGCAACCTGACGTTCAACGCGGCGGATCTGTATCCGTCGACCGGTAGCGCGTTCGTCGTCGCCGCGGTGGGCCCGACCGATGCGGCAACGGGCAAGCCGGCGCCGACGACGGTCACGTTCACGTCGAACGGCGTGTCGGGCACGCCGTTGTCGGCGGGCGGCGCGCTACTCGTGGACGCGACGAATATCGTGCAGGGCGGCACGGTGCGCGCGCCGTCCGGGACGATCGTATTGGGCGTAGGCGATCCGTCGAATGCGGCGACGCAGGCGCAGTTTGCGGGGTTGCCGCTTGTCGCGACGGATTCAGTGAAGCTGGTGAACGGCAGTGTGACGTCGGTCTCGAACGGCGGTGCGGTCATTCCGTACGGCACGACGATCGACGGGGTCGAGTGGCAGTTCAATCCGATTGCCGGCAACACGGTGCCCGACCTGACCGCGCCGCCTGCGAAATACGTCGGCGTGAACGGCAGCAATGTCGCGCTCGACAAGGGCGCGACGATCGACTTGTCCGGCGGCGGCGACCTGCAGGCCATCGAATGGGTGCCCGGCACTGGCGGCACGCGCGACGTGCTGTCGCAATACAACGTGAGCTATGCAAGCGGCAAGGGCGCGACAGCCGTACCGGTCAATGTCGGAGCCGGCAACGTCTATGCGATCGTGCCGGGCAAGCAGTCACCGGTCGCGGCGTATGACCCGACCCTTGCGCAGACGGTACAGCCGTCCACCAATGCAAACGGCACGGCAACGACCGCGACGGCGACGATGGGCGTCGGCCAGGCGAGCCTGACCGACCCGGTCGGCAAGGCCGTGTATCTGTCGGGCGTGCCGGGGCTGGCGCCCGGCTACTACACGCTGCTGCCGGGCAAGTACGCGACGTTGCCCGGCGCCTATCGCGTCACGGTGTCGAGCACGCCGGGCAATCTCGTGCCGGGCGCGAGCCAGGTGCTGCAGGACGGCACGGTCGTGACGGCCGGCTATTTCGCCGACGCGTTGACGGGTAGCCGAAGCGCGACGCCGACGCTGTTCAACGTGCAGTCGAACCGTGTGTGGCAGCAGTACTCGCAATACACGCTGACGGGCGCGAACGCGTATTTCACGAAGCTCGCCGCGACGAAGGGCGCCGTGACGCCGCCGCTGCCGGTGGACGGCGGTCAACTGGTGCTGGCGGCGACGAAGGCGCTGACGCTCGGCGCGACGCTGAATGCGGCCGCCGGTGCGGGCGGCGCGCCGGCTCAGGTCGACATTGCGTCGCAGGACATCCAGATCACCGGTAACGGCAGTGCGGCGCTGCCCGGCTATCTGCAGATCGGCAGCGACGCGCTCGATTCGCTGAACGCGGGCAGCCTGCTGATCGGCGGCACGCGCGCGGCGACGACGAGCGGCGTCACGATCACGCCGATCGCGAACAGCGTCGTCGTGTCGAACGACGGCAACACGGCGCTGAAGGGCCCCGAGATCCTGCTCGTCACGAAGACCGACGGCAGCGGCACCGATCCGAACGCGGCGAACGGCCTGCGCATCGATGCCGGTGCGTCGATCGCCGCGCAGGGCGATTACCCGGCCGCCAAGGATCAGCCAATCGCGATCGCCGGCGACGGCGCGTTGCTGCGCGTGTCGAACGGCGCGATGGCGCCGCTGTCGCGCACCGGCGGCACGGGGAAGGGCTTGCTGGCGGTCGGCGCGGGCGCAACGCTCGCGGGCGGACAGGCATTGCTGCTCGATTCGTCCGGCGACCTGAAGGTCGACCCGTCCGCCCTGCTGTCGGCCAAGGCGATCACGGCGGACGGTTCCGCGATTACGTTCACCAACGCGAGCGGTGCGTCGGCGGCGAGCCTGCCGGGCTTCGTCGTCGATCCGGCCGGCCTTGCGCAGTTCGCGAACGCGCAGCAGGTCACGCTGCGCAGCTACGGCGCGATCGGATTCGTCGGTGACGTGAACGCGACGTTCGGCAACAGCGTCGATCTGAGTGCCGGCACGTTCACGAGCGATGGCGGTCACGTCACGCTGAATGCCCAGCAAATCGCGTTCACGAACGAATTGGGCGCGACGCCCGGCACGACGACGGCCGGAAACGGCACGCTGACGGTCAACGCGAAAGAGATCGACTTCGGCACGGGCA
Organism: Burkholderia sp.; assembly: GCA_031253835.1. GTDB lineage: Bacteria > Pseudomonadota > Gammaproteobacteria > Burkholderiales > Burkholderiaceae > Burkholderia. The sequence continues at coordinate 124,103 of JAIRVP010000011.1, read as the reverse complement.
AGAAGGCGGCAAGCGGCTTCGGCTCGGCGGCGATGAACGCGACGGGCGGCATCGTCGGCCAGGGTACCGGCACGTTCGACTTCGGCGCATTGCCGGTCACGCTCAATGCACCGGTCTACCTTGCCGATACGAGCTCGGCCGCCACCGTGAAGACGACGGGCGCACTGACGCTGAACGGGGCGTCGGGCATGGCATTGAAGCGCGATGCGGTCGGCGGCGCATGGACCTTCATCGGCGGTACCGTCGTCGACAACGGCGCGACGATCAGCGCGCCGGCCGGCAACGTGACGCTCGAGGCGACGACCGGCAACCTGACGATCGGCGGCGGATCGACGGTCAGCGCGGCGGGCGTGTCGAAACAGTTTTTCGATGTGACGCGCTACGCGCCGGCCGGTTCGATTGCGCTGACGGCCGATGCAGGCACCGTCGACGTGCAGGCCGGCTCGACGCTCGATTTCTCCGGGGCCAGCGGCGGTGGCGCGGCAGGCAGTCTTTCGCTGTCGGCGCCGCAACAGGTCGTGAACCTGGACGGCACGATCAAGGGCGGTGCGGCGAGCGGTTATGCGGGCGGGTCGTTCTCGCTCAATACGGGCGCCGCGGCGGATCTCGATGCGCTGTCGAAGACGCTGGCATCGAGCGGCGTGAACCAGGCGATCACCGTCCACACGAAGACGGGCAACCTGACGCTGTCGCAGGGCAACACGCTGACCGCGCATTCGGTTCTGCTGACGGCCGACGGCGGTTCGGGAAGCTCGGCCGATACGGCGAACGGCAACGTGAACGTACTCGGGACGATCGACGCATCCGGCAAGGCCGGCGGCGAGATCGACCTGTATGGCCGCAACGGCGTGGACATCGAAGGTTCGCTGCTGGCGCGCGGCTCCGATCCGAACCAGCGCGGCGGCAAGGTCGACATCGGCACGACTGCATTGTTCGATCCGACGATCGTCGACGCGAACGGCAACTCGGTTGCGTACAACGCAACCTATGGTTACGAGAACATCCTGCGTGCGAACGCGGGCGCGATCAAGCTCGGGGCGAATGCGTTGATCGACGTGTCAGGCGGGACGGCAGGTGGTTTGTCGGGCGGCACGGTGAATTTCCGCGCGCCGCTACTGGCCGACAACGGCGTGAAGGTCAACGTGCCGGATACGTTCAACGACGGCAGGGGAATCGTCGGCTCGCGCGCGACGACGCTCGAGGCGTATGCGGTATGGAGCACGACGGACGCGACGACGGGGGCGAAGCACTTCGACGGCGTCATCGACCCGGCGGGATGGTATGACAAGAGCGGGCATCTGCTGGCCGGCACGTTCACGGCGCAGAGCACGTCAGGCACGCCGGCGACATTCTCGTTCGCACCGGACGGTTCGGGCGGCGGCACGTTGACGAACCAGGCGACGGGGGTATCGTCGACTGTTACGCAGGTGCAGCTCCAAGGCGGTTATAAGGACATGGGTTTTGGCGGGCTGAACAACATGTACTTCGCGCCCGCGAGCGGCGGCGCGAATGCGGATCACCAGACCTTCTACGGATATCAGAACGGCGATGCGTCGACGGCGGCGCCGGGCACGCTGATGGGCTTCGTGCAGCACGGGCTCGATACGCTGGTCGATCCGTTTGCGGGAAAGAACATCGCGAATACGCACGTCGTGCCGGGGATCGAACTCGACAACCCGAGCCCGGCGATCAACGGCGGCGACATCCAGGTGCTGACGAACTGGAACCTCGGCGCGGGAATCACGCCGACGAATCTCGCGTTCCGGTTCGACGGGCAGGCGCCGGTCGTGACGCTGCGCGCCGAGAACAACGTGAAGGTGAAGGCGAGCCTGTCGGACGGGTTCTTCCAGATCGCGAACCCGTTGGGCGGCGGGGGGACGATTCCGGTGCCGCCGTTGTCGACGTTGAGCGCGGTGACGGCGATCTATGACGCGCCGGCGGGATACTACGCGAGTTTGGGCATTGGGCTCTCATATTTTGTAGGCACTGGACTAGCGTCGGGTCCAGGTCAACCGGCTGGTGGTACACAGGACGAGATCGCTGAGTATTACGCGCTTTATTCGGCGTATGCGAATTTCCTGGATCAGACGCCAACGTTGCAGTGGGGGCAAAAGAACTACAGCAATATAGAGAACATCTGGGTGATGCGGGGGAGCAACTCCAGCACGACGCGGCCCGGTCAACCAGTGGCTCCGATCGCGCCGACCGTAGCCGAACAGGCATCGAATCCGGGGTCCTATCTGATCTATCTGAATCAGTACCAGAAGTATCTATCGGAATCAATCCGGTTCCTGGTCCAACACCCGAATCAATTCCCATTGGTGGTTCCCCTTGCGGCACCGAGCGTTCAGCCTGTATCGGTAATTGCAACAACAACGATCAGCGTGCCCGCTTTAACGGACAATTCGCCGGCCCCGACGTCCACTGCGATTATTCCAATTCCGCTTGCGTCGGCTTCGTTGACGGGCGGCTCGAGCAGTTCCTTCCGTGTGGTGGCAGGGGCGGACCTGAACAGCACGAATCCGCTAGCGCTTCAGGCGCCGACTGCAGGAAGCGGACCGAACGGCAAGAGCGTGACCTTCGACGGGCATACGACGTTCGTGGACAGCAACGGCCTGGCGGTGCTGGCGCCGACGATGATACGTACCGGTACCAGTTCGATCGATATCGCGGCTGGCAATGACATCGCGCTATTCGACAGCAGTTCGATGCAGCCGAACAGTCCTGACATCACCGTCCCCGGCGTGATTTACACAGGCGGCGCGCCTGCGGCGGGGGCGCCGGCCGGCACGGGTCTTTCGATCATTCATGGCCTGAACAACAACCCGGATATTCTGGTCACGCCCGCCGTCAATCCGGACTCGGCCGGCGATATCACGATTCATGCGCAGGGCGATATCAAGGGCGCCGAGTACCTGACCGATGTGAACGGCACGGTGACCGGACGTCCGGGCGCGAATATCAGCCAGTTCTGGTGGCAGTGGATGCAAATCGGCAATCCGACCGACCGGGTCGGCGCAATCAATCCCGCGACGCAGATCGTCCAGTCCTCGATCAACTTCGGTGCGTTCGGCCAAGGTGTGATGAGCGCTGGCGGGAACGTGTCCGTGTCGGCGGGGGGAAATATCTCCGACCTGTCGGTGTCGTTGCCGACCACGTGGTATCTGACCGGTACGAACACGGATAACCCGACGGTCAATACGGTTGGCGGCGGCAATCTGACAGTACGGGCGGGCGGAGACATTCTGAGCGGCGGATACTTCGTCGCGAAGGGAACCGGAACGATCACGGCGGGCGGCAAGATCGGGGCGGATATTGCGGTGCCTTCGTCAGTCGACGGCCAGCCTGCCGTCACGCTGGATACGCTGCTGGCGACACAGGATGGCGTGCTCGACGTAAGCGCGCGACAAGGCGTCAGCATCGGGCGCGTGTTCGACCCGTCGTATGTGCAGAGCAATGCGCTGCTGACTGCGTACAAGCAGCAGGCCGACATGAAGGGCTATTCGCCGACGTCCGCCGTCAATATCGTGTCGACGACGGGTGACGTCGCGATCGGCACGCTCTCGGCAGTCGGCATGATCGGCGGCGGCGCTTTCAATTCGAACGTGCCTGGGATGAACGATTTGTCGTCCGTCCTGCCGGCGTCGGTGAACCTGACTGCGCTTTCCGGCGGCATCACGGTGGCGGCAAGTGGCGTGCTCTATCCGTCGGCGATTGGCGACCTGAGCCTGATCGCCGACCAGTCCGTCAATCTGTCGAGTGTCAACGGATTGATTGTCAGCGGGTTTCCTGCGTTCGGCATGCTCGATGTCGATCCGTCCGCGATGCCGTCACCGGCGAAGCCGAATGTTCTCGTCGCGAATCCGACGATTGCATCGGCGGCGGCTCATGATCCGGTTGCCCTGCATGGTGACGATACCGTACCGGCGCGGATTTACAGTCTGAACGGCGACATTGTCGATAGCGTACCGGGAAATACGTCAACCTATAATTTCGTGGTTCCGGTGGTGATCGACAAGCCGGCGTTGATCCAGGCCGGCCGGGATATCGTCAACTTGTCCTTCCTGGGACAAAATCTGCGCAGATCCGACGTGACGCGGATCGTGGCGGGGCGCGACATCTACGATACGCCCGCGGCGGGCTTGCCCGTGCTGAATATCGGCGGTCCCGGCACGTTCGACATCGAAGCCGGCCGCAATATCGGACCGTTGACCAATCTGTCGGGCGTAACGAACACGGCTGGCGTAACCACCGGTATCAACGCGATAGGCAACGCAAACAATCCGTATTTGCCCCACGAGAGCGCGAACATCAATGTACTGTTCGGTGTCGGGCCGGGTATCGATACCGCTTCGTTCGTCTCGACGTATGTCGATCCGGCGATGTCCGTGCCGGGTGTTTCCAGCGCGACGCCCGCGCTCGTTACGTTCATGGAGCAATACGAGGCGGGCCTCTCGGTCGACACGGGGTTGGTCAACGATCAGCCGGCGATCAAGCCGTTGAGCGCGGACGAGGCCTGGTCGAAATTCAAGGCGCTGCCGCAGTATGTCCAGCAGCTCTTTGCCGAGCAGGTGCTGTTCAAGGTCCTGACCAGCGTCGGCGAGGACTACAACAATCCCGCCAGTCCGTACTATCAGAAATATGCGCGCGGCTACGAGGCGCTCAATACGATGTTCCCGGCTTCGCTGGGCTACACGGCCAACAATCTCGGCGGCGGCAGCAACGGCGCGAATAAGTTGATCGATACGGGCGACCTGGATATTCGCAGCACGACCATCCAGACTCAACAGGGCGGGAACGTATCGATTCTTGGCCCGGGCGGGCAGGCGCTGATCGGGAGTACATCCGCGCCGCCTCAGATCGTCGACAGTGCGACCGGCAAGACGATTGCCGGCCCCGGTACGATGGGTGTCCTCACGCTCGAGAAGGGAGACATCAACATCTTTACGGACCGCAGCGTGTTGCTCGCCCAGAGCCGGATCTTCACCGAGCAGGGCGGCGACATGACAATCTGGAGTTCGAACGGCGACATCAACGCGGGCAAGGGTGCGAAGTCGTCAGCCGACACACCGGCGCCGCAATACGTGTGCGACGCGAACCACTATTGCACGGTCGACGCACGCGGGCAGGTCACGGGCGCGGGCATTGCAACGTTGCAAAGCGTGCCGGGCGTGCCGATCGGCACGATCAACCTGATCGCACCGCGCGGTACGGTCGATGCGGGCGATGCAGGGATTCGCGCAGGCAACCTCAACGTGGCGGCGCTGCGCGTGGTGAACGCGGACAATATCCAGGTAACCGGCAAGGCGACCGGCATCCCGCTCGTGCAGGCGGTGAATACCGGTGCGTTGACGGCCGCGAGCGCTGCCGCATCGGCTGCCACGCAGGTGGCGCAGGATATCGCGAAGAACAATGCGTCAGGCGGTGCGGTGCGGCGCTGGACGATCTCGGTGCAGGTGGAGGGCTTCGGCGATGCGGGTGGCGCCGGCGAGAAGAAGCACAAGCAGCAGGTTGGCTACGATTCGTCGAACGCGGTGTCGGTACTGGGTTTCGGTCAGGTTGGGCCGGCGCAGCGATCAGCATTGAGTTCGGACGAGCGCGCGCGGTTGGGCAAGATATGAGAAAAGCGGCGCCCTTGGTTTTCCCAAGGGCGCTGTTGCATCGGTTAATAGGTCGGCCTGAAACGCGCTTAACGACCGGTAACCGTGCCGGTGCAGACGCTTGTGTTGCCGATGTCGAGGTTGATGCCGCTCGAGTTGTTCAGGAAGTTTGCCGAAATTGCCATTTGGTAGTTCGACGGTACGGTGTCGAATCCGTTGCCATGAACGATCGATGCGAAGCTGGCATTCGTGTAGTGAGCATTCAGGAAGTCATGCATGGCTGCGGTTACTGCGAGGTCTTTGTAACATTGACTCACTAGGATGTAGCTCATGCCGGAAACCGGATAGCCAGAGTTCGGGCCGCGAACGTTGAATAAACTATCAGTCCATCTTGCAGGGTTACCGGCAGTGAGCTTGCCCGGGGGCGTAACGTTACCGAGCGCCATCGTCGCATTTGCATACGTCGGCGCGTAATAGACGTTGTTCTTCGCGTTCACGAGGCTCGCCACCGGCAGTTGCAGCGCGCCGGCCGACGTCACGACCGTGCTCGACGGGGCGAGGAACGTGTTCGAGTAGTTCGGAGCCAGGTATGCAACAGCGGCCATACCGGCCGACGCATAACTCGCCAACTGTCTACGGATGCCACCGTCACCCGAAGCAGCTATGAAGTTCGACGGCACGACACCGCCCGGGAACGAAACCGTGAACGTCATCGAATCGAAGAACGTCACGCCCGTGGCCGTGTTGGTCGTCGTACACACGGCGGCCAGATGGCGCGTCAGCAGTTCGGTCGTGCCGCTAGCGTCCGAGCTATAGACGACTTTGATCGGCATGCTGGTCGTCGTGTACGGCGAGACGGTTTCCGGATTGATCGGCGGGTTGGTCCGGACGCCGTTGACGACGGTGCCGGCCCAGTCGGTGATACGACCCGAGAAGATCCCGCACAGATCGTCGTCGTTCAGCGCGATGCTGTGTGCTTGCCCCGGCGTTGTTTGCGGCGTCGTCGTGCTCGTCACGGCCGGGCCATTGACGACCGGAATCGTGATCGGTGTGACGATGTACGGGATCTGGATCAGCGGGCCGTTGGTCGCGCCGAGGCCGGCCTTGTACGACGTGAGCTGGGCGGTCGACAGCGCCGCATCGCTGTTCGCGAAGTGGACCGTGCCCGTGACCGTCGAGCCGAAGAACGTCGGCCGGTTGTTCAGGAATGCGTTCTGGCCGGCCCCCGAGCCAACCGAGTAATACGTGAACGAGCCTTCGGCGGTGCCGAACAGGCCGATTTCGGTCGCGGGATTGACGATCGTACCGATTGCCGGAGCAATGAGGGACGAGCCGCCGCCTTGCACGTTAGGCGAGGCCATCGCGGCAATACCGCCGAGGCTGGAGAAAGCAAGAGCGATCGACTGGCAGAGTCTGCGGTGTTGATGAAGTCGCATGAGATCTTTCCGAGGAGAAGGGATAGCACGCCGGACCGACGTCTACGGTGCGCGGACCGACGGCACCAATGAAAAACTGCGCCCGCGGATATCCGGGGGCGCAGTCGTTCCTGCGAGGTTAAGCGAATTGTCGACGACTTAACGACCGACCACCGTACCCGTGCAGACGCTCGCGTTGCCGATGTCGAGGTTGAAGCCGCTCGTGTTGCTCAGGAAGTCAGCCGAAATCGCCGTCTGGAAGTTCGACGGAACGGTGTCGAAGCCGTTGCCATGAACGATCGACGCGAAGCTGGCGTTCGTGTAGTGGCTGTTCAGGAAATCATGAACAGCCGTCTTGACGGTCGCATCCTTGTAGCACTGGCTCAGGATGATCTGGCTCGTACCCGAAACCGGATAGCCCGCAGCCGGGTTGCCGGCAGCAGGTACCCAGGCTGCCGGGTTGCCGGCCGTGAGCTTGCCCGGGGGCGTCACGGTACCGAGCGCGGTCGTCGCATTCGCATACGTCGGCGCGTAGTAGGCGCCATTTGCCTTGTTCACGAGGCTGGCCACCGGCAGTTGCAGCGCGCCGGCCGGCGTCACGACCGTGCTCGACGGGGCGAGGAACGTGTTCGTGTAATCGGGGCTCAGGTAGGCGATGGCTGCCGTACCAGCCGACGAGAAGCTCGCCACGGCGTTACGCACGCCACTGCTGCCCGATGCCGCGACGAAGTTCGCCGGCACCGTGCCGCCAGGGAACGATGCCGTGAACGTCAGCGAATCGGCGAACGTGACGCCCGTGGCCGTGTTGGTCGTCGTACACACGGCGGCCAGATGGCGCGTCAGCAGTTCGGTCGTGCCGCTGCCGTCCGCGCGATAAACCACCTTGATCGGCGTGCTGGTCGTCGTGTACGGCGAGCCGGTTTCCGGATTGATCAGCGCGTTGGTCCGGACGCCGTTGACGACGGTGCCGGCCCAATCGGTGATACGGCCCGAGAAGATCCCGCACAGATCGTCGTCGTTCAGCGCGATGCTGTGCGCTTGACCCGGCGTCGTTTGCGGGGTCGTCGTGCTCGTGACGGCCGGGCCGTTGACGACAGGAACCGTGATCGGCGTGACGATGTACGGGATCTGGATCAGCGGACCGTTGGTCACGCCGAGGCCGGGGCTCGTCTTGTACGACGTGAGCTGGGCGCTCGACAGCGCCGCATCGCTGTTCGCGAAGTGGACCGTGCCCGTGACGCCTGCGCCGAAGTACGTCGGCTGGTTGTTCAGGAATGCGTTCTGGCCGGCACCCGAGCCAACCGAGTAGTACGTGAACGAGCCTTCGGCCGTGCCGAACAGGCCGATTTCGGTCGCGGTGTTGCCGATCGCGCCGATGGTCGGGGCGACGAGCGACGAACCGCCGCCGTGGATGTCCGCGGCCATCGCGGCCGTGGCGCCCAGACCGGAAACAACGAGAGCGAGGACTTGACAGATCTTGCGCTTGCTGGATTTCATGAGAAATTTCCTTGGACGAAGATAAACGGGAACCCCTGCTACTGCGGTTGGAATGCTTATGGACCGCCGGGTAAATGTAGGGGGAAATACGAATGACACGTGTGAATTTTTCATAACGAATGGTACGTAACATTTTTTCGAATAAGCCATTGCGTTATTCGGGTTGATAAAGCGGGGATTGGGGCGTTATTCGGCACGCGTCGGAGCGTCCAGATATTGGGAGTCAGCCGGGTGTGTTCGGTGGATCTCGCGCGGGAGCCCGCATCACGCATGGCGAAAGCCTTCGATGCCGCACGCGATCCCCGCGCAGTGCTATCCCAATTTCAAGACGGTTTCGTGGCGGATGTTACGGAACATTCCGCGCGCCGACGAATATCTTCACCTTTGATGTATTTATTCCGGTGGTTATGCGAATCTGTAAATGGAAGGTCGTGTGTATTTAATGTGTGATCGACTAATTGGCGGGATAAAAATGAAATCGTTTTTGCGTTATAAGAATAATGAGGTCAGGTAATAAAGCCCGCCGAAAAAGGTAGCCCAACATTCGTCACAAATTTGCGCCGGTTCACTCCGTAGTCTTCTCCGGCGACTCCGTCCGGCATGCTGCGCGACGTCATCGAAAGCAGTCGCGCACGTGACAGGAGAGCATCGGCATGTCGGCATTCCGCTACGAAGCGATCGATCCCACCGGCCGCACGCTGAAAGGCGTGCTCGAAGCCGACAGCGCGCGCGCAGGCCGCAGTCATCTGCGCACGCAAGGTCTCACGCCGCTCGTCGTCGAACTGGCCGCGCAACGCCTGCACGGCGAGCGCCACCAGCGCCTGTCGCTCGGCCGCAAGCTGTCGCAGCGCGAGCAGGCGATCATCACGCGCCAGCTCGCGAGCCTGCTGGTCGCCGGTTTGCCGCTCGACGAATCGCTGTCGGTGCTGAGCGAGCAGGCCGAGCGCGACTACGTGCGCGAGCTGATGGCGTCGATCCGCGCGGAAGTCGTCGGCGGCCATTCGTTCGCGAATGCGCTGACCCAGCATCCGCGCGATTTCCCGGAAATCTACCGCGCGCTGGTCGCGGCCGGCGAGCACACCGGCAAGCTCGGCATCGTGCTGTCGCGCCTGGCCGACTACATCGAACAAAGCAACGCGCTGAAACAGAAGATCCTGCTCGCGTTCACGTATCCGGGCATCGTCACGCTGATCGCGTTCGGCATCGTCACGTTCCTGTTGAGCTACGTGGTGCCGCAAGTGGCAAACGTGTTCACCAGCACCAAGCAGCAGCTGCCGACGCTGACAGTCGTGATGCTCGCGCTGTCGGATTTCGTGCGGCACTGGTGGTGGGCGTCGCTCGCGGCGACGGTCGCGATCGTCTATGCGATCCGAAAGGTGCTGTCGCGCGAGGCACCGCGGCTCAGGTTCGACACGTGGCTGCTGAGCGCGCCGCTGGCAGGCAAGCTCGTGCGCGGCTACAACACGGTGCGCTTTGCGAGCACGCTCGGCATTCTCACGGCGGCCGGCGTGCCGATCCTGCGCGCGCTGCAGGCGGCCGGCGAGACGTTGTCGAACCGCGCGATGCGCGCGAACGTCGACGACGCGATCGTGCGCGTGCGCGAAGGCTCGGCGCTGTCGCGCGCGCTGGCCCATACGAAGACGTTCCCGCCGGTACTCGTGCACCTGATCCGCTCGGGCGAGGCGACGGGCGACGTGACGACGATGCTCGATCGTGCATCCGAAGGCGAATCGCGCGAGCTGGAGCGCCGCACGATGTTCCTGACGAGCCTGCTCGAACCGCTGCTGATTCTCGCGATGGGCGGCGTGGTGCTCGTGATCGTGCTGGCGGTGATGATGCCGATCATCGAGCTGAACAACATGGTGCAGTGATGCGCAGGTCAGCGCACGAACGCGTTGGCCTTCTCCGCGGCGGGCAGTGCGATCTCGCGATGCAGGCCGTTGCGGTCGACGACGATCGAGCGCGCGCGGACGTCGACAAGTTTCGCGGCTTCACCGATCGCCGCGCCGAGCGACACGACGCGCGAGGCCTCGCCGCCGACGCTGACGATCGCGGCCGCGCGGCGCGCGTCGAAGGCGAGCACGCCGAGCAACTGGATGGCGTCGCGGCCGTCGTCGGGTTTCGCGCCGAACAGCCGCGCGCCGGCCGCAACGTCGATCGGCGCGGGCGGCGGTGCGAGCGCCGCGACCGGTGTATCGGCTGGGCTCAATACGCGCACGGCCCACAGCGACACGGCAACGAGTGCTGCCGCGGCGGCGAGCGTTGCCGCGAGCGGGGCGAGATCGGCGCGGGACGGTGCGATGCGAAGCAGGTCGAACGATTTCATGGCGACAGGTCGGTGCGATGGACAGAAGACATTTTCCATTCTTTGCTGCGAGGGTGAATGCATGATGACGGGCCTCAACGAAACCCGGACGTCGTACGCTGGCCGCATGCGTGAACGTACGCGTCGCCGCACGCAACGCGGCTTCACGCTGATCGAGATCATGGTGGTGGTCGCGATCCTCGGGATTCTCGCGGCGCTGATCGTGCCGAAGATCATGAGCCGCCCGGACGAGGCGCGCCGCATCGCGGCCAAGCAGGACATCGGCACGATGATGCAGTCGCTGAACCTGTATCGCCTCGACAACGGCCGCTATCCGTCGCAGGAGCAGGGGCTGACCGCGCTGGTCCAGAAGCCGGCCACCGATCCGGTGCCGAACAACTGGAAGGACGGCGGCTATCTGGAACGGTTGCCGAAGGATCCGTGGGGCAATGCGTATCAGTACCTGAACCCGGGCGCGCACGGCGCGATCGACGTGTTCAGCTACGGTGCAGACGGCAAGCCGGGCGGCGAGGGGAACGATGCGGACATCGGCTCGTGGCAGTGACGGCATGCGCGTCGTGAACCGGCCCGGACGCCACGCGCGCACCGCGCGTCGCGCGGCGGCGGGCTTCACGCTGCTGGAGATGCTCGTCGTGCTCGTGATCGTCGGGCTGCTGGTCGCGGTCGTGACGCTCGCGCCGTCGCGCAATCGCCGCACCGATCTGGCGGAAGAGGCGCAGCGCCTGGCGAACCTGCTCGAATCGGCCGGCGACGAAGCGCAGGTGCGGTCGATGCCGATCGCGTGGCAGCCGGTCGGCGGCGGCTATCGCTTTGTGCAGCGCACCGAAAGCGGCGGCTGGGCGCCGATGACCGACGACCTCTATCGCGCACGCCGCTGGGGCACCGCGGTGACGGGCGTGTCGGTGCGCTACACCGGCGGCGGCGAAGTGCCGTCGCGCGTGGTGCTCGGCAGCGAAAGCATCGACGTGCCCGTGACGATCACGCTGTGGTCAGGCGACGAGCGGATGGCCGTCGTCGGCACGGGCATCGGCAACTTCGTCGTGCGCCGGCCGTGAGCGACGCGTGGCACCGGGCGTGAACACGATGTGCGAACGCGTCGCGATTGAATCGTGCCGCGGCACGCTTCACCTGACTGTCACAGTGCCCGCTCACAATCTGTCGTTCGCTTGCGACGGAGCCGCTCTCGGGGGGGCGCGCTCCGGCACGCAGCGTGCAACTCCACTTCCGTCCAGGGATTCATGACTCGTTCACGGGCGCCGACCGGTGTCCTGGCGCTCGTCGCGTGGCTCGCGTTCGTCGTGCTGTGCATGCGCGGCGTGCACGCGCAGGAGACCGGTTCCATCGGCCGCCAGGCGGGCAGCGCGGTGCATTTCGATCTGCCCGCGCAGCCGCTCGCGAAGACCTTGCAGGACTTCGCGCGGCTCACCGAGCTGATCGTGCTGGCGCCGGCGCCGTTGCTCGACGGGCGCACGAGTGCGCCGGTGCAGGGCGACTTTGCGCCGCGCGACGCGCTCGAGCGGATGCTGGCCGGAACGGGGTTGCGTGCGGAATTCTCGCGTCCGGACGAAGCGATCATCGTCGCGCAGCCGGCCGTCGAGACGCCGCCCGCGACGGCCGACACGCCGGCGGATGCGGCGTTGCCGATCGACGGGATCGGCGATTCAGGCGATCGGCGCGCGTTCGCGGGCCTGCTGCAGGCGCATCTGATCGATGCGCTCTGCGCGCAGCCGGCGGCCGTGCCGGGCAGCTATCGACTCGTCGCGCAGGTGCGCATCGACAACAGGGGGGCGGTGGTGGCGGTCAACATGGTGGCATCGAGCGGTTCGGCCGCCCGCGACGCGGCGGTGATGCGCGCGCTGCGCGCGCTGAAGCTGGACGATGGGCCGCCGGCGGACCTGCCGCAGCCGGTCACGATCCTGTTGCGGCCGGCCGGCAACGGCGTGCATGTCCGTTGCCCGGCGCCACAGCCGGCCGCTCGGGGCTAGGCCGCCATGTCCGACAGCAACCGCTCCGGGCTCCGGAATCTGCTGGCGACGCGCTACGCGTACCTGGTCAGGCGGCTCGAACGCGTGACGGGGTCGAAGGACGGCGCCGCCGATGCGCTGCACGAAACCTGGCTGCGCCTCGAGAACGCGAACGTCTCCACGCAGGTGACGAACGCGGACGCCTATATACTCGGGATGGCGAACAATGTCGCGATCGACCAGCATCGCCGCGAACGGCGTCATCTGCACGACGACGATGTCGAGACGCTGCTCGAGATGCCCGACGAGCTGGCCGATCCCGAGCGCATCGTCGCGGCGCGCCGCAAGGTCGAGACACTGAAGGACGTGCTGCGCGGCCTGCCGCCGCGGCGCCGCGCGATCCTGCTGGCCGCCCGCGTGGACGGCTTGCTGAACCGCGAGATCGCCGAGCATTTCGGCATTTCGCTGCGGCTCGTCGAAAGCGAGCTGAGCGCGGCGATGAAGTACTGCCTGCAGCGCATGCAGGAAGACGGCGATCCGTACACGGGCACGCGAGGCGGCCCGCGCAAATTTTGAGCATCCGGACGATGACGAAAGCCCAGGCCCAACCTGCCCACGACGAACTCGACGAAGCGAGTGCGTGGCTGCTGCGTCTGCGCTCGGGAGACGCGAGCCAGGCCGAAGCCGATGCGTTCGAGCGCTGGTGCGCCGATCGTCCGCAAGCCGCCGACCTGCTGCGCGACACCTGGAGCTCGCTGCGCACGGCGGCGACCGAACTCGCGCACGAGGAGCGCACGGCCGCTGCCTGGGCAAACGTTGCCAAGCGCGAGCGCACGCTGCGCACCGGGCGGCGCGCGTTCATCGGCTTCGCGGTCGCGGCCGGTGCATCGTGGCTCGCGGTGCGCCCGCCGATGCAGCTGTGGCCGGCGCTCGGCGACATCGCCGCCGATTACCACACGGGCACCGGCGAGCAGCGCAGCGTCGCGCTGTCGTCGCGCGTGACGGTCGAGCTGAATACGCAGACGCGCCTCGACGTGCTGCCCGCGAGCGATGCCGCGCACGGCGTCGAAGTCGTCGCGGGGGAGGCCGAGATCGACGCGGTCGCCCCGCCGGCCGGCCGCGCAACACCGATCCAGCCCGTCACGGTGGTCGCGGGCGGCGGCCGCATGCAGGCGACCGTCGCGCGCTTCAACGTGCGGCGCACGGGCACGCAGGTCTGCGTGACCTGCCTGTCCGGCACGGTCGCGCTCGAGCATCCGCGCGGCGCGCGCACGCTGAATGCCGACGATCAGGTCGTCTACGACGATCGCGGCGTGCAGCCCGTGTCGCGGATCGATCCGGGCGCCGTCAGCGCGTGGCGGCGCGGGATGCTGGTGTTCAACGGCGTGCCGCTGTCGGACGTCGTCGACGAGATCAACCGCTACCGGCGCGGCAAGGTCATCCTGCGCAGCACGTCGCTCGGCGCGAACCGGATGCAGGCGCAGTTCCCGATCACGCGGCTCGACGACGTGCTCGACATGGTCGGCCGCCTGTACGGTGCGCACATCACGCGCCTGCCCGGCAACATCGTGCTGCTGAGCTGACGCGGCTTCCCGCGTCTTCCGCTTCTGTTCCTTTCTTCCTTCCTGTCTCCGCCAGGCGGCGCGTTCGCCTGCTTTCGGGGCTGCCCGCGCTGCGGGTTACGGCCCTTCGATACGACTTAATCCATGAGGGCCGGCAAACGCCGGGCCGTCCTCGATGACGGCCCGGCGGGGCGTCGTCGGATCCGAGGCGTGGGTGGCAAGCGCCCCGGCCGCGCAGCGATGCGCGGTGCGGGGAAAGTGTGTCGAATGAGCTTCGGGCGGTGGCGTGATCATGAACGAATCGCAACGGGACACGGATTCCGGCGACGCGAACACGCGCGCCGATGCGATCCGCGAGGGCGCGGTGCGCTGGCTGCTGTGGCTGCGCGCCGGCGACACGACAGAACGGGAACTCGACGCTTTCGGGCGCTGGCGCGCGCTGAGCGACGAGCATGCACGCACGGTCCGCGAGCTGATCTGGATGTGGGCCGTGCTGGAGACGGTCGGCCGCCAGGAGCCCGGCGAGCCGGGCGGGTCGCCGCGCACGCATTGACGGGGCGGCGCCGCGTGCGCACGGGCCTCGCAAGAAAGTCTGCGGGTTAGGCGGGCCCGCTGCGACCTTGTATACGAGAGAGCGAGGGGGCCGTGCAGAGGGGCCGAGAGGCGGAGACCGGGACCGGGAGCCTGAACGGGCTCCCGGATCACCGTTCACGCACGGTGGCCGGCGCGTGCGCTGCTCCACGCGGCGTCGAGCGGATCGCCGGCGTCGCGCAGCGGCTCGCGCAGAAAGGGAAAGCGTTCGACGAACGGTGCGGATTCTTGCAGGGCCACGATATGGTTGACCATCCATTGCAGCAGTTCGCCGCCGTGCCGGACCTGTTCCGGGCGCCCGTCCGGCATCGTCGAGAAGAGCGCGGCGAAACCGCTCCAGCGCGACGGGCGGTCGTTGTCGCCGGGCCGGAAATAGGTGTTCATCGCGACGTCGTCGCCGTCGGTCAGCGTGCCGACGAACAGCCCGTGCGGCGTCGGTACGCCGATTTGCTGCCAGCCTTCCGCGAGCGCGAGCGAGCGCATCACCCGCGCCGCGACGAACGCGATGCGCGTCTCGTGCTCGATTTCCCCCAGCGACATCACGCCGTTGCGCTGCATGCAGCGCGCGACCGCGTGCGGCCGGATCACGTTCGACGCGAAGCTGCGCAGCACGAGGTCGGGCACCGTCAACTGAAGCTGGAATTCGCGCAGGCCGTGCTCGGCGCTCATCGTCGAGAAATTGACGAACAGCCCTTCGACGCGACCGAGCGCGCCGACGTACGGCTCGAGCCCGAGGCGCGCGAGCTTCGGCGCGATCTGGCGCTCGAGCAGTCGCAGCAGGTTGCGGCGGTTGCGCACGCCTGTGAAATCGTCGATGGCGCGCGTGACGACATCGCTGATCTCCCAGCGGCGCTCGTCGGCGACGAGCCGCGGGGAGCCGCTCAGGTCGAACCGGGCGCGGCCGTGCGCCACGCGGGGATCTACGTACATGCCGGTGCCTCGTGCATCGATTGCGGGCGGACCGCCGCGACGGCGCGGCGTCGCGCGGATCGGGTCGCCCACGATGCTGCGGTGTCGCCGGCGCTCCGTCAAGTGCGAACGCCGTCGCGGCGGCCCGTGCGATCAACCAGACAGTGTGGGGTAACCCGATGATGCGCACGATCGTGGAACGCTTTGTCGAGCAGAGCCCGATGACGATCATGGCGCGGCTCGTGCTGCAATGCGCGCTGCACGACGACTGGGTCGGTGCCGCGGCGGATGCCGGCGACGAACCCGACGGCGAGTCGATCCGCGAGGCGCTGTTTGCCGTTGCCGTCGACGCGATCGCGGCGATTGCCGCGTGGCAGCGGACGCCGGATGGCGCGGGGGCCGTTGCGCCGGGGTTGGGCACGGCCGTGACGGCGCTGCACGACTGCATGAGCCGGTGGCGGTCCGGCTGGGGGCGCGCGCTGGCCAGGGACAGCGCCGACCTGCTGCTGCCGGTCGCGTCGCTGCGCAGCACCGACGGTACGCGCGCGGTCGACGGGATGCGGCTGCGCGTGCTGGATGCGTCCGGCGACGCTTGCGTGCCGCGGGCCGACGGTTGCGACTGCGGGCGCGCGTGCGACGACCCCGCGCGCGATGCGGCGGCGGGCGGTGCGCGCGTCCTGCCGGTCTACGATCCGGATCTCGGGATGATCGTCGACCTGCTGCCTTGCGAGCGCGGCCGGTCGCACGAGCGTGCCTTCGTCGGCGCGCTGCTCGAAACGGTCCGGCCCGGCGAGCTGTGGATCGTCGACGGGCGTTTCGATACGGACGCGATCCTGTCCGGCTGGCCGCGCCGCGGCGGCGCGTTCGTGCTGCGCGAATACGGTCGCTCGTCCGCCTGCCGGCCGCTTGGCGACTGGCAGGAAGCCGGCGTGTTCGGCGGCGGGCGCGTTCGCGAGCAATCCGTCGGGATGGCCGGCGAGGGCGGCGTGTCGGGCGCGTTTCGGCGGATCGAATGGCGCAGTGCGGAGACGCCGGGCGACATCGTCATGCTGCTGACCGATCTGCCGGCCGAGCGGTTCGATGCGCAGCAGGTCGTGGCGCTGTCGCGCCGGCGCTGGCGCGACGCGTTGCCGCTGGCGCTCGAACCCGTCACGGGCGGCGCGCCGCTGGGCACCGTGCCCGCCCGCGCGGCGCTGCTGGCGAGCGGGATCGCCGCGTTCGCATACAACGCGTTCAGCGTGATGACGCATGTCGTCGGCGGCGCGCTCGATCTCGACGCGCGCGACGTCGGCCGCCTGCCGTCGCTGATCGCCGACGGCGTGACGGCGACCTATGCGGGCATGATGATCGCGCTGCCGCCGGACTGGTGGGCGCGTTACGACCAGTTGCCGGCGGCGACGCTGGGACAGATCGTGCACATGCTCGCCGTGCACGTCGACCCGCGCAGCGAGCGGCGCCGGCGCCGTGACAACCGGCTGTCCGCGAAGTCGCAGGCGTTGCTGCGCGCGGCGACGCTCGAGCGCCTGATGCACGACGACGGCGACGATCCGGCCGCGAACGTGTTCAGCCTGCGCACGATCGCGATGGCGACGCGCGACTTCAGCAGCAATCCGTCGAAGGCGCTGCGGCACGCGGGCGAGGCGCTCGTGATGGTCACCAAGTACAACCGGCCGATCGCGCTGCTCGTGTCGATCGACGACTGGAACCGGCTGCTCGGCGAAGTGCGCGAGACGAGCTTCACGCGGCTGACGTTCGATGCGGCGTCGTCGCAGGGCCTGCGTCCGGTGGCATTGAGCGAATCGTCGCTGAATTAGCGGGTGCCGGCCGGCAGGATGTGCCGCGCCGGCCCGTGCCGCATCCGGCTTCAGTTCGTCAGCCGCCGCACCCAGATGACCGACGTCCACGCGAAATTGCCGCTGCCGTAGCGCGCGATCAGCGTGTCGATGCGCGCGTTGATGCGTGCCGAATGCACGCTGCAGTGCACGATGAAATAGCCGCTGTTCACGCCGACGGCCGAGCCGTCCGGCAGCGTCGGGTTGCCGCCCTGCGCGGGCAGCAGGTATTCGGCGATGTCGCCGGTGCTGACGAAGTAGGCGGTCGCGCGCCGGTCGACGAGCCGCTTGGCCTGGCTCGCCGACAGCGTCGGAATCGCGGCGACGAGCACGGGCTCGGCCGCGGTGTTCGCGTTGACGACGGTCAGGTCGGGCAGGATCGTCACGAACGGCGCGAGTGTGTCGATCGCATGCGCGTCGTAGCCGGGAATGCGCGCGAGACCGTCGACGGACACGAGCTGCAGCGGCCAGCCGCCCGGGCCGTTCGCGTCGCGCAGCGAGCGCAGCATGTAGTCGGCCGTCGGCTGCGCGAGCGCGGGATCGAGCGACAGCTGGACGAGCAGGCGCCGGTACGCCAGCACGCCTTCGCCGCTGGACTGCCACGGCTTGCCGGGCGCGACGCGCGACACGAGGTTCATCAGGTTGAAGCGCGCCTGCGCGTCCTCGACGCTGCCCGAGATCCACGCGCGCGACAGCTCCGCATTGACCGCCCGCGCGTCGGACGGCAGCAGGTCCGAGAGCGGCACGTCGGCGACGGGTGCCGACCACGGCTGGCCCACGAACGTGACGTTCGACGTCGCGCTCTGCGCACGCAGCGTCGCGCGCGCCCATTCGACCGCAGCGCGTTCGATCCACATCGTCTGCGTCGCGAGCCGCTGGTTCTCGACGTCGCGCGTCGCGACCTGCTGGCGCCACAGCACGCTGGCGGCGAGCGTCGCCGCCAGCGCGACGACGAGCAGCACCGTCACGATCGCGATGCCGCGTTCGCGCCGTGCGTACGCCGTCCTTCCTGTCCCGTATCGATGCATCCGCGTGCCCCCGCAGTGTCGGCGCGGCGCGCTCACACCTCGAACGCCAGCCACGCATGCGCGATGCTCGCATGCGCAGATGACGTGACGCCGAACAGCGCGGCGAGCCCCGCGACCCAGCCTGCGAGCGTCGCGGGATGCATGCCGTCGGCCGCAAGCGGGCCGACGAGGCCGGCGATCGCGTGCGAGCGCCACAGCAGCAGCACGAACAGCGTGCAGCCGACGGTCATCGCGATCGCGAACATGTGCGCGGCAACCGCCGGGCGCCGCGTGAACGGCGTGCCGTGATGCCGCTGGTTCGTCGCGACGATCGCGACCCCGTTTGCGACGGGCACGATCGCCATCGCGAGCGCCCAGAACAGCGGCTGGTCGCTGGACGGATTGATCAGCAGCAGCGTGCCGATCATCCAGATCGGCGGCGCGAGCAGCGTGAGCACGGACCACGACAGCAGCTGCCACACGAGCCACGGCGTGCGCCAGCGCAGCGGCGGAATCGACGCGGCATGAGCGGCGCGCGGCCGCAACGGGCCCGGCATTCCGGCGGCGCCGGCCAGCCGCCCGGCGAGCCACCGTACGAGCATCGTGGCGAATGACATGGCGTGTCCTGTCGTTGACGTGTGCTGTTCTCAATAGCTAGGACGAAGCGGGCGGCCGCAAGCCGCAGGATTTCGTGCGTGCGGGCAGTCTGCCGCGCCGCAGGTCGCGCGTCGCGATGCCGCGGAGCGGCGTAAACGGTCCCGGCGAGGTCCCGGCGAAGTCCCGGCGCGCGCGTGCCGTGTTTCGCGAGCGTTTCGTGAATATCTTCAGCGGAATGTCACAAAAACTTCCCGGTTGAAACCGGAGGATTGTCGGGCCGCACGCAGGCCCGTCGCGTTTTCGCGCGTGGGCCGGCCGGACGGCGACTCGTTTGCCGGCAGTCCGTGCGCAACGGCGGGCCGCCGAAGCGCCGCACATCGGCCAGGCAACGACACGTACACGAAACGGGGGCCACGCAAGGTCATGCGCCGCGTCTCGCGAGTTTTGCGCGAGGGGCGGTTGCGCGCGCATTGCAGGCTGCTTGCGTCGACTGCTCGCCCGTGCCGGCGGCTCGGTCGACGTCACGCAAAAAAACCTTGCGGCAATGCGCGCTTCGTTCCGTCTAGGTAGGTGGGAGCTGCGACTTGGTGCGCCGTACGCGGCCCCGTTCGCGACCGGTGCGCGTGCGTCGGGCCGGCGGGCGGGAGTACGCAAGCGCGCGCATTTTTTCTCATCAGGCGGCGTGAAGCCGACAGGTGCATGACAGTGGAACAGTTCGAGGAAACCCGGCCGGCGGGCGAAAGCGGTGCGCCGACGGACGACGTATCGGCGCGGCAGGCGGAAGCGCTGTCGCCGGTCATCGACCTGCGCGACACGGGGCGCTTCCTGCAGGTGCTCGAGGCGCTCAAGTGCTCGCTGGCCGTGAGCCGCCGCCCGTCCGGCGTGGCCGTGATCGGCGTCGACGACGGCGTGCCCACGCTGTCCGCGTGCCTGTTGCCGCGCTCGATGGGAATGGCCGTGGCGGGCAACCGGCTCGCGGTCGCGACGATGCACGAGCTGATGGTGTTCGCCAACGTGTCGACGCTCGCGCCGCACTATCCGGCCCGCCCGGATCACTACGACGCGATGTTCGTGCCGCGCATGGCCTACTACACCGGCGATCTCGACCTGCACGACATGGCGTTCGACAAGCACGTGCTGCTTGCGGTCAACACGCGCTATTCCTGCATCAGCGTGATCGACGGCTATTTCAACTTCACGCCGATCTGGAAGCCGCCGTTCGTGACGGAGATCGCGCCGGACGATCGTTGCCACCTGAACGGCATGGCGTTCGCCGACGGCAAGGTGCGGTTCGTGACCGCGCTCGGGATGACCAACGAGCCGTTCGGCTGGCGCAGCGGGATGGCAAGCAGCGGCATCGTGATGGAAGTGCCGTCCGGCCGTGTGGTCGCCTCGGGGTTGTCGATGCCGCATTCGCCGCGCGTGATCGGCGGGCGGCTGCATGTGCTCGAAGGCGGTCGCGGCCACGTGCTGCAGATCGATCCGCAGACGGGCGCGCGGCGCGTGCTCGCGACGCTGCCGGGCTTCACGCACGGTCTCGCCGAGTACGGCGGCGTGCTGTTCGTCGGGCTGTCGAGGCTGCGCGACAAACGCGGCCCGCAGGGGTTGCCGATCGAAAGCGAATCGGATGGGCTGGTCGCGGGCGTCGCGGCGCTCGATGCGAACACCGGCGACGTGCTCGGCATCCTGCAGTTCTTCAACGGCGTCGACGAGATCTTCGACGTGCAGGTGATCCCGAACGTGCGGCGTGCCGAAATCCTGAGCCCGCATCAATGGGCCGAGACGCCGTCGATCGTGACGATGCAGGGCGGCTTCTGGCAGACGCGTCCGCGCGAGGACGACGAACCCGTGAAGGCGGGGGAGCGCGCGCGATGAAGATCGATCGTTGCGGGTTTCCGGGCGTCGTTTCGTCCTTATCGGTAGACGTGGCTCGCGCAGGGCGGGGCGCGTCGCCGCAGCGGGCCGGCGGCGTGTTATGGCTCACGGGGTTGTCGGGCGCGGGCAAGACGACGCTGGCCGACGCGGTGGCGGCAAGACTGCACGACCGACGCGTGCATCCGGTGGTGCTCGACGGCGACCGGTTGCGGACGGGGTTGAATCGCGATCTCGGCTTTACGGTGCAGGATCGTTTCGAAAACGTGCGGCGCATCGCCGAAGTCGCGGCACTGACGAGCGAATCCGGCGCGCTGGCGATCGTCGCGGTCATTTCGCCGCTTGCGGCGATGCGCGACACGGCGCGAGCGATCGTGGGGCCGGCATTCCGTGAAGTGTATGTGAGCACGCCGCTGGCCTGCTGCGAGGCGCGGGATCCGAAAGGGCTGTATGTGAAGGCGCGGTGCGGTGCGCTGCCGGAATTCACGGGCGTTTCGGCGCCGTACGAACCGCCGGTGGAAGCCGATCTCACGATCGATACCGGCCGCGCATCGCTCGCGACGTGCGTCGATACGCTGTTGCGGTTCGCCATGGCCCAGTTCGGTTTCCAGGCCGATACGCGGGCGGCATTGACGCGTCACGGCTGAGTTCGGATCGGCGGTAGAAAAAGCAATGCGCAGATCATGATAAGGATGACGAATCAATCGTCATCAAAGTGAAACAGGCAACTGATAGCGGGGCGGGCGGCTTATGCAGTTCAGCTTCGCTGCGATCCGGAACAACAAAGGGGAATGGCGCATGCCGCCGAGAGTAGACCGCAAGTCACGCGAACGATGGCGGCTGAATGGCCGATGCCTGGCCGGCGCCGTGCTGGCCGGAGGGTTGAGCGTCGCGCCGGGCATTCATGCGCAGGAAGCCGCGCCGGCCGCGAAGGCGGCACCGGCCGCACCGCAGTCGTTCGACGTGAATGCCTTCGTGGTGCGCGGCAACACGACGTTGCCGACGCTCGAGATCGAGAAGGCCGTATATCCGTTCGAAGGGCCGGGCCGCACGCTCGCCGACGTGAACGCGGCACGCGATGCGTTGCAGAAGGCGTACCAGGATCGCGGCTACCAGTCGGTCGTCGTCGAGCTGCCGCAGCAGCAGGTGAAGAACGGCGTGATCCTGCTGCAGGTGACCGAGGCGAAGGTCGGGCGCCTGCGCGTCGATGGCGCGAAATACAACTCGCCGCAGAACATCCGCGATGCGGTGCCTGCACTGGCCGAAGGCCAGGTGCCCGATTTCAACCAGGCGCAGCAGCAGCTTTCCGACCTGAACCGCTCGGCGGACCGCCAGGTGATTCCGGTGCTGAAGCCGGGGTCGCTGCCGCAGACGGTCGACGTCGACCTGAAGGTCGACGATCACAGCCCGCTGCACGGCTCGCTCGAACTGAACAACGACAACAGCCCCGGTACGTCGACGCTGCGCACGACCGCTAGCCTCAGCTATTCGAATCTGTGGCAGCTCGGCCACGTGATTTCGGGCACCTACGTGATCGCGCCGCAGCATCCGAACGATGCGCGCGTCTACGCGTTCTCGTATCTCGCGCCGATCAAGGATTCGCGCTGGAGCTTCCTCGCGACGGTCGTGCATTCGGACAGCAACGTCGCGTCGGTCGGCAACACCAACGTGCTCGGCAAGGGCACCACGTATGGCTTCACCGCGATCTATTCGCTGCCGGCGACGGAGACCTACGCGCACTCGGTCAGCATCGAGATCGACCGCAAGCATTACGACGAAGACGTGTCGCTGCCCGGGCAGGGTGGCTCGACGGCACCGCTCACGTACGTGCCGGTGACGCTGTCGTACAACGGCCAGCTGAGCCTGAAGAACTCGCAGACGTCGTTCTCCGCGTCGCTGACGACGAACATTCGCGGCCTCGGCAGCGACTGGGGCGCCTGGGACAACAAGCGCTACAACGCGACGCCCGATTTCGTGTACGGCAAGTTCGACGTCAATCACACGCAGCGCTTCGCGAACGACATGCAGGCCAATGCGCACGTGAACGCGCAGATCTCGAACTCGCCGCTCGTGTCGAGCGAGCAGTTCGCCGCGGGCGGGATGAACAGCGTGCGCGGCTACATGCAGGCCGAGAACACGGCCGACAGCGGCGTGATCGCGTCGGTCGAGCTGCGCAGCCCGTCGGTCGCGAAGTGGCTCGGCGGCGCGGTCGGCAGCCGGCTGAACGAGTGGCGCTTCCACGCATTTTTCGACGCGGCGCACCTGTGGCTGCTGAGCCCGCTGCCGGAGCAGACGTCGCGCTTCAACCTGATGAGCGTCGGCGTCGGCACGCGGCTGCAGCTGATGAAGTATGCGAGCGCGGATTTCGAGGCCGGCTGGCCGTTGAAGGCGGGTGTCTATACGCGGCAATACAGCCCGCGGTTCGATTTCTACGTGAGGCTGGGGTTCTGACGGATTTTTTTTGATCGTGGCGGGGCGATGCGACGAGCGCGGCGCCCGCACATTCGGGGAGTGGATCGTGAAGCGAGTCTTGTTTTTCCTGTTGGCGGTGATGCTCGGCGTGCTGCCCGGCATCGCGAACGCATGGTGGCAGAACGACTGGTCGTACCGGAAGGCGATCACGATCGACGCGAGCGCGAAAGGCGCGAACCTCGCGGAGTCGGCCGGCCGCGTGCCGCTGCTGATCCGCCTGCATTCCGGCAACTTCCAGTTCGACGGGCTGGCCGACAACGGCGCCGACATCCGCTTCGTCGCCGCCGACGACAAGACGCCGCTGAATTTCCATGTAGAGCAATACGATCCCGTGCTCGGCGTCGCGCTGATCTGGGTCGACGTGCCGAAGATGCCGGCCGGCGCCGCGGAGTCGATCTGGATGTACTACGGCAACAAGAAGGCGCCGGACGGCGGCCGGCCGGCCGAGACGTTCGATGCCGACTACACGCTCGTCTACCACTTCAACGGTGCGGCCGGCGCCCCGCCGAAGGATATGACCGCATACGCCAACAACGCACAGAACGCGTCGTTCCGCACGGTCGAGGACGGCATCGTCGGCAAGGGCGCGCGGTTCGACGGCACGGGGTCGCTGACGCTGCCGGCAAGCGCGTCGCTGAATGTGCCGGCCGGCGGCAGCTTCACGTTCAGCGCGTGGGTCAAGCCGTCGGCGCTGGCGGCGAACACGCTGCTGTACAGCCGCCGCGATGGCGCGAACGCGCTGCTGATCGGCCTCGACAACGGCGTGCCGTTCGCGGAAGTCGACGGCGCGGCCGGCAATCCGGCGCCGGTGCGCACGCCGGCGGCCCCGCCGGTCGCCGCGAACCAGTGGACGTATCTCGCGGTCACGGCCGACGGCAAGAACCTGACTGTCTACGTGAACGGCAAGCAGGCCGCGCAGGTCGCGGCGGCGCTGCCCGCGCTGAACGGCGCGGCAGTCGTGGGCGCGGACGCCAGCGGCGCGCCGGCCGGCTTCGCGGCCTATCCGGGCGCGCTCGACGAGCTGCGCCTGTCGAAGATCGCGCGCTCGCCGGCCGCGCTCGCCGTCGACGCGCTCGCGCAGGGTTCGGAATCGAAGCTCGTCGCGTACGGCGCCGACGAGAAGCAGTCGGGCTTCGGCTTCGGCTACTTCGGCGTGATCGTGCAGTCGGTGACCGTCGACGCATGGGTCGTGATCGCGATCCTGCTCGGCATGGCGCTCGTGTCGTGGATCGTGATGTGGACGAAGGCGCGCTACGTCGGCACGGTCGACAAGGCCAACCAGTATTTCGTGCAGCGCTTCCGCGAAGTGGCCGGGCGTCACCTGGTCGGTCTCGCGCATGTCGACGAGGCGAGCGCCGATGGCCGCCGGCTGTACCAGTCGTCGCTGTACCGGCTGTACAAGTCCGGCGTGCATGAAATCCACAGCCGCGTGGACGGCAACGGCCGCACGGTGATCACGTCCGAATCGATCGAGGCGATCCGCGCGTCGATGGACGCGACGCTCGTGCGCGAGAACCAGAAGCTGTCGAAATCGATGGTGCTGCTGACGATCGCGATCTCGGGCGGCCCGTTCCTCGGCCTGCTCGGCACGGTGGTCGGCGTGATGATCACGTTCGCGGCGATCGCGGCGGCCGGCGACGTGAACGTGAACGCGATCGCACCGGGCATCGCGGCCGCGCTGCTCGCGACCGTGACGGGCCTGTTCGTCGCGATTCCGGCGCTGTTCGGCTACAACTACCTGCTGATCCGCAACAAGAACGTGACCGCGAACATGCAGGTGTTCGTCGACGAATTCGTCACGCGCCTCGCCGAAGCCCATCGCGCGCCCGATCACGCGATGCTGGCCGACTGACCGCACGCAGGAGACCACCATGCAGGTTCAGGACGACGACAAGCCGTACGACGACATCAACATCACGCCGATGCTCGACCTCGCGTACGTGCTGCTGATCATCTTCATCATCATGACGACCGCGTCGGTGCAGGGCATCAAGGTCGACCTGCCGAAGGCGAGCTCGTCCGCGAGCCTCGCGAAGCCGAAGACGAAGGCGATCACGGTCGCCGATTCGGGGCAGGTGTTCCTCGACGCGTACCCGGTGACGATGGACGAGCTCGAAAGCCGGCTGCGCACCGAGAAGGCCACCAATCCGGAATTCCCGATCGTGCTGAAGGGCGATGCGGCCGTGCAGTACCAGAAGGTCATGGACGTGCTCGACCTGCTGCGCCGCCTCGACCTGTCGCAGGTCGGGCTCGTGACCGGCAAGGCGAAGCAGGGCGGCTAGCGCGATGGAAATGACCTATAACGGCGGCCCGCCGCAGAAAGGCCCCGGCCGCTTCGTGAAGCCGGTGGCGATCGCGCTCGTGCTCGCGGGGCTGGCGGCGCTGATCTGGCATTTCGCGGGCGATACCGCGGGCGTGAAGCGCATGAGCGCGCCGCAGGTGACGACGGTGATCCCGTTGCCGCCGCCCCCGCCGCCGCCGAAACAGAAGCCGCCGCCCGAGAAGGTGAAGGAAGAGGTCAAGACGCCGGTCGACCGGCCGACGATCGCGCCGAAGCCGTCCGACGCGCCGAAGCCGTCGGACAACCAGCCGAAGCAGATGACGATGAATGCCGACGCACAGGCCGGCACCGACAGCTTCGGCATCGGCGCGGGCGACGGCTCGGGAATGATCGGCAGCGGCGGGGGCGGCAAGTTCGGCAATGCGAGCTACGCGCAATACATGGTGTACGTGCTGCAGCGCGCGATCGAGCAGGACAAGGGCGTGCAGGATGCCGGCGGCGCGCGCTTCGCGGGCAGCCTGAACCTGTGGATGGATGCGTCGGGGCGGATCACGAAGGTGACGATCGCGCAGTCGACCGGCGACGCGAAGATCGACACGGCCGTCGTCGCGGCGGTGGAAGCGCTCGGCAGGGTCGATGAAGTGCCGCCGCCGGCGACCTCGTATCCGGTGCTCGTCAAGCTCCAGGGCCGCAAGCCGGCATGACGATGCGCGAGAGAGACCACGCAAGAATCATGGGGCAGCGCCGTCGTGCGGATGCTGCCGGAAAAGAAACGAAAATTGTTCGGAGTGCTTCGATGATTCGGAAGATGAACGGACGGGGTGGGGTGCCCCGCAACGGCGCGCTGCCCGCGCGCCTGTCGCGTGTCGGCGCGGCGGTGCTGACGCTCGGGCTGACGTGCGCGTCCGCCGCGCACGGGCAATCGCTCGAGGCGCAGGCGGCATCGGGGAAGGCCGCGCCGACGGAAAGCGTGGTGATCAACCTGATCAACCTGCTCGTGAAGCGCGGCGTGCTCACGCAGCAGAATGCGAACGAGCTGATCAGCGAGGCGCGCACGGAAGCCGTGCAGGCGAGATCGGCACGCGCGTCGGGCGCACCGGTCGTGGCAGGCGGCGTGGTCAACCCGCCGACGCAGCCGGGCGACGTCGCGGTGCCGTACGTGCCGCAGCTCGTGCGCGACCAGATCCGCGACCAGGTGAAGCAGGAGGTGATCGCGCAGGCGAAGGCCGAGAACTGGGCGCAGCCGAACACGTTCCCCGACTGGGTGTCGCGCATCAAGCTCGACGGCGACCTGCGCGTGCGCGACGAGTATCACTTCTACGGCAGCCGCAACGCGAACAACGTCACGAACTTCGCGGCGATCAACCAGGGCGGCGGGTTCGACATCAACCCGAACACCAACACGACGCAACTGCCGACGCAGAACACCACGCAGAACCGCAACAACCTGCTGCGCTACCGTGCACGGCTCGGCGTGACGGCGACGCTGTCCGACGACATGACGGCCGGCATCCAGCTGGCGAGCGGCAACGACAACGGGCCCGTGTCGACCACGTCGACCGCCGGCGGCGGCTTCGCCAAGAAGAACATCTGGCTGAACAAGGCGTTCTTCGCGTACAAGCCGACTTCGTGGCTGAACCTGACGGCCGGCCGTTTCGACAATCCGTTCTTCAAGTCGGATCTCGTGTTCTCCGACGACCTGATGATGGACGGGCTGGCCGCGAACCTGCGCCATGCGCTGCCGTGGAATCCGGACGTCACGCTGTTCGGCACGCTCGGCGTGTTCCCGATCCAGTACACGAGCGAGAACTTCCCGTCGAACAGTACCGACAAGGCCGGCAGCGACACGAAGTGGATGTTCGGCGCGCAGTTCGGCGCGGACTGGAAGATCGATGCGAAGAACCGCCTGCGCGGCGCGGTCGCGTACTACGACTTCCAGAACATGCGCGGCACGCTGTCGTCGCCGTGCGCGCTGTATCTCGGCGCGACGAGCTGCAACACCGACAACGAGGCGCCCGCGTTCATGCAGGGCGGCAACACGCTGATCGCGCTGCGCAACATCGTGCAGAACCCGAACCTTGCGCCGGGGATGACGCCGCAGCCGCAGCTGTTCGGGCTCGCGTACAACTACCGGCTGCTCGACCTGAAGGCGCAGTGGGACACCGTGGTGGCCGACCGCTTCAAGCTGCGTCTGGACGGCGAATACGTGCGCAACCTCGCGTACAACGACAACAAGGCGTTCGCGGCGGCGTCGCTGCCGGTCAACAACTACGAATCGACGTCGGTGAACGCGACGCGTGCCGACTATCGCAGCGGCCCGAACGGCTTCCTCGCGAAGGCGACGGTCGGCGAGCCGGAGCCGCGCGAGAAGGGGCAGTGGAATTTCTCGATCGCGTACAAGTACCTGCAGCCGGACGCCGTGCTCGACGCGTTCAACGATCCCGACTTCCATCTCGGCGGCACCAATGCGCGCGGCTACGTGATCGGCGCCGCGTATGCGGTCGCGCGCGACACGTGGGTGTCGGCCCGCTACCTGAGCTCGAAGGAAGTGTACGGGCCGCCGGTATCGATCGACGTGCTGCAGATCGAGCTCAATGCTCGCTTCTGACCGGAGCCGCGAATGAACACGACCACACGCACGATGCTGGCGGCCGCCGTGGCCGGCGCGCTGCTGTTCGCGGCCGGCGGTGCGCATGCGCAGAGCATCGAGGACAAGCTGCGCAGCCAGCTGCGCTCGACCGTGCAGGAGCTGCGCCAGCTGCAGGACGGCCAGGCGCAGTTGCAGAGCGACAAGGCGGCGGCCGAGAAGCAGCGCGACGACGCGCTCGCGCAACTGAAGGCGATGCAGGGCCAGCTCGCGGCGGCGCGCGGCGATTCGGGCACCGAGGCGGCCGCGAAGCGCGCACTTGCGCAGGAGCGGGCCGGCCGCGAGCAGGACGCGAAGTCGCTGGCGAAATACAAGTCGTCCTACGAAGACCTGCTTGCCGTGTCGCGCGCCCGCGATGCGCAGCACACGCAGTTGCAGAAGGACGCCGCCGCGCGTGACACGCAACTGAAAACCTGCCAGGCACACAATGCCGAGCTGTATCGCGTGGGGCACGAGATTCTCGACGCGTACGAGCATGTCGGAATCGGCACGTTCTTCTCGTCGCGGCAGCCGTTCGCGCAGTCGGCGCGCGTGAAGTACGACGATCTCGCGCAACGCTATGGCGATGCGTTGTATGCGGGCAAGTACGACCCGGCCGCACGGGCGGCCGCCGCGGCACCGGCATCGGCGGCGAGCGCACCGTGAGCGCACGGCCCGACACCTCACTGAAATCCATCGATTCGTCGAATACGGGGAACACCGACATGCAAGACAAGCAACCGAACGCCGGCGACGAACGCGCGGCACACGATGCGCCGATCGAAGCGATCAGCGCGGACCGCCTGGCCGACGTGCTGCGCCGGGCGGGCTACCGCGTGACGGCGGCCGAGCAGAACGGCACGGTGCAGCTGATGAGCGCGAGCCAGGGCATCGGCTTCGCGGTGCGCTTCGGCAACCCGGCGACGGCACTCGCGCCGCAGGGCGCCGACACGCCGCTCGCCGCGCTGCCGTACATCGACTACACGCTGTCGTGCGTGCTGCAGGTGCAGGGCGAACTGCCGGCCGAACTCGTCGCGGACTGGAACCGCACCAAGCGCTTCGCGCGTCTCGCGAGCCACGGGCAGTTTCTCGCGCTGGAGATGGACGTCGTCGTCGCGGGCGGCGTGTCCGAACGCTACCTGCGCTCGACGATCGAGCTGTGGGACCGGCTGATCCAGGAATTCCTGCTGCACCTGCGCAACCGTCCCGCGATGGCCGAACAGGAGGCCGCGGCGCGTGCAGCCGCGAGCGAACCGGCGGCTGCCGCCGCGGCCGGCATCGAGGCCGCCGCGCAGTCATGATTGGCGGCCGCCTGAGCGCCGGCCGCCGGATCGGCGCCGCGCTGCGCGCGTGGCTGCCGGGCCGCACGCGACCCGATGCGACGGCCGCGCATGATGCGCCCGCCGCCTGGGGCGCGTATGCGCAACACGTGGCGCGGTGGCTGCAGGCGGCGCTCGACGGCGACGAGGCCGCCGCGAGCCGCCTGCGCGCCGATGTCGAACGCTGGGCCGATGGGCTGGCCGATGCGCTGGCCGATGCCGGCGACGCCGGGCCCGTGCTGCCGGTGCGGGCGTGGTTCGACCGGCGCGGACGGGTGACGCGCGTCGACAGCGCGGCGGCCGGGCAAGCGGCGCTCGACGCCGCGCTGCACGCTGCGCTCGTCGGCCGGGCGGTCGGCATGGCGCCGCCGCGCGGGATGGCGCAACCGCTCGTCCTGCGCGTGGCACTGACGGGCGCGCGCTGACGCAGCGTCCGCATTTCAAAAGAGCAATCCAGAGGGCAGCCGAACGATGATGACGAACATGAAGATGCGGGCGTGGGTGGCAGGCAGTCTCGTGCTGGGCGCGCCGCTCGTTGCAACCGCCCAGGACGACGTGATCGCGAATGCCGCCCAGGCGTCGGTCACGCAGGCCGACTTCGCGGCGCTGTTGAAGACGGTGAGCCCCGAAGGGCGCGAGCGCCTGGCGGCCGATCCGGCGGCGCTCGACCAGGTCGTGCGTTCGACGCTCGCGCAGAAGGCCGTGCTGGCCGAGGCGAAATCGAAGGGCTGGGACAAGCAGGCGCAGGTGCAGGCGGCGGTCGAGCAGGCACAGCGCGACATCGTCGTGCGCAGCTATCTCGCGTCGGTGAGCGCGCCGGCGGCCGATTACCCGTCGGACGCGGAGCTCCAGTCCGCGTATGACAAGAACCGCTCCGCATTCACGGCGCCGCGCGCGCTGCACGTCGCGCAGATCTACATCGCGGTGCCGCCGAACGCGGATGCCGCGACGCTCGACAAGGCGCGCAGGCAGGCGGCCGATCTCGCGAGCCGCGCGCGCAACGGCGATTTCGCGGCGCTGGCGAAGGCGAATTCGCAGGACAAGGCGAGCGCCGCGAACGGCGGCGATCTCGGCTTCGTGCCCGATCAGCTGATGGTGCCGGCGGTCCGGCAGGCGGCCGACGCGCTGAAGCCGGGCCAGGTCTCCGCGCCGATCCAGACGCCGTCCGGCTTTCACGTCGTGAAGCTGATCGAGATACGCGCGGCCGCGCCGCGCCCGCTGGCCGACGTGAAGGAGCAACTGCGCGCGATGCTGCGCGCGCAGCGCACGCAGCAGAATGCGCAGGCGTATCTCGCGAAGCTGGCCGCGAACGCGCCGATCAACGAAGACGCGCTGAAGAAAGCGCTCGCGACCGCCCGGTAGGCACGCCCATGGCAACCGTCCGTTCGACGCCGCGCGTCGAGGTGCCCGACGCGCGCACGCCGGGGCGGCGTCGCGCGGCCGCCGCCGATCGTCCGCGCATGCCGAAGGCGAACCCGTGGCCGGGCCGGCCCGGCGAGTGGCCGACGCATTGCCCGCTGTGCTTCGGCGCGCTGGAGCCGTTGCCCGGTGCGGGCGGCTATGCGCGGCACCGGAGCGCGCGATGTTCCGCGCAGTGCGTGCTCACGACGCGCCAGTATCAACCGGAGGAGCTGACGATACGCGGCTCGCGCGACGTGCAGGTCGCGGCGTTTCATCGCGAGCGTTTCGTCGCGCAGTGGCCGCGCCACTACGCGCTGATGCGGCGCGCATGGCCCGCGCTGACGATCGGGCGCTTCATCGCGGTGATCGCGTGCGTGGACGTCGCGGATCTCTGGTCGTACCGGATGTTGCGCGACGACGATCTCGCGGCCGTGCTGCTCGTGCTGGCCGGCTTCCTGCGCGTGCCGGAAGCGTCGGGCGCCGACGTGCCGGCCGACGACGCGCGCGCGCCCGCCGTGCGCTGGGTGCGGTTCTGGTTCGACGCGAGCGTGCGCGACGTCGGCGATCTGTGGACGGCCGGCAGCACCGCGCCGCCGCTGTTTCGCGTCGACTATCGGGAGCCGCTCGTCACGCCGTATCCGACCGGTGCGCAGGTGCACGCGTGGCAGCCGGTCGACGGGATGCGCGACGCGTGGACGCAGCAGGCCGATGCGCGTGAGCCGGCCGTCGACGCGGCCGAGCGCGCGGCGTTCGAGCGTTTTCTCGCACGTACGGCCGCGCAAGCGCGATGACATCACGGAAGGAGGCGCCGATGAAGATGCGACGAAACGGATGCGCGACGATCGTCTGCCTGCTGCTGGCGGCCGGTGCACACGCGCAAGACAGCCACGCACCGGCGCCGGCCAGCCCCGGATCGGCCACGAAGCCGGTGTGCGTCGACGCGGAAGTCGACGGCAAGCGTGCACTGTCATACGACTGCCTGAGCCGGCAACTGAAGCCGAAGGCCGAACCGCAGGCCGGTGCCTCGCAGACGGATTCGGAGCGGTTGTCGAAGCAGCCGTCGAACCGTCTCGGCACGTTCAACCTGTCGACCGAGCGGAACCGCTTCGGCTCGAACTGGGGCCGGTCGATCACGCCGCAGCGGCCCGATGCGCCGGTCGCGGTGCCGCCGAAGTGATGCATGCGGCCGATCGGGCGGCGCGGGGCATCGATGCGCGTGCGGCGGGCCGGCCGGAATCGACGAGGAGCAGCGACATGAAAGCGGGCAGGCAGACGGGCCGGGCAACGGGGCTGCGGGCGCTCGCGGGCGTGCTCGCGTGCGCGTGCGCGTGTGCGTGTGCGTGTGCGGCGGCACAGTCCGTCGAGCGGTCCGTGCCGGCCGGCGTCGCAGCGCCGACCGTCGCACTGCCGAACTTCGCCGCGCTGGTCCGGCGTGTGGGCCCGGCCGTCGTCAACATCAGCGTCACGCGCGAGGTCACGCAACTGGGCATCCAGTTGCCGCCCGGCATCGCGCCCGATCATCCGCTCGCGCCGTTTCTCGCGCGGCGCGTGATCGGCAACCGCGAGGAAGTAAGCCTCGGCTCGGGCTTCATCGTCAGTGCGGACGGCGTGATCCTGACCAACCGGCACGTGGTCGGCGATGCGGTCGCCATCGACGTGAAGCTGACCGACAAGCGGCAGTTCAAGGGGCGCGTGATCGGCAGCGATCCCGTGTCCGATGTCGCGGTGATCCGCATCGACGCGCACAACCTGCCGGTCGTCGCGACCGGCGACCCCGCGCGCACCGAAGTCGGCGACTGGGTGATGGCGATCGGCTCGCCGTACGGGTTCGCGAACACGGTCACGCAGGGGATCGTCAGCGCGAAATCGCGTTCGTTGCCCGGCGAGCGCGCGATTCCGTTCATCCAGACCGACGTGCCGATCAATCCCGGCAATTCGGGCGGCCCGCTGTTCGACCTCGGCGGCCGCGTGATCGCGATCAACTCGATGATCTTCTCGAAGACGGGCGGCTATCAGGGGCTCGCGTTCGCGATCCCGATCGATATCGCGCTCGACGTGAAGGACCAGTTGCTGCGCACCGGCAAGGTCACGCGCGGCCGGCTCGGCGTGGCGTTGCAGGAAGTGAGCCAGGCGCTCGCGCGCTCGTTCGGCCTCGCGAGCCCGGACGGTGCGCTGATCACGATGGTCGAGCCGGACGGCCCGGCCGCGCACGCGGGCCTGCAGGCAGGCGACGTCGTGCTCGCGGTCGACGGCAGGCCGGTCGCCGAATCCGCGGACCTGCTCGGCACGATCGCGGGCATGCGGGCCGGGCGGCAGGCCGACCTGCTCGTGTGGCGTGCGGGCCGCGCGATGCACGTGATCGCGACGGTCGGCGCATTCGACAGCGGCACGGCGTCGGCAGGCGGCGAACAGGGGCCCGCGCGGTTCGGGCTCGCGCTGCGCGCGGCGACCGAGCAGGAACGCCAGCGGCTCGGCGTCGGCCAGGCGCTCGTCGTCGAACAGGCGAGCGGCCAGGCCGCGCGCGCCGGTTTGCAGCCCGGTGATGTCGTGCTGTCGGTCAACGGTACGCCGGTCGCGAGCATCGGCGCGCTGATGACCGAGATCGATGCCGCGCACGGCAACGTCGCGCTGCTCGTCCAGCGTGGCGGCACGCGGCTGTATGTGCCGATCGAGATCGGGTGAGCGGGCACCGCCGGGCAGCATGCGGGCGATTGAAAACGGAGGCGGGATGAAGCGAATGCAGGAGCGGGGCGCATCCGGATGGCTGCGGGCAGTCGTCGTGGCGTGTGCGCTGGTCGCGGGGGCCGCGCCGGCCGTCGCGCAAACGGCCGACGTGCCGCCCACGTGGATCCGCTACGGCCAGCTTGCCGGACAGCAGTTCCAGACATGGCTCGAGGCGGACGGCGACGCGGCCGACCGGTTGCACCGTTATCTCGAAGCGCGCGTGCTGAACGCGCGTGCCGATGCGCCGCCGCCCGCGATCGTCGTGCGCGCGTGGATCGGTGCGAACGGCGCCGTGACGCGCGTCGAGTTCGCATCGCTCGGCGATCCCGATGCGGACGCGACGCTGCGGCAACTGCTCACGGCCGGCCCGCTGGCAGAGCCGCCGCCGCCCGACATGCTGCAGCCGCTGCGCGTGCGTTTGCGGCTTGCGCCGAATCCCGATGCGCAGGCCGCCGCCCCGGCGTCGTCGCCGGCGGCGCGCACGCCGTGACGACCGAGCCCGGTCGACGTCGGCGGATATCGTAATAAGATATGAGGGTATTGCGTTGGCGGGACGATGGTGTCCGTCTTCCTCACAAGGAGCTACCCATGCAACTGACCCAGCTAGGCGGGCATGTCGCCCAATCCGGCCTCGGTGAACGGCAAAAGCACGCGCAAGCACTGATGTTCGGGATGGCCAACATCAACGAGTACGTGTCCGGCGGTGTCTGCTACGACGCCGCGGCTTATGTCAGGTATCTGCTGCGCGCCGACGCGCTGATCGCGCCCGGTACGCTGCTCGACACGATCGGCCAGCTGTGGAAGCCGCGCTTCAACTTCGAGACCGGCGATCAGTGGGACGGGCACGCGAGCATTCCGGCCGGCACCGCGGTCGGCTTCTCCCGGAACGGCAACGTGTTTCATGCCGCGATCGCCGTCGGCGGCAGCCGGATCCGCGCGATCAACGGCGGCCTGCTGGGCAGCGGCTGGATGTATGCGGTCGATCTCGCGCGGGTGCTGGAGCGGGATCCGGCCGGCGGCTTCACGTACGACCGCTCGACTATTCGCGTCTACCTGTCGCGCCTGTAGGCGAGCCGGCGTGCCAAAACGGACGCGGGCCGGCCCTTTCGGCGGTGCGGCGGCCTGCCCGCCGTTCGGCGATTTCCGCATGGCGTCGCGCCGTCCAACGCTGCTATCCTCTCGACCTTGAATGACACCGCAAGGCGGCGTGGATGCGCATGCTGCATCGCGGCGATGCGTGCCGGTGCGATCCGGCGCGCGCGCTGAGGTAGCATGACTGAATATCCACGATGATCCATGACCTGTTTCGTGACTGATTTCCTTACGTCCATGTCCACATGGTCAAGACTACGATGAGCGGCGCACCCGATCCGGCGACGCCCGGCGATGACGAATCGTCCGGCGGCGCTTCATCCTACCTGGTGCCGGGGCTCGAGCGCGGGCTGCGGATCCTCGCCGAATTCTCCGCGCGCGAGCCGGTGCTCGGCGCGCCGGAATTGTCGAAGCGCATCGGCATTCCGCGCACGACCACGTTCCGCCTGCTGCAGACGCTCGAGGCGCTCGGCTTCCTCGAGCGCGTGAATGGCGACCGCTATTTCCGGCTCGGCGTCGGCGTGCTGCGGCTCGGCTTCGAATACCTGAATTCGCTCGAACTGACCGATCTCGGCACGCCCGTGCTCGAACGGCTGCGCGATGCGACCGGCCTGTCGACGCACCTGCTGATCCGCGACCAGCGCGACGTCGTGTTCGTCGCCAAGGCGCAGAGCAATACGTCGATGTTCGGTTCGGTGAAGGTGCATGTCGGCACGCGACTGCCCGCGCATGCGACCGTGCACGGCCATGTGCTGATGGGCGACCTCACGCGCGACGCGTTGCGGCAGCTCTATCCGGAGAAGAAGCTCGAGCAGTTCACCGAGCGCACGCCGGGCAGCGTCGACGAGCTGTACGAACGCGTGCGCCACTACGCGCGGCTCGGCTACGCGGTCAGCGAGGCGGCATTCGAGAGCGGCATTTCGGCCGTGACGGCGCCCGTGCGCGATCAGTCGGGCTCGATCGTCGCGGCGATCACCGCCACGGTGCCGCGTTCGGAGATCGGCGAGGCCGGCGAGAAGGAACGGCTCGTCGAAGCCGTGTGCGGCGCGGCGGTCGACCTGTCGCAGCGGCTGAACTACCGTCCGCTCGAAAGCGACCCGACGTTCGCGCATGCGCGCCACAAGGTCGCGATGTTCTGACGTCGACGCCGTCGGACGGGCCGCTGCGCGCGGCATCGCACACAAAAAAAGAGCGGCCCGCGGGCCGCTCTTTGCATTTCAGGCACCGCGTGCCCGAACCACTCAGAACGAGTGGTGGATCCCGGTCAGCACGATCACCTGGTTCGCGGTGCTCGACGCGCCGGCCGTGAAGAACGCGGCCTTGGCGCCGCCCGAACCGTGTTCGTAGAGCACGTTCGCGTAGAGCTGCGTGCGCTTCGACAGCGCGTAGATGTCGCCGAGCTCGACCTGCGTCCAGCGGCGGCCGGCCAGCGTCGTGGTCGCCGCGCCGCCCGCGATCGTGTTGAACGCGCTGCTGCGGTAGTTCACGCCCGCGTCGTAGCTCTGGAACGTATCCGAATAGCCGTTCGACTGCATCTTCGTGCGCGTGTAGAGGCCATGCACGAGGAAGTCGCCGAACTGGTAGGACGCCCCCGCGCCGATGTTCTCGACCTTGTTCGCGAGGTAGCCGTTCGCGGTGTTCTGCCCCTGGAACGACGTAATGCCTGTCTGGCTGATCAGGATCGAGCGGTCGTGTTCGCTCGAGTAGACGGCCGATGCCTTGAACGGCCCGTTCGCGTAGTTCAGCGCGACGCCGACCGACTTGCCGGTCGAGAAGTTCGTCGTGTTGCCGAGCGCCAGCGTGGCCGCGGCCGAGAAGCCCGCGAAGGTCGGCGAACGGTACTTGACCGCGTTGTTGTACGGCACGTTGCCGGTCGCGGCGAGCCCGTCGATGTTGCCGGGGTGGAACGCATACCAGCTCATCGCGAGGTAGGCCGTGCTGAGCGGATCGAGATAGTCGAACGACAGCGGCGTCTGGCGGCCGAGCGTCAGCGTGCCGTAGCGCTCCGAACTGAGGCCGACGAATGCCGCGCGGTTCCAGATCGTGTTCGCGGTCGCGAACTGGCCGTTGTTCGTATAGAAGCCGTTTTCGAGCTGGAAGATCGCCGACAGGCCGCTGCCGAGATCTTCCTTGCCCTTCAGGCCCCACCGGTCGGGCTGGGTATTGCCCTGGATCATCGCCCACTTTGCATGGCCGCCGACGTTGTTCACGTAAGCGACGCCCGCATCCAGGCTGCCGTACAGCGTCACGCTGCTCTGCGCCCACGCGCCCGACACGGCGCCCAATCCGATCACTGCTGCTGCTACCGCATGCTTGACCATTTGATCTCCTGAATCTCCAACCTGATGAAAACGTGCCATGGCGGCATGTGCAGGGACGGCCTTCCGTCACGCATGGGGCCACCATCTGGCGGGCATTTGTATGTTCCATATAAGGAACAATGTGCCTCTGATGGAATGGAGTATAGAGGCGTCGAGCGCCGGATCAAAAATAAATTTTTCGGGACGGAAGGGGTTCGGGCCGATGCCCGGTATCGGTGCGCGATGCCCGTAAAAATGCGGTAAATCCCCGGAACACAACAAAAAATTACATTTCACAAGGCAGCCGGAAGCGATCGCCGACCCAACGGTCAGTGTTTTCCCTAGGACATGCAGCTTTTTGTTTTACTCGTGGAAAGTCGCTCCTATAATCACCATCCATAAACTGCTGTTCCGGATATGGAACAAATCGGAACAAACCGAGAGTCGATCAGAAGGAAGGGTGTGAGATGTCTGAACAATGGATTTGCGCCGGTCACGCCGGCGCGCTGTCGGAAGACACGCCGATCGAGTTCAAGCGGACCGACGGCGTCGAAATCGGGATCTACCGCGTCGGCGACGACGTGTATGCGCTCGAGAACGTGTGCCCGCATGCGTACGCGCTGCTGACGCAGGGGTTCGTCGACGAAGGCACGGTCGAATGCCCGCTGCACGAGGCCGTGTTCGACATCAAGACGGGCGAATGCCTGAAGGGTCCGGGCGGGCGCGCGCTGAAGCAGTACGCGGTGCGCCTCGCCGGCGAGGAAATCCAGATCAAGGTGGAATGACATGAAAGAAGCGATCGTCAACTTCAACCCCTTCCTGAAGCCGTGGATGGCACCGCAGCCGAACAACGTCGCGGGCAAGGGGCAGATCGAGATCCCGGGCCAGGTCGAGAACCAGGTCTGGCAGAACCGCAAGGCCGCGCCGACCCAGTACGAGAACGACCTCGGCGATGCGCTCGAACGCGTGTTCGAAGCCGGCGCAACCGAGCTGGACGACGTCGTCGCGGGCCTGAACCGCATCGGCTTCCGCGCGCCGGACGGCACGGCGTGGACCGCCGAACGCTTCCGCGCCGAAATGGCCGCGCTCGCGGAATGAGCGCGCCGCGCGCGTGACCGCCGACCCGACGACAACCGCATCCGGAGCACACTGATGACGTCCCCCGTACAACACGAAGCCCAACACGACCCGGTCCGTGACTATCTCGACCGCGGCATCAAGAACTACTGGTATCCCGTTGCACCGAGCTGGCAGGTGTCGAATGCGCCCGTCGGCCTCACGCGCCTGTCCGAGCAGATCGTGCTGTGGCGCGATCACGACGGCAAGGTCCACGCGCTGGAAGATCGCTGCCCGCACCGCGGCGCGCGCCTGTCGCTCGGCTGGAACCTCGGCGGCAACATCGCGTGCTGGTATCACGGTATCGAAGTCGACGGCGGCGGTACGGTCAACCGCGTGCCGGCCGTCTCGAACTGTCCGCTCGAAGGCACGACGTGCGTGAAGTCGTATCCGGTCGAAGAGAAGGCCGGCGCGATCTTCCTGTGGTTCGGCGACGAAGCGCACGGCGAGCCGGCGCCGCTGAACCTGCCCGAGGAGCTGGTCGCCGACGAGTACGGCCATTTCCTGTGCGTGTCGAACTGGAAGTGCAATTACCAGTACGCGATCGACAACGTGATGGACCCGATGCACGGCGCATACCTGCACGCGACGTCGCACTCGATGGCCGAAGGCGACAAGCAGGCCGACATGCGCGTGCGCAAGACGGAAACGGGCCTGATGTTCGAGAAGATCGGCCAGCGCGACGTGAACTTCGACTGGGTCGAGCTCGGCGAAACGGGCTGCCTGTGGATGCGCCTCGCAATTCCGTACAAGCAGAAGTTCGGCCCGGGCGGCAACTTCGGGATCATCGGCTTCGCGACGCCGGTCGACGGCGACCACTGCCAGGTCTACTTCTGGCGCACGCGCAAGGTCAGCGGCTGGCAGCGCGACGTGTGGCGCTTCATGTACCGCAACCGCCTCGAGGGCCTGCACTGGGACGTGCTCGAGCAGGACCGCTACGTCCTCGAAAGCCTCGCGCCGCACGCGCGCGATCACGAATACCTGTACCAGCACGACGTCGGCATCACGCGCGTGCGCCGGATGCTGCGCCAGCGTGCGCAGGAGCACCTGTCCGCACTCGATGCGCATCGCGCGGCCCACGCCGCTTCGGAGCCCGCGAATGGCTGAGCTCGCTCCGGTCGTGTCGCTGCCGGGGCGCCGCGTGCTCGTCACGGGCGGCGCGCGCGGGCTCGGCGCGGCGTTCGTGAAGGCGCTCGTCGCCGCGGGCGCGCAGGTCGCGTTCGGCGACGTGCTCGTCGAAGAGGGCCAGGCGCTTGCCGCGGAACTCACGCAAGCCGGCCACGCTGCGCACTTCTTTGCGCTCGACCTCGCCGATCCGGCGAGCGTCGACGCGTTCGTCGCGCAGGGCGCGGCGGCGCTCGGCGGCATCGACGCACTGATCAACAACGCGGCGATCACGAACTCGGGCGGCAAGCTGTCGACGGAGCTCGACGTGTCGACGTGGGACGCCGTGATGAACGTGAACGTGCGCGGCGTGTGGCTCGTCAGCAATGCCGCGCTGCCGCACCTCGCGCAGTCGGGCCGCGGCGCGATCGTGAACCTCGCATCGGATACCGCGCTGTGGGGCGCGCCGAAGCTGCTCGCGTACGTCGCGAGCAAGGGGGCGGTGATCGCGATGACGCATGCGCAGGCACGCGAGTTCGGCGCGCACGGCGTGACGGTCAACGCGATCGCGCCGGGGCTCACCGAAGTCGAGGCGACCGCCTACGTGCCGGCCGAGCGTCACGCGTTCTACATGCAGGGCCGCGCGTTGACGCGCGCGCAGGTGCCGGACGACGTGACGGGCCCCGTGCTGTTCCTGCTGTCGGACGGCGCGCGCTTCGTGACGGGTCAATTGCTGCCGGTGAACGGCGGCTTCGTAATGAATTGAAGTTTTCACACTGAATGAAGGAGAGGACGATGGCGGACGCCGATCTCGAACGCAAGTCGTGGGACCAGCCGGAAGGCGCAAGCTTCGACGACTGGATGGAAGGGCGCGTCGCGCGCTACGCGACGCGGCGCTACGACTGGGACGCGCTGAAGTTCCAGGCCGACTACGACCCGAAGTACCGCCGTGCGCAGATGCGCTACGTCGGCACGGGCGGCACGGGCGTCGCGAAGGACGTCAACACGGTGCCGGCCGGCGGCTTCACGTTCTCGACGATGGTCATCCCGGCCGGCAACATCGGCCCGAGCCACATCCACATGGACGTCGAGGAAATCTTC
Organism: Burkholderia sp.; assembly: GCA_031253835.1. Lineage (GTDB taxonomy): Bacteria > Pseudomonadota > Gammaproteobacteria > Burkholderiales > Burkholderiaceae > Burkholderia. The sequence goes on along the minus strand of JAIRVP010000011.1, from coordinate 83,395 downwards.
TTCGTGCTGCGCGGCAAGATGAAGGTGATCTGCGAGCGCGACGGCGAGACGTGGGAAGCGGTCCTCGGCGAGCGCGACCTGATCTCGGTGCCGCCGGGCGTGTATCGCACGGAAATCAACATCGGCGAGGAAGATGCGCTGATGTGCGTGATGCTCGGTTCGCCGAAGCCGATCACGCCGACGTATCCGCCCGATTCGCCGCTCGCGAAGATCAAGCGTTGAGACGGAGCGGGTGAAGCAATGAGTGTCATCGACAAACGTGAACGCGACCGCACCGCGGCGTTCGCCGCGCTGCTCGGGCAGTTTCCCGAGCAGCGTTGCGCGGCCGGCGCGGCGGGCACGATCGGTTATCGCGAGGCCGGCGCGCAGCATGCGGGCCGCACGCTGCCCGTCGTGCTGCTGCACGGGATCGGCTCGGGCGCCGCATCGTGGGTCCGCCAGCTCGACACGCTCGGCGCGTCGCGCCGCGTGCTCGCGTGGGATGCGCCCGGTTACGGCGTGTCGACGCCCGTGCATGGCGCGTCGCCGGCTGCCGCCGACTACGCGGCAGCGCTGAACGCGTGGCTCGAGGCACTCGGCATCGAACGCTGCGTGCTGGTCGGTCATTCGCTCGGCGCGATCATCGCGGGCGGTCTCGCCCGCGTGACGCCCGCGCGGATTGCCGGCCTGCTGCTGGTGTCGCCCGCGGGCGGCTACGGCAGCGCACCGGCCGAAACGCGCGAATCGCGCCGCGACGCGCGGCTCGCGATGCTCGCGGAACTCGGCCCGGCCGGGCTCGCCGAACAGCGCAGCGGCAACATGCTGTCCGGTTTCGCGAACGAGGAAGCGAAGGCGTGGGTGCGCTGGAACATGGCGCGCATCGTGCCGGCCGGCTATGCGCAGGCCACGCATCTGCTCGCGAACGCCGATCTTGCAACCGATCTCGCCGGCTTCCGCGGCCGCACGGCCGTGGCTGTCGGCGCGAACGACGCGATCACGCCGCCCGCCGCGTGCGAACGGATCGCCACGGCCGCGCACGTCGCGCTGCAGGTGATTCCGCAAGCAGGCCATGCCGGCTACGTGGAAGCGCCGGCCGTGTATTCCGCATTGATCGACGGCTTCTGCCGCCAGTGCGACCCACAGCGGGGGCTGGCATGAGCGAACCGCTGCAACAACAAGAGCCCGAGAACACGAAGTCGGACGCCAACTATGTGGTGCCGGGCCTCGAACGCGGGCTGCGGATTCTCGCCGAATTCTCGCCGCGCGAGCCGGTGCTCGGCGCGCCCGAACTGTCGAAACGGCTCGGCATTCCGCGCACGACGGTGTTCCGTCTGCTGCAGACGCTCGAATCGCTCGGGTTCCTCGAGCGCGCGGACAAGGATCGCAACTACAAGCTCGGCATCGCCGTGCTGCGGCTCGGTTTCGAATACCTGAGCTCGCTGGAACTGACCGATCTCGGCCTGCCGGTGATCGAAAGCCTGCGCGATGCGACCGGCTTCACGACGCACATCGTGATCCGCGACGGCCGCGACGTGGTGTTCGTCGCGAAGGCGCAGAGCCAGTCGCCGGTGTTCAGCTCGATCCGCGTGAACGTCGGCACGCGCCTGCCCGCGCATGCGACGACCCACGGCCACGTGCTGATGGGCGACCTGTCGCTGAAGGCGTTGCACGCGCTGTATCCGGAAGGCACGCTGAACCGGATGACGAGCGCGACGCCGGAAACGGTCGACGCGCTGTACGAAGTGATCCGCGAGGATGCGCTGCGCGGCTACGGCGTCAGCAATTCGTCGTTCGAGCGCGGTATTTCGGTGGTGACGGCGCCGGTGCGCAACGAGACGCAGAAGATCGTCGCGTGCATCACGGTGACGGTGCCGCGTCCGGAGATCGACGCGGCGCTGATCGCGGACGGGCTGATCGACAAGGTGCAGCGCGCGGCGGCGGAACTGTCGCGGCGGCTCAATTACCGCTCGGACGACGAGCACACGTTTCTCAAAGCTTTAGGACTCCGATGATTCAGATCGATCTGACCGGGCAGGTTGCGGTGGTGACGGGCGGTTCGTCCGGCATTGGCCTCGCGACGGCCGAACGGTTCCTGCAAGCCGGCGCCTCGGTTGCCATCTGCGGCCGCGACAGCGACCGCCTTGCGCGCGCCGAAGCGATGCTGCGCGACAAGTACGCCGATGCGCAACTGCTGGCCGTGCGCTGCAACGTGCTCGACGAAGCCGATGTCAACGCGTTCGCGCAAGCGGTATCCGCGCGCTTCGGCCGCGCCGACATGCTGGTCAACAACGCCGGCCAGGGCCGCGTGTCGACCTTCGCCGACACGACCGACGACGCATGGCGCGAAGAACTCGAACTGAAGTACTTCAGCATCATCCGCCCGACGCGTGCGTTCCTGCCGCTGCTGCGCGACGCGCAGGCGCCGACGGTCACGTGCGTGAACTCGCTGCTCGCGCTGCAGCCCGAGCCGCACATGGTCGCGACGTCGTCGGCGCGCGCGGGCGTGCTGAGCCTCGTGAAGTCGCTCGCGACCGAACTCGCGCCGCAGCGCATCCGCGTGAACTCGATCCTGATCGGCATCGTCGAGTCCGGGCAATGGCGCCGGCGCTACGAAACACAGGCGCAGCCCGGCGAAAGCTGGGAAGACTGGACGGGCGCGCTCGCCCGCAAGAAGAACATTCCGCTGAACCGCTTCGGCAAGCCTGACGAGGCCGCCTGGGCACTCTTTTATCTCGCAACGCATCTGTCGTCGTACACGACGGGCAGCCATATCGACGTTTCTGGAGGCTTTGCACGCCATGTCTAAAAAAACCACGGTTGGCGAGCTGATTGCCGCCTTTCTCGAGCAGTGCGGCGTGAAAACCGCATTCGGTGTCATCTCGATCCACAACATGCCGATCCTCGACGCGATCAACTCGCGCGGCAACATCCGGTATGTCGGCGCGCGCGGTGAAGCCGGTGCGTTGAACATGGCCGACGGCCTGGCCCGCGTGTCGGGCGGCCTGGGCGTCGCGTTCACGAGCACGGGCACGGCGGCCGGCAACGCGGCCGGCGCGATGGTCGAGGCCCTGACGGCCGGCACCGCGCTGCTGCACGTGACGGGGCAGATCGAGACGCCTTACCTCGACCAGGATCTGGCGTACATCCACGAAGCACCCGACCAGCTGTCGATGCTCGACTCGATCTCGAAGGCCGCATTCCGCGTGCGCACCGTCGAAACCGTGCTGCCGACGATCCGCGAAGCCGTGCGCATCGCGCAGACGGCGCCGACGGGCCCCGTGTCGGTCGAGATTCCGATCGACATCCAGGCCGCCGAAATCGAATGGCCGGAAGACCTCGCCCCGGCGCATGTCACGGTGCGCGAGCACGATTCCGCACGCGTCGCGAAGCTTGCAGACGCACTCGCGGCGAAGCGCCGCCCGCTGCTGTGGCTCGGCGGCGGCGCGCGCCACGCACGCGAGGAAGTCGAGCGCCTCGTGAAGCTCGGCTTCGGCGTCGTGACGAGCGTGCAGGGCCGCGGCGTGCTGCCCGAAGATCACCCGGCGACGCTCGGCGCGTTCAACGTGCACGCGTCCGTCGAAGCGTTCTACAAGACCTGCGATGCGCTCGTCGTCGTCGGCTCGCGCCTGCGCGGCAACGAGACGCTGAAGTACAAGCTCGCGCTGCCGCAGCCGCTGTTCCGCGTCGATGCCGAGGCGCTCGCCGACAACCGCGGCTACCGCAACGAACTGTTCGTGCACGGCGATTCGAAGCGCGTGCTGGCCGAGCTGGCCGACCGCCTCGAAGGCCGCCTGTCGGTCGATCCGCAATTCGCGGCCGATCTCGCGGCGGCGCGCGAGCAGGCCGTCGCCAGCGTGGCGGAAGGCCTCGGGCCCTACAAGAAGCTGGTCGACACGCTGCAGGGCGCGGTCGGCCGCGACTACAACTGGGTGCGCGACGTGACGATCTCGAACAGCACGTGGGGCAACCGCCTGCTGAAGATCTTCGAGCCGCGCTCGGGTGTGCATGCGCTCGGCGGCGGCATCGGCCAGGGTATCCAGATGGGCATCGGCGCGGCGCTCGCGGGCGCGGCGGCGAAGACGGTCTGCCTGGTCGGCGACGGCGGCCTGATGGTCAACGTCGGCGAGCTCGTGACGGCCGTGCAGGAAAACGCGAACGTGATGATCGTGCTGATGAACGACCAGTGCTACGGCGTGATCCGCAACATCCAGGACGCGCACTACGGCGGCCGCCGCTGCTTCGTGCAGCTGCACCAGCCCGATTTCGCGCAGTTCTGCGCGAGCTTCGGCCTCACGCACTACCGGATCACGTCGCTCGACGACGCCGAAGCGATCGTGCGCGACGGGATGGCGAAGGAAGGCCCGGTGATGGTCGAGGTCGACATGCTGTCGGTCGGCTCGTTCGCGTCGAACTTCGCGGGCCCGCCGGTGAAGAAGGAAGCGCCGACGGAGCGCCAGTATGCGTAACGCCCACGCACCCGTCGACGTCGCGATGATCGGCTTCGGTGCGATCGGCGCGGCCGTGTACCACGCGGTCGAGCACGATGCGTCGCTGCGCGTCGCGCACGTGATCGTGCCGGAACACCAGCGCGCGGCGGTGCAGGGCGTGCTCGGCAGTGCGGTGGAAGTCGTGTCGTCGGTCGACGCACTGGCCCGCCGCCCCGAGTTCGCGCTCGAATGCGCGGGCCACAGCGCGCTCGTCGATCACGTCGTGCCGCTGCTGAAGGCCGGTACCGACTGCGCGGTCGCGTCGATCGGCGCGCTGTCCGACCTCGCGCTGCTCGACGTGCTGTCGCAGGCGGCCGACGAGGGCGGCGCGACGGTGACGCTGCTGTCGGGCGCGATCGGCGGCATCGACGCGCTGGCGTCCGCGAAGCAGGGCGGCCTCGACGAAGTGCTGTACGTCGGCCGCAAGCCGCCGCTCGGCTGGCTCGGTACGCCGGCCGAGGCGCTGTGCGACCTGCGCGCGATGACCGAGGAAAAGGTGATCTTCGAAGGCACCGCGCGCGATGCCGCGCGGCTGTATCCGAAGAACGCGAACGTCGCGGCCACCGTGGCGCTCGCGGGCCTCGGCCTCGACGCGACGCACGTGCGCCTGATCGCCGATCCGGCGGTCGAGCGCAACGTGCACCGCATCACCGCGCGCGGCGCATTCGGCGAGATGTCGCTGGAAATGAGCGGCAAGCCGCTGCCCGACAACCCGAAGACGTCCGCGCTGACGGCGTACAGCGCGATCCGCGCGCTGCGCAACCGCGCGGCCCGCTGCGTGATCTGACCGGGCCTTGGACCGTCTGCCCGCGCCACGGCGAGGGCGGACGTGCAGAGACAGATTTGTGGGACTTGTGACATGACTCCTTTCGATACGAGCCTCGTACCCGACGGCAACATCCTGATCGGCGGCGAGTGGCGGCGCGGCCGTGGCGCGCCCTACGCGAGCATCTATCCGGCCGACCAGTCGGTGAACATGGAAGTGTCGACGGCGAACGCCGAAGACGCGGCCGAAGCCGTCGAGGCTGCCGACGCCGCGTGGCGCCGCGCCGACTGGGCCGGGCTGAAGCCGCACCAGCGCGCGCAGGTGCTGTACCGCATCGCCGACCTGATCATGCAGCGCCACGAGGCGCTCGCGAACCTGCAGCGTCGCGACAACGGCAAGCCGATCGGCGAGACGCGCGTGCTGGTGGCGAGCGCCGCGAACACGTTCCGCTATTTCGCGGCGTGCCTCGAAACGCTCGACGAGGAACTGACGCCGTCGCGCGGCGACTACCTGACGATGAGCGTGTACGAACCGATCGGCGTGATCGCGGCGATCACGCCGTGGAATTCGCCGATCGCGTCCGATGCGCAGAAGCTCGCACCGGCGCTGGCCGGCGGCAATGCGGTCGTGCTCAAGCCGGCCGAAGTCACGCCGCTCGTGTCGCTCGCGCTGGCGCGCATCTGCGAGGAAGCCGGCGTGCCGAAGGGCGTGCTGAGCGTGCTGCCGGGCAAGGGCTCGGTGATCGGCGACGTGCTCGTGCGCCATCCGCTGGTGAAGAAGGTCTCGTTCACGGGCGGTACCGAAGTGGGCCGAGGCATCGCGCGCATCGCGGCCGAGAAGCTGATGCCCGTGTCGCTCGAACTCGGCGGCAAGTCGCCGACGATCGTGTGCGACGACGCCGATCTCGATCACGCGGTCAACGGCGTGCTGTACGGCATCTTCAGCTCGTCGGGCGAAGCGTGCATCGCCGGTTCGCGGCTGTTCGTGCAGCGCGCGGTGTACGACGAATTCATGAAGCGCCTGGTGGCCGGCGCGCGCAAGCTGCGCGTGGGCGACCCGACGCGTCCCGACACGCAGATGGGGCCGCTGATCACCGCGAAGCATCGCGAATCGGTCGAGCGCTACGTCGCGCTCGGCCTCGAGGAAGGCGGCCGCCTGCTGTGCGGCGGCGAGCGGCCGTCGGGCGACGGGCGCGAGCACGGCTTCTTCTACCAGCCGACGATTCTCGAAGGCCTGCCGAACAGCGCGCGCATCTGCCAGGAAGAAATCTTCGGGCCCGTGCTCGTCGCGATGCCGTTCGACGACGAAGCGTCGCTGATCGCGCAGGCGAACGACAGCGTGTTCGGCCTCGCGGCCGGTATCTGGACGCGCGACTACAAGCGCGCCTGGCGCATCGCGCGCGCGCTCGAAACGGGCACCGTGTGGATCAACACGTACAAGCTGTTTTCGATTTCCACGCCGTTCTCGGGCTGGAAGGAGAGCGGGATGGGGCGCGAGAAGGGCCGCCTCGGCATCCGCGAGTACATGCAGCAGAAGAGCCTCTACTGGGGCTTGAACGACGCGCCGCTGCCGTGGGCGAACTGAGCGAAGGGGAATGACGCAATGAGCATTTTGGGAATCGAGCAGATCACGTACGGTGTCGACGACCTCGCGACCTGCCGGCGCTTTTTCGCCGACTGGGGGATGAAGGAAGTCGCGCACGACGATACGCGCGCGCGTTTCGAGACGCTGAACGGCTGCACCGTGCTGGCCGTCAAGGCCGACGATCCGGCGCTGCCGCCGGCATTCGAAGCGGGCCCGACGCTGCGGGAAGTCACGTGGGGCGTCGCGACGCAGGGCGAACTCGACGCACTGCGCACGAAGCTCGCCGGCCAGCCCGGCTATTACGCACAGGACGATGCGGTCGGCTGCATCGACCCGAACGGGATGGCGATCCGCGTCGAAGTCACGCGCAAGCGCGAACTCGACATCACGGGCTCGCCGTCGAACGTGTGGGGGCAGACGCTGCGCGTCGACCAGCCGAGCCCGATCTACGCACGCGCCGAGCCGGTCGAGGTCGGGCATGTCGTGTTCTTCACGAACTGCCTCGACGCGCAGGAGACGTTCTATCACGAGCTGCTCGGCTTCGAGACGTCGGACCGCTATCCGGGCCGCGGCGCGTTCATGCGCTGCGCGCCGCACGGCGGCCACCACGACCTGTTCCTGCTCGCGCTGCCGAACGGCAAGCGCGGCCTGAACCACGTCGCGTTCACCGTGCGCGACATCCACGAGGTGTTCGGCGGCGGCATGCACATCGATCGCTGCGGCTGGGAAACGCAACTCGGCCCGGGCCGGCATCCCGTGTCGTCCGCGTACTTCTGGTACTTCCAGAATCCGGCCGGCGGCCTGATCGAGTACTACGCGGACGAAGACATGCTGACGCCCGAGTGGCAGCCGCGCGAATTCGAACCGGGCCCGACCGTGTTCGCCGAATGGGCCGTCGACGGCGGCCTCGACGGCAACACGCGCCGGCAGAAGAACGCGAAGGCGCCGGAAGGCAAGTTCATGACGGAGCGCAAATCATGACCGAAGCGAACACGCCCGCGCAGCCCGCGCCGGGCACGGTCGTCGTGATCGGCGGCGGCCAGGCCGCCGGCTGGGTGCTGAAGACGCTGCGTGCGGAAGGTTTCACGGGCCGTCTCGTGATGATCGCCGACGAGCCGCATCTGCCGTACGAACGCCCGCCGCTGTCGAAGGCCGTGCTGGCCGGCGACGCCGACATCGACACCGTGCGCGTCGTGCGTCCCGACGAATTCGACGCGCTGGACGTCGAAGCGTGGCAGCCGGAGCGTGCGGCGTCGATCGACCGCGCACGCCGCGTGGTGACGACCGCGAGCGGTCGCGCGATCGAATACGACCGGCTCGTGATCGCGACCGGCGGCACGTCGCGCCGCCTGCCCGATGCGATCGTGAAGACGCCGAACCTGCATTACCTGCGCACGCTCGATGAAGCGGCCGCGCTCGGCGAGAAGCTGCGCGCGAGCCGGCGCGTGCTCGTGATCGGCGGCGGCTGGATCGGCCTCGAAGTCGCGGCGACCGCACGCAAGCTCGGCGTCGACGCGGTCGTGGTCGAAGGCGCGCCGCGCCTGTGCGGCCGCTCGGTACCGCAGATCGTGTCGGATTTCCTGCTCGACCTGCATCGCTCGAACGGCGTCGACGTGCGGACCGGCGCGGCGCTCGCGTCGCTCGACGCGCAGCCGGACGACGCATCGAAGGTGCGCGCGACGCTCGCCGACGGCACGACGATCGACGCCGATTTCGCGGTGGCCGGCATCGGCCTCGCGCTGAACGCGTCGCTCGCGAGCGATGCGGGGCTGGCGGTGGACGACGGCATCGTCGTCGACGAATTCGGTGCGACGAGCGACCCGGCGATCTTCGCGTGCGGCGACGTCGCGAACCATCACAACGGCTGGCTGAAGCGGCGCGTGCGGCTCGAATCGTGGGCCAACGCGCAGAACCAGGCGATCGCGGCGGCGAAGGCCGTGCTCGGCGTGCGCGCACCGTACGCGGAGATCCCGTGGTTCTGGTCCGATCAGTACGACGTGAACCTGCAGATCCTCGGCGATCTGCCGGCCGATGCGCAGCTCGTCGTGCGCGGCGATCTCGCCGCGCGCCGTGCGACGCTGTTTTTTGTGGGCGACGGGCATCTGAGAGGTGTCATCGCCGTGAACAACGCACGCGAGCTGAAGCTCGCGCGCAAGTGGATGAACCAGGGCCGGGCAGTGGATACGGAAGCCCTGGCAGACACGACCAAAGCGCTTGCCTGACGGCCAGACCGGCAAAAGATCCAGGAGACACCCCGCATGAGCACTTTCGACAACGTCGTGGCTGGTCGCGCCACGATGGAAGCTGCCGCCTCCACGCCCGGCGCGATCATCGCGCGGCTCGAGCGGCTTCCGGCCAACTCGATGCAGATCCGCGCGCGCGTGCTGATCGGCACCGCGACGTTCTTCGACGGCTTCGACGTGATCACGATCGCGGCGACGCTGCCGTTGCTGATTCACAAATGGGGGCTGTCGCCGACGCAGATCGGCATGCTGATCGCGTCCGGCGCGATCGGCCAGCTGATCGGCGCCTTCCTGTTTCCCGCGCTCGCGGAAAAGCACGGCCGCGTGAAGGCGATCGCGTGGAGCTCGGCCGTGATCGGCATCACGAGCATCGCGTGCGGCTTCGCGCCGACCTTCGAGATCTTCGTGCTGCTGCGGATCCTGCAGGGGCTCGGACTCGGCGGCGAACTGCCGGTCGCCGCGACGTACATCAACGAGATCACGCGCGCGCATGGCCGCGGCCGTTTCGTACTGCTGTACGAGATCGTGTTCCCGATCGGCCTGCTCGTGTCGATGGCGCTCGGTGCGTGGCTCGTGCCGCGTTTCGGCTGGGAAATCATGTACTTCGTCGGCGGGCTGCCGCTGATCCTGTCGCTCGTGCTCACGCACCTCGTGCCGGAATCGCCGCGCTGGCTCGCGTCGCGCGGGCGGCTCCCGGAAGCCGGGCGTGCGGTCGGCGTGTTCGAAGCGTCGGTGCGCGGCGAGCTGCCGCCCGTCACGCAGGTGGCCGCGTTCGACGAGATGGTGCGCCAGCATCCGAAGCGCAAGATGAGCGACCTGTTCAGCGCCGCGTATCGCAAGCGCACGCTCGCGGTGGCGACGTTGTGGGCGACCTGCGGGTTCATCCAGTACGGGCTGTCGACGTGGCTGCCGACGATCTACAAGAACTTCTATCACGCACCGCTGCAACTCGCGCTGAACCTCGCGGTGATCGGCTCGGTGATGGGCGTGTTCGGGTCGCTGGCGTCCGCGCTGCTGGTCGACAAGCTCGGCCGCAAGCCGGTGATCGTGTGGTCGTTCGTGCTGTGCGCGCTGTCGCTGGCGTTCGCGGGTGTCTATCACGCGTCGTCGGTGTACGTCGTCGCGATCTTCTGCTCGCTGTCGCTCGGGTTGATGGCGTCGGGGTTCATCACCGCGTACGTCTACACGCCGGAGCAGTATCCGACGAGCATCCGCGCGTCGGGCTGCGGGCTCGGCAGCGCATGGCTGAAGATCGCGTCGTTCGTCGCGCCGATGGTCGTGCCGCACGCGATCATCGGCGGGAACCTCGCGCCGGCGTTCTACCTGATCGGCATCGTGCCGCTGATCGCGGCGGTGACCGTGCACTTCGTCGGGATCGAGACGAAGGGGAAGGTGCTGGAGGCGCTGGAGGCGTAAGCGCATTCCGCAACGTCGGATGAAGTGAACGGAAAGGCCCGGGCGATGTTCCCCGGGCCTTTTTGTTTTTGAGCGATCCGGTCGCTGCGAACCTGGACAATTGTTGACGTCCGGCTTGCGTGTTCTAATTCATGGTCCCGATTTCGTCAGACCATTGCCATGCCCCTGTTCGAACCCGTCACGCTGCTTACCTCGCGCCTCGTCTTGCGGCCGCTCCGCGAAACCGACGCGCACGCGTTCTTCGAGATCTGGTCGGATGCGGAGGCGATGCGCTATTTCTCGTTCTCGCCGATGACGCAGATCGAACAGGCAGCGGAGCGCGTCGCGCGCAACCTGACGACATCCGCGAGCGGGCAGGACCTGATCTGCGTGCTCGAACTGCGGGAAACGGGCGAAGCGCTCGGCGAATGCGTGCTGTTCCATGCGAACGAGCAATGCCGGCGTGCCGAGATCGGTTTCAGCCTGCGGCGTACGTTCTGGCACGGCGGGTATATGCGTGAGGCGGCGACGGCCGTGATCGACCATGCGTTCGGCGCGCGGAAGCTGAACCGGATCGAGGCCGATATCGATCCGCGCAACGTCGCGTCGGCGCAGCTGCTCGAACGGCTGGGCTTCGAGCGGGAAGGGCTGCTGCGCGAACGCTGGATCGTCGGCGACGAAGTGTCGGACAGCGCGCTGTACGGGCTGCTGGCGAGCGATCGCCGCGCGTGACGCGGCGTCGCCGGATTACTGCGCGGCGGGAACGATCGCGAACGCGTCCACTTCAACCAGCACATCCGGGCGGAACAACGACGCCACGCCGACGAGCGCGCTCGCGGGCGGGCACGCGGTATTGACCCAGCGGTCGCGCACCGCGCGAATCTGCGGCAACAGGCTCGCATCGAAATCGCGGACGTAGATCGTCAGCCGCGCGACGGACTCGAAGCCGACGCCCGCGGCACGAAGCGTATCGGCGATGTTCCGGAACACCTGATCGAGCTGCGCCGCATGGTCGGCGCCGACGACGGCGCCTTCGGCATCGAACGGCACATGTCCGGACAGATACAGCGGCCGACCGCCTTCGACGAGGATCGCCTGTGAAATGCCGGGAATCGTGGCGCCGGCGGGATTGATTGCACGCAGCATTGGAGCACCTCTCGGGTTGATGTGGTGGTTCGGCGCGGCCGGGTTCGGTCCGCCCGGTTCGATTCAACGGGCCGCCGGTGACTTGTGCTCACAGCTTCGCGAGCCAGCCCTCGACCGGCTCTTTCCCGCGCAGCGTGGCGACCCATCGATCGGGCAACGCCTGTTCGCCATACAGCGCACCGGCGAGGCTGCCGGCGATGGCGGCGGTCGTATCGGTGTCGTTGCCGAGCGCGATCGCGCGCTTCACGCAGTCCGCGTAGCTGCCCGTCGACAGCAGGCAATGGATCGACGACCAGAAGCTGTCGACCACATAGCCGGAGCCTTGCGGCGCATCGAAGCGGCCGTCGAGCACGATCTTCAGTTCGATCTCGTCGGCCGTGCCTTCGTAGCGCGCGAGCAGTTCGTCTTCGGCCGCGCGCACCGCATCGGGCGCCGGCTGGCCTTCGACGATCCCCATTGCCGTCAGGCTGTAGAGCGCACAGCAAAGCTGCGAGCGCACGTGGCCATGCGTGACGACACTCTGCCTGCACGCGAGCCGGATCGCCGCGTCGCGCGATGCGGCGACCATCACGACGGGGAAGCAGCGCATCAGCGAGCCGTTGCCGTTGTCGCGCTCGTCGCCAGGCCCGGCGACGGCCGGCGCCGCGCCGGCCGCCAGCGCGTGGAATGCGCGCTGCGTCTGCAGGCCGACGTCGAACACGCGGCCGTCCGGCGTGAATGCGCCGCGATGAAACCAGTCCTGCAGGTTGCCGGCGAACGTGTCGAGATTCAGGGCATGGTCGTGCAGCAGCGCGTCGAGCAGCGCGAGCGCCTGTGCGCCGTCGTCGCTCCAGGTGCCGGGCGGCACGCCGTCGTGCGCGCGTGCAAAGCCGGGCGGCGGCGTCATGTCGATCGCGGCGGGCGGCGGGATCGACGCGGCGTCGTGGAATTCGTACGGCACGCCCAGCGCGTCGCCGATCAGCAGGCCCAGCAGGCCGCCGCGCAGGCGGGCGCTTCGGTTCGGAATCGTGGTCATCGGAGGAGGTCGGGTTGGCGGCTTGCGTCGCGGAATACCGTGCAGACTAGACCAATCGCCTGCGCATGCCTAGCCGACACACGGCAGCCGGTGCGAACGAATGCCGCATGGCCCGTGTGCGCCGCTGAACTAGAGTCGAACGGTAGCGGATGAAACGACACCGGGAAGACGACACATCATGGCCAAGAAATTTCCGCTGCATCCCGTGCATCCGGAGCGGATCTGTTGGGGATGCGACAACTACTGCCCGACGCACGCGATGCGGTGCGGCAACGGCTCCAGCCGCACGCAGCACCCGAGCGAATTGCTCGGCGACGACTGGTACCGATACGGCGACTGGGGCATCGAATGCACGGATGCCGGCAGCGCAAGCGAACACGAGGACGGACACGCCGCCTGAACCGGCGAGCAATCGTAGCGACAAGTTGCCTCACCCGGACACATCCCGTTTCTTGATCTGCATCACGGTCGCGAAAAGCGCGCCGAAACATCATGGAAAAAGATGCAAACAAAACGCATCTTGAGGCGGGCGGGATGCCCGGCGGCCAGGAACCTGCGTTCCGCCGCCGTCGCGCCGACCCGCGCCCCCATGATCGAGAAAGGAGAGCACCGTGTTTTGCTATCAATGCGAACAGACCGACCGGACCGGCGCGCGGCCCGGCTGCGCATCGGCGAAAGGCAACTGCGGCAAGGATGCAACGACGGCGGACCTGCAGGACCTGCTGGTCCATGCAGTGAAGGGCATCGCGCAATACGGCGCGATCGCGCGTGCGGCGGGCAAGGCCGATCGCGACGCGGACCGGTTCGTGCTGTATGCGATGTTCACCACGCTGACCAACGTGAATTTCCACGCGGCGCGCTTCGTGACGCTGCTGCGCGAAGCGGCGCAGACGCGTGACCGTGTGAAGGCCGCATGCGACGCGCACGCGCGGGCGGCGGGAACGATCGTGCCTGCGCCGCAGGGGCCCGCGACGTGGCAGCCGGCGGCCGATCTGACCGGCCTGCTGGCGCAGGCCGCGACCGTCGGCGTGGACAAGGGGCTCGACAACGTCGGCGCGGACATCGTCGGCCTGCGCGCACTGGTGCTGTACGGGCTGAAGGGCGTGTGCGCGTATGCGCATCATGCGCGGGTGCTCGGCTACGAGCGCGACGACATCTACGAAGGTGTTGAAGCCGCGCTCGCGTTTCTGGCAGGCGAACCGGACGACGTGAACGCGCTGCTCGCGCAGGCGCTCGAACTCGGCCGGTTGAACCTGACGGTCATGGAACTGCTCGACAGCGCGAACACTGGCCGCTTCGGCGCGCAGCAGCCGACGGCCGTGCGCGTGTCACCGGTCGCGGGCAAGGCGATCCTCGTGTCGGGCCACGATCTCGGCGATTTGCACGCGTTGCTCGAACAGACGGCCGGCACCGGTATCCATGTGTACACGCACGGCGAAATGCTGCCGGCCCATGCGTACCCGATGCTCAAGGCGTTTCCTCATCTCGTCGGCAACTACGGCGGCGCGTGGCAGGACCAGCAGAGCGATTTCGCGCATTTCCCCGGGCCGATCCTGATGACGTCCAACTGCATCATCGAGCCGATGCCGCAGTACCGGCAGCGGATCTTCACGACGGGGCCGGTCGGCTGGCCGGGCGTGCGCCATCTCGAGCATCACGATTTCTCGACGCTGATCCGCGCGGCGCAGGCGCTGCCCGGTTTCCCGGCCACGGCGCCGGAGGAGACGATCACGGTCGGGTTCGGCCGCCATGCGGTGCTCGGTGTCGCGGACAAGGTCATCGACGCGGTCAAGGCCGGACAGATCCGCCATTTCTTCCTGATCGGCGGCTGCGACGGCGCGGCGCCGGGCCGCAACTACTACGCCGAGTTCGCGGAGCAGGCGCCCGACGATACGGTCGTGATGACGCTCGGCTGCAACAAGTACCGGTTCAACCGCCACGCGTTCGGCGACATCGGCGGCATTCCGCGCCTGCTCGACGTCGGGCAGTGCAACGACAGCTATTCGGCGATCCGGATCGCCACGGCGCTCGCCGATGCGTTCGACTGCGGCGTGAACGACCTGCCGCTGTCGCTCGTGATCTCGTGGTTCGAGCAGAAGGCCGCGGCCGTCCTGCTGACGCTGCTTGCGCTCGGCCTGCGCAATATCCGCCTCGGGCCGACGCTGCCGGCGTTCGTCACGCCGGGCGTGCTCGCGGTGCTGGTCGCACAGTTCGGCATCCAGCCGATCGGCAACGCCGGGTCCGACCTTGCCGCGTCGCTGGCGCGCAAGGCCGCTTGAGCGGGATCGTTCGATGACTTACCGGATCGAGATCACGACACGCGACGGCGAGCGGTTCGGCTTCGGATGCGATGCCGGCCAGGATCTGCTCTCGGCGGCAGCCGACGCCGACATCACGTTGCCGTCGCAGTGCCGGCGCGGCAGTTGCGGCGCGTGTCAGGCAACCGTCGTCGACGGCGCGTACGAGATGCAGCCCGACCACGCCGGCGTGCTGCCTGCCGGCCGGCATGGTGCGGTCCTGCTGTGCCGGACCATGCCGCGCGGCGATCTGCATATCGCCGCGCCGTACGACCGGACCAAGGTGCTGCTGCATCCGGTACCCGTGCGCACGGCGCGGATCGCGACGCTCGAGACGATCGCGGCCGACACGATGCGCGTCGAGCTGCAGGTCGAACCCGACGACGCATCCGGTTCGGCCGTGGAATTCGAGCCCGGCCAGTTCGCTGAGGTGGAGGTGCCGGGCAGCGGCCTGCGCCGCCCGTATTCGCTCGCGAATACGAGCAACTGGGACGGCCGTCTCGAGTTCCTGATCCGGCTGCGGCAGGGTGGCTGGTTCTCGACGTATCTGCGCGAGCGTGCACGGTCGGGCGATCCGCTGACCGTGCGTGTGCCGATGGGCGGCTTCGGGCTGTTCGCGGACAGCCTGCGGCCGCGCTGGTTCGTCGCGGGCGGCACGGGGCTCGCGCCGATCCTGTCGATGCTGCGGCGCATGGCCGACTATCAGGAGATGGCCGACGCGCGGCTGTTCTTCGGCGTCAATCAGGAAAGCGAACTGTTCATGCTCGATGAACTCGCACGGTTGCAGTCCGAGCTGCCGCAATTGCATGTCGATCTGTGTGTCTGGCGGCCGGATGCGGACTGGGCCGGGTATCGCGGCACGCCGGTCGACGCGTTGCGTGCGGCGCTTGTGCAGGTCGGCGCGCCGCCGGATATCTATGTGTGCGGACCGCCGCCGCTCGTGCAGGGTGTGCGCGAGGTAGCAGCGGCGGCGGGCGTGCCGGATGCGCAATTCGCGAGCGAGCGGTTTGCCGTGTGACGTCGATGCGCCGCTGTTCCGCAGGTGGGTGACTTGCCGGATTCACGGACAGAACGTACGCTTTGTCGACACCACGTCCACCAGCGGGTTCCCGACCATGCAAGCCCATCCCCTGCGTCTTTCCCCCGGCGACGACCTGCGCGGCGCGATCGAGGCGGCATTGTGCCAGCATGACGCGCACGCCGCCTTCGTGATCCAGGGCATCGGCAACCTGAGCGTCGCGCAGTTGCGCTTCGCCGGCGTCGACCAGCCGACCGAGCTGCGCGGCGACCTCGAGATCCTGACGCTGGCCGGCTCGGTGTCGCCGGACGGCGCGCACCTGCACATGTCCATCTCGGATGCGGACGGCCGCGTGACGGGCGGCCACGTGGCGAGCGGCTGCATGGTGCGCACGACCGCCGAAATCCTGCTCGTGCTGCTGCCTGCGCATCGCTTCTCGCGCGAGCCCGACGCGGGCACCGGCTTCAACGAGCTGGTGATCCGGCGCGAACCGGGCGGCGATGCCGCGTGAGTGTCGCGAAGCGGCGACAGCATCGCCGGTCGTCGAAGATCTTCCCGTTACCGCTCATTCCGCAAGGACGTCTTCCATGGATGAATCCGAAATCGAACAGAAAGTCTGGGACATCGTCCGGACCTGGCTCGAGGGCGCAACGCCCGGGCAGTGGCACCGGTTCGCCGCGCGCTCCAACTACGACGGCAACGGGCGCGCGTTGCGCTGGCTGCTCGACAACCACAACGTCGATCGCGCGACCGCGCTGCTGATCTACTGGAATCTCGGTGCCGCGTGGTTCGTGCAGTACGCGAACGAGAGCGATCTGGGCGACGCGTCGTATCAACTCGATACGTTCCGGTTGCTGCGCGAAATCGAGCAACGTTACGCGGACGGCTATTACGCCGATCACGGGATCTGGTTCGATCCGCATGATTTCGAAGGCGCGGGCCCGAACGATTATCCCGATGTACCGGTCGCGCGGCCGGTGCCGGCGCGGATGCTGCAGCCGACCGACGGCCGCGAATATGTCGATATCGACGAGGAAGGGTACGACGAAGGCTTGCCTTTCGACCTGGCCGAACGGATCTTCGCGCTGTACGACTGAGCACTGGCGCAACCGTCGCCCGGCGCCGCATGAAAAAATGGCGCCGCAGGACTTTCAGCCTGCGGCGCCATTGTGCGGTGGCGCTGCGACGTCGACCACCCGCCGCAGCGCGACTGCGTGCTTACATCTGCACGGTGTCGGCCACTTCCTTGAAGTCTTCGATCTGGTCGAAGTTCATGTACTTGTAGATCTGGTCGCCGTTCGCGCTGAGCACGCCCATGTCGGCCATGTACTCTTCCTTGGTCGGGATCTTGCCCAGGCGCGAGCAGATCGCCGCCAGTTCCGCCGAGCCGAGGTACACGTTCGTGTTCTTGCCGAGACGGTTCGGGAAGTTGCGGGTCGACGTCGACATGACCGTCGCGCCTTCGCGCACCTGAGCCTGGTTGCCCATGCACAGCGAGCAGCCCGGCATTTCGGTACGCGCACCGGCCGTGCCGAACACGCCGTAGTGGCCTTCTTCCGTCAGCTGCTTCTGGTCCATCTTGGTCGGCGGCGCGACCCACAGCTTGACCGGGATGTCGCGCTTGCCTTCCAGCAGCTTCGATGCGGCACGGAAGTGACCGATGTTGGTCATGCACGAACCGATGAACACTTCGTCGATCTTCGCACCGGCGACGTCGGACAGCGTCTTCACGTCGTCCGGGTCGTTCGGGCACGCGACGATCGGCTCGTGGATGTCGGCGAGGTCGATCTCGATGACGGCCGCGTACTCGGCGTCGGCATCCGGCGACAGCAGTTGCGGGTCGGCCAGCCACTGTTCCATCGCCGCGATACGGCGCTGCAGGCTGCGCGGATCCTGGTAGCCCTGCGCGATCATCCACTTCAGCAGCGTGATGTTGCTGTTCAGGTACTCGATGATCGGTTCCTTGTTCAGGTGCACCGAGCAACCGGCGGCCGAACGCTCGGCGGAGGCATCCGACAGCTCGAACGCTTGCTCGACCTTCAGGTCGGGCAGGCCTTCGATTTCGAGGATGCGGCCCGAGAAGATGTTCTTCTTGCCTTGCTTGGCGACCGTCAGCATCCCTTGCTTGATCGCGTACAGCGGGATCGCGTTGACGAGGTCGCGCAGCGTGACGCCCGGCTGCATCTTGCCCTTGAAGCGGACCAGCACCGATTCCGGCATGTCCAGCGGCATCGTGCCGGTGGCGGCCGCGAATGCGACCAGGCCCGAGCCTGCCGGGAAGCTGATGCCGATCGGGAAGCGCGTGTGCGAATCGCCGCCGGTGCCGACGGTGTCGGGCAGCAGCATGCGGTTCAGCCATGAGTGGATCACGCCGTCGCCCGGGCGCAGCGCGATGCCGCCGCGCGTGCTGATGAAGTTCGGCAGCGTCTGGTGCGTCTTCACGTCGACCGGCTTCGGATAAGCAGCGGTGTGGCAGAACGACTGCATCACGAGGTCGGCCGAGAAGCCGAGGCACGCGAGGTCCTTCAGTTCGTCGCGGGTCATCGGGCCCGTGGTGTCCTGCGAGCCGACCGAGGTCATCTTCGGTTCGCAGTACGTGCCCGGGCGCACGCCCTGGCCTTCCGGCAGACCGCACGCGCGGCCGACCATCTTCTGCGCGAGCGAGAAGCCCTTGCCGCTGTCGGCCGGCTGGTGCGGCAGGCGGAACAGCGTCGACGGTGCGAGGCCGAGCGCTTCACGCGCCTTCGCGGTCAGGCCGCGGCCGATGATCAGCGGAAGGCGGCCGCCGGCGCGCACTTCGTCGAACAGCACGTCGGACTTGACCTGGAATTCGGCGATCACGTTGCCGTCCTTCAGCGCCTTGCCTTCGTACGGGCGCAGTTCGACCACGTCGCCCATTTCCATCTGCGACACGTCGAGCTCGATCGGCAGCGCGCCGGCATCTTCCATCGTGTTGTAGAAGATCGGGGCGATCTTGCTGCCGAGGCACACGCCGCCGAAACGCTTGTTCGGGACGAACGGGATGTCTTCGCCGGTGAACCACAGCACCGAGTTGGTGGCCGACTTGCGCGAGGAGCCGGTGCCGACCACGTCGCCCACGTACGCGACCAGGTGACCCTTTTCCTTCAGCGATTCGATGAACTTGACCGGGCCGCGCTTGCCGTCTTCTTCCGGCGTGATGCCCGGGCGTGCGTTCTTCAGCATCGCCAGCGCGTGCATCGGGATGTCCGGGCGGGTGGTGGCGTCCGGCGCCGGCGACAGGTCGTCGGTGTTGGTTTCGCCCGTCACCTTGAACACGGTGATGGTCAGGCTCTGCGGCACTTCCGGGCGGCTCGTGAACCATTCGGCATCGGCCCAGCTCTGCAGCACGGCCTTCGCGTGCGCGTTGCCCTTGTCGGCGAGTTCCTTCACGTCATGGAACTGGTCGAACATCAGCAGGGTTTTCTTCAGCGCGTCGGCCGCGACGGCCGCGACGGCGTCGTCGGACAGCAGCTCGATCAGCGGCTGGATGTTGTAGCCGCCCAGCATCGTGCCGAGCAACTCGGTGGCACGTGCACGCGAGATCAGCGAGCAGGCGGTCTCGCCCTTGGCCACGGCAGCCAGGAAGCCGGCCTTCACGCGGGCGGCTTCGTCGACGCCGGCAGGCACGCGGTGGGTGATCAGGTCGACGAGCGTCTGCTCTTCGCCGGCCGGCGGGTTCGTCAGCAATTCGACCAGTTCGGCGGTCTGCTGAGCCGTCAGCGGCAGGGGAGGAATACCGAGCGCGGCGCGGGCGGCCACGTGAGCACGAAAGTTTTCAAGCATGGGGAGACCTGCTGATATTGCGTTTGAGGGGAAGGCCTTGCCGGCACTCCGGGGCTATTCCAGGCACTGCTTTGAGCGGGATTCTAATCTCAATGGTCTGGAACGTCAAATGTCTTATGTCTTATATAAGAGTTGATGCGCGAGAGGCCGGGAGTCGTGGCTGCATGGCGGAAGTCGCCTTGTCCGGCGTGGTCCGGTGGGCGACGTGCCGGGGCCGGATCCGGCTGCCGGTGCCGCACATTTCTGCACAAGCCCGCAGGAAACGGTACACACGCGGCGCGTTCGCGCGTCTACGCTTCCTGTCACGCAGCTTGCGGCCAGGTTTCAAAAGCGCGGGGCGAAAGCGGGCGCGTGCCCGTCGATTCGTCGCGGGCGGTGGCGATTTCTCTTACTCCGGTGCTCCGGAACATGCGATCCAGACCTTCGATCTTCCTGGTGATGTCGCTCGTCGCGTCGTCGGTCGCTCATGCGGCGACGGCCGGCGACGACGCGCGTCGCGAGGCCAGCCGGCCCGTCGCGCTGGTCTATCGCGGCCCTGCCGCGTGCGATGGCTGCCCCGAGGCGATCGCCGGCCGCCTGCGCGAATCGGACTACCGGTTCCGGGTGATCTACGTCGGCCCGGCGGAAAAGCTCAAGATCACGCGCGCGGCGCTCGCCGGTGCCGCGTTATATGTGCAGCCCGGCGGCGGGCAGGACGTTCCCGGCGCGGCAGTCAGCATCGGGACGCATGCAATCAGGGCCGTGCAGCATTACGTCGCGAACGGCGGACGATATCTTGGGCTCTGCATGGGCGCCTACCTGGCGGGCGAACAGGGTTTCCGGCTGGTCGACGGCGAGATCGACTCCGAGGTCGGCCGGCCGGGCTCGACGCTTCGCGGCATTGCCGACACGGTCACGCCGGTCGTATGGCGCGGGAAGAAGCGCTGGATCTACTTCCAGGACGGCGCGATGCTCCCGGCCGTGCCGGCCGGCTCGGGCGGTGTCGTGCTGGCGACCTATCCGAACCGCGATATCGCCGCCGCGACGTACCGCTACGGCAAAGGGCGCGTCGGGCTCGCCGGCCCGCATCCCGAGGCCGATGAAAGCTGGTATCGCGAGAACGGCCTCAAGAACCCGGACGGCGTGTTGCCGGACATGGCCCGCGACCTGATCAACGCGACGATGAAGCCATAGCGGCGCGTGACTTATTTCCGCTTCGCCCGATACGCGTCGAGATTTTTCCGCGCCTGCGCGCGGATCGCGCGTTGCATGAACGGCGTCCAGCCGAGCAGCGCGCCTTTCAGCCCGAGCGCCTGGCGCGCCCAGCGCCACAAGTCGAAGCTGTCGCGATGCTCGACGATGCGCCCGTCGCGAAACCGGAACCGTGCGTCGATCCGGTTGACCACCATCCGGCCGGTCGCGGTGAACCGGTAGTGTGCGATCCACTCCGCGCGCCCGGCCTGCTCGTCCGCGGCGACGTCGCCGAACGTCAGCGAAAATTCCTGCGCCCGCGCGACCAGCATGCGCCACATGTCGCGTGCGAGGTCGCCATGCAGTTCGCCGAACGCGGGATCGCCGAAGACGATGTCGTCGGCATAGCACGCGAGCATCGCGTCGATGTCGCGCTGCTGGAAGGCCGTGTAGAAACGCTGGACCAGCTCGGTGTTCGGATGGCTCATCTTTTGATTGGCTGTCGTTGTCGATGAAGCGGAGTCTCGATGTGGCGGCCGCAGGCCGAGGGCCGGGCAAGCCACTGTAGCGGAAATCCGGTGCGCCGTGGCCGATGGGCGCGGCTGCGCGGGTCGAGTTCCCGGCTGTCCCGCCGGCCGGTCGAGACGGTGATCGAACAGGCGTTGCGCGACGTGAGCGACAGCCGGGCGCGCGATGCGGGCGCGGACCAGCCGCCATGCCCGATTCCGCCGTCGGTGCAGGGCGGCGGCACGTGCTACATCGGCCGGTTGATCGGCTGGTTCGGCCGTGACGGCAAGGATGGCCTGATGGCGCAGCTGTCGATGCGTCTTCCCGCCGGCGATACGGGCCGCGAGCAGACATTCAGCGTGAACGGCGTCCGGGCCGTGACGTCCCGTCGCGACGTCGATCGGGACAATGGCGGTCAACAGCGGGAATTGACGTGCGGGCGCCGGCGGCTCGGGTTCAGTTGCGTTGCCCTGAACGCGGCCGGCAGTTTACCGGTTCGCCATCGCGACGTCCTGGGTGCCTCGCCCGGTCACCAGGCAGCCCGACATGAAGGCCTCGCTCTGGCTGCCGGCGGCGGCGTCGCCGAAGCCGCGGCCGAGCGCATCGGCCTTGACCTGCGCGGCGCCTTGCTCGCACGCGAGCGGGCTGGCGTCGCGGCCCTGCGCGTGCAGGATCGCGCGATCGCCGATGAGATAGGCCAGCAGCGCAAAAACAGCGATATGTACGGCTCGTCTCATGGTTCGTCTCCTCGTCGCTCAAGCGTAACGCGGAGACGTTCGACGAAGCACTTGGGGCTTCCCCCGGTAAACGTCTGCTGAAAACGGTGGCGGGGCGCTGTGATCCTGTCCCGGTTTTGCGTCGGAACCCGGCGCGCAGGCGATGCGCGGGAGTTTGACGAATGTCAGGGTACGGGCGGGAGGAGACGGTCGCGCGACCGTTCAAAGCGATAGCATGAATACATGATTTGACGGAGCGCGGTGGCGGATGAATGCATCGGTTCCGGCAAGCAGGTCCATGTTGAATATCGTTGTCGAAATAGTGAGGAATCCAAATGTTGAACGTCTCTTCCGTACTGATCAGTCTCGCCCCGATGTGGGCCATCCTGCTGGTGGCGTCCTCGGCGGCCGCCTATTTCGTGTTCTGGCGCAAGGTCATCGACTAAGCGCGGCACGCCGCGCGTGCGCGTCGTGCACACGCATGGCGCGCCATGCCCGTCATTGCACGGCCGTCACCGGCACATTCGAAATCCGCACCAGCCGGCCCATCACGCTGCGGCGAAACACCGACATCAGCGCATGCAGCGGATCATGGCGCGGCGCGGCCACCACGATCTCGTCGCAGCCGTTCTCGGCTGCCGCGGTCGCGATCGTATCGGCCACCGGCCCGACCTTCATCACGACGGTGTATTTCACGCCGGCCTCCCGCAGAATCCGCTCCGCCGTGGCCAGATCGTCGGTCGCGAACTTCTCCTCGATCGAGCGCAGCCGCGACAGCGGGTAATAGGCCTCGAGCCGCGTCGATTCGAGCGGCGCCTGGACGTTGATCAGCACGATTTCCGACGCACAGCGTTCGCGATACAGGAAGGTCGCGTGGCGAACGGCCTGGAGCGAACGCGGCGAATGGCCGACCGGAACCAGCAGCTTGAGCATGAACGATGTCCAGGGAACGAGATGTTTCCAGCGTAGCGTGCGGCTGCAGCGGGCGATCTAAAGAGATCGCGCCGCCGCGTAAAAATGTCGTTAACGCGCGCCGCCGCGTGACGCGCCTATTAGAAATATAAGAAATTTAAGTTTATGCGCATAAACGATTTCATCGGCCGGGACGGTGTGAGCGGCCCGGCGCGCGTCGCAGCGATTTAGTCGGATCCGCAATGAATCGCGACGGAAAATATCGGAGGTCGCTGTTCCGGCGTCGCGTAGAGTAGAGCATCGGCCGCGGCTCGGCCCCTCCCGGCCGGCTCGGGAGCGACGGCCGCCACCCCGCGGCCAGCCATTCCATTCCGATTTCAGGAGACCCCGCATGCCGCACGGCGCCCCGCAGCTTCTCGCTCCCGCTTCCATTTCCGTCGATCCGATCGTGCGCCTGTCGGCCGGCGAGCTCGCCGCGGCGATTCGCGGCAAGGCGGTCTCGTGCGTCGAGACGATGCGTGCGTACCTCGATCACGTCGAGCGCGTGAACGGCGCGATCAACGCGATCGTCTCGCTGCGCGACCGCGATGCGCTGCTGGCCGAAGCCGCGGAAAAGGATGCCGCGCTGGCGCGCGGCGAGTACCACGGCTGGATGCACGGGATGCCGCAGGCGCCGAAGGATCTGGCGATGACGAAGGGGCTGCGGACGACCTACGGCTCGCCGATCTTTCGCGAGAACGTGCCGCAGGCCGATTCCGTCGGCGTCGCGCGGATGCGCGCGGCCGGCGCGATCTTCATCGGCAAGACCAACACGCCGGAATTCGGGCTCGGCTCGCACACGTTCAACGAGGTCCATGGTGCCACGCGCAACCCGTACGACCTGACGAAGAGCGCGGGCGGCAGCAGCGGCGGCACGGCGGCGGCGCTCGCGGCGCGGATGCTGCCGGTCGCGGACGGCAGCGATTTCGGCGGCTCGCTGCGCAACCCGGCCGCGTTCTGCAACATCTACGGCTTCCGTCCGTCGCAGGGCCGCGTGCCGCGCTGGCCGGGCGTCGACGTGTTCATGCAGCAGCTCGGCATCGAAGGGCCGATGGGCCGTACCGTCGGCGACGTCGCGCAGCTGCTCGCGATCCAGGCCGGCTACGACGCGAACGATCCGCTGTCGCTCGCGGACGATCCGGCCGTGTTCGCGCAGCCGCTCGACGCGGACCTGCGCGGCAAGCGCGTCGCGTGGGTCGGCGACTGGAACGGCTACCTCGCGACCGAGGCCGGCGTGCTTGCGCAGTGCGAGCAGGGGCTCGCGACGCTGCGCGAGATCGGCTGCGACGTCGATGCCGCGCTGCCGGCGTTCGCACCCGACCGGATCTGGCGCCTGTGGCTCGCGCACCGGCACCTGCTGTCCGGCGGCGGGCTGCTCGCGCACTATCGGGACCCGGCGCGCCGCGCGCTGCTGAAGCCCGAGGCGATCTACGAAGTCGAAGGGCTGCTCGCGATGCAGGGCGCGGCGGTGTTCGATGCGAGCGTCGAGCGCACCGCATGGCATCAGGCCGTGCTGAGCTTCTTCGACCGCTACGACTTCATCGCGGCGCCGACCGCCCAGGTGTTCCCGTTCGACGTCGACCAGCGCTGGCCGAAGGAGATCGCGGGCCGTGCGATGGATACCTACCACCGCTGGATGGAAACGGTCGTGCCGTGGACGCTGGCCGGCTGCCCGGTGATCAACGTGCCGGTCGGCTTCAACGATGCCGGATTGCCGATGGGCATGCAGCTGATCGGGCGTCCGCGTGCCGATCTCGCCGTGCTGCAGCTCGCGCGCGGCTACGAGCAGGCTGCCGACTGGGTCGGCCAGCGGCTGCCGGCGTGGATGGCTGCGTAACGTCGCGGCCGGTCGACGGCCGGCAGCAGCGTGATGAGACGGGCGGCGGCGAGCCGCCCGTTTTGTTTTGATCGCTGAACGTGTCGTTCGACGGCGATGCGTTTTGCTGCGCTGCATACAAAGGCCGGGCGTCGCCTGCATTGACGCAACCGGAGAACGAATGCCGGTACGCGCGCGATATCGCACGGCAAACGTGGACGAATCCGCGCGACGACGTCCGCCGGGCGCGGAATTGCAAGCGGCCGCGCACCGTGATTTCGTTTCGATGTGTTTCAGTCGTTGCGGCACCGCGCGACGCGCTTCGACAATATCGGCCTCAATCATTCGGGCACGAGGAAAGCACATGAAGCACATTCGCGCGACGGGCCGTCACCTGGCCTCGGCAGGCATCGCGTTCGGCATCCTGATCAGTAGCGCCGCGCACGCGCAGCTCGACTTGCAGTCGCTTGGCGCGTCGCTGCTTGGCGGCGGTCAGCAACAGCAGGCGGCCCCCGCGCAGGGCGGCGGTGTCGCGCAGTTGCTGCAAGCCTATGTCGGCGCGAACCAGCAGGTGTTGACCGGCCAGTCGTCGCTCGCATCGGCGATGGGGCTGACCGGTGCGGCCGGGCAGGCGCAGCAGGCTGCGAGCCAGCTGTCCGGCGGCAATGCGCTGACGCCGGCCGCGCTGTCGCAGATGGGCGGCGCGCAGCAGTCGGTGTCGCAGGCGCTCGGCCAGGCGTTCGCGAGCGGCGGCGCCACGCACGGCCCGGTCGACAAGCAGGCGTTCAGCAGCGGCCTCGCGTCGCTCGGGCAGGGCCTCACGCAGTATTCGCAGCTGCAGTCGGGGCTCGGCAATCTCGGTTCGACGAGCGCGGCGTCGCTGCTGCAGTCGGGCCTGAATCCGCAGAACATGCAGGCCGCGTCGTATATCGCGCAAAGCGCGCCGGGCCAGCTGCAGTCGCTCGCGGCGACGCTCAGCCAGGCCGTGCAGTTCGCGACGAGCCAGGGCATTTCGGTGCCGTCGGTCGCAGCGTCGGCGCTGAAGCTGCTGCCGTAACGTCGTGCGGGTGCGCGCGATGCGGTGCCGGCATCGCGCGACGACCGACAATCGCCCCGCACAACATGGGGATTTCGCGCGATGCTATCGTGGCGTGTCCCTCTTATCGGTGCAGGTTCATGACTGACCCGTTCGACCTCTCGCGCTATTTTTCCCGCATCGGCTACGACGGCCCGGCCGAGCCGACGATGGACGTGCTGCGCCGGCTGCATCTGCTGCACCCGCAGGCGATCCCGTTCGAAAACCTCAATCCGCTGACTGGCGCGCGCGTCGCGCTCGACCTGCCCGCGATCGTCGACAAGGTGATCGAACGCCGCCGCGGCGGCTACTGCTTCGAACTCAACAAGCTGTTCTACACCGCGCTCACGACGATCGGTTTTCGCGTGACGCCGATGATTGCGCGCGTGCTCTGGATGCGGCCGCCGGACATGCCGGCCGCGCATACGCACATGCTGCTGCGCATCGATCTCGACGGCGCGGCGTGGCTCGCGGACATCGGTTTCGGCAGCGCGACGCTGACGGCGCCGCTGCGCTTCGTGCCGGACGCGCGGCAACTGACGCCGCACGGCGCGTTCCGTGTCGTCGCCGCGCCGGTCGACGGCGAGTTCGACATGCAGTTCGAGACGCCGGACGGCTGGCAAACCACCTACCGCTTCCAGCCGAAGCAGGTCGAATGGATCGATTACGACGCCGCGAACTGGTTTACGTCGACCTATCCCGACTCGATCTTCCTGCATGACCTGATCGCGTGCCGCGTGCTGCCGGACGGCCGCGCCGCGCTGCGCAACACCACGCTGACGCTGCGCGATGCGGCGGGCGCGGGGCGCTCCGTCACGTTCGACAACGCGGCCGAGTGGGGTGCTTGCCTGCGCGACACGATCGGCGTCAATACGGACGGATTCGATCTCGACGCGCTGTTTGCACGGCTCGCGGCGCGCGCTGCGCAATAACGCGAACGCGGCTGCGCGCAGCCGCTGCGCCGGACGTACGCGGCCCGGTGCGAACGGGCAGGCTGCCGAGCACGACCACGGTCGGCTGCCCCGCGTCGCGCAACTAGCGCTTCGCGTATTCGGGTTCGACCGACGTGATATGCGGATCAAACCTTACCGGCACACCGCCTATCGACAGGTTGACCGAGTATTGAACGCTTGTTCCTGTTCCATGAATAACTGCAGACCACCATTGGCCGTCATGCCCGGATATTGCTTGGGGCTTGAATTCATTGAACGTGGAATCCACGTCCCCGGTAATTCCTGTAATGGCGATGCTTGGCTGTTGATTGATTGAATAAACGCGCCAAATGAGGGTGTCCCCGTCCTGGCAGTACGTGAGCAATTCGTCGGTGCCCTCGGTCTTGTAATTTTGGGCGGCCGGGTATGTGGTGTCGGAGTCGTCCGCCATATATACGAAGTCGCCGACGTTTTTGTCTGATATCTCGCCGTTGCTTGCGCCGAGTGCGCCGGTCGTGTTTACCGCAACAAGGATGTTGATGGTGTTCGACATGATGGCCTCTTTAATCAGTGGTTAAATTACCTATCGGGTGCATCGCAAGACGGGGTTCGATATTGTTTGAAAAACTCTCATGATGCCTGGTCGAAATATAAGAGCTCTCACGGATGAGCCAGGTAATTCATGAATCGGCGAAATTTACTGTCGTTCAGGGATTTGGTGTCCCACTCCGGGGCGGTCACGGGCGAATCGAGAAAGATAAAGCTGAAACCGGAGCCGGCAGCCTGGGCATTGCCATGACAACCCATGCAGCCGCCCATGTTGAGGCTGTTCCCGCCGTGTGAAACGTTGGTCAGATTGTTGCCGCTTTTGGTGAAATCGGTAATGGTGAATTTTTTATTCCGGAAGTCATCAAACTCCCCGCTGAACCGCTGAAGATTGTAGTCGGTTTCGATGACGCTATTGGCTTGATAATAGGTCGAGCGTGGAAATCTGTCGATTCCGGAAACCTTTTCCCCGAGCGGCGTGTTTTGAACATTGATGAGCTTGTAGTACAGCCAAACAGGCGGTGATTTGAAATTCTTGGAGGCTGCATATGACCGAATCGTGTCGTGAGCCTGCTTGTTGGCGTTTATTATTTCATCCGGTATGTCATTGATTCTTTTGTTGACGAGAATGATCCCGCCATCGAGCAGGCCGGAACTGTGATCTTTGGTGTCTTTGATGTTCTGATAGTAAAGCTGTTTGTTTGGTTGGGAAGGGTAACTTCCCGGGCGCACGAATGTCTGGGTCGTGTTCGCGGTGGCGTTGTTGGAGATTACGTTTGGTGTCATAGGCGTTACGTTCTTCAGTGCGCTCTTGTAATTTCCATCTTCATCTTCGATCGCATTTCCGTTGGCGTCCGTTATATTGTCAGCCTGCTCGAATGTCGTATAAATGAAATAGGGAGCGGATTTGGTTTTTCTGATGATGTGCAATCCGACCAGCCCCATGACTTCGTCGGTGGCCTTGATGTTTTTTCCGTCGTCTGCGCTTTCGTAGTGACGGGTCAGCGTTGTATAGAATCGCCCGGATTTTATTTCGTCGGGAGTCAACCTTCTCCATGCTGCCTTGATTTCAATGGAGTCCAGGGGAAGGCTGACGCACCTGGCTTTGGACGGGTTGCCATCGCAATTGGTAGAGCCGGCTACCGGGTCGCGTTTGTATGCTTTGACGAAATCGGCGGTCGCTCGGAATATGGTCGGGACGGCGTCTTGCGGATTCGACCGCTTTGGGTCGGGGGCTACCGGATTCCACCATTTGTTTGCGGTAATGTACCTGTATTCATTTCTATTGGCCTTTGCCATGAAGAGAATTTGTGCATTTTTATCCAGCGGCGTGCTCGACACGACGCCGGCATAAATTTTATTCAGGCCAATCTGGCTGTTCTCGTCAAGATTGATCCAGGGCGCCGGCCCGGAAACGGGGGCGACATTTCCTTGGCCATAGCTGTAATTCGGCCGGTCATCGTAGCCGTAATCGCTGGCGGCTCCTTTCGCGAAGGCCTTGGAATTGTCGGTCGGGAATATTTCAACTTTTCCGCGAAAGGTATGCCAGACGAGAGGGTCTTTGTACTGAGGGTCGCCAAACGGCAAGCTCGTGTCAGGATAGTCGCGCTTTTGATTGTTGGTGTCCTTGGCAAGTGCGGGCCAGTTCAGCGCGATGAACTGATTCCAGGCAAAGGTGGCGGCCTGTTGCAATGTCGCATGCGGGGCGTCGGAATTATTGAGATCCTTGGGGAGCGAGGAGCTGATCTCGATCGGATCGTTCGCGTTACCACCAGAGGTGCTGCTCATTCCGGTGACAGGGTAGATCGCGAGCGACACGGCCCCCGCAATCAGCATCGCGACGCGCAGTAAGCCGACGTGGCATTTTCCCGGTTGCATCATATTGTGTTCTCCTAAGCGGAGACTCCTGGTTCTGACGACGGTTGCGCCGAGGGCCGCAAGTCAGTTCTCCATTGCGTGCGGACGCTGCAACGGCTCGCACGGGACAGTCCCGGGCCCTCGCTTCATTGCTGGTGATCCCGAGTCACGCGCAATCTCTGCGCGTACCCGTCCTCGAGACTATTCGTCGCCGGACCGGGAGACCGGATTGCCAAGGTAAGTCTTGACATCGGCTGCGGATGACTCGGGAAACATTTTCTCGATGAGCTTCGGATTGGCTTCAAAGAAGTTTCTGATGCCGCCTGCGAGCTGCAGCGAATAATCGAGCGATACCCGGTGCACATTGTCGCTCGCGGGCTGGGTGCCCGGCGGCGGCGGTTCCGGCGGCATCCCCGGTCCGAATGGCGTCCCCGAAGGGATGTTGCGGAACCACCATGCGGTGACATATTGGGAGGCCCCCTTGGGCGGGACCAGGCTTGCACTTAACGGCCACTGGGAAGTCGAGTGACACGACATGCAAGCCGATCTCGGGTTGTCGACCGGGCCGTTAAGGCGGTTCTGATAGCCGTAATGGGGCAGCACGACATCCGGATTGAGCCAGGTCTGCTTCAGCTTGCCGGACCCCGTGAATCCGGGATCATTGCCCCACATGACACCGACGGGATAAACCTGTTCCCAATTCCTGAGCGGCTTCACTTTCGGCCGCCCGTCGCCGACGGCGAGTTCCGAGTTCGTTGACACACTCGTTTTCGGCGGCTTGCCGCCTCCGTAGACGAAGGTGCCGAATACCCAGCCGGTGTCCTTCGATCGGTTGTCCTTCACCGCAATGTCGATCTGCAGCAAGCGAACCGTCGTGACACAACGCTTGCTGTCCTGCGCCGGGTTCTGGTCGTGCACGTCGCAATAAACATAGGCCTTCCATTCGGGCGCGCCGGCGAGATAGGGAACCTCGTTAGGAGTAGCCGTCGTGAAAAGCAGCTTCCCCGAAACGGTTCCTTCGGGAAAGAGTCCTGCAGTCGTATCGGGATTCCCGTGATCCTTCCAGACCTTCCCGAACGTGACGCCGCCCGGTGCGTTGTAGAAGCCGACCGCGTAGTTATTCCAGTATGACTTCTGTGTTTTGGCGAGTTCAAGCGGTGCCGATACACGTTCCCGCGTCAATCCATGGATGAACTCGCGCCCTTCCTTGCCGTAATCCTGCCAGGGGGCGTGATACCAGGTGCGCCTCGAATTGAGTGCTGGATCGAAATTGGATTCGCTTTCGGCCGGGTTCCCTCGAATATTTCCTTCATAGAAATACGTGAGAGCCGAAAGGATATAGCGTTTGGTATCGGTAATCGGGTCGTATTTACGCCACGGCTCGTAATCTTTTGGCGGGGTAGCGGGATAGTTCTGCGACAGCTTGAAAACGTGGCCGGGCCATCCCGGCAACGGGTTCATCAATGCATCGCAGAATGGTGTCGTCGGCGTGTCGCATTCGCCGCTGTCGGCGCCTATGGCGTGCGCTGGCAGAGCGGCACCGGTCGCCGATATGAAAGCGCCCGCATAAATCGCTGCCGCCCACCGGGAAATACGTCGACCTGAACTCGAGGCATTGCTGACATTCATGGTAACTCCGGGGCTGTATTGTTTAATTTTTTAACGGCAAGCGAAATGGATTGGCGGAAATCGAAACATTGCACGCGATCATGTCAACGAATTCCGGAATAGTTCAGAAAAACGTGAAATTCGATTTTAATTTAACTCGGCTGCAGCCCATTCAGACTAGTTCGCGTATGAGCGCTTTACAACTGTCATTTTTTGGTAGAAGTGGAGTCGATTATTGAGCATGATGAGACGGAGTCCATATAGCGGGTTGTGGCGATATAAATGGGTGTGCTTGCTGTCGCGATCGCATCGGTCAGACCCGGCGGCACGCGCCGTTCGATCAGGTCGGATCGATGAACGCCGGCCTTTGCTGCTGCGATGCGAGCCGTTGTTTCATCACGCCCGCTCGCATGCTTCCATCTCCCGCATGACCACGATTGACTTTTGCTAGATTGCTAGCATACTAGCCCTCATGACCGACGAAGAAGTGAAGCAGTTCAACGTGTACCTGCCGCTCGGCCTAATCCGGCAGGTCAAGCATCGCGCCATCGAAACGGAGCAATCGCTGTCCGCGCTGGTGGCCGATGCGTTGCGCGCGTACCTGGCCGCGCCGCCGCCCGGTGCGGAACCGTCCACCAAGGAGGAGTGACATGTCATCCGAGCGAATCGAAGCCGTGTACCTGACGACGCACAACTGGGGCAAGTCCGCGAAGTTCTTCCAGGCGCTGGGCTTCACGCTGGAGTTCGAAACCGATCATCAGTCGGGCCAGCTGCGCAGCGGCGACGGTCCGTTCCTGTTCATCGCCGAAGTGCCGCCGAACGAGACGCCGGACCTGCAGGTCGTGCTCAAGGTGCGCGACGAACAGGCGGTGCGGCCGCAGCCGATCGTCGATGTCGTCACGCCGTTCGAGGACACGCACTGGGGTACGCGCGACATGACGGTGCGCGACCCCGACGGCCGCGTGTGGCGCCTGCAGGCGCCGGGCCAGCAGCGCGCGTGAGGCCGGCATGACCGATATCCGAGAAGACGCCCCCGACAGCACGGCCGCCCGCGTCGCGCTGTGGCGCGCGCTGCACGTCGAACTCGACGCGCCGCCGCACGTGCTTGCCGACGAGGTCGGGCTTCAGCTGCTCGCGCCGGCGCCGGGCTGGCAGCAGCGCGGCGACATGGATCCACAGTTCACGCGGCCGTTTCGCGCGTCGATCGTCGCGCGGGCGCGCTTCATCGAGGATCTCGTGGCCGAGCAGGCCGCGCTTGGCGTGAGCCAGTACGTGATCCTCGGCGCGGGCCTCGACAGCTTCGTGCAGCGCCGTCCCGACATGGCGTCGCGCGTGACCGTGTTCGAAGTCGATCCGCCGGCGCCGCAGGCCTGGAAGCAGCGCCGCCTGGCCGAGCTCGGTTTCGGCGTGCCCGACTGGCTGCGTTTCGTGCCGGTCGATTTCGAGGCGAAGGCATCGTGGCGCGACGCGCTCGTCGGCGCGGGCTTCGATGCCGGCAAGCCGGCCGTCGTGGTGTCGACCGGCGTCAGCATGTACCTGACGCGCGAAGCGAATGCGGCCGCGCTGCGCGAAGTCGCATCGCTCGCGCCGGGCTCGACGCTCGCGATGACGTTCCTGCTGCCGCTCGAGAACGCGGATCCGGACGTGCGTCCGGGGCTCGAAATGGCCGCGAAGGGCGCACGCGCGAGCGGCACGCCGTTCATCAGCTTCTTCATGCCGGCGCAGATCCAGGCGCTTGCGCGGGAGGCCGGTTTTGCAAAGGCCGCGCACGTATCGGCCGCCGACCTGACGCGCCGTTATTTCGCCGGTCGCACGGACGGCCTGCGGCCGCCGAACCACGCGGAAGAGCTGCTGGTCGCGACGATCTGAACCGTGCGCGCGTGACGCCCGTCACGCGCGTTCGAGCACGGCCATTTCGCGCACGACCACGAGCAGCACCGCCAGGCTCGCGCCACCCGACGCGCGCAGATCCGCAAGCAGGTGCTCGTAGCGTGCGAGCGCGGCGTCGCGGCGCTCGCGCCATGCGCCGACGATCGTCTCCGGCGTCGTCGAATCCGGCGATTCCGCGAGCGCGCTCGTCGTCAGCGTGCGCTTCAGGCGCGCGACTTCCGCGAGTGCGGCGGCGCGCGCCAGCATGTCCCAGTGCGTCGGCGTCGGCAGCGTCGCCGCGCGTTCGCTGATCCACCCGTAATTGAGCAGCGTACCGAGCGAGAAATAGACGCCCGCGACGAGTTCGAGGCTGCGGTTGCAGGTCGCGGCTACTTCGGCGATGTCGAGCAGCGCCGCTGAAATGTCGCCGCTCGCGACGCGTACCGCGAGCGCGCTGTCGACACCGGCTTCGACCAGCACGCGCTGCCGCTCGGACAGCGCATCGAGATCGTCGGCCGGCAGCAGCGCAGGCAGTTGCGGCGCCAGCCGTTCTGCCGCGTCGCGGCAGCGTGCGATCAGCTCGGCGACGCCGCCGTCGGCCACCGCGCCGGACTGCAGATGGCGCAGGAACCACAGCGCGGCGCGCTCCAGCAGCCGCGCGACGTCGACGAACATGCGCGCCTGCACGTCGTCGGCCACGCGGTTGTCGAGCGCGTCGATGTCGCGCCACACCGCATCGAGGTCGAACACGTCGCGCGCCATGATGCATGCACGGACGATGTCGCCCGGCTTCGCGTCGGTTTCCTCCATCAGCCGGTGCACGAACGCGCAGCCGACGCGGTTCACGAGCGCGTTGGTCAGGTGCGTCGCGAGAATTTCGCGGCGCAGCGGATGGCGGCCCATCGGTTCGCTGAAGCGCTGCTGCAGCGGCTTCGGGAAGTAGTCGACGAGCATCGCGGCTACCAGCGGATCCTCGGGCACGTCGGATTCGAGCAGCGCGTCGTAGAGCCACATCTTGCTGTACGCGAGCAGCACCGCGCGCTCCGGCGACGTGAGGCCGAGCTTCGCGGTTTGCCGTTCGGCGACTTCGTCGTCGGTCGGCAGGAATTCGATCACGCGGTTCAGCCGGCCCGCGCGTTCGAGCCAGCGCATCAGGCGCGCTTCGGCGTCGAGCAGCTCGACCGCATAGCGGCCCGCGATCGACAGCGCCTGCGTCTGGTAGTAGTTGTCGCGCAGCACGAGCAGCCCGACTTCGTCGGTCATTTCCGCGAGCAGGGCGTTGCGCTGCTTCTCGGTCATTTCGCCGTCCGACACGACGAGCCCGAGCAGGATCTTGATGTTGACTTCGTGATCCGAACAATCGACGCCGGCCGAGTTGTCGATCGCATCCGTATTCATGCGGCCGCCGCGCTGCGCGAACTCGATGCGGCCGAATTGCGTGCAGCCGAGGTTGCCGCCTTCGCCGACCACCTTGCAGCGCAGGTCCGCGCCGTTCACGCGCACCGCGTCGTTCGCGCGGTCGCCGACCTGCAGGTGGGTTTCGCGCGCGGCCTTCACGTAGGTGCCGATGCCGCCGTTGTACAGCAGGGCGACCGGCGCCTGCAGGATCGCGCGGATCAGCTCGGTCGGCGGCAGCGCGTGCGCGTCGATGCCGAGCGCGGCCTGCACGGCCGGCGACAGCGGGATCGTCTTCGCGGTGCGCGGATACACGCCGCCGCCCGACGAAATCGCGGCCGGATCGTAGTCGGCCCAGCTCGAGCGTTCGAGCGCGAACATGCGCTCGCGCTCCGCGAAGCTCGTCGCGGGATCGGGGTTCGGGTCGAGGAACACGTGGCGGTGATCGAACGCGGCGACGAGCCGGATATGCGGCGACAGCAGCATTCCGTTGCCGAACACGTCGCCCGACATGTCGCCGACGCCGACCACGGTGAAGTCGGTCGTCTGCGTATCGATGCCCATCTCGCGGAAGTGCCGCTTCACCGATTCCCACGCGCCGCGCGCGGTGATCGCCATCTTCTTGTGGTCGTAGCCGACCGAGCCGCCGGACGCGAACGCGTCGTCGAGCCAGAAGCCGTATTCGTGCGAGATCGCGTTCGCGTAGTCGGAGAAGGTGGCCGTGCCCTTGTCGGCGGCGACGACCAGGTACGGATCGTCGGCGTCATGGCGCACCACGTCGGGCGGCGGCACGATCGCGTTGCTGACGAGGTTGTCGGTCAGGTCGAGCAGCCCGCGCAGGAAGGTCTGGTAGCACGCGACGCCTTCGCGCATCCACGCTTCGCGATCGCTCGGCGGCGGCGGGTTCTTCACGACGAAGCCGCCTTTCGAGCCGACCGGCACGATCACGACGTTTTTCACCATCTGAGCCTTCATCAGCCCGAGCACCTCGGTGCGGAAATCCTCGCGGCGATCCGACCAGCGCAGGCCGCCGCGCGCGACGCGCCCGCCGCGCAGGTGCACGCCCTCGACACGCGGCGAATACACCCAGATCTCGAACATCGGCTTCGGTTCGGGCAGGCCCGGCACCTTCGCCGGATTGAACTTGAACGACAGGTACGGTTTCGCTTCGCCGTTCGCGTCGGCGAGGAAGTAGTTCGTGCGCTCGGTCGCGTTGATCACGCCGAGGAACTGGCGCAGGATGCGGTCCTCGTCGAGGTTCGGCACCTGGTCGAGCGCGCCTTCGATCGCCTTCAGCAGCCGTTCGGCCTGCACGTCGCGCGTGTCGCCGGTGGCCGGGTCGAAGCGCAGCAGGAACAGCTCGACGAGCTGCCGCGCGATCGCCGGATTGCCGGTCAGCGCGCGTTCGATATACGCGTCGCTGAACGTCGAGCCGACCTGCCGCAGGTATTTCGCATACGCACGCAGGATCGTCACTTCGCGTGCGCTGAGGTGCGCGCGCAGCACGAGGCGGTTGAAGTCGTCGTTCTCGATCCGGCCGCTCCAGATCCGGTCGAACGCATCCTCGAACAGGCCTTTCACGCGCTCGATGTCGAACTCGGTATCGTCCGCGAGCTCGAGGCCGAAGTCGTGCACCCACGCGTGCGTCGCGTCCTGCGTCTGGATCCGGTACGGCCGCTCCTCGTCGACGCGCACACCGAGATGCTCGAGCATCGGCAGGCTGCGCGACAGCGCGATCGGGTCGCCCGCGCGATAGACCTTGAAGCGGAACGCGCGTGGTTCGGCCTCGATCGGCCGGTACAGGTTCATCGCGAGCTGGCCCGTGTCCTTCACGCGCTCGATGAGCTCGATGTCGCGTACCGCCGTGCGCGCCGGGTAGTCGTCGCGATAGCCGGCCGGGAACGAATCGGCATAGCGCTGCAGCAGGCGGTTGCCTTGCTCCTCGCCGAAGGCGTCGAGCAGCGCGTCGGCGAGATCGTCCTGCCAGCGGCGCGTGACCTGCACGAGCCGTGTTTCGAGCTCGCGCGTATCGACGTCGGGCATCGTGCCCGGTTCGGCATGGACGACGAAATGAATGCGCGCGATCGCCGATTCCGACAGCAGCGGCGTGAACTCGACATTCACGCCGTTGAACGCGTCGATGAGCAGCTTCGCGATGCGGCGGCGCAGGTCGGTGTTGTACTTGTCGCGCGGCACGAACACGAGGCACGACACGAAGCGGTCGAACCGGTCGCGCCGCACGAACAGCCGCGTGCGCTGGTGTTCCTGCAGCCGCAGGATGCCGAGCGCGATGTCGTAGAGCTGGTCTTCGTCGGCCTGGAACAGTTCGTCGCGCGGGTAGGTCTCGAGCACCGTCACGAGCGACTTGCCGAGATGCCCCTTCGGCAAGAAGCCCGCGCGCCGCACGATGTTCGCGCATTTGCGGCGCACGATCGGGATCTCGGCGCTCGACACCATGTATGCGGTCGACGTGTAGAGCCCGATGAAGCGGCGCTCGCCGGTCACTTTCCCGTCCGTGCCGACGAGTTTCACGCCGACGTAGTCGAGATAGCCGGGCCGGTGCACGGTCGCGCGCGAGTTCGCCTTGGTCAGGAAGATCGGCCAGGAGCCGGTGATGATGTCGGCGGCGGCCTGCGGCAGCGGCGTCACGTCGGGCGCGCCCGACGTGCGCAGCGATTCGCGCAGGATGCCGCAGCCCGAGCCTTCGATGCCGCGCAGGCCGAAGCCCGTGCCGTCCGAGACCAGCGCGTAGTCGCGCTGGCCGAGGAACGTGAAGTGATCGGCGGCCATCCACTCGAGGAACGCGCGCGCCTCGATGTCTTCCGCGGTCGATTCGCGCGCCTTCATTTCCTTGATCGTCGCGCGCGCGATGTCGACGATCTTCGGCCAGTCCTCGACCGACGCGCGCACGTCGCCGAGCACGTGCGCGATGTCGTCGCGCAGCGTGTCGAGCAGCGCGGCGTCGCCGCAGCGGTCGACTTCGAAATGGATGAACGACGCGAGTTGCGACTGGCCGTCGCCGGGCGTCGCGCCGCCCGCATCGACGCGCTCGATGCCGCCGCCCGCGCCGCGCCAGATGCGGAACACCGGGTGCAGCGCCGAATGCAGCGCGAGCCCGAGGCGGTTGACGGCCATCGTCACCGAGTCGACGAGGAACGGCATGTCGTCGTTGACGATCTCGATCACCGTGTGATCGGAATGCCAGCCGTGCTGTTCGAGGATCGGGTTGTATACGCGCAGCCGTTCGCTGCCGGGCACGTATTTCTGGGCGGTCTGCCAGTGCGCCATCGCGGCGCCGTACAGGTCGGCGATGCTGCGGCTCTGCAGATCGTCGGCGTCGACGAAATCGTAGTAATGACGCAGGAAGGGTTCGACGATCCGGAAGGTGGCTTCGGGCAGGCGCCCGCGCGCGAATTCGACGACATCGGAGAGCAGGTGTGCGACGACTTCCTCGTTCTTCGCTTCCATGGCGGTCTCCTCGTCGGGTGGCCATTGGCTGCTGCGTCTGTCCGGCATTATGGCGCCGATTGCGTGACAAAGCGATGTGCGGGCGCACAACGCAGGCGGCCCGACGTGGCCGCGTGCGACGCCCTCGATGCCCGGCGCTCCACGGCTTCCCGGCCGTCGTCCAGGTCTCCTTCTTCGCGTCGGTCAGGAGAATTCGTGAACCTGGGTGACGTCGTTCATGGCGGAAAATGAAAAAACCGCCTCGAGGGCGGTTTATGGGACGACGAAGGTGCTAAAACCTGAACAGCACGCCTTGATAGGAGCCCGGCGAGTTCCTGTAGACATCCTTCGAAACAAAGTACTCTGCAGTTCGCGCGCCAAGTCCCAATCCCATTTGCTTCATACCTTCTACGCTGAAGTTGGTAATGTGCACGTCGTTGTCCGCGAACACATCTGCAGGGTGCTTTTTATCGAGGAGATCGGCACTCCACAGGAATCTCCACTGATTCCGTTCGACGAAGGGCACGCTTAAGTAAATTGCACCATCTCGATTGAGATGGCGTCGCATCAGTGAAAAAAGTTCGCGCGGCCTTTCAAGGTGCTCGAATACCTGAATTGCGGCGATCAGATCATATCGTTCATCGTGGTTGTCATCAAACAACCCGAGTCGGCTATCCACTTTGAGGTGCTCAACCGCAAACTGATGGCAGTGTGGGTTCACTTCGAACCCGGTTGCCGATAATCCATAATCGCCGCATGCTTTCAGAAAGAAACCAGCCCCGTGCCCGATCTCCAGAACTGTCCGTACGCCAGGCACAAGAGTCGTCAGCTCAAGCACGAGCTGACTCTGGATGGCATAGTGATTTTCCCTATCAGCGAATAGAAATTCAAAATCTCTCAGCTGCTGCGACGAGTCTTCGACATATCCTGTCCTGTGGGTAAAACTCCTGCAATCCATGCAGAAATGCTGCGGATATCCTCGCTGCGTCCGCTGCCCCAGCACATCCTGGACATGCAGCGTGTACGGTGAATCGCAAACGGGACAAGGAAACTCAGCCTTCACGCGATGCCTCCAGATATGCTCTCGGGGAGTCGCGATCTTATCACTGGCCTTGAGCCAGCGCGCAGTTGAATGAGTGGCGTCGGCACGATCTCGGGCGCCTGGCCCGGATGGAGCGATTTACGGTCATCGTGCTGGTGCGAAGGCTGGATTGACACACGGTATGGACGGCCGCTGTGCCGGTTGGTCGGATGCGCGAAGACCGTGTGCGGATCAATTCGTGTTGACGCTCGGAATGTCGCTTGAAATCGTAGTGGAACCGGCCGGAATAAATTGGCACATCCCGGATACTTTCCAATATCCAGCGCTCAATGACATGCTTGCGCCGTTTGCCGAAGTACCGGACGCGAGTGATACACCGGCGAGATTTGTCGGGGTGGGATATTCGCCTACGCTACCGGCGATCGCGTTCTCGTTCGTGGCTATGCCGACAATCCCCGCCGTACTCGATGGCGTGGGCTTGCAACGTCGTGAACTTGCCGGCAGCAGCAGTCGCCCCGATTCAGGCGGGGAAGCGAGAGCGTTCGAGAAACCGGTGCCGCTGACGGTACCGTTGGCCGTGATCCCGTCGACGAACGTTGCTGCACCAGTGGAAGCACTAACAGTGAACGGCGTATCCCGTGCGTGGAATGCCGCTTGCGCATGTAAAGCCGGTGCCGGCCGTCCAGCGCAGCGCGTTGTTCGTGCCGCTGCAACTTGGCATCGCAAATGCTGTGACGTTGCCCGTCGTGCCCGATCCGCCTGGTGGGAAAGACAAGCATTCCGAAACCAAGTGATGACGGCACAGTAGCGCGACAGCCGCGGACGCGAGTGGCCGGAGATCAAGATCGGCGGCCGCTGATTCTGGTTTGGTTTTGGATCAATCCAGCGGCCACCCCTCCTTCAGAAGCGCGCCAAGCCTTATTGGGCGTCGCTCCACAGCTTCCCGGCCGTCGCCCAGTTCTCCTTCTTCACGTCGGTCAGGATGATGTCGACCGAGCCCGGCTCGCAGCCGAGCGTCTCGCACGTGACGCGCGTGATCGCTTCGACGAATGCGCGCTTCTGGTCGACGGTGCGGCCTTCGAACAGCTGGATATTGAAAGTCGGCATGGCAATGCTCCGGTTGAGGTTGAATGATTCGGCGGGATGAGGTTGAGGCACGCGGCGTCAGTCGCGATACGACGGGTCGATCCGGTCGAGCCGGCGCAGCAGCGCCGGCCATTCCAGTTCGCCTTCGATCGCGCCGCCGTCGCGCAGTTGTTCGGCCGTGCGGTCCGCGACGGCCGGGTCGGGCAGCACGAGCGGCCCGCCGCCTGCCTGCGCGCGCACCTGGATGTCGCAGGCCTTGATCAGCGTATCCATCAGCACATAGGCTTCGGCCACGGTGCGGCCGACCGTCAGCGTGCCGTGGTTGCGCAGCAGCATCGCGGATTTTGCGCCGAGGCTCGCGGTCAGCCGCGCGCCCTCGGCCGGCGAGAACGCGAGCGCCTCGTAGTCGTGATACGCGAGATCGCCATGAAAGCGCAGCGCGTGCTGCGACGCGGGCAGCAACCCGTCGCGCTGGATCGACACGGCGATGCCGGCCGTATTGTGCAGATGCATCACGCAGACGGCGTCGGCGCGCGCGGCGTGCACGGCCGCATGCAGCGCGAAGCCCGTCACGTTGACCGCATGCTCGCTGTCGCCGATCCGGTTGCCGGCCAGGTCGATCTTCACGAGGTTCGATGCGCGGACCTCGTCGAACGTGAGGCCGAACGGGTTGATCAGGAAATGGCCGGGCTCGCCGGGCACGGTCGCGGACAGATGCGTGTAGATCAGGTCGTCCCAGCCGTTCAGCGCGACAAGCCGGTAGGCGGCGGCGAGATCGACGCGCATCCGGCGTTCGGCGTCCGAGATCGGGCCGCCGGGTTTCACGGCATCAGGACGGTGTGCGAATGACGACATCGGGTTCTCCGAGGGTGAAGCGGCGCGCGACGGCTACGGTCATCCACGACGCGAGCGCGAACGGCGCCGTGAACACGGGGAGGCCCGCGCGCATCGCGAACCACTGGATCAGCGCGGCGAGCGCGGCGGCCGCAAGCGCCGCGCGCGGGCCGCGCGGCATCAGCGCGAGCGCGGCGAGCGCGCCGTTGAAGCCGAGCAGGCCGTCGGCGAACAGTGCACCGCTCGCGCCGAGCGCGACCAGCAGCCCGGTCGACACGATCGCACCGCCGAGCGCGAACGCGGCCGCGCGGCGCGACGCGACGGCGAGGCCGGCGACGATCAGTACGCCGGCCCAGGCGCCTTGCGCGAAGGTGGTCTGCGCGACGCCCGACAGCAGCGCGTCGGCAGTGGAAGCCAGCGTCAGCGCCGGGCTGGCCGTCGCGCCGCTCGCATGCTGCAGCGCGACAAACGGCAGCCACAGCGCGGTGACGGCGAGGCACGGGCTCGAATACGGGCACTGGCGCCAGCGGGCGAGCAGCCCGCGCATCGCGCGCTGCACGAGTGCAGCGCCGATCGAGACCAGCGGCACCAGCGCAACGGCGGCGAGTTGACGGGGTGCGAACAGCACGACGATCAGCGCGGCGAGCGCGCCATTGAAGCCGTGCAGCCCCTGTTCGACGTCGCGGCGCTCGGCGCCCGTCAGCACGGCGGTCATGCTGGCGGCGGCCGAGCCGACCAGCGCCGCACTCGCGAGCCGCAGGTCGGTCAGCGCCAGCGCGGCGAGCAGCAGCGCGCCGGTCAGCGCATTTGCCTGCAGCACGATCTGCCCGATGCCGCGCAGCAGGATACGCAGGTCGATCGACGGCGAGACGGGGCGGGCGGTAGGCATGATGGCGGCGGAGCAGGACGAGCCGCGAGCATAGGACACAAATCCATGCACCGGAATAGGGAATTCTGGATAGTCGGGATTTGGGGGGGGATGTACTGAATCGGGGCGCAGAGAGGCGGTCGACGCGTATTTGGAACGTGTGCTAGCGTTTTCGCGAGATTTTGCCGATTCAGTAGCAAATTCGAGCGATCGCTATTGTTTTTGTGTCCAGGCTACCGCGTTAGCGTTTTCGTGTAAGATCGCGGAATTATTAGTGTTTTTGGCGTCTCGGTAGGGGATTCATCCATGCAAGTCGGTTTCAAGGCCCTGGCTGCTCGCTACGGCATTACGCTGGCGCAACCGCTGCGAGTCGATTCGATCGTCGGCAGCAGACGTGCGAGCCGGGAAAACGACGATCAGGTAGAAAACCGGTATCCGCCCAGCTACCGGCCCACCGACGACTTTGCGGGGCATTTTGAGTTCGGACTGAAGTACGAAGCGCTTCACTTCGAGTTTTTTGCCCGCTTGTTTGCCGTCGTTGGACCGGAACCAATCGAAAGCTGGTGCCGAAACGCCCCGTTCGGCCAATACGCTCGACGCGCGGGTTTCTTGTATGAATGGTTGACCGGCCAGCGTCTGAACGTACCTGACGTGACGAATGGCGGCTATGTCAATGCGATTTCTCCAGCTGAATACCTTACCCGCACAGAGCCAATTCGCAATCGCCGTTGGCGGCTGTACGACAACTTGCCGGGCACGCCTGCGTTTTGCCCGCTGATTCGCCGAACTGCGGCGGTGCAGGATGCCCTGCAGTTTGATTTGGGCGCGGCATTGAGCGAGCTGGATCGCGTCTTCGGGCCAGACATCTTGAGGCGGACAGCCTGTTGGCTGACATTCAAGGAGTCGCGTGCAAGCTTTCTCATCGAGAAAGAGGTGGATCAGGCGGACCGCATCCAGCGATTTGCACACGTCATTGCGCAATACTGCGGCCGTATCGATGCTCCACTAAGCGCCTCAAGCCTGTATACGCTGCAAGCCGGCATTCTGGGCCACGATGCGTTTGGTTTGGGGGTGAGGCGTTCACCTGTCTTCGTGGGGCAGGCTACGATGCGCGAAAACATCGTGCATTACATTGCGCCGGCGTTCGAGGACGTGACGCCGATGCTGGCGGGGCTCGGCGAATTCGAGGCAGCAACGCGAGGTGCCGAGCCGCTGGCACGTGCCGCAACGTTGGCGTTCGGCTTTGTTTATATCCATCCCATGCGTGACGGCAACGGCCGGATTCATCGCTTCTTGATCAATGACTCACTGGTGCGGGACAAGGCGGTGCCGGATGGCGTGATATTGCCGATCTCGGCAACCATCACGAGTTCGACGGAGTTTCGTGCCGGCTACGATCGCACGCTCGAGGGGTTTTCTCGCTGTGTCATGCGGCGCTACGCAACGTCCTATCGGTTCGGAGAACTCGTGACCTATGACGACGGAACGCGCAGCAACTTCGATTTCGACAGCTACGAAGATGCGCGTTTCGTCTGGCGCTATCCGGATCTGACGGCTCACGTCCTGTATACCGCGCGAGTCGTCGAGCACACGATTCGCACCGAGATGGCCGATGAAGCCAGAACGCTGGTTATCTTTCAGCTTGCCCAGGAGCGACTCAAGGAGGTCGTGGAGATGCCGAATCTGGATGCAGACCGGATCATTCGCTCCGTCAGGGAAAATGGCTGGCAAATCTCTCGCAAGCTCAAGCAGCAGTATCCACAACTTGAGGATGAGCACAGAGCGGCGCGAGTCGTGGAAGCTGTCCGGTCAGCGTTCGAGGGACCGGACATGGACATCGAACACGAATGACGCGCGCTGGACTCGTCGGCGGTGGCATTCTGGATAGCCGGGATTCGTGTGACGATGCCCCGACGTGGGGTAACAAGGAGGCGGAACGATGCGTGAACTGCGCTGGGCGTCGCTGGAAGGCGACGGAATCGAACACCTGACATTCGACCGGAGCGGCGGCGCGATCGTCGTCGAAAGCGCGGTGGTCGGCCAGCGCTACGGCCGCGCGTACGGGCTCGCGTATCGCGTCGAGTGCGATCCGCAATGGCGCGTGACCTGCGCGGTGCTCAAGGTGATGGGCGGCGGCACGCTCGAACTGCATGGCGACGGCGCCGGCCACTGGCGCGACGGTTCAGGCCTTGCACTGCCCGAGCTCGACGGCTGCATCGACATCGACATCGCCGCGACGCCGTTCACGAATGCGCTGCCGATCGGCCGCCTGGGGCTCGCGCGCGGCGAGCGGCGGCCGATCGATGTCGCGTACATCTCGACGCCGGACCTGACGGTCACGCCGGTCAAGCAGGCTTACGCATGCATCGAGCCGGGCCGGCGCTACCGCTACGAAGGGATCTTCCGGAATTTCACGGCCGAGATGGACATCGACGACGACGGGCTCGTCGTCGACTACGAGACGCTGTTCAGACGCCTGCCGGCACCGACCGGGCGCTGAACCGCGGCGGCCGTGACCGCCGGCCGCTCCTGCGCGGACGCAAAGCGGTCGATCCGCGACGCGATGATGTCGGGGTGGCGCAGCACGATCCAGTGGCTGCCGTCGATCTCCTCGCGCACGTGGTCGCCGAGCCAGCGGTCGAGGTCGACCGACATCTCGGGCGTCACGTAGCGGTCGCGTACGGGCACCAGGATCTGCACCGGCGCCTGCGCGTACCGTTCGCGCGGCTTGCGTGCCCGTGCGAGGAAGTTCGCGCGGTACAGCTGCAGCCCGTTCAGCGCGTTCTTCAGTTGCACGGGATCGCGCTCGGCGCGTACGCGTTCGGTCAGCTGCAGCCAGCGTGGCCACAGCGCCGCGCCGCCGAGCCGCCACACGAGCGACGGCACGACCGGCAGGTGGAAGAACGCGATGTACCACGACTTCAGG
The DNA here is from genome assembly GCA_031253835.1 of Burkholderia sp. Taxonomy (GTDB): domain Bacteria; phylum Pseudomonadota; class Gammaproteobacteria; order Burkholderiales; family Burkholderiaceae; genus Burkholderia. The sequence goes on along the minus strand of JAIRVP010000011.1, from coordinate 39,016 downwards.
CTTTGCTTGAGCCGCATCTTCGCGCGGAACACGTGATCGAGGCACGGGCCGGAAATCGACGTGTACGACGCGATCCGGCCGCGGAATGCGGGGTCGGTCACGGCCTCCCAGCACTGGATCGAGCCCCAGTCGTGGCCGACGAGATGGAATGGCCGGCCGCCGCAGGTCGCGTCGGCCACCGCCTTCAGGTCGGCGGCGAGCCGCTCGAGCGTGTAGTCGGCGCGGCGGCGCGGTGCATCGGACGCGCCGGCGCCGCGCACGTCGTACGCGATCACGCGGTAGCGCTTCGCGAGCCGCGCGCGGATCGGCGCCCACACGGCCGCCGAGTCGGGATAGCCGTGCACGAGGATCAGCGGCGGCGCGCGCCGCGACCCGCTCACGTAGACGGCGAGCTTCACGTCGCCGGACTGGACGGTCAGCATCTCGTGGGCGCGCGCCATGGCGTCATGCCTGCGGGACCGGATGCAGCGGCACGCGGCGCGGGGCGGCTTGCGCGGCGTAGCGCGCGTTGGTCGCGTCGATGTTCTCGAGCAGCGTGCCGAGCCCTTGCAGATACTGGTGGTTGTCGTGATCCCACGGGTGGAAGCCCGGGCGGAAGTAGTCGAGCCATTCGCGCGCGATGTTCGGGAACACGCCGTGCTTCGGGCCGTACAGGTACTTCACGAGGCGCCACATGCCGCCGAACTTGCCGTGTTCGCGCCGGTGCGCGCGCATCAGGCGCACGTGGAAGTCGAACACGATCGTCCAGAAGAAGACGGTCGTCGTCAGCATCGTGCCCGTGCGCAGCAGGTAGCTGCCGAGGCCCGGCTTCATCACGGTGGTCCACACGTCGTAGGACACCGCCTTGTGCTCGGTTTCCTCCATCGCGTGCCACATCCACATCTGCTGGTAGCCTTCGACCGAGCCGTCGATCCGGTGCTCGTGGCCCGACAGCAGCTGGTTCGCGAGGATCGCCGTGTAGTGCTCGAGCGCGATCGTGATCGCGAGCTGCATCGAATGCGGCAGCGCCTTCTTGAACCAGCCGAGGATCGTCCACAGGCGCTTGTCGAGCTTGTGCGCGGGCAGGCCCGACGCCTGCAGCAGGTCGTTGTATTCGATGTGCTCGCGCGTGTGCATCGCTTCCTGGCCGATGAAGCCGAGCACCTGTTTCTTCAGCTCGGGATCCTCGATCCGGTCGCGGTAGTTGCGCACCGAATCCATGAAGAAGCGTTCGCCGGCCGGGAACAGCAGCGACAGCGCATTCATGAAGTGCGTGACCGGCACGCCCTGCACGTGCCAGTCGCGTGCGCGTTCGGGGGGCAGCGCGAAACGGATGTCGCGCCGCACGGGCATCATGTTCGGGGTCGTCATGATTGTTCTCCTCCCTGATTGCCTGCATTGTTGTAGGTGGCGTGCAGCGGTGCGGGCGCCGGCGTGCCGCGTGCGGCATGGCGGCGGGCCTTCGCGGCCTCGCGGCGCGTCGCGAGCACGACGAGCGCCTGGTACGCGGCCGGCAGGATGCGCGCCATCCAGTCCGCGCCCTTCGCGTCGCGGCCGATCAGCACGCGGCGCTTGTTCTTGCGCACGCCCGCGAGGATCGTGCGCGCGGCGTCGTCGGCGGTCGTGATGAAGAACTTCTCGAAGCTGTCCTTGCCTTGCTGTTCGCTCTCGACGATGAAGCCGACCATGTTCTTCGCGACGCGGCTCGACTGCGCGATGTTCGTGCGGATGCCGCCCGGATGCACGCAGGTAGCCGATACGCCGCACTTCATCATGTCGAGCTCCTGGCGCAGCGATTCGGTGAAGCCGCGCACCGCGAACTTCGTCGCGTTGTAGCCGCTCATGCCCGGCTGCGCGAAGATCCCGAAGATGCTCGACGTGTTGATCACGTGACCGTCGCCCGAGGCCTTCAGGTGCGGCAGGAACGCCTTCGTGCCGTGCACGACGCCCCAGAAGTTGATGTTCACGATCCACTCGAGATCGCTGTATTCCATGCCTTCGATCGTGCTCGACAGCGCGACGCCCGCGTTGTTGAACACGAGGTTGATCTTGCCGTGTTCCTGCGCGGTGTCGTCGGCCCACGCGAACATCGCGTCGCGGTCGCCGACGTCCAGCACGCGTGTCGATACGCGTGCGTTCGGTGCGATTGCGCGGACGATCCGTTCGGTTTCGGCGAGGCCGACGCCGTTCTTGTCGGCGAGCGAGACGTGGCAGCCGGCCTGCGCGAGCTGGATCGCGAGCGAGCGGCCCATGCCCGAGCCGGCGCCCGTGATCGCGGCGACCTTGTTGGCGAAATCTCTCATGTCGTTGGCTCCTTGTCTGGCTCAGGCCGCTTCGGCGGACGTGGATGCGGAAGCGGCGGGCGCGGCGACGGGCCGCGCGGTCGTGTCGTGTTGCGGCGCGCGATACGCGTGGTAATCGGCGATCGAGAAGTGCGCGGTCGCCTGGCGGAAGCGCCACGTGAAGCCCGGCCACAGCGTCGTGTTCTTGCCGGTGCGCGGGTCGAGGTACCAGCTCTTGCAGCCGCCCGTCGACCAGATCGCCTTCTTCAGCTTGCCCTGCAGGTCGCTGTTGAACTGCGCCTCGACGAGCGGGCGCACCTCGATCGCATCCGCTCGCTCGCGGTGCATCGCCTGCAGCGCGCCGAGGATGTATTCGATCTGCGACTCGATCATGAACACCATCGAGTTGTGGCCGAGGCCCGTGTTCGGGCAGACGATCATGAAGAAGTTCGGGTAGCCGGGCAGCGTCGAGCCGAGATACGCATGCGCGCCGTCGCGCCACGCGTCGACGATGTCGAGCCCGCCGCGGCCGATGATCGCGCCGCGCGGATACGGATCGGCGACCTGGAAGCCGGTGCCGTAGATCAGGCAGTCGACTTCATGACGGCGTCCGTCGGTCGTCACGACCGCGTCGGCCTCGATATGGTCGATGCCGGTCGTGATCACGTCGACGTTCTTGCGCGACAGCGCCGGGTAGTAGTCGTTCGAGATCAGCACGCGCTTGCAGCCGAGCGTGTAGTTCGGCGTGACCGTCTTGCGCAGCTCGGGATCGGGAATCTGCTTGCGGATGTGGCGCAGCGCGAGCTTCTGCACGTTCTTCATCAGCGACGGATGGATCGCGAAGCCGAGCACGCGCGATTCGAGCATCCAGTAGATGCTGCTGCGCACGGCCTTCTGCGTGAACGGCAGCGTGCGGAACAGCCATTTCTCGAGCCCGGTCAGGTTGCGGTCGGGCTTCGGCATGATCCACGGCGGCGTGCGCTGGAACAGCGCGAGTGCCTTCACGCGCGGTGCGATCTGCGGCACGAACTGGATCGCGCTCGCGCCGGTGCCGATCACCGCGACGCGCTTGCCTTCGAGCGCGTAGTCGTGATCCCACTGCTGCGAATGGAACGCGCGGCCCCGGAAATTCTCGACGCCGGGAATCGACGGCAGCGCGGCGCGCGACAGGCCGCCCATCCCCGACACCAGCACGCGCGCGGACAGCCGCTTGCCGTTCGCGAACGTGAGGCGCCAGCGTTGCGCGGCTTCGTCGTACTCGGCGCGCTGCAACGCGTGGTTCAGGCGCAGGTGCGGGCCGACGCCGAAGCGCTGCACGCAGTCTTCCAGGTACGCGCGGATCTCCGGCTGCGGCGCGAACATGCGCGTCCAGCGCGGGTTCGGCGCGAACGAGAACGAATAGACGTGCGATTGCACGTCGCATGCACACCCGGGGTAATGATTGTCGCGCCACGTGCCGCCGACCGACGCGGCCTTCTCGAGGACGACGAAGTCGGTCACGCCTGTTTGCCGCAGGCGGATCGCCATCCCGAGACCGGCGAAGCCGGTGCCGATGATGGCGATGTCGATGGTTTCGTCCTGGCCGTCGTGGCCGGGCGGACCGAAAGGCAACGTGCGAGCATTCATCCGGGTGTCTCCGATTTGGCTCATTTTTGAATGTTACATTGTTTGATGTAACGATAGTGGGTGTACCCGGAAACCGCAAGAGGCTAGAAGCGGCGCTCTAAGGGCCGGAAGCCAGGCGGGAAAAGGCTGAGCGGGGTTTGGAACGGGCCGCTTTCCGCGATGCGGGATGGGCGGACAGGGCCGTCGGCAGGACGAGACAGGCGGGAGACGAGACCGCCGGGGCGCGGCGGTCTGTTTGAAACGGTATCAGGGACGGATCGATCGGGCGGCCGTCTCATGGAAAACCCCGGCCACGATCGTGACCTGCGCGAGCGCGTAGAGGCCCCAGATCAGGTAGTCGATACCGGGAAAACCGCCGAGGAACCGGCCGACGCCGATCAGCGTGTCGGAGCCGACGAAGATCAGGCTGCCGATCGCGACCCGTGCACCGTGCGTGCGGGCGGCCAGCGCGAAGCTCGCCATCACGCACAGCACGAGCATGTAGACGGCGACCGGCGCCAGCAGCTCGCCGAGGTGCGGGAAGAACACCGCGTAGAACGCCGGCGCGGCGATCCACAGCCCGATCAGCGCGACGATGCGCCAGCCATGCGGCCGTGCGCGCCAGCGGAAGAAGATCACGCAGTAGCACACGTGCGTGAGCAGGAACGCGCCGAGGCCGAGGACGAACGACAGCGGCCAGTCGGGCAGCGCGAGCAGCACGTCGCCGAGCACGGCGGTGGCGAGTGCTGCGCACAGCCACACGCGCTCGCGCGGCGCGCCGCAGGTGCTGCCCGCCGCGAGCAGCAGGATGCCCATCGCGGCTTTCGCGACGGCCTGGCCGGGATAGGGCGCGGCGGCGAGCGACAGCCCGTACAGCAGCGCGGCGGCGACGGCGAGCGGCCAGAGCCGGCGGTAGGTGGCGGGAAGCGTGGCGATCAAGAGGGTGTCTCCGGCTTGTTGTTGTCTGCGGTGGACGGCGCGCCGTCGAGGGCGCGGCTGCCGGCCATTATCCGGAAGAACGGGCGGGCGAAAACCGGCGAATCCTTCTAGGAATCGATGGCGACCGGCGGCGATGCCGCGGCCGCATTTCTCCGCGCGTTGCCCCGGCTGAACCGGGGCAACGACTTCAATTCGGCTTGCTATGATCGCCGCGGTATTGACGTTGTCGTTGTCCCGCCCGGCCGCGCGACTGGATGCGCACGCCGGTGCGTGCCCGATGAATCCCGCCGTGCCCGGCCCGCGCGCTCATGGAAAGCGGGGCGGCGCCGGCTCCCCACGAAAACAGGTCCGACCCATGACCGAACTTCTCCACGGCGACGGCGCGATCCGTCGCACCACGCCGTACGGCTCCTCGATCGAAAACACCTATGCGGGCGTGCTGTCGTTCATGCGCCGCCAATACTCGCGCACGCTCGACGGCGTCGACGTCGCGATTTCCGGCGTGCCGCTCGATCTCGCGACGACCTATCGGTCAGGCGCGCGGCTCGGGCCGGCCGCGATTCGCGCGGCGAGCGTGCAGCTCGCGGAGCTCAATCCGTATCCGTGGGGCTTCGATCCATTCGACGATCTCGCGGCCGTCGACTACGGCGACTGCTGGTTCGACGCGCACAACCCGCTGTCGATCAAGCCCGCGATCATCGAGCATGCACGCACGATCCTGCGTTCGGGCGCGAAGATGCTGACGTTCGGCGGCGACCACTACATCACGTATCCGCTGCTGGTCGCGCACGCGGAGCGCTACGGCAAGCCGCTGTCGCTGATCCATTTCGATGCGCACTGCGATACATGGGCCGACGACGCGCCGGACAGCCTCAATCACGGGACGATGTTCTACAAGGCCGTGAAGGAAGGGCTGATCGATCCGGCGACGTCGGTGCAGGTCGGCATCCGCACGTGGAACGACGACTTTCTCGGCATCGAGCGGCTCGATGCCGCGTGGGTGCATGACCACGGTTCGCGCGCGGCGGTCGAGCGGATCGTCGAGATCGTCGGGGCGCGGCCCGCGTATCTGACGTTCGATATCGACTGTCTCGATCCGGCGTTCGCGCCGGGGACGGGGACGCCGGTCGCGGGCGGGTTGTCGTCCGCGCAGGCGCTGGCGATCGTGCGCGGGCTCGGGGCGGTGAACCTGGTCGGGGCCGACGTGGTCGAGGTGGCGCCGGCTTACGATCATGCGGACATTACCGCGATCGCGGCTGCGCATGTCGCGTGCGATCTGCTGTGTCTGTGGCGGCAGAAGAAGGTGGCGGGGGCGTCGAAGTAGGTGCGTGCGGGTGCGCCGACCTGTCGACGCACCCTGGTAAAAACCTGGCCGGCCGCGACGTCATTTCACTGCGCAAAGACCTTCGACTCAGCCCGGTATCGAATAGCGCGCATTCAGATCGGCAAGCAGGCTTTCTTTGGTCGCGTCGTTCGGCTTGGTCCAACTGTTGTTGAGCTCGTTCACCACGCTCTGGATGCGGGCACGCTTGTTCTCCGGGTTGGTCTCCGCTTCGATGTCCTTCAGCAAGGGATGACCCCCGATAGCGCTCGTGATCCACTTTTGCAGTTCCGTCGGAGCGCCGTTTGCGTCTGGCGCTGTGGGTTTGGTGAACATGCTCGCGCGCTCCGCCAGCGCTGCCGACGACATCGAAGGCGGAATGTGGGCGATGGGAACGAGCCCGACCTGCCCGATTGCGTTCGGCAGGATCTTGAGTTCGCCTTTCATGCTCTCCATGTAATGGCCGGTATCGGGACTCGCATGATGTTGCGCCGGCGCCCACGCTTTGGACGGACTCGCGTCGCTCTTGTGGAATCCGGTACCGGGCACGACGACCGCAAACATCGTGTCATGCCCGTCGGCTCTGGCGTAGTCGTCGGTCGGGCGTTCGGAAATATAGAGGCCCGGGCCGTGGATGTTGGTGCCGGCGACCCCGCCTGCTTTCCCTTGGTGCTTGTCGGCGGAAAAGCCCTCTGCCCGTAGCGATTCCACGTTGTGATCGGGCGTCACGTGATAGCCGAGCACCTTGACCGGATGGCCGTGTTGCTTCGTGAGTTTGGTTTCTATGTCGTGCTTCACCTGCTGGACCAGCTCGGGCTTCCATGTGTCCGGCTGGCCTTGCAGTGTCGGCAGATTGGGTACGTCGACAACTTTGCCCCCCATCTTTGCAGCACTGCCGTGTGACGAAGCGACCGCCTGGACGCCTTCCGTGCGAGACGGCCCTGGGCTGTCCGCGCCGGAACCGAAGAGTCGACCCGTGCCGTGACTGTGGCTGATTCCGGTGGGGGATGGCGAATCGGCGTCGAGCCTGGACTTCTTCGCAGACGCCTGCGGCGTGCTGAACGCGCTCGGCGAAATCGGGCGCTTTTCCGCACCCGTGGCGCCCGGTGCACGCGCGCGGCTGCTCGACAGATCCTGAAGGCCGGACAACGCGTGCGCCGGTTGCTGCGGCGATGGCGTGCGCGCCGGCGCGGGCGGCGGCGTGTGCTGCTCGGTGGGTTGGACGGCAGTGTCCTTGGGCGAAGCGAGTGGGTTGGTGCGTAGCATCAGCGCTTTCCTGATCGGCGAACGGGTTCCGCCTTATCTTGGCGTGCGAGTTCATGCGGCAGGGCCGTGTACGCGAACCCCGGTACGCGCAGCCGAAGTGTTCGGCGCCGCACGCGCCGACCGGCGGCGGATGCCGCGAAACGGGATGCCGCTCCAGGAGGGCCGGCGCGCCGTCGGCATGTGCTGTCCGGACTACAAGAACAAGCGATAGGCGAGATTGTCGCCTTCCTCGACGTATGGATAGCCAAGCGTCGACAGGAAGCGGTCGAAATCGGCGCGTTCCGCCTCCGGCACCTGGATGCCCACGAGGATCGAGCTGTAGTCCGCGCCCTGATTCCGATAATGGAACAGGCTGATGTTCCAGTCCGGCGCCATCGACGACAGGAACTTCATCAGCGCGCCCGGCCGTTCCGGGAATTCGAAGCGGAACAGGCGTTCGTCGCGCGCGAGCGGCGAGCGGCCGCCGACCATGTAGCGGATGTGTTCCTTCGACAGCTCGTCGTGCGTCAGGTCGATGGTCCTGAAGCCGTGCGACGCGAAGTTCGCCGCGATCTCGGCCGACTCGTCGCGTCGCCTGATCTGCATGCCGACGAAGAGATGCGCGGATTGCGCATCGGCGATCCGGTAGTTGAACTCGGTCACGTTGCGGTCGCCGACGAGCGCGCAGAAACGCCTGAAGCTGCCGCGTTCCTCGGGGATCGTGACCGCGAACACGGCTTCGCGCGCCTCGCCGACCTCCGCGCGCTCGGCGACGAAGCGCATCCGGTCGAAGTTCATGTTCGCGCCGGACGTGACCGCGACGAGCGTCTGGGTCTCGATGCCTTCGCGTTCCGCATACCGCTTCGCGCCGGCGACCGCGAGCGCGCCGGCCGGTTCGAGCACGCTGCGGGTATCCTGGAACACGTCCTTGATGGCCGCGCATAGCGCATCGGTGTCGACCGTGACGACACCGTCGAGGTATTCGCGGCACAGCCGGAAGTTTTCCTCGCCGACGAGCTTCACCGCCGTGCCGTCCGAGAACAGGCCGACCTCGGTCAGCTCGACGCGCCGGCCGGCCGCGAGCGATTGCGCCATCGCGCACGAATCCTCGGTCTGCACGCCGATCACCTTGATCTCCGGGCGCACGGCCTTGACATAGGTGGCAATGCCGGCCGCGAGGCTGCCGCCGCCGATCGGCACGAAGATCGCGTGGATCGGGCCCTGGTGCTGGCGCAGGATCTCCATCGCGACCGTGCCCTGGCCGGCGATCACGTACGGATCGTCGAACGGGTGGACGAACGTCAGGTTGCGCTCCGCCTGCACCTTGACCGCGTGCTGGTACGCGTCGCTGTACGACTCGCCCGCCTGGATCACCTCGACGCTCGGGCCGCCGTGCGCGCGCACCGCATCGACCTTCACCTGCGGTGTCGTAAGCGGCACGACGATCACGGCCTTCACGCCCATCCGGGCCGCCGAGAACGCGACCCCCTGCGCGTGATTGCCGGCCGATGCCGTGATGACGCCGCGCGCGAGCGCATCCGCCGGAATGTGCGCCATCTTGTTGTATGCGCCGCGCAGCTTGAACGAGAACACCGGCTGGTTGTCCTCGCGCTTCAGGTAAACGGCATTGCGCAGCCGGGCCGACAGGTTGCGGGCCGGCTGGAGTTCGGTCTCGCGCGCGACGTCGTACACACGGGCCGTGAGGATTTTCTTGATGTAGTCGATCGGAGGTTGGGCCTGCTTGGCAGGCGCGGTGCAAGCGTCAGGCGAGCTTCGGTACAAGGACACGGTCATTTCCTTTCGAGGGCGCGTTTGAAATGCCCTGGGCGGAAATGAAACAACCCGCCTCAGGGGCGGGTTGTCGTCATTGAGCCGGATGCGCGCTAACCCACCATTCGAAGAATGGTGCGAATAATCAGCGCGATGGGGAATGCGTGGCGGCTCATGTCCTGAAGCATCAACCATTGCAGTGGCAGTTGTCAACCGTTCGAATCAATGCGCGCCGTGGCGCGCGTTACTTCGCTGCCAGCGCGCTCGCCACGCTTTTGTCGATCCACGCGTTCTCCGCAACACTCAACTTCTGCGGAATCAGCTTTGCCGCATAAAACGCATCGGCAACGCCTTGCTGCGCGGCGACGATCCGCGCATCGAGCGGCACCGCGCCGAACGGCACGCGCTTGATCCACGTCTCGACGAGCGCTTGCGGCAGGCCGACCTTCGGCGCGAGCAGCGCGGCGGTGTCGGCCGGATGTCCGTTGACCCACTGGCCCGTCTCGCGCGCCTGCTTCAGGATCGCGCCGACCACGTCGGGATGCTGCTGCGCGAAGTCGCGCGTCGCTTCGTAGAAGTTGTTGGTCGCCGCAAGCCCCGTGTAGTCGGACAGCGTGCGTACCTTCAGCGCATTCTGCGCAGCTGCGTAGTACGGATCCCAAACGGCCCACGCATCGACATTGCCGCTTTCGAATGCGGCGCGCGCATCAGCCGGCGCAAGATACACCGGGCGGATTTCGTCATAGCGCACGCCGGCTTTCTTCAGCGCCTCGAGCAGCAGGTAGTTCGCGCTCGAGCCTTTCTGCAGTGCGACCTTCTTGCCGCGCAGGGCGGCAACCGAACGGATCGGCGAATCGGCCTTCACGAACACGGCCTCGTTGTGCGGCGCCGGCGGCTCCGCGCCGACATAGACGAACTGCACGCCGGCCGCCTGCGCGAACACGGGCGGCGGTGCGCCCGTGTAGCCGAAGTCGATGCTGTTCGCGTTCAGCGCTTCGAGCAGTTGCGGGCCGGCGGGGAATTCGAACCATTGAACGCCATAGCCGAGCGGCTTGAGCCGCGCTTCGAGCGAGCCCTGCGCCTTGACGACCGACAGCAGGCCGGCCTTCTGATAGCCGATACGCACGACCTTGTCGGCGCCGCCTTGCGCGAAGGCCGATGCGGCGGACAGTGCGACGAGCGTGACGGCAGCGGTGCGGGTGATCCAGCGGGTGAAACGAATCATCGAACGAACTCCATGCGAGACATCTTCGAGGAGCGGCGAGTGCCGCTCGGTTGGAAGAATCGTCGCATGGGCGATCGCGCCCGCAAACGAAGCATTGCCGATATGAATATGACGGCGGCGGCCCTATGCTTTGTCGCCGTCGCCTGCCGGATCGGACGTATCCGGCGCGCCGGACTGCCGCGCCGCTTCGTCGCTGAGTTTCTTGTCGAGGATCGTCGCGACGCGGCCGCCGAGATACGCGCTCGCCGCGGTTTCGAGTGCGCGGTTCGTCTCGCCTTCGACGAACACGGCCGCGAGCGGGCGCAGGCGCCAGATCGCGTCGACCAGTTCGGGCACGTCGGTGGCCGGCGGCAGCGTGCCGGCGTCGTAGCGGTCGAGCCGCTTCACGACGAGATCGACGAGCAGCCGCGCAATTGCGTCGAAGTGCGGCCGTGCGAGGCTGATCACGTCGAGCAGCTCGCGCGGCGGAATGCCTTCCTTCGTCATCGCGGCCGCCGCCTCGAGCAGCGCGGGGCTCTTCGCGACGAACGACAGGCCGCGCCGTTCGAGCAGCCCGAGCTCGGTCACGCGCGACAGCTGCGTGGTTGCCTGCGGGCCGAACATCTGCGCGAGCGCGGCGAGCGAATAGGTCTTCGGCAGTTCGTGCGACCAGCGGCCGCCGATCGCGTTTTCGAGGCCGAGGATCGAGCGCAGGTCGTGCCCTTCGTCGATCGCCTTGATCAGGTCCTGGATGTTCGACAGCGTGTAGCCGCGCGCGAGCAGGTGGTTGATCAGCTTCAGGCGCGCGACGTGCGTGTCGTCGTAGATGCCGACGCGCCCGCGCTTCTCCGGCGGTGCGAGCAACCCGCGATCCTGGTACGCGCGGACGTTGCGCACGGTGGTATCGGACACGCGCGCGAGCTCGTCGACCGTGTACTCGTTGCGGGAATCCGGTGCAGCCTCGTCGGGCGTGGAATGAGTCTGTTTTGACATGCGGCCATTCTAGCGCGACGCGGCGGGCTCGGGCGAGGCGGGGAGCGCGTGCGCGCCGTCGCCGAGCGGGCGCTGCAGCAGCGCCGTGTCGATCCAGCGGCCGTGCTTGAAGCCGACCGCTTTCAGCAGGCCGGCCGGCTCGAAGCCGAATGCGCGATGCAGCGCCGTCGAGCCGCCGGTGCCGCCGTCGGCGATCACCGCGATCATCTGGCGCCACGGGCCGGCCTCGCAGCGCGCGATCAGCGCCGCGAGCAACGCGCGGCCGATCCCGCGCCCGCGCCGCGCCTCGTCGATGTAGATCGAATCCTCGATCGCGAAGCGGTACGCGCTGCGCGTGCGGTAGGGCGTCGCGTACGCGTAGCCGGCCACGCGGCCGTCGCATTCGGCAACCAGATAGGGCAGCCCGTGACGCAGCACCGCGTCGCGGCGCGCGCGCAGCTCGGCGAGGTCGGGCGGCGTTTCCTCGAACGACGCGACGCTGTGGCGCACGTGGTGCGCATAGATCGCGTGGATCGCATCGAGGTCGGCGTCGGTTGCGTCGCGAACGACGCAGGCGGGAGCGGTGGGCATGGCGGCGGGGCGGGCGAATTCAAATCGCTACTATGCCGGCCGCCGGCGCGTGTGGCAAAGCCGTTCGCCGTTCCGGCGGCTCACAGCCGGCCGTCCGCCGCATGAACCGCATCGGCGATCGCATCGGCGACGCGCTGCACGCGCGGCGACCGGCGCACGTCCGGATGAACGACGAGCCAGATTTCGCGCTCGATGTCGCAACGCGGTGCGTCGGTCAGCTCGACGAGCGGCGCGCCGGCGTGCACGGCCGGATCGTCGACGAGAAACCTCGGCAGCAACGCGACACCGGCCCCGGCGGCACAGGCGCGATGTTGCGCGGCGAGGTCGTTGGCGATGAATGCGAAACGGCGCCCGGCCGCGAAGCGTTCGAGCCATTGCTGCTGCGGCGTCTGCGCGAGCGCGTCGTCGTAGCCGACGAACGTCCAGGTGTCGGGCGGCGCGTCGGCCCATTCCGGCGCCGCGCACAACGCGAAACGCATCGTGCCGAGCCGGCGCGCGGCAAGCCCCGGTTCGCTCGGCCGCGACAGCCGCACCGCGAGATCGGCTTCGCGCGCATACAGGTTCGCCGCGTGCATTTCGCCCAGCAGGTCGATCCGCAGCGCCGGCCATGCGCGCTGCGCACGGGCCAGGCGCGGCGCGAGGAAATGGCTGGCGAATACCGGCGACGCGGACACGCGCACCACGCCGTCGAGCGCCGCCGCGCCCTGCGCGGCGCGCGCGAACGCGTGCGCGTCGGCTTCGAGGCGCGCCGCGTGCTCGGCGAGGTGCAGCCCTTCGTCGGTCGGCGGCCAGCCGCGCGGCAGCCGGTCGAACAGCCGGATCCCGAGCGCCGATTCCAGCGCGTCGATGCGCCGCGCGACCGTCGAATGCTGGACCTGCAGCGCGCGAGCGGCGGCCGACAGGCTGCCGCCGCGCATCACCGCGAGGAAGTAACGGACGTCGTCCCAGCTCATCGGCAGCGCCGATGCGGGAGCGGAAATCAGATCGGTCGATTTTTGCACAGTAGATGGGCGATCAACGTGAATTCCGTTCGATTATGCACGATGGGATGATCGTGTCACTTCATTCGATAGCGAGGAACGTCATGACCCAGACTGCCAATGCCATCCGCATCGGGATCGACTGTTACGGCGACGCCGGCGTGCTGCGCCGCGTCGATGCACCGGTCGCGCCGCCCGGCGCCGGCGAAGTGCGGATTCGCCAGACCGCGATCGGCGTGAATTTCGTCGACATCTACTTCAGGTCGGGCGCACACGCGTTGCCTGCGCTGCCGGACGCACTCGGCGTCGAGGCAGCCGGCGTGATCGACGCGGTCGGGGCGGGCGTGACGGATCTGGTCCCCGGCCAGCGCGTCGCCTATGCAGGCATGCCGACCGGCAGCTACGCGAGCCTGCGCACGATGCCGGCCGAGCGCGTGCTGCCGATTCCCGACGGGCTGAGCGACGAAGCCGCCGCGGCCGGGCTGTTGAAGGGGATCACCGTCTACATGCTGATGCATCGCGTCCGGCAGGTCGTCGCCGGCGACACGGTGCTCGTGCATGCGGCGGCCGGCGGTGTCGGATTGCTGGCGACGCAGTGGGCGCGCGCGCTCGGCGCGCGGGTGATCGGCACGGTCGGATCGGCCGCGAAAGCCGCGCTCGTGCGCGCGCATGGCGCCGACGCGGTCGTCGATTACCGCGAGGAGGATTTTGTCGCGGCGGCGCGCGCGTTCGGCGGCGGCGCGGGCGTCGATTACGCGATCGACGGCATCGGCGGCGACGTGCTGACGCGCACGCTCGGCGCGGTCCGTCCGTTCGGGATGGTCGCGAGCATCGGGCAGGTGGCCGCGATCGGTGCGCAGCAGACATTCGATCTCGACGAACTGGGACCGGCCCGGTCGATCGCGCTCGCGCGGCCGAGCGTGCTCGGCTTCATCGCGCGCGACGTCGGCGGGTATCGGGACGCCGCACGTGCGACGCTCGAACGGCTGGCGGGCGGGATGCATGTCGAGATCGGCGCGCGGCTGCCGCTCGAACAGGCGGCCGACGCGCACCGGCTGCTGGAGTCGCGCGCGACGACGGGGGGCGTCGTGTTGCTGCCGTAACGGCCGGCGACGGCGGATCGCGATGCGACTCGACGGTCGCGTCGTGATCCGCCGCACGCTCAGTTGTGCTTGCGCAGCGGCGCATCCTCGACGAACCACGCGAGCACGAACGCGATCGCGATCACCGTCGCAGCCGACAGATACACGACGTGCAGCGAGCCGGCGAACGCATGCAGATACGCATCGCGCACCGCATCGGGCAGCTGGTGCACGGCGGCCGGGCCGAGCGCGGGCGGCAACTCGGCACCGGCCGGCAGCGCGTGCATCATCCGCGACTGCAGCCCGTGCGAGAACAGCGCGCCGAACGCGGCGACGCCGAGCGAGCCGCCGATCGAGCGGAACAGCGTCGCACCCGACGTCGCGACGCCCATGTGCCGGAATTCGACCGTGTTCTGCACGGCGAGCGTGAGCACGGGCATCACCATGCCGAGCCCGATCCCGAGCAGCGCCATGTACGCGTACATCGTGTGCAGCGGCGTATCGAGCGTCAGTGTCGACAGCAACGCCATCGCGACGCCGCCGGTCAGCGTCCCCGCGATCGGGAACATCCGGTACGAGCCGAGCCGCGAGATCAGCCGGCCGCTGACGATCGACGTCACGAGCATCCCGCCCATCATCGGCAGCAACTGCATGCCGGCCTGCGACGGCGTCGAGCCCTTCACGACCTGCAGGTACAGCGGGATGAACGTGACCGAGCCGAACAGCGCGACGCCGACCACGAAGCCGATCAGGCTGACCAGCACGAAGGTGCGATGGCGGAACAGTTCGAGCGGCATGATCGGCTCGGCCGCGAGCCGTTCTTCATAGATGAAGCCGCCGATCGCGACGAGGCCGAGCACGAGCGTCATCCACAGTTGCGGCGACGTCCACGGCAGCAGCGAGCCGCCTTCGCTCGTGAACAGGATCACGCAGGTGAGGGCCGTCGCGAGGAACGCGGCGCCCATGTAGTCGATCCGGTGCTTCACGTGCGCGGTGTGCGGCCGGAACGCCACGCCGATCACCGCGAGCGCGAGAACGCCGAGCGGCAGGTTGATCGTGAAGATCCAGCGCCACGACAGGTGCTCGACCAGGAAGCCGCCGAGCAGCGGGCCGACGATCGTCGCGAGGCCGTACACGCCGCCGAACATCCCCTGGTAGCGCGCACGGCGATCGGGCGGGACCAGGTCGCCGATCGCGGCCATCGTGACGACCATCAGGCCGCCGCCGCCGAGCCCCTGCAGCGCGCGCAGCACGATCAGCTGCGTCATGTCCTGCGCGACGCCGCACAGCGCGGAGCCCGCGAGGAACAGCACGATCGCGGCCTGCAGCACGATCTTGCGGCCGTACAGGTCGCCGAGCTTGCCGTACAGCGGCAGCACGACGGTCGACGACAGCAGGTATGCGGTGACGACCCACGACAGCTGGTCGAGCCCGCCGAGCTCGCCGACGATCGTCGGCAGCGCGGTCGACACGATCGTCTGGTCGAGCGCGGACAGCAGCATGACCAGCAGCAGCGCGGCGACGATCAGCCCGGTCGGCGCGTCGCGGCGGGCCGTTTCGGCGGCCGGTGGAGTGAGAAGGGTATCGGTTGTCATCGAGATATCTGCCAGGGCAGGGAATTGAGTCGAAATATAGCCACTGATTATTGACTAGTCAATTTCTGCCCAGCCTCGATATGTTGCAACCGTAACAGGAGATTGCCGGCACGAAAAATTGACCGCGATCAGGCAAAAAGCGGGGACGGACTCAAGTTTTTTGCAGGCAAACCGTAATCCAGAGTGCCGCGGACCGATTGCCGCGGCATTTTTCACCGCTCACGTGCCGTCATGAACCTGAACGCCTTGTTTTCCCGTTTCTCGATCCGTACGCGGATCTTCTCCACGCTCGGTCTCGTTGCCGTGCTGCTCGTCGTGTCGGGGCTGATCGGCCTCGCCGGCATGCAGAGCTCGAACCGCGCGCTCGACGAGGCTTATACGCAGCAACTGGCTGCGAAGACCGCGCTGTCCGCGGCGAGCCTGAACCTGACGATCGTGCGCACGACGCTCGACCGCGCGCTGCTGCATCCGGAAGCGCCGGAAGTGCCGGATCTCGTCAAGAAGGCCGAGAACTATCTCGCGAAGGCCGACGCAGCCTGGCGCAACTACGCGGCGATGCCGCACGACGGCGACGAAGGCCCGCTCGCGAGCCGTCTCGACGCCGCGCGTCAGGCGCTGATCGGGCAGGCGCTGAAGCCGATGATCGATGCGATCCGCGAAGGCCGGCGCGACGAAGCCGACCGGCTGCTGATGACGGTCGCGCCGCCGCTGTCGGTCGCGCTCACGCAGGCGACCGATGCGCTCGACGCGTACCAGGTCGCGCGCGGCAAGGACGTCTACGACACCGCGCAGACCTATTACGGCTGGATGCGCATGGGTGCGATCGCGGGCATCGCATTCGGCCTGGCCGCGTGCCTCGGCTGCGCGATCGGCCTGCATTTCGCGATCACGCAGCCGGTGAACCGGCTGCTGTCGCATTTCCGCCGCCTGTCGGACGGCGACCTGACGTCGGAAGTGCGCTGGTCGTCACGCGACGAGATGGCCGAGCTCGTGAAGGGCGTGACGGGCATGCAGCGCAGCCTCGCGGATACGGTGCGCCAGGTCAGCCAGGGTTCCGAAGCGATCTCGACGGCGACGCACCAGATCGCGGCCGGCAACACCGACCTGTCGCAGCGCACCGAGGAGCAGGCATCGGCGCTGCAGGAGACGGCTGCGAGCATGGAGCAGCTGACGGCGACCGTGAAACAGAATGCCGACAACGCGCTCGAGGCGCAGGCCTGCGCGGACAGCGCGAGCGAGATCGCGACGCGCGGCGCGACGGTGGTCGGCGAGGTGATCGGCACGATGAACGAGATCGACCGGAGCTCGCAGAAGGTTGCCGACATCATCGGCACGATCGAGGGCATCGCGTTCCAGACCAACATTCTTGCGCTGAATGCGGCGGTCGAAGCCGCGCGCGCAGGCGAGCAGGGCCGCGGTTTTGCGGTGGTCGCCGGCGAGGTGCGCACGCTTGCGCAACGCTCGGCATCGGCCGCGAAGGAAATCCGCACGCTGATCGGCGAATCGGTGGAACGTGTCGCGACCGGCTCGCGGCTCGTCGGGATGGCCGGCACGACGATGCAGGATATCCAGCAGGCGATCGGGCGCGTGACGGGCATCATGACCGAGATCGCGTCCGCATCGAGCGAGCAGCGCGACGGGATCGAGCAGGTGAACCGCGCGGTGTCGCAGATGGATCAGGTGTCGCAGCAGAATGCGGCGCTGGTCGAGCAGGCCGCGGCCGCTGCGGCGTCGCTCGAGGAACGGGCCGACGGGTTGCGCCGTGCGGTGGGGGCGTTCCGGGTGGCTTGAGTGACGGCGGGGCGGTGACGGGGCAGGCGATCGTCTGCCTGCCGCCCGTCCGCCGCGTCAGGCGGCCGCGAGTTGCGCGGCCGCGCGCGACGACGCGACGATCAGCAGTTTCATCGTCGCGCGTGTCGCGCCGACGAACAGCTTGCGCGCGGCACGCGCGTCGAGCGTGTCGAAATCGACCTCGGTGAGGATCACGCACGGCGCCGACTGGCCCTTGAAGCGGTAGATCGAATCGAGCAGTACGTCGCCTTCGCGGTATTCGGGGTTGCCGAACAGGTCGTACTTGCCGGTAAAGCTCTTGATCCGGTGCGGGCCGAGCTGGTCGAGCGGCGCGAGCACCGAGCCCTCGCGGCCGCGATACGACAGCACCGCGATGTCCTGCTTGCGGAAGCCGAGCGACAGCGCCTGCGTGACCGCGCGCTTGGTCGCGTCGATACAGCTTTCCGCCATTGCGTCCGCCGACGCGCCTTCTTCCCCGTACGCCGATACCGACGGATCCGAACCGTCGAACGGGCTGCCCGAACGCAGCCCGGCCGCGAGCGGCTCGACGCGGCCGACCACGTCGCGCACGAATTCGAGCAGGTCGCGCGGGCTGCGGTAGTTCGTCAGCGCCTTCAGCGTGACCCAGCCGGGCAGTGCGACGGGCTCGCGCATGTACAGGTTCTGCAGCGGATCTTCCAGCCACCACCATGCGCCGTCCGGTGCCAGCAAGCGCTCGAGCGCGGCCGCCCACGGTGCGTGGAAATCCTGCCCTTCGTCGACGACCAGCACGTCGAAGCGCCAGCGCTCGGGGATCGGCGCTTCCGCGAAACGCGTTTCGAGCCGCTCGAATTCGCCGGGCGCCTGGAAGTCGGGCGTATAGCCGCCGTCGCGCGCGACCCAGTCGCACAGCTGGTGGTAGTTCGCGATCTTCGCGCCGGGCGGCGCGATGCGCGCGATGTAGTCGGCGAGCGGCCGGTTGAAGCACACGTAGAGCACGCGCTTGCCGGCTGCGACGGCATCGCGCATCGCCTGCACCGCGAGCTGCGTCTTGCCCGAGCCGGCCGTGCCGGTGACGCGCAGCCGGAACGGCGCGAATTCGAGCTGGCGCGCCCACGCGGCGAGCCCGCCCGACAGCCGCGTGACGAGCGTGCCGGCCTGCCCGACGAGCGCGCTCGTGTCGGGCGTGAGCGCAAGTTCGTCCGCGAGGAAATGGTGGAGCTTCGACGCGTTCGGCAAGTGTTCGTCGTCCTCGGGCAGGATCTGCCGGATCACCTGCGCGAGCTGCGCCTTGCGCGACGCGTCGACGATGCGGTCGGCCGCGACACCGGCGATCGACGCGTCGCGGATCGAGTAGTCGGGGCAGTACAGCAGCGCCTCGACGCCGTAGACGCCCGCGCCGAGCGAGGCCGTCAGCCGCCGGTGCAGCGTTTCCTGCGTACGGGCGAGCTGGATCGGGACATTGCGCTCTTTCTGCAGGTAGACCTTCACGAGCCCCTTCGGCGTTTCGCGCAGGAAGCCGGCTTTCTGCTCGATCAGCAGCACGCGGCCGGCCGGGCTCACGACGACGAACGCCGCTTCGCCGAATACCGAGAACGCCTGGTCGGCGCGCGTCCAGTGGACGCCGTGATACACGGTGTAGCTGTCGGGCAGCGCGTGTTCGAGCGCGGCGAGCGTTTCGCGCTCGCGTTCGGCCGCGCCGGTCGCGGCGAGGCTTTTCCAGTCGTCGGGGATGAGGCGGGCCATGGAGTCGGGCGGCGGATGCCGGCGTGGGCGTGAACAGGTGCGGCTATTGTACTGAGGAACCTGTTCGTGCCCGCGGCGCCGCGCGAACGTGGGCCGCTCGAAAGGCGGCCGGCCCGGCGGACGTTATCCGCGCGCGAGCCGTTTGGCGAGATCGGCGCTGAGGATCGCCATGCGCGCGGGTTTTTCGTAGCAGACGACGTCGAACGCGCGAATCACTTCGCTGATGTCGGCTTCGCTCGCGCGGCCGGTGAGCAGGTCGCCCGTCAGCACGAAAATCGGCGCGCCCGGGTTGTCGGACGTGCGCACGGCCTTGATCGCGGTGGCGGCCGTGCTGTCGTCGAACAGCCATTCGGTCAGCACGGCGTCGAAAGCCTGGCCCTGCAGCGCGTCGACGAACGGCGCGAGGCCGTCGAACGCGGCCGTCGCGAAACCCTGCCGTTCGAGGTAGCGGCACAGCTCGGTTGCGCTTACGCGATCGGGGTCGATCACCGCGACGACGAGCTTGTCGCTCTCCGCACGGCGCGGATAGATTTCGATCTTGTGCACGTCGTACGCGTTTTGATACAGCACGCCGGTATGGCGCAGCACGCGCCAGCGGCCGTTCTGTTCATACGCGACGAACTCGGGGCGCGCGCCGGCTTCGAGCGGCGCGCCGATCCATGCGGTGCACGGAATCTCGGCGACGCCCGCATAAAGTACGGCCTCCTGCGAATAGGCGCCGACCATGCCGGGGTCGAGCGTTTGCGCGCCGAACAGCTGTGCGGCGGGTTCGCCGTACGCTTCGGCGACTTTCTTGATCTGCGCGAGCGTCCAGGGGCTGCTGCCGCGCAGTTTGCGATGGCCTTGCGAGAAACTCAGGTCGAGGATGCGGCACAGCTCGGTGGTCTGCTGGCGCTTGCCGATGCCGTTGCGGGTCATCAGCTCGCGCACGCGCTCGGCAACCGCGAGGGAATCCGTGGTGATTGCTTCAGTGGTCATGCTACGGGAACGGATCGTGACGTTCAGAACGACGCCTTGCGGCAGTCTCGACGGACAGTCTTCATGACGTCCAATGGCGAGCCGACCGGCCACGCGCGGAAAAGATAACTTTACCGCAAAATGGTCGTCATTCAGTGTCGCTTAAGGTGCGTTTGTGTGAAAGGTGTGTCACGACGTTACCGCCGCGCCCGCATCTCGCAGGAATTAACGCCTGACAGGAAACAATGACGACAACCTATCCGCTGCACGATGCCCTGACCCGCGCCGAAACGGCGTTTCCGGCCGAAGCCGATGTCGTGATCGCCGGCGCCGGCATCATGGGCTGCGCCGCCGCGTACTACCTGAGCCTGCGCGGGTTGAAGGCCGTCGTGCTCGACAAGTCGCGGATCGCCGGACAGCAGTCGACGCGCGCCTGGGGCTTCGTGCGGCAGCAGGGCCGCGAGTCGGCCGAGGTGCCGCTGATGATGGCCGGCATGCGGATCTGGGAGGGGTTAGAGGAAACCCTCGGTTTCGATCTCGAATGGCGGCAGGGCGGCTGTCTTTATATTGCGGACAACGAAGCGGACTGGTCGTCGTTCAACACGTGGCTCGCCGTCGCGCGCGAGCACGGGCTCGACACGCGCACGCTCACGCGCGCGCAGATCGACGAACGCGTCAGCGGCCTTTCGCCGCAGGCGCGCACGCTCGGCGGGTTGTACACCGCGACCGACGGGCAGGCCGAGCCGCGTCGCGTGGCCGCCGCGTTCGCCGCGCGCGCCACCGGGGGCGGGGCGCGTTTCTTCGAAGGCTGCGGCGTGACGGCGATCGAGACGGCCGGCGGCGCGGTCGTCGGCGTCGCGACCGAGCGCGGCACGATCCGGACGCGGCGCGTGATCTGCGCGGCCGGGGCGACCAGTTTCCGGCTGCTCGACGGTGTCGGCATCCGGCTGCCGCAGCAGGCCGTGCGCGGCACCTGCATGCGCACCAATGTGGTGCCGCCGGTGTCCGCGTCGACGGTGTGGGGGCATGGCCTCGGCATCCGGCAGCGCAGGAACGGCGCGATCAATCTCGCCGACGACATGCAGGTCGACGTCGACCTGACGCTCGGCCATCTGCGCGGGTTGAGTCTCTTCTGGCCGGAGTTCTGGTCGCAGCGCGACAAATTCCGGCTGCACGTGAATGGGGCCGCGTGGCGCGATGTGCTTGCACGCATCAACGGCGCGGCCGGGCCGATCGACCCGCGCGATCCGCGGCCGCAGCCGAATCGCGCGCATGCGCCGCGCGCGCTCGCGAAGCTCAAGGCGATCTTCCCGGTGCTGAAGGACGCGCAGATCGTCGAGGCGTGGGCCGGCCTGATCGACGTGCTGCCCGACGGCATCCCGGTGATCGATGCGCCGGGCACGCCTGCCGGGCTCGCGATCGCGACGGGGTTCTGCGGCCACGGTTTCGCGATGGGGCCGATCGTCGGCCGGCTGCTCGCCGAATGGATCGACACGGGCGCGCCGTCGCTCGACCTGTCGGCGTTTCGCGCGCAGCGCTTCGTCGACGGAACGATGGTGCGGCCGCGCAGCATGCTGTGACGGCCGGGTGCGCATGTTCCCGTCGTAGAATCGAGCCCGCATTCATCAGGAGACTTCCCGTTGGCTTCGCCCTCCGACCAGCGCCGCTCGTTGCGCTTACGCCTGCGCCGCGCCCGCAATCCATGGCAGGCGCCGCGTGCGCGCACGCTGTTCACGCGTCCCGCGACGTCGCCGCGGCGCACGCTGCTGTTCCGCCTCGGCGCGGTCGTGCTGCTGTGCACGCTCGCGTTCGTCGTGCTGTATCTCGATCGCGACGGCCTGCGCGATTCGACCAAGAGCACGCCGATGACCGTCGCCGATCTCGTGTACTTCACGATGGTGACGGTCGCGACGGTCGGCTACGGCGACATCGTGCCCGTCACCGCGCGGGCG
The DNA here is from genome assembly GCA_031253835.1 of Burkholderia sp. Classification (GTDB taxonomy): domain Bacteria; phylum Pseudomonadota; class Gammaproteobacteria; order Burkholderiales; family Burkholderiaceae; genus Burkholderia. The sequence goes on along the minus strand of JAIRVP010000011.1, from coordinate 17,026 downwards.
CGCCTGCTCGATGCGTTCTTCATCGTGCCGATCCGCATCGGCATCTGGTTCATTTTCCTGGGCACGGCCTATCAGTTCGTGATCCAGCGCGTCATCGAGGAATTCCGCATGAAACGCCTGCAGAAGCAATTGTCCGATCACATCGTCGTGTGCGGTTATGGCCTGTCGGGGTCGATCGCGGTGCGCGAGCTGCTGGAAAGCGGCGTCGATCCCGCGACGATCATCGTGATCGATTCGCAGCAGCAGGCGCTCGAAGCCGCGACGTCGCTCGGCGTGACGGGATTGCTTGGCGATCCTGCCCATGAGGATCTGCTGCAGCAGGCGCAGGTGCGAGCGGCGAAGGCCGTGATCATTTCGGTGACCGACGATCCCACGGCGATCCTGCTGACGCTGTCGGTGCGCAGCATTGCGCCCGACACGAAGATCGTCGTGCGGATCCAGGAGAACCTGTACCAGCGGCAATTGCGGCAGGCCGGCGCGGACGTGATCGTGTCGTCGACGAAGATCGGCGCGCTGCTGCTCGCGGACGCGGTGCACAGCCGCTACATCGTGCCGTTCGTGAACGACATGCTGTCGACGCGCGGGCGTGCGACGCTGCTGGAGCGCGAGGCGTTGCCGCACGAGATCGGCTGCCTGACGAACGTCGTGCCGGGCGCGATCGTCGTCGGGCTCGATCGCTGCGGGAAGATCCATTCGTTCTACGAGGATCCGCCGTGCAGGATCGAGGCGGGCGACACGCTGGTGGTGATTCAGTCGGCGCGGATTCCGGATCCGGATGTTTGAACGCGCAGCGGATCGCGCAGGGATCGATGCATGGCAGGCGCCGGGAGGGCAGGCCTGGGATGCCATCCCCCGCGCAATGTCCGCGATCGGCTGCCGCGGCGATACCTGGGCCGGATGGTCGTGCGCGCGCTCATGCCAGATCGTCGACGATCAGCGACCGGCTCGCGGCGCGGCCGGGCATCGACCCGCACGAAGTCCGGCAGCGTATGCCGGCACCGGCCTGAGCGGCGCGCAGCCGTGCTTATCCGCGACCGACGAACGGCATCGCGGTCGCCATGATCGTCATGGTCAGGATGTTCGTGTCCAGCGGCAGGTTCGCCATCTGGACGATCGCGTTCGCGACATGCGTGACGTCCATGCGCGCCTCGGGCGCGAGGCTGCCGTCCGCTTGCGGGACGCCTTGCGTCATCCGTTCCGTGAGCGACGTCGCGGCGTTGCCGATGTCGATCTGGCCGCACGCGATGTTGTACCGGCGGCCGTCAAGTGCCAGCGACTTGGTGATGCCGGTTACCGCATGCTTGGTGGCCGTGTACGCGATCGTATCGGGGCGCGGCGCGTGCGCGGAGATCGAACCGTTGTTGATGATGCGGCCGCCCTGCGGCGCCTGCGCTTTCATCAGGCGCCACGCGGCGCGCGCGCACAGAAAGACGCCGGTCAGGTTCGTCGCGACGACGCTGTTCCACACGTCGATGTCGTATTCGTCGAGTGAGACGACAGGCGCGTTGCGGCCGGCATTGTTGAACAGGACATCCAGCCGGCCGAACTGCTGCGCGATCTGCGTGAACGCGTGGTCGACCGATGCTTCGTCGGTGACGTCGGCGGGAAACACCTGCGCGTCGCCGCCGGCGGCGCGGATCGCGTCCTGCGTTTCACGCAACGATTCCTCCTTGCGTCCGAGCAGTGCGACGGTGTATCCCGCCTGGGCGAGCGCGATGGCCGCTGCGCGACCGATGCCGGAGCCGGCGCCCGTGACGGCAGCGAATTTCTTCGAGACAGACATGGCTTGATTTCCTGCTGGTTGAACGACGGGGGACGCGGCCGATGAGCGCTGTCATCGCCACTTCGGCAATGTAGACGAAATGCGCGTGCGACCGCGCGGCGACGGCGACTATTTCTTCCGGCCGGCTCCGGCCTTCCGTGCCCGCGCGCCCGTCTCCGCGAACAGGTCGACCACCACGTCGCGCAGCCACCGGTTTTCACGACTTCGACGCGCTCGACGACGAGCCGGGCGAGCGGCAGGGCGGCACCTGGCTTTGAGCCCGATGCCGGGCGCGACAGGCGTGCCGGGTCTTGCGTTTACCGGCTATCGGCCGGCGATCCGAAAGCGGGCGGGGCAACGCCCGCCCTCACTTCACGCACTCGAGCGCGTACTTCAATCCCTGCCCGAGCAACCCGCGCCACACGTCCCACGTATGCCCGCCGTCGACGATGCGCAGCTCGGCCGGGTTCTGCGCGCGGCGCAGGTGCGTGTACAGCACGCTCGATTCCGCCTGGATCGTCAGGTCGTCGTCGCCGGCCGCGATGAACATCGGCACGCGCCAGGTGCGCGCGAAATAGCCGCGCAGCAGCGCCGGGTAGTTGAGCTCGTGCCACACGCGCGCGTCGAACTGCCGGTCGCCGAACACGCCGACATAACGCGCGGCGGAATTGAGCGGCGGCTCGTTCGCATAGATCGCGGGGCTCAGCAGCATCGCGCCGCAGAACAGCCCCGGTTCGAGCAGCGAGAAGCGCAGCGCGCCGAAGCCGCCCATCGACACGCCGCCGATCGCACGGCCCGCGCGCTGGTTCGACACCGCGAAGTGCGCCTCGACCTCGGGCAGCAAGTCGTTGAGGAACGCGCTCTGCATCTTCTCCTTGCGGTCGACGTACCAGTCGGTGCCGCCCTGCGGCATCACGATCACGACGGGCGGAATCTCGCGGCGCTCGATCAGCGTGTCGGCGGTGGCCTGCAGCCGGCCTTGCGTGACCCAGTCGTTCGCGTTGCCGGCATTGCCGTGCAGCAGGTACATCACCGGGTAGCGCGCGCCTTCCGGGTTGTAGCCGGGCGGCAGGTAGACCGTGTACGACCAGTCGCGTTTCAGCGACGCCGACCGGAACGTGCGCAGCACGACGCTGCTGCCCGGGTTGACCGGCGGCTCCTGGGCCGCAGACGGCGTCGTCGCGGTCTGGACGGCCGGCGGCGGCACGGGCGAGACCGGCGGCGCGGCCGGCGTGGCGCGGGCGGTGGCGATGGAGCCGGCGATCAGGGCGATGGCGAACGGAAGGGCGAGTCGGCGCATGGCGAAGCGTTTCAGGAGAGGCGCCGGCTATCGTAGCAGCGGCACATGACGGCGCGGCGCGTCATCGCCGCGAACGGAACGGCAGCCGCGCGACGAGCGGCCCGTAGAGTTTGGCCACGAGATACAGCAGGCCCATCGCGACGACGTCAGCGGTCAGGCCGAGCGGCACGTTCAGATAGCCTTCGGTCGCCTGGTAGAGCAGCGAATCGACCGCGAGCGAGATGCCGGTGCCCGCGACGAAGCACAGCAGCCCCTGCCGGCCGATCGTGCCGATCCACGGCATCGCGTGCGCGACTTTCTTCATCCAGCCGAGGTGCACGAGCTTTGCGGCGAGCCATGCGATCGCGAGGAAGTTCACGAGCCGCAGCGCGCCGAGGTTCTGCTTGATCGACGGATCGGTCGGGAACGGCTCGATGCGCAGCCGGTAGTACGCGCCGGCCGCGACGATCGCGAGCGACACGGCCGTCAGCAGCCAGCCCTGCGGCTTGGGCGCGAGCGTCTGGTACACGGGCTGGCAGCGCGCGATCACGCCGAGCACGAACAGGAACTGCCATGCGAACGGGTTGAAGTCCCACGGCGCGCCTTCGACGGTCGGCAAGAAGCGCGCGACATGCGGCGCCGCATACCAGAGCGACCCGCTGAACGCGAGCATCAGCCACGGCTGCGTGCGCGCCAGCGGCAGCGCGAGCGGGACGAGCAGCGCGAAGAACGCGTACATCGGCAGCACCGACGCGAGGTACGGCTGGCGGCGGAACAGCAGGATGTCGCGCAGCGCGGCGAGCGGCTTGTGCAGCAGGCCGTCGAGGTCGTTGGTCGGCATGTTCGGGCCGTCGATCGCGAACGCGTTCAGCGCGGCCGTGATCAGCAGCATCAGCCCGGCCGTCACGAGGAACGCGCGGTAGATCTCGAACGCGCGCCGGATGAAGCGCTGGCGCGCGGCGGCCTCGTCGTGCCGCTCGGCGAGCGAGTTGTACGCAATGGCGGTCGCGAAGCCGCCGAGGAACACGAACACCTCGGCCGCGTCGCACAGCGCGTACGCGTGCAGCGTCACGCGCGACAGGATGCTGCCGCCGATATGGTCGATGACGATGACGAGCAGCACGAGGCCGCGGAAGAAATCGAGTTCGGCGTAGCGGCCGGCCCGGGCAGGCGCGGTCATCGGACCGCCTCCCGGCGCGGGGCGCGCGCGCGGCCGGCACATGCCGCGCATGAATCGGGGTGAAGCATGACTTCGTGAAGAAATGGCGAACGGATGCGCATTGTGCCACCGATGCGACGCCTGCCGGGTTTACGCGGATGGCGGGCCGGCCTGCCGCTGCCGGCAAGCCCGGTCAGGCTGTCGGCGCAATGGGGCAGTTGGACGAGCGCAACGCTTTGCGCGCGGTGACGAAGCCCGGATGGACGGACGGTTTACGACGTGACACCATTTTGTCCTCACGCGGCCGCACACCGCGTCGTCCGCCCTGCGGGCCACACATAGAACAGACCAAACATTCGCCGGGCGCTCGGCCTGCCCGGCCCTCGGCTCCGGAGATCCGTCATGAAGAAGCACGTCATTTTTGCCGCCGCGCTCGCTGCATTCGCCGCGCCGGCCTTCGCCCAGAACAGCGTGACGCTGTACGGCCTGATCGACGAAGGCTTCAATTACACGAACAACGTCAACGTCAATGGGGTCGGAAAGGCGAATTACCAGCTCGCGAGCGGCTATGCACAGGGCAGCCGCTGGGGCCTGAAGGGCAGCGAGGATCTCGGCGGCGGGCTGAAGGCGATCTTCACGCTGGAAAACGGTTTTGACGTGAACAACGGCCGGCTCGGCCAGGGTGGCCGCATGTTCGGCCGCCAGGCGTTCGTCGGGCTGAGCCAGTCGCGCTTCGGCACGCTGACCTTCGGCCGCCAGTACGACTCGGTCGTCGACTATCTCGCGCCGCTGACCGCGAACGGCAACTGGGGCGGCACGCTGTTCTCGCACCCGTTCGACAACGACAACACGGACAACTCGTTCCGCGTCAACAACACGGTCAAGTACGCGAGCCCCGACTGGAACGGCCTGACGTTCGGCGGCACGTACAGCTTCAGCAACAGCACGGGTTTCTCGAACAACCGCCAGTACAGCATCGGCGCGCAGTATTCGCTGGCCGGGCTGCAGGTCGCGGCCGCGTACCTGCAGGCGAACAACCCGGGCATCGGCAACGCGGGCGCGATCGCGGCCGACGACGCGAACTTCGTCGCCGACCGCCTGCGCATCTTCGGCGGCGGCGTGAACTACACGTTCGGCCCGGCGACGGTCGGCTTCGTCTACACGAAGACGGACGTGAAGAACCCGGTGTCGACCGTCTACCTGCCGGCCTCGACGTTCGCCGGCCTCGGGCTGACCGCGACCAAGTTCCAGAACTTCGAAATCAACGGCAAGTACCAGCTCACGCCCGATTTCTATCTCGGCGCGCAGTACGTGTACACGGACGGCAAGTTCGACGCGGCCGCCGGCTCGTTCAAGCCGAAGTACCACACGGTCGGCCTGATGGCCGACTACAGCCTGTCGAAGCGTACCGACGTGTACCTGCAGGGCGCGTGGCAGAAGGTGGCCGGCGACAAGACGGGCACGGCGGCCGACGGCGGCTACGTGGTCGGGACCGACGGCCCGTCGGCGTCGTCGAACCAGTTCGCGGTGCGCGCGGCGATCCGCCACAAGTTCTGATCGTTTCGACCGGCCGGTGGCCGGGGCCGGGCGCCCCGGCACTGGCCTGCGTCAGCCGGCCCGGTGCATGCCGCCGAGCGTTTCCGCGAGCCAGTCGACGAAGATCCGCACGCGCGGCGCCAGGTGCCGGCCGGTCGGGAACACCACCGACACGGGCAGCGGCGCCGCATTCCATTCCGGCAGCACCTCGACCAGCGAGCCGTCGGCGAGCAGCGGCGCGAGCCCGTCGCGCGGCGCCTGGATCAGCCCGAGGCCCGCGGCGCAGCACGCGAGATACGCCTGCGAGCTGTTGACCGACACGACGCTGTGCATTTTCACCGTGTGCACGTCGCCCGAATCCATGTCCACATACTCCCAGTCCAGCTCGCGGCCCGTGCGGCTCGAGAAATAGCCGACCGCGACGTGGTCCGGCAGCTCGTCCGGCGAGCGCGGCGTGCCGTGGCGCGCCAGGTACGCGGGCGACGCGCAGTTGATCTGCGCCATCTCGCCGACGCGCCGCGCGACGAGCGACGTGTCGGACAGCACGCCGACGCGTACCGCGCAGTCGATGCCGTCGGCAACGAGATCGACGAAGCGGTCGGTCGTGCCGATCACGACGCGCAGGTCGGGGTAGCGCGCGTGGAAATCCGGTAGCGCCGGGATCACCTGGTTCAGCGCGAAGCGTTCGGGCAGGTCGACGCGGATCACGCCGCGCGGCGACGTGCCGGCATCCTCGAACAGCGTTTCCGCATCGTCGAGATCGGCGAGCAACTGCACGCAGCGCTCGTAGTAGGTCGCGCCCTCGGCCGTCAGCGCGACGCGCCGCGTCGTGCGCTGCAGCAGGCGGATCTTCAGGTGCTTTTCCAGATACTGGACGGCGTTGCTGACGGTCGGGCGCGGCAGTTGCAGCTGCTCGGCCGCTTTCGTGAAGCTGCCGAGATGGGCGACGCGCGCGAAGATGCGCATTGCTTGCAGATGGTCCATGCGGGCGGAAGCCTTGGCGGGGAGGGGAACAGGCTCCATTGTTAATCAGCGTCGAATGGTTTGGTGGAGCGTTTCGCGTTTATCGTGCGCGGCAAAGCGCCCAGAATCCGGTCCATCCACTCACCACACTGAAGGAAACGGACATGGACAAGCGTCAACTGGGCCGCACGGGCCCGCAGGTGTCGGCGATCGCGCTCGGCTGCATGGGGATGTCGGACTTCTACGGGCCGGCCGACCGCGACGAGAGCATCGCCACGCTGCACGCCGCGCTCGACAACGGCATCACGATGCTCGACACCGGCGATTTCTACGGAATGGGCGACAACGAGATGCTGATCCGCGACGCGCTGCGCGGCCGCGCACGCGACCAGGTGCTGATCAGCGTGAAATTCGGCGCGCTGCGCGATCCGGCCGGCGGGTTTGCCGGCTACGACGCACGGCCCGACGCGATCCGGAACTTCGTCGCGTACTCGCTGAAGCGGCTCGGCACCGACTACATCGACATCTACCGGCCGTCGCGCGTCGATCCGGCCGTGCCGATCGAGGACACGGTCGGCGCGATCGCCGATCTCGTGAAGGCCGGGTACGTGCGGCATATCGGGCTGTCCGAAGCGAGCGCCGACACGATCCGCCGCGCGGCGGCCGTCGCGCCGATCTCGGACCTGCAGATCGAGTATTCGCTGCTGTCGCGCGGCATCGAAACCGACATCCTGCCGACCTGCCGCGCACTCGGCATCGGCGTGACGGCCTACGGCGTGCTGTCGCGCGGGCTGCTCGGCGGAGGCTGGAGCACGGCACGGCAGGGCGAGCGCGATTTCCGCGCGGCGAGCCCGCGCTTCCAGGGCGAGAACCTCGCGCACAATCTCGCGCTCGTCGACGCGCTGCGCGCGATCGCCGACGAAAAGGGCAGCAATCCGGCGCAGGTCGCGATCGCGTGGGCGCTGTCGCGCGGCGCCGATGTCGTGCCGCTGGTCGGCGCGCGCAAGCGCACGCAACTGCAGGACGGCTTGATGGCGACCAAATTGCAACTAACGGTCAATGATCTCGCTCGCATCGAAGCGGCGGTGCCCGCCGGGGCGGCTGCCGGCGAGCGTTATCCGGCCGCACAGATGGCGCACCTCGACAGCGAGCAGGGCCGGGGGTGATCCGTGGGGCCGGATCGGCGGGCGTGACGAGCCCGTCCGGCGGGCCCTAGCCAGCCTCAGGCAAAACCAGATGGCCGGCAGCGTGGCAGGGAGGCACCATCGGCGCCGGACTCAACCGGACTGCCTGCCATGCAAATTCATACGCTGACGATCGTCGTGCTGGTCTTCCTGCTGGCCGGCGCGGTCAAGGGAATGATCGGGCTCGGGCTGCCGACGATCGCGATGGGGCTGCTGACGCTCGCGATGCCGCCGTCGGCCGCGGCGAGCCTGCTGCTCGTGCCGTCGTTCATCACCAACGTGTGGCAGTTGTGGCTCGGCCCGTCGTTCGGGCCGCTGCTGCGCCGGCTGTGGCCGCTGCTCGCCGGTCTCGCGATCGGCACGCTGACGGGCGGGCTGCCCGCGCTCGCGGCCGGCAGCACCTGGACGCACGCGGCGCTCGGCGTCGTGCTGATCCTGTACGGGCTGTGGGGGCTGGCCGCTGCGCGGCTGCCCGCGCCGGGGCGCCACGAGAAATGGCTGTCGGCCGTGGTCGGCTACCTGACGGGTGTCGTGACGGCCGCGACCGGCGTGTTCGTCGTGCCGGCCGTGCCTTATCTGCAGGCGCTGCGCTTGTCGAAGGACGACCTGATCCAGGCGCTCGGGCTGTCGTTTACTGCGTCGACGATCGCGCTCGGCCTGCAGTTGCGCGTGTCGGGTGCGTTGCAGACGGTCGATCTCGGCGTGTCGGCACTCGCGCTCGTGCCGGCACTGGCAGGGATGGCGGGCGGGCAGTATGCGCGGCGCGTGATGAGCGAGCAGGCGTTCAAGCGCTGCTTTTTCGTCGGGCTGATCGCGCTCGGCGCGTACATGGCGGCGTCGGGGTGGCAGTGAGCGGATATCGCGGGCGACGGTGAGGCCTGCCTCGTTCTGACGCTGACGCCCGAAGCCGGTGTCAGCGACCGGCTTCGGGCGGGTTCACGCGGCGTGGATCACGCGGCTCAAGCGGGATCGGCGTACTTCAGCGACCACCCGAACGTGCGCGTCGTGCCTGCGCCGAGTGCAAACGGCTTCGTCGTGCACGCGAAGTTCGAATGCAGCTGGCCGATCGGCGTCGTCGACAGCGGGTTCGTCGTGCCGTTCGCGGTGTCGAAGGCGGACAGCGCGCAGGTGTCGAACCCGGATGCCGCGTAGCCGGTCGCGGCGCTGTTCGCGTACGTCACCGACACGCCGTCGCCATTGGCCTGCGTCGACGCGAAATCCGCGAACGACGTGAAGTCCGTCTCGACCGCGAGGTTGCCCGCGAGCGTGCCCGAACTCAGCGTATCGCTGCGCGAGACCGTGCCGTGCGCGAACGTCAGCACCGTATGCACCTGCAGGTCGAGATCCGTCGTGTAGGCGGCGTTCTTCGACGCGAGACGGAACTTCGTCGTATCGAACGACACGATCACCTGGCCGTTGCTTTGCTGCACGTTCAGGTTCTTGTAGTACGTGACGGGAATGTAGGTCTTCGCGTTGTACGTGACCTGCGGCACCAGCAGGGCATAGCCGAGGTCGGTCGTGCCGTAGATCAGCTTGTCCGAGAACGGCACCGGGTAGTACGGCGTGTACGAGTTGTAGTCGGGCGCCTGGTTCAGGTTCAGGTTGATCACGCGCCGGCCGTCGCGCACGGTGAGCACCGCCGCGCTGTACGGATGCGCGGCATCGGTCGGCTGGTTGTACCAGGTGAGCGTGTAGCGCGGCAGCGCGTCGAGCCATGCGCCGTAGTCGGCGTCGGCCATCGGCGCCTTGCCGCCGAAGCCGAGCTTGTTCCACCACGCGTTCACGTACAGGTACTGGTGCAGCAGGCTGAAGTTCTCGCCCATCACGCGCGGCTTGCCGCGATACGTGTCGGTGCCGCGGCCCTTGACCCACATGTTCACCGACGGCGTCGGCAGCGACGGGTCGTACCAGTACGTGTCGAAACGATGCGCGGCCTGGTAGATGAACGCATACGCGACCTGCTTCTCCTGGTCGGTCAGCACGCCGGCGTTGGCGGCGGCCGTCAGCACTTCCATGAACGCGGAATCGCCGTACGGGCCGATCGAGCGGCCGTAGTTGAAGCCCTGGCCGTTGGCGTTCAGCTGCGGCAGGATCAGGTCGACCGACTTGCGCAGATAGCCCTTCAGTTCGGGCGTGAGATTCGCCACGTTGTCCATCTCGAACGTGCGCTCGACCACTTCGCCGATCAGCAGCGTGCTGTAGCGGTCGAAGCGCGCCTGGTCGTAGTAGGTCGTGTGCGTGTTCGACGCTTCGTCGGAGAAGCCGCCGGAAGAATCGTTGCGGATGTGGTTCGTCAGCGTGTACAGCAGCGCGTCGCGCGCGCCCATCGTCGCGACCGACGGATCGGTCTTCGACGCGAACGACGGGCTGCTCCAGCCGAGCTTCTGGCGCAGCCCGGCAATTCCGTAGGACACCGCATAGTAATTCTGCGCGGTGTTGAGCGACGCGATGTCGATCGGCGTGCCGGCGGCCGGGCACGTACTGGTCTTGCCGCTCGCGTCGGGGCCGAACATGTCGCAGAAGGTGAGGCGCTGCTGCAGCGTCGCGAGCATCGCGTCGCTGAAGACTTCGTTGAGCATCCCGTGCGCCTTCAGGTTGTTCAGCGCGACGAGATAGTAGTACTCGCCCCAGGACGTGTTCGCATACGTGTAGTTGCTGCCCGACTGCGCCATCATCGCGGTCGTGATCGTCTGGTACGTCGCGAGGTAGCTCGCGTACTGCGGGTCGTTCTTCGACTTCATGTCGATCAGGATGTACGACAGGCCGAGCGCGAGCTTGCCGGGCAGGAATTTGTCGCCGGTGTTCGTGTCGAGCACGTGGACGGGCGTGCCGTCGCCGAGATCCATCACGACCTGCGTGAAGTCGGGCGACTTCCGGATCAGGTCGAACAGCGCGCGCATCTGGCCCATCATCGTGACCGGAATGTTCGTGCCGGCCGGCACGCTCGTGTCGGGCGCGCCGTAGACGAGCGCCTGCAGCGAGTTCGCGGCGAGCGCGGGTGTCGTGGACGGGGGCGGCGTGTCGGTCACGTCGTTGCCGCCGCATGCGCTGACGAACACGACGGAAAGGGCGCTGAGCGCGGCGCCGAGCGCGAATCTGCTGCGCGGATGCATTGTGTCTCCAGTTTTGAATAGTGATGACGGACGGGCAGGCAAGGCCATTGCTGCCGCGCTCGATGCCCGTACCCGACTGTCGCCTTGCAACCCTGATCCCTGCTGGCGGACGGCCTGAATCACAACTCGAGCGGGCAAGCGTTCCCCCTGCGCGGGCCGTGGACGGCGTAGCGCTCAAGCATTGGAAAACGTTTTCCAAATTTAGGCATCGAGCGGCGAGATGTCAATGAACTTTCATGCCGGATGCGCCGGTGAAAACCCGGATAGTGGGAATGGGAGGGTGGGTATGTAGATCAGGAATTCACGAAAACTGCGTGGAATTCTGTTGATGAACGAATGGGTGTCGTGTGGAATGCAGGCGCTTCGGCGGCAGGCAGCAAGGCTGATTGGCGATGTGTCGTCGGAGGGGGTGAGAGAAAACGTTATCCATAAGGATCGAAGCGCATCCAGTCGGAAATCGGTTCACCGATTGCGACTCACAAGCGACTGCTGCGGCGGGGCTAAAGTTGTGCCTCGATCGCAGCCTTGTCGATCACCGACCAGACCTGGCGGATCTTGCCGTCATGAAACTCGTAGAACACGTTCTCGGCGAACGTGACCTTCCGGCCGTCGACGGCAAGCCCCATGAACGTTCCCTTCGGCGAACAGGCGAAGCGCAACCGGCACGCGACGCGCGGCGGCTCGCACGCGAGCAGCCGGATGTCGAAACGGAGGTCGGGAATGGCGCGGTAGTCCTGTTCGAGCATCGCGCGGTAACCGGCCAGGCCGAGCGGACGGTCGTTGTGGATCACGTCGTCGGACACATACTCGCCGAGCGCCGCCCAGTCCTGCCGGTTCAGGCAATCGACATACGCGCGATAGCGGGTGGCGAGATCGGTTTCGGTCATGGTCATGCCTCCGGGTATCGACGATGCGGCGCGCGTTACGGCGAGGCCGTCTCGCCGGACAAGAACGCGACGAATTCCCGCGTGTACTTCGGCAGCGCGTCGAACGACCGCGCGCACAGCGTCAGCTTCCGGTGGCTCCACGGATCGGACAGTTCGACGAGCCGCACGTCCATCGTCTGCATCGCGCGTTCGGCCGCATGGCGCGACACGATGCCGATGCCCACGCCGCTCGCGATCACGCGGCAGATCGCGTCGAAGCTCTTCAATTGCACGCGATAGCGGATCCGCTTGCCGAGCGCGCGCGCCTGGTCGGCGAGATGCACCTGCAGCGCGCTGCCGTCGGTGAGGCCGATGAAATCCTCGCCGGCGATGTCGTCGAACGCGACTGTCTCGTGCGACGCAAGCGGATGCGTAGCCGGCACGACGGCGATCAGCCAGTCCTCGCGGAACGGCTTCTGTTCGAGCCCGCCGAGCCCGACCGAATCGGCGACGATGCCGACCTCGGCCGTCTTGTTGCGGATCGCATGCACGATCTCCTGGCTCGAGCGCTCCTCGACGCTGATCGACAGCTTCGGATGGCGCGGCAGGTAATCGGCCAGCGCGTCGGGCAGGTATTCGCTCAGCGAGGCTGTATTGCACAGCAGCCGGATATGGCCGCGCAGCCCCTGGCCGTATTGCTGCAGTTCGCCGCGCATGTGGTCGATCTGCTGCAGCACGGTGCGTGCGTGGTGTTCGAGCGCGCGACCCGCGTCGGTCGCCTGCGCGCCCGACCTGGTCCGGTGCAGCAGCGGCACGCCGAGCTCGTCCTCCATGCCGCGGATGCGCTCGCTCGCGGCCTGCAGCGTGATGTGCGTGCGCTCGGCGCCGCTCGTGATCGTGCCGGCTTCGCAGATGTTCAGGAAGAGCCGCAGGTCGGTCAGGTCGAAGCGCATGATGGGCGGGGCGTGAAGGCGTTGAATGGCCGATAAGTTAGCAGGAACCGCCGCGCCGGTCTCAGGCACAGCCTGAGACCCGATTCGCCGGTTCCGCATTTTCGGGGCGCGATCGATCGCCGATCATGGCTGCACATCAACCGGGGAGCCTGTCATGCAGATCGATTCGTCGTGGGGCGTGTCGTTCAAGATCGCGTTGCATCTGCTGTTCCTGTGCATCGGCATCGCATGGGCCTGTTCCGAATTCGTCGGATGGTTGCGTTGAATGCCGCGTCACATCTATTGAAACAAATCTGTCATAGTTTTTGGCGACGAAAATTCTTCCGCTTTTCTGCAAAAAGACCATCAAGTTTTTCTGAATCGGACCGTATTACCGGTAGCGTATGCCGGCCGGCATCCGGTTCGTGATCGTTTGTCATCATTGTTTGCATCCGGTTACACGTCGGCCGTTCCGTTTTTGAGATGCTTGAAAGATTGTCAAACCGGAGTCGGATCGTCCATGAAAACGCGCGAGATTTACCGCAAAGCGGCGTGGCTGCCAGGCCTGGCAGCCGTGCTCGTCATGGCCGGTTGTGCAAGCACGCAGTCCGTTCCGCCGAGCGATACGCTGGCGGGCTCAGCGCCGAGCCAGCCGGCTTCCGCGCCGTCGGCGCCCGCGTCCGCCACGCTGCCGCCGGCGCCGATTCTCGTTGCGCAGAAGTACGTCGTGAAGCGCGGCGACACGCTGTCGGGCATCGCATCCGCGAACGACTGCAGCGTGGCCGACCTGCGCACGTGGAACAAGCTGGCCGGGAACGGCAGGCTGCGGATGGGGCAGGTGCTGCGCATCATCAAGCAACAGCCGCTGCCGCCAGCGGGCGCGGCCGGCACGCAAACGGCCGCGGGCGATGGGGCGGCGGGTAGTCAGGCCGCTTCGCAGGCCGCCGCATCGAACGCGAGCGACCGCCAGGTCGTCAAGGAAACGAAGCGCCATGCGGGCGGTGTCGCGCTCAAGTGGCCGGCCAGCGGCAAGATCGTCGACGGGTTCCGGCCGGGACAGAACCGCGGCATCCAGATCGCCGGCCGGCCGGGCGACCCCGTGCGCGCCGCGGCCGACGGCCGCGTGATGTATGCGGGCACCGGCCTGAACGATTACGGCAGTCTTATCATCGTCCAGCACAACGCGGATTTCCTGACCGCGTATGCGCACAATCGCAAGCTGCTCGTGAAGACGGGCGACATCGTGCGCCAGGGCGACGAGATCGCCGAGATGGGCGACCTCGACAACTCGCGCGTCGCGCTGCTGTTCGAAGTGCGGCGCGACGGCAAGCCGGTGAATCCGATGCCGTACCTGCCTTCGTCGCAAGGGTGACGCAGGGCCGTTTTGCTGGAACGTGGCGGCGGTCGCTGCTACGCTAGGGTCTGTTCATGCGCGTCCCGCGCATTGCGGGGCCGACGGGCGTCTTTCGGGGATGCGCGGCGAATGCCGTCGCGGGCCGGCCGTCGGCGTGAACGGGCGCGCTTCGCCGAAGCGCGCCCGCATTGCTTCGTGCCACCGTTTCCGACAGAACACACCTCATACATGGAACACTCTCCGACACGCCGCTCGCTGTTGCTTGCCGCCGTTGCCGCACCGTTCGTCGCCGCGTGCACATCCGCGCCGGTCGCCGACCAGGGGCGCGCCCACACCGCACAGGCCGAACTGGCCGCACTCGAAAAAGCATCGAACGGCCGCCTCGGCGTCGCCGCGCTCGACACGTCGAACGGCGTGCGCATCGCCCACCACGCGCGCGAACGCTTCCCGCTGTGCGGCACGTATGCCGTCATGGCCGCCGCCGCGGTGCTCGCGCGCGGTTCGCTCGACGCGTCGCTGCTGCCGCGCCGCATCCTGTATCGCCGCTATGAAGTCGTGGCGGGCTCGCCGATCACCGAAAGCCACGTCGACACGGGCATGACGATCGCGCAGCTGTGCGAGGCGATGCTGCAAGCGGGCGACAGGGGCGCGGGCAACCTGCTGATGGGCGTGCTCGGCGGCCCGCAAGCCGTCACGTCGTTCGCGCGCGAAAGCGGCGACACGACGTTCCGCCTCGACCACTGGGAGCCCGAACTGAACCAGGCCGCGCCCGGCGACGAACGCGACACGTCGACGCCGGTCGCGATGGTCGACACGCTGCAGCGGCTGCTGCTTGGCAACACGCTGCAAGCGCCGCAGCGCACGCAGCTGACGGAATGGATGGTCGGCGGCGCACGCGGCGCGACCGGCATCGCGGCGGGCGTGCCGCCGGGCTGGCGGGTCGCGGACAAGGCCGGTACCGGCGGCTACGGCACGACGACCGACATCGCGGTGCTGTGGCCGCCGTCGCGTGCGCCGATCGTGATGGCCGTGTCGTTTACGCAGCAGCAGGCCGACGCGGCAGCCCGCGCGGATGTCGTCGCGTCGGCAGCGCGCATCGCGGCGGGTGCGCTGACCGCGACGGCCTGAGCGTCCGGCGTCTCGCGCAAAGCGGGCGTTTGGCTTATCGTGTCGGTCTGCGCGCGCCGGCGTCGGCGCGCGGTCCTTCCGCGTCGTTTTCCGTTTCCCGTTCGCCATGCGCCGACTTCCGCCCCTGCACGCGCTGCAGATCTTCTCGACGGTGGCTCGCCACCGCAGCTTCACGCGCGCGGCCGAGCAGCTGTGCATCACGCAGGGCGCGGTGAGCCGGCAGATCCAGACGCTCGAGGCGCACTACGGCTTTCCGCTGTTCAAGCGGCACGCGAAAGGCCTCACGCTGACGGCGGAGGGCGAGCAGCTGCTGCCGGTCGTCAACGAGAGCTTCGCGCGGATCGAGGACATCTCGATGAAGCTCACGCGGCAGCGCACCGATCTCGCGCTGAAGGTGCCGACCTGCGTGATGCGCTGGATGCTGCCGCGCATCATGCGCTTCCAGGGTGAGCATCCCGATCTGCATGTGCAGATCACGACCGCATGGCAGCACGTCGTCGATTTCTCGATCGAGCCGTTCGATGCGGCGATCGTCTACGGCACGTCGCCGGGCCCCGGCGTGTTCGCGCTGCCGCTGTTCGACGAGCGGCTGACGCCCGTCTGTGCGCCCGAGTTGCGGCAGGCGTCGCCGCTCGATGCGGTCGGCGATCTCGCGCGCCATACGCTGCTGCATCCGACCCGCGACCATCGCGACTGGCGCGCGTGGCTCGACCATGCGGGCGAGCGCAGCGTCGATCCCGCGCGCGGGCCGACGTTCGACACGCTCGATCTCGCGACGAACGCGGCGATGCAGGGCTTCGGCGTCGCGATCGGCGACGTGACGCTCGTCGACGACGACGTCAGCGCACGCCGGCTCGAACGGCCGTTCGACATCGTGCTCGAAACCGGCGCGCGCTACTTCTTCGTGTATCCCGAGACCATCGGCAGCCAGCAGAAGATCCGCGCGTTCAGCGACTGGATCGCGCGCCATCGCGACTGACGCGCGGCGCCGGCAGCGGGTTTTACTGGTACGTCACGACGGCGATCATCGGTGCGTGATCGCGGCCCGGACGGTCAGGTAAAACGATTGCGCGCGAGGCCTGCGTAAAGGTCGTGGTCTTGATCGTGCGCAGGCTTGCCGCATCGACGAACGCGACTTGTCCGTTCGCCGGGCGCGGGCAGTCGGGGCGTACGTGTGCGTGGGCGGCATCGGCCGTATCGAGCGCGAACGAGCAGGGCGGCTCGACGATCATGCCGGAGAATTGAATGATGCCGGACGTGCCGCCGGCAAAGGACGAGGACGTGGCCAGAAGCGAGGCAGCCAGGACGAACGAGGCGGCGAACAGGCGATGCTTCATGACAGGCTCCAGAGAGGAAGCGCGTCGCAGCGGGGCCGCTCGGGTGGCAGTCCGTCAACGCTGCGGTGCTGTATGCGTAAACGGCAAAACCATCGGACCTCTTGAATAAAAAAACGGAAATAAAGGTAATAAGCAAATGACCGCGGATTGCTTCAACCAATGTAGGCCGAATCTGCGCAACCGCAAGTCGGGGAAATGCCGGGTGCCATAGGATGGCAGGACGAACGGTCGCCGCAATCGTTGTGCAGGCAACGGATTCGCGCTGCCCGGAAAGCAAAACGGCCGCTCAGTCACTGAGCTGACCCCCAAGAGTTGGACATCATTCCAACCCTTGGGGGTTTTTCATGACGAAGTATGACCAGTCGTTCAAGCAACAGATGGTCGAGAAGTATCTGAACGGCGAAGGCAGTTGC
>JAIRVP010000051.1 GCA_031253835.1 Burkholderia sp. | reverse complement strand
TGCTGCGCGAGCGTGACGGGGCTCTTCAGGTTCGCGACGGCGACCGCCAGCACGCTGCACGCGAGGCCGAGCGCGATGCCGAACAGCAGGTCGACCGCGAGCACGCCGATGATCGTCGCTGCGAACGGCACGAACGCGGCCGGCCCTTGCTTCATCACCGAACGGAACAGCGCCGGTTTCGCGAGCTTGAAGCCCGTGTGGATCAGGATCGCGGCCAGGCTCGCGAGCGGGATCAGGTTGATGAGGCCGGTGAGCGCGAACACGCTCGCGAGCAGCAGCATCCCGTGGACGATGGCCGACATCCGGCTTTGCGCGCCCGCGTTGACGTTCACCGAACTGCGCACGATCACCGACGTGATCGGCAGCCCGCCGACCGCGCCCGCGACGAGATTGCCGACGCCCTGGGCCTTCAGCTCGCGGTCGGGCTGCACCGGCCGGCGCTTCGGGTCGATCTGTTCGACCGCTTCGAGGCTCAGCAGCGTCTCGAGGCTCGCGACGACCGCGAGCGTGATCGCGACGCGCCACACGTCCGGATTGACGAGCTGCGCGAAGTTCGGGCCGAGCTCCGCATGCTTGAGCGAGGCCGCGAACGCCGCGAACGATCCGAGCTCGGGCAGCGTCACGCGATGGGCGGCGCCCGGCGCAACGGCCGGCGCGACGACGCCCAGCACGAGCGTCGCGCCGATCCCGAGCACGACGACCGCGAGCGGCGCGGGCACCGAGCGCACCAGCGCGAAGCGGCGCAGCGCGGGCGTGTCCCACGCGATCAGCAGCGCGAGCGACGCGAGCGCGATGGCCGTGGCGGCCCACGCGACCGGCAGGCCTGGCCAGCTCGCAAACGATTGCGCTCCCGAGCCGCCGAGGCCGAATGCGAACGGAATCTGCTTCACGATCAGCAGCAGGCCGATCGCGGCGAGCATGCCCTTGATGACGGGCGACGGCACGTACGCGGCGAAGCGGCCGGCGCGCAGCATGCCGAACCCGAACTGCAGCACGCCGGACAGCAGCACCGCGAGCAGGAACGCGGAAAAGCTGCCGAGTTGCGCGATGCCTTCGACGACGATCACGACGAGGCCGGCGGCCGGCCCGCTGACGGACAGCGACGAGCCGCTCAGCAGCGCGACGACGATGCCGCCGACGATGCCGGACACGAGCCCGGCGAACGGTTCGACGCCGGACGCATTGGCGATGCCGAGACAGAGCGGCAGCGCGACGAGGAAAACGACGATGCCGGCGACGATGTCGCGCGGCAGGGTGGACAGGCGCTCGTTCAGTTTCATGGTTGGGGCGATTTCATTGGCGTTGGGGCGGGGGATGCATCAGCCGAGCGCGGCGGCGGTGGCGGCCAGCGCGGGTTCGACGTCGGCGGGCGCTGCCGCGTAGCCCGAATCGAGCTCCAGCAGGCGGCCGTCGGCGAGCGAGAAGATCCAGCCGTGCACGAGCGGCGGCCGTTCGCGGCCGCGCACGATCGGCGATGCGCGCAGCAGCCGCACCTGTTCGAGCACGTTCAGTTCGGCGAGACGATCGGCGGCGGCCGTGTCGTCGAGCCCGTCGAGCGTGTCGCGATGGCGCCGCGCGAGCGCGCAGAGCGGCGCGATGCGGCGCGCGACGTGCGGCAGGTCGGCCGGCGGCGGCAGCAGCGACGCACGCACGCCGCCGCAGCCGTAGTGCCCGCACACGATCACGTGGTCGACCTTCAGCACACGCACCGCGTACTCGAGCACGCTGGCCGAATTGTCGTCGTCGGGATGGAACAGGTTCGCGATGTTGCGATGGACGAACAGTTCGCCGGGTGCGCAGTGCGTGATGGTTTCGGCCGGCACGCGGCTGTCGGCGCAGCCGATCCACAGCACGCGCGGGTTCTGGCCGCGCGCGAGCGCGTCGAAGAAACCGGGCGTGTGTTCACGCGTCTCGCGGGCCCAGGCAATGTTGGCAACCAGCATGCTCTTGGGGCGATTCATGAGGACTCCTTTGTGATAAAGGCAAATAAATATCGGCGAAATGATGCAATTGCAATCTTTCTAAATTGAAAGGTTTGGTTTCGACTGATATTAGGGGTATGCCCTAGCACTCCGGGGGCATTGAAACAAATTGTTTCAAATTGATTTGGCGTAGTGCACTACATGCACCAACCCAACGCATGACATGCACCGGGCATGCCTGTTTCGGCGCAATGGCCCGCATGACGGGGCGTTCAGCGGGTTGCCATCGGAATGTCATCGATCGGAAAAGTTTTCCGTCATAATTCCCGAATTAAATAAGGCGGCGGAAAAAAGGAAGTGGCCATTCACGCAATAATTCGTGAATGGCCATTGTGAAAATTGCGCGTAAATGCGTAATCGGTCAGAACAGGTTGCGGCGATCGGGATCGTGCAACGGGTCCGGAGTTTTCTGCGTGATGCGCAGGATGCCCTGCGGATCGAAGTAGAAGCTGTACATCATGTACCAGACGTTGTCCTCGAGATACCGGTACGTCCACACCTCGCGCTTCATCAGCGGAAAGTAGGACGTCTCGACGGGGCGTCCGAAATTGACGAGCACGTCGGTCTTCGTCCACTTGCCGATCTCGGCCCGATAGAACTCGTTCGGCTGCAGCACCTGGCGCACGTTGACGATCTTGTGGGCCGCGTCGACGTCGGCTGCGATCGTGATCTCGCCCATCGGCTGGGTCGGCCACATCAGCCGCTTGCCGCCGCCGGGCAGGTCGTAGATCTCGCGCGGCGGGCCCATGCGCGCGACGATCGCCGATTCGTCCTGACCGGCCTGGTATTGCTGCCACGGTTGCGCGCAACCGGCCAGCAGTGCGGCGGCACAGGCGACCAGCACCGGCAGGCGCGCGGGAATGCGAATGCGCATGGGGATTCTCCAGAACACGGAAACAAGTCCCGTTTTATCACGGACGGCGTGCGGCGGTGCATCGCGCGGAAAAAATCGGTGCGGATCGCCGGCGTGGCCACGCTTGCGGGCGGCGGGCGCGCCGGCCTATGATCCGCGCTTCTCGGGCAGATCGAAGGGCAGGTGGCCGATGCAGGGTTGGAAGCGGTGCGCGCTCGCGTTGAGCGCAGGGTGGATGCTGGTGTCGTCCGCGTTTGCCGGCGGCGAGCCGGTGCGGATCGCGCTGATCGAAGGGATGTCGGGCCCGTTCGCGAATGCGGGTGCGGCGGTCGAGCGCAACCTGCGCTTCGGCGTCGAGCAGGTCAACGCGGCGGGCGGCGTGAAGCTGCGCGACGGCGCGCACCCGCTCGAACTCGTCGTGCTCGACAGCAAGGGCAGCCCGGAGGAGGCGCTTGTGCAGCTGCGCGCGGCCGCCGACCGGCATATCGGCTTCGTTACGCAGGGCAACAGCTCGGCCGTCGCGGCCGCGCTCGTCGCGGCGCTCGACAAGCTGAACGCGCGCGACCCGGACAACCGGATGCTGTTCCTGAACTATTCGGCCGACGATCCGGCGCTGACCGGCGCACGCTGCAGCTTCTGGCATTTCCGCTTCGACGCGCACGCGGGCATGCGGATGGCCGCGCTCGCGGACGTGATGGCGCGCGACCGTGCGCTGCGCAAGGTCTATCTGCTGAACCAGGACTACAGCTTCGGCCACGACGTCAGCACGCTCGCGCGGCAGGCGCTCGCCGCGCGGCGCCCGGACGTGACGATCGCCGGCGACGAATTCCACCCGATCGGCCGGATCAAGGATTTCGCGCCGTATATCGCGAAGATTCGCGCGAGCGGCGCGGACGCCGTCGTGACCGGGAACTGGGGCAACGACCTCACGCTGCTCGTGAAGGCGGCGCGCGAGCAGGGGCTGAACGCGAAGTTCTATACGTTCTACGGCAACAGCCTCGGTGCGCCGGCTGCCCTCGGCGACGCCGGTGTCGGGCGCGTCGTGGCCGTGGCCGACTGGCACCCGAACGCGGGCGGCGCGAAGTCGGACGCGTTCTACCGCGCGTTCCGGACCCGTTTCCCGGCCGCGCAGGACGACTATCCGGTGCGGCGGATGAGCCTGATGATCGAGATGCTGGCCGCCGCGATGAACCGTGCGGGGTCGGCCGACCCCGTCGCGGTCGCGCGAGCGCTCGAAGGCTTGTCGTTCGACGACGGCTTCCATGCGTCGCGGATGCGCGCGCAGGATCACCAGTTGATCCAGCCCCTTTACGTGATGGAGATGGACAAGGCCGGAACACCGGGCGTGCGCTTCGACAACGAGGGGTCGGGCTATGGCTTCCGGACGGTGCTGGCGGTGCCGGCGCAGCGCACGGAGATGCCGTCGACGTGCTCGATGACGCGCCCGTGACAGGAGGCGGTAAGAACGGCGCGGAGTTGTGCTACAATGCCCGCCGGTTGTAAGTCACGGCACGGCCATTCTTCCGTGTCCGCCTGTTCAGTTAGAAAGGAAATCACATGTCTGTTGCAGATATCAAGAAGTCGGAAGTCGTTGCTCAGTTCGCCCGTGCTACCAACGACACGGGGTCGCCCGAAGTCCAGGTCGCACTGCTGACCGCACGTATCGTCGAACTGACGGGTCACTTCAAGACCCACGCGAAGGATCACCACAGCCGCCGCGGCCTGCTGCGCATGGTGAGCCGCCGCCGCAAGCTGCTCGACTACCTCAAGGGCAAGGATGCCGACCGTTACCGCGCGCTGATCGAGAAGCTGGGTCTGCGTAAGTAATCGAGGCGATTGCCGCCAGCAAGATGCCTGTGTCAGTCCGCTGATACAGGCATTTTGTTTTTGCGCGGTGCGTAGCGTCACGCGCACCGCAGGCTGTCCGGCACGTTCGTGCGGGGCTGCCGCAACGACTGATACCGGGGCAGGATTTGTGTCATTCCAGCGCGTCGCTGTGCGAGCGCCGCGCTGGAATGGCATAAAAAACACACCTTGCTCCGGGTGATTCGGTCGGGACGCCGCCGTGCCGGATGGCCGGCGCGGCGAATGAAATGCATGAATTCAAAGGAGCAACCATGTCCATGTTCAACAAGGTCGTGAAGGAATTCCAGTGGGGCCAGCACAAGGTGCGCCTCGAAACCGGTGAAGTCGCTCGTCAGGCGAGCGGTGCGGTGATCGTCGACGTCGAAGACACCGTCGTGCTGGCAACCGTCGTCGGCGCGAAGTCGGCGAAGCCGGGCCAGGATTTCTTCCCGCTGACCGTCGACTACCTCGAGAAGACCTACTCGGCCGGCAAGATCCCGGGCGGCTTCTTCCGCCGCGAAGGCCGTCCGTCGGAGCATGAGACGCTGACGTCGCGCCTGATCGACCGTCCGCTGCGCCCGCTGTTCCCGGAAGGCTTCTACAACGAAGTCCAGGTCGTGATCCACGTGCTGTCCGTGAACCCGGAAATCCCGGCGGACATCCCCGCGCTGATCGGCGCATCGGCTGCGCTCGCCGTGTCGGGCCTGCCGTTCAACGGCCCGGTCGGTGCCGCACGCGTGGCGTACATCGACAACGCCTACGTGCTGAACCCGACGCGTGACCAGATCAAGGCATCGAGCCTCGACCTCGTCGTCGCGGGTACGGAACGCGCCGTGCTGATGGTCGAGTCGGAAGCCGACCAGCTGTCGGAAGACGTGATGCTGGGCGCCGTGGTGTTCGGCCACGAGCAGATGCAGATCGCGATCGACGCGATTCACGAACTGGTGCGCGAAGGCGGCAAGCCCGAGTGGGACTGGCAGCCGGCGCCGAAGAACGAGCCGCTGATCGCACGCGTGACCGAGCTGGCGCAGAACGACCTGCTCGCCGCTTACCAGCTGCGCGACAAGCAGGCACGTTCGGCGAAGCTGAAGGAAGTCTATTCGGCAACGTCGGCGAAGCTCGAGGAAGACGCACAGGCAACCGGTACGGTCGCGGCCGACAAGGCCACCGTCGGCAACGTGCTGTTCGACATCGAGGCGAAGATCGTCCGTTCGCAGATCCTGAACGGCGAGCCGCGTATCGACGGCCGCGACACGCGCACCGTGCGCCCGATCGAAATCCGCACCGGCGTGCTGCCGCGTACCCACGGCTCGGCGCTGTTCACGCGTGGCGAGACGCAGGCGCTGGTCGTCGCGACGCTCGGCACGAAGGGTGACGAGCAGATCATCGACGCGCTCGAAGGCGAATACCGCGAGCGCTTCATGCTCCACTACAACATGCCCCCGTTCGCAACCGGCGAAACGGGCCGCGTCGGCTCGCCGAAGCGTCGCGAAATCGGTCACGGCCGCCTCGCGAAGCGCGCGCTGGTCAAGTGCCTGCCGAGCGCCGACGAATTCGGCTACTCGATCCGCGTCGTGTCGGAAATCACCGAATCGAACGGTTCGTCGTCGATGGCATCGGTGTGCGGCGGCTGCCTCGCGCTGATGGACGCCGGCGTGCCGATGAAGGCGCACGTCGCGGGTATCGCGATGGGCCTGATCCTCGAAGGCAACAAGTTCGCGGTGCTGACCGACATCCTCGGCGACGAAGATCACCTCGGCGACATGGACTTCAAGGTGGCCGGCACGGAACAAGGCGTGACGGCACTGCAGATGGACATCAAGATCCAGGGCATCACGAAGGAAATCATGCAGGTCGCGCTCGCGCAGGCGAAGGAAGGCCGCATGCACATCCTCGGCAAGATGACGTCGGCAGTCTCGGGTGCGAACACGCAGCTGTCGGAGTTCGCGCCGCGCATGATCACGATCAAGATCAACCCGGAAAAGATCCGCGACGTGATCGGCAAGGGCGGTTCGGTGATCCGCGCGCTGACGGAAGAAACGGGCACGACCATCGACATCTCGGATGACGGCGTCGTGACGATCGCGAGCACGAACAGCGACGGCATGGCCGAAGCGAAGAAGCGCATCGAGCAAATCACGGCCGAGATCGAAGTTGGCCAGGTGTACGAAGGCACGGTGCTCAAGCTGCTCGATTTCGGCGCGATCGTGAACCTGCTGCCGGGCAAGGACGGCCTGCTGCACATCTCGGAAATCGTCAACGAGCGTGTGAAGGACATCAACGACTACCTGAAGGAAGGTCAACAGGTCAAGGTCAAGGTCATTCAGACGGACGAGAAGGGCCGTGTGCGTCTGTCGGCCAAGGCGCTGCTGAACGAAGCAGCCGCGGCAGCGCAGTCGGATACGCCGCCGCAGCAGTAAGCGGGCAGGCGGACCAACGGCCGGCAGTGCGAAAGCGCGCCGGCCGTTTTTTCTGTAGCATCGTTGTGCGGCGCAGCAGCGCCGGCGACGCGCCCGTGCCCTGTGCGCGGGCGTGCCATCCGATTCCGTTCCTGGAGCCTCCCTCACCATGAAAGCCATCGAAATCACCGAATTCGGCGCCCCCGACGTGCTGAAGCTTGCGGAGCGTCCGCGCCCCGAACCGAAGCGCGGCGAGGTGCTGATCAAGGTGGCGGCTTCCGGCGTGAACCGGCCCGACGTGTTCCAGCGCAAGGGCGCCTATGCGCCGCCGCCGGGTGCGTCGGATCTGCCGGGCCTCGAGGTCGCGGGCGAGATCGTCGGCGGCGACCTGTCCGATGCCGCGCTGAATCCGTTCGGCCTGAAGCTCGGCGATCGCGTGTGCGCGCTGCTGGCGGGCGGCGGCTATGCCGAATATGCGGTCGCACCGCTGCCGCAGTGCCTGCCGGTGCCCGACGGGCTCAACGATATCGAGGCCGCGTCGCTGCCAGAGACGTTCTTCACCGTGTGGAGCAACGTGTTCGACCGTGCGCAGCTCGGCGCGGGCGAGGGCGGCGAGCAGGAGACGCTGCTCGTGCAGGGCGGCTCGAGCGGCATCGGCGTGACGGCGATCCAGATCGCGCATGCGCTCGGTTTTCGCGTGTTCGCGACGGCCGGCACCGCCGACAAGTGCCGTGCGTGCGAGGCACTCGGCGCCGAACGCGCGATCAACTACAAGACCGAAGATTTCGTCGAGGTCGTGAAGTCGCTGACGCACGATCGCGGCGTCGACGTGATCCTCGACATGGTGGCGGGCTCGTACGTGCCGCGCGAGCTGTCCGCGCTTGCGGACGGCGGCCGTCTGGTGCTGATCGCACTGCTCGGCGGCGCGAAGGCCGACGTGAACCTGGGCGAGATCCTGCGCCGCCGGCTGACGATCACGGGGTCGACGCTGCGCCCGCGCCCGGTCGAGTTCAAGGCGCGCATCGCCGCGCAGTTGAAGGCGCGCGTGTGGCCGCTGATCGCCGACGGCCGCATCAAGCCGGTGATCTATCGCGTGCTGCCGGCCGCGGACGCCGCGCAGGCGCATGCACTGATGGAGAGCAGCGAGCACACCGGCAAGATCGTCCTCGATTGGGGTACGAACGCCTGACGGCCCGTGTGGCCGGGCTTGACATGCGCGGTTTGACCGGTTCAAGCCGTGCGCAGTAAAATCGCGGGTTTGCTTCGCCAGATCAAACCTGACGGCCGGTTTCCGGCGCGTCGATGACGAGACAGACACGATGTCGAAACAGAGAACGAAGCGAGTGATCGGCAACTGGAAGATGCACGGCCGGCTGGCCGGCAACCAGGCGTTGCTGAACGAAGTGGTGCAGGGCGCGGGCGCGGTGGCGGCCGAAACGTCGGTCGGCGTGTGCGTGCCGTTCCCGTATCTCGCGCAGGCTCATGCGCAGCTCGACGGCGGCCGTGTCGCCTGGGGTGCGCAGGACGTGTCCGCGCACGAACAGGGCGCGTTCACCGGCGAAGTGGCGGCCGCGATGGTCGCGGAGTTCGGCGCACGTTATGTGCTCGTCGGTCACTCGGAGCGTCGCGCGTATCACGGCGAAAGCAACGAGACGGTCGCGGCGAAGACGCAGCGCGCGCTCGCAGCCGGCCTCACGCCGGTCGTGTGCGTCGGCGAGACGCTCGACGAGCGCGAGTCGGGTGCGACCGAGCAGGTCGTCGGTGCGCAGCTCGACGCGGTGCTGGCCGTGCTGACGGCCGACGAGGCTGCGCGCATCGTCGTCGCGTACGAGCCGGTCTGGGCGATCGGTACGGGCAAGAGCGCGACGTCGGCGCAGGCACAGGACGTGCACGCGTTCCTGCGCACGCGCCTCGCGGCAAAGGGTGCGGCGGACGTGTCCGTGCTGTACGGCGGCAGCGTGAAGCCGGACAACGCGGAAGAGCTGTTCGCGCAGCCGGACATCGACGGTGGCCTGATCGGCGGCGCGTCGCTGAAGGCGGAAGATTTCCTGGCGATCTGCCGGGCCGCGCGATAAGCGGTCCGAGATCGAATTGAACCATGACGGCGGCCGGACGGTCCGGTCGCCCGATCCAATCGGGTGGGTGTGATGCTGTTATTCAAGACGCTGATTATTGTGGTGCAGGTGCTGTCTGCACTCGGTGTGATTGGTCTCGTGCTGCTGCAGCACGGCAAGGGTGCCGACATGGGCGCTGCGTTCGGCAGCGGCGCGTCGGGCAGCCTGTTCGGTGCGACGGGCTCGGCGAACTTCCTGTCGCGCACGACGGGCATTCTCGCGACGATCTTCTTCGTCGCGACGCTCGCACTGACGTACCTCGGTTCGTACAAGTCGACGCCGTCGGCCGGCGTGCTCGGCGCGGCAGCGACCGCACCGGCATCGGCGCCTGCAGCATCGGCCCCGGCAGTCGCGGCATCCGCCGCCGTTGCGGGCTCGGCTGCAAGCGCGCCGGGCCAGGACGTCCCGAAATAAAAAGTTAAATTTTTCGCGTTTGTGCGTTGAACAAATCTGGAACTCGGGTTAGAATTTAATTCTTGAAGCGATTCGCGGGAAACAAGCAGCACAACCCGAGTTGCATGCAGTGCCGACGTGGTGAAATTGGTAGACACGCTATCTTGAGGGGGTAGTGGCGAAAGCTGTGCGAGTTCGAGTCTCGCCGTCGGCACCAAAGTTACTCAATGCCAGCCGCTTCTAGGGGCTGGCATTTTTCATTTCTGGGGTGTGCTTGCGGTTGTCTTGCGATCGCCTGCACTCCGAAATGATTCCTTCCGCCGGATAGTGGTATTCTCCGGACGCTCAGAACCAACCGATAGAGGATTGCCTTGAACCTCGCAGCCTATTACCCCGTCTTGTTGTTCCTCCTCGTGGGCACTGGTTTAGGTATAGCGCTGGTCAGCATCGGCAAGCTCCTTGGTCCCAACAAGCCGGACGTCGAGAAGAACGCACCGTACGAGTGCGGCTTCGAAGCCTTTGAAGACGCCCGGATGAAATTCGACGTCCGGTATTACCTCGTCGCCATCCTGTTCATCATCTTCGATCTCGAAACCGCATTCCTGTTTCCGTGGGGCGTCGCGCTCCGGGACATCGGCTGGCCGGGGTTCATCGCAATGATGATTTTTCTGCTCGAATTCCTGCTGGGCTTTGCCTATATCTGGAAGAAAGGCGGGCTCGACTGGGAGTGATGGGTTAATCGCCGGTTTGCATGGGCGGCCACGCTCGGTCGCTCGTCTGGAGTGGAAAGCAAATGAGTATCGAAGGGGTCTTGAAGGAAGGGTTTGTCACCACGACGGCTGACAAGCTGATCAACTGGACGCGTACCGGCTCGCTGTGGCCGATGACGTTCGGGCTCGCGTGTTGCGCCGTCGAGATGATGCATGCGGGCGCGGCCCGCTATGACCTGGACCGGTTCGGCGTCGTGTTCCGACCGAGTCCGCGTCAGTCGGACGTGATGATCGTCGCCGGCACGCTGTGCAACAAGATGGCGCCGGCGCTGCGCCGCGTGTATGACCAGATGGCCGAGCCGCGCTGGGTGATCTCGATGGGATCGTGCGCGAACGGCGGTGGTTACTACCACTACTCGTATTCGGTGGTCCGCGGCTGCGATCGGATCGTGCCGGTCGACGTCTACGTGCCGGGCTGTCCGCCCACGGCCGAGGCGCTGGTCTACGGCGTGATCCAGCTTCAGGCGAAGATCCGCCGCACCAATACCATCGCCCGTCAATAAAGCCCCGAGCGTCCCCTCAATATGGCAAGCAAAATCGAGACCCTCAAGGCAAACCTCGAAGCCGCGCTCGGCGCGCGCGTGGTGAGCCTCACCGAAGCGATCGGTGAACTGACGCTCGTCGTGAAGGCGAGCGATTACCTCGAAGTCGCAAAGATGCTGCGCGACGATCCGAAGCTCCGTTTCGAGCAGCTGCTCGACCTCTGCGGCGTCGACTACCAGACCTTCGGCGACGGCGCCTACGACGGCCCGCGCTTCGCGGCCGTGTCGCACCTGCTGTCGGTCACGAACAACTGGCGCCTGCGCCTGCGCGCGTTCGCGCCGGACGACGACCTGCCGATCGTGGCATCGCTGGTCGACATCTGGACCTCCGCGAACTGGTACGAGCGCGAAGCGTTCGACCTGTACGGCATCGTGTTCGAAGGCCACCCCGACCTGCGCCGCATCCTCACCGACTACGGCTTCATCGGCCACCCGTTCCGCAAGGACTTCCCGGTGTCCGGCTACGTCGAAATGCGTTACGACCCGGAAGAGAAGCGGGTCGTGTACCAGCCGGTGACGATCGAGCCGCGCGAAATCACGCCGCGCGTGATCCGCGAGGATCGCTATGGCGGTCTGAAACATTAAGGGGGCGTCATGGCAGAAATCAAGAACTACACGCTCAACTTCGGCCCGCAGCACCCGGCAGCGCACGGCGTGCTGCGCCTCGTGCTCGAGCTCGACGGCGAAGTCATCCAGCGTGCCGATCCGCACATCGGCCTGCTGCACCGCGCGACGGAAAAGCTCGCGGAATCCAAGACCTTCATCCAGTCCGTGCCGTACATGGACCGTCTCGACTACGTGTCGATGATGGTCAACGAGCACGGCTACGTGCTCGCGATCGAGAAGCTGCTCGGCATCGAAGTGCCGGAGCGCGCGCAGTACATCCGCGTGCTGTTCGACGAGATCACGCGCGTGCTGAACCACCTGATGTGGATCGGCGCGCACGCGCTCGACGTCGGCGCGATGGCGGTGTTCCTGTACGCCTTCCGCGAACGCGAAGACCTGATGGACGTGTACGAAGCGGTGTCCGGCGCCCGGATGCACGCGGCGTACTACCGTCCGGGCGGCGTCTACCGCGACCTGCCTGACGCAATGCCGCAATACAAGGCGTCGAAGATTCGCAACGAGAAGGCGCTCGCGAAGATGAACGAAGCGCGCAGCGGCTCGGTGCTCGACTTCATCGACGACTTCTTCACGCGCTTCCCGAAGTGCGTCGACGAATACGAAACGCTGCTCACCGACAACCGGATCTGGAAGCAGCGTCTGGTCGGGATCGGCGTGGTCAGCCCGGAACGTGCGCTGCAGATGGGCCTGACGGGCCCGATGCTGCGCGGCTCGGGCATCGCATGGGATCTGCGCAAGAAGCAGCCGTACGAAGTGTACGATCGCATGGATTTCGACGTGCCGGTCGGCGTGAACGGCGATTGCTACGACCGCTATCTGGTGCGCGTCGAAGAAATGCGCCAGTCGATCCGCATCGCGAAACAGTGTATTGAGTGGCTCCGCAAGAATCAGGGCCCGGTGATGACGGACAATCACAAGGTTGCCCCGCCGTCGCGCGTCGGCATGAAGACCAACATGGAAGACTTGATTCACCATTTCAAGCTCTTCACCGAAGGTTTCCATGTGCCGGAAGGCGAAGCGTACGCGGCGGTCGAGCATCCGAAGGGTGAATTCGGCATCTACCTCGTGTCGGACGGTGCCAACAAGCCGTATCGCCTCAAGATTCGCGCACCGGGTTTCGCTCACCTGGCGTCGCTCGACGAAATGGCGCGCGGTCACATGATCGCCGACGCCGTCACGATCATCGGTACGCAGGACATCGTGTTCGGCGAGATCGATCGCTAATGGTTGCGCCGCCCGCGCGAGCGGGCGGCGAGCAGTAAGTCACACGCGATGCGCGCTGAACCGGCGCGGCTTCGCAAGCTGTCAACAGAGTGAGCGCCAGGTCTGCCGTCCATGCACCCCAATGTGCGGCAGGTTGTTCGTTCGGTAGGAATTGAAAGAGTCGTGTCTGAAAATGATCTCAGCTGAAGGCCTGAAGGAAATCGATCGAGCGTTGACGAAGTATCCCGCCGATCAGAAACAGTCCGCCGTGATGTCGGCGTTGGCCGTTGCTCAGGAAGAGCACGGCTGGCTGTCGCCCGAACTGATGCAGTTCGTCGCGGACTATCTCGGCATGCCGGCCGTTGCCGTGCAGGAAGTCGCGACGTTCTACACGATGTACGAGCTCAACCCGGTCGGCAAGCACAAGATCACGCTCTGTACGAACCTGCCGTGCCAGCTTGGCCCGCACGGTGGTGCGGAAGCGACTGCCGATTACCTGAAACAGAAGCTCGGCATCGGCTTCGGCGAGACCACGCCCGACGGCAAGTTCACGCTGAAGGAAGGCGAATGCATGGGCTCGTGCGGCGATGCGCCGGTGCTGCTGGTGAACAATCACAGAATGTGCAGCTTCATGAGCCGCGAGAAGATCGACCAGCTGCTTGAGGAGCTCTCGAAATGACGTCCCTCCACGACCGTCACATCAAACCGCTGATCCTCGCTGGTCTGAACGGCGAGAACTGGCATCTCGAAGATTACGTTGCGCGCGGCGGCTACAAGCAGCTGCGCCGCATTCTCGAAGAAAAGATTCCGCCCGAGCAGGTGATCGCCGACGTGAAGGCGTCGGGCCTGCGTGGCCGTGGCGGTGCGGGCTTCCCGACCGGCCTGAAGTGGAGCTTCATGCCGCGCCAGTTCCCGGGGCAGAAGTACCTCGTCTGCAACTCGGACGAAGGCGAGCCGGGCACGTTCAAGGATCGCGACATCCTGCGCTGGAACCCGCACGCGCTGATCGAAGGCATGGCCATCGGCGCGTACGCGATGGGCATCACCGTCGGCTACAACTACATCCACGGCGAAATCTTCGAAGTGTATCGACGCTTCGAAGCCGCGCTCGATGAAGCGCGCGCAGCCGGGTTCCTCGGCGACCACATCATGGGCTCGGAATTCTCGTTCCAGCTGCACGCGCACCACGGTTACGGCGCGTACATCTGCGGCGAGGAAACGGCGCTGCTCGAGTCGCTCGAAGGCAAGAAGGGCCAGCCGCGCTTCAAGCCGCCGTTCCCGGCGAGCTTCGGCGTGTACGGCAAGCCGACCACGATCAACAACACCGAGACGTTTGCCGCGGTGCCGTTCCTGCTGTCCATCGGGCCGCAGAATTACCTCGAGATCGGCAAGCCGAACAACGGCGGCACGAAGATTTTCTCGGTATCGGGCGACGTCGAGCGTCCGGGCAACTACGAAGTGCCGCTCGGCACGCCGTTCGCGACGCTGATGGAGCTCGCCGGCGGGATGCGCGGCGGCAAGAAGATCAAGGCCGTGATTCCGGGCGGGTCGTCGGCGCCGGTGATCCCGGGCGACATCATGATGCAGACGGATCTCGACTACGATTCGATCGCGAAGGCCGGCTCGATGCTCGGTTCCGGCGCGGTGATCGTGATGGACGAGACGCGTTGCATGGTGCGCTCGCTGCTGCGCCTGTCGTACTTCTACTACGAGGAATCGTGCGGCCAGTGCACGCCGTGCCGTGAAGGCACCGGCTGGCTGTATCGCGTCGTGAATCGTATCGAGCACGGCGAAGGGCGCCAGGAAGATCTGGACCTGCTGAACTCGGTTGCCGAGAACATCATGGGCCGCACGATCTGTGCACTCGGCGATGCGGCGGCGATGCCGGTACGCGGGATGCTCAAGCACTACTGGGACGAATTCGCGTACCACGTCGAGCACAAGCACTGCATGGTCGGCGGCCACGCGCACGCGGCGGCAGCCTGAAGCGAACCCGGTTGCGGAATTTGAGCGCACGGTCGGGCGAAGGCGCGAACGGGCGGAAATAGGTTAAGGACCATTCACCATCATGGTTGAACTTGAAATAGACGGCAAGAAGGTCGAGGTGCCCGAAGGCAGCATGGTGATCCAGGCTGCGCACAAGGCGGATACGTACATTCCTCACTTCTGCTATCACAAGAAACTGTCGGTTGCGGCCAACTGCCGGATGTGTCTCGTCGAAGTCGAGAAGATGCCGAAGGCCGTGCCTGCCTGCGCGACCCCCGTGTCGGCCGGCATGATCGTCCACACGCAGTCCGACAAGGCCGTGAAGGCGCAGCAGTCGGTGATGGAATTCCTCCTCATCAATCACCCGCTCGATTGCCCGATCTGCGATCAGGGCGGCGAATGCCAGCTGCAGGATCTGGCGGTCGGCTACGGCAAGTCGTCGTCGCGCTACTCGGAAGAAAAGCGCGTGGTGTTCCACAAGAACGTGGGCCCGCTGATCTCGATGGAAGAAATGTCGCGCTGCATCCACTGCACGCGCTGCGTCCGCTTCGGCCAGGAAATCGCCGGCGTGATGGAGTTCGGCATGCTTGGCCGCGGCGAGCACTCGGAAATCACGACGTTCGTCGGCAAGACGGTCGACTCCGAAATGTCGGGCAACATGATCGACCTGTGCCCGGTCGGCGCGCTGACCAGCAAGCCGTTCCGCTACAGCGCCCGTACGTGGGAACTGTCGCGCCGCAAGTCGGTGAGCCCGCACGATTCCGTCGGCGC
The DNA here is from genome assembly GCA_031253835.1 of Burkholderia sp. GTDB lineage: Bacteria > Pseudomonadota > Gammaproteobacteria > Burkholderiales > Burkholderiaceae > Burkholderia. The sequence goes on along the minus strand of JAIRVP010000051.1, from coordinate 24,863 downwards.
GAACCTCGTCGTGCAGGTGAAGAACAACCGCGTGATGCGCGTGCTGCCGTTCGAGAACGAAGCGATCAACGAATGCTGGATCTCGGACAAGGACCGCTTCTCGTACGAAGGCCTCAACAGCGAAGAGCGCCTGACGAAGCCGATGCTGAAGCAGGGCGGCCAGTGGATCGAAACCGACTGGCAGACCGCGCTCGAATACGTCGCGAAGGGCCTGAAGGGCATCGCCGCGGATCACGGCGCGAACGCGCTGGCGATGCTCGCGAGCGCGCACAGCACCGCTGAAGAGCTGTTCCTCGTGAAGCAGCTCGCCAACGAACTGAAGACGCCGAACGTCGACTTCCGTCTGCGTCAGCAGGATTTCTCGGCGCCGGTCCAGGGCGCACCGTGGCTCGGCATGCCGATCGCCGACCTGTCGAACGTGGACGCCGCGTTCGTCGTCGGTTCGTTCCTGCGCCGCGACCACCCGCTGTTCGCGTCGCGCCTGCGTCAGGCCGCGAAGAACGGCGCGAAGCTGCACTTCCTGCACGCGACCGGTGACGACGCACTGATCCCGACCGCGCAACGCATCGTGGCCGCACCGTCCGCATGGCTCGACGAGCTGGCCGGCATCGCCGCGGCCGTCGCGCAACTGCGCGGCGTCGCGCTGCCCGACGCGCTGGCAGGTGTTACCGCATCGCCGGCCGCGCAGGCTGTCGCCCAGTCGCTGTCGAACGGCGAACGCCGCGCGGTGCTGCTCGGCAACGTCGCGGTCCGCCACACGGAATTCGCGAAGCTGCATGCCGTCGCCAAGTGGATCGCCGACAACACCGGCGCCACGTTCGGCTTCCTGACGGAAGCAGCGAACACGGTCGGCGCGCACGTCGTCGGCGCACTGCCGGGCGAAGGCGGCCTGAACGCACGTGAAGCGTTCGCGCAGCCGCGCAAGGGCTATGTGCTGCTGAACGTCGAACCGGAATTCGACACCGCTGATCCGGCACAGGCACTGGCCGCGCTGAACCAGGCGGAAATGGTCGTCGTGATGTCGCCGTTCAAGCACGGCCTCGACTACGCCGACGTGCTGCTGCCGGTTGCGCCGTTCACGGAAACGGCCGGCACGTACGTGAACGCGGAAGGCACCGTGCAGAGCTTCAACGGCGTCGTGCGCCCGCTCGGCGACACGCGTCCGGGCTGGAAGGTGCTGCGTGTGCTCGGCAGCCTGCTCGGCCTGCCGAACTTCGAATACGAGACCGCGGAAGAAGTGCGTCTCGCCGCGCTCGGCGATGCCGGCGTCGCAGGCCACCTGTCGAACCAGACGTCGGTCGCGCCGGTGCGCGCCGCGGCGCATGCCGCGAACGGCGGTTTCGAGCGCCTGGCCGATGTGCCGATCTATCACGCCGACGCGCTCGTGCGCCGTGCAGGTGCGCTGCACCTGACGACCGCCGCGAAGGCGGCGAATGCCGCAGCCCTGCCGGCCGCGCTGTTCGACAAGCTGGGCTTGAAGGAAGGCGACGCCGTGCGCGTGCGCCAGGGCGAGCGTGCGGTGCAGTTGCCGGCCGTGCGCGACGCGAATCTTGCGGAGACGGTCGTTCGCGTGTCGGCGGCGACGCCTGCCGGCGCAGCGCTCGGCAGCCTGTCCGGTGAACTGGTGGTGGAGAAGGCGTAAATGAGCTTGTTCGATACGATCAACGCGGGCGGGGCCGAGCTTCTCGGCTTCGCATGGCCGACGGTGTGGGCAGTCGTGCGCATCCTCGTCGTCTCCGTCGTCATCCTGCTGTGCGTCGCGTACCTGATTCTGTGGGAACGCAAGCTGATCGGCTGGATGCACGTGCGTCTCGGCCCGAACCGCGTCGGCCCCGGCGGCCTGCTGCAGCCGATCGCCGACGTGCTGAAGCTGCTGCTGAAGGAAGTCATTCAGCCGAGCGCCGCCAGCCGCTGGCTGTACCTGATCGCGCCGGTCATGACCGTCGTGCCGGCGTTTGCCGTGTGGGCCGTGATCCCGTTCCAGGCCGAAGCCGTCCTCGCGAACGTGAACGCGGGCCTGCTGTACGCGATGGCGATCTCGTCGATCGGCGTGTACGCGGTGATCCTCGCGGGCTGGGCATCGAACTCGAAGTACGCGTTCCTCGGCGCGATGCGCGCCGCGGCACAGATGGTGTCGTACGAAATCTCGATGGGCTTCGCGCTGGTGCTGGTGCTGATGACGGCCGGCAGCCTGAACCTGTCGGAAATCGTCGGTTCGCAACAGCACGGCTTCTTCGCGGGCCACGGCGTGAACTTCCTGTCGTGGAACTGGCTGCCGCTGCTGCCGGCGTTCGTCGTGTACTTCATCTCGGGCATCGCCGAAACGAACCGCCACCCGTTCGACGTGGTGGAAGGGGAGTCGGAGATCGTCGCGGGTCACATGATCGATTACTCGGGCATGGCGTTCGCGCTGTTCTTCCTCGCCGAGTACATCAACATGATCGTGATCTCGGCGCTGGCTGCGACGCTGTTCCTCGGCGGCTGGGATGCCCCGTTCGAATTCCTGTCGTTCATCCCGGGCATCTTCTGGCTGGTGCTGAAGGTCTTCGCACTGCTGTCGGTGTTCATCTGGGTCCGCGCGACGTTCCCGCGCTACCGTTACGACCAGATCATGCGTCTGGGCTGGAAGGTGTTCCTCCCCGTCACCGTGATCTGGGTGATCGTGGTCGGCTTCTGGATGATGTCGCCGCTGAACATCTGGGTGAAGTAAGGACGAAATCATGACGGCTATCCAACACTTCTTTAAGACTTTCTTCCTGACCGAGCTGCTGAAGGGGCTCGCGCTGACCGGTCGTTACACGTTCAAGCGCAAGGTCACCGTGCAGTTCCCGGAAGAGAAGACCCCGATCTCGCCGCGTTTCCGCGGGCTGCATGCACTGCGCCGCTACGAAAACGGTGAAGAGCGCTGCATCGCGTGCAAGCTGTGCGAGGCCGTGTGCCCCGCGATGGCGATCACGATCGAATCGGAAACGCGCGCGGACAACACGCGCCGCACGACGCGCTACGACATCGACCTGACGAAGTGCATCTTCTGCGGTTTCTGCGAAGAGAGCTGCCCGGTCGATTCGATCGTCGAGACGCAGATTCTCGAGTACCACGGCGAAAAGCGCGGCGACCTGTATTTCACGAAGGAAATGCTGCTCGCGGTGGGCGATCGCTACGAGAAGGACATCGCCGCGGCGAAGGCCGCCGACGCGCCGTATCGTTGATTGTGTTTGCAGTGCCGGCCCGAAGCCAGGGCCGAGCCGCCGCGACGGGTGCGGCACGCGAGAGCGTCCCGCAAGCCGCGCCTGACTATGGCCTAACGATGAACCGGTAATCATGGAATTCACGACCGTACTGTTCTACATCTTCGCGTTGCTCCTGGTGGTATCAGGGCTGAAGGTGATCACTTCGCGCAACCCGGTGGCGTCTGCGCTTTTCCTTGTGCTGGCGTTCTTCAACGCCGCCGCGATCTGGATGCTGCTGGAAGCGGAGTTCCTCGCGATCCTGCTGGTGCTGGTCTACGTGGGCGCCGTGATGGTGCTGTTCCTGTTCGTCGTGATGATGCTGGACATCAACATCGACTACCTGCGCCGCGACTTCAAGCGCTTCGTACCGATGGCGACCGTGGTCGGCGCGATCATCGTGATCGAGACCGCGCTGATCCTGTGGCGCGGCTACGGCGACACGCACACGGTGCACGCGATGGCGACGGGCGAGATGGCCAACTGGTCGAACACGCGCCTGATCGGCAAGGTCATCTACACCGACTACATCTTCGCGTTTGAAATCGCCGGCCTCGTGCTGCTGGTCGCGATCATTGCCGCGATCGGGCTGACCGAGCGCAAGGGCAAGGACAGCAAGCGCCAGCGCGTGTCGGATCAGGTCAAGGTGCACCGCAACGACCGCGTGCGCCTCGTGAAGATGGAAGCGGAAAAGCCGCAGCCGGAAGCGGCGCAAAGCGAAGCCGGTTCGGGCACCAACGGCTAAGCGGAGGAAAAGAAAATCATGCTGACTCTTGCTCACTACCTTGTGCTCGGCGCGATCCTGTTTGCGATCGCGATCGTCGGGATCTTCCTGAACCGCCGCAACATCATCATCATCCTGATGTCGATCGAGCTGATGCTGCTGGCGGTGAATACCAATTTCGTCGCGTTCTCGCATTACCTCGGCGATGTGCACGGCCAGATCTTCGTGTTCTTCGTGCTGACGGTCGCCGCAGCGGAAGCCGCGATCGGCCTCGCGATTCTGGTGACCCTGTTCCGTAAGCTCGACACGATCAATGTCGAGGATCTCGATCAGCTCAAAGGTTAATTTCAGGCAACGCTGTTATGTCAACGACACTCAATGAAAACCTGCTGCTGGCGATTCCGCTCGCTCCGCTGGCCGGCTCGCTGATTGCGGGGCTGTTCGGGAACGCAGTCGGGCGCAAGGGCGCACACCGGATCACGATCCTCGGCGTAATGATCGCGTTCCTCCTGTCGGCGAAAGTCTTCTTCGACGTGATGGGCGGCGCAAGCTTCAACGCGACCGTCTACGAATGGATGAACGTCGGTTCGCTGAAACTCGAAGTCGGCTTCCTCGTCGATTCGCTGACCGCGATGATGATGGTCGTCGTGACCTTCGTCTCGCTGATGGTGCACGTGTACACGATCGGCTACATGGCGGAAGAAGACGGCTACCAGCGCTTCTTCTCGTACATCTCGCTGTTCACGTTCTCGATGCTGATGCTCGTGATGAGCAACAACTTCCTGCAGCTGTTCTTCGGCTGGGAAGCGGTGGGTCTGGTGTCGTACCTGCTGATCGGCTTCTACTTCACGCGTGAGAGCGCGATCTACGCGAACATGAAGGCGTTCCTCGTGAACCGCGTGGGCGACTTCGGCTTCCTGCTCGGCATCGGCCTGCTGCTCGCGTTCGCCGGCTCGATGAACTACGGCGAAGTGTTCGCGAAGCGCGCAGAGCTCGCGAGCCTGCACTTCCCGGGCACCGACTGGGGCCTGCTGACCGTTGCCTGTATCTGCCTGTTCATCGGCGCGATGGGCAAGTCGGCGCAGTTCCCGCTGCACGTGTGGCTGCCGGATTCGATGGAAGGCCCGACCCCGATCTCGGCGCTGATTCACGCGGCGACGATGGTGACGGCCGGCATCTTCATGGTGTCGCGCATGTCGCCGCTGTTCGAGCTGTCGGATACCGCGCTGTCGTTCATCACGGTGATCGGCGCGATCACGGCGCTCTTCATGGGCTTCCTCGGTATCGTCCAGAACGACATCAAGCGCGTGGTCGCGTACTCGACGCTGTCGCAGCTCGGCTACATGACCGTCGCGCTCGGCGTGTCCGCTTACCCGGTCGCCGTGTTCCACCTGATGACGCACGCGTTCTTCAAGGCGCTGCTGTTCCTCGGCGCCGGTTCGGTCATCATGGGCATGCACCACGACCAGGACATGCGCAACATGGGCGGCCTGCGCAAGTACATGCCGATCACGTGGATCACGTCGCTCGTCGGTTCGCTCGCGCTGATCGGTACGCCGTTCTTCTCGGGCTTCTACTCGAAGGACTCGATCATCGATGCGGTGAAGCTGTCGCACCTGCCGGGTTCGGGCTTCGCGTACTTCGCGGTCGTCGCGAGCGTGTTCGTCACGGCGCTGTACTCGTTCCGCATGTACTTCCTGGTGTTCCACGGCGAAGAGCGCTTCCGCAAGCCGAAGCATCCGGAATCGCCGATGGGCATGGCGGCCGCGCACGGCCACGATGACCACGGCCATGGCCACGGTCATGACGACCACGCGCACGAGCCGCACGAGACCCCGTGGGTCGTGTGGGTGCCGCTGGTCCTGCTGGCGATCCCGTCGGTGATCATCGGTGCGTTCGCGATCTCCCCGATGCTGTTCGGCGATTTCTTCCAGCACGGCGTCGCGTTCGACAAGGTGATCTTCATCGGCGAAAACCATCCGGCGCTGGCCGAGATGGCCGAAGAGTTCCACGGCTGGGTCGGCATGGGCCTGCACTCGGTGTCGGGCCTGCCGGTCTGGCTCGCGCTCGCCGGTGTCGTCGTCGCCTGGTTCCTGTACCTGAAGCGTCCGGAACTGCCGGCGTCGATCCGCCGCGCGTTCGGCCCGATCTACACGCTGCTGGACAACAAGTACTACATGGACAAGATCAACGAAGTGGTGTTCGCCCGTGGTTCGGTGGCGATCGGCCGCGGCCTGTGGAAGGAGGGTGACGTCGTGGTGATCGACGGCCTCGTCAACGGCAGCGCCAAGTTCATCGGCTGGTTCGCCAGCGTGATCCGCTTCCTCCAATCCGGTTACATCTATCACTACGCGTTCGCCATGATCATCGGCATGCTGGGGCTCCTGACCCTGTTTGTAACGCTCGGCGGCAAATAAGGCGGGGGGACAACTAATGCACGCTTTTCCGATTCTCAGTACCGCGATCTGGCTGCCGATCGTTTTCGGCCTCCTCGTGCTTGCGGTGGGTAACGACAAAAATCCGGGGACGGCCCGCTGGGTCGCGCTGATCGGCTCGCTGCTCGGTCTCGCGGTCACGATCCCGCTGATCACGGGCTTCGACTCGAGCACGGCTGCGCTGCAGTTCGTCGAGAAGTCGACCTGGATCGAACGCTTCGACATCGCGTATCACCTCGGCGTCGACGGCATCTCGATGTGGTTCGTCGTGCTGACCGCGCTGATCACGGTGATCGTCGTGATCGCCGCATGGGAAGTGATCACCGAGAACGTCGCGCAGTACCTCGCGGCCTTCCTGATCCTGTCCGGGATCATGATCGGCGTGTTCTCGTCGGCCGACGGCCTGCTGTTCTACGTGTTCTTCGAAGCGACCCTGATCCCGATGTACATCATCATCGGCGTGTGGGGCGGCCCGAACCGCGTGTACGCGGCGTTCAAGTTCTTCCTGTACACGCTGGCCGGCTCGCTGCTGATGCTGGTCGCGCTGATCTACCTGTACACGGAAACGCACTCGTTCGACCTCGCGACGTGGCAGAACGCGAAGATCGCGATGACGCCGCAGATCCTGCTGTTCATTGCATTCTTCCTCGCCTTCGCGGTGAAGGTGCCGATGTGGCCGGTGCACACGTGGCTGCCGGACGCGCACGTGGAAGCGCCGACGGGCGGCTCGGTCGTGCTGGCTGCGATCATGCTGAAGCTCGGCGCGTACGGTTTCCTGCGCTTCTCGCTGCCGATCACGCCTGATGCAAGCCACTTCCTGGCACCGGTCGTGATCACGCTGTCGCTGATCGCGGTGATCTACATCGGCCTCGTCGCGATGGTGCAGTCCGACATGAAGAAGCTGGTCGCGTATTCGTCGATCGCGCACATGGGCTTCGTCACGCTCGGCTTCTTCATCTTCAACCAGCTCGGCGTCGAAGGCGCGATCATCCAGATGATCTCGCACGGCTTCGTGTCGGGCGCGATGTTCCTCTGCATCGGCGTGCTGTACGACCGCGTGCACTCGCGCCAGATCGCCGATTACGGCGGCGTCGTCAACGTGATGCCGAAGTTCGCGGCATTCGCGATGCTGTTCTCGATGGCCAACTGCGGCCTTCCGGGTACGTCGGGTTTCGTCGGCGAGTTCATGGTGATTCTCGCGGCCGTCCAGTACAACTTCTGGATCGCCTTCGGCGCGGCGTTCACGCTGATCCTCGGCGCGGCTTACACGCTGTGGATGTACAAGCGCGTGTACTTCGGCGCGGTGGCGAACGACCACGTTGCCAAGCTGAAGGACATCGGCCGTCGCGAATTCCTGATGCTGGCCGTGCTTGCCGCGTTCACGATGCTGATGGGCCTGTATCCGAAGCCTTTCACCGACGTGATGCACGTTTCCGTGGAAAACCTCCTCTCCCACGTCGCGCAGTCGAAGCTGCCGCTGGCCCAGTAATCGCGAGCGGAGGAACTCAAGATCATGAACGCTCCTATGAATGTCCTGTTGCCTGACGCGCTGGTGATGGCCGCCATCGTCGTCGCATGGCTGAACGATACCTTTACCGGTGCTTCCGGCCGCCGCCTGACCTACCTGATCGCGGTTGTTTCGTCGGTCGTCGCAGGCGTGTGGTTCGCGGTGCAGGCGCTCGACCCGCAGCAGTACTACTTCTTCTCGAAGATGATCGTCGTCGACTCGTTCGCGAGCATGATGAAGGCGGTCGTGTCGTTCGGTTTCGCGGTCTCGCTCGTCTATTCGCGCAAGTACCTCGAAGATCGCGACATGTTCCGCGGCGACGTGTTCCTGCTCGGCATGTTCTCGCTGCTTGGCCAGCTGGTCATGGTGTCGGGCAACAACTTCCTGACGCTGTACCTCGGTCTCGAACTGATGTCGCTGTCGCTGTACGCCGTCATCGCGCTGCGCCGCGACGCCGCGCAGTCGAGCGAAGCCGCGATGAAGTACTACGTGCTGGGGGCGCTCGCATCGGGCTTCGTGCTGTACGGCATCTCGATGCTCTACGGCGCGACCGGCTCGCTCGAGCTGGGCGAGGTGTACAAGGCCGTCGGCGGCAACACCGACGCTGCCGTGCTGATGTTCGGCGTGGTCTTCATCGTCGCCGGTATCGCCTTCAAGCTTGGCGCCGTGCCGTTCCACATGTGGGTGCCGGACGTCTACCAGGGTGCACCGACCGCGATGACGCTGTTCGTCGGCGGCGGCCCGAAGGTTGCCGCGTTCGCGTGGGGCCTGCGCTTCCTGGTGATGGGCCTGCTGCCGCTCGCACAGAACTGGCAGACCGCGCTCGTGATCCTCGCCGCGCTGTCGCTGATCGTCGGTAACATCACCGGTATCGTCCAGCGCAACATCAAGCGGATGCTCGCGTACTCGGCGATCTCGAACATGGGCTTCGTGCTGCTCGGCCTGCTCGCGGGCATCGTGAAGGGCGACGCGTCGGCACCGGCGAACGCCTACAGCTCGGCGATGTTCTACGCGATCGTCTACCTGATCACGACGCTCGGCTCGTTCGGTGTGGTGATGCTGCTCGCACGCCGCGACTTCGAAGCGGAAACGATCGACGACTTCAAGGGCCTCAACAAGCGCAGCCCGGTGTTCGCGTTCGTGATGATGGTCATGATGTTCTCGCTGGCCGGCATCCCGCCGACCGTCGGTTTCTACGCGAAGCTGGCCGTGCTCGAGGCGACCGTCAACGCGGGCCTCACGTGGCTGGCCGTGCTGGCCGTGATCACGTCGCTGTTCGGCGCGTTCTACTACCTGCGCATCGTGAAGCTGATGTACTTCGATGCACCGCAGGATTCGACGCCGATCTCGGGCGATTTCTGCAAGCGCACGATCCTCGTGCTGAACGGCCTGGCGGTCGTCGTGCTCGGCCTGATCCCGAGCCCGCTGCTGACGGCCTGCCTGCAGGCAATCCGTCACACGCTGCCGCTGTAATGTCGGCAGCCGGCTGGTTTATCGTGCTGTTGGCGCTCGTGTGCGCCAACCTGCCGTTCCTGAACCAACGCCTCTTCGCCGTCGTGCCGTTCGGCGCGGCGAAGAAGAGTGCGTGGGTGCGGATCGGCGAGCTGATCGTGCTGTACTTCATCGTCGGCGCGCTCGGCTTCTGGCTCGAGTCGCGCGCCGGCAACCGCTTCGAACAGGGCTGGCAGTTTTACGCGATCACGTTCAGTCTCTTCATCGTGTTCGCGTTCCCCGGCTTCACGTTCCAGTATCTCGTCAAACGACGCTGACGGCTCCGGCCGTCCGTCGCGCTCACTCAGGAGCCGCCGATGGCCGAATTACCCAATCACGACGCCGCACTGACCGAAACCTGCCTCGAGAGCGAGGCGATTTTCGAAGGCTCGTTCCTCAAGCTCAAGCGCGACACCGTCCGCCTGCCGGACGGCAAGAAGGCCACGCGCGAATACGTCCAGCATCCGGGCGCGGTGATGGTGATCCCGCTGTTCGACGACGGCCGCGTGCTGATGGAAAGCCAGTATCGCTACCCGATCGGCAAGGTGATGGCCGAATTCCCGGCCGGCAAGCTCGATCCGAACGAAGGCGCGCTTGCATGCGCGATCCGTGAACTGCGCGAGGAAACGGGTTATACGGCACGCGAATACGTGTTCCTGGCCCGCATCCACCCGATCATTTCCTATTCGACCGAATTCATCGACCTGTACCTGGCGCGCGGGCTCACGGCCGGCGAGCGCAAGCTCGACGAAGGCGAATTCCTCGAGACCTTCACTGCCACGCAGGCCGACCTGCAGGAATGGGTGCGCACGGGCCAGATTACCGACGTGAAGACGATCATCGGCACGATGTGGCTCGACAAGGTGCTGTCCGGCACCTGGCCGCTCGGGCCGGCCGTGACGCCCTGAGCGTGGCGTCAGCGGCCGGTGGGGCGCGGCGTTACAATCCGGTGACGCGGTGTGGTCACGCCGCGCGATCGGGATTTAGCACGATCGTTCACAAAACCGCTTTTTGCGCTACACTCGTCACACGCCCCGATTCAGCATGAAGGTCCTCGATTTACAGTGCCCGCACGGTCATCGGTTCGAAGGCTGGTTCGCTTCCGCCGATGAATTCGAAGCGCAGTTGTCCCGCAAGCTGGTCGAATGTCCGGTGTGCGGGACGACCGAGGTCAACCGTCTGCCGTCGGCGCCGCGCCTGAACCTGTCGGGTGCGACGCAGGCCCAGCCGGCCGATCCGCGTGCGCTGCAGGCGCAGGTGATGCGCGCACTGCGCGAGGTGCTGGAGAAGACCGAGAACGTGGGCGAGCGCTTCGCCGAGGAAGCGCGGCGCATCCATTACAACGAGGCGCCCGCACGCAGCATTCGTGGCGTCACGACGCCGGAAGATGCGCAATCCCTGGCCGAAGAAGGCATCGACGTGATGCCGCTGCCGATTCCTGCCGCGCTGAAAGAACCGCTGCAATGACGTATGCAGTGGGTCCTTGCCCGGCCGGACGGCCGCGGCGAGGAGACACTGCGCATGGATCTGGATTATTCCCCCGCCGACGACGCGTTCCGCGTTGACGTCCGCGCCTGGCTCGAGGCCAACCTGCCTCACGCGCTGCGCGCCAAAGTACTCGATCACAAACGACTCGACCGCGAGGATTTCGCGAGCTGGCACCGGATTCTCGGCCAGCGCGGCTGGTCCGCGCCGGCCTGGCCCGTCGAATACGGCGGCCCGGGCTGGAACGCGACGCAGCGGCACATCTGGGACGAGGAGTGTGCGCGGATCGGTGCGCCGACCGTGCTGCCGTTCGGCGTGTCGATGGTCGCGCCGGTGCTGATGAAGTACGGCAGCGAAGCACAGAAACGCCACTATCTGCCGCGCATACTCGACGGTTCCGACTGGTGGTGCCAGGGTTACTCGGAGCCCGGTTCGGGATCCGATCTCGCGTCGTTGCGCACGCGCGCCGAGCGCCAGGGCGACCACTATGTCGTCAACGGCCAGAAGACCTGGACGACGCTCGGCCAGTACGCCGACATGATGTTCTGCCTCGTGCGCACCGATCCGGCCGCGAAGAAGCAGGAGGGCATCTCGTTCCTGCTGATCGACATGAAGACGCCCGGCATCACCGTGCGCCCGATCGTGATGCTCGACGAGGACCACGAGGTCAACGAGGTGTTCTTCGAGGACGTGAAGGTGCCGGTCGAGAACCTCGTCGGCGACGAGAACCGCGGCTGGACCTATGCGAAATACCTGCTCGGCCATGAGCGCACCGGCATTGCACGCGTCGGCGCGTCGAAGCGCGAACTCGCGTTCCTGAAGCGCGTGGCGTCGAACCAGCGCAAGAACGGCAAGCCGTTGCTCGCCGATCCGGTGTTCGCCGCGAAGGTCGCGGCGCTCGAAGTCGAGCTGATGGCGCTCGAGGTGACGGTGCTGCGTGTCGTCAGCCGCGAGACGAGCGGCAAGGGGCCCGGCCCCGAGGCGTCGATGCTGAAGATCAAGGGCACCGAGGTGCAGCAGGCGCTCACCGAACTGATGGTCGACGCGATCGGGCCGCTCGCCGCGCCGTTCGACGTGCCGTTCCTCGACGGCGAACGCGCGCACAGCATCGCGGGCGACGACGATGCGGCGCCGCTCGCCGCGTACTACTTCAACTACCGGAAGACGTCGATCTACGGCGGCTCGAACGAGATCCAGAAGAACATCATCGCGCAGATGATTCTGGGGCTGTGATCAGGGAACGGAGACAACCATGGATTTCAGCTTTACCGATGAGCAGCAGCAGTTCACCGACGCGCTGCGCCGTTATCTCGGCGAGCAATACGGCTTCGACGCGCGCCAGGCGATCGTGCGCAGCGACGCGGGCGTGTCGGACACGCAATGGAGCGCGTTCACGGAACTGGGGCTGACCGCGCTGCCCGTGCCGGACGCACAGGGCGGCTTCGGCGGCGGTCCGGTCGACATGCTGGTCGTGATGCAGGAGCTCGGCCGCGCGCTCGTGATCGAGCCGTACTGGGCCACGGCGGTCGGCGTCGAGGCATTGCGCATCGCCGGCTCCGGCGCAGGCGAGGATGCCGCGCTGCTGGAGGCCGTCGCACAGGGGCAGAAGCGGCTGGCGGTCGCGTTCCATGAACCCCATGCGCGCTACGACCTGTACGAACTCGACACGCACGCGCACGAACAGGGCGGCACGTACCGGCTGACCGGCATCAAGTCGGTCGTTCTGCACGGCGCACAGGCGCATGCGTGGATCGTGCCGGCACGTGTCGACGGCGGGGGCATCGGCCTGTTCGTCGTCGAACGCGATGCGGCGAACGCGAAGGTGGCCGACTACCGGACGATCGACGGCCAGCGTGCGGCGACGATCGAATTCAACGACACGCCGGCCCGACTGCTGACGGGCGGTGTGCGCGACGCGGCGGCGCTCGAGCAGATCGCCGATTACGCGACGTTCCTGCTGTGCGCGGAAGCGGTCGGCGCGCTCGACGAGCTGAATCGCGCGACGGTCGAATACACGAAGACGCGCGAGCAGTTCGGCGTGCCGATCGCGCGTTTCCAGGCGCTGCAGCACCGGATGGTCGACATGCTGATCCACGCCGAGCAGGCGCGGTCGCTGACCTATCTGGCGGCGGTGCGCTATGCGAGCGGCGACGCCGACGCGCGGCGCAAGGCCGTGTCGGCCGCGAAGGCGCGTGTCGGTGCGGCCGCGCGCTTCGTCGGTCAGCAGGCCGTCCAGTTGCACGGTGGCATGGGCGTGACCAACGAGGTCGCAGCAGCGCATCTGTTCAAGCGGCTGACGATCATCGAGACGACGCTCGGCGACACCGACCATCATCTTGCCCGCATCGCGGCGCTGCCCGATTTCGCGCAGGCCGACGCGGCATGACGGCGACGGGCGAGCGCGCCAGACAAGGAGACTAGCAAGTGGGTATCAGTTACGAAGACCTGGTGGTCGGCAGCACCACCGAAGTGGGCCGCTACACGTTCGAGCCCGACGACATCAAGGCGTTCGCGCAACGCTATGACCCGCAGCCGTTTCATCTCGACGAGGAAGCCGGGAAGGCATCGCATTTCGGCGGCCTCGTCGCGAGCGGCTGGCATACCTGCTCGGTGTTCATGAGCCTGCTCATCAAGAAGCTCGGGCCGGATTCGACCAGCATGGGCTCGCCGGGCATCGACTCGATCCGCTGGCTCAAGCCCGTGCGCGCCGGCGACACGATCACGATGTACCAGAAGGTGCACGACAAGCGCGTGTCGGAGAGCAAGCCTGACCGCGGCATCGTATCGACGGAGTGGGTCGGCGTGAACGAAGCCGGCGAGACGGTGATCAGCGTGCACACGAAGGTGCTCTTCGGGCTGCGCCATCCGGGAGGTACGCACGCATGACGGACGTGACCTTGCCGCTGATCGCATCGGCGCAGGCGCTGCAGGCGCGGGTCGGTGCCGAGCCGCTCGCGAGCGGCTGGATCGCGATCGACCAGTCTCGCGTCGACGGTTTCGCCGACGCGACCGGCGATCATCAATGGATTCACGTCGATCCCGAGCGTGCACGGCGCGAGTCGCCGTTCGGCGGGCCGATCGCGCACGGGTTCCTGACGCTGTCGCTGATTCCTGCGTTGATGACCGACGCGATGCGCTTCGAGCAGAAGATGGGCGTGAACTACGGGCTGAATCGCGTGCGCTTCCTGAAGCCGGTGCCGGTCGGCGCACGCGTGCGCGCACTGTTCGCGGTGAAGGAAACCGCTGACGCCGCGCAGGGCGGGGTGCAGGTGACGTGGTCGGTGTCGGTCCAGGCCGAGCGTCCCGATGCGCCGCTGCTGGTATGCGCAGCGGAGTTCATCACGCTGCATTACTTCTGAAGCGCGGGGCGGCAGTCACGGATGCCGCCCCGCCTGTCAGGTCACCTGCGTGTCAGTGCTTTGCGTATTGCGTTGCGCCGAACAGCACTTCGCGTGCCTTGTCGTCCTGCAGTGCCTTGCGCATCGATGCAAGCACTTCGACGCCGCGCTGCACGGCCGGTCGTGCGGCGATTGCGTCGTGCCAGCGCTTCACGTTCGGCAGCTCGTCGAGCACGATGCCCTGGTTCTGCCACGAACGCGTCCACGGGAACGTCGCGATGTCCGCGATCGTGTACGCGTCGCCCGCGAGATATTCGGATTCGCCGAGGCGCTTGTCCATCACGTTGTACAGGCGCTTCGCTTCGTTGGTGTAGCGGTTGACCGCGTATTCGATCTTCTCCGGCGCGTACAGGCGGAAGTGATGCGCCTGCCCGAGCATCGGGCCGACACCGCCCATCTGGAACATCAGCCACTCGAGCGTCGCGTAGCGCGCGGCCGGATCGGTCGGCAGGAACTTGCTGGTCTTCTCCGCGAGATAGATCAGGATCGCACCCGATTCGAACAGCGAGATCGGCTTGCCGCCGGGGCCGTCAGCATCGACGATGGCCGGAATCTTGTTGTTCGGGCTGATCTTCAGGAAGTCGGGCTTGAACTGGTCGCCCGCGCCGATATCGACCGGATGGACACGGTATGCGAGGCCCGTTTCCTCGAGCATGATGTGTACCTTGTGGCCGTTCGGGGTCGCCCAGCTATAGACGTCGATCATCGTCAACTCCTTGGTTGCATGCGCGAAAACGGCGCCGGGAGCGCCGCGACAGGCGGTCATTAGAGCATGGATCGACGTGGGCTGCTGGCGGCGCAAACGTGCCTGCGGATGCGTGCGCGCAGGCGACGTCGAGCGTGTCGTCGACGTCGTGCGCGGCGTGTGTCAGTGCATTTTTTGCGCGGTCTCGATCGCCTTTGCGACGGGGCGGATCAGCGCTTGTAGCGCGGCTGGCGTTTCTCGAGAAATGCGGTGATGCCTTCGAGTCCGTCCGCATGATGCAGCGACGCGACGAAATGATCGCGCTCGGTGCCGAGATGCGGTTCGAGCGGTTGCATCGTCGCGTCGTCGAGCAGCGACTTGATGCGCGTGAGCGCGTTCGGCGAGATGCCGGCGAGCGTGTCGGCCCAGGCGAGCGCGTCGGTCAGTGCCGTGCCGGGCACGGCGAGCCGGTTGACGACACCGAGTGCATGCAGGCGCTCGGCCGTGACCGGCTTGCCTTCGAACAGGATCTCGGCCGCGATCGCGCGCGGTAGCGCGCGCGCGAGGAACCACGAACCGCCGCCGTCCGGCGTGAGACCCACGCGCGCATACGACATCACGAATTTCGCGTCGTGCGCGGCGACGATCAGGTCGCACGCGAGCGCGAGCGAGAAGCCCGCGCCGGCCGCGGCACCTTCGACGGCTGCGATCACCGGTTTCGTCGAAGCACGGATCGCGGTGACCCATGCGGCGAGCTGGTCGATGCTGTCGGCCTGGTAGGACGGATCTTTCGAACGGTTCTCGAGCAGCCGGTTCAGGTTGCCGCCTGCGCAGAAGAAGCGGTCGGCACCCGTCAGTACGACTGCGCGAATCGCGGGATCGCGATCGGCGGTGGCAATCGCTTCGATGCCGGCCGCGTACATGTCGGGATGCAGCGCGTTGCGCGCGCCGGGATTGGACAGCGTGAGGACGAGCGTCGAATCGCTTTCGGGCGGACGCGAGGCCAGCAGTTCAGCACTCATGCGAGCGTGTCTCCATCGGATGGCGGGGCGGCGGCGCGCATGTCGCGCGGACAGACGGCACGGCTGCCGCAGCGGATGTAATGTTGTCATGACGAACGCACAACTTGCTTTAGACTAGCACGAACGTGCTTTTCAGCGCGATGAATCCCGATGCGGCCGGCACCGTTGCGGCTGCGCTTCAGCAAGGAAGGAGACTCCGATGCTACAGCTGTGCGGTATTCCGTTGTCCAACTATTACAACAAGGTGAAGTTCGTGCTGCTCGAGCACGACATCCCGTTCGAGGAGTCGGTGTGCGGTTTGCCGATCAGCGATCCGGCCCAGCTCGTCGATTCGCCGCTCGGCAAGATTCCGTTCCTGAAGACCGAAGAGGGTGCGCTGTTCGAGTCGCAGGTGATCATCGAATACCTGGCCGCGCGCTATCCCGAGAAAGGCATTTTCCCGGCGAGCCCGTTCGCGGCCGCGAAGGTGCGCGAACTGGTCGAGACGCTCGAGCTGTATCTCGAATGGATGGCGCGCGAGGTCTATACGGAAGCGTTTTTCGGCGGCAAGGTCAGCGACGGGATGAAGGCGCACGTCGAGAAGCGCCTGCCGCGCGCGATCGATGCGTTCAAGCAGATGACGCAGTTTTCGCCGTATGTGCTCGGCGCGTCGTTCGGCCTCGCGGATATCGCCGCGTGGGTTCATCTGCCGGTCATCGGGATGGCGACGAAGGCCATATTCGGACGCGATTTCCTGCTCGACGCCGGCATCGACTGGAAGGCGCACGCGAGGCAGGTCGGTGAGCGCCCGGCCGCGCAGCGTGTGGCCGCCGAGCGCAAGGCGTACATCGAAGCAGCGAGCGTCGCGCGTTCGTAAGCGCGGTTTCCGCAGGGCGGCGCGTGGCCGCCCATGCGTGACTTACAGGCGGGCGAGTCGTTCGAGCGCGGACGCGAGCGTGCTTTCCTGCTTCGCGAAGCAGAAGCGCACGACGCCCGATTCGTGCGGCTCGTGATAGAACGCCGACACCGGAATGGCGGCCACGCCGATCTCCGACGTGAGCCACTTCGAGAATTCCGCTTCGGGCAGGTCGCTGATGGCCGAGTAGTCGACGCACTGGAAGTACGTGCCCGGGCACGGCAGCAGCTTGAAGCGTGTGCGTTCGAGGCCGGCACGGAAGAAGTCGCGCTTCTTCTGGTAGAAGCCGGCCAGCGACAGGTACGGTGCCGGGTCGCGCAGGTAGTCGGCGAGCCCGATCTGCATCGGCGTGTTCACCGTGAATACGTTGAACTGGTGGACCTTGCGGAATTCCGCGGTCAGCGCGGCAGGCGCCGCGACGTAGCCGACTTTCCAGCCCGTCACGTGATAGGTCTTGCCGAAGCTCGACACGATGAAGCTGCGTGCGGCGAGTTCCGGGTAGCGCGCAACGCTTTCGTGGCGCGCGCCGTCGTAGACCATGTGCTCGTACACTTCGTCCGACAGGATCAGCACGTTGGTGCCGCGCACGATGTCCTCGAGCTTGCGCATGTCCGCCTCGCGCCACACGGTACCCGTCGGGTTGTGCGGCGTGTTGATCAGGATCATCCGCGTCTTCGGCGTGATGGCGGCCGCGAGACGGTCGAACGGGATCGTGTAGTCGGGCGCTTCCAGCGTGACGAACACGGGCGTGCCGCCCGCGAGTTCGATCGACGGCAGGTAGCTGTCGTAGGTCGGTTCGACGACGATCACCTCATCGCCCGGGTGCACCGCACACAGGATCGCCGTCAGCAGCGCCTGCGTTGCGCCGGCCGTCACCGTGATCTCGGTGGCCGGATCGTAGCGCCGGCCGTAGACCTGCGCGATCTTGTCGGCGATCGCGTCGCGCAGCGGCGCGACGCCGGCCATCGGCGGATACTGGTTGTGCCCGTTGCGCATCGCAGTCGCGACCGCATCGACGATGCGCGGATCGCAATCGAAATCCGGGAAGCCCTGGCCGAGGTTCACCGCGCCTTTTTCGGCGGCAAGCGCGCTCATGACCGTGAAGATCGTCGTGCCGACGTTCGGCAGGCGCGAGGGGAAAACGGGAGTCGTTGGCATGTCTGAAGGAGCGTTCATCGATACGGTCGAATTCGGGTGGTACGGCGGAGGTCAGGCCGGCGTGGTCGTCTTGTCCGGCGCGGCGTCGAGCGCGCAAGCCTCGGTAAACGGCGCGGGCTGCGCGATCCGGAAGCCGAAGTCGCGTGCGGTGCGCTTCGCGAGCTTCAGCAGCGCACGGTCTTTCGACACGAGCCATTCGGCCTGCGCGGCGCGGGCGAGTTCGAGAAACTTCTGGTCGTCGCGGTCCTTGCACTTCGGCAGCGGCGGCGCGTCGGCGTCGACGGGCGGCGGCTCGACGAGGCTTGCGAGGCGGGCGACGGTTGCCAGTGCGGCCGCCTTGTCGACGGCACGCGACTGGAACTGCGGATAGTCGAGCACGTATTCGAGCTCGGTCAGGCAGCGGCCGTCGATCACGGCGGCAAGCGCGCCGGTTTCCAGCGCGGCCCGGATCGGGCGCGTAGCGGGGTCGTCGAATACGAGGATGTCGATCCAGACGTTCGAATCGAGCACGACGCGGTGTGCGGCATGCGGGGCGAGAGAGCGGGTCATTCGTTACAATCGGTGGTTTTCGTCTGACCGCAAGGCACGGCGTGCCAGCGAGCCTCTATGATAATCGTTCTCTCTCCAGCTAAATCCCTCGACTACGATACGCCCGCGCATGTCCAGTCTTACACGAAGCCTGCATTCGTCGACGATGCGTCGGAGCTGATCGACGGCCTGCGCAAGCTGTCGCCGCAGGACATCGCGACGCTGATGGATATTTCCGATCCGCTCGCGCGCCTGAATTTCCAGCGCTACGCCGACTGGTCGCGGACCTTTACGCCGGCCAATGCGAAGCAGGCCGTGCTCGCGTTCAACGGCGACGTCTATGAAGGTTTCGACGCGAAATCGCTGTCGTCGGCCGATCTCGACTATGCGCAGCAGCACGTGCGCGTGCTGTCGGGGCTGTACGGGCTGCTGCGTCCGCTCGACCTGCTGCAGCCGTACCGGCTCGAGATGGGCACGCGCTTCGCGAATGCGCGCGGCAAGGATCTGTACGCGTTCTGGGGCGACCGCATCACGCGGGCGCTGAACGAGCAGCTCGAGACGCGCAGCGGCGCGGCGCGCGTGCTGGTCAACTGCGCGTCGAACGAATACTTCAAGTCGGTCAAGCCGAAGCTGCTGGCCGCGCCGGTCGTCACGCCGGTGTTCGAGGACTGGAAGGGCGGCCGCTACAAGATCATCAGCTTCCATGCGAAGCGTGCGCGCGGCCTGATGGCGCGCTATATCGTCGAGAACCGGATTGCCGACCCGAAGGCGCTGAAGGAATTCGCGACGGAAGGCTATGCATTCGACGCGGCTGCGTCGAACGATTCGACTTACGTATATCGCCGGCGAGTCGGCGAGTAACCCAGCCGGCCGTTCACGAGACGGCCGGCGCATGCATGAGGCCGGGCACGCGGTACACCGCACGCTTCGGTCGACAGCTTTGCATGGGACTGGCATAAGCGCTAAAGCGCTAACGCCAGTCGACACAGGAGAGACAGATGGCCCTTTCGATCACCAGCAATTTCGACGCAGGCGCAATCGATGTCGTGTCGTGCGACAGCCCCGACGCGATCCGGCTGCGCGTGCGCGGCGACAACCGCTCGGAATTCGCGCAATGGTTTTACTACCGCTTGACGGGCGCGCGCGGCGAGCAATGCGTGATGACGTTCGAGAATGCCGCCGAATGCGCGTATCCGTCGGGCTGGCGCAACTACCACGCGGTGGCGAGCTACGACCGGGTCGACTGGTTCCGCGTGCCGACGACGTTCGACGGCAAGACGATGACCATCGACCATACGCCGGAATTCGACAGCATCTACTACGCGTATTTCGAACCGTACTCGGAAGAGCGTCATGCGGCGTTTCTCGGCGCGGTCCAGCAGTTGCCGCAGGCGAACGTCGTCGAGCTCGGCCGCACGGTCGAAGGCCGTCCGATGTCGCTGCTGACGCTCGGCACGCCGGAAACCGACGACGCGCCGAAGAAGAAGGTGTGGATCATCGCGCGCCAGCATCCGGGCGAGTCGATGGCCGAGTGGTTCGTCGAGGGGCTCGTCAAGCGGCTGGCAGGATGGGGCGACTGGGCCGGCGATCCGGTCGCGCGCAAGCTCTACGATCGCGTGACGTTCCACATCGTCTCGAACATGAATCCGGACGGCAGCGTGCATGGCAACCTGCGCACCAACGCGGCAGGCGCGAACCTGAATCGCGAGTGGATGGCGCCGGATGCCGAGCGCAGCCCCGAGGTGCTGGCCGTGCGCGACGCGATCCATGCCATCGGCTGCGACATGTTCTTCGACATTCACGGCGACGAGGATCTGCCGTACGTGTTCGTCGCCGGTTCGGAGATGCTGCCGAGCTTTACCGCGCAGCAGGGCAAGGAACAGACCGCATTCATCGACGCGTTCAAGGTCGCGAGCCCCGACTTCCAGACCGAACACGGCTATGCGGCAAGCAAGTACAAGGAAGATGCGCTTAAGCTCGCGTCGAAGTACATCGGCCACCAGTTCGGTTGCCTGTCGTTGACGCTCGAGATGCCGTTCAAGGACAACGCGAACCTGCCCGACGAGCGTGTCGGCTGGAACGGTGAGCGCAGCGCGGCGCTCGGCGCGGCGATGCTGGCCGCGATCCTGGTGCACGTCGACACGTTCGCGTAAGCGTATCGTCGTCGTATGAAAAAAGCCGGCGCATCTCAGGATGCGCCGGCTTTTTTGCGTCTGTCGTTGTTGCTCGGTCGTATCAGGACTTCTTCGCGGTCTTCTTCTTCACGACCTTCTTCTGGCCGCCCGATTTTTTCGTTGCGACGGCCTTCTTGCCGGTACGGCCCGATGCCTTCGCCTTGCCGCGGTGCGACTTGCCCTTGAACTTCTTCGTCGACGACGACGAGCGTTCGGCGCGCGGCTTCAACGGCGGGACGGGGTCGTTCCAGCTGAACGCGAGCATTTGCTGGCCGACATAGCCGCAACGGAATTTCAGCGGCGTCGGGTCGCTGCCGTCGCTGTGGATGCCTTGGCCGTCGACCGTGACGATGTTGTCGACCTTCACGCGCTGCTTGCCCTGGTCGAACGAGTCGTTCCAGGGCGTGATCGTCGCGTTGCCGCTGTCGAATGCATTCGGCGCGAAGTCGACGCGGTCGAACGCCGTCGACGTGCTCGCGATGAAGCTGCCGTGCGCCGCACAATCGGCGGCGAGCGGATCGGCATGCATCTCGTTGACGAATTTGTTGATCAGTTCGGAGCGCTGGTCGAGCAGGTCGGCGAATGCCGGTGTGGGAAGCGCAAGCGACAGGCCCGCGATACAGGCTGCCAGCTTGCCGAGCGCCCGGACAATCCGGAGCGAGGCAGGAGAGCTGTCCATCTGGTTATTGGTGAGGAGCGAATGAGACATCGGGCACGTATAGATGCCCGATGAAGAACAGGAGTTCAATCTTAGCGTAAAAAAGATGTGCGGCAGTAGATGACGCATTCTGTCGCGCCGCGGAAGGCGCCTGCGGCATGCGTTGGCCGTGCGCGAATCCGGAGGAAATTCAGGCGCGCGGGCCGCCGAGGCGATAGCGCCGGACGTCGAAGGTCGTGACCCATGCAGGTCGATAGACGGCGATGAGTGCCGTCGCCATGCCGGTGAACCACGCTTCGCCGAGCGCAAGCAGTGCGGTGTTCAGCAGATAGCCGGCGGGAATCACGACGGGCACGCCATCCGCGAGCGCGAGCTGGACGCCGGCTGCTGCGGCAGCGACCGCGACGATCGCGATGGCCGGCGACAGGAATCCCTGCCCGGTGATGAACGATGCGAGGTTGTGCGGCAGCCACGCGAGCGCGGCGCGCTGCAGCATCGCCGACACGGCGACGGGCAGCGCACCGTAGATCAGATAGGTCAGGCCAATGCCCTGCCACGGCGCATCGAAGATGATCGCGGCAACCGCCGTGACGGCGCCCATCGCGATCAGTGCGAGTGTCCAGTCGAACAGTGTGACGAGCAGCGTGGCGCCCAGCAGATGCATGACGATGCCGTCTTCGAGCCAGGCATTCGACGCCCAGAGGACCGAAATCGCGGTGACGAGCGCGAGCCACACGTGCTGGAGCGTGGCGTCCTGCAAGCGCACGAACGGGCGATTCCAGATCGCGAGCGCGAGCAGGGCCACGGCGGCGATCCAGCCACCGATGCCAATCCAGAGCGGAAGCGGTGTGAAAAGAAAACCCATGCGTCCATATTACTCGTTGAGCATCAAAGGTGGGAATCCGCACATACCGACCGTCGCAATATCGAGACTGTTCGCCTAGCGCCCGCGCCGGAACCGTGCCGGCGGCTCCGCGGCGAGCGGCAGGTCCTGCGCGCCGGCGTTCGTGGCTGGCAACGGGTACGGATGGTCATTCCGTTGTGTCCGCAGCGGAACCGGACCGCGTTCGCCGATGTTCGGCTTGCGTGCGCGGTTGCGGTTCGCGAGCAGCACCTCGAGATGCGGTGACAGCCAGCCGTTGTAGATCGCGACCGCGGCGGCGCGGTTCGCGGCACCGAGCTGCTGGAAGATGCTGGCAAGGTGGATCTTCACGGTGCCTTCGCTGATGCCGAGCGTCCGGGCGATCATCTTGTTCGTGCTGCCCATGTGGACGAAGCGCATGATCTGCGCTTGCCGCGGCGACAGGAGGCCGCTTGGCGGGCGCCGCGGAAGCGATCCGGCAAGCGTCTGGAAATGGGCATCGTGGCGTGCCGCTGCCACGGAGGGCAGCAGGCTGAGCGCGCTCGGCGGAATGTAGTGCCCGCCCAGCAGCACGATCTCCAGCGCACGCACGATCAGGTGTGGCCGCGTGGAATGCGGGATCACGCCCGCGACACCATGGTTGAAGAAGCGCTGGACGGCATCGGGCGGCGCTTCGTCGACCAGTACGGCGGCCGGCGTCGGCGAGCATGCGCTGCAGAGCGCCTGAAGCTCGCTGAGCCGGCCGACGTCGAGCCAGTCGATCGCGACGAGGTCGAAGCGCTGGGCACGCAGCAGGCGGCGCGCCTGGAAACTGTCGGGCGCATCGTTGATGCTGGCGTGACGGTCGATCTGCCGTAGCAGGGCCTTCAGTCCATCACGCCGCTCGGCGTCTGAATTGAGCATCAGGAACCGCATATTCAATCTCCGTAAGGGTGAGTCATTGATTGCTGTCGGGCATGCGTTGGCCCCGATAATGACAAAGACCTTACACGATGTCTGCTAGGCTGAAAGGCTTAGGAATTGTCCGAAATTTCGGGCGGAAAACGATCGGACAAGAAAAAAGCCGCTCCGGCGGGAACCGGGAGCGGCTTCGGACCGGCAGGCCGTGGCGGCCTGCGGCATCGGATCAGTGGAAGTGCGGCTGGGCGGGCGATGCGTCTTCCGGCATTTCCGCATGGACGATTTCGCCGAGCGGATCCGCGTAGAGCGGCACGCCGCAGTCGTCGCAGTATTCCGGTTCGAAGCGGCCCGCGTGCCTGCGGACGTCGGTTACGCCGCATTCCTTCAGCAGGCTCACGATTTCCTCGAGCGGCCCTTCCATCGGCGCTTCGCCTTCGAGCGTCGCGCTATCGATCGACACGTCGCCGTTTTCGCGGCCGTACAGCGGCCATACGACGCCGTAGATCACGTCGTTGCTGGCACGCCGCGTGAAGCCGACGCGATACTCGTCGATACGGCGTTCGCCGAACCCGGCGACCACTGCGCGCAGCTCCTGCGGCGCCGCACCAAGTGTGTCAAACAGATAACGAATGGCCGTTCGCACCGTGTGCGGACGAATGCGTTCGTCCGCATCGCGGCAGGCCGAGTAGTACGCGTCCGGAAGCAGGCATTCGAATTCGCAGCCGGGCAGGGCGATCGACAGGTTCGGGCCGCCCTGGGCCGTCCACTGCTCGAGGCATTGGCCGCGTTCGATCCGGCTGCCGTTCTCCTCTTCCTGCCAGCGGAACAGCGGCGCGCCGGCAGGCGCGGCGACGACCGCAAGGAGGAAGCGCGGATCGGCCAGGATCGGCGAAGTTTCGGGCAGGTCGCCGAAGCTCAGCTTGGGCGTGTGTTGGCTGATCGCCGCATGCGCGAGCTGCTGCGCAAGCCGGTAGGTCTCGACGTGGTGCCGCGGCAACTGGTCGATGCTGTAGAGGAACGGCGCGAGCCCGACGAGCGTGCCGTTCGCGAGGACATGCGCCTGCAGGTGCGTTCGCAGCGCGTCGGTAACGTCGCCCTTGAGCGGCCCCGACGGAATCATGTAGCGCGTCCATGCGAGCACCGGAACCGCGACCAGCAGCGCATCGTATGGTTGGCCATCGTGCTCGATCACCATCGACTCGCTGTGCGTCTCGGCCATGTCGGCCAGCGCACCGTACGCATCGGGATGATTCTGCTGAAGATGGTCGAGTGCTGCGTCGAGCGTGGTCTGGTTGCCGTTGCGGACAATCTTGGCGAGCAGCGCATCGAGCTTCGCTTCCCAGAAGCGATCCTCGATGCGGCTGCCCGAGGCGAAGAGCGCAAGCGACAGACCGACCAGTTTGTCGGCATCGGGGGGGAGGCGTTTGGCGATTCGCTGGCGCATATTAAAGACGTATATAGAAAGAGGCGAAGAACCTCACATTCTAGTCCGTTCTTTGCACCATAAGCGGTCTCGTTCCCGGACATGCGCGGCCGGCCGAAATGCGGCTTTTGTAAAAAAGTTGCGTCAAACCCCTTGCGCGATTGCCGGGAGCTGCATAGAATCACGCCTCTTTCGCGCTAACGGAAACGCGGCGCGGGAGGAAGGGAAGCAGTGCTGTTGAGGCTTGGTGGTAGCGGCCTCGGCGGTACGGAAGTTGAGCCCCGCAGTCGC
>JAIRVP010000013.1 GCA_031253835.1 Burkholderia sp. | reverse complement strand
GACCTGAAGGACAAGCTGGCCGACAGCGGCCTGGTCGATCCGTCGACGGGCAAGGCGATCGCCGCGGTGACGTACGACAACGCGACGAAGAGCAGCGTGACGCTGGGCGGCACGGGTTCGACGACGCCGGTCGCACTGAAGAACGTGGCAACCGGTATCGACGGCACGGACGCGGTCAACGTCTCCCAGTTGACGTCGGGCCTGACGGATCTCCGCGAGGATCTGACGAACGGCGCGATCGACCTGCGCTTCATCAAGGTCAATGCCGACCAGAAGACGGCGGCAGCCGCAATCGTGACCGGCGCACAGGCGGTCGCAATCGGCTCCGGCGCGGCCGGCACGGGTGCGCACGCATTGGCGCTCGGCACGGGCGCGCGCGCCAGCGGCCTGGATTCGGTCGCGATCGGCTACAACTCGGTCGCGAACCAGGCGAACACGGTGTCCGTCGGCAGCGTGGGCAACGAGCGTCGCATCGTCAACGTGGGCAACGGCAACGTCGCCTTCGAGAGCAAGGACGCCATCAACGGCGGCCAGCTGTTCGACGCGATGAGCTCGCTGACGACGTCGGTCAATACGACGACGCAGGCGGCGATCGACAGCTTCTCGTCGTCGCTCGAGCAGAAGACGCAAGCCGCGATCGACCAGGCGAACGCACGTTCCATGCAGTTGATGGATGCGACCGATCCGCTTGTCGCGATTGACGGGCATACGGGCGACAACTATGCGTCGCTGAACGGTGCGCCTTCGACGTCGACGGCGGTCGCTATCGGCTCGCAGTCGTCGGCGCTGGGTGGCAATACCGTGGCGGTCGGCCTGTCGAGCGTCGCAGGGTCGGACAACTCGGTGGCGATCGGCAGCTCCGCGCAAACCGGCGCGGGCCAGGCGTACTCGGTCGCGATGGGCTCCGAAGCGTTCACGAACGGCACGCAAGCCGTTGCATTGGGCGCGAAGGTCCAGGCGAATGCCGATCGTGCGGTGGCGGTCGGTAACAACGACACGTGGGCGCTCGGCACCAGCTCCATTGCGATGGGCGACGGCGCGAAGGCCAACGTCGGCGCGGCGAACGCGATCGCTGTCGGCACGGGCTCGACCGTGTCGGCCAACGTCACGAACGCCATCGCGATCGGCGCAAACGCGAACGTGGCAGCCGGCGCGAACGGCGGTATCGCCCTCGGCGCAGGCTCGATCGCGAACCGCGGCAACGCGCTGTCGATCGGCAGCGTGGGCGCGGAACGTCAGATCGTGAACGTCGCGGCCGGTACGGCGCAGACGGATGCGGTCAACGTCAGCCAGCTGGCAGGCGTGACCAAGGCGCTCGGCGGCTCGGCGGCGGTCGGTGCGGACGGCAGCATCACGCAGCCGACGTACACGATCGACGGCAAGACGTACTCCAACGTGTCCGATGCGCTTGCCGCAGCAGCTGCAAGCGGCGGCGGTGGCACGCCG
Organism: Burkholderia sp.; assembly: GCA_031253835.1. Lineage (GTDB taxonomy): Bacteria > Pseudomonadota > Gammaproteobacteria > Burkholderiales > Burkholderiaceae > Burkholderia. Next base: position 86,117 of record JAIRVP010000013.1, on the reverse strand, counting down.
GCGGACGGTACCGTCGCCTACGACGACGCGGCGAAGACCTCGGTAACGTTGGGCGGCGTGGGTGCAGCGACGCCGGTCGCACTGAAGAACGTGGCCGACGGCAAGGACGATCACGACGCGGTGAACGTGTCGCAGCTGAAGTCGTCGGGCCTCGTGGGCGACGACGGCAGCGGCAACCTGACGTCGCTGGCAGTCGCCTACGACGATGCGACGAAGAGCGGCGTGACGCTGGGCGGCACGGGCGCGACGAGCGCGGTCGCACTGAAGAACGTGGCGGCCGGCGCGGTGAACGCGACCAGCAACGACGCGATCAACGGTTCGCAGCTGTTCGGTACGGCGCAAAGCGTGGCAGCCTCGCTGGGCGGCGGCGCGACGGTCGGTGCCGACGGCACGATCACGCAGCCGACGTTCAACGTGGGCGGCACGGACGTCCATACCGTCGGCGACGCGCTGACGAACCTGGACGGCCGCGTGACGGGCAACACGGGCGATATCGCCGATCTGCGCAAGCAGCTGGGCAATACGGGCCTCGTGGATACCGGTACGGGCCAGACGCTGGCGGCAGTCACGTACGACGTCGACCCGACGACGGGCGCGACGAACCGTGGTTCGGTGACGCTGGGCGGCGCTTCTGCGACGGCGCCGGTGGCACTGAAGAACGTGGCCGACGGCAAGGACGATCATGACGCGGTGAACGTGTCGCAACTGAAGTCGACGGGCCTCGTGGGCGACGACGGCAGCGGCAACCTGACGTCGCTGGCGGTCGGTTACGACGACGCGACGAAGGACGCGATCACGCTGGGTGGCGCGAACGGCACGACGATCACGAACGTGGCAGCCGGTGCGGTGAACGCAACGAGCACCGACGCGATCAACGGTTCGCAGCTGCACGGCACGGCGCAGAGCGTGGCAGACACGCTCGGCGGCGGCGTCACCGTCAATGCCGACGGCACGGTGTCGAAGGCTTCGTTCCTCGTGAACGGCGATCGTTACGCGACGGTCGAGGATGCGCTGACGGCGGCGTCGAAGTCCGGCGCGACCGACTCGCTGGCTGTGAAGTACGACAACGTCGACCACACGCGTGTGTCGCTGGGCGGTACGGGTGCTCCGGCACCGGTCGTCCTGACGAACGTCGCGAACGGCACGACCACGTACGACGCGGTCAACTACGGCCAGCTGTCGGATCTGCAATCGGAGCTGAACGACAAGCTCGGCTCGATGGACGGCCGCGTGGGCAAGCTGGAAGCCGGCGTGCTTCCGGGCGACGGTTCGGGCAGCGGTTCGGGCAGCGACCTGATCGGCGGCACCGGCGGTGACGGCGGCACGATCATCCCGGCGAACCCGGGAACGGGTACCGGCAACGTGGCGATCGGTTCGGGCGCAGCGGTCGCGGATGGCGCGAACAACGGCACCGCAATCGGGTCGGGTTCGAACGTCGACGGTACGGGCGGTACGGCGATCGGCTCCGGTTCGAAGGCGGCTGACGCAGGCAGCACCGCGATCGGCCAGGGTTCGAGCGTCGCAGCCGGCGCGGGCAACTCGGTCGCGATCGGTCAGGGTTCGGTGGCGACGGAGTCGAACACGGTGTCGTTCGGTTCGTCAGGCAACGAGCGCCGACTCGTCAACGTGGCGGACGGCATCAATGCGACCGACGCGGCGACGAAGGGCCAGCTCGACCGTGCGATGGGCGGCATGCAGAACCAGGTCAACGACCTGTCGCGCAACGCCTACTCGGGTATCGCCGCAGCCACCGCGCTGACGATGATCCCCGGCGTCGATCCGGACAAGACGATCTCGTTCGGTATCGGTGGCGCGACCTACAAGGGCTATCAGGCCGTGGCGTTCGGCGGCGAAGCCCGCATCACGCAGAACCTGAAGATGAAGGCCGGCGTGGGTATGTCGAGCGGTGGCAATACCGTCGGTGTGGGCGCGTCGTATCAGTGGTAATGCGCGGGGCGGGGCGTGAGCCCCGCCCGTGCGGCACCGTTGTCGTACCCGTCATTCCATTCATTATTTTTGTCGTCCGCCTTCGGGCGGACGTTTCACCATGAAACTTTCCACTTTGTTGTTGCGCGCCGCCTCGGTCGGCGCGATCGCGCTGGCGCTCGGTGCGTGCACGACGCAGTCGGGTCTCACCTATAACATCCACAGCGTGTCGATTCCGGGCAAGACGGACGGCGTGTTCCGCGTCTCCTGCAGCGGGCTGCTCGGCAGCGTGAACGCGTGTGCGGTCGCGGCGGAGCAGTTCTGCCGCGGCCAGGGCTTCACGCCGCTCGAGATGATCGATGGCGTATCCAACTTCAAGCCGAAGAAGGATCCGCGCGAGATCACGTTCATGTGCGGCAAGCCGCAGCCCGCTCCCGCACCGCAACCGGTCGCCCAACCGCAACCGCAACCGCAACCGCAGCCGCAACCGCAGCCGGTCCCGCAGCGCTAGGTGCTGCTGCAGGGCGACACGAACTTCGCGTTCGACAGCGCGGTGCTGACGCCGGACGCGCGCAGCCAGCTCGACCGCTTCGTGCAGATCAACAGCGGCATCGAATTCCGCCGCGTGGCGATCACGGGTTTCACCGATTCGACGGGCAGCAAGACGCACAACCTCGCGCTGTCGGCGTCGCGGGCCCGCAACGTGATGAACTACCTGAGCAGCAACGGCCTGAAGGCGCAGTCGTTCGTGTCCGAAGGGCTGGGCTCGGCCGAGCCGGTCGCGTCGAACGCGACGGCCGAAGGTCGCGCGCAGAACCGCCGCGTCGAGATCCGTATCGACGCGCGCTGATGCCGGGCGGGGCGGGAATCGGCGCCAGCCGAGCCCGGCCTCGACGGCAGCGAACCGGGGCGGGAGCCCGGCGGCCGGCAGGCGGCCGGTTCCCGACCCGGTAATTGGACGAAACCGCCGGCTCATCGCGAGCCGGCGGTTTTTTCATGGCGGCGCACCACGGGAACGGTAGTGCTTGCCCGATCCATGGTTGCCGCCCCGGTTTCATGCGAAGATAGCGCCCAATTACGATCCACGACGACGCGAACCGCGCCGTCGCCGGCAAACGAACGGCGAGCCTGCCGTGACGGTTGCCGCGCAATCCTGGACGACTATGGGAAGCTATCTGATTCGCGTGGTACTGGCCGACGACCATCCGGCGATGCTCGTCGGCGTCGAGCATGGGCTGGCGTCGGTGCCGACGATCCAGTTGACCGGCAAGGCCGTCAATTCGACCGAGCTGATCGAACTGGTCAAGGCCGGCGCGTGCGATGTCGTGGTGTCCGATTACGCGATGCCCGGCAGCGCACACGGCGACGGCATCACGCTGTTCTCGTACCTGCAGCGCCATTTCCCGGCGGTCAAGCTGGTCGTGCTGACCATGCTCGACAACCCCGCCGTGGTCGGCGCGCTGACACGCCTCGGCCTCACCTGCATCGTCAGCAAGTCCGACACCATCGATCACCTGATCCCCGCAATCCACGCGGCCGCGACAGGCGGCACGTATTACTCGCCGTCGGTCGAGAAGGTCGTGCGCACGCTCACGTCGCATTCGAGCGCGCGGGCGGCCGACCAGAAGCGCGACCTGAGCGAGCGCGAGCTCGAAGTCGTGCGGCATTACGCGTCGGGGCTGACCGTCAACGAGATCGCGGAAAAACTCAGCCGCAGCAAGAAGACCATCAGCACGCAGAAGGCGCGCGCGATGGAAAAGCTCGGGCTGGAAAAGGACATCGACCTGCTGCGCTACGCGATCGAGCACGGGATCGTGGCTGCTTCGGGCAGCGAAGGGCGCAGCACGGGGACGGAAGAGGAAGGGAGCGCCGACCCGGTCTGACTGGGCGAGCGTCGTCGCGCCGCTGCCGGAGGGCGCGGCGGACGGGCCGCACGCCGGGTGTCACCGGCGCGCGGAGGCTTCACGGACGGTGACGCTGCCGTGAAGCATTTTCAGTGGTTCAGTTCGCGTTGCCGGCCGCCGGCGCTGGCGCAAACCCATAGTCCGACACGAGCCCGCACGAGATCGCGTAGCGGACCAGATCGACATCGCGCTCGATCCCGAGCTTCTGCATTGCCGAGCTCTTCTGCGTGCTGATGGTCTTCTTGCTGCGGCTCAGCTTCTCGGCGATCTCGTTGACCGACAGGCCCGACGAAAACAACCGGATCACCTCGACTTCGCGCACCGACAGCGCGGGTGTCTTGCCGTTCGCGCTGCCCGTGTTGCGCAGGATCCGGTCCATCGACGGCGACAGGTAGCGGCCGTTGGTATAGGCCGCGTGGATCGCCATCGTCAGGTGATTCGGCATGTCCGACTTGCTGACGATGCACGCGATGCCGAGATCGATCAGCGCGCGCAACGCGACCGCGTTCTCCATCATCGTCATCACGACGATCTTCAGGCCGGGAAAGCGCTTGAGCAGCGCCGTAAACATCGTCAGTCCGTCGCCGTATTCGGTGCCGGGCATCGCGTAGTCGGACACGAGCACGTCGCACGGATGGCTCGCCAGCGCTTCAATCAGCTCCGTCGAATTGTGTGCGGTCGCGACGACCGACACGGTGTTCGACGCCGACAGCTCGTAGCGGGCACCGATGACGACGGCCGGATGATCGTCGGCGATCACGATGCGGATGGGGAAGGTTCTTGTCATTGGGGTCTCACGCGTCGCGCCGCCGCGAGCGGCGCATCTGTCCTGCGAAGGTGGGAGGAATCACATCGGCGCAGGGACGCAGCGGCGAACGGCGAAACGGCAGGCCGCACACGCTGCGCTCGCGCCGACGGCCGGTGGCGACTCCTGGCGGAATCGGCACCGGCCGTCGGCCGAACAGCAGGGGGATCGCGCCCCCCGCTTCGGGTTGAGGCGCCGCGCGAGGCGGCGCGTTCAGGTCAGAACTCATAGCCGACCTGGGCACGCACACCGGCGTCGCCGACCGACGTGAGCGATGCCGCGCCGTTCACCAGCCATTTGCCGTTGCGCGACCGGTAGGTGGCGCCGGCGGCGATGGCCGAGCCGCTCTTGAAGTTCGCGGTGCCGACTGCCACCACCGTCTTGCCCGGCGCCGACGGCGTCATGTTCGGCATCGCCATCGCGGCAGCGATACCGGCGTACGCGTTCTTCGCGACGTCGTTGATCGCGCGGTTCGTGTCGTTGAAGCGTGCGTCCACCGACTCCATTGCGCGGTCGAGCTGGCCCTTCGTTGCGGCGTCGCTGGCGTTGATGCCGTCAGCGATGTTGACGAGGCGGCGGTTGCTTTCTGCCGTGCCGTCGCCGAACGAAACCGTGTTCGCTTCGGTGGCCACCGAGCCCTGGCCGATCGCGACCGAGCTGCTGCCGGCAGCCGAGGCGCCCTGTCCGAGTGCGGTGCTGTTTTCACCGGATGCCACTGCACCCTGACCGACGGCGGTGCCGTTCTCACCGGAGGCGACCGAACCTTGACCGATGGCCGAGCCGTTGCTGCCCGATGCGACCGCGCCCTGACCGAAGGCCGACCCGTTGTCGCCCGATGCGACCGCGCCCTGGCCGACCGCCGAAGCGTTTTCACCCGACGCGAGCGAACCTTGACCGATGGCCGAGGCGTTCTCGCCCGACGCGACCGCGCCGTCACCGACGACGATCGAGCCGTCGCCACCCGTGCCCGGGCCGCCGCTGCCGCCGCCCGAGCCAGCGCCTGCTTCGAGATCGCCGACGCGGCCGGACAGGTCGCCGAAGCGGCTTGCCAGATCACCGAACTGGCCGCTCAGGTCGCCGTACTGCTTGGCGAACTGTTCTTGCAGATCGAACAGCTGGCTACCGTTGATCGCATCCATGCTCGTCGCGCCGATGTCGCCCGCCGCGACGCGCATCAGCTTCGTGCCGTTCGAGCCGGCGAAGGTCACGGTGTCGAAATTGAGGCCGCTGTCGTACGTGACTGCGCCGACTTCCTTGCCCGTGTAGTCGATGAGGCCGGTTGCGCGGAGCTGCGACACCGTCACGACGTCGTCGTCGTGCACGCCGTTCGCGACGCCGGACAGCACGCGCGCGCCGCCCGTGCCGGCGAAGTTCACCGACGCACCACCCGTCGCCGCGGCGACCGTGATCGCGCCCGTCGTCGCGTTCTGCTGGACCAGGCCGAGTTCGCCGCTGCCGATCTGGTCGGCGAGCTTCGTCAGTGCGCCTTCGTTCACCGTCACGCGGTTGTCGATATTCGTCACGCGGCCGTCGATGGCAGTGAGGGCGGTCTCGCTGTTCGTCATGCGGCTGCCGAGGTCGGTGATCGCCGTCTCGTTGTCGGTCACGCGGCCGTCGAGTTTCGAGATCGCGGCGTTCGTGGTCGACAGGCCGGCATTCATCTGGCCGACGTTCACGGCATCCGTATCGGCCGTGCCGGCTGCGATACCCGTCAGCTGGCGGTCACCCGCCGTGCCGGCGAAGTTCACGGCTGCACCGTCCGTGTTCGCGCCGACCGTCAGGTCATCGCCCGCGTTGGCTTGCTGGACGAGGCCGAGTTCGCCGCTGCCGATCTGGTCGGCGAGTTTCGTGATGGCGCCTTCGTTCACCGTCACGCGGTTGTCGATGCTCGTGATCGAGCCTTCGTTAGCCGTTACGCGGTTGTCGATGTTCGTGATCGTCGTCTCGCTGGTCGTCATGCGGCCGTCGAGATTCGTGAGCGCGGTTTCGTTGGTCGTCACGCGGCCGCCGAGATTCGTGATCGCGGTTTCATTGGTCGTCACGCGGCCGTCGAGGCCCGAGATCGCGGCGTTCGTGGTCGACAGGCCGGCGTTCATCTGGCTGACGTTCACGGCGTCCGAATCGGCCGTGCCGGCAGCGATGCCCGACAGCTTGCGGTCGCCGGCCGTACCGGCGAAGTTCACCGCTGCGCCGTCGGTGTTTGCACCGACCGTCAGGTCGTCGCCTGCCTTGGCCTGCTGGACGAGGCCGAGCGTCCCGCTGCCGATTTCGTCGGCGAGCTTCGTGATTGCACCTTCGTTGATCGTCACGCGGTTGTCGATGCTCGTGATCGCGCCTTCGTTGGTCGTCATGCGACCGTCGAGATTCGTGATGGCGGTTTCGTTGTTCGTGACGCGACCGTCGAGGCTCGAAATCGCGGCATTCGTGGTCGACAGGCCGGCGTTCATCTGGCCGACGTTCACGGCGTCCGAATCGGCCGTGCCGGCGGCGATGCCCGTCAGCTTGCGGTCGCCTGCCGTGCCGGCGAAGTTCACCGCCGCACCGTCGGTGTTCGCACCGACCGTCAGATCCGCACCGGCCGCCGCTTGCTGGACGAGACCGATCGTGCCGTCCGACAGGCCGTTCAGCTTGTCGTTGAGCTTCGTGATGTCGGACGTGTTCGTCGAGATGCCGGTCTTCGCGGCCGCCATGTCGCCGTTCAGCGCGGCAATTTGGGTATTGGCCGTCGACAGCGTCGCGTTCGTGGCGGCCAGCGTGGTGTTGGTCGTCGAGAGGTTCGCGTTCGTTGTCGAAAGCGAGGCGTTGGTCGTCGACAATGCCGTGTTCGTGGCTGCGATCGACGCGTTCGTCGTCGACAGGCCGGCGTTCATCTGGCCGACGTTGACGGCATCGTTGTCTTCCGTGCCGGCTGCGACGTTGACGATCTGGCGGGTGAAGGTATTGCCGTCCATGTTGGCGACTGCCGCACCCACGGATACGGTGTTTGCGCGGTTCGCAACCGTGCTGTCGCCGAGCGCCACGGCATTGTCGGCGCTGGCGCTAGCCGTGGACCCGAGCGCGATCGAGTGGGCGCCCGACGCAACCGCGCCCCGGCCGCTGCCGGTGGCTCCGCCGATGGCGACACTCCAGCTTCCGGTGGCCGTCGAGTTCCCGCCAACCGCGATGGTCGCCGTACCGGTCGACGTGGCCGACGGGCCCATTGCGCTGGAATAGGTGCCTGCTGCGGACGAATTGGAGCCGAGCGCAGCCGAGTTCGAATTTGCCACATGCGCATTCATGCCGAGTGCGACGGCATTGGTTGCCCCGCTGACGACGGTGGCCGACTGGCCGATCGCCGTCGAGCCCGTTCCGCCGGACGTTGCGGTGGCACCGATCGCCAATGCACCGGTATTCGTTGCGGAAGAAGCGCGTCCGAACGCCAGGGCATCTTCTGCCGATGCCGAGGCCTGATACCCCATCGCGACCGTGTAGCGTCCAGAGGTTCGCGCGGCACTACCGATGGCGATCTGTCGGTCGCTGGCATCAGCGTTGGTTGCCGATGCGCCAAGTGCGACGGAGTGAAGACCGTTGGCGATCGTGGCAGAACCCACGGCAACCGAACTTGATCCGGCCGAACTCACGCTTTGGCCAATGGCTACTGCATTGCTACCGGTCGCCGATGCGGCGTTGACGGTACTGTTCACCTTCACGTAGGTCGTGTCGTCGGCCGCCATCGTACCGATCGTCCCCATCGTGCCGATCGCGCCGCCACCGGCCGCCTTGCACACGCCGGCTTCGTCGACCGTGCCGCTCGACCCGTCTTCCGCCGTGCACACTTCCGCCGCGGCTGCGCTGCCGATCACCGCGCCGCCCAGCGCGAGCGCGATCAACGCCTGTCGCGCGATTCGCGAAGAACCCTTCGAATGCGACTTTGCCGTCTCGGCCGCTGCCGTCCAGGTGCTCGTCGCCGCGTTCCAGATGCTGCGATAGGTCTTGTTCATGGTCCCTACTCCTTTCAGTTTGTCAGGTCTTGATTCCATGGTAGGGATCGGCCTCGTCCTAATCAGTCGTCCATGGCTGATTCGAGATACGGCCTGTGTAGGCCCAGTCCTACACGTACGCAGGGGCGTGTCCGGACTGGATGAGGGCGGGGCGGAAGGCGGGCGCGGTGCGCTGGATTGCGCCGCGTTCAGAGGGAGGCGTCGCGCCCCGCGTGAGGGGCGTGACGTTGGGTATGAAGAAAACCCCGGTCAGGAGACACTGCTTTCCGGGTGAGGTGCGGCGGAGATCACGCGTTCCCGTTTCGGACGGAAATCCAGGGCCCGGAACGGGAGACGGGCGATACCGTGACGAGCCGTGACCGGCCCGCCGGCTTACCAGTAGAAGCCGCCGCCGATCACGCCGCCGACTTCGCCGCGGCTGCTCGTGGTGGCCGATGCCTTGACCGTCCACTTGCCGTCGCGCGTCATGTACGACAGGCCGAGCGCGCTGCCGTACTCGCCGCCGTAGGTGCTGCCGGACATCGCGACGAACGTGCGGCCCGGCTGCGTCGACTGCGGCAGGCCGGCGACGGCCATCGCCGCCGCGACACCGCCCATCGCGTCCTGACGGGCGCTGTGGGCTGCGTTGTTCATCTGCTGCACGTTGACCGCGTCGGTCGGCGCCGTACCGGCCGCGACGTTCGTGATCTGGCGTTCGTTGCCGGCCGAGCCGACCGACACCGCGTTGTCGCGGTCCGCTACGGAGCCCGCGCCGAGTGCGACGGAGTTGTTGCCGGACGCATTCGCGTTCTGGCCGACCGCCGTGCTGTTGCCACCCGAGGCGACTGCACCCTGGCCGATTGCCGTGCCGTTCGAACCCGACGCGACGGAACCCTGACCGAATGCCGAGCCGTTGTCGCCCGACGCAACCGCACCCTGGCCGACAGCCGAACCGTTGTTGCCCGAGGCGACCGACCCCTGGCCGATCGCCGAGCCGTTCGAGCCCGATGCGTCCGCGCCGTCGCCGACGACGATCGAGCCGGGGCCGCCCGTACCCGTACCGACGCCACCCGAACCGCCGCCCGAGCCGCCACCCGACCCGCCCGCTTCGAGGTCGCCGACGCGGCCGGACAGGTCGCCGTACTTCTGCGCGAACTCCTGTTGCAGGCTGTTGAGCTGGCTCATGTTCACGGCGTCCATATCCGCCACACCGGCTTTCACGTTCGACAGTGTCGTACCGCCCGTGCCGCCGAACGTCACGGTGTCGAGACCGATGCCGTCGTACGTGACCGCGCCGATCTCCTTGCCGGTGTAGTCGATGAGGCCGGTTGCCTTCAACTGCGCGATCGTGACCACGTCGTCGTCATTCACGCCGTTCGCGACGCCGGACAGCGTGCGTGCGCCGCTGGCGCCGGTGAAATTCACCGACGTGCCGCCGGTAGCCGCACCGACCTTGATCGCGTCGTTCGCACCGGCCTGCTGGACGAGGCCGAGCGCGCCGCTGCCGATCTGGTCGGCGAGATCCGAGATTGCACCTTCGTTTTTCGTCACGCGCCCGTCGAGGTTGGTGACGACGTCGCCGACCGAATGGACGATCGTCGTGCCGCCGCTGCCGTCGCCGACCGAGAAGGACGGTGCGGAGATCGAGCCGTCCGGGTTCACCGTCGAGCCGCCGCCGATGGCCGATGCGACACTGCCTGCCATGCCGTGCAGCTGCGAGCCGTTCACGGCGTCGGTGCTCGTCGCCGAGACGGCGCCTGCCGCCACGCCCGTCAGCTTGCGGTCGCCCGCCGTGCCGGCGAAATTGACTGCCGCGCCGTCGGTGCCTGCACCGACCGTGATGTCGGCGCCCGCGCTCGCTTGCTGGACGAGACCGATCGTGCCCTTCGACAGATCGCCGAGCTGGGTGTTGATGTCCGTGATGTCGGCCGTGTTCTTCGCGATGTTGCCGTTCGCGGTCGTCAGCGCGCTATCGAGCGCGCCGAGTGCGCCGCCGACGGTCGTCTGCGTGCCGCCGTTGGCGAGTGCGTACGTCGGACCCGTGACGGCGCCCGTTGCCGGATCGATTGCCGCGCCGCCGCCGAGTGCGGTCACGACCGGTTCGAGCTGGGAGACGTTCACGGCGTCGGTCGCCTTCGTGCCGGCGGCCATGTTGGTGATCTGGCGTTGCAGGGCAGACGAACCGACGGATACGGAGTTGTCGCGATCCGTGGTCGAGCTGACACCGATCGCTACGGATTCGCTATTGCCCGCGCTGGCTGCCACACCGAGTGCGACCGAGTGATAGCCCGCTGCGCTCGCGCTCATGCCGACGGCCGTCGCTGCCGCACCGGTCGCTCGGGCCGAGGTGCCCAGCGCCGTGTTGTTCATGCTGGAGGCCGTCGAGCCCGTGCCGATGGCAATCGCGTTTTGCGCGTTGGCAGTCGAAGATGCCCCGAGCGACATGCTGTTGATTTCGGAGGCTGATGCGCTGTTGCCGATGGCGATCACGTTTTGAGCGCTCGCAGACGCATTCGCGCCGAGTGCCACACTGCTTGTGCCGGTGGCCGTCGCCTGGCTGCCGATCGCGACCGCGCTGTCTGCCTGCGCAGCGGCGAGATTACCCAATGCGGTTGCAAAGTTGCCGTTTGCCGAGGTACGGCGGCCGATTGCCGTTGCGCCTGTTCCATATGCGGATGCGCTGGAGCCTATTGCGGCCGACGACAAGCCCTGAGCGGACGTGCTTTGCCCGATCGCGACTTCACCGCCACCCGTGCCGGCCGTTGCGCCGGCACCGATGGCGATGGCGCCCGCGATACCTGCAGTGGCGTTGCCCAGACCGCTGATGGGCAGGACCTTGATGTAGGCGTCGTCGAGCGTGGCCGTGGTGCCGATCGCCCCCATCGTGCCGATGGCGCCGGAGCTTGCCACCTGGCACACACCCGATGCATCGACCGTGCCGCTCGTGCCTTCTTCCGTCGTGCACACTTCTGCCGCTGCTGCGCTGCCGATCGCCGCACCACCCAGCGCAACCGCGATCAGCGCCTGCCGCGCCACGCGCGACGAACCCTTCGAATGCGACTTCGCCGTCTCGGCCGCGGCCGTCCACGTTTGGGTCACGGCGTTCCAGATGCTGCGATACGTCTTGTTCATTGCCCTACTCCTTTCAGTTTGTCAGGTACAAACCAATGGTAGGGATCGGGCTGGTCCGAATCAGTCGTCCGGGGCTGATTGGTGGCGCGGATTGTGTGGGGCGTGTCCTACGTGTGCGCTATCGCGTCGGGCGCGCGATCGGGGGGGCCGGCACGAGCGGCCGTGGAGGCCGGTCGCACCGGATTCAGGCAGACGGTGCCTGCGTCGCGCGTCGCTGAAGGGCTTCGTGCGCGAGGTCTTCCGTTTGCGCCAGCTGCGCATCGAACGGCGCCATGTCGTCGCCATGCACGATCGTTTGCAGCGCGCCGACCGCGTCGGCCACGCCGTGCTCGTGGATCGTCGCAAACGCGCCGCGCAACGCATGCAGTTCGTCGCGCAGCGCACGAACGTCGTCGCTTGCGCGTGCGTCGCGAATCGCCACAAGCGATTTTGCGAGACTGGCTTCGAGCAACGCATGAACGTCCGGCGGCAGCGTGCCTTCCGCGAGATCGACGAGCGAGCGGCGTGCAGGCGCCTGCGTTGCCGCCGCCTGCGCATAACGCCGCACGGTGCGATCGATCGTATCGAGCAGCACGGGCTTCACGAGCACCGCGACGATCCCCGCTTCCGCGCAGCGCGCATGTTCGGCCGCGCTCGCATGTGCGGTGACGGCGACGATCGGCAGTCCCGGATACTGCGCGCGCAGCACACGGGCGAGCGTGTAACCGTCCATCCCCGGCATGTTCAGGTCGGTCATCACAAGGTCGTAGCGTGTATCCGCGCAACGCCGCAATGCCGACGCGCCTTCCTCCGCCGCATCCGCCCCATAACCGAGCGTGACGAGTTGTCCCTGCAGCAGCCTGCGATTCACCGGATGATCGTCGACGACGAGCACGCGCGCCGTGATGCTCGGCAGCGCGCCATCGTCAGCCTGCGCGGCCTCATGGGCGGCGATCTCCGTGTTGCTCGCCGCATGCATCGGCAGCGTGACGACGAACGTACTGCCCTTGTCGGGTTCGCTTTTTACTTCGACCGAACCCTGCATCATCTGCGTGAGCTGCTTCGTCAGCGCGAGCCCGAGCCCCGTGCCGCCATAGCGGCGCGTGATCGACGTATCGGCCTGCGTGAACGGCCGGAACAGCGCCGCGCGCTGCGCTTCGGTCATCCCGATCCCCGTATCGCTGACGCCGATCGCGATCGGCGAATCGGGATTCGTGTCGTCGCGCAAGTACACCTCGAGCGTCACTTCCCCGTGGTTCGTGAACTTGATCGCGTTGCCGAGCAGGTTCGCGGCGATCTGCCGGATGCGCGTCGGGTCACCGACATAGCGCGACGCCAGCGCATCGTCGACGAACACGTCGAACTGCAGCCCCTTCGCGGCGGCCAGCGGCTCGAACATCGCGCCGGTCTGCCGGATCGTCTCCGCAAGATCGAACGGGATCGCCTCGATCGTCATCTGGCCGGCTTCGATTTTCGACAGGTCGAGGATGTCGTTGATCAGGTCGAGCAGCACCGACGACGCGCCTTCGACCGTATGCAGCCGCTCGCGCTGCGACTCGGCGAGCGGCTCGCGGCCGATCAGCTCGAGATTGCCGAGGATCGCGTTCAGCGGCGTGCGGATCTCGTGGCTCATCGTCGCGAGGAACGCCGACTTTGCGTCGTTCGCGGCGTCGGCGGCGCGGTCCGCTTCGTCGAGCCGGCGCTCGATGTTCTTCTGCGACGTGATGTCGGAGAAGTTGCACAGCACGGCGTCGGTTTCGCGGAAGCGGGTACGCACGAGGTTGACGAGCAGGTCGACGGCGCGGCCGTCGGCGGTCGGCAGCGTCACGTGAAGATCGGGCTGCCACGCGGTGGCGTCGGCGGAACGGTCGAAGCGTTCGAGCAGCCGCGCGGGCAACGACGGCTCGCCCGCGCGGCGCGCATCGTAGTCGCGCATGGTGTCGTTCTGCAGCAGCACCGCGCCGTCGGAGAGCGACAGCAGCGCGATGCCGGACGGCGCGGCTTCGACGATCGTGCGGTTCAGGTTCTCGCTGTCGATCACGCGGCGCGTACGGGCATCGTCGGGCCTCAGCACCTTGCGGTCGAAGCGCACGAGCAGCCACCAGACGAGCGCGATCACCGCGAGCATGATCGCGACGTACCAGCCTGCGCGCAGGCCGATCGTCGCGAGCAGCGAGCGCAGCGTGAACGCCTGCACGAGTGTCCAGTCGGTATCGGGGATCGGCTGGCTCAGCGCGAACAGTCCGTCGCCGTAGGCGTTGTGCGTGCCGCCGTTGAGGGCGGCCGTGCGCACGCGGGCGTCGATGCTGACGAGCGCCGCGCGCGTCGCGGCGTCGTCGACCGCGCGGCCCGAGCGCAGCAGCGTGCCGCCGTGCCCGTCGGCGATGATCGCGGCGTCGCTCGTGTCGCCCGACGTGAGCCGCCGGAGCAGCAGGTCGACGGGCAGCGTCGACACGAATACGACACGCGGTGCGTGCGCGTTGTACACGGCGCCGGAGACGCGGAACACGTCGCGCTGCTGGACGGGATCGTAGACGGCGCCGTACCACTCGAATTGGCCCGGCGCCGGCGTCTTGATCCCGCTGGCGACTTTCGCGACGAGGGTGTCGGCGCGGGTGGCCGGCGACGCGGTCAGCGAATCGGGCGGCACGGGTTCCGGAATCACGACCGCGAAGCTGCGGTCGGGACGGAACGCATAGCCCGCGATCGAGCGGTCGGCGTCGTATTTCGCGACGTATGCGCCGACGCGGTAGCTCATATCGCTCGCCATCGCGAGATCCTGCGCGTAGCTGGCGGCCGGTTGCGAGGGCGACAGGTCGGCCAGCGCGAGCGTCGGCGGGAAGGTCGGGCTGCCCTGAATGATCAGCCGTCCGTGGCTGGCCGCGAGCGCGGCGACGCGTGCGGGGTCGGTCGGGCGTGCATTCCACACGGCTTCGTCGTGCGTGACGAGCGTGTCCATGCCCGTCGTGCGCATCTTGAATTCGAACTGGACGAGGAACTGGCGCACCGCGAACGTCGTGTAGCGCGCCTGGATCGCCTCGCGCGCCATCGTGTACAGCATCATCCCGCTTGCAAGCAGGATCGCGACGGTGACGGCCGCGCCGCCCGCATACAGCAGCGTGCGCTGGCGGCGCCCGACACGGGTCGGCGCGGCAGAGGCGGGATCGGGACGTTCGGAAGCGGCGCGGTGGTCCATGGGGAGCGGGGCGGTCGGCCAGAGTGCCCCCATGATAATGGAGTCCGATCAGCGCGCAATGGGGGCTGTCAGGGTTGCGGGGGGGGGGTCCGCTACGGCGTCGGTGCCTGCTCCGGTTCGGGCGGCTCGCCCGGCTCGCACGTGACGAGCCGATACCCGAAGCCGTACATCGTCATCATCCGCACGCCGTGCCGGCCGTCGAGTTCGAGCCGGTCGCGCAGGTAGGCGACGTGCGTGTCGAGCCGCCGGCTCGTCGACGCGACGAGCGAGCCCCACACGAGCTGGCTCATGTGCGCACGGTCGATCGCACGGCCCATGTTCAGGAAGAACGCGGTCGCGATCTGGAAATGCTTCTCGGTGAGGATGTGCTCGCGGCCGGCGACGGTGACGCTGCGCGAGGCCGTATCGAATTCGAAGCTGCCCACCCGCCAATGGCGATGATGGGTCGAGCGGTGATGCGACCAGCGCAGCCACGTCGCCATGCACGCGATCAGCTTGTCCGGTGCAGTCGAATAAGGCAGATGCTCGTTGGCGCCGGCGACGAAGCAGGCCGAGCGCGAGACGTCCGCGTCGCGCTGGCTGATCGACACGATCGCGACCGTGTCGGCAAAGCGTGCGCGCAGCGTGCGGATCGCTTCGAGCGTGCGGTAGCACGACGTTTCGCACTGCACGATGAACAGGTCGAACGGCCGCTTGTCGCAGGTCGCGAGCAGGTCGGGCAGGTACTCGAAGCGCGACGGCCGGTAGCCGGAGCGGCGCAGGATGTCGTCGATGCGCAGGCGGTCGTAGCCGTAGCCGGCGCGGCGCAGCCGATCGTCGAACGTGCCGCGGCTCGGATGGTCGATCGTCAGGATCGCGATGGAAGTGGACGGCGCGTCGGTCACGATGCGAGCGAACGATGCGGGTGCGGCGCGATCGCAACGTGCGTGCGCGAGCGGATGAACGGAAGCGGGATCATGGCCGGACGGTTTCCGGGCTGGGTTCGGCGTGACGCCGTCCAAAAAAAGTCCCGCCAGGGGAGGCGGGAGAAAGTATCGACTATGGAGCCTGTACTCCTGGAGGTGCGTGGAGGACAAGCAGGCCGATTGTGGTCGGTTCGGAGTCTGAAGAAAATCAGTCCAGTCTGATATTGGGGCCGCGCGGGCGGTGAAGTCGCGGGTTTGGGACCCGGCTGACAGCGGATATAACCGAATTCGGACCACAGGCAGTGCCGATTTGCAGACAATGGCGGCAATCGGGCATCCGCACGGCGAGGGTTTAATGTCGCGCGCGTGCCCAGCTTTCCGACTTGCCGCCGAACATGAAACCGTCCGTCCGAATCGCCGCCCTGGCCGCGTGGCTCGCGCTGAGCCTCGCGGGCACCGCGTTCGTCATCTCGCGCGCCGTCTCCGACGCGTACGACCGCTTCTTCCAGGATTCGAGCATCACGATCCGCCTGCTCGCGCAGAAAGCCGCGCAGCACGAGGCGATCCTCGCGACGCTCGGCGCGTCGTCGCTCGCTGCGCCGCCCGCGCACATGCTCGACAACCTGCGCGAACGCATGCCGCAACTCGACGGGCTCGCGTACTGGCAGCCCGGCGCGGGCTGGCAGGCCGACGGCGGGCCGGCGCCCGCCGCGCTGCCGCAGCAGCGGCCCGGCAAGCCGTTCACGCTCGTGTTCGACGGCCCCGCCGCGTACTGGCTCATCGCGGGGACCGGCTGGGCCGTGCGCGTCGATCCGCGCCAGATGCTGCAGCCGGGCGACTGGTCCACGGCAATCTCGTCGGCCGCGCTGGCGTTGCGCGACCGCCGCATCGACCTGCTGTCGCCCGCGCCGGGCGACGCGCAGCCGCTGTGGACGATGCATCTCGAGAAACACCTGCCCGCACAGCCGCAGGCGTTCGTGCTGCGCACGACGCGCACGCTGACGGCCGCCGACCTGCCGTGGCTGTCGATCGCGCTGTGGAACGCGGTGGCCGCCTTGCTCGCGGCCGGTGCGCTCGGCGCATGGCGGCTGCGCGAGGCGCGGCGCCGTGAGGACACCCGCGCGCGCCTCGACCGCTTCGGCCGTCTCGATACGTTCGGCGAAATGGCGGCCGGCCTCGCGCACGAACTGAACCAGCCGCTGACGGCGATCGTCAGCCACACGCGCGCGGCCGAACGCATGCTCGACCAGCCGGCCGAACGCGACAGCGTGCGCCGCGCGCTGCAGACGAGCGTCGCGCAGGCGAAGCGCGCGGCGGCGATCCTGGAGCGCATGCGCGAAGCCGTGACCACCGTGCATGGCGGCGAGCGGCGCGCAATCGATCCCGACGCGGTCATCGATACGCTGCTGTTCCTGTACCGCGACGACTGCGCACGCGAGCACATCGCGCTTGGCTGGCACAACGCGGCGGCGCGCGAGCGGCCGTTCGCCGAGCCGATCGCGGTCGAGCAGATCCTGCACAACCTGATCCAGAACGCGCGCGACGCGCTCACCGGTGCCACTGCGGGTGCAGCGCGCGGCGAGATCCGCATCAGCGGCGCGCGCGTCGGCAAGCATTACCGCTTCAGCGTCGTCGATAACGGCCCCGGCGTGCCGGAAGACGCGCTGCCGCGCCTGTTCGAACCGTTCTTCACGACGCGTGCACGCGGTCTCGGTCTCGGTTTGCCGCTGTGCGACACGCTCGCGCAGCGCCAGGACGGCACGCTGACGGTGCGCAATTTGCCGTCGGGCGGCGTCGAAGCTGCATTGCTGTTGCCGCTGGCAGGGGAGGCCGCGTGAACGATTCGCTTCAGCTTCATTCACCGCGCGACGCGTCCGTTGTCGCGATCGTCGACGACGACGAAGCCGTGCGCGACGGCCTCGCGCTGCTGCTGCGCACGGTCGGCGTCGCGACGCGCTGCTATCCGGACGCTTCGGCATTTCTTGCCGATGCCGACGACGTGGCGCTCGGCTGCGTGCTGCTCGATATCCGGATGCCGGGGATGAGCGGCCTCGACGCGCTCGACGAGCTGCGCGCGCGGCGCGACCTGCCGGTGATCGTGATGACGGGCCACGGCAACGTCGACGCGTGCCGGCGCGCGTTCAAGCGCGGCGCGCTCGATTTCCTGCGCAAGCCGGTGGACGACGACGAACTGATCGACACCGTCCAGCAGGCGCTGCGCCGGCAGGCCGTGCAACGCGGGCAGGACGATGCGGACCACACGCGCGCGGCGCGCGTCGCAACGCTGAGCACGCGTGAACGCGAGGTGCTGGAAGGGATCGTGCGCGGCTGGAGCAACAAGGAGATCGCACGCGAACTCGGGCTGTCGCCGCGCACGGTCGAGACCTATCGCGCGAACGTGTTCGACAAGCTGCAGGTCGCGTCGCTGGTCGAGCTCGTGCGCGACTACGCGGCGCTCGCGGGCGGGTCGCCTCCGTAGCGCTACGGAGGCGCGACCCGTACGCGACCGGGTTCAACGATCGTCGCGCGATTCCTACGATGACGGCTTCTCCGACAAGCCATCCATCGTCAAGGAATCGAACGAATCATGATCAAGCGCTTTGCCCTGCCGTCCACGCTCGCCCTGCTGTTCTCGGGCGCCGCTTTCGCCGATAACGTCACCGCGCCGGAAACGAAGAAGGCCGCCGAGCTCGGCGACGCCGGCTACTACGCGACCGGCCGCATCATCGGCGCGTTCGACAACGCGGTGAACATGGAGCTGACGAGCCCGCGCGTCGCGAGCCGCGTCGGCGGCCCGGAGACGGGTTCGAACGTCACCGGCTCGCTCGGCCTCGGCTACCAGTTCGGCAACGGCTGGCGTGCGGAAGGCGAGTACGAGTTCAAGCGCAACAACAACTTCACCAGCTACTGGGCGCCGTTCGACGCAAACGCGAACGAATTCCACGTGTCCGCGCAGCGCCTGATGCTGAACGGCTACAAGGACTTCGATCTCGGTCGCGGCTTCTCCGTGTACGGCACGCTCGGCGTCGGTGTCGCGATCGTGTCGGCCGACGGCTGGCAAACCAACGCGTCGCGCCGCTTCGCGTCGAAGACGCAGACCAACCTCGCTTACTCGGCCGGCGCAGGCGTGAGCTACGCGATCAACAAGCGCTTCTCGATCGACCTCGGGTATCGCTATGTCGACATGGGTAACGTCGAGACGGGCTTCAACACGTTCGCGAACCGCATCAACGCACGCGACGAGCAGCTGAAGGCGAAGCTGTCGTCGAACGAAGTGTTCATCGGGTTGCGCGGGCGGTTCTGACGAACCTGTCCGCAGCGCGGCGATGTGTGGCGGGGCAGGGACGCATCGCCTGCTTCGGCCCCGAAGTGGCGGTAGGACCAGGCTGACTGTCGTGTCGGACGGAAGGTAACGCAGTCCGATTTACCGGAACCGGTGCGACGGCGATACTCGGGGCCATTCGTTCAACTACGGGAGCACGGATTGCCGCGGCGGATGTCGCGCAATGCGTCGTCGACATCATGAGCATGCAGGATATCACCGGGCAATACGCGATTCCGCTCGCACTTCCGTTCTCGGATGTGCCGCCGCCGTACGGCCGGCGACGTCGGCCGTTCGTGGCGAGCCGGCGGCCGAAGCCGATCGTGTTCGACCTGAAGGGCGCACGTCATGCGGCGGCGTCTGCGTCTGCGGCGGAGCAGGCCGCGACCGCATCGCGCGCAACGAAGGCACACAAGGCTGCTAAACCTGTTCGTGCCGAGGATTTTGGTTCGGATAACAGGGCATGGGTCCGGCCGCATCCGATACGTCGCCGCTGGCGGCTGACGCTGATGGCATGCGCGCTGTTCGGCGCGGCGTGCATCCTCGCGACGCATCTGTTCGAGGAACGCCAGCATGCGGCCGGGCACGGCGCGGTGTACGAGGCATCGATCTCGGTGGCGCCGACGGCGGCCGTTGCTGCCACGCAGGTCGCGCAAGCGACCGGACGACCTGCGGAAGTGGCGATCGTGCAGGCCGATCGTGCTGCGTCGGCGGATGAACGGGTTGCCCATGCGGCGACGGTCGCGGAGAAAGCGGCGTCCGCGGAATCGCAAGTGCTGCACGCCGGCCGTGCGTCGTCCGCGAGCGCGCCGGTCGCCGTTGCGATGGTCATCGCATCGGATGCCGTCGTCGCGGAAGTCGCGGCGCCGCGTGCGGAACGCGCATCGTCGGCCAGCAAGAAGCCGGTCGCGGTCGCGGCGCGTTCGGCGGCGAAGCCTGCCGCCACGTTACGCGGCAAGAAGGCGCTGGACGTGGCATCGAACGCGCATGCCGCGCCGAACGCAGCCACGGCGTCTCGTGGGGCGACGACGCATGCGCAGCAGGCCGCACGCGTGGCAGAAGCGCCGGCGGTCACACCTGCATCGAGTTCGGCCCAGGCTGTCGGCATGACCGCCGCCGAGTTCACGCAATGGCTTGCGGCGACGCGCGACACGTCGCGGCCGGCAGCGGGCGGTACCGATCTCTCGGTCGACCTGCCGAGTCACACGCGGTTGATCGGGCCCTGACCGGGACGTGCGGCGCGCAGGCACGGCGCGCCACATCTCGGGGACAGACCATCCCGGCGACGCCATGCATCGGCGTCGCTTTCTCGATTTCCATATTTCGACTATTATCGAATTATGGAAACGAACCAGACCATTGCCGCGCTCGCGGCGCTCGCGCATGAATCCCGCCTCGCGGTCTTTCGCGCGCTCGTGCAGGCCGGGCCGCAAGGCATGCCGGCCGGCCAGATCGCCACGCTGCTCGACGTGCCGCCGTCGTCGCTGTCCTTCCACCTGAAAGAGCTCGCGCATGCGCAGCTCGTGACCAGCCGGCAGGAAGGCCGCTTCGTGTTCTATTGCGCGAACTTCGCGACGATGAACGGGCTGCTCGGCTATCTCACGGAGAACTGCTGCGGCGGCAATCCGTGTTCGCCGGTGTCCGCCTGCTCGACACCCGGCACCTGTGAATCCTGACGCGCATTCGCGCATGCCTCCCATGACCACGAACGTCCTGATCCTCTGCACCCACAACTCGGCACGAAGCGTGTTGTCCGAAGGGATGCTCAACCATTGGGCCGTGAAGCTCGGCAAGGATGTGCGGGCGTATAGCGCGGGCAGCGCGCCGAGCGGGCGGCTCAATCCGTTCGCGCTGGAGGCGCTGACGAACGCCGGCGTCGACGTCGGCGGCTACCGCAGCAAGCGCTGGGACGAATTCGTCGGCGAAGGCGCGCCTGAAATGCGCGTCGTCATCACCGTGTGCGACAGCGCGGCATCGGAAACCTGCCCGTACTGGCCCGGCAGTCCCGTCAAGGTGCATTGGGGCTATGCCGATCCGTCGAACGCGACCGGCGGCGACGACGGCAAGCGTCTTGCGTTCGAACTCACACGCCAGGCGATCGGCTATCGGATGCTGCAGCTGCTGGCGTTACCGCTCGATCGCATGAACGATGCCGAACTTCAGACGGCGCTGATCGCCATTTCGCAACACTGATCGCTCGCGTGGCGGCACTGACGCCGTGCTCTGCCGCCAGCGACTTCAAGACCGACGCCCCCAATGAACACGTTCAACGTCGCGCCACCCGGCAAGGCCGCCGCGAAGCCTGCCATCAACTTCTTCGAACGCTACCTGACCGTCTGGGTCGCGCTGTGCATCGTCGCCGGCATCGCGCTCGGCCAGATGCTGCCCGGCCTGTTCCAGCAGATCGGCCGAATGGAATATGCACAGGTCAATCTGCCGGTCGGGCTGCTGATCTGGGTGATGATTATCCCGATGCTCGTCAAGGTCGACTTCGGCGCATTGCATGAAGTGCGTCAGCACGTGAAAGGCATCGGCGTCACGCTCGTCGTGAACTGGCTGGTCAAGCCGTTCTCGATGGCGTTCCTCGGCTGGCTGTTCATCCGTCATCTGTTTGCACCGCTGCTGCCGGCCGAACAACTCGACAGCTATATCGCCGGGCTGATCCTGCTGGCCGCCGCACCGTGCACGGCGATGGTGTTCGTATGGAGCCGGCTGACCGGCGGCGATCCGCTGTTCACGTTGTCGCAGGTCGCGCTGAACGACAGCATCATGGTGATCGCGTTCGCGCCGCTGGTCGGGCTGCTGCTCGGCATGTCCGCGATCGCGGTGCCGTGGGCGACGCTGCTCACGTCGGTCGTGCTGTACATCGTCATCCCGGTGCTCCTCGCGCAGCTCTGGCGCAAGGTGCTGCTCGCGAAGGGGCCGGCGGCATTCGACGCCGCGATGACGAAGATCGGCCCGTGGTCGATCGCCGCGCTCCTGGCCACGCTCGTGCTGCTGTTCGCGTTCCAGGGCGAAGCGATCCTGAAGCAGCCGCTGGTGATCGCGCTGCTCGCGGTGCCGATCCTGATCCAGGTGTTTTTCAATTCGGCGCTCGCGTACTGGCTCAATCGCGCGGTGGGCGAGAAACACAACATCGCGTGCCCGTCGGCGCTGATCGGCGCGTCCAACTTCTTCGAACTGGCGGTCGCGGCCGCGATCAGCCTGTTCGGCTTTCATTCCGGTGCGGCGCTGGCTACCGTCGTCGGCGTGCTGATCGAAGTGCCGGTGATGCTGCTGGTCGTGCGCATCGTCAACCGGTCGAAGGGCTGGTACGAGTGCCGGACGTGAGAACTGCCGAGAGTCCCCCCATGACTGACTACCTGAACGACCTGCCGCAACTCGACACCGAACTGTTCCGCGTGCCGGACGCCGCTCAATTGCGGCCCGCGACGCCTTCGACTCATCCGCCGCGGCTCCTGCTTCTGTACGGCTCGCTGCGCGAGCGCTCGTTCAGCCGCCTGCTGGTCGAGGAAGCCGAGCGCCTGCTGACGGCGATGGGCGCCGAAGTCCGCGTGTTCAATCCGAGCGGCCTGCCGCTGCCCGATGACGCGCCCGAGCATCACCCGAAGGTCGTGGAGCTGCGCGAGCGGGTGATGTGGTCGGAAGGGATGGTGTGGTGCTCGCCGGAGCGGCACGGCGCGATGACCGGCATCATGAAGTCGCAGATCGACTGGATTCCGCTGTCGGTCGGCGCGGTGCGGCCGACGCAGGGCAAGACGCTCGCGGTGATGCAGGTGAGCGGCGGTTCGCAGTCGTTCAACGCGGTGAACCAGATGCGCGTGCTGGGGCGCTGGATGCGCATGCTGACCATTCCGAACCAGTCGTCGGTGGCGAAGGCGTTCATGGAGTTCGACGAAGCCGGGCGGATGAAGCCGTCGGCATATTTCGACCGCGTGGTGGACGTGATGGAGGAACTGGTGAAGTTCACGCTGCTGACGCGCGACGTCGGCCCATATCTGGTCGACCGGTACAGCGAGCGCAAGGAAAGCGCGGAGGCGCTGTCGCAGCGGGTCAATCAGCGCAGCATCTGAAGCCGGGGGGGGGCGGCATGTTGCGGAGGCGTCGCGACGTCAGAATCAGACCCGGCTGATTTCCTTCCCGGTTCATATTCCCGACAATTCAGGTTCTGCGGCCCGGCACGCCCCCGTGTGCCGGATCATGGAGATATCTCCTCTTGGCGGCCGGTCATCTCGACTGGCCGTTTTTTTTATTTCCGTCTGCTACCGGAGAGCCCGATCGCGATGCAGATCGACCGCCTGATTCCTGAAATCCTGTTCGGCTTCACGGGCCTGATCGGCATCATCAATCCGTTCGGCATGGCGTTCGTGTTTCTCGAGCGTACGCAATCGTTGACGGAAGCCGAGCGCGCGACGCTGTCGAAGCAACTTGCGACGAACGTGTTCTTCACGCTGCTCGTGATCTTCTTCATCGGTGCGCCGGTGCTGAACTTCTTCGGGATCTCGATGGAGGCGCTGCGGATCGGCGGCGGCTTCGCGGTGGCCGTGGCCGGCTGGTCGATGCTGAATGCGCCGGACGTGCCGGCCGGCGGCGACGTTGCCGTCCATGGCGGCGATTTGCAGAAGCTGATGACGCGCGCGTTCTTTCCGCTGACGGTGCCGTTGACGATCGGCCCCGGCTCGATCGCGGCCGGCATCGCGCTGCATGCGAACCGTGCGCATACGGCGAGCGACTATCTGTTGTCGGGCGCGGTGTCGGTGGCGGTCGCGGCGCTGGTCGCGTTCGCGATCTGGCAGATCTACAGCCGCGCGACGACGCTCGCGCGCTATCTCGGCAGCGAAGGGACGAAGGTCGCGATGCGCGTGTCCGCGTTCCTGCTGCTGTGCGTGGGCGTGCAGATCATGCTGACGGGGTTGGCTGCGTTCGTGCAGACGCTGGGCGGGCAGGCGGGGTGACGGATGGCATCTTCGCCGACCGTGCGCGCGCATGAACGGGTTGCTCGTCTACAACTGAATTCGGTGATAAAATTGGTGCGTTTTTGCATCAATTTTGATGAGGGGCAGGCAATGCGAACCACGGTCACGATCGACGACGATCTCTACACGAAGGCCCTTCAAATGGCCGAGCCCGGAATGGATAAGGCGGACTTGTTCAGGGAGGCAATCAAGACGTTTGTACGCATCCAGGCGGCCAAACGCCTGGCAGCACTGGGCGGATCCATGCCCGGTATGGCGGATATTCCGCGACGTCGCCAGGAACCGGAATCGCAATGAATGTGTTGATTGACACGTCAGTCTGGGTTGATCACTTTCGAAATAGAAATCAGACACTGTTCGAACTGCTTGCGCTCGATGCCGTACTGACGCATCCGATGGTGCTGGGTGAACTCGCATGTGGGACGCCGCCGGCGCCACGGCTGCGAACGCTGAACGACCTCGGGCTGCTTCAGGAATGCAAACAGGCAAGCATGCCCGAGGTGATGGCATTCGTGGAGCGCGAGAAGCTCTACGGGATGGGGTGTGGTCTCGTCGATCTGACTTTGTTGGCGTCCACGTTGATCACGCCGGGGGCACGCTTCTGGACCTTGGATCGTCGTCTTGCAGCGTTGGCGGATCGCTTCTCGGTCGAATTCCGTTCGACTGCAAAGTGAGCTAAAGACCGCATGCACCAGTGTCGGCCCGCAGGAAAGGAATCTGAGTAGAACAAGGCCTAGTCTGGTCGTCGCGGCGCGGCAGCGTCAACTGGCTCAGGCGGCGGAACCGCCGCGCCGCAGTTCGGGCAGCAGCGCATATCCGCATCGGTGTTCGGCCGCTTGCGCTCCAGCGCCGACGCCACCAGTTCCGCGCCCATGATCCCCGTCGGAAACGCGATGATCCCGTAGCCGAGCAGGATCGCGCACGACGTGATCAGCCGGCCGAGCGGCGTGACGGGCGTGAGATCGCCGTAGCCGGTCGTGCTCATCGTTACGGCCGCCCAGTAGACGCCCACCGGAATGCTCGTGATCCCGTGCTCGGGCCCTTCGACGAGAAAGATCACGGTGCCGAGAATCACGACGAGCACGAACATCCCGCCGATGAACACGAAGATCTTGCGCCGCGCGCGCGTGAGCGCGCGGATCAGCATCTGGCCTTCCTCGAGATAGATCGACAGCCCGAGGATGCGGAACACGCGCAGCAGGCGCAGCAGCCGCACGTCGATCAGCGCATGCAGGCCGGGGAAGAAGAACGCGAGATAGGTTGGCAGCACCGACACGAGATCGACGATCCCGAAGAAGCTGCGCGCGTACGCAGCCGGCTTCTTCGCGGTGAAGAGGCGCAGCAGGTATTCGGTGGAAAACAGCAGCGTGAACGCCCACTCGGCTGCATAGAGCATGTGGCCGTATTGCGCGTGCAGTTCCTTCACGCTGTCGGCCATCACGACGAGCACGCTCGCGACGATCAGCGCGAGCACCGCGACGTCGAGCTTGCGAAGGAACGAAGGGCGGCGCGCGCACTGCGTGACCGCATCGCGCACCGTATCGAAGGAGGACTGGATCGGCGAAATCATGCGCCGCAGTGTACGGACGGCATTTCGCTGGGCCTATCAGACGTGTCTGATTCCAGCGCTGTGCGTCACGCAACGCCGGTTCGGGCTTATGCGTGCAGCGCTTCCATCTGCTTGCGCGCGTTTTCCAGTCCGGCATCGAACCCGTGCGGCTTCATGTCGAGCCCTTCGGCATAGACGAATTCCACGTCGGCGATACCCATCAGGCCGAGCACCGCGCGCAGGTATGGCGTGACGGCATCCGTCTCCTGGCCGACGTGCACGCCGCCGCGCGAGCTGAACACGATCGCGCTGACGCCTTCGACGAGACCCATCGGATAGGTCTCCGTGTAGCGGAACGTCACGCGCGCACGGGCGACGAGGTCGAACCAGTTCTTCAACTGGGTCGGCACGTTGTGGTTGTACATCGGCGCGCCGATCAGCAGCAGGTCGCTACCCTTGAGTTCGGCGATCAGGTTGTCGGACAGCGCGATCGCCTGTTGCGCACGTTCGCCCGGGTTCTCCGCGCCGCGCAGTGCGTGAAACAGTTCGCTGTCGAGTACCGGCAGGTCGTCGCCGACCAGGTCGCGCACGATGACGTCGTCCGTGTGGCCGTTGGCCCGGCGCTGCGCGAGGAACGTGTCGATCAGCGTACCGGTTTGCGACTGGCTGCCGTTAATGCTGGATTTGAGGGCGAGGATCCGGGCCATGGTGGCGTGCTCCATTGCGAATGTCGAGGACTGGAATCGATCCTATCATTCACTTTTTATCGCCAAAAGCGA
Source organism: Burkholderia sp. (assembly GCA_031253835.1). GTDB lineage: Bacteria > Pseudomonadota > Gammaproteobacteria > Burkholderiales > Burkholderiaceae > Burkholderia. The sequence goes on along the minus strand of JAIRVP010000013.1, from coordinate 59,685 downwards.
TAAGATCGACGCATTGTGTAGCGTATTTGTCCCCAGTCGCATGCGAAACAACCTGAAAGGCATCGACGTGTTCGTCGCCGCCGTCGACGCGAGCAGTTTCGCGCAGGCGGCCGAGAAGCTGCACATCACGCGCTCGGCCGTCGGCAAGAGCATCGCGCGCCTCGAGGAGCGGCTGGGTGTCGTGCTGTTCCAGCGGACGACGCGCAGCCAGCGCCTGACCGACGAAGGGTCGCTGTTCTACGCGCATTGCCTGCGTGCGATGGACGAGATCCAGGCGGGCGAGGCGCTGCTCGAAACCGGCAAATGGCAGATGAAGGGGCGGCTGCGCGTGTCGATGCCGACGCTGTTCGGTCATCTGTGCGTCGCGCCGATCCTGATCGAACTGGCGAAGGCGCACGCCGATCTCGAACTGGACCTGTCGTTCAGCGACCGCTCCGTCGACCTGGTCGAGGAGCGTTTCGATCTCGCGATTCGCATCGGCACGTTGCCGAACAGCAGCGGGCTGGTCGCGCGTCCGCTCGGCGAGCACCGGATGGCGTTCTGCGCGTCGCCGGCCTATCTGGATCGCTTCGGCGAGCCGCGGACCCATGCGGAACTGGAGCAGCACAAGGCGCTGGCCTACACGCGCTTTGGTCATGTGCATCGGTGGCCCGTGATCGTCGACGGCCAGCGCGTGGAACTGCAGCCCGCTGTCCGGCTGCTGTCGGACGACTTGCGCGCGCTGATGGATGCCGCGCTGGCCGATCTCGGCGTGGCGTGGTTGCCGTACTGGCTGGTGCGCGATGCGTTGCGCAGCGGCGCGCTGCGCGAGTTGCTGGCCGATCGGCCGGGCGTGATCTATCCGATCCAGGCCGTGTGGCCATACACGCTGCATCTTCCGCTGAAAGTCCGCGCAGCGGTCGATGCGCTGCGGGAACACCTGCCGGCCCGGCTGGCCGCGGTCGAAGCGCGGATGTGACGAAGCGGCATCGCGCCGCTTCCCGTCCGCCGACGGGCGTTACAGCCCGAAGCGTTGCGCGACGGCATCCTTCAGCCGTGCGGCGGTCAGCTCGCCCATGTGCGACTCGACGAGTTCGCCTTTTGCATTGAAGAACAGCGTGGTCGGCAGCCCGCGCGAACCGTACGCATGCATCGCGTGCAGCGACGGATCGAGCAGCACGTGATCGAAGCGCAGGCCCTTTTGTTCGAGGAACGCGCGCACGACCTGCGCATTTTCGCCCTGGTTGAGCATCAGCACGGTGATGCCCGGATGGTCGCGCTGTGCCTGTTCGAGAATCGGCATCTCGCGCTGGCACGGCGGGCACCACGTCGCCCACAGGTTCACGACGACCGGCTTGCCGACGAAGCTCGCCGGCAGCACGGGCGTGGCATCGAGCGCCTGGAGTTCCATCGCGGCCAGCGGCGGTGCGCTCTGCTGCAACGTCGCGAGCGTGCCTTGCGCGATACCCCACGCGCCGAGGCCCGCGACGATGCCGGCCAGCACCGGTCGCCGCAGCGCGGGCAAGCGGCGCAGGCGCCAGCCCGCGAACACCAGGGCGGCCGCAAGACCGATGCGCCAGTCGAAGCCGCCGTCGCCGAGCGCGACGATCGAGCGCGGCGATGCCGCATAGTCGCTCCACCACTGCGCGATATAGCCGACGCGCGCGGCGATCAATCCGAGCAGCAGCACGTCGAGGATCAGGCTCGATGCCGTCTTGTGATGGCCGTCAGGCGGGCGGCGCTGGATGACACGCGCGACGAGCCACGCCAGCAGCGCGGCGGCGGCTACCGCGACGACGCGGATCGAGAAGGGACCGATGCTCAACATGAAAGGGAATGGTTGGACGTGAACGGGCAGGGGAGGAGAAGTGATTGTCCGCCGCGGCGATGAAACCGTCGACGGTTATGTCGGCGTTTCGACCGGTTGCCACGTATGGGGGTTCCCGTCGAGAACGTAACGGCGTATTGCGGATTCGATGAACGCGCGTGGATCAGGACTGCGTGATTTTCTCGCGGAAGCGTAGCGAATCAGACCAGTCTGATGGTCAGTGGAATGCCGCTCATCAAGAATACGCATACCGGTGAGATGTGGTGTCCTCCGGTATCCCGAACCGGGATATTTCCTTGACGGCCGCTCCTTCCGCGAGCGGCCGCTTTTTTAGCGTCATGCGTGCGGGCGTGAGTGTCTTGTGGCGGTCGGTGGGCGCGGCCGCATCCGATGCATATCGGCTGGTTTAACGGAATAGGAACGCTGCCAGATGCGAGCACAGGGCATTCACTCGCGCATTGCCTGACGCCCGGCTCGCGACCGGCGCAACCGATCCGATGGAGGAGACACATGACCCACCCCGACGTGGCCATCGAAGCCGCGCCCCGCGGTAACACCACCGCGTCCGCCGGCCGCTTCGTCCAGCTCGCGCTGCTCGTGTGCGCGGCCGGCGCGATCTACCCGATGCTGTACCTGCGGCAGTTCTACCAGGACACGATGCTGGACCTGTTCCAGATCACGCGGTCGCAGCTCGGCTACCTGTATTCGGCGCTCGGCACGACGTTCCTCGTCTGCTATCTGCCGAGCGGCTGGCTGGCCGATCGGCTGCCGCCGCGCTGGCTGATCGGCTTCTCGCTCGCCGGCACCGGCGCACTCGGCTTCTGGTACGCGAGCGCGCCGTCGTATGCGACGTTGATGGTGATCTTCTGCGGCTGGGGCGTGACGACGGGCCTGACGTTCTGGGCGTCGGTCATCAAGCGCGTGAAGACGATCGCGCTGCCGAGCGAGCAGGGCCGCTTCTTCGGTTTCCTCGATGGCGGCCGTGGCTTGATCGAGGCATTGCTCGCGACGGCATCGCTCGCGCTGTTCGCGTGGCTCGTCGACACGCGCGGCGTGTCGCACGGCGGCGCGTTCCGGCAAGTGGTCGTCGGCTATTCGGCGGTCTGCATCGCGCTGGGCGTGCTGCTGCTGTTCGTCAAGGATGCGAGCGCGTCGGCATCGAACGATGCCGTGAAAACGGAGCCAGGCCATCTCGGCCGCGATCTGCTGACGCTCGCGCGCAACCGCCGCCTGTGGGTGTTCGCGCTGATCGTGTTCTGCGGCTACCACCTGTCGTGGGCGACCTACAGCATTTCGCCGTATCTGCAGCAGGAAGGTGTCGGCATGTCGATCGTCGCGGCGGGCTTCATCGCGTCGCTGAAGCTGTGGATGCGGCCGATCGGCGGGATCGGCGGCGGCTTCGTCGGCGATCGGATCGGCACGTTGAACGTCCTCGGCGGTGCGCTGTTCTGCGCGGCGCTCGCGTTCGTCGCGTTGATCGCGTTTCCTTCGCTGAACCAGGTTGCGCTGCTGGTCGGCGTCGTGATCGTGATCGGCCTGCTGACCTATGCGGTGCGCGGCCTGTACTGGAGCGTGCTCGAGCGCTGCGACGTGCCCGCGCGCATCACGGGGCTCGCGATCGGGATCATCTCGCTGCTCGGCTATTCGCCCGATGTGTTCCTGCCGTTGCTGAACGGCTGGTTGACGACCGCGTATCCGGGCATGCACGGCTATCAGCTCTATTTCGGCTATGTCGCGTGCGTCAGCGCGGTGGGCGGCGGTGCGTGCCTGCTGTTGAAAGCGATGCTGAGGGCAGACGCACGGCAGTGATCGTCTGCCCGTGGCGCGATCACGGTTTGTTTCCTGCCCCCGCTCCACCCAGCCGATACGCGGTAAAGAACTCGTACCACGGCGATCCTTGCGCAACCGGCACGCCGAGTGCTGCCGTGCGCTGCTTCAACGCGCCGAACACGTCGTTGATGCGTGCCGTCTGCCCCGCATCGTTGAACGGATAAGGCCGCGACCGCCCGGCCGCGAACGCGCCGTACGCGATGGCGAGCAGGCGCGCGCTGTCGTCGGTCGACGCGATCGCGCCGTTGATCGTCTCGGCGAAGCGCGGCCGGTCTGCGTCGCGCGACCCGGACAGGCACAGGAACACGATGGCCGACAGTTCATGCAGGTCCTTCACCTGCAGCAACCCGGGCAGCCGCGCGACGATCCGCTCGACCGGTTCCTCGCGCAGCGCATCGCCGAAGTCGAGCACGGCGGTCATCGGATTCGTGTCCGCTTTCACGCGATCGAGTGCAGGCGGGGCCGTCGACGCGCCGTCGGGCGCCGCAGCCGGTGCAGACCGCAACGCGTCGGCCACCTGCTGCGTCCATTCCGGAAAGATCATCCGCACGTTGCCGAACTGCTCGCCGCCTTCCGCCGCCGGATTCCACCGATAGACGATCGTGCCGCCGCGAATGAACGGCGAATACAGGTGCTCGGGCGTTTGCGGCAACGGCCGCCGGTTGATCGGCAACCACGCGAGCGTCAGCCAGTCGTAGCGGCCCGTCGCGGGCACCAACGGGCCCGAACTCGCGACGACCTGCCACGTGCCGCGATTCGCATAGCGGCGGCGCGCGTCGGGTACGGCGACGGTCCGGCCTTTCGCGGTGTCGAAATACGTCGTGCCGGTGACGTTCTCGCCGCTGTCCCTGGCCGGCGTGATGGTCGAGATGACCCACGACGCACCATCTGCCGAACGGTAGTCGGACGGCTGCAGCGTCGCCACATCGTGCACCATGCGCGTTTCCGCTGGGACGGGGCTCGGGGGGAGATTGGCGGGAGCGGCCAGGATACTCGGCATGGACTTTCCTCGGAATCGGGTGCGTATCGTCGAGCGGGGCGATGCGCTGTGGCGCGGGTCGTTTCTCGTAACTGTAGGACGTTGCTACAGGTATCGCGAGGACCCCGCCGCGCAGGACGAGGAATTACATGGATCCACGTAATGTAGCAACATACCTACACATATGGATTCCAGGAGCTCATCGTGACCATCACCACGCTCTCGAGTCGTGAACTCAACCAGGACGTAACCAAGGCAAAGAAGGCGACAAAGGACGGCCCCGTGTTCATCACCGACCGCGGCAGGCCTGCCCATGTGCTGCTGAGTTTCGAGGAATACCAGCGTCTCACCCGGCAGCGGCGCAACATTGCCGACTCGCTCGCCATGCCAGGTGTCGAGGGCATCGCGTTCGACCCGCCGCGCGCAAACGTCAAGATCAAGGAGGTTGATTTCTGATGATGTTCGTTCTCGATACCCATGTGGTTTCGGAACTCCGGAAAGTGCGGGCGGGCAAGGCGGACAGGAACGTGGCTGCCTGGTGTTCGACCGTCGATGCGTCGGTGCTGTTTGTCTCGGCCATCACGATCATGGAGCTGGAGACAGGTGTCTTGCAGATCGAGCGCAGAGACGCGGGACAGGGCACGCTACTCCGGGCATGGCTTGACGGGCACGTCCTGCCGGAGTTTGCGGGTCGCGTGTTACCGGTCGATACTGCTGTCGCCCAACGATGCGCACGGCTCCATGTGCCGGACCGGCGGTCCGAGCGGGACGCGCTCATTGCTGCGACGGCGATCGTGCATGGCATGACGGTCGTGACGCGCAACGTTGCCGATTTTGTTGAAACCGGTGTCGCCATCCTGAATCCATGGGATTGAGCGAATCAATCAACCGGCTCACGAGGGAAACCGGATTCCGCTTGCACGCAATCGCGTGTCGATTCGCTTCGGCTTACCATGCGCATCCAGAGCCAACGATGCACACCGATCGGGAGCCCACATGACCGACACGAAAGCCATCACCGAACACTGGACGCAGGTGGCCGGCCAATGGATCGACTGGGCCGGCAAGCCGGGCCACGACGCGTTCTGGAAATATCGCGCGGGGCTCGCGGCGTACGTCGGTCGCGGCACCGGCCGCGCGCTGGAGATCGGCTGCGGCGAAGGCCGCGTGAGCCGCGAGCTGAAGGCACTCGGCTATGACGTGACCGCGAGCGATGCGGTGCCCGCGATGCTCGATGCCGCGCGTCACGCCGATTCCGCGCATCACTATCAACTGGCCGACGCGGCGGCGCTGCCGTTCGACGCGGCCAGCTTCGATCTCGTGATGGCGTACAACGTGCTGATGGATCTCGACGACATGCAGCGTGCGTTGAACGAGGCGCGTCGCGTGCTGAAGCCGGACGGGCTGCTGTTCATCTCGCTCGTGCATCCGTTTCGCGATCGCGGCGGTTTCGCGGGGCCGCAGCCCGATGCGCCGTTCGTGCTGAAGGGCAGCTATTTCGGGCGCGAGCATTTCGACGGCGTCGAAACGCGCGACGGGCTGTCGATGCACTTCGCGGGCTGGTCGCTGCCGCTGCAGGCGTACATGGAAGCGCTGGAAGCGGCCGGGTTCGCGATCGCATCGCTGCGCGAGCCGCCGCCCGACCATGCCGATACGGACCAGTTGAAGCAGTGGGCGCGCGTGCCGCTGTTTCTGTGGATCAAGGCGCGGCCGCTGGGCTGAGCACCTGAGCAGGCGCACTCAGTGCGGCAACGCCTTCCTGTACACCACTCGGCCGGTGCGCTCCGCGACCGTGTCGTAGCGCCGCTGCGCCGTGTGATTCGTCTCGTGGGTTTGCCAGTACACGCGTTCGGTGCGATGCCGGCGCGCGGCGTCGTGCACGGCTTCGAGCATCCGCCGTTTCCGGTGCCACGGTGATGAGGCCGTGCAGACGCACGCGTTGTCGCCGCCCTTACCCGCGCATCGGCGGATTCAACCGCGCGAACGCCTCTTGCCGGCGATACGGGAAATACGGATACGGCGCTTCGACTGCACTCGCCGCATCGAGCTTCGCGACCTGCGCGTCGGTCAGCGCCCAGCCGACCGCGCCGAGGTTCTGCCGCAACTGTTCCTCGTTGCGCGCACCGATGATTACCGACGACACGGTCGGCCGCTGCAGCAGCCAGTTCAGCGCGATCTGCGGCACCGTCTTGCCGGTTTCCTCCGCGATCGCGTCGAGCACGTCGACCACGTCGTACAGGCGTTCATCGTCGACCGGCGGCCCGTAGCTGGCCGTTTCATGCAGGCGGCTGCCTTCGGGCAGCGGCGCATTGCGGCGAATCTTGCCGGTGAGCCGGCCCCAGCCGAGCGGGCTCCACACGAGCGCGCCGAGGCCCTGGTCGGCGCCGAGCGGCATCAGGTCCCATTCGTAGTCGCGGCCGACGAGCGAGTAGTAGACCTGGTTCGCCACGTAGCGCGACCAGCCGTGCCGGTCGGCCGCCGCGAGCGATTTCATGATCTGCCAGCCGGCGAAGTTCGACACGCCGATATAGCGCAGCTTGCCCGCGCGCACGAGATCGTCGAGCGTCGACATCACTTCCTCGACCGGCGTGCCCGCGTCGAACGCATGCAACTGCAGCAGGTCGATGTAGTCGGTGTCGAGGCGGCGCAGCGCGTCGTCGACGGCGCGCACGAGCCGTGCGCGCGACGTGCCTGCGTCGTTCGGGCCGTCGCCGGTCGGCAGGCCCGTCTTCGTCGAGATCAGCACCTGGTCGCGACGCCCCTTGATGGCGGCACCGAGCACGCGCTCGGACGCGCCGTCCGAATACACGTCGGCCGTGTCGAACAGGTTGACGCCGGCTTCGAGGCAGATGTCGACGAGGCGGCGCGCTTCGTCGACGCCCGTGTTGCCCCATGCGCTGAACAGCGGGCCGCTGCCGCCGAAGGTGCCTGCGCCGAAGCTCAGGACGGGAACCTTGAGGCCGGAACGGCCGAGCGTACGGTATTCCATGTGCATTTCCTTGTGTCGTGTGAGCGGGGCGAGGCCGCGTGTCGATCATCAGGCGACCACTGTACCGTTTGCGACTTTTCCTGATAATCCTGAAGATGGCGAAAATATCCTTCGGAAGAGGCGAACAATGCTGCTCGACAATCTCGCGCTGTTCCTGCGCATCGTGGAAAAGGGCGGGCTGGCCGCGGCGGGCCGCGAGGTCGGCCTGTCGCCGGCCACGGTGTCCGAGCGGCTGACGGCGCTCGAGCGCCACTACGGTGCGGCGCTGCTCACGCGCACGACGCGTGCGATCAGCCTGACCGACGAGGGCCGCACGCTCGTCGACGGCGCGCGGCGCCTGCTGGCCGAGGCCGACGAACTCGAAAGCCGCGTGCGGCTCGGCGTGCAGACGCTGTCGGGGCCCGTGCGGCTGAGCGCGCCGGCCGATCTCGGGCGCGAACGCGTGGTGCCCGTCGTCGATGCATTTCTCGCCGAGCATCCGGGGGTGACGATCGACCTGCATCTCGGCGACGGCTATGTCGATCTCGTCGGTCAGGGTCTCGATTTCGCGATCCGCCGCGGCACGCTGGCCGACAGTTCGCTGCGCAGCCGTTCGCTCGGCCGCGCGCGGCGCGTGGTGTGCGCGTCGCCCGCGTATCTCGCCGCGCATGGCACGCCGACGCATCCGGACGATCTCGCTGCTCACGACTGCATCGTGATGCGCTTCGGGCCGGACCTGTATGCCGAATGGCCGTTCAGCATCGATGGCGAACCGAAGCGCGTGATGGTGCGTGGTCGGCGTGTGGCCAACGACGGCGCGCTCGTGCGCGCGTGGTGCATCGCGGGCCATGGCATTGCGCTGAAGTCGCTGGTCGACGTCGAGCAGGATCTGGCGTCGGGTGCGCTCGTTGAAGTCCTCGGTGCGTTCTCGCCGGGCGAAGTCGATCTGCAGATCGTCTATCCGGGCAGCGCCGCGCAGCCGCGGCGCGTGCGTGCGTTGATCGACCGGCTGGCGGACGCGCTGACGGCGGCGTAACGCGTCGCAGCGACGGTCCCGCTGCGATCGCATCGAAGACTGAAATCCCCCCAAACCATTTGCCCACATTTCGTCATTTAGCTAATATTCAAAACGTCAAACGAACCCGCACCCCATGGACGACGTCACCCGCATCAGCGCCTTGGCCAACGAAAGCCGTCTGGCCGTGCTGCGCTGGCTCAAGCAGCCGCACCAGCATTTCCCGCCGCAGCCGCACGGCGACTTCGACGCGCTCGGCGTGTGCTGCACGTACATCACCGAGAAGCTCGGCATCGCGCCGGCCACGACCACGCGCCACATGCGCATCCTCGCGGATGCCGGGCTCGTGCGGGCGACCCGCGTCGGCAAGTTCACGTACTACAAGCGGATCGACGGCGCGTTGCAGCAGCTTGGCCACGATCTCTCGCAACTCTGACTCCCACCGAGGCAACCGACATGGACGAACTTGCACTGCTGGCCGACGCCGACCGGCGCGCGCACGCGTATCTGGCTGCAACCGACGAACGGCGCGTGTTCCCCGACGCGGCCGCGCTGGCCGGCCTCGCCGCGTTCGACGAACCGTTGCCCGATACAGGCCGCCCGGCCGACGACGTGCTGCGCCTGCTCGACGAGCACGGCACGCCCGCGACGGTCGCGTCGAACGGCCCGAACTACTTCGGCTTCGTGATCGGCGCGACGCTGCCGGCCGCGGCCGCAGCCGAGCGGTTGATGCTTGCGTGGGACCAGTGCGCATCGTCGTATGCGAATTCGCCGGTCGCCGCGACGCTCGAACGGCAGGCCGCGCGCTGGGTCGTCGATGCGCTCGCGTTGCCCGAAGGCAGCGCGGTGGGCTTCGGCACCAGCGCGACGGCCTGCACGCTCGTCGCGCTGGTGGCCGCACGGCGCGCGCTGCTCGCGCGCAAGGGCTGGGATATCGACGAAGACGGCCTGATTGGCGCACCGGAAGTGAAGGTCGTGATCTCCGCGCTCGCGCACATCACGGTGAAGAAGGCGCTGCGCGTGCTCGGCTTCGGGATGAAGCGCCTCGTCGTCGCGCCGGTCGACGTGCACGGCCGCATCGACCCCGCGCAATTGCCGCCGCTCGACGACATGACGATCCTCTGCGTGCAGGCCGGCGAAGTGAACACCGGCGAATTCGATCCGTTCGCCGCGCTGATTCCGCCCGCGAAGGCAGCGGGCGCATGGGTGCACGTGGACGGCGCATTCGGCCTGTGGGCGCGTGCCTCGTCGAAGCGCGCGCTGACGGACGGCATCGACGGCGCGGACAGCTGGACGACCGACGGCCACAAGTGGCTCAACACGCCGTACGACGGCGCGATGGTGATCTGCCGCGACGCAGCCGCGCTCGCGACCGCGATGAACAGCGACGCCGTCTACCTGAGCGGCGCGCAGGATGCGCAGAAGAACCTGAACCTCGAATTCTCGCGGCGTGCGCGCGGCATTCCCGTGTGGGCCGCGCTGCGGTCGCTCGGCCGCGCGGGCGTGGCGACGATGGTCGAGCGGCATTGCGCGCAGGCGGCGCGCGTCGCGGACGGGCTGCGTGCGGCCGGCTACGACGTGCTGAACCGCGTCGTGCTGAACCAGGTGCTCGTGCGTGCGGGCACCGACGACGAAACGGCCGCGATCCTCGACGCCGCGCAGGCATCGGGCGACGTGTGGTTCGGCGCGACCGTGTGGCAGGGGCGGCCGGCGTTCCGGATCAGCGTGTCGTCGTGGCGCACGGAAGATGCGCACATCGATCGGCTCGTCGCGTTGCTGACCGAGCTGCGCGGCGTGCACGGGCGCTGAGCGTCATGCGTCGTCGGTACCCGAGACGGTGGCGGACGCCACCTTCAGGCATTCGATGAAATGCAGTGCGGCCGGCGTCAGCAACGCATGCCGCCGCATCACGATCGCGACCGTCAACGCGGGCATCGGCTCGGCGAGATCCAGCGCGACGATGCCGCGCGACTTGCGCTCGACGTCGGCGAGCGGCCGCGCGAACACGCCGAGTGCATCCGTCTGCGACACGAGCCCGAGCGTCGCCGCAAACGACGGGCAGTGGACCACCCGCTTCGGCACGTCGAGGCCGAACGGCGCGAAGATCGAGCGCACCAGATCGTCGCCGCCTTCGCCGTAGCGCGGCACGCACCAGTGCGCATCGACGAGCTCGCGCAACGAGCGGGCGCGCGCGAGCCGATGGCGGCTTCTCGCGACGACCGCGAACGCCGTCCGGAACAGCGGCATGCTCAGGAATTCGTCGGGGTCCGGCATCGCGTTCGACAACTGATGCGTGACGATGAAATCGAGCGAGCCGTCGCGCAGTCGCGCGAGATCCGTCGCGGTCAGCGCATCGTCGACATTCAATGTCGCGCCGGGCAGGTCGCGCGTGAACGCGGCGAATGCGCGCGGCAGGATCGTCAACGCGACGGTCGGACTGACTGCAATCGACACCGAGCCGGTCGTGCCCAGCCGCAGCTGTTCGATCTCGTCGCGCGTGCGCTGGATCTCCTCGACGATCAGCCGCGCACGAATCGCGAACGCGCTGCCGTAGTCGGTCAATGCGATCCCTTTCACGCTGCGCACGACGAGCGGCACGCCCAGCTCCTGTTCGAGCTCGCGCACGATGCTGCTGATGGCCGGCTGCGTGACGCCGAGCGCGCGCGCCGCGCCGCGGATGGTGCGATGCTCGGCGACGGCGAGAAACGCATCGAGCTGCTTGAGCTTCATGACTGATCGATCCGGTTGCGAGGAAAGCGCGGGGTTTCGGGACGCGCGCCGGGTGACAAGAGAAAGTTATCGTCCACAACGAAATCTTGGATTTTTCTTATTGGATCGAGTGTATATGCTCGATGCTTTTCAGGAGCGGTCACGATGATTCTCGTTAACCAGCAACGGCTGTGGGATTCGCTGATGGAGATGGCGACGATCGGCGCGACCGCGCACGGCGGCAGCTGCCGGCTCGCGCTGAGCGACGACGACGCGCTCGGCCGCCGCCGCTTCATCGCGTGGTGCGAGGCAGCCGGCTGCGAGATCCGCATCGATCCGATCGGCAATATATTTGCGCGCCGGCCCGGCACGCAGCCCGATCTGCCGGCCGTGATGTGCGGCAGCCATCTCGACACGCAGCCGCTCGGCGGCCGCTTCGACGGCGTCTATGGCGTGCTCGCGGGCCTCGAGGCGATCCGCACGCTGAACGAGCACGGTGTCGTGACGCGGCATCCGGTCGACGTCGTCGCGTGGACCAATGAAGAGGGTTCGCGCTTCACGCCGGGCATGATGGGCTCGGCCGTCTATGCCGGCTCGCTGGATCTCGACTATGCACTCGATCGCCCGTGCATGCTGACGGGTGTATCGCTCCGCGACGAACTCGTGCGCACCGGCTTCGCCGGCCTCGCGCGCGAGCGGCAGATGCCAAAAGCGTATTTCGAAGCGCATATCGAGCAGGGCCCGGTGCTGGAGCAGGCCGGCTTGCCGATCGGCGTCGTGACGGGCGTGCAGGGCATCTACGAACTCGACGTCACGGTGACCGGTTTCGAATCGCATGCGGGCACGACGCCGATGAGCGTGCGCCGTGACGCGATGGGCGCGGCGGCCGCGATGATCGCCGCGATCATCGAGCACGGCCACACGTTCGACGCCGACGCGCGCGTGACGGTGGGCCATGTCGCGTGCCAGCCGAATTCGCCGAGCACGATACCGGGCAAGGTGCGGTTCAGCGTCGACGTGCGCCACCCGTCGCAGCCGGCATTGCAGCAGCTCGTCGCCGACATCGAAGCGATCTGCGTGCAGCGCACCGCGCTGCGCGGCGCGAGCGTGGCGGTGCAGACCCTCGCCGAATACGCGCCGGTGGTGTTCGATGCGGAATGCGTCGCGCGCGTGCGGCAGGCCACGGCCGCCGCCGGCTATCCGTACCTGGAAATGTGCAGCGGCGCGGGGCACGACGCGGTGAACCTGTCGACCGTCGCGCCGTCCGCGATGGTGTTCGTGCCGTGCAAGGCGGGACTTAGCCACAACGAAGCGGAAGATGCCGATCCGGTGCACCTCGCGCAAGGCGCGTCGGTGCTGGCGAACCTGCTGGCCGATTGCGCGCGCTAGCCGCACGTGACGGCGGGGCTTGCGACACGTCCGCAAGCGTGAAAATGTCGGACAATAGCCGCTGCGCGCGCCGCGCCGGCGCAGCGTTCAACCGAAGCATTCACGCTTGCGAGATCCCCATGTCGACTCCCTTTCCCCGGGAACTGCTGAAGGCCGCCGATATCGAGAAGATGGAACCGACGCGCGCGGTGCATTCGCTGAATCCGAATGCCGTGCGACTCAAGCGACAACTCAGCGACCTGACCGGCCTGACGCAATTCGGTGTCCATTTGCTCACGCTGATGCCCGGTCACGAATCGGCCGAATATCACCGTCACCTGTACGAAGAAGAATTCGTGTACGTGCTGTCCGGCACGGGCTCGGTCACGATCGGCGAACGCGCGAGTGAAATCGGGCCCGGCGATTTCATCGGCTTTCCGCGCGGCGGCGAAGCGCATACGGTGCAGAACACCGGCGATGCGCCGCTGCAACTGCTCGTCGGCGGCCAGCGGCTCGAACACGACGTCTGCGAATATCCGCGAATCGGCAAGCGGCTGTATGTCGCCGGCGAGCTTGAAGACTATGTCGACCTGCCGAAACAGCCGTAATGGCCAATCGCATTCTCGATTCCGGATTTCATATAAAAATTGAGTCAATTGCCTCTTGTTTAGATAAACAAAATAAAAATTCGTAAAAACACGGGGTAGAGAAATCGCGTTTATTTGGGCACGCTTGTGCGCATTGTCCGTTCCTGAGCGCCGGTATTTCCACATGCCGGCGTGTCTTTTTCCGGGCACCCGAGTGCGGAAATAAATACATGCGTCCGGCAGTTTCGACCGATTGACCGCATGCGCGACACATCACGAAAAGAATCCTGGCTTAAAGATCAGTAGTTCGAACCAACAGCTTGATTCAAGAGCAAAGACGGAGACAGGCAATGTCGAGGAACTGGGGGTTGGGAACGGCGCTGCTGGCGCTGTGCGTCGGCTTGGCTGCATGCGGCGGCGATGGCGATTCGCCGTCGGTCGCGGCGTCGAATCTGTCGGCCGCGGCGCATTCGCAAGGCAACGAAGACGGCAACGACAACGGCAATGAGAACGACAACCGCAACGGCAACGAAGCGTCGAAGAAGAGCGCCGACATGCGCGTCGTCCAGTACGTCAATCCGCTGATCGGCACCGACTACGCGACCGACCAGCCGGCCGACCCGGTCGGCTCGGGGCTCGGCGGCGGCACGTTCCCGGGGCCGACGGTCCCGTTCGGGATGATGCAGTGGAGCCCGATGACGCCCACCGCGCAATACGACAGCCGCAAAGGCGACGGCTCCGGCTTCTCCGGCGGCTACTGGTACGGCGACACGTCGATCAACGCATTCAGCATCCTGCACCTGAGCGGCACCGGCTGCTGGGCGAACGGCGGCTACCTGAACGTGATGCCGCAGCTCGCACCCGGCGATGCCGGCACGCCGGCCAGCTTCAGCCACGCGAACGAAACCGCGCAGGCCGGCTACTACGGCGTCACGCTCGGCAACGGCATCAAGGCCGAGCTGACGACGACGGTGCGCACCGGTTTCGCGCGCTTCACGTATCCGGCGCTTGCGCAAGGCCAGCAGGCGACGATCGCGATCGATCCGACCGTGCTGAACAACCGCGCGCAGGGCACGACGGCCGACACGATCAGCCAGGTCGGCGACCGCGCGCTGTCGGGCACGATCGCGGGCGGCGGCTTCTGCTGGGCCGGCCATGCGGTGCCCGTCTACTACTACGCGGAGTTCAGCCAGCCGTTCGCGGCGAAACCGGCGCTGTCGAACAACCGCCCTGTTGCGTTGACGTTCAATGTCGACCGCAAGCATCCGGACGTGATGATGAAGCTCGGCATCTCGTTCGTCAGCGAAGCGAACGCGAAGGCGAACCTGCTGGCCGAGAATCCGGGCACCGATGCGCAAGGCAGCCGGAACTGGCGCTTCGACAAGGTGCGCGGCGCAGCGAGCGCCGCCTGGAACGCCCGCCTGAACGCGATCCAGGTGACGGGCGGCAGCGACGCCGACAAGACCAAGTTCTACACCGCGCTGTATCACGCGTCGCTGCATCCGAACGTGTTCAACGACGTGAACGGCCAGTATCCCGACTTCTACGCGTCGAACAACGCCGGGACCGCGCCGACGCGCCAGGTCGACAAGGGCCGCACGATGTACGCGAACTTCTCCGGCTGGGACATCGACCGCTCGTTCATCCAGCTGCAGGCGCTGCTCGATCCGGTGCGTACCAGCGACATCGTGCAGTCGCTCGTGCTCGATGCGAAGGCGTGCGGCGCGTTCCCGCGCTGGGCGTACTTCAATACGGAAACGGCCGTGATGCCGGGCGACGCGGGTTCGATCATTGCCGCGAACGCGTATGCGTTCGGCGCGACGAATTTCGACACGCAGTCGGCGCTGTCGATCATGAAGCGCAGCACCGCGCCGGGCGCCGCGTGTGCCGGCACGCCGGTGATGGGCAGTCGCGCGGACTACGACCGGCTCGGCTACGTGCCGGCGTCGGGCAGCGGCGACAACCAGACCGCGTCGAACACGCTCGAGTATGCCGTGCGCGACTTCGCGGTGTCGCGCTTCGCGACGGCGCTCGGCGATACGGCGACGGCCGGCACGCTGCTGAAGTCGAGCGGCAACTGGCAGAACCTGGTCGACCAGGGCGCGATCCAGCCGAAGACGTCGGCCGGCGCGTGGGTGACCGACGGCTCGGGCTTCATGGAAGGCAATGCCGAGCAGTACACGTGGTACGTGCCGCACGATCTCGCCGGCATGATCGCGCAGGCCGGCGGCGCCGCACCGGTCGTCAAGCGGCTCGACACGTTTTTCACGCACCTGAACATCGGCACCGTGCAGCCGTATTTCTACGTCGGCAACGAGGTGACGATGGCCGTGCCGTGGGTCTATGCGTGGGCCGGCGCACCGTCGCATACGCAGCGCGTGCTGCACGCGTCGCTCGCGAACGAGTTCGGCGCCGGCGCGGCGGGGCTGCCGGGCAACGACGATCTCGGCGCGATCTCCGGCTGGTACGTGTGGGCCGCGCTCGGTCTCTACCCGGTCGTGCCGGGCGTGAGCGGCGTCGCGCTGTCGAGCCCGCAGTTCGAGAAGATCGCGGTGCGCGTCGGGCAGAACGACGGCAGCTACCGTCTGCTGCACATCGCCGCGCCGGGCGCGGGCTCCAGCGACAGCGCGTCGTTCTACGTGAAGTCGCTGAAGCTGAACGGCGCGCCTTACGCGAGCGCATGGCTGCCGTTCGACCAAATTGCGAAGGGCGGGAAGCTGGCGTATTCGATGACGGCCGACGCGAGCGCCGCGACGTGGGGCACCGATGCGTCCGCGATGCCGTCGTTCCCGCAAGCGGCCGGCGCGCAGTAAGTCTGGAAGATCAACGAGCGGTTCTTGCCAACAGGATCGACGAGAGAGAGGGAGGGACGAACGGATGAAGCTGCGTCAGGTGGTGGGTATCGGGTGCCTTGCCGTGCTGTCGGGGTGCGGGGGCGATCAGGGTTCGACGGACGCGAGCGTGCTCGCGCAGCTGTCGAACGCGCAGGGTAGCCAGAACGATCAAGGCAACCAGAACGACCAGGGCGATCAAGACGATCAAGGCGGGAACGGCGGTGCGGGCAAGCGGTCGGTGCTGCGCAGTGTCGATCCGATGATCGGCACCGCGAACCTCGACATCAACGCGGACTGGGCGAGCGGCGTGCGTGGCCACGGCCACGTGTACCCCGGCGCGACCGTGCCGTTCGGGATGGTGCAGCTCGGGCCGGACACGACCGGCGGCGCGCACACGCTGCCGTGGAACTGGGATCGCACGTCGGGCTACCAGTACGACGATCCGCTCATCACGGGCTTCACGCACACGCACCTGTCGGGCACTGGCATCGGCTCGGGCGGCGAAGTGCGGTTCCTGCCGACGCTCGCGCCGGTCGACAAGGCGACCCTGGCGAAGGTCGCCGCCGATGCGTCGATCACCTACAACGCATCGTTCAGCCACGACGACGAAACCGCGAGCCCCGGCTACTACCGCGTGAAGATGGCGCCGGTCGGCAGCGGCAACACGCCGTGGAACGTGCAGGGCGCGAAGATCCTCGCGGAGATGACGGCGACCTCGCATGCGGGCGTGCATCGCTATACGTATTTCCCGAGCGCGGCGACGCAGAAGCGCAGCATGATCGTGAGCATCGACAACCCGATCGGCGGCTCGACCGCGAGCGGCAAGATCCAGGTCGTCGACGCACAGACGATCGCCGGCTGGCAGTTCACGAACAACTGGGCGAACAACAAGCCGACGTATTTCGTCGCGCGTTTCTCGAAGCCGTTCGATACGAAGAACGTCGCGTTCAGCGCGGACGGCTTCAAGGCCTACCTGACGTTCGCCGACGGCAGCGACGGCGGCGCGGTCACGGTGAAGGTCGGCATCTCGCCGTCGAGCATCGCGGATGCGCAGGCCAATCTCGCGTCGGAGGTCGGCACGAAGTCGTTCGACCAGGTGCGCGGTGCGGCGGAACGCGTGTGGAGCGCTGCGCTCGACCGGATCCGGATCAAGGGCGGCACGGCCGACCAGCGGACGATGTTCTACACGTCGCTGTACCGCACGATGCTCGCGCCGACGGTCTACAACAACGCGGACGGCAGCTACGTCGGCATGGATTCGACCAACGACGGCACGACGTCGCCGCCGACCACGAGCAAGCATGCGAACCCGGGTTTCGACTATTCGTCGACGTTCTCGCTGTGGGATACCTTCCGCGCCGAATCGCCGTTGATGACGCTGGTGCAGCCCGAACGCGTCGACGGCTGGGTGAAGTCGCTGCTCACGCAGTTCAGGCAGAACGGCAAGGGCGAGCTGCCGGTGTGGCCGCTCGCGCAAACGGAAACCTTCACGATGGCCGGCCATCCGTCGATCCCGATGATCGCGGATGCGTACCTGAAGCACCTGACGAGCGCGGGCATCGACGACATCTGGACGGCATTGACGACCACGCAGAGCGCAAGCGCGCACGGCTTCGACCAGTATCGCCGGAGCGGCTACGTATATGCGGGCGACAACGCATCGGTGTCGACGACGCAGGACTATTCGTTCGACGACTGGGCGACGGCCGCGGTCGGCAAGGCGGCCGGCAAGGGCACGGCCGACTACCGGCCGTACCTGCAGCGCAGCCAGAACTACCGCAACGTGTTCAACCCGGTGCCGAACAACGGCTGGAAGTTCTCGCAGCCGAAGGATTCGCAGGGCAACTGGGTCGCGGGCTTCGATCCGACGGCCGCCGAGAAGACCGACTTCTCCGAATCGAATTCGTGGGTCGATACGTGGAACATCTTCCACGACTTCCCGGGCCTCGTTGCACTGCTCGGCGGCAAGAGCCAGTTCATCGCGCAGCTCGATCGCACGTTCGATCCGGCCAACCCGCTGACCTTCCTCAACAACCAGGGCTTTCCGGACCTGACCGGCCGCAGCGGCCAGTTCTTCGCGGGCAACGAGCCGGCGAACCACCTGCCGTACCTGTACGACGTCGCGGGCATGCCGTCGAAGACGCAGGACCGTGTGCGCACGGTGATGGACGACATGTACTCGCTGACGCTGACGGCCGGCGATCGCGCGTTGCTGAGCGGCGACAGCCTGAAGGCCGCGCTGAACGATCCGCGGCGCGTGCGCGATGCGGCGATTCCGGGCAACGACGATTGCGGCCAGTTGTCCGCGTGGTACGTGCTGTCCGCGCTCGGCATCTATTCGCTGAATCCGGTCGGCGGCGTGTTCTACTTCGGCACGCCGCTGTTCGAGGAAGCGACGATCGACATCCCGGTCGCGTCGGGAAGCGGGTCGGGCGGGGCGTTGACGTTCGGCGCGACGCGGCGCTTCAAGGTGACCGCACATACGGCGAGCGGCGGCGCGCCGTCGTCGGTCAATCGCTACGTGCAGTCGGTCAGCCTGAACGGCACGCCGCTGCACCGGCCGTACATCACCTATGACGAGATGAAGGCCGGCGGCACGCTCGACTTCGTGATGGGCTCGACGCCGAACGACGCGTGGGTCGGCCAGTGGAACGGCCAGGACCCGAACAGCGCGCTCGCGCCGTCGCTGGCGCTGGCCGGCAAGTAAGCCGCAAGCGGCCCGCGTCGATGCGGGCCGCGTTGCTTCACCCGGCCGTGCCGGTCTCGATCGCGAGGCCGGCCGCCTTCCACTCCGGAAAGCCGTCTTCGAGCCGCGCGGCCTTGAAGCCGCGTGCGCGCAACGCGGCGACGGCCTCGAACGCGAGCACGCAGTAAGGGCCGCGGCAATACGCGACGATCTCCGTGCCGGCCGGCAACTCGCCGAGGCGCTCTTCGAGGTGGCTCAACGGAATGTTCACCGCGCCGGGCAGGTGCCCGAGCGCGAATTCGTCGTGCGGCCGCACGTCCAGCAGCGTGACGAGCCCGTCGGCGAGCCGCGTGGTCAGCTCGCCCCGCGACACCGGCTCCAGCGCATCGCGCGCATGGAAGTAATCGCCCAGCACCTGGTTGACCTCCGCGACGTTGCGCTCGCCCACGCGGCCGAGCGCCTTCATCAGCACGACGATTTCGCTGTCGCCGGCGAGCCGATACACGATGTGCTTGCCGCGCCGTTCGGTATCGACGAGACGCGCGCGCCGCAGGATCTGCAGGTGCCGCGACGTGTTCGCGAACGTCATTCCCGACAGCGTCGTCAGTTCCTCGACCGACCGCTCGCGCTGCGCGAGGTGCTCGAGCAGTTCGAGCCGGTTCGGGTGGCCGACCGCCTGCGCGACCTCGGCGAGGCTCGCATAAATCGCTTGCTTGGGTCCCGTGCTTGACACGTGGCCTCTCCTCGATCAATCATTCATCAAATTGATTGAATGTTACTGCATCCACGGGACAGGGGCAAATCCGGTGATCCTCAGACCATTCCTGCCTCCCGATACGGGAGGCATTTCATACCTGTTCGGCTGCGGCGGCAAGGCGACCGGCGCGGTCGGCGACCCGGTCGCGCCGCCCGCCGGCCGCTGCGCAGCTGCGCGCGGCCCACGCGGGGCGCGACCTGACGGGAGGCTGATGCGATGGAGAACGTAGCGATGGTGAAGGGCGCGCGCGCAGTGGCACTCGGCCTGCGCGAGAACTGGCGGCAATTCGCGCTGCTCGTGCTGGTCAACGCGTTCGTCGGCGGGATGGTCGGGATCGAGCGCACGGTCGTGCCGTTGATCGGTTCGGAGCAATTCCATCTCGAATCGACCGCGCTGATCACGTCGTTCATCGTCAGCTTCGGGTTGGTGAAAGCGTTCGCGAACCTCGTGTCGGGCCAGCTTGCCGATACGTGGGGGCGCAAGCGCGTGCTGATCGCCGGCTGGCTGCTCGGCCTGCCGGTGCCGTTCATGATCATCGCGGCGCCGAACTGGGAATGGGTGATCGCCGCGAACGTGCTGCTCGGCTTGAGCCAGGGCTTCGCGTGGTCGATGACGGTGATCATGAAGGTCGATCTGGTCGGGCCGAAGAGCCGCGGCCTCGCGGTCGGCCTGAACGAATTCGCCGGGTATTTCGCGGTGGGCGCGACCGCGTTCGCGACCGGCTATCTCGCGAGCCGCTACGGGCTGCGGCCGACGCCGATCTATCTCGGCGTGTTCTATGCGATTGCGGGGCTGTTGCTGTCGATCCTCGTCGTGCGCGACACGCGCGAGCATGTGCGGCTCGAAAGCGGCAAGCCGGGCGGCGCGTCCGCCCTGTCGTTCCGCGAGGTCTTCCTGCTTACGTCGTTTCGCGACCGCAACCTGTTCGCGGCATCGCAGGCCGGCATGATCAACAACCTCAACGACGGGATGAGCTGGGGCATCTTTCCGCTGTTCTTCACGACGCTCGGGCTCGGCATCGAGCGGATCGGCATCCTGAAGGCCGTCTATCCGATCGTATGGGGCAGCTGCCAGATCGTCACCGGCCCGCTGAGCGACCGGTGGGGCCGCAAGGGGCTGATCGTCGCCGGGATGTGGGTGCAGGCGGCCGGGCTCGTGCTGACTGCGCTCACGGGGCAGTTCCGCTGGTGGCTCGTCGCGAGCGTGCTGCTCGGCCTTGGCACCGCGATGGTCTATCCGAGCCTGATCGCGGCCGTGTCCGATGCGTCCGAGCCGGCGTGGCGCGCGCGTTCGCTGAGCGTGTACCGGTTCTGGCGCGATCTCGGCTACGCGATCGGCGCGCTGTCGGCCGGCCTGATGGCCGACCGCTTCGGCTTCGCGGCGGCGATCCTCGTGGTGGCGGCCGTCACGTTTGCGTCAGGGGCTGTCGTCGCGCTTATGATGCGGGAACGCCACTGACAGGGTTCCCCGATATGGACGCGCCGCTCCCGCCGATGTCTGCCCCGATTGCCGAAACGGCCCCCGAAACCGAAGCCGCCGGCGAGCCGCGCGCGTCGCGCGTGCACCGGCCGGTTGCGCTTGTCACCGGCTCGACGTCGGGGATCGGCGCGGCCGTCGCGCGTCGCCTGGCGGCGGACGGCTACGTGGTGATCCTGCATTCGCGCAGCTCGGCCGACACCGGGCGTGCGATGGCGCGCGAACTCGGCGGGGCTTACGTGCAGGCCGATCTCGCCGACGATACGGAGCGCGTGCGATTGATCCGCGACGCGCTCGCCTTGCACGGGCGGCTCGACGTGCTCGTCAACAATGCCGGCGTCAGCCGCGTGATTCCGCATGACGACCTCGCGGCGGCGACCCCCGACGTGTGGCGCGAGATGCACGAGATCAACGTGATCGCGCCGTTCCGGCTCGTCGCCGAAGCGGAGGCCGCGCTGCGCGAGGCCGCATCGCACGGGCGGGCCGGGTGCGTCGTGAACGTCAGTTCGCATGCGGGCGTGCGGCCGAAGGGCGCGTCGATTCCGTATGCCGCGGCAAAGGCCGCGCTCAATCACACGACGCGGCTGCTCGCGCGTACGCTCGCACCGGCGATTCGCGTCAATGCGGTCGCGCCGGGGCTCGTCGATACGCCGCTGACCGCCGACTGGACGGACGCGCAGCAGCTGTGGCGCGAGCGCGCGCCGATGCGCCGCGCGGCGACACCGGACGACATCGCGCAGACGGTCGCGATGCTCGTCGCGTCCGACTACGTGACGGGGGAGATCGTGATGCTCGACGGCGGGTTGAACCTGACGTGATGCGGCGATGCGGCGTCGCGCACGCGTTGCGTGCGCAACCGCCGGGGTCATCGGAAGGGGCGGGCGATCAGCCGAGATTGGACCGCAGCCGCGCGAGCGCCTGGTCGTGCGTGCGCTCGAACTTCAGCGGCGTGACGGCGATATACCCTTCGCCGAGCGCGACCGTTTCCGAATCCGCATCGTCGTCGCGCGGCGCGCGCGCGAGCTTCAGCCAGTGATAGTCGATCTCGCGCGGATCGCGCCCCGACACGATCTCGACGCCCTGCAGCGTGCCGGCACCCTGGTTTGTCACCTTCAGCCCGCGCACGTCGCCGGCCGGCCGCGGCGGGAAATTCACGTTGAGGCACGCATCGCTGTCCCAGCCGGCGGCGACGAGCCGGCGGATGACGTCCGGCGCATGCGCGAGCGCGGTGCCCCACGGCACCGCGTTGCGATCGGTGAAGGCCTGGCTCAGCGCGATCGCCGGCACGCCGACCAGCATGCTCGTCATCGCGGCGCCGACCGTGCCGGAAAACACCGTTTCGGTGCCGAGGTTCCCGCCGCGATTCACGCCGGACAGCACGACGTCGGGCCGCGCATCCTTCATCAGGTGGCTGACCGCGATCGCGACGCAATCGCCGGGCGTGCCGCGCACCGCGAAGCGGCGCTCGCCCTTGCGATGCACGCGCAGCGGTTCGTGCAGGCTCAGCGAATGCGACGTGCCGCTCTGGTCTTCCGCCGGCGCGACGATCCACACTTCGCGTGCCAGTTGCGTGGCGACCTGTTCGAGTACTTCCAGGCCGGGGGCGTCGAATCCGTCGTCGTTGGTGAGCAGGACACGGTCGAACAGCGGGCGGGTTTCTTGCATCGGGACGATCCTCGCGGAGATGGGCAATGAGAGGGGGGCGTGCAGCGCCGCTGCCTGCGTGGCGCAAACCACAAGGCTAGCACTGCGGCGTGACGCGCGTCGTGTCACGCGCTCATGGCAGGCCGGCGCGGACGTGAAAACGGGCGCATCGCGCGCCCGTTCGTCGTGGGATGTGCCGCCGATGCGGCGGGTCGAAACCGCTTAGCCGAGCAGGTAGCGCAGCAGGCCGGCCGACACGACGCCGACGATGACGGTCGGCAGGATCGACAGGCGCGTCGCCGCGACGAGCGTGATCGCGAGTGCGAGCAGGTCGGCGGGGCGCGTCGACACGAAGGCCGGCGCGATCACCGAGATCAGCACGCAGCCGGGCACGTTCTCCATCACCGATGCCATCCGCGGGCTCAGCGTACGGTTGCGCAGCAGCACGTAGCCGAGGATGCGCGACAGATACGTCGTCGACGCCATCAGCACGATCGTCGCGACGGTGCTGAAATCCGGAAGCTCAGGCATCGCGCGGCTCCCACAGCAGCGCGGCGATCAGCCCCGCGCACGCACCGGCCGCGACGTACCATGCGCCAGGCAAGGCGAGGTGCGTGGCCGCCGCGACGACGAGGCTCACGAACCACGGGCGGCTCGCGCGCATCCCTTTCCACATCCCGCGCAGCAGCACCAGAAACACGGCCGTGAACGCCATGTCGAAGCCGTACTGCTCGACGTTGCCGATCGTCGGGCCGACCGCCGCGCCGAGCGTCGTCATCGAGATCCACGTCAGGTACAGCCCGATGCAGATGCCCGCGTAATAGGGCACGCTGATGTGCGTGGCCGAGCGCGCCCTTGCGTCGGCGAGCGACATCGCCCAGCTCTCGTCGCACATGAAGAACAGCGCGACGAACGCGCGGCGGCGCGGCAGGCGCCGGATATACGGCTCGAACGCGGCGCCCATCAGGATGTGGCGCGAATTCACGAGGAACGACATCGCGACGATCAGCGCGATGTGCGGCGGCGACGTCCACAGATGGATCGCCGCGAATTCCGAGCCGCCGCCGAAGTTCAGGCCCGTCATCATCGGCACCTCGAACAGGCTCAGCCCTTTTTGCGCGGCCTGCGCGCCCAGCACGAGCGCGAACGGCACGAAACCCAGCATGACGGGCAGCGCCGCGCGCAACCCGCGACCCATCTCGGCGACATAGGCGGGCTTGTCGCGAAGCCCGGACGACGTTGAAACGCTACTGCTCATTACTCCTCCTTCGGGGGAGGAATTGTCTGCTTTTTTGACTCGAATCGGGTTGCGTTGTCGCCAGATTTTTCTCAGAATTTGGCATTGAACGCGTAATGCGCGAATTTTTTGGAATCGGATGCCAAATGAAACTTGACGCTATCGATCGCCGGATCCTGAGCGCGCTGCAGCGCGACGGCCGGATGCAGAACGTGGAGCTCGCGCACGAGGTCGGGCTGTCGCCGTCGCCATGCCTGCGGCGCGTGCGGCTCCTCGAGGAAGCCGGCGTGATCGAGAAATACGTGGCCGTGCTGAATCCCGCGAAGGTCGGCAAGGGGCTGACGATCTTCACGCGCGTGTGGCTGAAGGGGCAGGACGCGGAATCGGTGAACCGTTTCTCGGAGGCCGTCCAGCAGATGCCGGAAGTCGTCGAATGCCACCTGATGGCCGGCGATTGCGATTTCCTGCTGCGCGTCGTCGCGGCCGACATCGACGACTACCGGCGCTTCCAGATGGAAACCCTCACGCGCATTCCGGGCGTGCTCAGCGTGAAGACCGACATCCCGATGCAGAAGGTCAAGCTCACGTCGGCGCTGCCGACGTAGCGCGATGCGGGTGCGCGGCGACGCGTCGACGAATGGTCATCGCGCGGTGACAATCGCCGGATAAACTGACGGGGTCAGTCGTACCGCACGTGTTGCCGGTGCGATCACGCGACGTTCGATGCACAAGCAACTAACGGTCAATGTCGACGCGACCGGGCACGCGGCGCGGCGCGCCGGGCCATGCGTTGAAGCGCATGCGTTTCTTCTTGTCGGGCCATTCATGCAGCCATTCAACACCCCGTGGAATTCGCTGGAAATCGTCAAGCTCGTGCTCGGCGTGCTGACGCCGTTGTCGGTCGCGTGTCTCGGCTGGCTCGTCGCGCGCCGGCTGAAGCGGCTCGAACTCGTGCAGTGGACCAACCAGCGGCTGATCGAGAAGCGGCTCGCGCTGTACGACGCGGTTGCGCCGCAGCTCAATGCGCTGCTGTGCTTCTACACGTGGATCGGCTACTGGAAGGACATCTCGCCGGACGACGTGATCCGTGCGAAGCGCGACCTCGACCGCACGTTCCACATCTACCGCTACCTGTTCGACGACGACGTGTACGACGCGTATCACACGTATATCCACGCGCTGTTCGACGTGCATACGGGCCCGGGCCGCGACGCGCGGATCCGCTCGCTGATCCAGGCGCCCGACGGCGATCGCAGCGTGCACGGTTCGTATGAGTGGAAGCCGGTGTGGGCCGACCGCTTCGCGACCGCGAACGTCGTGTCGAAGGACGACGTGCTGCGGCATTACACGCAGTTGATGGAGCGGCTGCGCGTGGCGCTGGGCGCGACGCGTTGAAGCTCGGCGACGTCGAGACCTTCGGCACGCGGCTGCGCCGGAATCCCGAGCATCCGCTCGGCTTCCGGAAGACCGGGTATTGCGGCCGGATGCCGTGGCGCCGACGGTGACACCGGCGAGCTTGCTCGGTAGCGGCACGTTGCGTGTGGTGGTGGATACGCGCGAGCGCGAGGCCGATTGACGCGCGGCGCGATCCGGAGTCGGCCGCACATTTGCTGACGCGACGCGGGGCGTTAAAGGGAAGGGGAAGTCGATCGCTTGGTGGCCGCGTGATTCAGGCAAACGAGATCACGAGCTTCTTGCCGCAAGCCGCCGCATACTTGCGCAGCGTATCGATGGACGGGGAATGCTGGCCTGTTGCGAGCGCTCGCTCGAGTCGAGTAATGGCTGGCGCTTTCGTGCCCATACGTTCTGCCACATCGGCTTGCGACAAGCCAGCCTCTCGCCGCGCAGCCAGCATCGCGTCGAGCAACGCGAATTCTTCGCGATTCAGCCGCTCGTATTCGGCGCGCACGTTGGGGTCGGCCAATGCACGTTCGCGCAGTTCCTTATACGTTGCCATCTCGAACCTCCTTTAATCGACGACGCGCGCTCATCGAAGAACCGGATCTCATAAGCATGAGTCATTACAGTAACAAATATGTTATATATACACAAGAACGATGACCGACCGCAAATGCGGGCACAGGCGGTTGGTCAGACGTGAGGGGGTGTTCGAGACCTTGTTACTTCGGTCGGAGATACCGGTAATGATGTGCGAACCCGACTGCTCTCAGGACATTCGGGTCTGGCAAGTAGCGCGATCGGGTGCCCGGGTGGGCCAGGCCACCACGGAAGAGCGATGGTGTCAGTTCCGTCCCGCCACCGCGAGCCGTGCCGCCAACCCCACGAACACTGACCCGAGCAGATACTGCGGCAGCTTCGACGGCCGGCGGCGTGCGCCGATCCGCTGGCTCAGCCGGCTCGCGGAGAGAATCACCGCGCCGTTCACGACGATTCCGATCAGGTTCAGCACCGTCGCGAGCACGAGAATCTGCACGGCGATCGAACCGTGCTCGGGCCGCACGAACTGCGGGAACAGCGCGAGCACGAACAGCGCCATCTTCGGATTCAGCAGGTTCGTCGTCAGCCCCTGGCGGAAGATCGCCGCGGTCGAGCGGCGACGCTGCGACGCGACGGGCGACAGCGCGGTCGCATCCGAACGGAACGTCTTCCACGCGAGATACAGCAGATACGCGGCGCCCGCGAAGCGCACGGCGTCATACGCGAGCGGCACCGCGACAAAGAGCTGCGACAGCCCGAGCGCGGCCGCGAGCGCGTGGCAGTAGGTGCCGGCCTGAATGCCCGCGAGCGTCGCGAAGCCGGCGCGCCGGCCCTGGCTCACGCTGCGGGACGCGATCAGCAGCATGTCGGGGCCGGGCGTGGCCGTCAGCGCGAGACACGCGCCGGAGAACAGCGCGAGCGTGGAGAGGTCGATCATGGCAGTCCCTTTTGTCGGTGCGACGTAGAAGGGAGGTCAGTTTAGGAGGGCGTGCGAGGCCGGTCAATCGAACGAACGGACGATGGCCAGCGCACCGCTCACGGCTTGCGACATGCGACCTGATAGTCGATCACGGTGTTCGCCGAAGGCTTGTCCGGCTCGCCGCCGACCGTCGTCACGCCGAGCACGGCGGCCGCATTCCGGTAGCGCAGCGCGCAATACCCCATGCCGGTGCCCGAACATGCTTCGGCTTCGATGATGCCGTGCTTCGCGAGCGTTGCCGCACCATCCGTCGCGTCCGGTTTCTCACGCGGCCGCAGCGGTTGCCAGCCATGCGCGATCAGGATCTTGCGTGCCGCGTCGAGCGGCTTGCCGTAGACGTTCGGCACGACCGCGCGGCCGTTGCAGTGCGAGCTGTCGGCCGCGACGCGCGTCAGCCGCAGGCTGCCGTTTTCCTCATGCAACTCGCCGACGGGCGGCGCCGGGCCGTCGCCGCCCCAGATCAGCAGCGCGCCGCTTTCCAGCCGATCGGCCGAGCCGAGCTGCCAGCCGGCCTTGCGCGCGGTATAGCCGAGCGCGACGAGCGTCGTGCCGTCGAACACGCCGATGTTGCCGTTGCGCGCGAAACAGATCGCACTCGTACCGGCACTGAAGCCGCTCGAGAACGTGACGACCGTGTAGCGCCCGAGCGGCGCTTCAGACGTGACGATCCAGTCGCGCTTCGCGACTTCGCGGCCGGCTGCGGTGGTCGTCTTCGCGCGATATTGCGTGCAAAACGGATCGAGCGACCCGTTTTCGGGCGAATGCGGCAGCACGCCGAGCGGCACCAGCGATGCGCCGGCGATGTCGGAGGCCGTCCGCAGCGGATCGGCCGATGCCGTGCCGCCGAGCGCTGCACAGGCAACGGCCGCGATTGCGGCGGCAGTCGCGCAACGTCGGGCCAAGGTCGGGGCAATGAAGCGGGGCACGCGGGTGGTCTCCGGCAAAAGAAATGCGAACGCGAAGATCGCGGGTCGTTGCGCGCGTGCCGCCAACGACTCAGCCCTTCGCGACGACGTCGATCCGCAGCGCGTCGCCGCCGGCGACGATTGCCAGCAGACGATCGACGTTCGGGTGCGCGCCCGGACGATTGCGCGCGTCGGCCGTATGTTCGGCGAACACCGCGAGGCCGTGCTCGGCAGCCTTCGCGTCGAGCGTGCCGAATGCCTGCTGCAGATAGTTGTACACCGCGAGCGAGCCCTGCTTGCCCGGCTGGTTCTCGATGGTCGCGACCACGTCGCCGTTCGCGCCGACGAGATCGATGCGCGCGACGCCCTCGATGGCCGGCAGTTGCGCGAGGTTGTCCTTGAATACTGGGGTCGGTTGAATCACTGAAAACACTCCGTCGGTTCGGTCATGGGCCACAGTGCGTGGCCGGCCGTATCTTATCCGATCGGCTTCGGCGCCCCGGCCCGCGCGCGGGTGCCGGCCGTGCGCCACGCGAGTGCCGCGCCGGCAAGCTGAGCGACGCTGCCGGCCAGCATCGCGACCCGCAGCCCGGTCGCGCCGCCGCCGCGCGCGCCGAACGCGGCGCCGATGGGTTCGGTCGCGAGAATGACGATCGCGGTGTCGATCTACGCGGTGAGCACGGCGATGCACAGGGCCGGCAGCACGAGGCGGTGCCGGGCCGGCGCGGCGGCATCGGCGCCGCCGCCGGCAGCAGGACGAAGCGTCGGGTTCACGGGCGTTCCCCGGCGCGTGTCATTAACGGCCGGTACCGGCCAGCACGCCCGCGTCGCGCGAGCGCTCGATGTCGGGGCTGCGATACGCGCGCTCGGGAATCTCCGCGAGCCGCGACGCATGCACCTGCTGCGGCGCCAGCCCGTAGAACTTCTGGAAGCTCATGATCAGCGGCGACCATTTGTCCGGATCGATGCGGTCCGCATGGCCGTCCATCAGCAGGTCGGGATGCACGTGCACACGCTGGATGCGTACCTCGAACAGGCGGATATGACCGCGCAGGTCCGGCGCTTCGTCGCCGATCCCGTGCGTGGCCGCGACAACCGCTTCCAGATGCACCGGGCATTCGAGCGCGCGCGGCGGCGCGACCGTTTGCGACGCGGCTGCGGTGAGCCCGGCCGTGCCGAACTTGTCGGGTTCGAATACATAGCCTTTCGCGCGCTTGCCGTCGGGCACCGGATACGTGCCGGTCGTGCGCGCGATGCGGTCGACTACGTTCGCCTGCGCAGACGACGGCAGGTTCAGCACGCATTCGCCGGTGCGCAGCAGGTTGCGGGTGGTCTGCGAACTCGCGCCGATGCCGATCACGCCGCGCCAGCCGAGCCAGAACGCGGACGAGATCGGCGCGAGATTGGGCGTGCCGTTCTCGTTCAGCGTGCTGACCAGCACGACGGGCGTGCCGAAATAGAGGATGTTCGGTTCGGTGACGCAATGCGGCGCATTCATGGTCGGAGCCCTCGGTGATGGATCAGTTCGCATGCTGATCCTGTCGTGCCGGTGCGGCGCTCCGAATCTTGTCGTGTCATCCGGAAGAGGGGCAGGCGGCGCGGGCGCCGCCATGGACCGGCCGGCAACGCGTGCGCTTTTCCGCTACAGTAGGACATCGCAGGCCGCGCCCGCCGCACCACGCAGGCGCACGCGGCCACGTTCCGCCAACGCACACGAGGGCCTGATGGACGCCGAGCAACGCTACACCGCCAACGCGCCGACGCGCGCGGAAGTCGACGCACTGGGCGGCGCGACCGTCATCGAATTCGGCGCGAACTGGTGCGGGATCTGCGCGGGTGCGCAGCCCGCGATCGTCGCGTCGTTCTCGTCGCATCCGGCCGTGCGGCACCTGAAGATCGAGGATGGCCCGGGCCGCCCGCTCGGCCGTTCGTTCGGCGTGAAGCTGTGGCCGACGCTCGTGTTCCTGCGCGACGGCGTCGAAGTCGCGCGCGTCGTGCGCCCGGCCGACGCGAAACAGATCGAAGCCGGCGGCTTCGCCGCGCTGGCCTGAGGTCGCGGCGATGCAACAGGCCCTCACGCACATCGGCGTCGACACGCGCGGCAGCGGCCTCGTCGAATTCACGCCGCAGGTGCGGGCGTTCGTCGACCAGCAGGCGATCCGCACCGGCCTGCTGACCGTGTTCTGCCGCCATACGTCGGCCTCGCTGCTGATCCAGGAGAATGCCGATCCGTCGGTGCAGCGCGACATCGAACGCTACTTCGCGACGCTCGCGCCCGAGGACGACACGCGCTACGAGCACGACACCGAAGGCGCCGACGACATGCCCGCGCACCTGCGCACGGCACTCACGCAGGTACAGCTGTCGATTCCGGTCGAGCACGGGCGCATGGTGCTCGGCACGTGGCAGGGGATCTATCTGTTCGAGCATCGCCGCGCGGCGCACCGGCGCGACATCGTGCTGCATCTGATCGGCGAGTAGGCGGGCGCGCACCGCGCACCGTGCGTCGCCGGCACCGGCTCAGGCGAGCAGCTTCTCGACGAGCGCGCCGAGTTCGCGCAGGTGGACGGGTTTCGGCAGGAATTCATCGAACACCTGCTTGTTTTCACGCAACGCGGCCGATTCATACGCGCTGACGCCCAGGATGGCCGGATGGCGGCCGTCGTCGTCGGGCTCCGCCACCGCACGAATGCGCCGCGCGACCTCGACGCCGCTCAGGTCCGGCAGTTCGAGATCGAGCACGACGATGTCGTAGCGGCCCGTGCCGAAGCGCGCGACGCCTTCCTGCCCGGTGCCGCACAGATCGGCTTCGATACCGAGCGCCGACAGCATCGCACCGAGCGTTTCGCGTGCGTTGTCGTTGTCGTCGACTACCAGCGCGCGCCGGTCGCGGTGCGCGGTCGCGGGCGGCAGGGCGGGCACGTCGCCGGCCGCGTGGCCGGCCGTGTCGATGCCCGGCACTTCGGCCGGCAGCGTCACGACGAACTCGCTGCCTTCGCCGACCACGCTGCGCACGTCCACATGGCCGCGCAGCGTCGTCACGATTTCGCGCACGACCGCGAGCCCCATGCCGATCCCGTCCACGTGCAGCCCGACCGCGTCGTTCGCGCGATAGAACGGCTCGAAGATCTTCGACAGGTGCGGCTTCGCGATGCCGGTGCCCGTGTCGCGCACGGCGATCTTCACCTGCTGGCCGGCCGGTGCGTCGACGAGCGTGATCGACACTTGAATCGAGCCGCCGAGCGTGTACTTGACCGAGTTCTCGATCAGGTTCGACAGCACCTGCCGCAGCAGCTTGCGATCGGAGCGGATCGCGAGGTCGGGCGGCACGACCCGCTGCCCCACCGCGATCCGCTTGGCCGCGATCTTCTCGCGCAGCGGCTCGAGCACTTCAGCGAGCAGCGGCGCGATGCCGACGGCTTCCAGTTCGGCAAGCCGCTTCGTCGAGCGCAGCTTGATGTAGTCGGTGAGGTCCTTGACGAGCGCTTCCAGCGACAGCGCGGAATTCTGCAGCCGCCGGATCGTCTTCAGGTTCGCGTCGGACTGCGGGCGCGCGAGCAGGATCTCGATCGACCCGCAGATCGCCTGCAGCGGCGTGCGCAGCTCGTGGCTGACCATCCCGAGGAACGCGTTCTTCGCCTCGATCATCTCGAACGCGCGGTCGGATGCCTTGCGCTCCGCGTCGAGCGCCGCGTCCTGCCGTTCGAGCAGGTCGTCGCGCGTGCGCATCGTGTAGAACAGCAGCAGGAACAGCGCGCACAGGATCACGCCGAGCACGATGCCGAGGATCAGGATCGCACGCTGCTTTTCCTTCAGCTGATGGAACGTGAAATCGCGCTGCGCCATCTCGATCGCGCGGAAGTAGTTCGCGAGGCCGTTGACCTTCGGCCAGTACGCATTGACCTCGTCGATCACCTGCTGCGCGTTCTTCGGCGCATCGCGCAGCAGCGCCACTTCGCGCTTCAGGCGCGTCATGAATTCACCGAGCGCGTCGATCTCGTTACGTGCGCGCGGGATGCGCAGCCAGTATTCGGACACCTCGGACGGCCGCTGCAGGAACCCGAACGACACCGACAGGCTGTCGAGCTGCATCTGCACGTGATCGAAGTCGTCGTCCTCGTGCGTCGCGTAGAGGATCAGCTGGCGGTCGAACCGCGTGTAGACGTTCCGGTATTGCGCGGCGGTCCAGAACACGCCTTCGCGCGGCCCCTCGAGCACGCCCTCGTTGACCGAGGTGGCGAGGAGATCCCACAGCAGGAACGCCCACGCGGCGAACCCCATGATCCACAGCGAGCCGAGGACCAGGATGATCTTTCTGTTCTTCCACCGCCGCCGCTTCATGTCACTTCACGGTCAGGCCGATGATCTGCCACGCGAACTTGGCTTCGCCGAGCGGCGTCTTCAGTTCGTCGGGATACTGGTCGCGCGGGTACATGATCCACAGCGGGCCGTAGTTGTCGTTGCCGAGCACCTTGCCGTTCATCGTCCGCGCGAGGATCACGCCGTACTTGTCGGCGTCCGACACGGGAATCGTGAACGTGTACTCGTCGATGCAGCGGAATTCGATCTGCGTGCCATGCGCGCCGACGGTCTTCAGCACGTCCGACAGGCGCGGGCCGGTGAAGGTCGCCTTCGGCGTCCAGCTCGTCGACGTGACGATCGTATGCTGCGGCAGCGCCATCAGCGCCTGCTCGGAAAAGACGTAGGTCATCTTCCCCTGCTGGTTGCTCTTGCTGATCTTGCCGTCGACGGTGAACGTAAACGACGAAGCGGCCCATGCCGCGGCGGCCATGCCGAGCAGGCAGGCCGTCAGCAGGCTCTTGGTCCAGATGGTTGAAACGCGCATGTCAGTCCCTCGGTCTTGTGGTTCGTGTGGTGGATTGTCGTTCTGGTCTCAGTTCGCGGCGGCCACGGCCGGCAGCGTGATCTTCAGTTCGCGCGCCACTTCGGCGAACAGGATCGGCAGGCGCACCGGCTTTTCTTCGCAGCGCGCGTTGTAGTGCGACACGATGTGCGCGATTTCGTCCTCGCTGGCTTCGCCGGTCGAGATCTTGCCGGTCAGCAGGAAGATCGGCGCGCCGCTGTTCTCGCTCGAACGGATGCCGCGCACGAGTTCGGCGGCCGTCTGGTCGCCGAGCATCCAGTCGAGGATGTAGCCGTCGAAATCCTCGACTTCCAGCGCCTTGCGGAACGTCGCGCCGTCGAAGTACGGAATCGCGTTCACGCCTTTCTCGATGAAGTATTCACACACCGTCTCGGCGACGTCCTGCGAATCGTCGACCACCGCGATCCGCGCCGCATAGACGTTCGGCTGCGCCGAGCGCAGCTCGATGACATCGACCGGATAGGTGCGGCCTTCGCGTGCGTGCTGACGTTCCGTGATGATCCATTCGCCTTGCCACTGCAGCGCGACGAAATCCGTCTCGATCTGGCTGCTGGCCTTCGTCGAGATCGCGGCGCGGCAGCGGAAGCGCTTCGACTCGACCACGAACGTCGCGTCGATCATTTCGGCGGCGGCCGGCTGCGTGCCCTTGTCGTCGAGCAGGATCGCGGGCGGCACGCCGAAGTGCGTCGCGATGTCCTGCAGCTGCGACAGGTTCCACGGGATCAGGCCTTTCATCTTGCGCGTGACGACCGAGAAGCTGAGGCCGAGCACGTTGGCGATCGTCGTGTTGTGACTTCGCGGCGGAATGCCGTTCCGGTTCAGCAGATCGCGCACCTTGTTGGCGGTGATGAGATCGACATTGGCCTGCTCGGTGGTGGACATCTCGATGGGGTCTCCAGGGGTTTTGGGCGAGGGTGAGCATATCAAAACTGACGCGTCACGCAAACTTTGAAAAAGCGAATGACCTTGACATGCCATTTTTCTTCATTATTATTGCTCACCACGTCACTATTGTTTGTCGCGTCATGTTTGGGGATCGATACCGGCAACAGCCGGTACAGCGAAAAGCGACAGCAATGAAGCAGTGACTGAACGATTCGAAGAGAGAACCTGAGAGAGCCTAGGACTGCGTGTCGGCGTTGGCGGATTGTATCCGCTGCGCCGCGCGCAACCGGGTACGAGCTCACGGGGTGGGATAGCTCGAAGAATTGCGGCGCAAATAAAACTTGAGGAAAGTACCAATGTACCGCCGTTTACTCGCACCGGGGCTGCTGTTGCTCCTGGCCGCGTGCGCGCAGGATCCGTCCGTCACCAGCAACACGGTGCGGATCTGCGACGACACAGGTTGTTCCGACCGTCCAAAAGATCAGGTGTCCTATCAAAAAAGGGACGATTCGGAAGACCGTGAAGATCCGCGCATCGCCGCGCTGAAGCAGACCGCGAAGACCCAGCCGAAGGCCGCGTACGACCTCGGCCTGCGTTATTTCCGCGGCGACGGCGTACGCCAGGACAGCTACCAGGCACTCAAGTGGATGCGCGACGCAGCCGAGCGCGGCGACCTGCAGGCGCAGAAGGCGCTCGGCAGTTTCTATCTGTTCGGCCTCGAGGAAATGGGCTCCGACGCGCGCGAAGCGGAGAAGTGGCTGTCGATCGCGGCCGGCCGCGGCGACAAGGAATCGAAAAAGCTGCTCGATCTCGCGCGCAAGGCCAAGAAGGAAGACGAAGAAGACTGGAAATGGCGCACGCAATGGCGTGAAGTCTATTACGGCTACTGGTACTCGGGCTATCCGTACTACGGCGTCTGGCAGCAGACGTACTGGTACTACTGACCGGGCGGAAAGCAACGGGGGCTGCAGCGGGGAGACCACCATCGCGCGCCACGCCGGGGGGCTTATCGAAGTTCGCACGAACACATAAGCCGAACAACGACTCTAATCGATCGACAACGACATGAAGACCAACCTTTCCCATCGTCTCACTCAAGGTGCGCTGGTTGCAGCGCTTTGCGCGTCCGTCGCGGGTTGCGGCGGCGTGGTGACGCCCGGCGGCCAGAACGCCGGCGTGACGGGTGCCGCGGCAGGCGGCGCGAGCGCCGGCGCCGATTCGGGGCTGCAGCGCTGCACGTCGCCGCTTGGCACGATCGCCGTCGACGACGGCCGCAACGCCGACTGGTGGGGCCCGTTCGGCAGCGCGACCAAGATGACGACGATCGATCCGCTGCTGCGCCTGGCCGTCCAGCAGTCGAACTGCTTCGTGATCACGTCGATCGGCAACCAGAAGAGCGACGCGCGCCTGTCGCGCATCACGCAGCTGCAGCGCAACTCGGGCGAATACCGCGCGGGCTCGAAGCAGCAGAAGGGTCAGCGTGTCGCGGCCGACTACTACATGGAACCGCAGATCGTCATCAACGATTCGCCGATCGGCGGCATCGGCAGCATGATCGGCGGGCTGATCGGCAACAGCGCGGTGGCGGCCGTGGCCGGCCATCTGCAGACGAAGGCGTCGGTCGTGACGCTGACGCTGTTCGACGTGCGCTCGGCCGTGCAGATCGCGGCGTCGGAAGGCAGCTCGACGGCGACCAACTACGGCGCGGCGCTGGGCGGCTTCGGCGGCGGCGTGGGCGGTGCGCTCGCCGGCTTCTCGTCGACGCCGGAAGGCAAGGCGACGGTCGTCGCGTTTATCGACGCGTACAACAAGATGGTGGTTGCACTGCGCAGCTACAAGGCGCAGGACGTCAAGGGCGGCCTCGGCCGCGGTGGCCAGCTGCAGGTCAACTGACGTCTCCGGGCCGGCGGTGCGCCGCCGGCCGATTCCTGATTCGTGATGCGTGACAGTCCGTGCGCGCGGCGAGATCCGCGCGTGCCGGCTGCGTTCGTCCTGTTCATTCAGAAGGTGATCCCGATGAAAGCCGTTGCATTGATCGCATTGACCTGCCTCGCACTGACCGCCTGCGGCGGCGGTGACGACAATTCCTCGCCTGCCGGCGGATCGGGCACGAGCAACAACGGCGGCAGCGGCGGCACCGGCGGGTCGGGTTCAGGCGGCACGGGAAGCGGCGGCAACGGCGGGTCGAGCGGCTCGGGCGGCAGCGCGATGACCTGGCGCTACGAGGCGCAGCCCGTCTCGGCCGACAAGGCGAGCTTCCTGACACTGGTCAACAGCGAAGGCGCGAAGGGCTTCCGCTATCTGGGCGACTACTACTACAACGCGGGCAACGGCGGGACGCAATCGATCTTCGTGAACGACGGCACCGCGCAGACCTACACGTACCAGCTGCAGGCGGCGCCGGCCGACATGACGTCCTTCGTCAACGCGGCCAACGCACAGGGGGCGAGCGGCTATCGCTACGAAGGGCCGCTCACGTACGGCGATCTCTATCGCAAGGACGGTGGGTCGTCGGCGACCTACACGTACACGACGACGGGCCTGCCGGCCGATGCCAACGCGTTCCTCACGCAGGCGAACGGCCAGGGCCAGTCGGGGTACTGGTTCCTCGGCCCGATGGTGGTGGGGGCCGTGCAGGCGAACGTGTACATGAAGAACAACGCGTCGAGCGCGACCTACACGTACGACGCGCTGGCGCCGACGTCGACCGTCAGCGACTTCATCGCACAGGCCAACGGCGAGGGCGCGAAGGGCTATCGCGCGAAGGGCGGGATGGCGTTCGGCACGGCGATCGCGTGGATCTACGTGAAGGACCAGACGCAGTCGCCGACCTTCGCGTACCAGTCGGCCGCGATCCAGTCGACCGGCGCGAACTTCGTCCAGCAGGCGAATACGTTCGGCGCGCAGGGCACCGCGTATCTGAGCGATATCGCGCTCGGCGCGCCCTCGCCGGTGATGGCGTCGTTCTACTTCACGCCGAAGAACTGCACGGGCTTCCTGTGCACGACGCTGAATCCGCTCACGCAGAACTGAGCGGGCGCGTCGCGCGCTGCTGCAGCGCGCGGGTCGTTCCGTCGGGCATGACCCGCGTGCGTTGAATCGAGTGCCTCAGGTGCGCCACCTCCGTGGACGCATCTTTTGCCGCCGGCTTGCCGGCGGTATTTCGCTTTTGCGGCCGCCGCTTTTCGCGTTCAGCCGCTGCGGGTCGGACACGTTTACCGAGCAAATCCGCGTCAAAGAATCGGTCAAGTTCAAAACAATTAATCAAACAAGTCAGACGTGTACTAAAACGGCCTGACGCGACTGATTTCCCTCGTGTCGTTTGGCATGATCGGGACACTTCCATCCCATCCGTTTCCATCGTGACGTCCGTTCGGGCCGGGCATTCGCTCGACCGCCGAGCCCGACGCGCCGTCGCGCCAGGCCATGCCGTACAGCACGCTTCAGTCCATTCGCCGCTATCAGAGCATTTCGATGTTCGGCGGCGCCATTGTCGTGACGATCCTGATCCTGATCGCCTGCGGGCTCGGGATCGCATCGATCGTTTACGGCCATCTGGACGGCGAGCGGCGCAATTTCCTGAACGGCGTCGAGGAAACCGTCGACGAGATCCAGGTGAGCGAGACGTCGTTCCGCAACGGCGTCACGAACACGCAGCTGATCTGGCGCGAACTCGGCGCGGCGCCGGCCGATGTCGTGAACGATTTCTTCGCCAACGGCCAGCAAATTGCGATCAAGCCCTATCCGTCGCTCGTGGTCGGCGTGCCGGGCCAAACGGCGCAGCGCGACGAGGTCGCGCGCTATATCGCGCTGTCGTTCATGCTGTCGCGCATCTGCGCGGCGAGTTCGATCAATCGCGGCCGCACTTTAGAGGGTTACCACTACAGCACGCGCACGGGGCTGTTCGGCCTCGTGCCGCACCTGTCGCGCGACAACCCGGCGCTCGCCACCACCGACGCACGTGCGCGCGTGCTGGACGCGCTGCGCATCGATTTCGCCGAAGTGCCGCCGCTCGGCGCGGATGGCCGGCCGCACGTGCACTGGCTGCCGCCGTACGTCAATCCGGTGACCGGCCAGCGCCGGATCCGGATCGCCGCCGAGGCGCGCGCCGATGGCCGGCCGTTCGCGGTGCTGGTGACGGAATACGCGCCTGAATACCTGCTGTCGTGGCTGCAGGACCGTCGCGCGACAGGCGTGTTCTTCATCACGACGGCGGACAACCGGCTTGTCGCGATCGATCCCGAGGTCGAGCGCACGCAGGCGCTCGATGAGCGTCTGCTCGAGCTGGACGTTGCACATGGAGAAGGCACGCCGGGCGAAGCGATGTTCCGCGACGGCACGATCGTGTTCCGCAGTCCGCTCGGCGCGACCGGCTGGGCGATCGCCTATGTGCTGTCCTGGGCCGACGTCGCGGCCGCGATCGGTGTGCAGGCCGCTGCGCTCGTCGGGACGTCGCTGCTGGCGATCGCGGTGATGTGGCTGCTGCTCATGCGGTTCTACCGGCGCGTGCTCGTGCCCGTCTACGCGCGCTCGGCGCGCGTGTTCGACAGCGAGGATCTGTGC
Source organism: Burkholderia sp. (assembly GCA_031253835.1). Lineage (GTDB taxonomy): Bacteria > Pseudomonadota > Gammaproteobacteria > Burkholderiales > Burkholderiaceae > Burkholderia. The sequence continues at coordinate 21,633 of JAIRVP010000013.1, read as the reverse complement.
CGCAGCGTGATCGGGATGGCGCCCGTCGGCATCGGACTCGTGTCGCTGTCCGACCGCCGCGTGATGCTGGCGAGCGATGCGCTGACGCAGATGAGTCCGTCGCACGACGGCGATCATCACGCGCTGTCCGGGCAGGTGCTGGCGAAGTACGACGCGTTCGTCGCGAACGGCGGCGCGGGCGAGACGATGCAAGCCGATCTCGTGCTCGACGACGGCACCGGCGCCCCCGCGCATCTCGAAGTGACTGCGCGCGGCGCGCGTTACCAGGGCGAGGACGTGCTGATCGCCGCGATCGCCGACGTGAGTGCCAAGCACCGGCTCGTGCACACGCTCGAGGAAGCCGTGCGCGCGGCCGATTCGGCGAATGCGGCGAAGTCGTCCTTCCTCGCCGCGACGAGCCACGAGATCCGCACGCCGTTGAACGTCATCCTCGGCAATCTCGAATTGCTCGAACGCACCGCGCTGGATGCATCGCAGCAGAGCCGTGTGCACACCGTGCGCGCGTCCGCGGAGGGGCTGCTCGCGATCGTCAGCGACATCCTCGATTTCTCGAAGATCGAAGCCGGTGCGATGTCGGTCGAGTCGATCGAGTTCGACGTGATCGCGGTGATCGAGCGCGAGCTCACCGCGTTCGCGCCCGTCGCGAAAGCGAAGGGATTGTCGCTGTTTGCGGATATCGGCGCGAGCGACGCGCAGCGGATGCGCGGCGATCCGACCCGGCTCGCTCAAGTGCTGGCCAACCTGCTGAGCAATGCGATCAAGTTCACGAGTGACGGGCACGTCGTCGCGCGCGTGTCCGTGCATCGGTATGCAGGCGGCGCGGCCGAGCTCGCGATCGGCATCGAGGATACCGGCATCGGGATCGACGCCGCGCAGCAGGCGCGGCTGTTCAAGCCGTTCTCGCAGGTCGATGCGTCGATTACGCGGCGTTATGGCGGCACGGGGCTCGGCCTGGCACTGTGCGACCGGCTCGTTGGCGCGATGGGCGGCGCGATCGCGGTCGACAGCACGCAGGGCGTCGGCAGTTGCTTCACGGTACGCCTGCCATTGGGGATGGGCATCGCTGCGGAAACTGCGTCCGATGCATTCGCCGGACGCACGCTGATCGTCGTGTCGCCGGACGATGCGTGGCGGGCGTACGCGTTCCCGCATCTGCGTGCGTGGGGCTTCGACGTCGCGATGCACGCGAGTCCGATCGGCATCGCCGCCGGGTGCCTCGCGCGTGCGCATGCGGTCGTGCTCTTCGGCGATTCCGATCACTGGCGGCGCGACGAGCTCGACAGCCTCGGCGGACGCGCGCCGATCGTGCTGGCCACGCCGGACGGCCCGTTGCAGCCCGATGTCGCGGGCCGCACGATTCGCGTGTCGAGTTATTCGCTGAGCGGGCTGCGCGCGGCGATGATCCATGCGGGCGTGGCGGGCCGCGCGTCCCATGACCGGCACGGTGCGCGGCTTCGCAGGGGCGACGTTCCGGTATCCGTGCCGGGCCCGCGCGCATTGCGCGTGCTGGTGGCCGACGACGCGGCCGTCAACGGATCGATCTTCAGCGAGCAGCTCGATGCACTGGGGTGCGTGGTCGGCAGTGCGGCCCGTGCGGGCGAGGCGCTCGACCTGCTTGCGCGTGGCGCATGGGACGTGCTGCTGCTCGGTGCCGACCTGCCGGACATGCGGGCGGGCGCGCTCGCGGAGGCCGTGTTCGAGCGCGCGCTGCCGTGCGACGTGATCGTCGTCGCGTCGCATCTGGCGCCCGACGAAGCCGGGCGCTACGCGGCGGCGAATGTCGAGTGCGTGCTGACCAAGCCGGTGATGCTGGCCGATCTGCGTCGCGCACTCGCCCGTATCGCACGGCGGCGGGGAACCGGTTCGCCGGCGGCCGGCGTGCATGGTCGCAGCGTGGCGGGGGTGGTGCCGATCGAGAGATTCATCGGGTCGCAGCCGGCCGGGGGGGCGCGATGATCACCCGCCACACGGAACAAAGAAGGCAGACGCGGCGCATCGCTCCGATGCATTGCGATCACGACTGAAGAAGAAAGGAGAGGGCCGTGCGCTATATGGGGAAGGTGTTCGGGCTGTTGCTGGTATTCGCGACGCTGCCGGAGAAGTCCAGACGGGACTTTCTCACGATGCTGAACGAGTACATGATGATGTCGCCGTCGCAGAAGCGGAGAGCACTGATCGAGTGGCAACGGTCGGCGGACGAACACGAAGGGCCGATCGCCAAGCGATAGGATACCGTGGGCGGCACGCCGGGCTTACGGTTCCGGACGATTGCGTCGGGTATGGCGCGGATGGCGTGTGCGCCGTCGATCCTGACGAATTGGCAACAGTTCAGTCCACCATGAAAACGCCACCACGCACGGTATGTCGCGGTGTCACATCACCGGCATGACGCCGGGTCCGACACTTATCTTAGAATGTGGCAAACACGATTCGGCTTTCCGGACACGGTTGCCTGTCCGTGTCGACAGGGGGAGGCGAGTGTCATCCAGTCCAGGCATGAAAAGCCGAGCCGCGCGTATCGGGGAGAATTGAAGTCATGGATGAATTTTTTGTGCGTGTGATCGTGGCGGATGATCATCCGTCGTCCGCGCTCGGGATGTCGCAGGCGCTCTCGGGAAGCAGCACGATCAAGCTGCTCGGCACCGTGTCGAATTCGACCGACCTGGTGGCCATGCTCGACGAGCAGCAGAGCGACGTCCTCGTCGTCGATTACGTGATGCCGGGCGGCAAGTTCGGCGACGGTCTTGCATTGCTGTCCTTTCTCCAGCGCCGCTTCCCCGCGCTTCACCTCGTGACGATCACGATGCTCGACAACCCGAGCGTGTTGCGTGCGATCCAGAAGCAAGGCGTGCGCTGCATCCTGAGCAAATCGGATGCGATTTCGCATCTGGTCGGCGCGGTGCATGCCGCTTTCGTCGGCGCGCACTACCTGTCGCCGTTCATCAAGCAGTTGCTCGACAACAGCGAGATCGCACCGAGCACACGGCCGCTGACCAACCGCGAAATCGAAGTCGTGCGGCTCTATTGCGCGGGTTATACGGTCGGCGAAATCGCGACGCAGTTGCATCGCAGCAAGCAGACGATCAGCTCGCAGAAATCGAGCGCGATGAAGAAGCTGGGCATCGTGCGCGACGTCGACCTGATCCGCTACGCGAGCGAAGGGCACCTACCCGAGGAAACCGGCGACGCCGAATAGTGGGCGTGGCACGGCGCCGTGCCGTGCGCATCGATGCCTGTCCGGTATGAGCCGACCCCGACGACACCCATGCCTTCGACTCTGAAAACGCTCGTCGCGCACGCTGCCGAAGCGGCGCGCAGGCCGTTCGATCCCAGCCGCGTGCGGCGCCAGCAACAGGGGCTGCTGTATGGCGGCGGCACGGCGATCACGGTGTTTATCCTGGTATGCGCGGCGCTGGTCGTGCGGCTCGATGTCCACGACTACCTCGCACAGGCGCGCTCGACGTTTCTTCAGCGCGAGGCGCAGTTCTACGCGAGTACGAGCACGACGGATGCGATGCTGATGGCTTACGGGGGGCGGATGGAGCGCGCCTGGGACAACCGTGCCGCCGCGCGGCCGGACGTGCTTCGGCAATTCGACGAAGGGCGCGGACGCGTGCTCTGGCGCAATGGCAACGGCGTGGAGCAGGTGCTCGCGCTGGCCGAGGTGACCGCAGCGGGCCCCGCTGCGTCGTATGAGCGCTATCTGGCAGCGGCGATCGGTTGGCTGGATCCCGTCGGTGGGCCGCCGGCGCAAGTCGCCGGCGGCGTACCGACGGGGGCTTACCTGATCGGTCTGGACGGCCGCTTTCTCGCCGTGCTCGGGGCGCCGCTCGTCGCGCATGCGCGCGGGCTCCAGGCGGACAGTGGCCTGTCTTCGTTGATTGCCACGTTGATGCCGACGGGCGTGCAGAAACAGAAATCGGGATTGCCGAACGGCGTCTTCATGCTCGACTGGCGCTTCGATCCGGTGGTGGGCCGCGACGTCCTGCGGTTCGCGCGACGCCTGGACGACCGGGATGGCCAGCCGTTCGGTTGGCTGGTCATCAATGGCTCGTTCGACGTCGCCGATATCATGGCGCCGCAATCGAGCGACGAGGACACGGCCGTCATGGATGCGCACGGGAACATCGTGATCGGAAGGTTGCGTGACCGGGCCTTGGTCGAGCAGCGGCTGAATCCGGTGCGCGCTCCGTTCGGCGAGCACGTGGTCGTGCGCCGGATCGGCACACGCTTCGTGATCAGCGATCGCTTGCCTGGCTCCAGCCTGGTCATGGTGACCGCTTTTTCGTGGCGCAGTGTCTTGCAAGCCACGCTGCTCGGCGTGGGCGCCACGCTCGGGCTGGCGCTGATCGCCGTCACGTTGCTCTGGGTGGCCATCGTGACGTTCGACCGGCGCGCGTTGCGCCCGGCAAACCGCAGGGCGATCCGGCTGATCGAGAGCGAGGCGCTCAACCGGACGCTGATTCGCGCGGCGCCCGCCGGGCTGATGCTGCTCTCGGTGAAAGACGGCGAGACGATGGTGCGCAACGACACGATGCGCGCGTACGACGAAGCGGTGGCCGGGCCGCCACTCGGCAAGCGGATCTGGCAGGCCTTCGGCGAACGCGCGCCAGGTGCCCGCATGGTCACGCAGGAGCTGGCGGTCGAGCTGGCCGGGCAGGGCACGACCTACCTCGCGGCGAACGTGCTGCGTACGCGCTACCGCGGTGTCGACGTGCTGTTGTGCACGCTGACCGACGTCACCGCACGCAAGCAGGCCGAGGACAAGCTGCGCGAAGCCCGCGAAGCGGCCGACGACGCGAACCGCGCGAAATCGACATTCCTCGCGACGATGAGCCACGAGATCCGCACGCCGCTCAACGCGATCATCGGCAATCTCGAGCTGATGGAGCGTGCGACGCTGCCACCTTCGGAAGCGCGGCGACTGAAAACCATCATGTCGTCGTCGGACGTGCTGCTGCACATGATCAACGACGTGCTCGATCTGTCGAAGGCCGAGTCGAACCAGATGATGCTCGAGCATGTGCCGTTCGACGTGCGCGACGTATTGCGCGACGTTGCGGCAATCTTTCGGCCGCTGGCGGATGCGAAGCAGCTGACGCTCGAATATCGTGCTGCACCGGATCTGGCGGACGGCTATGTCGGCGACCCGACGCGGTTGCGCCAGATCGTGTCGAACCTCGTCAGCAACGCGATCAAGTTCACCGGACAGGGCAATGTCGTGATCGACGCGCGGCTGGCGGCGGGCAGGGGAAATCCGCGACCGGTCGAGATCGCAGTGCGCGATACGGGCATCGGCATTCCGCCGGAAGCGTTGCCGACGCTGTTCGACGTGTACATCCAGGCCGATCCGTCGATCTTCCGGCGCTTTGGCGGGACCGGGCTCGGGTTGCCGCTATGCCGCCGGATCGCCGAGGCAATGCACGGCAAACTGACGGTCGAGAGCCGGCCGGGCGACGGATCGACATTCGTTGCCGTGCGCCGTTGCCGGAAGCGCCTGCCGGCTGGCGGGCCAGTCATGCCGAGGACGATGCCGTACCGGCAGCCGCGCAGGCTGAAGAGATCATCCCCGCGTTGCGCGTGCTGGTCGCCGAGGATCACCCGGCCAGCCGCGCGCTGCTGCGTGACCAGTTTGCCGCGCTTGGCCACGACGCGACGATCGTGACGAACGGCATCGAGGCGATGCGTGCGTACTTCGGGCAGCCGTTCGACCTCGTGCTGACCGATCTCGGCATGCCGGAGCTCGACGGTTTCGCGCTGGCGAATTTCCTGCGCGAACAGGGTGCAACGGTGCCGGTGATCGCGATGACCGCGCATGCGACGGATGAGGACTATCGGCGTTGCAGGCAGGCCGGTGCTGTCGAGGTCGTGCTCAAGCCGTTGTCGATCGATGCGCTGGATGCGGTGCTGCGGCGGCATGCGACGCGCGAGACGCGGTCGATGCATCGAGCTGGCCAGTCGTCCGTCGTGACGGAGGAGATTCGCAATGCGCTGCACGCGACGACGCTTCGGTCTCTGGAGGTGCTCGACGCAGCATTGCAGCGCCGTGATCTCGACGCGGTCAAAGTGGAGCTGCATTCGATGCGTGGCGGCTTTGCGCTTGCAGGCGATTCGGAGGTCAGCGGCGCGTGTGCCCGGATGGAGCAAGTCGTCAGCGATACCGGGATCGACGGCATGCGGTCCGGTTGGACTGCCTTTCGTGCGGAGATTCGTCGTGCGCTCGATGGATTGGTGTAGCGGCGTCGATTGAGCTGCCGGTCCTGATCCAGGGTAGCGCGGGATTCGCGCGAACGTGTCGTATCTTCGATCAGTGCTCGCAAGAAGCCCGGCGATTGGCACGATGGCAAGTTCGGCAGCCTCGCGGCGGTTGCGCTTGAATTGCCATTGATGTTCACGAGACAGACATCCGGCGCAGGTCGTGTGCCGACGGTAGCGGTGATATGCATACCGCCGTCGGCGACATGCCGGCAGCGTCGACGAAGCCGACGCCCTACTGATAGCTCATCGTGAATGTCGCAACCGCGTTTGCCGTTCCGCTCTTGATCGTCGAGCCGGTCTGGATATAGCGAGCCTTCAACGGAATCTCGAAGGTACTTACCCCCCGCTTGATGTTGCCGGCCTTCCATTGGTTGACCGTTCCCGGCGCACTCGAGTCAGGGCCATAACTCAACGGCTTGCCATCCTTCAGGACCTGAACCTTGACGCCCTTTGCGGTGGAATTGGTCGTGAGCGACAGGGTATTCGAGCGGTTCGACGAATCGGTCTGGTCAGTCAAGGTCACGTAGGCGTTTGTCGATGTGCCTTCGTCGCCGCCGGAGCAATTCAACGTAATGCCGAAATCGCGCTCGGGAGACGTTCCGCCGATGCCGCCGAAATCGCGCGTTGCAATGGATCCCGATGGCGTCATTGAAACGCTGATCTTCTTGGTCGAAACCGAGCATGTCGGTACCTTCGGCGTAATGGTGATGCTGCCGGTGATCTCGTATGACGTAAACAGGTATCGGCCGTCGCGCGCCCATGTCCCGCCGATTCGGCCCTGCAGCTTTCCCTTGGCGGTGATCGGCCCGACTTTGACGAACTCGATCAGGATAGGGTTTGGGGATTGGACCAGCGTGTGACTGGAAATAGTGACCTCAAGAGGCCACCAGTCTGTATTCACCGAGCCCTTGCTATAGCGCATCCGTATGCCGACGCCGCTGACGCCAGACGAATACGTTTTATAGATCGGCTCCGGCTCTTCACCCAGGCGTCCATTGAGAACTTTACCTACGTTCTTATTGTCCATGCAGTAGAAATGGTAGGTACTGCCCGACGTGTTAAGTTCCCTTGAATCGAGGACTGTGCCTATGGGAACAGAAGGATTGAATTCCGGTACGTCATACCCGTTGATCGTAAATATGCCGTGCTTTCGTTCTGGCAGATCCGTGTAGCACGGTTCGTCGGCCAACGCCGGGGTTGCTGCGGCACTGAACAGAAAAATGCCTGCCAGTATGGATATCTTGCGCATAGTCATTTCCAGTTGGATGGATTCACCTCGAGGCATTCAATGGCTGAATGCGTTTGGGCCGTTTACGACGATCGGTAGGCGATAGGCGTGGACTCGATGCCGAGTGAGGCGCCACGGATTTTTTCCCGACTTCGATGTTGTGATTACGCTTTAACGCTCCGCCATCCTGCAAGTCATCGCGATGCGTTCGTAGGCAAGCGCCTTGTTTTGAGCGGGAAGTGCGTAGTTGCCTTCGCAGCTTCCGGCACTCCAGCGAATCGACATCCGCCCCTGGTCCTTGACGCCGAATACGAGCACGCGAGACCCGTTGTCGACCATGCCCAGGATCTTGCCGTCCTGGTCGTAAGCTGTCGCGCCGAGCGGCACCTTGCCGCCATTGTCTTGCGTGACGTCGAACTGGATGCGTCGGCCAATTTCCGCGGCGAACCGCGTTTTCACGATGGCGCCACGTGTCGGCACCACCGATTTGGCGTTCTCGGTAATCTCCGTGTTGTTCCCGAGGCTTTCCGTATCGATGTTGATCCAGTTGTAGCGATACGGCTGCACGTACGGCAGAACGGCATACCCGCGGCGATCCGTGTCGACCGTTGACGACACCGAGAAGCGCGCACCCTTCACGCCGGGCACTTCGGCGATCGCGAACGTTTCGCCGACCGGTTGGCCCAGCGAAATGCCGCCGCCATGCGCAACGATGGAGCCGGACGCGTTGACGTCGACGTGACGGCTGTCGCCGGACTGGCTGTAGTTCGTGGTCAGTTTGGCCAGCGGCGTATCCCAGCCGAGGCCGATGCTGCCCGACCCGCCGCTGTTCTTCTCGTAATTGCCGTCGACCGAGTAGTTGAACCGGTTCTGTTCGTCCAGGTAGCCTGACACGCCGGACCGGATGTTGAGGGCGCCGGAGGTCGATGCGACGACGTTCGAGTTCACGCGATGCGCGTTCGAGCTGCGACCGAACGGAAAGCTGACCGACGCGCCGAACTGCGTATCGGATCGGCCGAACGGGCCGGTGTCCTTCGTATGCGCGACCGACAGGCTGTAGCTGAGGTTCTTCAGTGCACCGCTGTAGCCAAGCTGGACGTTGCGGCTCGAACCGCCACGGTTCCAGTAACTCGTATCCGAGACGCCCGCATAGATCGAGCCGCTTCGACCGAGCGACTGGTTGACGGACAGCCTGACGTCGCTCTTCTGGCGACGTACTCCGTCGCCCCGAAGCGGATTCAGATCGTCGACGTGCTGTGCGAACGTGCGATAGCCGTCGGTCGAATATCGATAGGCAGCCATCGTGAACGTCGTGTCGGTGGCGGCCAGCGTTTTCGAGTAGCGAATGCTGAAACTTTGCCCGTTCGCCTTTCGACCCGGCGCATTCGACTGGCTGTGCGTGATGTCGAACGACACGCCGCCGAGCCGCGTATTGAGGCCGACGCCGAGCGCGATCGCCGCGTACTTTTCGGCGCCGGTGAAGCCGCCGTAGCCGGTCACATTGTCGGACAGGCCGTAGACGAGCGTACCCTGCGCGAACATCGGGTGCGGACCGTCATGACCGTAGCCGCGAAACTGGCCTGCGGCGAATGAATAGCGCATCGAGCCGCGCCGGACCATCACCGGCAGCAGCGAGTACGGTTGCGTATAGGTGCGGACGCTGCCGTCCGATTCCGTGATCCGGACTTCGAGATCGCCGTTCGATCCGCTTGGATAGATATCCTTGAGTTCGAACGCGCCGGGTGTCACGGTCGTCGAATAGATCGTGTATCCGTTCTGACGTACCTCGACGACGGCATTGGATTTCGCGATGCCGCGCACGACCGGTGCGAAGCCGTTCTCGTCGTCCGGCAACATGCCGGTATCGGTGCCGATCTTCGCGCCGAGAAAGCGTACGCTGTCGAAGATGTCGCTGGTCGAATACAGCTCGCCCATCGACAACGTGCTTTTCATCCCGCGTATGTCGCGTTCCGCGTAGGTGCGGTTGGACGTGAACTGCGGCGATGTGCGCTGTCGCCTCGACAACGAAGACTCGTTGCGAATGCGCCAGCCTGCAACGTTGATGCCGTTGCGTAATCCGAGATAGAAGTAGTTGCTGTTGTAGTCCGATCCGGTGTCGTTGCTGTACGCCGCTTGATAGTTGCTGTACGCCGCCGTCACTCCGTCGTCCCACAACGACGGATCGACATAGCCACGCGAACGGCGAGGCACGTACGCCTGCGGAATACTGATGTCGAGTGTCAGCGAGCCGACGTCGAAATCGGCAGATGCACCGTCGATCAACCGGGGCAGATCGAGAATGGCATTGTCACCAAGACCGGCCGCGATCTTGTTCTCTTTCTCGAGCCGCGTCACGTCGATACCGAGCGACTTCAGCATGCCGAACGTGATGACGGGGTTGACGACATTGTTGTCGTCGGCACGGAACAGAACGGTCGCTCGTTTGCCCGGCTGATGGTTCAGCATGACGTCAACGTCGTAATTGCCGGGCGGAACGGTACTGCCTTGTTCGAGATACTTGATCTCGACAGGTGCTTCGCCTTTCTTCAGGAACAGGTCATTGAATTCGGCGGCTTGCGTGACCGCAGGCGCAATGATGGTGCCAAGTGCCATCAAACAGGATGCTCCCTGGCAAGCTGTTGCCCGCAAGTCGAGTTTCTTTTCGATGATATCCATGATTTGATCGCGTGCCTTTCGTTGCCTGAAACCTTCGAAAACGCGCTGGCCCTGTTGATTAGTAGAATTGAATAAGCGAAATGGATCGGAATCGACGAGATCCAGCCTGCCGCGATCTGTTACCTGGTCAGTTCAGACTCGTGTTCGTCGACTCCGCCGAAATCGTTGACCGATCCGAATTCAATCCTGGCGTTCGCCGGCCTGCCGTGGCCGGCCATGTCTGTCACCTTGAATTGACGAGACGATTTGGGCGAGACCATTTCGACCTGAACCGCATGGGCTTGCGTGCCGTTGACGATGCGGCCCTTGATGAGCGACACGTAATACGGCGTGTCGTTGACGACCTCCAGCGCTGCGTCGCCACTCGTGGCAGCCCAGCGCCACTTGAGTTGCTGCGCCGCTTCATTCGGCTTGCCCGAGAGCTCGGCCGGACGATAGAACAGCTTGATTCGCTGACGCACCGCGACTTGCAGCGTGTTGTCGTCCTTGGGTTTCTGAGGGATTTCCTGCACGTTCAGCCAGAACACGGACTCGCGATCGTCAGGCAAGCCCTGGCCTGAGTAGAAAATGCGCAGCGTTTGTTGTTTGCCCGCCGCCAGGCGGCTCAGCGACGGCGTGATGGCGAAGGGAAGGTCGCCATTTCCGTTATCGGATTCCAGCCAGGACTGAATCATCACGTCGTCTTTCGACTGGTTGCGGACAAGCACGGACGCTTCCTTGCTGGGCGCGGCATAGACGACACGCGTGGCATTCAGCGAGATGCCGGCTTGCGCCGCGGGAGAAAACGGCAGCAGTGAACCGGCCGCTACGATGGCGGCAATGAATGATTTCTTCATGACGGAATGGGTGTAGAGAAGACGCGACGAGGGGAAGGCGCGCCTCGTCGCTGTTCGGGTGGTTTATTGGTAGGTCAGCGTAAACGGCAGCGTGCCGTTTGCGACGCCCGGCTTGATCGCTGCGCCGTTGGCCATGTAGCCGGCACGCAGGTTCAGCGTGGCCGTGTACACCGGCGCCTCATCGGTGCCGCCCTTGACGAGCTTCCCGGTGATGGTGTCGTTTGCGGCCAGGTTCAGTTGCTTGTTGTCTGCATCGAACAAGCCGATACCGACACCTTCGGCGTCGCCGGCAACCTTCAGCAGCTTGTTGTTCTTGCCGTCGAGACCCGAACCGTTGACAGCGTCGAACTTCATCGCGACGGTCGTTACGTCGGTGGCGGAGGCGCCGCAGTCGAGCGCGAGGCTGATGTTCGTGCCGGCCGAGACGCCACCGTTCTCGGTGCTTCCGATCGCGTCGGCGCTCACCTTGCCGAGGTTGACCGCGATATTCTGCTTGCCCTTCTCGCCGGAGACGTTGGCGCCGGTGTTGCCGGTGATCGAGCACGATGCCGCAGTGATCGAACCGGTGAAGTTGATGGTGCCGTCGGAAGCCATCGCGGACCCGGCTGCGAACGTTGCAGCGACAGCGGCGAGTGCCAGAATTGACTTGTTGAATTTCACGAGATTCTCCATATTCAACGTGGTTGGGATCGGGTTTAACTCTTTTCGGAGCTGGATCAATCGTATCGTTTGAACGGAATTTGGTATTTTTGACAAGTAAGAAAAAACTAATTAATTCACTCGTACAAATACTAATTTTGTTTTTCGGTGGCGACGTCGTGTGGCGGTTGATCCGGCCGAGAGGTGCGTGTGGCAATACTTGGGGCGATGCTGGACGGAGATCGAAGCCAAATCCGATCGGTGCGATGTCGCAGGCGGGCCGGGCGTCGAACTCGATTCCGACCGTGCCGCTATTTCAACCGACCAGCCTGCCGCGTTGCCTCCACCCACTGACGGTATGCTTGCCGATCATCCTGCCCGAGACCGATGCAGTCACCGTTCCGTCGTTCGCCTCGACGAGGCCGTCGGGATTCGCGTGCAGTGCCATCACGCTGCCTTCTGCCCGGCTTGCGTCGTCGATCCTCCCGCTGTTGATGCTTGCCGGGCCACCGACATGCGCTCGCGGGATCGGTCACCTTATTGTTCGGCGGCGCCTGCTTATCCCTCCATCCCACACATGTCTGCTCGACGGCCGGCCGGGCATTTCCAGCGAACGCAATCGCATGCGCCGTGCGGGTGCGTGCCGGTGCAGGCCCCAGGTCGGAGCGTTGTGAAATGGAGGGCGTACCCGTTCGTTTGTGTCCGGGCTATCTGACACGGAGACAAACATCGAATACCAGCCCGGTCGTTGGTCAGATGCAAAGCATGTTTTGCGTCTGAAAACTGTGAGATTGGTCTGACAATTGCCGGGATGGACCCTTGAAAAATTGAATATTCGTACTTGTACGATTATTTTCTGCCGTAGTTATAAAAATCGTCCTATTCATCATCAGAAGCCGCTCTCGGAAAATAGCGGCAGTGGAAACAATCTTCCACGCATAGATTGCCGATTCAATTTGAATGCGGCATTTCATTTCCGCAACTCGCTTTATAGAGACCATCTGATGAAACTCAACAAACTCGTTCTGGCACTGGGCGTGACCTCGGCACTGTTCGGCGTTGCACACACGGCGCAGGCCGACACGGTGTCGAAGAAGATCACGCTGACGGCACAGATCAACGATGCCATCTTCGTGTCGAAGCCGGACGGTTCGACGTGGTACGGCACGGAAGAGCTGCAAGCGAACGATCACACGCAATCGAAATTCTCGAAGACGCTGCCGGTTCGCGTGTGGACGAAGAACGCCGATTTCAACGTCTCGCTGGCGCAGCCGCTGAAGATGTCGAACGGCCAGTACGAAATGCAGAACGCAAAGGTCACGATCGGCAGCGCTGCCGGCGAATCGGAAGTCAAGTTCGGCGCGGTCCAGAAGATCACGCAAACGACCGCCGTCACCGGCGGCTATGACGAGATTCACGACCTGAAGATCAACGTCGACGCACCGACGCAAGTCACCGGCAAGGCGAGCACGAACGGCAGCTACAGCGGCGACCTCGTCGCAGTGTTCGAGCCGCTGGCCGCAGCAGAAACGAAGTAAGCGTAGCCAGGAAGCCCTCATCGCAGGGCTTCCCGTCTCGCTCCGAGTCGACAAGTTTTCCAATGTCCCTTTCGCCCCCTCTTCCTCCCTAGATATCGCGTGTTCGTCGATCCAATCCCTTTTCGCTTCAACAAGCTGTGGCTGGGTGCGTTTCTCTTCGTTTCGTCGCATGCGTTCGCGGAACTGAAGATCTCGTACGGAATTCCAGAGGGATTCAGTGCGGCTGAAATGGACGATACGGCTAATTACGTGGCAACGTTCAATGGACGAACGTTGCCGGGCTTCATCGGATTTTCGCAAGCGCAGGGCGTGCTGAGTTTCGATGCCGCGAAGTTCGAGGAAAACGGCATTTCGGCGGAAGACATCGCGACACTCACACGCGTCGTTTCTCAGCTGGATTACAAGCGTTGCAGCAGGGGCTGCGACGAGGAGATCGACGGATATCACGTGACCGTCGACAAGTTGAAGCGGTCGATTTCGATTCGCGATGCGAAAGAAGACTACATTGCGCCGCAAACGAATCTGGGTATCGTCAACAACCAGTCGATCGACCTGCGCGCGTCGTCCGATGGCTATCGGGCGGCGAACATCAATGCGAATACCTGGGTCGGGCTTCCGTCGCGGAGCTTCGGCTATGTGAGCTGGTTCGCGAACCAGACCGACTCGCGCGGCTATAGCGGCGGTGACCGCGGTGTGTCGTCGTACTACCTGCAGAAGAACTTCGCCAGCACGTATGTGCGGGCGGGGAAGCAGAACAACATCGACTACTCGTCCGGATCGGTCAGCACGATGTTGTCGCCGAGCTTCGACCAGTTCGTGACGGTCGGCAGCCAGACGCACCTGAAGGTGAACACAAACACCGGTTCACTGATCCTTTATGCGACGGCTGAAGGCAACTACGAGTTTTACCGCAACGATCGCCTGATCCTGAAGCGGCCGGCATCGATCGGTCGTAACGAAATCAGCTTTGCCGACCTGCCGGGCGGCTATTACGCGGTCGACGTCCGTCTTGTCGACCGAAACGGCAACGTAGTCAGCCGCGAGCGTCGTGAAGTCAACAACCTTAACTTCGGTGCCGGCAGCAATGCGTGGCACTTCACCGCCGGCAAGGAAATGGGCAGCGGCGGGTACCTGCTCGAAGCCGCAGTCAGTCGTAACCTGAAGCAGTTCTACATGAATGCTTCAGTGCTGGCCGGTCGTGGCGGCAAATGGGCGGCGGAAATCAACGTCACGCGTCCGACGCAGGTTGCCGGCATCGATATCGCACCGACGCTCGGCTTGCTGAGCGGCGAGCGTGGCGTGGGCGGCTACCTGAACATCTCGATGTCCAGCGAGGCGCTGGGCAGTCTCTCGATGAGCCGCTACCAGAGCACGGATGTGTCGCGCTTTTACAGCGGCCAGCCAAGCACGAGCTTTTCGTACAGCCGCAACGTACGCAAGGCGATCGTCGGCTACAACTACCAGAAGTCGGGTTTCGGCGGCGCTTCGCATCAGGCCGAGGTGCGCTGGAATTACCGTCCGAACGGCTTGTGGGCGACATTCGCGCTGGGTGTGCAAAAAGGCGGGTACCAGAGTGGCAGCGGCGGCTACGGCGTGTACTTCAACACGTCGATGACGCTGGACAAGGTTCAGGGAAGCTTCAACGCCGCCCATGCGGGCGGACAGACGCGACTGAGCGGTGATATTCGCAAGGATTTCGCTGACGGCTTTGGCACGTCGACAGTCGGTGTCACAGGCAACCGTGTCGGCAACAACTACGGTGTCAACCTCTATGGCTCGCGTTCCGGCACGCGCGGTGATGCCTCGCTGAACATCGGTACGAGTAGCGACGGCAGCAACGTCGACTTCAACTACCGCGGCATGGTCGCGGCAAGCAAGGACGGCATGGCTTTCGGTCGTTATAGCTCGAGCGGCAGTGCTTTGTTGGTGAGGACACCGAATCTGGATGGCATGAAATACGGATTCAACGTCGAAGGCAACCCGGTAGCGGGCGGCGGGACCTACGCGGTGCCGCTCAATGCATACCGCGACGTGTCGTTTGCTCGCGTGTTCGGCAACAACGAGAACCTGGACATGAACATCGAGGTGCCGGCAAACATCGTGCGCGCCCATCCGGGGCAGGTGTATTCGGCGAATGCGCGGATCGAAATCAGCATGATCTATAGCGGGTTCCTGACAGACGAGAACGACAAGCCCGTCAGCGGGAAGATCATCGAGACGGGCGATACGGTGCATCCAAACGGGCTGTTCTCGATCGTCAGCAAGAAGATGCTGGGGCTCGTCACGGTCGAACATGACGGACGCAGTCTGACATGTGATCTGAAGGATCCCAAGGGCAACTATTTCCGTTGCAAATGACGATCCGGTAACTATCAGAGAGGAAATGCAATGAAACGATATACCCCATTGTCACTGCTGTTCGGCCTGTTCATGGCAGCCACCCAGGTTGCCCACGCCGAGGGCGAACTCATGGTGATGCCGGCCTCGACGAAGGTCTTCAATGCGCATGAACAAACCGTGACCGTGAAGAACGTGGGCGATGCGCCGCTGTATCTGAACATCAACGTGCAGAAAGTCACGAATCCCGGTGTGATGCCGGAAAAGAAAGTGGCGCTGGGAGACGTCGAGCACCCGGGCATGCTGGCCAGCCCCGACAGGCTGACGCTCGGTCCGAGCCAGACGCGATCGATCGTGTTGAAATCGTTGGCGGAGCCTGAGCGGGAAGAGCTTTATCGCATGTACATCCTGCCGGCCAGGTCGCTGAAGGTGGACAACGCGCCGGACGACAAGATCACCGCGCCGATGTCGGTGGCGATCGGCTATGGCGTACTGGTTCGGCACATGCCGGCACCGGCCAAACAAAAATCCGCGTGGACGCATCGTTGCGAAGGCGACGGAATCACGCTGGAAAATACCGGCAACGTGCGTCAGGTGTTTAAGAATGTCGTGTACGACACGGTGAAGGTGCCGCAGACGGTGGCCGTGTTCCCGGGTACGCCGCAGTATTTCGCAACGAAGCGCATGTCGATGAATGTCGACGATAGCCCGGCGACGGTGACATGTCCGTGATGAAGCTCACACGGTACTGGGCGTTAGGGTTGTTGCCCCTGCTGTGCTGCACCTGCAGTTATGCGGCAGGTCTTTTGAAGTTGTCTCGTGCTGAACTCACACTGGCGCCGGACAAGCCCGCGAGCGAACTGTGGGTTGAAAATATCGGCGATGGGCCCTTGTACCTCGACATCACGCAGCACTTGGTCATGAATCCAGGGCAGTCTCCGGAGCAACTCGTTCCGGTCGGGGAGGTTCAGGGGCCAACGCTGCTGGTTCTGCCCGGACGGCTTGTGCTGTCCCCGGGGCAGAAATACCGGATGGCACTGAATGAGCTTGCCACGCCAAATCACACACAAGTGTGGCGCGTGACATTCCGACCCCGAGAGTACATCGTCGTTGACTCGGATCAGGAAAGGGCGGCAACGGCACCGTTGTTCGTCAGCGTTGGCTATGGCGTGGTGATCTATCAGTTGCATGGCAGCGGGTACAACGATTTGCGGTAAGAGCAGCGAAACCGTACAGCGCGACTGACAGAGGTGATTGAGTCGAGTGTAGGCGAAGGATATGACGGCTGGTGTTGAGTGTTGTCGTAGCCAATTCTCAATATCGGTTGCTCGAATCGTACGGCTGGTATCTGAAATGGAATGTATTGATTGACTCGGGTTTCGTGCGTGTCGATATCGCTTTCTGGAGCATCTTATATGGTTGAAATCAGTTGCGTGACATACTTGCGCCGGAGATGGTATCGGTTTGTACTGCTGGCGATGCTTGCTATGTCGGCGGGAAAGTCGTACGCATACAATTTGATTCTCGAGAATTTGAGTAATGGATATAGTTCGTGCTATTGGGCGGATAATGGCGACGGAACTAGTACTGTCAAGACTACAATAGATTACAAATCGACGACTGGGTATTTGGGTAGCTCGCGATTTACATCGCGAGGTGTGCTTTTATACACGTATGATAAAAATGGCAATCTGAGTGCAAGCAGTAGTGTGGCCAGTGCTGTTTATATGAATGATGAAAAGCATACGTCGCTTTTCAAGGATATGGCGGGGGGGTATGTTATGTATAACGGCGCCCTGGCGATTTATTCGTCTCAGTGGAAGACGGAAAAACAGTTTACTGCAAATATAAAGATTACCATTTCGAATAAGGATATCAAAGATTGGCCTGCTATTGGCATTCGTGCAGGGAACTACACGAACGGTGATGATATTGGTGAGAAAAGCGGGGTCGCCTATATTCGCTATGGGGAGGATCAAGGCGTTTGCACGATCGTGGTGGAGCCAGAACTGCCTCCGCCGCCTGTAGAGATTGCGATAGGTATGTCTGCTCCAGACTGGAGTTTGGGAGATCTGCCTCGCGGAACCTCGGAGAAGACGCTTTCCAAAACCGCAGATCAGCTTTGTTTTACTTATTCCGGGCCGGCTGTCAAGGACAAGAAATTTGTCATTAATGCGAGCAATGCGAATGGTTTCGTCGACAAAAATTACAGACTCAATAATCTCGACGATGCGTCAAAGTTTGTTCCTTATAGCATCGCGTTGAATAGTGGTGCCTCGACGCTATCGTTGCCAAATAGCGCGGACACGGCGCTGCCGCTTGATAGTTCGGGCAAGACATGTTTTGTGCCGACGTTTAAAACGACAGTCGATGCCCAGGCGAAGGATGGTGATTACAGCGATGTCCTGACGTTCACCGTCGTTACTAAACCGTAGGAATTTCTGTGAAAAAGCATTTTCTCGAGAAATGGCTGGTCGTCCTGCTGATGTTGCCCACCATTTCTGTCGCACAGCCGGTGAAACTGACCGGCAAGACGACGAGCAAGGTCACCGCTCACGTGTCGCTGCCGAACAACCTGTTCGTGACAAACGCGACGGGGGGCTGGTTCGATCAAGGACTGGAAATGAAACAGCTTGGTGCCTGGAATACGCCATACGAGGTGCAAGCGCGACTGAAGATCGTGTCGAGCAGCGGAAAGTTCCAGGTTCGGTTGGATTCGCCATTGACGATTCGCCATCAGTCGATTCCCGAGTTGGTGTTTCGGACACCGGAGGTCAAACTGGGTTCCGAAGAGGGAGGCGAGGCGAAACCATTGGCAGTTGGGCGGGCCACGGAATTCCAGAATCCTGCGGCACCAGGGGTTGGCGTTGATACTGTGGGCTATTACAACCTTCTCATCGATGCATATCCCCCCGCGGGCGACTTCAAGAGTACCGCAGGCACGTATAGCGGTGTGTTGTCGATGACGTTTGAGCCGGTGATCAATATACCGTGATTGCCGAGGTTTGATCCAGCGCGCATCAGGCGAATAAGGTGGTGACGGATCGTAGAAACAGGGGAGAATTGTTTAAGGACATTTCAGCATGAAATACATTTCATCCATGTTGTTGTGCGGTGCCTGCGCGGCAGCCCTGGCGATTTCGATGCCGGCGATCGCCGAGATCGACCTGATTCAGAAGGACACAAAGGTAAGACACGAGGTTACGTCGGTTGAGGTGGCTAACAATGGAACCCGCACCGAGTATGTAAGTGTGTCTTTGTCACGCCTTTTGAATCCCGGCGTGCCGCTGGAAAGCGAACGTCTCGAGCCGGTTGGAGAAATCGCGCAACCGTCTCTTTATGCGTATCCGTTTCGAATGAGCCTCTCTCCGGGGCAGACAAAGACTATCACGCTCAAGGTATTACGCTCGGTCGAGACAGAGACGGTCTATCGGCTCGATGTGAAACCGGTTGTCAAAATGTTGGGAACCGGTCAGGCAAAGCCGTCCGCCAGTGTGGTCGCCAATCTCGCATTCAGCGGAATCGTTCGCCAGTTACCGTCCAAAGTTCGTAACGGTCTTTCGGTCGCTTGCGAAGCGTCCGGCGTGCGCCTGACGGCGACTGGGAATGTCCATTATCGGGTGGAGGACGCCAAAGCAGATGGCCAAAGTCTCGATGATTTCAATGTCTACCCCGGGGTTCCACTGCATGTGCCGGGGCACATCGTCGCTATTCCGGGGCATACCGTTTGCAACGGGGGGGCGACGGGGTAGATCTGCGTCAGAGTGATCGCAGGCTGCACTCGTGTGTCTGCGGGCTAAAAACCTGCTGATTAAAGAAGATCAGCAAACGATTCGGGCTTGGACATCAAGCACGGTTGTGCTCGATATGCCTCCATCACGCGTTCAATAGCCGCCTTGATTTTGAATTCCCCGCCCGCTATTTTTCACGAAGCCGGCAGGTGTTGGCCTGCCGGCTTCATGCGTCCCGGTTACTTGAGTTGTTCCAATGGCTTGGTGTCGATCATTTGCCCGAGGTTCAGGCCGATGATGTTGACCTTGGACGCCGGCCCCGACGTCGCGCTCGATTCGACCGTGCCGTTATTCCACCCGACCAGCCCGCCACGTTGCCACCACCCGATGAGGGTCTGCTTGCCGATTGTCGCGCTCGAGATCGACGCGGTCACCGTGCCGTCGTTCGTCCCGACGAGGCCGCCGAGATTCGAGCGTTCGCCGTGAACGGCGCCGGACGACGACGAAGCGATGATCCGTGCCCGTTTTTCGTTCTGCCCGACGAGACCACCGACTTCCGAGCGCTGTGCCGTCACGCCGCCGGATGCGGATGAGTCGCGGATGACTGCGTTGTCGCCCCGGTTCGTTCCGACGAGGCCGCCGGTACGACTGTCGAGACCGGCGGTCACGCTGCCCTCGGCCTTGCTCGAGTCGATCGTTCCGGTGTTGAGACCAACGAGGCCACCCGTATGGCTGGCATTGCCGGCCTTGACTGCGCCGGATGCCTGCGCGTATTCGATTGCTCCGCTGTTGATCCCTGCGAGGCCACCGACGTTCTTGCTGGCGAGATCGGTCACCGTGTTGTTCGACAGGACATGTTCGAGCTTGCCGCCATTGTTGCCGACGAACCCGCCAGTGCTTGCTGCGCCATTCGTCGCAACTGCACCCGTCGCATCCGAATTCGCGATCGTGCCGTCAGCGAGGTTCCGGCCGGCGAAGCCGCCGACGTCGCCGTTTCGTCCGCCCGAGACCGCGCCCGTCGCCGATGCGTTGCGAATCGCGCCGTTCGCATTTTCACCGACTAAGCCGCCGGCCGCGCCGCCACCGGTCGTCGTGACGGAGCCGGCTGCATAGACGTTGTCGATCTGGCCATCGTCGCGATTGAGGCCGATCAGGCCACCCACGACGCCGCCTTTGCCGGCGGAGACCGCCATGTTCGAAGAGGCGTTGCGAATCGCGCCGCCATGGTTGTTGCCGACCAGTCCGCCGGTGGCCAGATTGTCGCGGGCCGTGAGGCGGCCGCTCGAGCTGACACCGTCGAGGGTGCCGCGGTTGATGCCGACGAGCCCGCCGACGTTTTGCAAGTTCGGCATATATCTCGCGTCGCCGATGCCCGTGACGACAGTGTTCGCCAGTACATGACTGTCCCGGATCGTCCCGAGATTGACCCCGGCGAGGCCGCCGGTGGCAAACGTGCCGGCACCGCCGGCGACTTTGCCGTCGAAACGCGCACGCTCGATCGTGCCGGAGCCGTGATAGCCGACGAGGCCGCCGACGAACGTCCAGTCGGAACCGCTGTACGACACGTTCATGTTTTTCGCGGTCACGTTCGAGATCCGGCCGCCGTGGGTCGAACCGACGAGCCCGCCGACCGATCCGCCGTAGATGTTCGACGGCGCGGCGATGGCGAGCGAGTCAAGTACCAGATTGCCGATGCTGCCGCGGCTCAGCGAGAAGAGGCCGACGTTGATGGCCGTGTTGAAGATGTTGAGACGCGCAACGGTATTGCCGAGCCCGTCGAGCGTGCCGTTGAACGCACTGGCAAGCGGGTTGTCGCCGCCGATGCTGCGGAAGCGCGCGCCCCTGCCGTCGATCGTGTTGCCGAGGACGTAGCGGCCGCTCAGGTTGTTGTCGATGCCGCGCAGGTCGTCGACGGTGTGCAGCACCGTGTAGTCGTTGCCGTTCGCGCGGAACGATGCATTTTTGCCGGACAGCGTGACGACGGCATTGTCGTTCGCCAGCGCGTGACCGTTCCTGGCATCGAGTTCGAGATGCGCGTTCTGGCCGGTGAGCTTGACCGCGTCGTTGATGCGGATCGTGTCGGCTGCGTCGACGAGCACGCGGGCGTTCGTACCGCTGGCCGACACGGCCTTCTGCAGATCGACGCTGCCGTTGCGCGACGTCAGCGTGAGCGCGTTGTCGCTGTTCCATGCGACCGCACCCGCGACGGCCAGGTCGTCCTGGGTGTTGGTCAGCGCGACGTTCGTCGTGCCGAGGTTGCGCGACAGCGTATCGGCGTCGATCGAGCGGCCGGCGTTGCGTGCGGCAGCGGCTTGATCGACACCGGCGTTGCCGGCTTCGATCGTCCACGTACCGGCTACGTCGCCGGCGCGCGTATCGACGACCGTATT
>JAIRVP010000036.1 GCA_031253835.1 Burkholderia sp. | reverse complement strand
GTGTGGCGCGGCAGTGCCATCGCATGGACCAGCGCCGCGCGCTCGTCGCGCGGCAGCAGCGCGAGCAGCAGTTTTCCGCTGGCGCTGCAGTAAGCGGGCACGCGCGAGCCCGGTTTCAGGTCGAGCCGCAGCGGCCAGTCGGCCTCGACGCGGTCGAGATAGACGACGTCCGTATCGTGCAGCGCGGTCAGGTTGCAGGTTTCGCCGAGATCGGCGACGAGCCGTTCGAGGATCGCGTGGCGCAGCCGGCGCGCGCCCGCATGCAGCATCACGCCGGTGCCGAGCCGCGCGAGGCGCGGGCCGATCGCATACGCGTTCTTGCGGCCGGGCTCGCGGATCACGAGGCCGCCGGCTTCGAGCGACGCGAGCATCCGGTGCAGCGAGGCCTTCGGGATCTCGACGTCGCGCGCGAGATCGGCGAGCGACACGGCGTCGCCGGCCTGGACGAGATGTTCGAGCAGCGCGAAGGCGCGCAGCGTGGGCGTATCCGCGGGCAGCATGTCGGGCGTTCCGGAAACTGGACTGCGGCCATTGTACCGAACGGCCCGGCAGGCCGGCCGTGCGGGGCGGCCGGCGCGGCGAACGGGCACGGATTTCCGGTAACGGAACGAATCGTTCCGCAAACATGAGACAGGAGCGCAGCGCGATGGATGGGGTGACGAACAAGCCGGACTGCATGGTGTCGGTCCGCGAACGGTTCGGGTTCGAGTCGGACCTGATGGTGCCCGCGTTCGGCGCGCGCGACGATCACGTGCCCGATATCGACGATGCGTACCGCTTCAACCCGGACGTCACGCTCGCGATCCTCGCGGGCTTCGCGCGCAACCGTCGCGTGCTCGTGCAGGGGATGCATGGCACGGGGAAATCCACGCATATCGAGCAGGTCGCGGCGCGGCTGAACTGGCCGTGCGTGCGCGTGAACCTCGACGGCCACATCAGCCGGCTCGACCTCGTCGGCAAGGATGCGATCGTCGTGCGCGACGACGTGCAGGTGACCGAATTCCAGGAAGGGATCGTGCCGTGGGCGCTGCAGCGCCCGGTCGCGCTGATCTTCGACGAATACGACGCGGGGCGGCCCGACGTGATGTTCGTGATCCAGCGGATCCTGGAGCGCGACGGCAAGTTCACGCTGCTGGACCAGAATCGCGTGATCCATCCGCATCCGTCGTTCCGGCTGTTCGCGACCGCGAACACGGTCGGGCTCGGCAACCTGAACGGGCTCTATCACGGCACGCAGATGCTCAACCATGCGCAGATGGACCGCTGGAACGTGGTCGCGACGCTCGATTACCTGCCGCGCGACGAGGAGATCGGCATCGTGCGCGCCCGCGTGCCGGCACTCGCGGACGAAGCCGGCCGCCCGCTGCTCGAATCGATGGTGAGCCTCGCGGAGCTGACGCGCAACGGCTTCGCGACCGGCGACCTGTCGACGCTGATGTCGCCGCGCACGGTGATCGACTGGGCCGAGAACTGCCAGATCTTCCGCGACCCGGCACTCGCGTTCCGGCTCACGTTCCTGAACAAGTGCGACGACGCCGAGCGGCCGGTCGTCGCCGAGTATTACCAGCGCTGTTTCGGCGAGGAACTGGCGGTCGCGTCGCGCGCCGGCAGCAGCGAGGCAGGAGCCGGGCGGTGAGCGCCGATCGTGACGCGGCACGGCGTGCGTCGGCGCGCGAAGCGCTCGGCGCGTCGACCGTGCGTGCGCTGACGCGCGACGCGGCGCTGCATTACCGCGCGGGCCGCGTGTGCCGCAACCTGCGGCCGCTGCCGATCCATGCGCCGCATCTGCGCGTGCAGGCCGCCGACGACGATCTCGCGTCGTGGCGCGGCGCGGCCGACGGTGCCGCGCTGCACATCCTGCATTCCGATGCCGATTTGCATCGTGCATTGTCCGGCGACGATCCGGTCGAACGCGTGCTGTTCGACATGCTCGAGCAACTGCGCTGCGAATCGCTCGCACCGCCCGCGATGCGCGGCGTCGTGCAGAACCTGCGCCATCGCTTCGAAACCTGGTCGCGTGCGTTTCACCGGTCGGGGCAGGCCGATACGCATGTCGGGATTCTGGTCTACACGGTCGCGCAGATTGCGTGGTCGCGACTGACGGGCTGGCCCGTGCTCGAAGAAACGGAAGACCTGATCGAAGCGCCGCGCGCGGCGATCGTGCCGGAGATCGGCGGGCAGCTCGCGGGGCTGCGCCGATGCCGGCACGATCAGCGCGCATTCGCCGAACAGGCGCTGGCGCTCGCGCGGCGCATTGCGTCGATGATCCACGACGCACGTGCGGCCGTCGTCGACACCGAGGCCGAAGATGCACGCGAGCAGGACAACGCACTGACGAACTTCTCGCTGTGGGTCGATTTCGACGACACGGGCATCGACCTGCCGGCACTGGTGGAGACGGGCGACAGCGTCGTGCTGCACGGCGGCGGCGCCGTCTATCGTGCATACACGACCCGTTACGACCGCGAGTGCCGGCCGGCCGCGCAGATCCGCGCGGCATTGCTGCGCGAGTACCGCGACCGGCTCGACGCGCAGGTCGCCGCGCAGCGGATCAACGTCACGCGGCTCGCGCGCGTGCTGCGCGCGGCGCTCGTCGTGCCGCAGGCCGACGGCTGGTCGTTCGGCGAGGAACATGGCCGCCTCGACGGCCGCCGGCTCGCGCAGCTCGTCAGCTCGCCGGCCGAGCGCCGGCTGTTCCGGCTCGAACGCGTGCGGCCGCAGGCCGACTGCGCGCTCGCGTTCCTGATCGATTGCTCGGGCTCGATGAAGGCATGGATCGACGGCGTCGCGCTGATGGTCGACACGCTGGCCCGCGCGGGCGACACCGCTGGGCTCGCGACCGAAGTGCTCGGCTTCACGACGCTCGCGTGGAACGGCGGCCGCGCGCGGCAGGACTGGCTCGCACGCGGCAAGCCGCGCCATCCGGGGCGGCTCAACGAAACCGGCCACCTGGTGTTCAAGGACGCCGACACGCGCTGGCGGCATGCGCGCATCGGCATTGCCGCGCTGTTCAAGGCCGACCTGTTCCGCGAAGGCATCGACGGCGAGGCGGTCGAATGGGCGTGCGCGCGGCTCGCGGCGCGGCCGGAGGCGAGAAAGATCCTCGTCGTGATCTCGGACGGCAGCCCGATGGACGGCGCGACGGCGCTCGCGAACGATCCGTTCTACCTCGACAACCACCTGAAACAGGTCGTCGCGCGCCAGGAGGCGGCCGGCCAGGTTGAAGTGCTCGGACTCGGCGTCGGGCTCGATCTCGGCCCGTACTACCGGCACCGGCTCGCGATCGATCTTGTGTCGCCGCCCGACATGAAGCGGCTCGTCGAAATCGCGGGCTGGATCGGCGCACGGCGGTGAAAGCGAAGGGGCATCAGCCGCGATGCAGCAGCGGCGGCAGCGACGTCGCGATCAGTCCGACGCCGATCGCCATCAGCACGCCGAACGCAAGCCGGCGCAGCGCGACCGGCGACAGCGGCGGCGGGTAGTGGCGGCCGGCGACGGTGGTCAGCATCACGACCGGCGTCGCGAACGCGGCCAGCAGCCAGATATCGCGATCGAGCTGGCCCTCGCATGCGCTGTACAGCACGCGCGTGGCCGAGGTCGTCGTGAACAGCACGATCAGCGCGCAGCGGATCTGCACGAGCGTCAGCGGCTGCCGGTAGAACTGGAAGATCAGCGGCGGCCCCGACACGCCGAACATCCCGCTCAGCAGCCCGCCGAACAGCCCGCTGACGAAGAAGCTGCGGTTGTCCGAGCGTTCCGTCAGCGGCGTCGGGCGCAGCGCCGCGCTCAGGCCGCCGTACAGCACGACCGCGCCGAGGATCAGCTGCAGCAGGTCGGCCGCCGAGCGGCTCAGGCATTCGAGCAGCAGCACGCCGGCGACGACCGACGGCAGGATGCCGAGCGTCGCCGCGCCGACCGCGCGCCAGTCGATGTGATGCAGCCGGCCCGGCAGCGCGGTCGCGCCGTTCGCGAGCGACACGACACTCATCAGCGTCGCGACGGTCGCGAGCGGCGCGAGCCCGAACCCGCTCGTCGCGCCCATCACGATCATCCCGAGGCCGAAGCCCGTGACGGTCTGGAAATAGCTGCCGGCGCCGATCACCGCGATCAGGATCGCCAGTTTGTCGGCCGTCATGCGTGCGCGGCCTCGCCGGTCGCGGCGCGCTGCGCGGCCGCCTGCGCCTGCACGGTGGTCGCCGCGATCACGTGATGGACGTCGTCGGCGCTGCAGCCGCGCGACAGGTCGTTCGCGGGCCGGCGCAAGCCTTGCAGCAGCGGGCCGACGGCCTTCGCGCGGCCGATCCGCTCGGCGAGCTTGTAGCCGATGTTGCCGGCCTCGAGGCTCGGGAACACGAGCACGTTCGCGTGGCCGCCCACCTGCGAATGCGCGATCTTGCGCTCGGCGATCTCGGCGACGATCGCCGCGTCGAGCTGCACGTCGCCGTCGATCGCGAGCGCGGGGCGCAATTCGCGCACGCGCGCGGTCGCGGCCGTGACCTTGTCGACGGCCGCGTGATGCGCGCTGCCGCTCGTCGAGAACGACAGCATCGCGACGCGCGGCGCCTCGCCGAGCAACGCGTGCGCGCTGTCGGCGGCGGCCATCGCGATCTCGGCGAGCTGGCCGGCATCCGGATCGACGACGAGCGCGCAGTCGGAGAAGATCAGCCCGCCCTTGATCGTGTGGAACGGCTCGCACAGCATCATCAGGAAGAAGCTCGACACGATCTTGAAGGCCGGGTCGACGCCGATCAGCTGGATCGCCGCGCGCACGACGTCGGCCGTCGCATGCACGGCGCCCGCGACCGAGCCGTCCGCGTCGCCGAGCCGCACCATCAGGTTCGCGTGGCAGAGCGGGTCGCGCACCGCGTCGCGCGCGGCGTCGGCCGTCATGCCCTTGCTCTTGCGCAGCGCATGGAGCGCGTCGGCATACGCGTCGCGTTGCGCGGTGGCGGCCGGATCGACGAGCGTCATGCCGTCGAGGTCGATCGTGTCGCGGGCGGCCGCTGCGTGGATGGCCGCACGGTCGCCGACGAGCACGATGCGGGCGATGCCGTCGCGCGTCGCGCGCGCGGCGGCTTGAAGCACGCGCGGATCGCCGGCTTCGCACAGCGCGATGCGCATCGGCTGGCGGCGTGCGGATTCGAGAATGCGGTCGAGGGCTTTCATCGGGAATTCGAAGTAAAAAAGGCCGGATGCGGCGGCCCGCACGGGGCACGGCGTCCGGCCGGGTGCCGGCCGTGCGGGGAGGGCACGGCCGGAAGCGGGTGCGTCAGCGACGCGGCATCACACGTAGTCCTTGTACTTGTCGAGCATGCGCACCGGCTTCGACAGCGCATCGCGGCGGAACGGATCGCCGAGCTCGCGCGTGCACATGATCTCGATGATCGTCGTCTTGCCTTCGTTCATCTGCATGTCGATCGCGCGCTTGAGCGCCGGGCCGACGTCCTCGAGTCGGTCGACCGTGATCCCTTCGGCGCCCATCGCCCGCGCGATCGCCGCGAAGCTCTGGTTGTCGAGTTCACCGGCGACGAAGCGGCGGTTGTAGAAGTCGACCTGGTTCTTCTTCTCCGCACCCCATTGACGGTTGTGGAACACGACCGCCGTCACCGGGATGTTGTGGCGCACGCAGGTCATCGTTTCCATCAGGCTCATGCCCCATGCGCCGTCACCGGCATACGACACGGCCGGGCGGTGCGGCGCCGCGACCTTCGCGCCGATGATCGTCGGGAACGCGTAGCCGCAGTTGCCCCAGCTCATCGCCGCGAAGAAGCTGCGCGGCTTGTTGAAGCGCAGGTAGCTGTTCGCGACCGAGTTGATGTTGCCGATGTCGGTCGACACCATCACGTCCTCGGGCATCGCCTTTTCCAGCTCGCGCAGCACCTGGCGCGGATGCAGGTAGCGGCCGCCGTTGAAGGTCTTTTCGTTCTTCTGCTCGTCGATCATGTCGAGGCTGTACGCGTCGCGCTCGTGCGTCCAGTCGTCGAGTTCCTTTTCCCACGCGGCCTTTTCGGTCGCGATCTGGTCGGCGCGGTCGCCGCGCGAGCCGTCGCTCGCGAGCGTGCGGCCCTCGAGGCGCTGC
The DNA here is from genome assembly GCA_031253835.1 of Burkholderia sp. Lineage (GTDB taxonomy): Bacteria > Pseudomonadota > Gammaproteobacteria > Burkholderiales > Burkholderiaceae > Burkholderia. The sequence goes on along the minus strand of JAIRVP010000036.1, from coordinate 7,719 downwards.
GTGAGCGCGACGGCGGCCGCCTTCGCGTCGCCGCAGATGCCGACCGAGATCTTCTTCACGAGGCCGAGCATCTTGTGGTCGGCGTCGATCTGGATGATCTTCGCGTCCTTCGGCCAGTAGTCCATTCCGTGCTGCGGCAGCGTGCCGAACGGCCCGAGGCGCGAGCCGAGCGCGATCACGACGTCCGCGCGCGACAGCAGCTTCATCGCGGCCTTCGAGCCCTGGTAGCCGAGCGGGCCGCACCACAGCGGGTGGTTCGCCGGGAACGAGTCGTTGTGCAGGTAGCTGTTGACGACCGGTGCGCCGAGCCGCTCGGCGAGCGCCTTGCATTCGTCGATCGCGTCGGCCATCACGACGCCGCCGCCCGAGATGATCACCGGGAACTTCGCCTGCGCGATCAGCTCGGCCGCATCGTCGAGGCTCTGTTCGCCGCCGGCGCCGCGATCGAGCCGGCGCGGTTGCGGGATCTCGACCTTGACCTTGCCGTAGAAGTAGTCGCGCGGGATGTTCAGCTGCGTCGGGCCCATCTCGGCCTGCGCGCGGTCGAAGCAGCGCGCGGTGAATTCGGCCATCCGCGCCGGGTGCGTGACGTGGCCCTGGTACTTCGTGAATTCCTGGAACATCGGCAACTGGTTCGCCTCCTGGAAGCCGCCGAGGCCGATGCCCATCGTGCCGGCTTCCGGCGTGACGATCACGACCGGGCTGTGCGCCCAGTAAGCGGCCGCGATGGCCGTCACGCAGTTGCTGATGCCGGGGCCGTTCTGGCCGATCACGACGCCGTGGCGGCCCGATACGCGTGCATAGCCGTCGGCCATGTGGCCCGCGCCCTGTTCGTGCACGACCGGGATCAGCCGGATGCCGGCCGGCGCGAAGATGTCCATCGCGTCCATGAACGCGGAGCCCATGATGCCGAACATGTCGGTCACGCCGTTGGCCGCGAGGGTCTCGACGAAGGCTTCGGACGGCGTCATGTCCTGCGGGCCGCCGGTCGATGCACGCAGGGAAGTGGATTGTTCGCTCATGGGTTGTCTCCGATTGTTCAATTAACGGAACGTCTTGTTCCAGATGCTATTTGTTGGGAAAAGCCGGTCAAGTCATTCCATCTGCTGCCGGGGAATGTGGAATGAAATGAAATGATTCGTTTCAAAACGCGCGCGGGGCGTGGTGGCCCGGTTTGCGCGCGAGACGCGCCCTCAGGCCGGCTGCTTCGGCCGTTCCTTGCGGAACGCGCGCTTGACGGCGATCAGCCCGTCGCGGAATTCGAACAGGTCGCAGCCTTCTGCCTCGATGCGCCAGCCTTCGGCATGCGTGCCGGTGAACACCCATTCCGATACGCCGCGCGCGCCGGCGACGGTATGGCGGCCATGCCCCCAGTGCGCGTCGGGGAAGGTCTTGAACACGGCTTCGAACGCGGCGCGCACGGCGTCGCGGCCGACGAAGCGCGTGCCGTGGAGGTCGGGGCCACCGGCCGCGTCGAACACGCAGTCCTCGGTCATGAAGCCCATCAGTGCGTTGGCGTCGTGCCGGTTGAATGCGTCGGAAAACGCCGCGAGCGTGGCGGCCGTGACGGGGGCGGTGAGCGTGTCGGACATAACGTGTCTCCTGTCGAGTGGTAGGCGGTGCGCAACGCGCTGGCGCGCATGCGGTACGCGGTATCGACACGTTAGTGAGCGCTCGTTTTTGACGGTAGCGCCAGTTCGGGGGATTCGGTTGGGCCAGCGGGGGAAGCCGGGCCGATGTGCCGGTTTACCGGCGCACCGTGGGGTGCGTCGACGCGTACCGATGAAGCTCATCGACGCGGCGCGACGGACAGGGAGAGCTGCCGCGGGGGAGCATCGCCAGACCGTTGCGGTTGCGCGATGACGTCACCGCGGCCGGGAATCGCGCGGAAGCGGTGCCGGCCGGCGCGGGGGCATCGGAACGCACGATGCCCCCGCCGGTCAGGCGGACGTCAGGATGCCGTCATGCCGATGCCGAACACGTGCATCTTGCCGGCGCTCACCTGGCGCGGCAGCACGATGCTCGTCACCACCTTGCCGGGCGGCACGGGAATCTTCTGCGCGAAGAGGTAGGTCTTGACGTTGTCCTGCTGGCCGCTGCCCGTGTTGCGGTAAGCCATCGTGACGGCGACCGTCGCGCTGGCGTGCGCGCTGCCGCCGTTCAGGGTCCAGTCGTCGAACGCCAGTGTGACGGCCTGGCTCGTGCCGTCCGCGAAATTCAGCTGCGCGGTGCCGCTGCTCGGGCCATTGTTGGCCGAGCCGAGCACCACGACGCCCGTGCCGGCCGAGCCCGGCGGCAGCATCACGGTCTGGCCGACGGTCACGGTGTTGTCGAGCGACAGCGGCCCGCCCGCCACCGCGATGCTGGCGCCGGCCACCGCGAACGGCTTGCCGGGCTGCACGCCCGCTGCCGCCAGCGCATTCAGCGAGTAGCTGAACAGGCTGCCGTCGAAATCCGCGCCCTGGCCGTCGGCATTGGTCGCGCCGTCCGCGCTGAAGCCGCGATTGTTGTAGCTGTCGGCCGCGTTGAGCGCGACCGGCACGCCGAACGACGGCGGCTGCTTCTGGCTGCCCCACGGCGACGGCGCGCTGCCCATCGCGAAGCGCAGCGTCGCGCCGTTGGCGATGTCGTCGTAGGCGACCCACGGCACATCGTGCGCGCGGCCGTTGATCGACAGCGACTGCACGTAGGCGGAGGCGGGCGCGCCCTCGGCGCGAATCCGCCAGGTGCGGCCGTTGCCGAGCCGTACGTCGATCTGCGGGAACTGCGGGCTGCCGATCGCCAGGCCCGCCACGCCGGGAATCTGCGGATACAGGCCCAGCGCACCCCAGACATACCAGCCCGACACGGCGCCGAGGTCGTCGTTGCCCGGCAGGCCGTCGGGGCCGGTGCCGAACGCGCTGGCCATGATCTGCTGCACCACGCGCTGCGTGCCCGACGGCTGCGCGGCCCAGTTGTAGAGCCACGGCACCTCGAAGGTCGGCTCGTTGCCCATGTAGAAGTTGGGCAGGCTGAGGCCGGCATTGAGCACCGTGAAGAACCGGTCGAGCCGCGACGTCACCGCCGCATTGCCGCCGAGCTGCGCGAACAGGCCGGCGCCGTCGTACGGCACCATCCACGTGTACTGTTCGGCATTGCCTTCCACATAGTTGTCGCCGCTGCCCGGCGTCTCGGGAATCCACGCGCCGTTCGACTGGCGCGCCGCGATCAGCGGCGGCGTCAGCGCGGTGTCGAGCAGGTTCTGCCAGTAGGCCGAGCGGCCCAGCAGCATGCGCTGCGTGGCGGTATCGCCGAGTGCCCCCGCGAAGCGCGAGATCGCGAAATCGCTGCCCGTGTATTCGAGCGTGGACGAAGCCTGCCCCCACTCGCCGCCGGTGATGTAGCCGGTTTGCAGGTAGCTCGCGCGGCCGCCGTTGGTGGTCACGTTGTTGCAGGCCGTGCCGGGGATGTTCGCCATCTTCACCATGTGCTGCAGCGCGGAGCGCGTATCGAAGCGCCGCGCGCCGAACGCATACGCATTCGAGACGATCAGCGAACCGGCGTCGCCGGGCATCACGCCGTCCTCGACATTGTCGTTGACCCAGTGCGGGATCGCGCCGCACTGATCCGCGTCGTTGACCAGCGACTGGATCATGTCGCTGGTTTCGGACGGGTCGAGGATCGATTTCAGCTGGATCAGCGAGCGGTAGATGTCCCAGCCGGAGAACGACGAATACTGGGCGTGCTGGCCTTTGGCCACCTGGTGCACGGTATTGTCGAAGCCGATGTACTGGCCGTTCACGTCGCTGAAGGTGCTCGGCGCCCACAGCGCGTGATAGAGCGCCGTATAGAATTTTTTCTTCGCGTCGAGCGTGCCGCCCGCCACGCGGATGCCGTTGAGGCGGTCGTTCCAGATGCGGTCGGCCTGGTTGCGTACGCCCGCGAAGTCCCAGCCGCGATTTTCCGCGTCGAGGTTGGCTTTCGCGTTGGCGACGCTGACGTAGGAGAGGCCGATCTTCATCCGGACCGTCTGGCCGGAGCGGAAGCCGAGCTGGGCCACGCCGTGCGAAATCGACGCCGACGTGAAGGCCTGGTCGAAGGCCGCGTAGAAGTAGACGGGGACCGGCACCGAGTTGCCGCAGAAGCCGCCGCCGACCGTGCTGCCCGAGATGGCGCTGTCGGAAACCTGCGTAATGGCGCCGGTGGTCGACGTCTTGGTGTTGGTGCGGGTCGCGTCGAGCACCAGCAGCGCGGGTTTGCCGGCCGGGTAGGCGAACTGGCCGAAGCCGGTGCGCAGGGTGGCGGTCAGCTCGACCTTGATCTGCGAGTCGAGCAGCACGGAATAGTAGCCCGGCCTGGCCGTTTCATTCGCATGACTGAAGGTTGGCGCGAGCTGTGCCGGGTCGGTGGTCGGCATGACCGGGAATTCGCCGTTGTTGCCGCTGCACCCGGCACCCGGCATGTGGGTCAGGCTGAAACCCTGGATCGAGTGGATGTCGTAGTAGTAGCCGGCCGGCGAATTCGGCTCCTGGCTGCTGTTCGGCGCCGGCGTGGTGTTGGTGTCGGGCGCCCACTGCACCATGCCCGACGGCAGGCCGGCGGCCGGTTCGACGCTGCCGGCCTGTCCCGCCGGGACCGGGTTCGGCGAATTGCTCGCGAGCGTGCCGATCAGCGGATCGACGTATTGCGTCAGCGACAGGCTGCGATTGTCGTCGAGATTGGTCGTATCGGCCACGGTGTCCGACGGACGTGCCGCCAGTACCGACGCCGCGGCGCCGTCGCTGCCGTCGCCGCCTCCGCACCCGCTCAACGCGCACGCCGCGGCCACGATTGCCGCGAGCGTCGTGAATCGAATCATGATCGCCCCCTCCGGTTGTCCACGCCCTTTTTTCTTCGGCAATCCCGTCGATCGAACCAGCGGTTCGTCGTGGTTCATTGCCGTCTTTCAGCGTCGTAACACTAGGATTTGGGGGAATCCGTTGTCAATCGGAATGGAAGGGTTGTAATGATTTTATTGGTTTTACTAAACGAATCGAAACGGAATGAATGTTCATGCCTGCCATGCGTCGATACCTGAAAAGGCGGCCAGCAAGCGTGCAGCCGTGAGTCACCCCGCAGGGTGAATCCGGGCGATCGTCGAAACGGGGGGGCGCCCTGCGCCGCGCCGGCGCACGACGCCGTTGCGCATCCGGTCAGGCCGCCGGCCGTTGCGCGCGCACGCATGCCGCGAGCGCCCGCACGCCCGGCTCGATCCGTTCGAGCGGAATCGCGGAGAAGCCCATCCGGAAGCAGCGGCGTGCATTGCTGTCGTCGTTCATGAAGAACACGCCGCCCGGTTCGATCAGGATCCCGGCCGCCTGCGCGTCGACTGCAAGCCGCGCGGCATCGAGCCACGGTGGCCCCTCGACCCAGCACGACGCGCCGCCCGTTACGCGCACATGGCGCGCTTCCGGCAAATGCGTGTCGAGCGCGGCCATCAATGCCTGCGAGCGTTCGCTGTACGCATGCGCGAGCCGGCGCAGCAGCGCGTCGTGATGGCCGAGCGCGAGGAAGGTCGCGAACGCGCGCTGGATGTACGCGACCGGGTGGCGCACCATCAGCCGCCGCAGCGCGCGCAATTCGCGGATCAGCTCGCGCGGCCCGACCACGTAGCCGAGCCGCAGGCCCGGCGCGAACGTCTTCGACAGGCTGCCGACGTAGATCACGCGGTCGGCCGTGTCGAGGCTCTTCAGCGCCGGATGCGGCGTGCCGGAGAACGTGTTCTCGCTCTCGTAGTCGTCCTCGATGATCACGAAGTCGTGCTGCTGCGCGCAATCGAGCAGCGCGCGGCGGCGCTCGACCGGCATCGTCGCGGTGGTCGGGCACTGGTGGCTCGGCGTCACGTACACGTAGTCGCAGCGCGACAGCGTGTCGCCGAGCGAGTCGGGCGCGATCCCGTGGCCGTCGACGGGCAGCGGCAGCAGCCGCGCGTTGCGGTTCTCGAAGATGTTGCGCGCGTCCGGGTAGCCGGGGTTCTCGAAACCGACCGTCGTGTGCTTGCCGCACAGCAGGTCCGCGATCAGGTACAGCGCCTGCTGGCAGCCGTTCGTGACGACGATCTCGTCGGGCATCGCGAACACGCCGCGCCGCGGCAGCACGCGCGTGCGGATCTGCTGGATCAGCGATTCGTCGTCGCGCTCGATCAGGTCGGGCGCCCAGTTGCGGATCTCCATCACCGACAGCGCCTTCAGGCAGCACTCGCGCCAGTCGTTGGTCGGGAACAGCGACTGGTCGAACTGCCCGTAGATGAACGGAAATTCGTAGTGCTGCCAGTTCGCGGGCTTCACGATGTTGCGCTGCCTCGACGGCGGATGCGCGATGCGCTCGTCCCACGCGGGGCGGCCCGGCGTGTCGTCGTTGCCGCCGGCCGGTGCATCGGGCTTGGCGGTCGCGAAACCGGGCACGCCCTCGAGCATCTTCGGGTTCACGAAGTGCCCGCTGCGTTCGCGCGAGATCAGGTAGCCCTCTTCGACGAGCATCTGGTACGCGAGCACGACGGTGTTGCGCGCGACGCCGAGCTGGTCGGCCAGCTCGCGGCTCGACGGCAGCGCGGCATCGGGCGCGAGCTGGCCGTCGAGGATCGCGGCCACCAGCATGCGCCGGATCTGGTCCTGCAGGCTCGACGCCGACGACCGCCGGAACTGCTGGGCCCATAGGGCGGCCGGGGTACGACTCGACATGCTTCCTCCTGTGATCGGTACGGGAAACGCGAGGCGGTGCGCGCGGTGGGGGCGCAGGCCCGCGAGGGGCGCGGTGTCGCGAGAATACGCGCGTCGCGCCGCGGATGTGGACTCAATGAAATGTGTCGACTGGCACTACTGCGCGCCGACTTGGCAAGACGATACTCAACTCGTCGCGCGCGGACGATCCGGATAACTCCCCGGTACGCGGGCGCAGGGAGGCGTGCGCGCATCGCGTTCGCCGGCATCGTCATCCGGAGGGCGCCATGCACGTCGTCGTGTTCAGGGATCGCTTCGAGCGCGTGATCCGCATCGTGTTCGACGATGCGCGTGCGACGGCCGTCGCGTATCGCGACGACGCGGCGATCGGCGAACTCGGTATCGACGATGACGGCGGCCGTGGCGATGCCGCACGATCGCCGTCGCTCACGCATCTGTACGTCGAGCCCGCCTACCGGCGCAGCGGCATCGCGCATACGCTGCTGGCGTACGCATCGCGCGAATTCGGGCGGCCGATCTGCATCGACACCGGTGCGCGCGAATGGCCCGACTCGCCGGCATGGGCGACGCTGTGCCGCTGCCTCGAATACGAAGGGCTGGTCGTGGTGCGCTAGCGCGCGTCGCGGCACCCGACAGCGTGGCCACGATCACGCAACATCCAGACGGAGACGACATGAGCACGGTCCTGAAGCCGATTCCCGCATCCGACGTGCGGCACGAAGCGTTGCGCATCGACGGGCAGCGCGTGTGGCGCGACGCGGTGATCGACGTGCGCAACCCGTACGACGGCTCGCTGGTCGGCACCGTGCCTAAGGCGACGCTCGACGACGTGCGCCGCGCGTTCGCGGTCGCGCGTGCATACCGGCCGACGCTCACACGCCACGATCGCGCGGCGATCCTGTGCCGTGCGGCCGACATCGTGCGTTCGCGCACGGCGGAGATCGCGGCGCTTATCACGGCCGAAGCCGGGTTGTGCATCAAGGATTCGACGTACGAGGCGGGCCGCGTGGCCGACGTGCTG
>JAIRVP010000030.1 GCA_031253835.1 Burkholderia sp. | reverse complement strand
TTCCTTCAGCACCCCGATAATCTGCTCTTCGCTGAACCGCGATTTCTTCATGACAAGGTTTCTCCTGCGGCCTTGCCACTAACTTTACAGTGGGATACTTCAGAGGGGGAAGGTCAGTGGCAGCCCATGCGGCCCGCGCTTTTTGCGGTGATGCCATTTGAGTCTACCTAACTGGGCATCTCGAAATATGGAAAATTCGAGGGATGGCCAATCGGCATAGCTTCTTGAGTTCTCGCCGCAAGAAATCAAGGCGCAGGCGTTGTCAGGCTTGACCGTGATGGTCGGGGGAGTGGTTGACGTCAACGACTACGTTCCGTCAGCAAGCGACAGAATTTCACTCCACCGAACGCTGATGGGTTCGCCATACTCTAGCCCTAGATTCCTGACATAGGTATCGATCGAGTGCGGCGAAAGACTTTGAAGCCACTGATCATGAGCGAGCCACTGGATCTGCACACACCAGTAGTTTCCGCGAGGTGTCGGATAGCCAGATTCGCTCATCCCAGTTTCTGAGACTTCTTCTGCACCAGAAACGATGCGAGTCAACGCAACTTCCTGTGTCGACGGACAGTAAAGAAGTAGAAGCTGGCTACTCAGTAAGGCTGCGCCGGCGTGAACACCACCGCGACGGCCGTTGGCTCGGACATTGTACGACCTCCGTCCTTGAATCCAGCTCCAGTGTTCGTGGCTCTTCACAAAACCCAGAAGGACGCTTGCCTCTGGTGACGGTGAAGGGATTGATTGCGTCGATCGCCCATGACGTGACATGTCATAGGCTTCGCTCAGCCAGTACCGGCCGCGTTCGTGCCTGGTCAAACGCGTTGCAACGTGATCGAGTACGTCACTGATAAAACGTTGTAGCGCGGATGTGCCGCTCGCAATACCAGTATCTGTTGGCCGCAACACGAATGCCCCCAGTCCTGGCAGAAGTTCGTGATACTCCGGATACCTGAGCCCGTCTCCTTCATCGTCGCCACCTGGATACAGAACATATGCCCCGGCGGTCCGATGGATAGCATCGCGGTATGCGTGCATCTTCAGTAGGTCATCACGGAGCGGGCGGCCGCGCTGCAAGCGTGTCGATTTGGAATCGGCGGCGCTTTCCTCTTCATTGTCGGCGCCGAAAATTTCTCGAACGAAATCGACCCGATACTTAGCGTCGAAATGGAGCGCAATGGGTTCAAAAGGTGATGGCTCGTCGTTGGACGGGCTGATCAACAATGAGTAGTCCGGTCGCATGGGTCTCGTCCAGGATGCGATACCTGCCGAGCCTTGCCGATAGGTCCGATTGAAGCAGAGCTCCACGCGCATGCGTCGATCAAGGCGATTGATCTCTCCGGCTAGAACAGTTTCTACGCCGGTCCGGATGCCGACAGTCAATCCGTCCAACCGGGTCTGTACCAACGGACTCAGGTCGAACGAGTGGCCAACAAGATCGGCCACCACCTGTGATAGCTGAATGAACGCCCAGTACTCGTAAAGCGCTGCGACGTCGCGCTGGCCGGCGCCGTAGACGTCAGGCGACGACTGCCAAGAGAGGCGCGCCGCAAACTCCGTTTCCACGTAGGCCTTGAAGATATCCCGATAGCCTTCGCGTTTCTGGAGCACCTGATCGTCCGCAGGAAATCTCGTGAGTCGTCCAACGTCGGTGAAGATGTCGTGATGCAGCACTTCTTCTAACCGAGACGTTACAACCGAAATTTCCCGCCGTCCGCGCGTTGTCGCCGGTGTCGTTTGGTTCTTGGAAAGACCTCGATCTATGTCGCCAAGTATCCGAAGCCAATGCTCCAGGGCAAATTTGACGAAACGATTTGGAGCGGTGTCGTGCGTTGCTTCGGTATGCGCAAGCTCAAAGTAGGACGGGACGGACTTGAGCGCCCCGTCAGGCCAAGCAGACCGGGATCCGCCCTTAGCGAATTGTCGAAGGACATGTGAGTCCGCTCGTATGCCTGCACCAGCACGCACCATTTCGTTTGTTGTTTCCCACGTGGTGTGCGGACGACGAGTGATTTCGTGAAGCGCTCCTTGGAAGTTTTCGCTTTCGAACAGTGCTCGCAGGAACGTGAAGCGTTGATAGAGCGTGACGGCATCACGGGTGTCGTCGAGTTCGAAGTTTGCATCGCTCACGGCGAAGCGATCCATCACGAGTTCGGTCATTCGCTCAGCGATATCGCGCAGCATCCAGCGATACTCCGAGAGATATGAGAGTTTGCGGGAGCGGACTTCGAGCTCAAGCTGGCCGAGTGTACTGATGTCGGTGCGTAGGACAACACGTATGGTGCCAGTGGCAAGCCCTGGCCGTAGGCGACCAGACATACCCTCCAAGGTATCGGGCTGAAACACTTCTTCGGGATCCGTGATTAACGGACCGCCGCATAGGCCGATGATCTCCCAGGTGTACCGGTATTCCATACCCTCCAAGAGCTCGACCGTACCCGAACAGCCGTTTTCCGTGTCGGTGCAGTCTAAGCTCCAAAGAGTTGCGCGAGGAGCGGCAGAGCGACGGGGCAACACTGCAACGTGTAACTTTGCAGCGATGCTTCCGGTCGAATCGCGAAGGAGAGCGATAGCTTCTGAAACAGCTTGCACGGCTTATTCCGTAAAGCTCGCGAATTGATTGGCGCGCAGGCTGCGGAGCATGCGGATAGCTTTGGCATAGGAAATCGGAAGAGCTGCGCCTTGCTCGGGTAGCGCTTCGACTTCTAATGTCGGTAGCTTGTCATCGGCTGCTACTGAATCCGGCAATTCGCGGCAGAAATGCGCGATCGCCAGCAGCGGCGATTCGAGCCGTCTACGTGATCCGTGCAGTCTGGGAAGTACCTTCTGCATGACGATCCGATCGACAATCGCTGCTAGGCTGTTGATCCCAGCTTCTTGCACCAACGTTGCGAATCGTATCGCCTCATAGAAGACGCGATGACCGAACTCGAGGTTGTAACGGCTCAGCAATTCGTGCAGTTGCCGCAAGCGCTGCGTTAGCTCGATGATCGAGTCACCGGAACGCTGCCGATGCCAGCTGTCGTCCTGCGCGATGCTCAGCAATCCTCTCACTAGTTCCTGATCACCGGCTACACACGGCTGCGGCTTAATGGCTTCAGTCGAAAGATCGCTGGAGTGCACACGAAATTCGAACGTGTTGGCGCGATCAAGTACCTTTGGTGAAAACATGTAGGTCGTCTCGTCGATGTTGACGGTACCCACAATCCACAGGTTTGCCGGAAGGGGGATTTGCTTATCAGCGCCAGCTTTCAGTCGCCAGCAGTCGTCCGTCCCTTTGTGGAGGTTCGGAATGCATGGTTGACCGGACTCCATCCCCGATAGCACGTCAGCGAAGTAGCGTTCGACGTGTGCAAGGTTCATTTCATCCAGGAGGAGTAGGTACGGATGCTGTGGGTCAGCTGCCGCTTTCAGGATAAATTCCAACGGGGCTGGCACCGTCCAGGCACGACGCCCATCGAGTTCGCGCTTAAGCGCGTCTTCGTATCCGAACAACGCTTCAGCGCCCGTCCAATCGGGCCGCACTGCGGCGACGTGAAGCCGATCTTTGCCCAGCCACTCGCCGAAACGAATCGCAATTTGCGTTTTGCCCGAGCCCGAGAGTCCGGTCAGAATGACCAGCGGCTTGGTGACCAGACTTGAAATGAAGGATGTGACGAGCCCGTCGTGATGGTCGCCAAACTTCACGCCACTCGCGCGTAACGCGGTGCTGAATGTATCGATGGCCTTACGAAGGTCTGCTCTGACCGGAAGTGGCACGTCCGATTGCTCTGGTTCGATTACTTCCGGAAGCTCTTCTCCGTCGTTGACGGCAAGCACTTGGTTATAGATGTCGATTACATCGTCCAAATCTTGTTGTAGCTCCGCCAGGGGCAGGGGTTGCGTGAGGTCGTACGTCGCGCGAACAATTGACGTACCGTAGCGGTCCGGCATCCGATCGTACCGTCCTTTGAACCACTCCTTAACCGTTTGTGCACCAGCCAGTTCACCCCAGCCGAACCGGGAAGTTTCTTCCTCGCTAACCCCGTAGCAGAGCAACAATTGCCGCTGTTCCGAGTACAGAAGTAGGACAGGATAGATGCCTCTGTTGACTGATTGCCCATCACCAAGAAACGCGATCCAAGGGATTTTGGCAAAGTTGCCTTTGCCGAAGCTCACTCGTACCTTGAGATCGCGATATTCGCCGAGGTAGCCTTTTGTGGCGAGGTCTTTTGCTTCGCGTGCCTGTTCGAGAAAGCGAGCGAGAAGTCCCTCAATGCCGTCGGAGGAGTCTTCTTTCGACTCGACTTCGAAATCAAGACGTCGTAGAAAACGAAACGCGGACGAGTCTTCGCCACCAGAAAAGGTTGCGCGATCCAGTGGTTCCCCAGTTGCGTATTTAACAGCTAGCGATAAGACCAACTTAGGCGGATAGCGCTTGCCGTCGTAGAGCAAATCGTAACTGGTAGATTCCGCGTCCTTCGGCACACCGTCCCGATCGATTTCCTGCAAAGCTAATCGGATGTGCTCTGGCGTTACGGTCTCCGTCGCTGCGGCGAATGTTTCGCTGCGCCACTCTCCTTTCAACGGAGGGACGTAATAGTCGAGCTGGGTCGTACCGCGCTCTGTTTCAAGGCGCTTCCGAATCGCTTGCAGCTCTCGATCCAGTTGAATTGGATCCATGCGATTGACGACGCGGCGCTCACGTTGCGAATAATGTCGAACGATGGTCTTCCGATCGTTCTGACCGAAAATGCGCTCGAAGTCATCAGGGAACAGCAAGAAGAGCAGCATGTGGCGAAACTGTCTTGCTTCCCAATCGGGGACCTGACGAAGCCATTCATCAAAGGTCCAACCGTCCGCGATCAGCTCCAGTTGTTGAATGTTGCTCAGTTCACTGAAGTGACGGAGGAAGTTGATTAGGAAGACCAGCTCGCGCCATTGGTTTTGATTGAAGCCGGGGCCGGCGCTGCCGACGCCGGCGAGCACGTCGTCATCTAGCCAGCGCGAGTCCGTAGGTAGCGGTTCGCCGGACCACGACCAAACAGTCTGGATAGTCTTGCGTTTGCGACCTGCTGTTAGGCTGCTTGGACAGAGGTACAAAAGCCACATCATTTCCGCAACCAATTGTTTCGTGGAGTTCGGAGTTGGTGCGAGCTGATGCTCTAATTTCTCAAGAAATTTTCCGTCGCCGAGATCCTGGTTGCGGACGAAGTGTTCATCGAGCAAGTCGAGAGCTGGCGATGTCCAAAGCTGCTGATTTGTCAGGACTGAGCGGTTACCTAAGAGCGCGGCGTCGCGCCAGTGGGTGGCCGCTTCTAGGATTGATTTAGGATCGTCGTCCCCGCAGTACCTGCTCATACTTTTCCCCGTAGATTTCTAGATATTAAGCGGTAGATATTCGTAATGTATTGTGGTTCGTAGCCGTGCCGAGGCTCACCAATTGTGAACGTTGCTGGCGACCATTCGGTGCGGTCTGTATACAATCAAGTCCGAATCGACCACTGACCATCACTGAAAATGCTACAACCGGCCTATTTTTTACCGGTTGGCAGTTGTGCCACGCAACCAACGTTGCAGCGCAAATGATCAACGACGCGCCGACTAATACCCCCATGCTTCATGCCGCACCGGCAAGCGATTCAACTCATCCCGTACCTGTCGCCACTGCGGCATGAAACTATTCATCAAGGACTGAAACCGTGCATTGTGGGTCGGCTCGATCAGGTGCAGCAACTCATGCACGAGGATGTATTCCAGGCATTCTGGGGGCTTGCGAGCGAGATCGGTGTTCAGGCGAATATTGCCGGTCGCCGGGTTGCAGCTTCCCCACTTCGTCTTCATGTGTTGAACAAGAATACGCCGGGCTTTGACGCCGAGCGAGGACTCCCACTTTTCCAGCAGACGCGGTACAGCTTTCCGGATCTGTTCCCGATACCAAGCGTCAAGCGTGTCGCGGCGCTTATTTACGTCGCTGTCGGGGCGCAGGACCAGCTCCAGCGTCGAGTGCTTCAACCTGACAGTCGATGGCCCTTCGGCCTCGACGATACGCAGCAGGTAACGCTTTCCCCAGACGTAGTGGCTCTCCCGGTTCAGATATTCACGGGCCGTCTCACGTTCCTGCGAAAGCAGCTTGCGCTGTTGGCGCCTGATCCAGTCCAGTCGGCTGATGGCATAGACTCGGATGATGTCCGATGTCATATGCAATGGAGCGGAGATACGGACCTGACCGTCAGGCGGGTAAACACTCAGATGGACATGCTTGATGTCTTTCCTCACGACGTCGACGTGAAGGCTGCCCAAGTCGATGCTATCGCGTAACTCCACGCTCAATACTCCTGCTTATTGGCATCGATGATCCGATACACGCGCTCAACTTCCTCATCGTCCCCAAGTATCTCCCACAATGCGTGCTTGATGACGTTCTCGCGTGGCAGCACGCCGCGCCATCCGTCCGGACGAACGCGCTTTACCGCCGTGTTCAATTCGAGTGCCAACGCGAGCGCATGTTCCGACGTCCGGTTGCCCTGTCTCAGACTATTGAACAACCCCCGCTTGCCCACCGTGTCCAGCGCCGCCGGCGTATCGTCTGCCTTGCCTGCCTGCACCTTCTTCACGAGGTCGGCCATCTGCTTCAAGTATTGCTCGTAGTCGACGGCCTTTTCCTTGCGCTTCCTGATAATCTCGTCAAGCAGCGAGGACATCTTGGAAAAAAACGCGGGATCGGTCAGGTGATCCTTCACGATCTTGCTGCGGACGTTGTTCTCGATCGTCTCGGCAATCGATTGCCGGTCTTTCATCTCGCCAAGCTTTTTCGTGATCGCATCGGCAATGCCCGTCTTCACGATCAGGTCAAGCAAGCCGATATGCTCGAAGTCGGAAATCTTGCGCGGCTCACTTGCCTCGATGTACGTATCGATCAGATGGCGCATGTCGGCTTCATACGGCTTGAGATCCAGCGTCTCGCCGCTCGCGAGGCGGATCGTCTCGCGTAGCTTCACGTACTGCTCGAGCTTCTGCCGAATCGAGGCCTGTTGCGCTGCGCCGTAACCAGCGTCCTCCAACTCGTCGGCAATGGAAGCGTAGGCGCGGAGCAAGCCGACCACGCCGGTATAAAACGCCACCCGTAGCGGTTCCCGCGCTTTCAAATCCTCCACAATCTCGGTATTACCGCAGAAATAGTGGATATATTGCAACTCGTCCTTAGGCGGCTCCACCTTTTCCACCAGCAGAGCCAAGACTTCCAATGCGGCGTCCAGACGCTCCCGGCCTTTCTGGACACGACTCTCAAGCAAGACTTCCGGTTCGACGCCGCCCGAGCTGTGGTCAAGCTCGGACGAATACACGGCAACAGCTTTTTCCACCTTCTTGAACAGGTCCTTGTAGTCGACGATGTAGCCGAAATCCTTGTCGTCCGTGTCCAGCCGGTTCGTGCGGCAGATGGCCTGAAAGAGGCCGTGATCCTGCATGGACTTGTCGATGTAGAGGCACGTACAGGGGGGCGCGTCGAATCCGGTCAGCAATTTGTCCACGACGATCAACAGTTTCATGTTGGCCGGTTCCTTGATGAACCTCGCCTTCGCCTGATCTTCGTAGGTTTCGGTTTTGGACATGCCCGCCTTCGGTTGCACGTCTTTCAGCAGTTCGGTGTACGTGTTGTAGATGAACTGCTTGTCGGTCTCAGTATTCGCCCCGGTTTCTTCCAGCGTCACATCTTTCGCCAGGGGGTTATAGGAAGTAACTACCGCACACTTGCCCTTGAACGGCGTTTTCTGAAACAGCGCGAAATACTTGCACGCCTCGTAGATACTCGATGCCACCAGCATGGCATTGCCGCGCTCGCTGGAGAGACGAGGCTTTGTGCTGAAGTCGAAGATGATGTCCTCGACCACTCGATCCATCCGCGAACGCGAACTGAGCACTTGTTGCAACGTACCCCACTGCTTTTTCAGCTCGTTCTTCTGCCAGTCGTTGAGCGGTTTGGTCCTCGATTCGAACCATTTGTCGATCTTGTCCTGGGAACCGAGCCTCTGATCGATATCGCGTGCCTCGTAGACGAGATCGAGCACGACGCCGTCCTCAACCGCCTCGCTGAATTTATATGTGTGGATGTAACCGCCGAACACCTCGAGGCTCGTTGCCGCATCCCGCTTCAGCAAAGGCGTGCCGGTAAAGCCGATGAACACTGCCGACGGCATCATCGCTTTCATCACCCGGTTGAGGCGGCCGCCCTGGGTACGGTGGCATTCATCCACGAACACGAAGAGATCGCCCATCGTCTTGCCGGGCTGGGATTGCAGCTCCTTGATGAAGGCATCGAAATCCCCGTCGCCGAGCCCCTTGCCGGCGCCGAACTTATGGACCAGCGAACACAATAGCCGCGGTGCAGGCTGGCTCAACCGAGCCATCAGGTCACGGCCGCTGCTGGTTCGGTGGATCTTTTCCCCACTGCTCTCAAAGACGGACTTGATCTGTTTGTCCAGTTCGTCGCGGTCTGTGATGACCACGACGCGTGCGTGCGGATTGTTCTCGAGAATCCACTTGGCCATCAGCACCATCAGGATACTCTTGCCCGCCCCCTGCGTGTGCCAGATGATTCCGCCCTGGCGTTTGCGAATGTATTTCTGGGCGGTCTTGATGCCAAAATACTGATGCACGCGCGGCAGCTTCTTGATGCCGCCGTCGAACAGGATGAAGTCGTGCATCAGCTCGATGAGTCGAGATTTCTCGCACATCTTGAGCAGATACTTGTCCAACTTGTAGCCGGTGTTATCCGTTTCGTCCTCTTTCCACCGGAGGAAGAATTTCTCGGGCGTGCCGGTCGTGCCGTATTGCAGCCCTTCCGAATCGTTCCCGGCAAAGACGAATTGCACCGTGCTGAAAAACCAGGCGTTGAACTCGGGCTGTTGGTTGGAAAGGTTCTGCCGGATGCCATCGCCAATGCTGACCCGACTATTTTTGAGCTCCAGCACGCCGATCGCGATGCCGTTGACGTAAAGAACAATATCGGGGCGGCGTTCGTGTCCGCCTTTCAGCGTGACTTCCTCGGCGATCGCGAAGTGGTTTTTGGACGGCTGGGCCCAGTTGATGAGCCAAACCGTCTCCGCGACCTTGTCGCCTTCGACCTTCACCGGGATGCCGTAGCGGAGAAGCTGATAGACCGCTTCGTTGTTGGCATTCAGCTCGCGCTGTGGATTGTTTGCCTCGGTCTTCAGCCTATAGATCGCCTGGCTGATCTGCGCGGGGCGATAACCTGCCTCGAGCAGGTACGCCGTCAGCAGATCGTCTTCAACGTTGCTGTTGCCCGTGCGCTCCGTCCAGTCGTCGAGATAGGCATAGTCCAATTGCTTGGTGAACAGCTCGATGACGCGGTTCTGCGTAGCTTTTTCTGGCTTGCCGATCTCGGCTCTCATTGCCGCCTCTTAAATCAGTCGTGTCTTTCCAGTTAGTAGTTCCTCCATCATGCCTTGTTTCAGCAGACGCGTCTTGTCGCGTTGAGCTTCTAGCGCTGCGAGCTCCGCATCCATATCAGAGAGCACTTCGGCGATGGCAGACTGCTCTGGGAGCGGGGGAACTGGCATCGGCACCTCCAGAAATTTCTCCCGCGGAAAATGCGCAATGCTCGTTTGTGTTACGTAATTAACGAGAATACCAACGTCGCTCCAAAGATGGAGCATTTCAACCATCAGACGTGAGTCAAAGCCTCTGAGCGGACGTAGCCGGTGCAACGCCTTTTGGTAATAACATTCCTCGATGGGTTCATCCCAAATCGCGGCGCGACCAACCTCCCCACCCTCACATACCAGCAAGTCTCCTTTACGCAAACGGAATCGTTCTATGTCGGAACGGGTCATACGCATCAGTGGCAAATCATTGACATCAATCTGATTCCACTGGACCGCACGATTCCCCAGATATGGCTTCAATTCACCGATGTTCTTTTCAGCATCCAACATCTTTCCGAGTTGCACGTCGAACTCTCGACCAACAGGTGACACATCCCAATCCTCCGGGATAACACCCGCATCGGTTTTCTTTACGCCAGCCTTGAGCTCAAACCCCGGCAGACGAATCTTTCCGGTGAGCAACTGCTGCATAGCAGCCTGCTTGAGATCGCGCTTCTTGGCAATAAGTTTATCCAAGCCGGCCAGCAGAGCGTCGACGTCGCCCAAGGCTTCGGCGATGGCAGATTGTTCGCTCTTTTCTGGCGGGAACCAGATATATAGCTTTTTGAGCGCATTCTGGTTGACGTTCGTGTTGGCGCTGACAGTACTATTTGCTATCAACGATCTCCGAAAACCTTCCTGAAGGAAGCAGTGCTCCTTATACTCAGTTACGAGTTCTCCGCGATCGCGAAAACGTAGCAAAAAACCACTGAACACTGCGTCTGGCAGATCATCGTGAATGAGCGTTGTTAAGCCTACCCCTTCGGGCTTAACTGAAGACCTGACAAAGAGTACATCCCCCCGTTTCAGCTCATACGTTCGCCGCTCAGAATCGTTGGAATTCACGAGACCAAAATCGCTACCATTTGCCTTCAGTTTTGAGACGCCAAATACGTCCAGCAAGTTAACAAACGGGTGGCCATGCCCGAAATCATCGGCGGTCTTATTGATGCCGTTCTTAAACCTGCCGAGTTCTCCGAGACTCTTGACTACCCAATCACTCGGGATAGTGCCCACTTCCATCTGTTTGTATCCTGGCTTCAGTTCCATGCCGCCCCCATCCTCGCCAGGTGCGCCTTCACCCTCTCCGAAAGCACAGCGACTTCATCGACCAATACCGACAGTGGACACCCGTAGCGCAAAGCCAAATCACGCACACGGCTAGTGAGCGTTTGCGATACACGCTCCAATTCGTCCGACACGGTAGCGGACAGGGCCACGAGCCATTTGTCTTCGACAACCAATGTCTTGATTTCGTCGACGGTGAGTTTGGGGTATTGAGCATAAGCCTTGGCATCCAGCTCGGTTTCCAACGTCTTGAGCGTCTTCTTCAGCCCGGCTTCCTTATCGAACAGCGACTGCCATTGCTTCAACACCGCAAGTTCCTCGGCAGCGTCTTCGTCTTTGCCAATTTCTTTGATGCGCTCCTTCACTGCCGCCGAATTGATTTTGTCGAAGCCGCTGAACGCAGCTTCTTCGCCGCTGTGCTCTTCCTCCAGCTCGTCCAGGGCGCTACTGGCCGCTTCGAGCGCGGCGCTGGTTTCGTCTATCGCCTTCTGCTCGGCGGCGAAATAACGCGCCACGATGTATTGCTTGGGCACCAGGTCGCACGCCCACCCCTTGTCCTTTTCGACTACCTTGGCGTTTTCGCCTTTTCCTTTCTTGGTCTTTTCGATGACGCGATAGGTCTGCGCCACCCAACCATCGGCTGCCACCACGTAGGCATCGTCCTGCATGGTTTCCGCCCAGTAATCCATCAGGTGCTGGTACACGTCGTAGGCGTCGATCAGCGGCGTCTCTTCGTAGTGGTTCAGCAAGCCATCGGCCACCTCCACAATGAGCAGCTTCGGGTGAAAGCCCTTGCCTAGCGCCTTGAGTTTTGGAACAGCTTGCGCCCGCCAGGCATCGAAGTGCTGGCCCATGTCTGTGAGGTAAGCGGAGAACTGCGGGTGCTCGAAGATCATGAGCTTGATAGCAGCCTTGTCAATTGCCAGCGTGACATAGCCCTCCCGCAGCGGCTTGAATAGCGCGTCTTTCAGCTGCGGGCAGACCGCCCAGTAGTTGTCCAACGCTTCCACGTCCGCCAGAGGAATGCCGCCTTGCAGGTGCCCCTGAATGTCCTGAACGTCCTCGGCCACGCTGCTGTCGATGTAGCGTGGCAGGTTGAGGTTGAAATCGTTCTTCTCGATCTCGGCCAGACCCACCATGCGGGCGTAGCGCGGATCGCTTTCGTCCTGGCGGTTGAACACGTCCACGATGCGATGGATGTCCTGCTCGCGCAAGCGGTTCTTGGGACCATCCTTGATAAATCCCTGGCTGGCATCGACCATGAAGATGCCCTTGCGCGCCTGGGCATTTTCTTTGTCGATGACGATGATGCAGGCCGGAATTCCCGTGCCATAGAACAGATTGGCAGGCAGACCAATGATGCCCTTGATATAGCCGTGGCGAACGAGATTCTTGCGGATTTCGCCTTCCGCATTACCACGGAAAAGCACGCCATGCGGCAAAATGCAGGCGCCCTTGCCCGTGCTCTTGAGCGAGCGCACGATATGCAGCAGGTAAGCGTAGTCACCTTGCTTGGCCGGCGGCACCCCGAACGTATCGAATCGGCCGTAGGGGTCGTCGATGGGATCGAGGCCGGTGCTCCAGCGCTTGTCGGAGAACGGTGGATTCGCAACGACGAAATCGAACGTCTTGAGTCCATCGCCATCCTTAAACTTCGGGGCGGTCAGCGTGTTGCCCTGTGCGATCAATGCCGTAGGATTGTCGTGCAGGATCATGTTCATGCGCGCCAGACCACTGGTCGCCGAGTCCTTTTCCTGCCCGTACAGGGTCACAGCGGTGGGAGCCGCGTCACCCACCTTCAGCAGCAGGGAACCAGAACCGCAGGTCGGATCGTAGACCGTCGTGTCGGTGCTGGTTTGTGCGCTGCCAATGCCAATGACCGCAGCCAAAATTCGGCTGACTTCGGCAGGCGTGTAGAACTGGCCCTTGCTCTTGCCACTGTCACTAGCAAAGTGGCGCATCAGGTATTCGTAGGCGTCGCCAAGAATGTCGTCGCCGTCGGCACGGTTCTTCGAGAAATCCAGATCCGGGTTCTCGAACACGGCGATCAGGTCACTCAGACGTTTGACCATCTCCGCACCGGCGCCGAGCTTGTTGGTGTCGTTGAAGTCCGGCATGTCCGACAGGTTGTTGGCCGTCGCGAGCGGTCCGACGATTTTCTTGTTGATCTGGTCACCAATGTCCGGCTTGCCTTTCAGGACGACCATGTCGGCAAAGCTGGCGCCTTCGGGAATCGTGATCGGGGCATAGCGCTGCCCGGCGTATTTATCGCTGACATATTTGATGAACAACAGCACCAGCACATAGTCCTTGTACTGGCTCGCATCCATCCCTCCGCGCAGTAGGTCGCAGGACTCCCAGAGGGAGGAGTACAGCTCGGATTTCTTGATTGCCATAGATTTGTCTTGGAACTAGGGCGGCATCTACCTTGTAAGGCAGGCGTCGGATCGATCGGAATTTTAAAGCACGTCGACGCCGCAGCGATTGAAAACCGGCTCAGACATATGTCACCGCCGCTGAGCACGGCAGTTGACCCACGTATTCGACTGATGGCTGGTGCGAGTGCCCTTGGATGCCAACGGATCACATCGGAGATCGCCGGAAATAAAAACCCCGCGAGCCTTAGGCTACGCGGGGTTTTGGATTTTTCCTGAACCGCTTTGGACCAACTCGGATGTTCTGTCGGCGGAGTGGAGGGGGATCGAACTCGAGGCCTTCGCTCGGCTATTGCAATGTACTGACCGTGCTTGCGCGTCTATAAATCTCGCGCTGAGGAAGCCGCGCGATTACCGCTCAAACATCAATATTCCCCGCCCGCAACGCATTGCTCTCGATAAACGCCCGCCGCGGCTCGACGTCATCCCCCATGAGGGTAGTAAAGATCCCATCCGCAGCAATAGCATCCTCGATCTGCACACGCAGCAGTCGCCGCACCGCCGGATCCATCGTCGTTTCCCACAGCTGCCCGGGGTTCATCTCCCCCAACCCCTTATACCGCTGCTTCGAAACGTTCCGCTCGGCATCCGCCAGCAGCCACTTCATCGCGCTCTTGAAGTCCGCCACGGCCATGTTGCGCTCACCGCGCTTGATGACCGCACCTTCCCCGATGAGCCCCTTGAACGTATTCGCGGTGGTCACGAGCTGCTGATAGTCTGCCGTGTGCTGGAATTCCTGGTCGATGACCGAAACCCGCACATTGCCGTGATGCGTCCGCTCGACATGCAGCGATCGCTGTTCGCGAACCGGATCATACGAAGGCACAACCCGAACTTCGTTCTTCAGCGCCTCGTCATGCAACGCAGCATGAAGCGCCTTAGCCGAAGCCTCGGTAGAAGCCTCATTGGAAAGATCGATCACCACGCCATCCATAACGGCTTCCAGCGCGGCCGGGTCATACAACCGGCTCAACCGCTCGATCACGCTCTTCGACAGCAGGTACGACCGCGCCAGCTCCCCAAGCGCGTCACCGGAAATCGCCGCCGCATTCTCACCCGGCACGAGCTCCGACCCTTGCAGCGCCAACCGCAGCATATGCGCGTTGAGCTCCACGTCATCCTTCAGATACCGCTCGTCCTTGCCCGCCTTGATCTTGTAAAGCGGCGGCTGCGCGATATACACATACCCGCGCTCGATCATGTCCGGCATCTGGCGATACAGGAACGTGAGCAGCAGCGTCCGGATGTGCGCACCGTCGACGTCCGCGTCGGTCATGATGATGATGCGGTGATAGCGGAGCTTGTCGAGGTTGTAGTCTTCCTTGCCGATCCCGCACCCAAGCGCGGTCACGAGCGTGACGATCTGCTCTGACGACAGCAGCTTGTCGTAGCGCGCCTTCTCGACGTTCAGCACCTTGCCGCGCAGCGGCAGGATCGCCTGGAACTTGCGGTCACGCCCTTGCTTGGCCGAACCACCTGCCGAGTCGCCCTCGACGATGTAGATTTCGCACTTCGCCGGGTCTTTCTCCTGGCAGTCCGCGAGCTTGCCCGGCAGGCCGACGCCGTCGAGCACGCCCTTGCGGCGCGTCATTTCACGCGCTTTCCGCGCAGCATCACGCGCACGCGCGGCTTCGACGATCTTCCCGCAGATGATCTTCGCGTCGATCGGCGTTTCGAGCAGGAACTCTTCCAGCGCCTTCGCGACAACTTCTTCAACCGGCGCGCGCACTTCCGACGACACCAGCTTGTCCTTCGTCTGCGAGCTGAACTTCGGCTCCGGTACCTTCACGGACAGCACGCACGACAGCCCTTCGCGCATGTCGTCGCCGGTCGTCTCGACCTTCGCCTTCTTCGCGATTTCGTTGTCGGTGATGTACTTGTTGATGACGCGCGTCATCGCGGCCCGCAGGCCGGTCAGGTGTGTGCCGCCGTCGCGCTGCGGAATGTTGTTCGTGAAGCACAGCACGTTTTCGTTGTAGCTGTCGTTCCACTGCATCGCGACTTCGACGCCCACGTTATCCTTCTCACCGGTGGCGAAGAAGATGGTCGGGTGCAGGTTGGTCTTCGTCTTGTTGATGTACTCGACGAAGCCCTTCACACCGCCGGCGAACGCGAAATCGTCTTCCTTGCCCGAGCGCAGGTCCGTGAGGCGAATCCGCACGCCGTTGTTCAGGAACGAGAGTTCACGCATCCGCTTCGCGAGGATGTCGTAGTGATACTCGACCGTGCCGAAAATGGTCGGATCGGCCATGAAGTGCACTTCGGTGCCGCGGTTCTCGGTGTCACCCGTCACGAGCATCGGCGACACTTCCACGCCGTCCACCGTCTCGAGCACGCGATCCTGCGCGATGCCGCGATGGAACTCCATGAAACGCTTCTTGCCGTCGCGGCGCACGGTGAGGCGCAGCCAGCTCGACAGCGCGTTCACGCACGACACGCCCACGCCGTGCAGGCCGCCCGACACCTTGTAGCTGTTCTGGTCGAACTTGCCGCCGGCGTGCAGCTCGGTCATCACGATCTCGGCGGCGCTGCGCTTCGGCTCGTGCTTGTCATTCATCTTCACGTCGGTCGGAATCCCGCGGCCGTTGTCGGTCACGGAAATCGAGTTGTCGGCGTGAATCGTCACGTGGATGTCGTTGCAGTACCCGGCCAACGCTTCGTCGATCGAGTTGTCGAGCACCTCGAACACGAGGTGATGCAGACCGGTGCCGTCCGACGTGTCGCCGATGTACATCCCGGGGCGCTTGCGCACCGCTTCCAGACCTTCGAGGATCTGGATCGACGAGGCGCCGTAGCTGCTGTTATCGGGTTGCGTATTGTGCTGTTCACTCATGGATATCTTCCGGTTCTGCGAGGCCACTCAAGCGGCGGCGCGGTGCGTTTCCTTGCGAAAACGCCGGGCCGCTCCAGTTTTCCTGGCCCGTCCGAGGCGCCATCAGGGCACCAAAGGGACGGGTTGTCGGTTCGCCATAAAAACGCCAAAGGGGCTTGCCGCCCCCTGGTGTGTGTCGTGATGTCGCGCGCGTCAGATGCGCATCGGCATCACGACATACTTGAACTCGTCGTTCTCGGGCACGGTAATCAGCGCGCTCGAGCTGGCGTCGCCGAGGCTCACCTGCACGGTGTCGACCTTCAGGTTCGCGAGCACGTCGAGCAGATACGTGACGTTGAAGCCGATGTCGACGGTATCGCCCTGGTAGGCGATTTCCAGTTCTTCCTGCGCCTCTTCCTGATCGGCGTTGGTCGACATGATCTTCAACTGGCCCGGCGCGATGATGCAGCGCACGCCCTTGAACTTGTCCGAGGTCAGGATCGCCGCGCGCTGCAGCGAACGCTGCAGTTCTTCACGGCCGATCTCGAACGTGTTCTTGTGCGCCTTCGGGATCACGCGCTGGAAGTCGGGGAACTTGCCCTCGACGAGTTTCGACACGAGCTCGACCTGGCCGAACGTGAACTTGGCCTGGGTCTGCGCGATGTCGATGGTGACGGTGTCGTCGATGTCTTCGAGCAGGCGCTGCAGCTCGAGAATCGTCTTGCGCGGCACGATGACTTCCTGGCGGCCGAACGTGCCGCCTTCGAGCTTCATCGACGAGAACGCGAGGCGGTGGCCGTCGGTGGCCACGGCCATCAGCTGGTCGCCGTCGACGACGAGCAGCATGCCGTTCAGGTAGTAGCGGATGTCCTGCTGCGCCATCGCGAAGTGCACCATGCCGAGCAGCTGGCGGAACGACTTCTGCGGGACGGTCAGGGTCGCGCCGAAATCCTTCGCCTGCGCGACGGTCGGGAACTCGTCGGCCGCCAGCGTCTGCAGTGCGAAACGGCTCTTGCCCGATTGAACGGTGAGGCGCTTGTCGGCGAGCGACAGCGTGACCTGGCCGTCAGGCATCGCGCGCAGGATGTCGAGCAGCTTGCGCGCCGCGACGGTGGTCGCAACCTGGTCGCCGCCGACGCCGAAATCGGCGCGCGTGGTGATCTGCAGCTCCAGGTCGGTCGACAGGAACGAAACGTCCGGGCCGTTCTTGGTGATCAGCAGGTTGGCGAGGATCGGCAACGTATGGCGGCGTTCGACGATGCCGCTGACCGTTTGCAGCGGCCTGAGGAGGGTGTCTCGTTCGGTCTTGACCAGTTGCATAGAGTTCCTTCGTTGAGTAACGGCCTGCAGCGCAGCAGCCTCGCAGCGCCCCGCCGGCCGGGCTCTTGGCCCGCCACCACCGGGGCGGTCAAACCAGTATTGTGCCTCAAAACCGAACCGCCCCCCTTAAATTGGGGCGGAGGCCGAATTATCAAGCGCGCCCGCGCGCTCAGCCCTTCAGCGTCTGTTCCAGCACGTGCAGCTCGTGGTTGAGCTGCGCGTCCTTGCTGCGCTCGTCGGCGATCTTGCGCACCGCGTGCAGCACGGTGGTGTGATCGCGCCCGCCGAACAGCTCGCCGATTTCCGGCAGGCTCTTCTGCGTGAGTTCCTTCGCGAGATACATCGCGATCTGCCGCGGCCGCGCGATGTTCGCGGGGCGCTTCTTCGAATACATGTCGGCGACCTTGATGTTGTAGAAGTCGGCGACGGTCTTCTGGATGTTCTCGACCGAAATCTGCCGGTTCTGCACGGTCAGCAGGTCCTTCAGCGCTTCCTTGGTCAGCTCGATCGAGATCTCGCGGCCGTGGAACTTCGAATACGCGAGGATCTTGCGCAGCGCGCCTTCGAGCTCGCGCACGTTCGAGCGCAGGTGCTTCGCGACGAAGAACGCGACGTCTTCCGACAGGTTCACGCCTTCCGACTGCGCCTTGCGCATCAGGATCGCGACGCGCATCTCGAGCTCGGGCGGCTCGATCGCGACGGTGAGGCCCGAGTCGAAGCGCGAGATCAGGCGATCGTCGATGCCCGAGATTTCCTTCGGATACGTGTCGCTGGTGATGATCACCTGCGCCTTGTTCGCGACCAGCGCCTCGAACGCGTAGAAGAATTCCTCTTGCGTGCGCGACTTGCCGGAGAAGAACTGGATATCGTCGATCAGCAGCAGGTCGAGCGAGTGGTAGTAGCGCTTGAAGTCGTCGAACGCCTTGCGCTGGTACGCCTTCACCACGTCCGACACGTATTGCTCGGCGTGGATGTAGCGGATCCGCGCGCCGGCCTTGTCGAGCAGCAGCTGGTTGCCGATCGCGTGGATCAGGTGGGTCTTGCCGAGGCCGACGCCGCCGTACAGGAACAGGGGGTTGTACGAGATGCCGGGGTTGTCCGCGACCTGGATCGCGGCGGCGCGCGCGAGCTGGTTCGCCTTGCCGGTCACGAAGTTGTCGAACGTGAGCACCGGGTTCAGCTTCGAGCGCTCGTACATCGAATCGGCTTCGCCGCCGGCCGGGGCTGCGCCGGGGCCCGGGCGCCACGTGCGGCGGCCGGCCGCCGCCTCGTGCGCGGGCAGGCTCGGCAGGTCGATGTCGGCGTCGTCGGCGTTCAGGTGGTGCGCGGCGGCCGCCGACGGCGTCATCGGCACGTCGGCCGGCGCGGCGGGGGCAGCCGCGGCATTCGCGGCGAGGTTGGCGGCGATCGCGGCGACCGTCGCGGCCGGGCCGCTCGGCGCCAGCGGCGCGCGCGGGGCAGCCGGTGCGCCGGTCGCGGGCGCGGCGCTGCGCATGCCGGCTTTCGGATCGAGGACGAACTGGACTTCGATCGGCGCATTCCAGAAATCACGGGCCAGATCGGAGATCCGACCCGAAAACTGGCTCTTGACCCAGTCCAGCTTGAAACGGTTCGGCGCGGCGATGGACAGCGTGTTCGCCGACGCATCGAAGGCCACCGGGGCCAGGGGTTTGATCCACGTCACGTACTGCTGGGGCGTCAGCTCGCGCTCCAGCAGTGCGGAACAGTGTTGCCAGAAATCGTTCATCAAGTAACTGTCGTTTTTTGCGTGCACAGCGCGGCTCGCCGGCGCCCTTGTCGCGGTAGCGCAACAAGGCCCGAAGCGGTCGTGCGAGCGTGCCTCGGACGCCTGCGTCACAGTCGTGGAGGGGCAGGCGCGGGCCGAAGCGGCGTGCGGGATTCTTGGAGATAAGGCGAGATTCTAACGCCAAAAGCAGCCACAGCGGGACTTATCCACAGGCTGCCTGTGTGGGGCGCGGGGCCGGATCGCGCGGAGCGTGCACAGGCGATCGACTCCTAAAGTATTGACCGTCAACGGAAAAACGGTTTAAATAGCGGGTTCCGCGAAAACCAATCCTGTATTCCCGGCGATTGCGTTCGCCCGAATGCCTCCGGTTAAGGGCACGCGGTCCCCTGAATTTCGACATTCTCGAACAAGTGAGAACATCATGAAACGTACTTACCAACCGTCCGTGACGCGCCGCAAGCGCACCCATGGCTTCCGTGTCCGCATGAAGACGGCAGGTGGCCGCAAGGTCATCAACGCTCGCCGCGCGAAGGGCCGCAAGCGCCTCGCCATCTAAGGCAGGTTGCGCGCTGTGTCCGCCGTCCGCAGTCCTGCGGAAGGTACCGTCGAGCCGGGTGCGAATCCGTCGCAGACGAAAGCCGCCTTCCCGAAAGCTGCGCGACTTCTGAAAACGGATGAATTTTCATCCGTTTTTCGTTTGCGTCCCTGGCGGCGCTCCGCGCACTTCGTGATTTACGGCAAGCCGACCGGTCAGCCCGCGCGTCTGGGGCTCGTCGTCGGCAAGAAGTATGCGCCGCGTGCAGTAACACGTAACCTCGTGAAGCGGCTGGCGCGCGATGCGTTTCGCCTGCGCCGGGCCGAGTTCGCCGGTTACGACCTGCTGCTGCGGCAGCACACGCGCTTCGACAAGAAAGCGCTGCCGAGCGCGGCTTCCGCCCCGCTCGCGGCGATGTGCGCGGCCGAGATCCGCGAACTGCTCGACAGGGCAGTCCGGGAAATCGCCCGCCGTGCGTCGAAGCCCGCGTCCGAGTGACGCATCCGTGCCTGGCGCGGCGTTCGCGCCTGCCCGGCCGGTTTTGACGCGGCGTCGTACGGCGCCGCCCAAGGTATGGAAACGGTATTGATCGCCTTGCTGCGCTTCTACAAGGTTGCCGTGAGCCCGATGCTCGGCAACCGTTGCCGTTTTTATCCTTCCTGTTCGGATTACGCGCGCGAGGCAATCCAGTATCATGGCGCCGCGCGCGGCACGTATCTCGCCGTCAGGCGCGTGTGCCGATGCCATCCGTTTTCCGCGGGCGGCATCGACCTCGTCCCGCCGCCCAACTCCGACACTCGCGCTAGCGGCGAAGCCGACGCGCGGTCCCATCGACTCTGAGACAACGCATGGATATCAAACGCACCGTCCTATGGGTGATCTTCTTCATGTCAGCTGTCATGCTGTACGACAACTGGCAGCGGTCCCATGGACGCCCGTCGATGTTCTTCCCGAGTGCCACGCAGACGACCCCCGCGGCCGCTGCCGGCGGTGCATCGGGCACGGGCGCGACGACGACGACCGCAGGTGAAGTGCCTGCCGCCGCAGCCGGCACCGCACCGTCGACGACGGCACCGGCCGCCCAGGCGCAGCTCGTGAAGTTCTCGACCGACGTCTATGACGGCGAAATCGACACGCGCGGCGGCACGCTCGCGAAGCTGACGCTGAAGAAGCAGGGCGACGGCAAGCAGCCCGACCTGTACATCACGCTGTTCGACCACACGGCCGGCCATACGTATCTCGCGCGCACGGGCCTGCTCGGCGGCGATTTCCCGAACCACAACGACGTCTACACGCAGCTGAACCCCGGCTCGACGTCGCTGACGGGTGACCAGAACGCGCTGAAGCTGTCGTTCGAATCGCCGGTGAAGGGCGGCGTGAAGGTCGTGAAGACCTACACGTTCACGCGCGGCAGCTACGTGATCGGCGTCGACACCAAGATCGACAACGTCGGCACGGCACCGGTCACGCCGACGGTCTACATGGAACTCGTCCGCGACAACACGGCCGTCGAAACGCCGATGTTCTCGCACACGTTCCTCGGGCCGGCGGTCTACACGGACGCGAAGCACTTCCAGAAGATCAACTTCAGCGACCTCGACAAGAACAAGGCCGACTTCGTGAACTCCGCCGACAACGGCTGGGTCGCGATGGTGCAGCACTACTTCGCGTCGGCCTGGATTCCGCAGCAGGGCGTGAAGCGCGACATCTACGCTGAAAAGATCGATCCGACGCTGTACCGCGTCGGCGTGAAGCAGCCGGTCGCCGCGATCGCACCGGGCCAGTCGGCCGACGTGCAGGCACGCCTGTTCGCCGGTCCGGAAGAAGAGCGCATGCTCGAAGGCATCGCGCCGGGCCTGGAGCTCGTGAAGGACTACGGCTGGGTGACGATCATCGCGAAGCCGCTGTTCTGGCTGCTCGAGAAGATCCACGGCTTCGTCGGCAACTGGGGCTGGGCGATCGTGCTGCTGACGGTCCTGATCAAGGCCGTGTTCTTCCCGCTGTCGGCTGCGAGCTACAAGTCGATGGCGCGCATGAAGGAAATCACGCCGCGCATGCAGGCGCTGCGCGAACGCTTCAAGAGCGATCCGCAGAAGATGAATGCCGCGCTGATGGAGCTGTACAAGACGGAGAAGGTCAATCCGTTCGGCGGCTGCCTGCCGGTCGTGATCCAGATCCCGGTGTTCATCTCGCTGTACTGGGTGCTGCTCGCGTCGGTCGAAATGCGCGGCGCGCCGTGGATTCTGTGGATTCACGACCTGTCGCAGCGCGATCCGTTCTTCATCCTGCCGGTGCTGATGGCCGTGTCGATGTTCGTGCAGACGAGCCTGAACCCGACGCCGCCGGACCCCGTCCAGGCGAAGATGATGAAGTTCATGCCGATCGCGTTCTCGGTGATGTTCTTCTTCTTCCCGGCCGGCCTCGTGCTGTACTACGTCGTGAACAACGTGCTGTCGATCGCGCAGCAGTACTACATCACGCGCAAGCTCGGCGGCGGCAAGAAGAAGCCTGCCTGACGCCTGTCGTAGCCGCGGGCGGCCAGCCGCCCGCGACGCACGCAAAAAAAGCCGCATGGTTCGTGACCATGCGGCTTTTTTGTTTCCCGGCGGCGACGACGGCGGCGCGTGCCGTTTTCGATCAGGCTTTCTTCGCTTCGAGTTTGAGATCGCCGTAGAACTGCTCGACCAGCTCCTGCACGAGGTAGCGCTGGTGCGGAGACAGCGCCTCGATCTTCGATGCGAGTTCGATCGTCTCGGGCGTCGGCGGATAGCGCTCGTCGCGCGGCAGCGGTTGCGGCGTCGGGTGTTCGATCACGCTCGGCGACGGCCCGTAATGCAGCCAGTGCACTTCGACGCGCAACCATTCGGCGAGCGTTTCAAGTTTGTCCGACGTCGGAATCGTGCGGCCCGTCAGCCATTTGTGCGCGGTTTGCGGCGAAACGGGATGCGTTCCGCGGTGGCGCAGATTGAATCGGTTCGCCAGCTCGGTCGCACCGGTGACCTTCTCCGGGCTGCGCCGCAGGGCGAATTTCAGGCGTTCCGAGAACGCGGCTTTTTCTTCGGATGTCGGCATGGGGGAGATTGTGCAATTCCCTCGGCGCGTTTAAGACAACTATATAGGCTAAACATATCTCATTCAGACGAATCACGACGTCGATGGGATGGGGCATGGAAATTTGGGGGCAAATCGTTGGGGCGCTCCAGCAGGCATACTCGTCCGAGAAGGTGGCTGTGTCATCACGCTGGACTGATACTTGGCTTATCCCCGGTGGGATAAATTCGGGCGAGTTCGAATCCGGCACGGCGGCCGGTGGCGTGTGAGCCGGCACGCTACAATGCCGGCGTTCCGATGCCCGAACTGTTGCGCGGGCGCACCATTTATTTCCTGATTACCCGATTCATCCGATTCCCATGCTCGCTACCGATTCCGATCCGATCGTCGCCATTGCCACTGCTGCCGGCCGGGGTGGCATTGGCGTTGTCCGCGTGTCGTTCGGGCGCAGTGGCGAGGCAGCTGCGCTGCCGCTGATCGATGCGTTGTGCGGGCAGAAGCTCGCGCCGCGTCATGCGAGCTACGTGCCGTTCCTCGACGAGCATGGCGCGCCGCTCGACCGCGGGATCGCGCTGTATTTCCCGGCGCCGCATTCGTACACCGGCGAGCATGTGCTCGAGCTGCAGGGGCATGGCGGGCCGATCGTGATGCAGCTGCTGCTGCAGCGTTGCCTCGATGCGGGGCGCGGTTTCGGGCTGCGGCTCGCGGAGCCGGGCGAGTTCACGCGGCGCGCGTTCCTGAACGACAAGCTCGACCTCGCGCAGGCCGAGGCCGTCGCCGATCTGATCGAGGCGAGTACCGAGGCCGCGGCGCGCTCGGCCGGGCGTTCGCTCGACGGCGCGTTCTCGCGGCAGATCCATGCGCTCGTCGACGACGTGATCACGCTGCGGATGCTGGTCGAGGCGACGCTCGATTTTCCGGAGGAGGAGATCGACTTCCTCGAAGCGGCCGATGCGCGCGGCAAGCTCGCGAAGATCCGTGCGCAACTCGCGCACGTGCTCGGCGATGCGCGCCAGGGTGCGCTGCTGCGCGAAGGGCTGTCGGTCGTGCTCGCGGGGCAGCCGAACGTCGGCAAGTCGTCGCTGCTGAACGCGCTGGCCGGCGCGGAGCTGGCGATCGTCACGCCGATCGCCGGCACGACGCGCGACAAGGTCGCGCAGACGATCCAGGTCGAAGGGATTCCGCTGCACATCATCGATACGGCCGGGCTGCGCGAGACGGAGGATGAAGTCGAGCGGATCGGCATTGCGCGCACGTGGAGCGAGATCGAGCGCGCGGACGTCGTGCTGCATCTGCTCGATTCGCGTACGGGGATGACGCCCGATGACGAGACGATCGCCGCGCGGTTTCCGGGCGGCGTGCCGGTCGTGCGCGTGCTGAACAAGACGGACCTGACCGGCGTGCCGGCGTGTGTCGAGCATCCGGCGGCCGAGGGTGACCTGACCGAGGTGCATCTGTCGGCGAAGCGCGGCGACGGGATCGACATGCTGCGCGCGGAGCTGCTGCGGATCGCCGGGTGGCAGGCGGGGGCGGAAGGCGTGTATCTCGCGCGCGAGCGGCATCTGATCGCGCTCCGGGCCGCGCAGGAACATCTCGCGCAGGCTGCGGATCATGCGGAGCAACGTGCTCAGTCGCTCGATCTGTTTGCCGAGGAGCTGCGGCTCGCGCAGGAGCAACTCAATTCGATTACCGGGGAGTTCACTTCGGATGATCTGCTGGGGGTGATTTTCAGCAGGTTTTGTATCGGGAAATAAAAGTGAAATGGATGGCAGGCCGGGAATGGTGCAGCCATTACCCGACAATAGAATATGTCGCATCCGTGTGACGACTGCCAACCAGATTGTCCCGGTTTTTACAGTTGCGGACGTGTCGCTAGCAGCCGATCGATGAACGCTGGTGGCAGCGATATATATACAGAATTATCTCCACCGTCACCTTTTGAAAAGGACACGTAGGTATCGCTATAGCTATTCCAGGAAATTTCGGGAGTAGGCGTGCTAAATGTGTGCTGAGCTAGCAACCTCCCGGTTTGCGCGCGATATACACGACCAACATACTGAGAATCTCCACCCGGAATCCAGGATAAAAGGCACAGGTCGGCAATATATATTCCATCTGGAGATGTCGATTTTCGACACTCTTCCCCTCGAGGTGTCCGGTCGAAGGCAAAGATGCCAACCAGTGCCAAGAAAATCGGAATGTAGGCGAATTTCAGAAAATTCGTCATGGTATATGGTTGAATTTGGTCATAGTCGAATTTCTATGGGAGGGGAGATCGGAATGTATTTTTTATCGGAGTAAATGATAAAATCGCCGCCTCTGTCATGCATTTTGGACCATCTTCGGAAATCGATATTCTCCACGGGGTAGTAGACGTTCCCTTTGATGAGTGAATTGCCTCTGGCGACAGCGTATTTGACATACGGGACGTGCTCGGAGTTCAAGAATGCGGCGGCTGCACTATATGGGACGACGATGACGCCGTCGCTGCTCCAGTGCCCTAAATATTGAGATCGCTCGCCGGATTTGTCGGTAAATGTATAGTTGTCTTTCACATACACCCACAGTCCTGTCACTTCGGCTGTCGTTCGGCGCGAATCCACATCCCATGAGAAGCGTGCGCTTCCGAGCGCCGCATAAATATTGAAGGAACCGAGCGCCCCTGATAGATCGTCGGGTACGCCATTATTGCGAAGTTGTGCATCCAGTTGAGTTCCAATTTTTTGCCCAAGCGTGCTGTCTACTCTTGAGTATTGAAATTGAAATCGCCGGTGCAAGCTGCGAAGATCATTTCCACAAATGTCGTCGGTATAGAGTCGCGTAGCGCAGTCCTTGTACGGGAGCAGTAGTTTGTAAAGTTGGTTTATGGATTTTTGTGAGCGAATCGCTTCATTGAAAAGGTAGTCGAATTGCTGCTTCGCCCGAGGGAAGCGAAGAACCCAATCCAATTTAACGGTGGACATGTCGTACATGTCGGACGGGTAGGGTTGTCCGTCTTGATTGACTTCGGCCTCTTCGTCCGAAGAGGTGCGTGAATAATTTAATTTTCCCGAAAACCATCGTTCCATCAGTGCGGCAGATGTGGGGAGGTATATTTTGCGCATTGCTGCGGGAATCTCTTGGATATCGAATGCGGGTACGGAGTCGTCCCTTTTTAGCTTCACGATGGCCGGCTTTGGAGGATCGGAAGCATTGAGCCACGCTTGAAAGCGTACCAGCGCCTTGCCAGCCCTTTCCAAATCATCCACCATTTTGTCAAACGAGTCGCGCTTTGGCGAGATGGAGGCATGTTTGGGTTCGACCGTTTTCGGTTTCTGTTGTATCGGAAGCGGTGGTGCAGGCTTATCCATGGATAGCGCGATGTTGGGAACAATCTTGCACCCATCCGCACCGTCATGAAGCCTCCATTTCCAAATGAATTTATTTATTGTGAAGTAGGGAATTTTGTCTTGGCCTGATGACATTTCTGCTTTAGCTCCGTTGATGTTGGGCGGTATGCGCGATGCCTGTTACGCTATCGTGCTCATGCCGCGAAAATCAATCGAACTAATTTGAAATGGTTATCCGGATAGTTGGGTTTCAGACGAAATATTCTTTGAACTTTCCAGGCCGTCTAAGTGCGCTGGGGGCGCGAGATCGCCGATGGGCAAGTCGATACCCAAAGGAACCGCGCTTTTTAAACTTCTTCTTGGCAAGGCAGTTGGGTCGAGCGTCAGCCCGCACCCAAACCGCAAACTCGAGGGGGCGGACACTCGTTAGATTGTGCGCGAGTGATCAAAGGTGATCTAAAAGTGATCTGCTTCTCGAGAACGAGACGTATCGTGAAATGGGTGTCTGCGTGTCCGCTCGTGCCGCTGGTGTCCACCGGGGCGGTGTCGCTACGTCGGGATCTTTCGAATTTCTCGCCGTCAATTTCGCCGCAGCGAGGGCGACCTACTGGACGATGGCCGATGCATGACTGATCGAAGATCAGCCCACAAGGATGCACGCCTCGAGCGTCTCCACTACGAAACGCTCGCCGCGCTACAGGTCTTTCTGATGCATGCCGAACTGACTACGCCGGCTTGACCGCGCGAAGGTCCGGATCGATGCATCCGGACCGTCACCCGCGTCAATCCCAATGCCGGTGATGGTAGTACCCGCCACCACCGTAGTATCCGCCGCCGTCAGGCACCACGATACAGCCGCTCAGCAACACGGCGACACCGGCAATCAGCAAAAGGGTTTTCTTCATGGTACTCACCTGCTCGGGTTCGATATGAAACCCAGCATAGCGAGCGCCTCCAACACCGGCTGTAAGCGATCGTTTCGCTGTCCCGCAATCCGTAACGGCGGATTATTCCGGTCACAATGACCGTAACAAATAGCCAAACAACAGACGTTTTCAGGCGACGACGACCCTGTTTCGCCCCGTATCCTTCGCCCGATACAGCGCGGCATCGGCGGCTTCGATCAGCGCGTCGGGTGTCGACAGATCGTCGGCCGACACGGTCGCGCAGCCGACGCTGACGCTCACGCGCCCGGCCGGCGATTCAGGCATCTCGAGGTCGAGCCGCAGCACCGCTTCGCGCACTTCGTCGGCCACCACCCGCGCACCGCGTGCCCCCGTGTTCGGCAGCACGACCGCGAACTCCTCGCCGCCGTAGCGCGCGACGATATCCGCCGGCCGCCGCACCGCGCCGGCGAGCGCATTCGCGACGGCGATCAGGCACGCATCGCCCTTCACGTGACCGAACGCGTCGTTGTAGGCCTTGAAGTGATCGACGTCGACCATCAGCAGCGACAGCGGTTCGCCTTGCCGCCGTGCCTGCAGGAACAGCGTGTGGAAATGGTCGTTGAAGTGGCTGCGGTTGAACGCACCCGTCAGCCCGTCGCGAGCGGACGAGCGAACCAGCGTCGCATGCGCCTCGAACAGTTGCTGATACAGCATCGTCACTTCCCACGCGAGCACGCAGACGAGCACGCCGGGCGTGAACATGCTGAACACGCGCGCGACATACCAGCCGACCGTGAAGCGGTTCGTCGTCAGCAGGTTCAGCGTCGTGTCCGTCAGGCACGCGAGTACCGCGATCGCGAGCCACAGGTCGAGCGTCGTGCGCAGCCGGCCCGTGACGAGCACGGCCACGAGCGCGAGCGCATTGAGGATCCACACGACGAGCGCGATGCCGTTGACGGGCAGCACGGCCGCGTCGCCGGGCGGATGGAACGCGGGCGGCAGCGACACGTTCAGCGCGAGCGCGCACAGCAGCGCAGCCGCGACGGCGGGCCCGCCGACGAGCGCGGCCGTCCAGCGGCGCGTCTCTTTCGCGCCGACCGGTGCGCGCGTCAGCCGCTCGCGCGCGAACAGCGCGGCCATCACGAAGCACGGAAAGCCGGCATGCCAGAACACCCACATCCACGCGGCGCTTTGCGGGCGCGCGCCGAGCAGGCCGTGCGGCGCGAACACGCCGGGAAAGGTGAGCAGCTGTAGCGCGACGGCGAGCGCGGTGAATGCATAGGCGCCGCCGAGCGCGCCGAGCACCGGCTGGCGCGTCACGGTGAACTGCGCGCCGAGGAAGAACGCGGCGATGCTCGCGGTCGTGAACACGGTGAGCGCGCACATCGGCATGAACGGTTCGACGGCCGGCAGCGTGACGTTCGCGTGCGGCGCGGCGATCCCGAGCGCGAGCAGGATGACGAGCGCCGTCAGCGCGCCGAACCAGAGCTGACGTCGCGTCGTGTGCTGGATCAGGATGCCTTCCATGGAGTCCCCCGGACACGCGTGCTCGAACGCCCGGTCTTGCGCCGGGCGGCACGCCTCCCGATCGCGGCGCGACCGGTGCGGCCCGATCCTATCGCGTTATTGGCATCCGCTCAAATGCCGAGCCCCGGGCCGAAGTTGCCGGCGACCCACTGCGTGACGGCATTGACGTCCGCGTAGTCCTGTTCGGGCAGGCCGTCGAGCATCGACAGCACCTCGTTGCTGGCGCCGGCGTCGCGCGCGGCATCGACGATCGCATCCTTGTTCGCCGGGTAGCGGACGGCCGCCAGCACGTCGGCGATCTGCAGGTCGATCGTTTCGTGAGGGATATCGTGAGCAGGGGCAGCGGGCTTGTCGTTCACGTCGGCGTCTCGCGGGTTGGGCGGGAATCGGATCGAAGCGGAAGGGCGGCGCACCGCGCGTTGCCGGGCCCGGGGTGGCCGGCCGGCGCGGGCCGCGGATCGACGATGAGTCGGCTCAATGACCGCGTCGCACGCGGCGCCACGGGTGCTTCCAGTCGATATGCGGTGCGTTTTCGTCGCGCGGATGCTGGCGCCGGTGTTCCTGCCACAGTTCGTCGGAAAACAGCGCCGCGACGATGACGAGCGGCAGCACGAGGAATATTCCGAGTATGACTTGCTCGATCACGATAGCCTCCTTGCGGTGGCAGGAACCCTTGCTCCCATTCTAGGCTCTGAACCTCGCCCGCGTTCATTTTCTTACAGTGCGAAACGGGCCCGGACGCGGCCGTGCCGCGTGGGCGTTTCGCACGAACGCCGGCATCAAAAAGGACATGAACATGCAACTCCAGAACGATACCAACACGCTCGCGCTGCGGCCGCTGGAGCGCCAGGACCTGCGCTTCGTCCACGAGCTGAACAACGACGCGAAGATCATGCGCTACTGGTTCGAGGAGCCGTACGAAACCTTCTCGGAACTGTCGCAACTGTACGACCGCCACGTGCACGACCAGCGCGAACGCCGGTTCGTCACGGTCGATTCGCAAGGCGAACTGGTCGGCCTCGTCGAGCTGATCGAGCTCGACTACATCCACCGCCGCGGCGAGTTCCAGATCATCATCGCGCCGCAGTGCCAGGGGCGCGGCTATGCGGGCCAGGCGACGCGCCTCGCGATCGAGTACGCATTCAAGGTGCTGAACATGCGCAAGCTGTACCTGATCGTCGATACGTCGAATGCGGCGGCGATTCACGTGTACGAGAAATGCGGATTCCAGCACGAGGCTGAATTGAAGGAAGAATTTTTCGGAAACGGCGCGTATCACAACGCTTATCGCATGTGCATTTTCCAGCGCGATTATTTCGAACGCCAGCAATCCATCCCGAATAACGCAGGGTAAACACGCTGGCGACAGGTGCTTGCGGCGGGGCTTCCGCGGGTGCCGAAACCATTCGGGGAACTACGGATAAATACGGATTCGCTTATACCTGGCATTTTTCTTGTATCAGGTATTTGCGATTCCGCGCTGCGGTAAAGTCGAATCGTTTCGGATGACTTTATGTGCAGTGCATCAAAATAATCCGGATGTCGAAATGAATTATCCAAACCGTTCAAACGCCGCGCTGTAACTTGGATGAAAGCCTTGCCGGACAACGCTTTCCGCCCGGCATGACGGGGCTGTCCGCGATGCGGCAAGTTTTGCCTGTCGCGCACGCGGCGCGAAAAACGGGCTGCGCACGGGGTGCGACAATCCGCCGCTATTGCGGTCGCACAACAAATGTGCTTGCTATCGTTTACCGGTCTTCTAAAGTGAAAAACGCGGGTTCACGATCATCTTTAAACGCATAGCTAACCCAAGCCTGGTGCCCGCAGCCTGGAGACAGAACATGATGAAGCGTACCGGTATCCTTTTTGCCCTCGTCGGCGCATTTTGCGCGGTGTCGATTGCCCAAGCCGGCGGCGATTCGGCCGTCAAGCCGAAGCAGGAAATCCAGTTGACGAAGAATGCCTGGGGCTGCCTGTCGAAAGACAATCTGGATTCCGTACTGAATCACGAGCGTGACGGCAAGTCGCAGGCGAAGCAGCAGTACTTCGACGACTACCGCTGCCTGTCGGTGCCGGAAGGCCAGCGCTTCCGCGTGGTGTCGGTCGACCAGGGCGACGTGCAGTTCGTCAGCGCCGACAACAGCGACCAGCAAGGTCTCTGGACCGATTCGCGCTTCGTCAAGCAGTAACCGATCGCCCCCCGCGCAGTCGCACGACGCGCGAGCGCACCGGCCCGATCGGCCGGCGGCGCGAACCGAACACGGCCCGGCTGATGTCGGGCCGTTGTGCTGTGGGGCGCGCATGACACGCGCCGGACGGCGCGCATTCGGTATCATCACGGCCCGACCGAACCGAATGCCCGCCCGGGCCGACTCCGCATGGCGCTGAAATCCACGATCTACAAAGCCGAACTGCAAATTGCCGACATGGATCGGCACTACTACGCCGATCACGCGCTGACGGTGGCGCGCCATCCGTCGGAAACCGACGACCGGATGATGGTGCGCATCGTCGCGTTCGCGCTGTTCGCGCACGAGCGGCTCGAATTCTGCAAGGGACTGTCGGACGTCGACGAGCCCGATCTGTGGCAGAAGGACCTGACGGGCGCGATCGACGTGTGGATCGAGGCCGGCCAGCCCGACGAGCGGCGCATCTCGAAGGCGGCCGGCCGCGCCGGGGAAGTGACGGTGATCGCGTACGGCGGCAGGACGTCGGATATCTGGTGGCAGGGCGTGCGCAGCAAGGTCGAACGGCTGCGCAACGTGCAGGTGCTGTCGCTCAACGATGGCGTCGCGGCCGCGCTCGGGCAGCTCGCGGAGCGCACGATGCGCCTGCAGTGCACGGTGCAGGATGGCGCCGCATGGATCTCGAGCGCCGACCACGATCCGGTCGCGGTCGAGTGGACGGTGCTCAAGGCGCGCGCGGGCGCGTAACGGCCCGCGCACCGGCCGCGTTCAGCCGATCGCGGCCGGCGGCCCCTTGAATTCGACCATGTTGCCTTCGGGATCGAACAGGTAGATCGACGGCCCGTAGCCGCCGGCGCCGTAGCGTTCGGCCGGGGCGCCCGGGCGTGCGCCATGGGCGGC
Organism: Burkholderia sp.; assembly: GCA_031253835.1. Classification (GTDB taxonomy): domain Bacteria; phylum Pseudomonadota; class Gammaproteobacteria; order Burkholderiales; family Burkholderiaceae; genus Burkholderia. Next base: position 20,190 of record JAIRVP010000030.1, on the reverse strand, counting down.
GAAATGGGCGATCAACGCGTCGGGGTCGAACGGCTCGACGCGCAGGCACAGGTGATCGAGGTTACGCCCGGTGCCCGGCGGGCCGCTGTCGGGGCGGTCGATCGGGCCGCCGACGGTCAGCAGGTCGATCAGCGCATCGCCGGCGCGCAACTGCACGAGGCCCAGATCGGGCTGCTCCTTCTCCACATGACAGCCGACGGCGTCGCAGTAAAAGCGCGTCATCGCCGCCATGTCGGTCACGCGCAGCACGATGTGATCGATCCCGCGGATGGTGGGCTTCATGAACGGATACTCCTTCGCTGTCGACGAGCATCGAGTGTAGACGCATCGCGCCTGCGCCGCCGGCCGGAACACGGCACAATCGACAGACGAAAAAAAGCCCGCTCACGCAGTGCGGAGCGGGCTTAATCCATATCAGGAGGAGACATGGAGGAGACAGTTCCAACTATACACACGGCGATGGTGCGACGCAATATTCCGAATGCAAAAAAACGTCAGGACGGCGATTTGTCGCATCCGCACTGCAGCAAAAGGGTGACGGGACGATGACGAAAACCGCGCCGGAGCGGCCGCCGCACGCGTTTCGCCGGATGGATTGTTGATTGATGTGTCCCCGGTTCGCCGGTGCGAATCACAGAGCAAGATTCAGGGCGCGACGGCATGCGCCGATGTCTAGAGTAGGCACCATCTACACTAAAGAGTGCGAGGTTCAGATGAAAACCGCCTATCCGACCGACGATGCCCGCTGGGGCGCCGTGACCGAGCGCGATCCGCATGCGGACGGCGCGTTCTTCTATGCCGTGAGCACGACCGGCGTGTTCTGCCGTCCGACCTGCGCGTCGCGGCAGCCGCGCCGCGAGAATGTGTCCTTCTTCGCCGATCCGGCAGCCGCACGCGCGGCCGGCTTCCGGCCGTGCAAGCGCTGCCAGCCGGAAGGGCTGCCGCGCGAGCTCGAGATCGTCAACCGCGCCTGCGCGGTGCTCGATGCGCATGCCGAGCGGCTCACGCTGCAGCAACTGAGCGACGCCGTGCACGTGAGCCCGTTCCACCTGCAGCGGCTCTTCAAGCGCGTGGTCGGCGTGTCGCCGCGCCAGTACCAGGCCGCGCAGCGCGGCGCCGCGCTGCGGCAGGCGTTGCAAAGCGGGCAGCCGGTCACGCAGGCGGCCGTCGATGCGGGTTTCAACTCGCCATCGCGGCTCTATGCGTCGGTGCCGCGCGAGCTCGGGATGGCGCCGTCCGCGTTCCGCCGTCAGGGCGAAGGTCTCCGGATCGACTATGCGACCGCGTCGACGTCGCTCGGCACGGTGCTCGTCGCCGCGACCGGGCAGGGCATCTGCCGGATCGCGTTCGGCGACGAACCGGCGGCGCTCGTTGGCGAACTGAAGGACGCATTCGCCCGCGCCGAGCTGGTCGAGGCATCCGCGCGGCTCGCGCCGTTCGTCGCGCAGATCCGCGCGTACCTGGACGGCACGCGGCACGCATTCGACCTGCCGCTCGACATCGCGCCGACCGCGTTCCAGCAGCGCGTGTGGGAAGCGCTGACGCATATTCCGTACGGCGAAACACGCAGCTACTCGGAGATCGCCGAGGCGCTCGGTTCGCCGCGTGCGGTGCGGGCCGTCGCATCCGCGTGCGCGTCGAACCCGGTCGCGCTCGCGATCCCGTGCCACCGTGTCGTGCAAAAAGGCGGCGCGCTCTCCGGATACCGCTGGGGCGTGCGCCGGAAGGCGACGCTGCTCGCGTCCGAGGCGCGTCATGTCCACAACGATGAACCCGAAGCAGTGACGGAGGGCAGTGCGGTTTGAGCATCGAAACAGCAACGATCACGTCCATCGCGAACGGCGGCCAGGTGCCGCCGTCCGCGCAGATGGAACTGCGCTACAAGGCGCCGTACGACTGGGCGCGTGTGCTGCGCTTCTTCAGCGGGCGCGCGATTCCGGGCGTCGAGCAGGTCGCGGACGGCATGTATCGCCGCATCGTCGACCTGCACGGCGATGCCGGCCGGCTCACCGTCACCAAACATCCGCGCAAGCATTGCCTGATCGCGACCGTCGAAGGGGCCGTCGCGCGTCACGTCGACGATGCGTTCGCCGCGCGCGTCGCGACGATGTTCGACCTCGGCGCCGATCCGGCCGCGATCGGCGGCGGGCTCGCGCGCGATCCGTGGTTCACGCCGCTCGTCGAGGCCGCGCCGGGGTTGCGCGTGCCCGGCGCGTGGTCGGGGTTCGAGCTGGCCGTGCGTGCGATCGTCGGCCAGCAGGTGAGCGTGAAGGCCGCGACGACGATCGTCGGCCGGCTCGTCGAACGGGCCGGCGAGCGGGTGGTGCACGAGGACGACGGCGCGCCCGCGTGGCGCTTCCCGACGCCCGACGCGCTGGCCGCGTGCGATCTCGACAAGATCGGGATGCCCGGCAAGCGGGTGGCCGCGCTGACGGGCGTGGCGCGCGCGGTGGCGGCCGGCGACGTGCCGGTCGATCGCGCGCACGCCGATCTCGCGACGCTGCGCGGCGCGTGGCTCGATCTGCCGGGGATCGGCCCGTGGACCGTCGAATACATCGCGATGCGCGCGTGGCGCGACCCGGACGCGTGGCCGGCCTCCGATCTCGTGCTGATGCAGTCGATCGCCGCGCGCGATCCGGCGCTCGACCGGCTCACCAGCCAGAAGCGCCGCACCGAAGGCTGGCGGCCGTGGCGCGCGTATGCGGCGCTGCATCTGTGGAACGAAGTGGCCGACCGGGCGGGCGGCGCGCGCGGCGGGTGAGCGTAGCGGCGCGCGACCGGGTGCGACCGGACCGGGCCGCGATGCAACCCGTTGCGCAGGCCGTGCCGGCTGCCTCGTGTTGCCCGCCGGATACGGGCAGTCACGACCATTCCTCGAATCCGGCGCCTGCCGGATGTCGCGCATGCGATGCAGGCGCACGCGCCAGTTCGCGGTCGGTTCGGCGGCGCGGTTGCACCTGCCGCCACCTGTCCGGCGCTCGCGTTCCATCCGATGAATCAGGCCGACCGGCGTGACGATCGGCGCCGCCTGGAACCGGTCGCACCCATTGCGATAACCGCGACCGCCCCGCCCGGCGGCCCGCTGCGGCCCGCGCACCGTGCCCGGCGCCACCTCAAGCGCGTGTTTCGGCGAGATGTTAAAGTGCCCGCTACCAACGAAGCGACCAACAATCCAGCCGGCCGCGCGCGGCGTTCTGCGCGCGGCCGTCACGCACTTGCGTCTCCATGTCGAACACCATGACTCACCGCCAGTCCGAACTGCTGCTGAATCGCCTCGAAGCACTGAGCTCGGGCCCGACGCGGCAGCATCTGCCCGACGGCCTGCGCGGCATCGAAAAGGAAAGCCTGCGCGTGACGCGCGACGGGATGATCGCGTTCACGCCGCATCCGCGCGCGCTCGGTTCGGCGCTCACGCATCCGGCGCTGACGACCGACTATTCCGAAGCGCTGATCGAGCTGATCACGCCCGCCGAGCGCGACGCCGCGATCACCCTCGAACGCCTCGACGATCTGCATCGCTACGTATACGCGTCGCTTGGCGACGAGATGCTGTGGAACGACTCGATGCCGGGCCTGCTGCCGGCCGACGACCAGATTCCGATCGCCGACTACGGCACGTCGAACATCGGCCGCCTGAAGACGGTGTACCGGCGCGGCCTCGCGTATCGCTACGGCCGCACGATGCAGTGCATCGCCGGCATCCACTACAACTACTCGCTGCACGAAGAAGTGTGGCGGCGCCTGCATGCGGACGAAGGCTCGACGGCCACGCTCGTCGATTACCAGTCGGAACGCTATCTCGCGCAGATCCGCAACTTCCGCCGCCGCAGCTGGCTGCTGATGTACCTGTTCGGCGCGTCGCCGGTGCTCGACACGAAGTTCCTGCGCGGCAAGCCGCACAAGCTCGACACGTTCGACGCCGATACACTGTACCTGCCGTATGCGACGAGCCTGCGGATGAGCGATCTCGGCTACTCGAACACGACGGCCCAGGCCGCGCTGCACGTCGACTACAACACGCTGCCCGGCTATCTCGACGCGCTGTCGAAGGCCGTGAGCGAGCCGTATCCCGCGTACGAGGCGATCGGCACGCATCGCGACGGCGAGTGGATCCAGATCAACACGAACGTGCTGCAGATCGAGAACGAGTTCTACTCGACGATCCGGCCGAAGCGCGTCACGTATTCGGGCGAGCGGCCGCTGCATGCGCTCGCGTCGCGCGGCGTGCAGTACATCGAAGTGCGTTGCCTCGACATCGATCCGTTCGAGCCGACCGGCATCGCGCTGGAAACCGCACGCTTCATCGACGCGTTCCTGCTCGCGTGCGCGCTGGACGAAAGCGCGCCGCTCGACTGCGATGCGTACAAGGAAGCGAACGCGAACTTCGGCAGCGTGACGATGGAAGGCCGCAAGCCAGGGCTCACGCTCACGCGCGACGGCCAGTCGATCACGATGCAGCAGTGGGCTGACGAACTGATGGCCGATATCGAAACCATCGGCCGCCGTCTCGACGAAATCCGCGGCGGCGACGAGCATGCGCGTGCCATTGCCGCGCAGCGCGAGAAGCTCGCCGATCCGGAGCGGACGCCGTCCGCGCGCGTGCTGCGCACGATGCGCGACAACGGCCAGTCGTTCCTCGCGTTCGCGCTCGCGCAGAGCGAAGCGCATGCCGCGCATTTCCGCGCGCATCCGCCGTCGGCGGACACGCTGCGCACCGAGCAGGCGCTCGCCGCGAAGTCGCTGGCCGAGCAGGCCGAGCTCGAAACGAAGGAGGCCGGATCGTTCGACGCGTTCGTCGCGGCCTACCGCGCCTATACGCTGAACCGCTTCAGCGTCTGACGATCGCGCCGCGGCCGGCGCAGGTGCGCCGGGCCGCTGCTGCGCGATCAATCCGGTTCCGTCGGCGATCCGATCAGTGATGGGCGTATGTGCCGCGGTCGATCGCGTGCGGCAGCGCCGGCTTGCCTGATGCCACGTTCGCCCGGCCGTCGCTGCCGTAGCCGGCATCCTCGCCGCGCGCCTGCGCGGCACGCTGCATGATCGCCTGCATGTTCTCCGGAAAGTCGGGACTGCTTGCGAGGCTCGTCCGGTAGCCGGCGGCCTGCAGCTCCACGAGTTCCTGGCGGACCTGCGCGCGCGTCACCGTCGATGCCGCCTGCGCATGGGCGGCGACGGCCGCGCCGACCAGCAGGAAGGCGCAGGCCGCGTGTTTGATCGTCTTCATCGTGTTTGCTCCGTGAGGTTCCGGTGCCGCGCCGTTTCTGGCCCGGGCGGAATCGATGCAGCCAGTCTAGGCTTCGGATGCCAAACGAAACACCCTCGTTGCCGTCAGTCACCTTTGTCGCGCGCGCAACATTGCGCGGGCGACGGCACAGCCGGGCTTCCTGTCGAGCGCGACAGCCACGCGCCATCCGCCGGTCATCGTGCGGGGCCTCGGCCGTATCGGGTCGTCACGCATCGGGCTTGTCCCCCTTGTGCAAGCGCCGCGCGCCTCCTAACCTCTTTTAAGCGACCGATCGGTTGGCCGTGCAACGTCGTTGCGTGCGCAAGCGCCTGATCGCGGTCGTGACCGCAGGACATCGCCTTGTACCGAACCCGGGGGCATCGACATGCCAACCCGGGTCGACTCTGGAGACACGATGAACCCTACCGACGCCCTACCGCCCGGCATCGTCTTCGCGCAGCCGTTGACGCCCGTCGCCAACTCGCTGCTGCTGTCGTTCCTCGTCGCCGCGATCCCGATTGCCGTCGCGCTGATCGCGCTCGGCGTGCTGCGCCGCCCCGCGTGGCAGGCGTCGCTCGCCGGGCTCGTCGCGGGCCTTGCGGTCGCGATCGGGGCATGGGGGATGCCGGCCGGGCTCGCGTTCAATGCGGTCGGCGCCGGCATGGCGCTCGCGGTCGTGCCGGTGATGTGGATCGTCTTCAACGCGCTGCTGCTGTACAACATCGCGGTGAAGTCGGGCCGCTTCGACCAGTTCCGGCAGTGGATGCTCGACAACCTGCCCGACGACCGCCGCCTCGTGCTGCTCGTCGTCGCGTTCTCGTTCGGCTGCCTGCTCGAAGGGATCTCCGGATTCGGCACGCCGGTCGCGATCACGAGCGCGCTGCTGATCGCGCTGGGCTTCCCCGCGCTCGAAGCGCTCACCTACACGCTGCTGTTCAACACCGCGCCGGTCGCGTTCGGCGCACTCGGCGTGCCGATCACCGTGCTCGGCGCGGTCACGTCGCTGCCGCCCGCGACGCTCGCGCAGATGGTCGGCCGCCAGTTGCCGTTCTTCGCGCTGCTGCTGCCGTTCTACGTGGTCGGCGCGTACGGCGGGCTGCGCTCGATCTCGAAGCTGTGGCCCGCGCTGCTCGTGTCGGGCGGCAGCTTCGCGCTCGCGCAGTTCGTCACGTCGAACTTCCTCGGCTACCAGCTCACCGACGTGCTGTCGTCGCTCACGTCGCTGATCGTGACGATCGGCTTCCTGCAGGTGTGGAAGCCGCAGCCCGATCCGCAATACGCGCTCGCGCGCAGCGTGCCGGCCGCGGCCGGCGCCAAGCGCGCGGGCTTCGGCGGCTGGCTGCCGTGGATCGTCGTGTCGGTGGTCGTGATCGTGTGGGTGCACGCGAACATCGCGGCGATCGGCGACGTGAAGATCAAGTGGCCGGGCCTGCACAACGCGGTGTTCGTGTCGCTGTACCACAAGCCGTACGCGGCGATCTGGGACTTCCAGCCGCTCGGCACGGGCACCGCGATCCTCCTGTCGGCGATCATCACGGCCGGGCTCACGCGCACCGGCGCCGGCGCGTTCGTCGAATGCGTGGTGAAGACGTGGCGGCAGACGTGGATCGCGATCGTCACGGTGATGATGATCGTCGGGCTCGCGTACCTGCTGAACTACTCGGGGATCAGCTACACGCTCGGCACCGGCGTCGCGTCGACGGGCGCGCTGTTCCCGCTGGTGTCCGCGTCGCTCGGCTGGATCGCCGTGTTCCTGTCCGGCAGCGACACGTCGGGCAACGCGCTGTTCGGCAACCTGCAGGTCGTGGCCGCCAGGCAGCTCGGCCTCGATCCGGTGCTGATGGCCGCGACCAACTCGTCGGGCGGCGTGATGGGCAAGATGATCTCGCCGCAGAACATCGCGACGGGCGTGTCGACGACGGACCTGAAAGGGCAGGAAGGTGTCGTGTTTGCGCGCACCTTCTGGCACAGCGTGATCCTCACGCTGCTGCTCGGCGTGCTGGTGTTCCTGCAGCAGCACGTGCTGACGTGGATGATTCCGGCACTGCCGAAATGAGGTGAGCGCAACGACAGCAGGAAGGCACGAGGAAACACGAGGGAAGGCGCGGGAAAAGCGCCAGTCAAGTGCGGAACCGGCGAACGCGCGGCAGTTCAGCGCGCGTTCGCCCGCCGCGTCGGTTGTCCTGGGTCGGACGCGCCGGCTGCTTCGGCACCGCCCGGCAGGATGCAGGCGAGAAACGCGTCGATCGCGGGGCTCTGGCGGCGCGCTTTCAGGTAGTACACGTATTCGTCGATGGTCGTATCGACGCCGCGCAGCGCGATCACGCGCAGGTCCGGATGGCGTTCGGCTTCGCCGAGCGGAAACAGGCTGCCGCCTACGCCGTGCAGGATCGCCTCGCGGATCGCTTCACGGCTGCCGATCTCGGCAACCGACACGGCCGACACACCTGCCGCCGCGAGAATCGTCTCCGTGCAGCGGCGCGTGACCGACCCTTCCTCGCGAATCAGCAGCCGCACGTCGGCGAGTTGTGCCGGATCGATCGCGTCGAACCGCGCGAGCGGATGGTTGCGGTGCACGACGAGCACGAGCGGATCGGTCGAGATCACCTTGCGTTCGAGGCCGTCGGCGTCGTTGCGCTGCGACGAGACGGCGAGGTCGATGCGGAATTCCTGCAGCGCCTGCAGGATTTCCTCGGAGTTGCCGATCCGGCACGTGAGCGCGATCGACGGATGCGCGTTCGAGAAGCGGCCGACCGCATCCATGATGTAGTACGGGCCCGTCGCACCGATCCGCAGGTGGCCTTCGAACAGGCCGCCGACGTTGCGCAGCATGATGTCGGCCTGCGCCTCGAGCGCGATCATCTTCTCGACGAGCGGCAGCAGCTCGATGCCCGTTTCGGTCACCTCGAGCTTGCGGCCGCTGCGGTAGAACAGCTCGACGCCGTACACCTGCTCGACCTGCCGGATCTGCGCGGCAATCGTCGGCTGGCTCACGCCCAGGTGGCGCGCGGCGCGCGTGATGCTGCCCTGCCGGACGGTCGCGTGGAACGCCTTCAGCTGATCGAACACGACTCGGCTTCTCCCCCTCTGTATCGCGCGTCAGCGTAGCGCAGGCATGTGTCGGCCGCATGAAAGGCGCGTCGTGGGCCGCTTCCAAAAAATCTTGGGGGTAACCCAAAGAAACCTGCGGTAACCGGTCACGGCCGGGACACGCCGGTGCGGGGTAATAACGGCAACGCACCACCGCCGGCCCCGCTCGACCGGCGCCCCACTCCTACCGACAACAGGGTTCTCTTCATGTCCTCGAACAATCGACGCGATTTCCTGCGCCTCGCCGCGCAGTCGGCCGGCGCGATGGCCGCCTACGCGGGCTTCCCGCCCGCGATCCGCAACGCGCTGGCGATGCCGGCCGCCTATCGCACGGGCACGATCCGCGACGTGGAACACGTCGTGATCTTCATGCAGGAAAACCGTTCGTTCGACCATTACTTCGGCGGGCTGCGCGGCGTGCGCGGCTTCAACGACCCGCGCCCGCACCTGCTGCCGAGCGGCGCGCCGGTGTGGCAACAGCCGCCGGCGTCGGTGTTCACGAAGAACTACCATTCGCGCGGCCTCGATCCGTCGGCGCCGTACGTCTTGCCGTTCTACCTGGATCCGAAGCAGACGACCGAATTCCAGCCGGGCACCAACCACGGCTGGAGCAGCGGCCACCTGTCCTGGAACAACGGCCAGTGGGACCAGTGGGTGAACCAGAAGCAGGACGTGCTGACGATGGGCTACCTGAAGCGCCAGGATCTCACGTACCACTACGCGCTGGCCGACGCGTTCACGATCTGCGATTCGTACTTCTGTTCCGCGCATGCCGACACGGCGCCGAACCGCATCTACCTGTGGACCGGCACGGTCGACCCGCGCAACATCTACGGCAGCCCGCCGAACGGCCCGGGCATCGGCGAGCGCGACGACGTGAACGGCTACACGTGGACGACCTACGCCGAGCGCCTCGAGAACGCGAAGGTCAGCTGGAAGGTGTACCAGGGCGGCACGGGCATCCCGGGCGACCCGACCGACAACTACACCGACAACTCGCTGATGTTCTTCAAGCGCTTCCAGGTGAAGGAAGGCGCGAGCGGCCCGCTGGTCGACAAGGGCGCGTCGGACCACACGCTCGCCGAGCTGAAGGCCGACGTGCAGGCGAACCGGCTGCCGCAGGTGTCGTGGATCGTGTCGCCGTACAAGTACAGCGAGCACCCGCAGGCGTCGCCGACCGACGGCGCGTTCTACATCAACATGGTGCTCGAGGCGCTGACGTCGAACCCGGAAGTGTGGGCGAAGACGGTGTTCATCCTGAACTACGACGAGAACGACGGGCTGTTCGACCACGTCGTGCCGCCGGTGCCGCCGGTCACGAGCGGCGTGGGCGGCCAGGGCATCGTGTCGTCGAACCTGCTGTCGAACCTCGGCGACGAACTGCTCGACCTGAACAAGTACCCGGGCGAAATGAGCCCGCTCGTGCCGGGCGCCGACCCGGGCGGCATCCAGCCGATCGGCCTCGGGCCGCGCGTGCCGCTGATCATCATCTCGCCGTGGACGAAGGGCGGCTGGGTCTGCTCGGAGACGTTCGACCACACGTCGGTGCTGCGTTTCCTCGAAGCGCGCTTCGGCGTGAAGGAGCCGAACATCAGCGCATGGCGCCGGTCGATCTGCGGCGACCTCACGTCGGCGTTCGACTTCTCCGCGCGCCCCGACACGCGCACGGTGAGCTTCACGGTGCCGCAGCACATCGCGACGGCCGGCCAGGCGTACCAGGTGCCCGCGCAGCAGTCGATGCCGGCGCAGGAGCCCGGCACGCGTCCGGCGCGTGCGCTGCCGTACGAGCTGTTCGTGCATGCCCACGTACAGGGCCGCGACGACAGCGTGTCGCTCGACTTCGCGAACGCCGGTGACGCGGGCGCCGCGTTCTACGTGTACGACCGCCGCAACCCGGCGACGCCGCCGCGCCGCTATGCGGTGTCCGCGCACGACCGCTTCGCCGACACGTGGAGCACGTCGGCCGCGCGCGGCGAGTACCATCTCGCCGCCTACGGCCCGAACGGCTATCTGTGCGAGTTCCAGGGCAACACGCGGCTCGCCGCGGACGGCCGCCACGCGAACCCCGAAGCGAAGATCGGCTACGACGTGCGCAATCGCCACGTGTACCTGCAGCTGCGCAACAGCGGGCGCGCGGCGTGCCGCATCACGGTCGACAACGCGTACAGCCATGCGCATGCGCGGACCTACACGCTGGAGCCGGGCGAGCGCGTCGAGGATCACTTCGAGCTGTCGTCGAGCCACGGCTGGTACGATCTGACGATTACCGCGACGACGCTGCGCGGTGGCGACGACAAGGTCGTGCGCCGCTTCGCGGGCCACGTCGAGACGGGCCGGCCGAGCCAGAGCGATCCGGGGCCGGTGAAGCACATGGCCTGACGGCCGCACGTCGCGCGGGGCGGGGCAGGTTCGCCCGCCGCGCGACCGCCAATCCCGCCTGCCGCGTGCATTCCGGTAGGCGGGATTGGCTTTTGGAAACTGAAAACTGTTGACAATGTGTCGGGCCGAGGGTATATAAGGATCATTCGCCGATATGGCGCCCTCGTTTCCTACCGCAGCGCCGCTGCCTGCCCGACCATGACTTCCCCGAACGCGCTCAGCGCCATCGAACTCCTGCAAAGCCAGTCGCTCGCGATGATTGTCCAGGACATGCTCGAGCGCGCGATCGTCTCCGGCGAATACGCGCCCGGCGAGAAGCTCAACGAAGTCGAGATCGCGACCAAGCTGAACGTGTCGCGCGGCCCGGTGCGCGAAGCGTTCCGCGCGCTGGAGCAGGCCGGCCTGCTGCGCAACGAGAAGAACCGCGGCGTGACCGTGCGCGTCGTGCCGCTGCGCGAGGCCGAGGAGATCTACGAAGTGCGCGCGATGCTCGACGAATCGGTCGCGCGCGCGCTCGCGAAGCGCATCTCGCCCGATACGCTGAAGGTGCTGAAGGGCATCATCCAGTCGATGAAGGATGCCGCGAAGACGCACGACGTCACGCGCTATACCGAGCTGAACGTGCAGTTCCACGACGCGATGGTCGTCGGCGTCGGCAATACGCATCTCACCGATACCTACCGCCGGCTGGTGCGCCAGCTCGGGCTGCTGCGCCAGGCCGCGATCGAGGCCGAGGAAGATGCGATCGCGGTGTCCGCGGCCGAGCACGACAAGATCGTGCAGGCGCTCGCGGGTGGCGACGAGGAGAAGGCCGTCGCGCTCGTGCGCGAGCACGTCACGCACGGCCTCGCGCGGATGCGGCGTACGCACGAGCAGGGGCTGCCCGCCGCAGGCAAGGCGGCGCGGGAGAAAACCGCACGCGCATGAGCACCGGCAGCGCCCGCGCGGGCTGCCGCACCAACGCAAACGCAAAGGGACGCTTCGCAGCGTCCCTTTTTCGTTGCGTCTTCGGACCAACGCATCGTCACGCCTTGTCGGCCTTCCCGGCCGCGCTCGCGAATTTCGCGAGCCACGTATCCACCGCCGACGGCTGCCGGCTCTCGTCCTCCGCGCGCTCCTTGCGGCGGATCGCGTTGCGCACGACGTGCGCGCCGACATAACGGATCGGCTCCGGCGGGAAATGGCCGAGCGGGCCGCGCACGATCGGGCTGCGCGTCCACGCGTTGTCGAGGCCGAGCACGAGCGACGACAGGATCTGCCCGCCCATGTAGGTCGGTCCCACGCCGTTGCCCGAATAGCCGAAGCCGTAGAACACGTTCGGCGCGTCGTCGAGGCGGCCGAAGAACGGGAAGCCCGTGACCGAGCGATCCGACGGCCCGTTCCAGCTCGCGGTGACCGGCACGCCCGCGAGCGACGGGAAGAACTCGCGCAGGCTGTGCGTGAGCTGCGCTTCGTACGGCGAGCGGCGGTCGAACACCGGCGCGATACGGCTGCGCCACGAGAACGTGTTGCCGCCCTTGCCGAGCATCAGCCGCCCGTCGGCCGTCGTGCGGTAGTAGTAGACGAAGATCCGCGAATCGAGCACCGACACGCCGTCCACGAGCCCGGTCTTCTCGAGCAGCTCCGGGCATTTCTCGGTGATGACCATGTCGCTCGACACGACCGCGATCGTGCGCTCGAACTGCGGGAAGCGGCTCGCCATCCACGCGTTGATCGCGAACACGAGCTTGTCCGCGCTGATGCTGCCCGACGGCGTGCGCACGACGGCCGGCTGCCCGGGCGTGAAGTCGAGCATCGGCGTGCGCTCGTAGATCCGGATGCCCATCGCGAGCGCGACGCGGCGCAGCCCGCGCACGAGCTTGCCGGGATGCACGGTCGCGGCGATCGGCGAATAGACGCCGTCGAGATTGCGCGCGGAGCCCGAGCGGCGCGCGACTTCGGCGGCCGGCAGCGGCTCGTAGCTGTGGATGCCGCAGGCGGCGAGCGCGTCGAGCACCGGCGCGAGCGTGCCGACCTGCGCACGCGACGTCGCGGTGTACAGCGTGCCGTCGAGCCGCAGTTCGGCATCGATGTCGTGCGCGCGGCAGAAATCGGCGATGTGCTGTACGGCCGCTTCGGATGCCTTCACGAGCCGGATCGCCTCGGCTTCGCCGAACAGGCGCCGCAGCGTCAGGAATTTCGCGGACCACGTGAGCAGGCAGCCGCCGTTGCGGCCGCTCGCGCCGGCGCCGCACAGGTCGGCCTCGAGGATCGCGATGTCGAGCGCGGGGTTCTGCTGCTTCGCCTGGATCGCGGTCCAGAGCCCCGTGAAGCCGCCGCCGACGATGCACACGTCGGCCTGCGTCGCGCCTTGCAGCGCGGGGGCGAGATCGCCGTCGTTGAACAGCGCTTGTTCGATCCAGAAGGGTCGCATCGGAGGGTTCGTCTATAAGGGTCGGGGCCGTGCCGCGCACGGCCGGAACAACAGTCGGCCGCCTGCGCGTACGCATGCGGCCGGGTGCATCGTGTTACGTCGTCATGCTGCCGCTTCGGCCGACACGCGGCGCACGCCCATCGCGCGCAGCGTGTCGGCAATCGCCGCGACGGCGCCCGGAATGCCGGCTTCGCCGAAGTGGCCGATACAGCCGACGCGGAACGTCTCGACTTCCGTCAGCTTGCCCGGATACAGAATGTAGCCGCGCTTTTTGACCTCCTGATAAAACCGCTTGAAGTCGTAGTTCGGATCGTCCGGCGCATGGAACGTGACGATGATCGGCGCCTGGATCGCCGGATCGAGGAACGGCCGGAAGCCGAGCGCGAGCATCCCGTCGATCAGCGCGCGATAGTTGCGCTGGTAGCGGCCGCCGCGCGCGGCGAGCCCGCCTTCGTCGACGTATTGCGCGACGGCCGCGTCGAGCGCCGCGACCACGTGCGTCGGCGGCGTGAAGCGCCACTGCGTCGTGCGCTGCATGTAGACCCACTGGTCGTACAGGTCCATCGCGAGCGAATGGCTGTTGCCTTCGCAGCGCTCGAGCGTGCTGCGCTTCGCGATCACGAAGCCGAGCCCCGGCACGCCTTCGAGGCACTTGCCGGACGCGGCGATCACCGCGTCGAACGGCGTCGTGCGCGCGTCGATGTCGATCGCGCCGAACGAGCTCATCGCATCGACGATCAGCGCGCGTCCGTGCTTCGCGACGACCTGCGCGATGTCGTGCAGCGGGTTCAGCACGCCGGCGCCCGTCTCGCAGTGCACGAGCGCGACGTGCGTGATGGTCGGATCGGCGGCGAGCGCGCGCTCGACGTCGGCCGGATCGACGCGGCGATCCTCGCGGTAGTCGATCGTCGTCAGCGTGCGGCCGAGCACGCGGCAGATCTTCGCGATGCGCTGGCAGTACGCGCCGTTGTTCGGCACGAGCACATGGCCGTCGCGCGGCACGAGCGTGCCGATCGCCGCTTCGACCGAGAACGTGCCGCTGCCTTGCAGCGGCACGCATTCGTGCGTGCCTTCGCCGTGCACGATCTGCAGCAGGCGTTCGCGCAGCCGCGCGGTGATCGCGTTGAAGTCGCTGTCCCACGACCCCCAGTCGCGCAGCATCGCGTCGCGCGTGGTGTCGGAGGTCGTCAGGGGGCCCGGGGTGAGCAGGATGGGCTGGGCGGCGAGCGTCATGGTGTCTCCTTGATGAAGTCGGGACGTCACGTGAATGCGGCAGGGAATCAACGGCGATGCGGGTTGCGCCACGCTTGCGTACGACGCAGCAGGCGGTGCGAGATGCAGGCGAACAGCACGCACGCGAACGACGAGGTCGCGAGCACGAGCGTGGCCATCGCGGCGGCCGGGCCCATCTGGCCCGCGTCGTCGAGGTTCAGGATCGCGACCGATGCGGGCTGCGTGTCCGGCGAGTAAAGGAACGCGACGGCCGAGACCGTCGTCATCCCGTTGACGAACAGATAGCGTGCGATCAGCAGGATCGCGGGCAGGCACACGGGTACCGTCACGCGCAGGAAGGTCTTGTAGAACGGCACCTTCAGCGACGCGGACACGGCTTCGAACTCGCTGTCGATCTGCCGCAGCGCGGTGACGGCAGTGAGGTGGCTCGACGCGTAGTAGTGGACGACCGTGACGATCGCGAGCAGCCACAGCGACCCGTACAGCCCGTTCAGCGGATTGCCGGGCGCGTTGAACAGGAAGATGTAGCTGATGCCGAGCACGAGCCCCGGCACGCCCATCGGCAGGATCGCGCACAGGCTGATGAAGCCGCGCAGCCAGCGCGCGCCGCGCGTCTTCTCGATCAGGTAGGCGCCGCCGAACACGACGATCGTGCCGCCGGCCGCCACCGTCGCGGCCATCCGCAGGCTGTTCTTGTACGCGTCGAAGATGCCGGCGCCGATCAGCCCCATCTTGTAGTGCTGCAGCCCGAGGCTCATCTGGTACGGCCAGAACTTCACGAACGACGCGAACACCGAGATGCCGACCACCGCGATGAAGAACGCACACACGAGCGTGCAGTACGCGAGCATCGCGGCGTCGAAGCCGCGCGACGGCTTCGGCTGGTACGGCGTCGAGCGCGCGCCGAGCTGCGACTGCTGGCGGCGGCGGATGAAGAAGTCGACGCCGAACGCGACCAGGGCCGGGCACAGCAGCATCAGGCTCACGACCGCGCTGCGGTTGAAGTCCTGCAGCCCGATGATCAGCTTGTAGATGTCGGTCGACAGCACGTTGTACGAGCCGCCGATCACGACCGGCACGCCGAAGTCGTTGATGCACATCGTGAACGCGACCATCGTCGCGCTGATCAGCCCGTACTTCGCACCGGGCAGCGTGATCGTGAAGAACTTGCGGAGGCGGCGCGTGCCCATCGCGTCGGCGGCCTCGTAGAGCCGGCCGTCGGCGAGCGACAGCGCGGTGACGAGGATCATCAGCACGTGCGGGAACGACGCGTACACCATGCTCAGCACGATGCCCGGCAGCCCGTAGATCGAGTGGCCGTGCAGCAGCGGCTTCAGCAGCCCAGCGTTGCCGAACCAGTAGATGAACGACACGGCCGACAGCAGCGTCGGCGCGAGCAGCGGCAGCAGCGCGATCGTGCGCGCGGCGTTCTTCAGCGGCATGCACGAGCGCGTCAGCGCATACGCGAACGTGAACGCCATCGGCACGACGATCATCGTGACGAGTGCGCCGACCGTCAGCGAATGCAGCATCGAGCGCAGCACGCCGCTGTCCTCGAGATAGTCGACGAAGTTGTGCGCGCCGACGAACCGCCCGTCCGCGTCGACGAAGCATTTCTGCACGACGAGCGCGAGCGGCAGCAGCAGGAACAGCGACATCAGCGCGGCCATCGCGACGAGCGCGAGCTGCGCGATGCGGTCGTGCCAGTGCGTGATCTGCCGCACGTCGGCGGGGGCGGAGGCGCCGCGGCGGCGCTCGGTCAGGACGGTGCTCATTGCAGTCGCTCCTTCGCGCACGGGAACACGCGGACATGCTCGCGATCGAGCGCGAGGTCGATGCGCGCGCCGGCCTGCACGCCGGTGCGGTCGACGTCGTGATACGACAGGTCGGCGACGATCTCCTGGCCGTCGAGCCCGTCGATCCGGAAGCTCACGCGGCAGAACGCGCCGAGGAACTCGAGCTTCTCGACGCGGCCGGCCAGCACGTTGTCGGCCGTCTCGCCCGGCACGCGGATGCGCAGGTCTTCCGGCCGCACGTAGACCGATACCGCCGCGCCTTGCGCGGGGCGGGCCGCGCCGTGGCGGCAGTCGAGGCCGACCGCGCCCGCGCGCAGCGTGCCGTCCTGCGCGACCTCGGCGGGAATCGTGTTGACGCGGCCGATGAAGTCCGCGACGAACGGCGATGCGGGCTGCCGGTAGATTTCGAGCGGCGTGCCGATCTGCTCGATCACGCCGTGGTTCATCACGACGATGCGGTCGGCCATCGACAGCGCTTCTTCCTGGTCGTGCGTGACCATGATCGTCGTCACGCCAAGCCGCTGCTGCAGCGCGCGGATTTCCTGGCGCAGCCGCACGCGCACGCGCGCGTCGAGCGCCGACAGCGGCTCGTCGAGCAGCAGCAGGCCGGGCGACGTCGCGAGCGCACGCGCCAGCGCGATGCGCTGCTGCTGGCCGCCGGACAGCTGGCCCGGATGCTTGCGATGGCTGTCGGGCAGGCCGACCAGCGCGAGCAGCGTGTGCACGCGCTCGTGGATCGCATCGCGCTTCATCTTCCGGTTCACGAGCCCGTACGCGACGTTGTCGTACACGGTGAGGTTCGGGAACAGCGCATACGACTGGAACACGATGCCGTAGTCGCGCAACTGCGGCGGCAGCCGCGAGATGTCGCGGCCGTCTTGCATGATGTGGCCGGCGTTTTGCGTCTCGAGCCCCGCGATGATCCGCAGCAGCGTGGTTTTCCCGCAGCCGGACGGCCCGAGGAAACAGATCATCTCGCCCTTCATCACGCTCAGGTTGATGTCGGTGAGGACCTGCGTGTCGTTGTACCGCTTCTCGATGCGTTCTACGCTCAGATAAGGTGCCATGCGCGCCTCCATGCTGGGGCGGCCCGGGGGCCGGATTCGACGAGGGGAAGGGGGGCGCGGGGCGGCGCGCTGCGCGGCCCCGCTGCCGGTCGCGGCGTCAGTGCCGCGTCATTGCTGCGTCTTCGCCCCGTAGCGCTTCTGCCACGTATCGAGGATCGACTGGCGGTTCTTCGCCGACCACACGAAGTCGTTCTTCACGAGCAGGTCCGAATAGTTGTCGGGGATGCCGGCCAGCTTCCGCGCGACGCCCGGATACGCGACGATCGCCCACCAGCGCGCGGTGATCTGGTTCGCCTCCTTGCTCGCCATGAAGTCGGCGAGCTTCTTCGCCGCATCGGGCTGCTTCGTCGTCTTCATGATCGCCGTGCCTTCCATGTCCCAGCCGAGCCCTTCCTTCGGGAACACGAGATCGATCGGCGCGCCCTGCGACTGCAGTTCGTGGCCGCGGAACTCGAACGAGATGCCGATCGGGAATTCGCCGGTGCCGGCGAGCGTGCACGGCTTCGAGCCCGAGTGCACGTACTGCGCGACGTTCTTGTCGAGCGCGTCCATGAATTTCCAGCCCTTGTCATCGCCGAAGGTCTGCAGCCACGCGGTCACGTCGAGGTAGCCGGTGCCCGACGACACCGGGCTCGGCATCACGATCGCGCCTTTGTAGACGGGCTTCGTCAGGTCTTCCCACGACGTCGGTTTCGGGATGTTCTTCGCCTGCGCGGCGACGCGGTTGTAGCAGATCGTCGCGCCCCACACGTCCATGCCGACCCAGTGCGGCGGCGTGTTCGCGTCGCTGTACTTGCGCGTGAGCTGGTCGAAGCCCTTCGGCGTGTACGGCATCAGCATGCCCTGCAGGTCGAGCAGCGTGAGGCTCGACGCGGCGAGGCCGAGCACGACGTCCGCGCGCGGGTTGTTCTTCTCCGCGAGCAGCTTCGCGGTGACCGAGCCGGTCGAGTCGCGCACCCAGCGAATCTCGACATCGGGGTTCGCTTTCTCGAACGCGTCCTTGTAGGGCTTCATCGCCTCGTCTTCCAGCGCGGTGTAGACGAGCAGCGACGTCTTCGCGTGCGCCGCCGGCGCGGCGCCGAGCGCGACCGCCGCGGCCAGCGCGAAACGGGCCGCGCCCGCCGCCCATGCATTCAAACGCTTGTTTACCGGCACTTCGTTCATCTTCAGACCCCTTGACTGTGGCGCCGCGGCACACGGCGGATGAGTGGAGACCAGCCCTCTTGCTACACCGTTGTTTTGCTTTCTGTTCTCTGCATGTTGTTGACAATCTACAAATCATCAATTTTAATGTCAAGCATGGAAAACACCTCCCTTCGGCGCGACGCGGGCGCCGACGGCTCTACCCTTCGAACTGAAAGGAATGAACGTCATGACTGAAACGCCTGTATCCGTGGAAGTGAACGGCCGCCGCTACAACTGGATGAGCCGGCCCGTGGTGGTCGTCTGCGTCGATGGCTGCGCATACGAATATCTGGAAGAAGCGGCCGAGGCCGGCGTCGCGCCGTTCCTGCGCACGCTGTTGAAGCCGGGCACGGCGCTCAAGGGCGAGTGCGTGGTGCCGAGCTTCACGAACCCGAACAACCTGTCGATTGTGACCGGCGTGCCGCCGGCGATCCACGGGATAAGCGGCAACTACTTCTACGATCGCGACACCGGCGCCGAGGTGCTGATGAACGATCCGAAGTACCTGGTCGCGCCCACCGTGCTCGCGACCTTCGCCGAACAGGGCGCGCGCGTCGCGGTCGTCACCGCGAAGGACAAGCTGCGCCGCCTGCTCGGCAAGGGGCTGAAGGGCATCTGCTTCTCGTCGGAAAAGGCCGACGAGGCGAACGTCGCGGAAAACGGTATCGACAACGTGCTCGAGCTGGTCGGCAAGCCGGTGCCGAGCGTGTACAGCGCGGACCTGTCGGAATTCGTGTTCGCGGCCGGCGTGCGCCTGCTCGAGACGCGCCCGATCGACCTGATGTACCTGTCGACCACCGACTACGTGCAGCACAAGTGCGCACCCGGCACGGAAGGTGCGAACGCGTTCTACGCGATGATGGACACGTACCTGCAGCGTCTCGACGCGCTCGGCGCGATCGTCGCGATCACGGCCGACCACGGGATGAACGCGAAGCACGACGATGAAACCGGCGAGCCGAACGTGATCTACCTGCAGGAGCTGTTCGACGAGTGGCTCGGCCACGACGCGGCGCGCGTGATCCTGCCGATCACCGATCCGTACGTCGTGCACCACGGCGCGCTCGGTTCGTTCGCGACCGTCTACGTGCCGGCGACGGCCGATGCCGATGCGCTGCGCGCGCGGCTCGCCGCGGTCGACGGCATCGAGGTCGTGCTGACGGGCGCCGAAGGCTGCGCGCGCTTCGAGCTGCCGCCCGCGCGGATGGGCGACCTGATCGTGATCTCGCAGCAGGACGTCGTGCTCGGCACGCGCCGCATCAAGCATGACCTGTCGGGCCTCGACGTGCCGCTGCGCTCGCACGGCGGCATCTCCGAGCAGATCGTGCCGCTGATCTTCAGCAAGCCGGTCGCGACGGACGTCACGGGCCGCGCGCGGCTGCGCAACTTCGACATCATCGACATCGCGCTCAACCACCTGCAGTGATACGCATGCATCCGTAAGGGGACATATTCATGAACGCCATTGCAGCATCGACTGACGTCCGCGAGATTCGACGCGAAGCACTGCGAATCAATGGAGAGCGGATTCATCGGGACGCGGTGATCGACGTGCGCAACCCGTACGACGGCTCGCTGGTCGGCACCGTGCCGAAGGCGACGCTCGACGACGTGCGCCGCGCGTTCGCGGTCGCGCGTGCATACCGGCCGACGCTCACGCGCCACGATCGCGCGGCGATCCTGCGCCGTGCGGCCGACATCGTGCGTTCGCGCACGGCGGAGATCGCGGCGCTTATCACGGCCGAAGCCGGGTTGTGCATCAAGGATTCGACGTACGAGGCGGGCCGCGTGGCCGACGTGCTG
>JAIRVP010000080.1 GCA_031253835.1 Burkholderia sp. | reverse complement strand
CGCCGAATGCTGACAATCGGGTCATAGTGTGGTCGGTCTCGTCTGCAGATGACGGTTCCGCGGGAGCAACGATAGACGGCTTCGGAAACCTTTCCGTAGTGTCCGCAGGCACCGTAACTGTTACCGCGACGATCGTCAACGGTCTGACACCGGCATCGGATTACACACAGGACTTCACGTTAGCGGTATTCGTACCGGTGACGGGAATACCGAACGTGCCCGATTCCATGAGCGCAAAGGGGTCGATGATCCTCCCGAGTGCCGTCGCACCGGCAAATGCGAGGAATCAGATGATAATCTGGTCCGTCTCATCGGCGGATGACGGCTCCGCGGGCGTGACGATCGTCGGCCGCCATCAGCTGCACGACGAATATGTGCGCTCGGGGCTGTACCACGGCGCGGCGATCGACGCGATCGGCGGGCAGATCCATCCGCTCGCGCTGGTGCGCGGCCTCGTGCACGGCTTCCGGCTGAACGGCGGCGCGCTGTTCGAGGGCACCGAGGTGCTCGAGCTCGACGAGACGCCCGCGGGCGTCGTCGCGACGACGCCGGGCGGCACGATCACCGCGCGCAAGGGTGTCGTGCTCGCGCTGCACAACACGACGTTCCGGCTGCTCGACGACGGCGCGGCGACCACGGTGCCGTTCTTCACGTACGTGAGCGTGACGGCGCCGCTCGACGTCGATGTCGCGACGCTGATGCCGGCCGGCATGCCCGTGTACGACACGCAGTTCCAGATCGACTACTACCGGCCGGTGCGCGGCAACCGGCTGCTGTTCGGCGGGCAGGGCACCGGCACCTGCTGGGCGCAGCCCGACGTCAACGCGTATCTGCTGACGCGGCTGAACACGGTGTTCCCGCAGGCCGACGGCAGCTTCGCGCTCGACTACTGCTGGAGCGGCGTCAGCGATTTCACGCTGAACGGCGCCACCGACAGCCGCAAGACCGACGGCCGCGTGCCGATGTACATGGTGCAGGGCTGGAGCGGCCACGGTGTCGCGCAGACGGTGCGGATCGGCAAGGCGATCTGCGACGATTTCGTCGGCCGCAACGACGATTTCTCGATGCTCACGGGCATCGATCACCGTGCGATTCCGCTCGGCCGGCAGTTGTCGCCGATCGCGATCCCGGCCGCGAAGGCCGCGATGAGCGTGATGAGCGCGCTCAACCCGGGGCGGATGATCTCGTTCTGACCGTTGGCGGCCTGCGGCAGCCGACAAAAAAGCCCGATGCGATTGCTCGCATCGGGCTTTTTTTCGTCCGGCGACTTGCGGCGCTTACGCGATCCGCTTCGCGAGTTCGACGGCCTTGCCGATGTACGACGCAGGCGTCATCGCGAGCAGGAGATCCTTCGCGTCCTGCGGGATCGCGAGCGTGCCGACGAATTCCTGCAGCGCTTCGCGCGTGATGCCCTTGCCGCGCGTCAGTTCCTTCAGCTGCTCGTACGGGTTCTCGATGCCGTAGCGGCGCATCACCGTCTGCACCGGCTCCGCGAGCACTTCCCAGCAGTTGTCGAGATCGTCGTTCAGGCGCTGCGGGTTCACTTCGAGCTTGTCGAGGCCGCGGATCAGCGAGTCGTACGCGAGCAGCGAGTAACCGAGCGCGACGCCCATGTTGCGCAGCACCGTCGAGTCGGTCAGGTCGCGCTGCCAGCGCGACACCGGCAGCTTGTCGGCGAGGTGGCGCAGCGTCGCGTTCGCGAGGCCGAGGTTGCCTTCCGAGTTCTCGAAGTCGATCGGGTTGACCTTGTGCGGCATCGTCGACGAGCCGATTTCGCCGGCCTTCGTCTTCTGCTTGAAGTAGCCGACCGAGATGTAGCCCCACACGTCGCGGTCGAGGTCGAGCAGGATCGTGTTCGCGCGCGCGACGGCGTCGAACAGTTCGGCCATGTAGTCGTGCGGCTCGATCTGGATCGTGTACGGGTTGAACGTGAGCTTCAGGCGGTTTTCGATCACGTCGCGCGAGAACGCTTCCCAGTCGAATTCCGGATACGCGGACAGGTGCGCGTTGAAGTTGCCGACCGCGCCGTTCATCTTGCCGAGGATCTCGACCTTCTCG
This sequence comes from Burkholderia sp., assembly GCA_031253835.1. Lineage (GTDB taxonomy): Bacteria > Pseudomonadota > Gammaproteobacteria > Burkholderiales > Burkholderiaceae > Burkholderia. The sequence goes on along the minus strand of JAIRVP010000080.1, from coordinate 80,384 downwards.
ATGCGCGTGATCGCACGCGCGAGACGCGCGGCGACGTTCGCGAGTTCCTTGCCGAGCGTCGTCGGGCTGGCCGGCTGGCCGTGCGTGCGCGACAGCATCGGCTGCTCGGCATGTGCGTGCGCGAGCGCGACGAGGCGCTGGTAGACCGTGCGCAGCGCCGGCAGGATCACGTGTTCGCGCGCGCCGGCGAGCATCATCCCGTGCGACGTGTTGTTGATGTCCTCGGACGTGCACGCGAAGTGGATGAATTCGCTGGCCTTCTCGAGTTCGGCCTGGCCCTTCACCGATTCCTTCAGCCAGTATTCGACGGCCTTCACGTCGTGGTTCGTCACGCGCTCGATTTCCTTGATGCGGGCGGCGTCGTGCGCGGTGAAGCGCTCGGCGAGCTGCAGCAGGAACTGTTCGGACGCATCGGAGAAGCGCGGGACTTCCGCGAAGCCGGCGCGCGACAGCGCGATCAGCCAGTGCACCTCGACGGTGACGCGGTGGCGCATGAAGGCGGCTTCGGAGAGCCAGTCGCGCAGCGCTTCGGTCTTGCTGGCGTAGCGGCCGTCGATGGGCGAGAGCGCGGTGAGGGCGAAAAGCGTATCGGGACGAGTGTCGGACATGATCGGGCGGGCCTTGGGGCCGGGTCGAGCGGGGGAGGAGAATCCAGCATTTTACCATCGGCGCGCGACGATCCTGGGGACGGGCGGGCGGCCGTCGCCGCCGCGTGCCGACGCCGCGCCGGCGCGGGTTCGCGGCGGCCTTGCCGGGCCGTGCGCGCGGCCGCCGGCCGGGCCCGCCCGCCGGTAGAATGCAGGCTTCTTCCCGACCGCCGCCCGCCGCGCCCGCCTGCATGGAACTGAAATGGCTCGAAGACTTCGTCTCGCTCGCGGAAACGCGCAGCTTTAGCCGGTCCGCCGAACTGCGGCACGTGTCGCAGCCGGCATTCTCGCGGCGGATCCAGGCGCTGGAGGCATGGCTCGCGACCGAACTGATCGATCGTTCGGTCTATCCGACGCGGCTCACGCAGGCCGGCCAGATCTTCTACGAGCAGGCGCTGACGATGCTGTCGCAGGCGCACGAGGCCCGCACGCTGCTGCGCGGCCACGTCGGCGCGCCGGTGCCGACGATCGAGTTCGCGGTGCCGCACACGCTGTCGCTCACGTATTTCCCGCGCTGGCTGCAGCGGATCGAGGCGAAGATGGGCCAGGTCCACACGCGGCTGCGCGCGCTGAACGTGCACGACGCGGTGCTGTCGCTCGTCGAGGGCGGCTGCGATCTCGTGATGGGCTACCACCACCCGAGCCATCCGGTCGCGCTCGACCCGGCGCGCTACGACATGCTGATCCTCGGCAGCGAGCCGATCAGCCCGTTCTCGGCGCCCGGCCGCGCGGGCCGGCCGCGCTACACGCTGCCGGGCGCGGCCGACGCGCGCGTGCCGTACCTGTCGTATACGCCGAACGCGTATCTCGGCCGGATGACCGAAGTCATCGTCGCGAACGCGCCGACGCGGCTGTTCCTCGATCGCGTCTACGAAACCGACATGGCCGAAGGGCTGAAGGCGATGGCGCTCGCGGGCCACGGCGTCGCGTTCCTGCCGCACAGCGCGGTCGAGGACGCGGTCGCGGGCGGCCGCCTGATCCGGCTCGACCGCTCGGTGCGCGGCGGCGCGCATCCGTTCACGCTGACGATGGAGATCCGGCTGTATTGCGACAAGCTCGCGCTGCAGGGCGACGATCCGCGCCAGAAGCTCGTGCGCGCACTGTGGGACGTCGTGCGCGACGAGTTGCGCGACACCACGGATTAACCGCCGGCGGTTAATTTTCTGCAGCCGGTCGTGCGCGGCCGCCTGACGACGGGCTTGCAGCGCCTGTCGGACGGCTGTCCGGCAGCCGGCTCGCGCACATGCCATTCGATTTTTCGCCGACGCGATGCACGGCCGATCGCGGGCGTTCTTGCGCAAATCGACCGCAGATTTGCGAAAAATCGCGATCATGCAAGAAACGCATAATCGAATAAGCAAACGGCATTGGATAAAAAAAACGGGTTTTTCGACAATGTGCGCAATCCGTTGAACGTTGGAGCATCCATGTCTTCGCAATTGCAGTCCATCCCGTCCTACCTGCACGCCGACGATCTCGGCCCGTGGGGCAACTACCTTCAGCAGGTCGATCGCGTCGCGCCGTACCTCGGTTCGCTGTCGCGCTGGCTCGAAACGCTGAAGCGTCCGAAGCGCATCCTGATCGTCGACTGCCCCATCGAGCTCGACAACGGTACCGTCGCGCACTTCGAGGGCTATCGCGTGCAGCACAACGTGTCGCGCGGCCCGGGCAAGGGCGGCGTGCGCTACCACCAGGACGTGACGCTGTCGGAAGTGATGGCGCTGTCCGCCTGGATGTCCGTGAAGAACGCGGCAGTGAACGTGCCGTACGGCGGTGCGAAGGGCGGCATCCGCGTCGACCCGCGCAAGCTGTCGCGTGGCGAGCTCGAGCGCGTGACGCGCCGCTACACCAGCGAAATCGGCATCATCATTGGCCCGAACACCGACATTCCGGCACCGGACGTCAACACCAACGAACAGGTGATGGCGTGGATGATGGACACGTACTCGATGAACCAGGGCCAGACGTCGACCGGCGTCGTGACCGGCAAGCCGATCGCGCTCGGCGGTTCGCTCGGCCGCAAGGAAGCAACGGGCCGCGGCGTGTTCGTCGTCGGCTCCGAAGCGGCGAAGAAGCGGGGCCTGGAAATCGAAGGCGCGCGCATCGCGGTGCAGGGCTTCGGCAACGTCGGCGGCATCGCGGCGAAGCTGTTCCAGGAGGCCGGTGCGAAGGTGATCGCGGTGCAGGATCACACGGGCACGATCTACCAGCCGGCCGGCCTCGATTCGAACAAGCTGCTCGACCACGTCGCACGCACGGGCGGCGTCGCGGGCTTCGAAGGCGCCGAGCCGATGCCGAACGACGAGTTCTGGATGGTCGAGACCGACATCCTGATCCCGGCGGCACTGGAAAACCAGATCACCGAGAAGAACGCAGCGAAGATCCGCACGAAGATCATCGTCGAAGGCGCGAACGGCCCGACGACGACGGCAGCGGACGACATCCTGAGCGCGAACGGCGTGCTCGTGATCCCCGACGTGATCGCGAACGCAGGTGGCGTGACCGTGTCGTACTTCGAGTGGGTGCAGGATTTCTCGAGCTTCTTCTGGACGGAAGACGAAATCAACCACCGTCTCGAGCGCGTGATGCGCGAAGCGTTCGCCGGCGTGTGGGCGGTCGCGGAAGAGCACAAGGTGACGGTGCGTACGGCGGCGTTCATCGTCGCGTGCAAGCGCATCCTGATGGCGCGCGAAATGCGTGGCCTCTACCCCTGATCGTTGACTATGATCAATTCATGACGCAATCCACCCGATTGCGGAAATGAACCCTCGCGGGCGGTGCCGGATCCGGCATCGCCCGCGCGCGCATTCGGGGCGCCCGAAGCCGGGAGGAAGGCTTCATGCAGGGCGATTCGTAGTGCGGTAAACAACCAGTACTTTCAAAAATATTACTTTGATACACTGGCGCGGGTTTTAGCCAAGGAGATGACCAAAATGAAATACCACAAGGCAGTCCTGATGGTCGCGGCGCTCTGCGCGTTCGCAAGCGGCGCGCATGCTCAGGAGACGGGCACGCTGAAGAAGATCAAGGACACGGGCGTGATCGCGCTGGGCCACCGCGAATCGTCGATTCCGTTCTCCTACTACGACCAGAACCAGCAGGTGGTCGGCTATTCGCGCGAATTCCAGCTGAAGGTGGTCGACGCGGTGAAGAAGAAGCTGAGCCTGCCGAACCTGCAGGTGAAGAACATCCCCGTCACGTCGCAGAACCGCATTCCGCTGGTGCAGAACGGCACGGTCGACATCGAGTGCGGCTCGACGACCAACAACGCCGAGCGCCAGCAGCAGGCTGCGTTCTCCGACACGATCTTCGTGATCGGCACGCGCCTGATGACGAAGAAGGATTCGGGCGTCAAGGATTTCGCCGACCTGAAGGGCAAGACGGTCGTGACCACCGCCGGCACGACGTCGGAGCGCCTGCTGCGCAAGATGAACAACGAGAAGCAGCTCGGCATGAACATCATCAGCGCGAAGGATCACGGCGATTCGTTCAACACGCTGGAATCGGGCCGCGCGGTCGCGTTCATGATGGATGACGCGCTGCTCGCGGGCGAGCGCGCGAAGGCGAAGCAACCGGGCGAGTGGGTGATCGTCGGCACGCCGCAATCGGAAGAAGCCTACGGCTGCATGATGCGCAAGGGCGATGCCGACTTCAAGAAGGTCGTCGACGACGCGATCTCGCAAGTCGAGAAGTCGGGCGAAGCCGCGAAGATCTACGCGAAGTGGTTCGAGAATCCGATCCCGCCGAAGGGGCTGAACCTGAACTTCCCGCTGTCCGATTCGATGAAGAAGCTGTACGCGAACCCGAACGACAAGGCGCTCGACTGACCACACGGCCGTTGATGCAGAAATGACGCTAATGAGACGGAAGAGGCCACGCTTCTTCCGTCTCTTTTTGCTGGAGTCTTGCCCATGTCTTACCACTGGAACTGGGGCATCTTCCTGAGCCCCGTGTCGACCGGCGAGCCGACGACTTATTTCGGATGGCTGATGTCCGGCTTCTGGGTGACGATCGAAGTGTCGCTCGTCGCCTGGGTCATCGCGCTGATCGTCGGATCGCTGTTCGGCGTGCTGCGGACGGTGCCGAACAAATGGCTGTCCGCGCTCGGCACCCTGTACGTGTCGATCTTCCGGAACATTCCGCTGATCGTGCAGTTCTTCGTCTGGTATCTCGTGATACCCGAACTGCTGCCCGCATCGATCGGCACCTGGATCAAGCAGTTGCCGCCGACCACGCAGTTCTTCACCGCGTCGATCATCTGTCTCGGCCTGTTCACCGGCGCGCGCGTGTGCGAACAGGTGCGCTCGGGGATCAACGCGCTGCCGAAGGGCCAGCGCGCGGCCGGCCTCGCGATGGGCTTCACGCAATGGCAGACGTATCGCTACGTGCTGCTGCCCGTTGCGTACCGGATCATCGTGCCGCCGCTCACGTCGGAATTCCTGAACATCTTCAAGAACTCCGCCGTCGCGTCGACGATCGGCCTGCTCGACCTGTCCGCGCAGGCGCGCCAGCTCGTCGACTACACCGCGCAGACCTATGAGTCGTTCATCGCGGTCACGCTCGCGTACGTGATCATCAACCTCGTCGTGATGTCGTTCATGCGCTGGATCGAAGGCCGCACGCGGCTGCCCGGCTATATCGGAGGCAAGTGATGCATCAGTTCGACTGGAGTAGTATTCCCGGCGCGCTGCCGACGCTGTGGACGGGGGCGGTCGTTACGTTCCAGATCACGCTGATCGCGATCGTGGTCGGGATCGTCTGGGGCACGCTGCTGGCGCTGATGCGGCTGTCGGGCGTCAAGCCGCTCGCGTGGTTCGCGCAGGGCTACGTGACGGTGTTCCGCTCGATTCCGCTCGTGATGGTGCTGCTGTGGTTCTTCCTGATCGTGCCGCAGTTGCTGCAGGGCGTGCTCGGGCTGTCGCCGACGATCGACATCCGCCTCGCGTCGGCGATGGTCGCGTTCTCGCTGTTCGAAGCCGCGTATTATTCCGAGATCATCCGTGCCGGCATCCAGGCGGTGCCGCGCGGGCAGGTGAACGCCGCGTTCGCGCTCGGCATGAACTACGCGCAGGCGATGCGCCTCGTGATCCTGCCGCAGGCGTTCCGCGCGATGGTGCCGCTGCTGCTCACGCAGGCGATCGTCCTGTTCCAGGACACGTCGCTCGTGTACGTGATCAGTCTCGCGGACTTCTTCCGCACGGCGGCCAACATCGGCGATCGCGACGGCACGACCGTCGAGATGGTCCTGTTCGCCGGCGCATGCTATTTCGTGATTTGCTCGTTGGCGTCTGCTCTCGTCAAGGGTCTCCAGAAAAAGGTCACAAGATGATTTCCATCAAGAACGTTTCGAAGTGGTACGGCCAGTTTCAGGTCCTCACCGACTGCACGACCGAGGTCAAGAAAGGCGAAGTGGTCGTCGTGTGCGGCCCGTCGGGCTCGGGCAAGTCGACGCTGATCAAGACCGTCAACGGCCTCGAGCCGTTCCAGCAGGGCGAGATCCTCGTGAACGGCCAGTCGGTCGGCGACAAGAAGACGAACCTGTCGAAGCTGCGCTCGAAGGTCGGGATGGTGTTCCAGCATTTCGAGCTGTTCCCGCACCTGTCGATCACCGAGAACCTGACGCTCGCGCAGGTCAAGGTGCTCGGCCGCGGCAAGGACGAGGCGAACGAGAAGGGCATGAAGCTGCTCGATCGCGTCGGCCTGAAGGCGCATGCGCACAAGTATCCGGGCCAGTTGTCGGGCGGCCAGCAGCAGCGGGTCGCAATCGCGCGCGCGCGGTCGATGGATCCGATCGCGATGCTGTTCGACGAGCCGACCTCCGCGCTCGATCCCGAGATGATCAACGAAGTGCTCGACGTGATGGTCGAACTCGCGCAGGAAGGGATGACGATGATGGTCGTCACGCACGAGATGGGCTTCGCGAAGAAGGTCGCGCATCGCGTGATCTTCATGGACAAGGGCGCGATCGTCGAGGACGACCGCAAGGACGATTTCTTCTCGAATCCGAAATCGGAACGCGCGAAGGACTTCCTCGCGAAGATCCTGCACTGAACGTTCGCGCGTTTCACGCGCGTCCATGCGAAAACCGCCCGGCATCGAGCCGGGCGGTTTTTTTTCGTCCGCGTGCGACGTGCGTTATCGGCGCGTTACCAGCTGTACCGGTAGCCGACCTGCCCGACGATGCCGCGCCGGTAATCGCCGCCGATGTTGCGCGCGATCTTCGCGTTCGCGTACAGCTCGCCCGACTTGCCGAAGCCCGCGGTCACGCCGACGCCGAGTTCGTACCAGGTGCGGCCGAGATGCGTCGCGAACGGCGTGCCGCCGACGACGGTCTGGCCCGGCGACAGGAAGTCGTGCAGCACGTCGGCCGTGAAGTACGGCGTCGCGGCGCCGCCGCCCGCATCCGACCGGAGGTTCGGCCGGAAGATGCGCACGCCGACGCGGCCGCGCAGTGCGTTCGTCGACGTGCCCGAGACGGCCGACACGTTGTCGTTGAACCCGTTCAGCTTCAGATACTGGTACATCAGCTGCGCCTGCGGTTCGATCGCGATAGGCATGCTGCCGATCGCGAACGGCTTGCCGACTTCCTGCGACAGCGCGATACCGAAGCCGTTCTGCGACGCCTCGTTGCCGTAGCTGTCGCGATAGCGGTTGCCGTAGTGCGTGACCTGCCCGACGCTGTCGAAGTAGGTGCCGTCCGGCAGGTAGCGCGTCCAGTAGCCGCCGACGCTCTGCGCATGCATCTCGACCGAGCCCGTCGACGTCGACAGGTTCGGCGCGTCGGCGCGCGCCATGTCGCTGAAGCTCGCGTTCGACACGCCGATGCTGGCCGTCACGCCCGCATGCGTGCTGCCCGCGCCGTTCGGCGCCTGGTCGAGCGTCCAGTCCTTGCCGAACTGCGCGAAGAACGTGCGCTCGTCGGCCGCGAAGCGGCCCGCGTTCGCATCGAGGCTCTGGCCGCCGATGCGCCCCCATACGCCGTCGCGGTTGCCGGGCTGCTGCTTCTCGATGTTGTAGAGGTCGCCGACGCGCTCGTGCAGCTTGCCGAGCGTCGAGAAGCCGTAGTCGGCGTTCAGCAGCGGCGTGAGCGCATATCCCGCGACGCCCGGGCGATACGCGAGCGTGCCGCCGTTACCGTTCCCGTTGTTGCCGCCGTCGCCGGACGGGTGGATCGGGTCGCCGGGGTCGGTCTGGTCGAGCTGCGAGCGCAGGTACCAGCCGTTCGCGTCGCTCTGGCCGCCGCGATAGAGCCGGTATTCGTACGCGCCGGCCTGCACGGGCCCCGCGAGGTGGAATGCCGACGCGGTGGTCGTGCCGCCGTTGGCCGTGACGACCACGGGAATCCCGTCGCCGGTCGTCTGCGCGCCGGAGCCGGCCGTGTTGGCGATCTTCAGGCCGGTCGTGCCGCTCGCGGCGCCGCCGTTCACGATCAGCCGGTCGGTCGGCGACGCGTCGGCGCCGAGATACGTGTTGAGCGCGATCGTGCCGCCGTTGCCGACATAGCTGCCGGTCGTCAGCGTCTTGTAGCTGCCCGTGAGCGTCGGCGAGCCGACCGGTGCGGCGAACGCGACGAGGCCCGCGTTGTTCAGGCTGCTCAGGACCGAGCTGCCCGTCATGCGCCACGTGCTCGTGCCGTCGATGTTCAGCGCGACCGGATCGATCTTGCCGGTCAGCGTCGTGCCGTTCGCGAGGACCACGTTGCCGGTGCTCGAGGCGTCGGAGACGATGTCGCCCGCGAGGTTCACCGCCGACGCGTTGAACGTCACGTTGCTGCCGTTCGCGAGGTTCAGCAGCGTGCCGTTGCCGGCCGTCACGACCGTGCCGTTGCGCACCGCGATGTCGGCCGTGCCGCCGCGCGCGGCGAACGCCGGCCCGGCGACGGACGTCACGCTGCCGCCGTCGACCAGGACCGAACTCGTCGCGCCGTTCGCGAGCGTGTCCGACGTCAGCACGCCGGCCGTCGCGCCCTTGAGCGTCGTGCCGGTCAACGCGAGCATGCCGCCGCTGTCCGCGGTTGCGCCGTTGCCGGCCGCGCTGACGATCGACGAACCCGTATCGGCGATGCGCCCGCCGTTCTGCGCGACGACGCCATCGGCCGCGCTGCCCGACGTGGTGATTGTCGTGCCGGACGTCAGCGCCGTCGCACCGCCGTCGATGACGACCGCATGCGCGCCGGCGCCGGCCGTCGCGACCGTCGTGCCGTTGGCCGCGAACGTCGAATCGGCGCCTGACACAAACAGGCCGCGTGCGTTGGCGCCGGCGGTGCGGACGACCGTCGCCGCATCGGTCGCGATGCGTGCGCCCGCAGCGGTCGACGTGACGCCGTCGGAGCCGGTGCCGGTCGTGGCGATCTGCGTGCCGGCCAGCGCGATCGTGGCGTTCGCCCCGAGGTTGCGGATCCCGCTGCCCGATCCGCCGGCCGCGATCGACGTCGCGCCGGCCGCGATGCCGCCGCCCGTGACGGTCGAGTCGATCAGCACACCGTCGGCGCTGCCGTTCGCGATCACGGTGCCGGCACCCGACAGCGCGACCGAGGCGCCGGCGCCCGTCAGGTGCACGCCGGCGACGCCGTCGTCGGCTTCGATCGAGCCGGCGTTGGCGAGCGTCGCCGACGCACCCTGCACGAGTGCACCGGTGCCGTCGGACACGCGGATCGTCGACGCGTTGTTCACCGTGCCTTGCGTGCCGACGACGACGCCCGTCGAACCGGCGCCGGTCAGCAGCACCGTGTCGCGGTTCTCGAGCGTGCCGAGGTTCTGCGCGACGAAGCCCGTCACGCCGGCGGTCGACGACGTCACGGCGGCGTGGTTGGTCAGCGTCGTCGCGACCGGTGCGCCGGCGTTCGCGCCGGCGAGGTCGTGCGCCTGCCCGTCGACGACGCCCGCGATCGCGCCGGCCGCGTTCAGGTTGATCGTGGCGCCCGCGTCGATCGTGCCGTTCGCGCCACCCTCGACCGCGATCGCGATGCCGTTCGCGCCGTTGACGTTGTAGGTCGCGTTGCCGGTCGACAGCGTCGTGCCGGCGTCGGTTGCGAGCACGCCATGCGCACGCTGGCCGTTGACGTCGGTCGTCAGCGCGCCGGACGTCGACGTGCCCGTATAGGCCGCGCCGCCCGCGACGCGGAACAGCGTCGAATCGTCGGTGTCGACGCTGAGGTGCTGCGCGGCGACGTTGATCTTCGAGCCCGCACCGTATGCGTAGAAGCCGATCTGGTTCGTGCCCGACATGAAGGCCGGCACCGCGTTGGCGTCGACGTTGATCGTCGCGCCCGAGCGTGCATGCACGCCGATCGCGCCGGTGCCCGTCAGGTTGAGCGCACCGTCGAGCGTGGCCGTGGCGCGCGGCCCTTCGGCCCACACGCCGTAGTTGCGGGTGCCCGATGCGGGATCGAGGCCGCCGGCCACGTTGATCGTGCCGGTCGACGTCGCGGCCGTCGCGTGCGTGCCGGTCCCGACGACCATGATGCCGATGCCGTTCACGCCATTCAGCGTGATCGTGCCGGTGTTGGTCACGGTCGCGGCCGTATCGGCCGCGAGCATGCCGACGTTGGCGAGCGGCGTGCCGGGCGCCGCCCCGTTGACGACGATCGAACCCGCATTGGTCAGCGTGCCGGACGTCGAGCCGATGCTCGCCAGCGCGGCGCCGTTCTGCGTCTGCGAGCCGATCACGATCGTGCCGAGGTTGCTCGCGGTGCCCGATGCGCCGAGCAGGATGCCGTACGCGTGCGCGGCGAGCGCGACGTCGGTCGTCGTTCCGCCGGGTGCGTACTGCGCCGAGCGGCCGAGATAGATCGTGCCGCCGGCTTCGTTCGTGAAGTTGCCGCCGGCGACGAGGCCGCCGATCACCTGGCTGTCGAGCGTCGTCGCGTTGACGCCGACGTTGATCGTACCGGCGTTCGATGCCGTGGCCCCGCCCGTCACGGCGACCGCGTAGTTCTGCAGGTCCGGCTGGTTGCCGTCGAGCGTCCATGCGCCGACGTTCATCACGCCGTTGTTGACGAACGAGGTGCCCGGGCCGTTCGCATAGACACCGTTGCCTTCCGTGTACGCGTTGTAGCCGAAGTTGGCGGGCGGCGCGCTGCCGCCCGTGTCGAAGTTGTCTCCGGACGCGTACCCGGACGAGATCGTGCCGTTGTTGACGCCGCTTGCTCCGCTGAGCAGGCGCACCAGCGTGAAGTCGCCCGACAGGCGGCCGTCGTTGACGAAGTGCGCACCGTTTTCCGCGAGGACGGCCGAGCTCGAGTCGATCGTATTGGTGCCGCGGAAGTCGATCTGGCCGTCCTTGCCGATGTGCAGCGTCGCATTCGCGCCGGTGCCGTGCATCGCCGACAGGTGATCGATCGGCAGCGTGTTCTTGTCGCCCGCGGACACGGTGTTCCGATACTGGAAGCTTTCCTGCGAGAACGTGACGGCCTGGCCGAACGCGCTGTCGTAGGCGGCCTGCGAGCCGAGCGCGCCGCTTTGCACCGAGCGCACGAGAAAGTCGTTGTACGCGGCGAGCGATGCGGCGTCGGTGACCTTCCACGTGCTGCCGTCGAACGCGGTGAAGGTGCCCGCGTAGGCTGGCACGTCGAGCTGGCGGTTGCCGACGGCGCCGCCGTCCGCAAGATAGTCGCCGGTGGTGAACTGGATCTGGTTGCGCGAATTCCAGTTGACGGTGCTTGGCGCGGCGCCCGTGCCGTCCGCGAAGGTCAGGTCGGTCTGCTTCGCGGCCATCGAGATCGCGTTGCCGGCTGCATCGGGCGCGTTCGCCCCATTGCCGATCGACACGTTGAGCGTGCCGCCGGTGGCGGCGACGGTGCCGATGCGCGTGTTCACGTACTGATCGCCGTTCACGTCGTGGTAGACGGGCACCTCGGTCGCGCCGGCCGTCGACGCGGTGAATGCGGACGAGTCGTAGGTCGCGACCGACGTGCGGGTGCCGGTGATCGAGTCGGGCGTGCTGACGCTGTGCGTCTTGCCGCCGAGCGACAGCAGCGGCTGGTTCGGGTTGCCCGACACGATGGTCGTGCTGCCGATCGGCGTGAGCGCGTAACCCGGGTCGCCGCCGGCGCCGGTCCAGGCGCCCGACACGCCGACGGTGTCGCCGCCCGACACCGTCGTGGCGCCGGCCAGGTTGTCGTTGACGGTCGGGCTGAAACTGCCTGGCGCGCAGGTGCCGCCGTTCGCGACGGCCGCGCCGTTGCCGCAGGTCGACGCGTGCGCGGCGCCGGCCGACAGCACGGCCAGCAATGCGCCGAGCGCCGCTGCACGACGGCTTGCGCCCGATTCGCTGCCCGAGCGCTTGCCGCGCGCCCGTGCCGTTTCCGCAACCGCGACCCAGCAGCCGGCGGCTTCGCTCCATATCGATCGAAATGAGTGATTCACGACAAGCCCCTCTTGCTTGTTTTGAAGTGGCATTCGCCGCAGCTCGGCGAATTCGCAATCCGCGGTGGGGAAATGATCCGAAGGGGCGTGCGGCGGCTATGGCAGCGTGTCGCGCCAATCGTGTTTCGTTACACCAGGGATGGGCGGAGTCTACTGATTCGGGCCGCGTTCGATTATCGAGAAATTGGGAAATGTAAGGATGCCAACCGTAATGGGGCGTATTTTTGATTTGTGTGGTTAATCGAACCGAAAGCCCTGCCGGCAAAGGGTTGGGCGGGCGTGGTGAAAATCCGGGATGACTGGCGGGGTAGGTGGGGCAGCGCACGGTTCAGCAGAAACTGATGCGCTAGAATGCGCGCCCGGGATTTTATTTATTTATCGGGTTGGCGTTATTGGTTTTTGATTTATTTGATGTTTATTTTCGCTTGTAAATTAATAAAATCAAGCGAATTTCTCGTGACGTCGATTCATTGCGCCGGATGGCGGCCATGAATGAAACGGCATTAGCCGTGGCAGGGCGATTTTCGTCGGGGAAGGGCGTCATCGGGCCCGAGGCGAGGTTCGCCCGGGCGGGCGGGAAACGGGTGCGGCGCGTGCCGCACCGGGTTCAGAAGTCGATCGCGTCGTCGGAATCGCCGTCGGCGGCGGTGGCGAGCGCCTCGCGGGTGTCGCGCGGCGCGGACGCCGATGCGTCGAGCGCCGGATTGCGCAGCTTCTCGAGCACGCGTTCCGGCACCGGGATCTGCATCCGCGCGGCGACGTCGCCGCACTGGAACATGATCAGCTCGCCCGGCTCGAACGCGGTCCAGACTTCGTTGTCGGTGAGCGGCTGCGTCGCGATCACCGCGACGCGGTCTTCGGGCGTCGTGTATTTCGCGAAGTCGATCGACAGGTCTTCGTCGACGAGATGCGCGGTCGAGAACGGCCAGCGCCGCACGAGATAGTGCAGCCGCGTCGAGCAATGCGCGAAGAGCGCCTGGCCGTTCGACATCAGGAAGTTGAACACGCCGTGATCGGTGATCCCGCGCGTGAGCTCGCCGACGCGCTCGAACAGCTCGGGCAGCGGCGGCTGCGCGCCGGGAAAGGCCTCGCGCAGCCCCTGCATCAGCACGCAGAACGCCTGTTCGCTGTCGGTCGTGCCGACCGGGTGGTAGACGCTGCCGTCCATGTTCGGCGCGTAGTCCTGCAGGTCGCCGTTATGCGCGAAGATCCAGTGCCGGCCCCACAGCTCGCGCATGAACGGATGGCTGTTCTCGAGCAGGATGTGCCCTTGCGTCGCCTTGCGGATGTGCGCGATCGTGTTCTTGGACTTGATCGGGTAGCGCTTCACCATTTCGGCGATCGGCGACGTGGCCGATGCCTGGTGATCGATGAACAGGCGGCAGGCCTTGTCCTCGAAGAACGCGATGCCCCAGCCGTCGGCATGGTGATCGGTCAGCCCGCCCCGGGCCGCGAAACCTGTGAAGGAGAATGTGACGTCCGTCGGCGCGGCGCAGTTCATTCCTAAGAGTTGGCACATTTTACTTGGGGCGGCAGGCTGAAGCGGGGGGTAACGAACCGGGCGAACCCCGGTACAATGCGGCTTCTAGCATATCACCGAGCCCTGAGCGGTAAAAAGCGGATTCCGCTGGCCAAAGGTCCCGTGTTGCGGTTTGCCGTCAGTCGGCCCGCGGCATGCGTGTTCCGGCCCCGCCGACGGCAAGCACGTTCCTCACGACGCCTCCTATGACTGCCTCGAACGCTTCCTCCCCGGCGACGCTCTCGCTCGCCCGTCCCGACGACTGGCACCTGCACCTGCGAGACGGCGACATGCTGGCCGCCGTGCTGCCGCACACCGCGCGCCAGTTCGGCCGCGCGATCGTCATGCCGAACCTGAAGCCGCCGGTGACGACCACCGCGCAGGCGCAGGCCTATCGCGAGCGCATCCTCGCCGCGCTGCCCGCGGGGATGACGTTCGAACCGCTGATGACGCTGTACCTGACCGACAACACGCCGCCCGACGAGATCCGCCGCGCGCGCGAAAGCGGCTTCGTGCACGGCGTGAAGCTGTATCCGGCCGGCGCGACGACGAATTCCGACCACGGCGTCACCGATCTCGCGAAATGCGCGAAGACGCTCGAGGCGATGCAGGAAGCCGGCATGCCGCTGCTCGTGCACGGCGAGGTGACCGATGCGTCGATCGACCTGTTCGACCGCGAAAAGGTGTTCATCGACCGCGTGATGACGCCGCTGCGCCGCGATTTCCCGGGCCTGAAGGTCGTGTTCGAGCACATCACGACGAAGGACGCGGCCGACTACGTGCGCGACGCCGACGCGGCGCCCGGCCTGCTCGGCGCGACGATCACAGCGCATCACCTGCTGTACAACCGCAACGCGCTGTTCGTCGGCGGGATCCGCCCGCATTACTACTGCCTGCCCGTGCTGAAGCGCGAGACGCATCGCGTGGCGCTGGTCGAAGCCGCGACGTCGGGCAACCCGCGCTTCTTCCTCGGCACCGACAGCGCGCCGCATGCGCGCGACGCGAAGGAAACCGCGTGCGGCTGCGCAGGCTGCTACACGGCGCTGCACGCGCTCGAACTGTACGCGGAAGCGTTCGACACGGCCGGTGCGCTCGACAGGCTGGAAGGGTTCGCGAGCTTCTTCGGCGCCGATTTCTACGGGCTGCCGCGCAGCGCCGAGACGGTCACGCTGCGCCGCGAGGCGTGGGAACTGCCGCGCGAGATCTTCGCGGGCGACACGCCGGTCGTGCCGCTGCGGGGCGGCGAGACGATCGGCTGGAAACTGGCGTGACCGGTGCGCCGCCGCGCGGCGCGCAGTGCTAGAATGCGCGTCGCAAAGCAGGCCAGGCAGTCGCGGCCTCGCCGCCTTCGGGCGCGCGGGGGCGAGGAAAGTCCGGACTCCACAGGGCAGGGTGATGGCTAACGGCCATCCGTGGCGACACGCGGAACAGGGCAACAGAAAGCAAACCGCCGATGGCCCGGCGCAAGCCGGGATCAGGTAAGGGTGAAACGGTGCGGTAAGAGCGCACCGCGGCGACGGCGACGTTCGCCGGCACGGTAACCTCCACCCGGAGCAATTCCAAGTAGGCAGGCGCGCATTTTCGGATGCAGGACGGGGCCCCCGTCTCGTCTGCGGGTAGGAAGCTTGAGCGCGTCAGCAATGGCGCGCCTAGAGGAATGGCTGCCACGCGTTGCGCGCTTCGGCGCGCAGCGTGCACAGAATCCGGCTTATCGGCCTGCTTTGCCGTTCGAATGCGAAAGGGCCGGCGTCTCCTTGCGGAGCGCCGGCCCTTTTTTCATGCGTGCGCGCCGTGCGTTCAGGCCGCGACGATGTCGAACGAATGCGTGAGTTCGGCCGTCTTCGCGATCATGATCGACGCGGAGCAGTACTTGTCGTGCGACAGGTTGATCGCGCGCTCGACCGTGCCCGGGTTCAGGTTGCGGCCCGTGACGGTGAAGTGGAAGTGCACCTTCGTGAACACCTTCGGATCTTCGCTGGCGCGCTCGGCCTTCAGCGTGACCGAGCAGCCGGTGACTTCCTGGCGACTCTTCTTCAGGATCAGCACGACGTCATAGGCCGTGCAGCCACCGGTGCCGAGCAGCACCATTTCCATCGGACGCGGCGCGAGGTTGTGGCCGCCGCCCTCGGGCGCGCCATCCATCGCGACGAGATGCCCGCTGCCGGTCTCGGCGGAAAACGCCATGCCGTCCTGGCCCATCCAGCTTACTTTGCATTCCATGCTTGCACTCCAGCGTTGCCTGATTCGGATTCGATCCGGCATTGTAGCCCGCTGCGCAACGGTCGGCTGATGCGCTGCATGACGTGCAATGCCGACGCCGCGCGGGCAGGGCGGCCGACGGCGATTTCCCTGCTTCTTTTAGGGGTTTTGCTCTAGGCGAGGGCGATTCCTGCCGATGCTCGCTGGAATCATGTAATTGATTTTAAAGGAGAAGTTCTGTTTTCGGGTGCGTCGCTCAATATTTCGCATTATGGTTTTGGATTTCGTAATGCAAATTTTCTTGTGCAGCCGGCGGCGCGTTCGTATAATGAGCCTCATTGGTTGTCGCGCTGCGGCAACCTCCGAATGTCTCCTCCATCCTCCTCCTGAGGTGGATTAAGCCCGAACCAGCCGTTCGGGCTTTTTTTCGTCCCATGCAAACATCGGCGCGCGGTTTGCGCGTGCCGGCAGCGTCACGCGGGTTGCCGTGCGGCCGGCTGCGATGTCGCATCGGGCGCCGTGCCGCGCGGACGTGCGCCGGGTGCCGGCGCATGGGCGGCCGACGCATGGCCGTGACCGCGCGCACAGAAGTGGCGGACGCGTTCGCGCACTGCGCGCAGGCGGGCGACGCGATCCTCGGCATGGGCGCTCCGCGCTTCGGCGATACGCGCATCGAGCGCGTCGAGCTTGGCTTCGCAACTGGCGTGGGCGGCGGCGGCGGGCGCCGCGGCGGCCAGCAGCGCGGCCGCAAGGAAGGGCGTAAGTCGTTGTTTCATCATGCTTGTTTGTTGTTTTCCGTGTTCGGCCGGTCTGGCGCGGCAAGGTCAGGTGCCGCGCGTCGATGGATGCCGCCCCGGGCGCTCGGTTCGCCTGGCTGGTTGGGGCACGACCGGATTTTGGCCCATTTCGGCCGCCGCCGGCACGGGACGTGGATTCCCTTTGACCGCGCTGCCGTATTTCCTTTATAATTCAGGGCTTTTCCGCATTCATGCCCACGGAAAAAGAACAGGGAGAGCCTGCACCGCGCCTTGAAGCGCACATAGACAAGCAGGACGAACACATCGGGCAAAGCATTTTTTTTGGATCGATCATGAAGACGTTTTCCGCAAAAGCCCATGAGGTGACGCGCGAATGGTACGTGATTGACGCGACGGATAAGGTTCTCGGCCGTGTTGCCAGCGAAGTGGCACGCCGTCTGCGCGGCAAGCACAAGCCTGAGTTCACTCCGCACGTCGACACCGGTGATTTCATCATCATCGTCAACGCGAGCAAGCTGAAGGTCACGGGCAACAAGACGCTGGACAAGAAGTACTACCGTCACTCGGGCTACCCGGGCGGTATCTATGAAACGACGTTCGGCAAGATGCAAGAACGCTTCCCGGGCCGTGCGCTCGAGAAGGCGGTCAAGGGCATGCTGCCGAAGGGCCCGCTCGGCTACGCGATGATCAAGAAGCTGAAGGTCTACGCAGAAGCGACGCATCCGCATTCGGCTCAACAGCCGAAGGCGCTCGAGATCTAAGGGGAGCCCACATGATCGGTAACTGGAACTACGGTACGGGCCGCCGCAAGAGCGCAGTCGCACGTGTCTTCATCAAGGCTGGCAAGGGCGACATCATCGTCAACGGCAAGCCCATCGCTGACTACTTCTCGCGCGAAACGTCGCTGATGATCGTGCGTCAACCGCTGGAACTCACGAACCACGGCCAGACGTTCGACATCAAGGTCAACGTCAACGGCGGCGGCGAAACGGGTCAGGCTGGTGCAGTGCGCCACGGCATCACCCGTGCACTGATCGACTACGATGCGACGCTGAAGCCGTCGCTGTCGAGCGCAGGCTTCGTTACGCGCGATGCGCGTGAAGTCGAGCGTAAGAAGGTCGGTCTGCGCAAGGCACGCCGCGCAAAGCAGTTCTCGAAGCGTTAATTCCGCTTCATGGCCTCGCCGCCCTTGGGTGGCGTCCGCCGGAAAAACCGCCAGCTTTCGCGCTGGCGGTTTTTTTATGTCCGCTTTTCGCCCGCTCCCGGGCCGCCGCCGCGGCCGCCCGCGGGCACGCTTGATGAAATCGACAAGAACCTATTGATTTCATGGACATCAGCACGATCTTCTGATCGGCCCTACAATAGCGGCTAAAGCTTTTTGGAGAGTTCGAATGAACGCTGTTACCGAATCCGCAGCAACGACGACCGATATGCCGCTGCCGTTCGTCTTCACCGACGCCGCGGCCGACAAGGTCAAGCAACTGATCGACGAAGAGGGCAACCCCGACCTGAAGCTGCGCGTGTTCGTGCAGGGTGGCGGCTGCTCCGGCTTCCAGTATGGCTTCACGTTCGACGAGGAAGTCAACGAGGACGACACCGTGATGAACAAGAACGGCGTCCAGCTCCTGATCGACTCGATGAGCTACCAGTACCTGGTCGGCGCCGAGATCGACTACAAGGACGACCTCAACGGCGCCCAGTTCGTGATCAAGAACCCGAACGCGACCACCACCTGCGGGTGCGGTTCGTCGTTCTCGGTCTGAGCGCACGCCAGATCCGCGCCGGTTCGCCGGAATGAAAAACGGGGCTTCATGCCCCGTTTTTTTATACCTGTGTGCGATGCGGCACCCGCCGCGCGGCACGCCTCGCGTCAGCGCGGATAAAGTGCGCCGAGCACGCGGTTGCCGGCTGCGCCGGTGACCGTCGCGAGATTGCCCGGCTGGCGTGCAGTGAAGCGGTATGCCAGCCACGCGAACGCGAGCGCCTCGACCTGCTGCGGCGGCACGCCGAGCGCGGCCGTCGTGTCGACGGTGGCCGGCACGCCGGCTTCGTGCAGCGCATGCCTGAGCGCGTCGAGCAGCACGGGATTGCGTGCGCCGCCGCCGCAGACGAAGACGGCCTTGCAGCCCGATGCATGTCTGGCGATCTCGCGTGCGACCGACACGGCGGTCAGCGCGGTGAGCGTCGCCTGCACGTCCTCCGGCGCGACCTGTGCGAACGCGGCGAGCTGCGCGTCGAGCCATGCGGGGTTAAACAGGTCGCGGCCGGTGCTTTTCGGCGGCGGTGCGGCGAAATACGGCTCGTCGAGCAGCGCGTCGAGCAGCGGCGCGTGCACGGTGCCGCGCGCGGCGAACTTGCCGCCGTCGTCATACGGCTTGCCCAGATGGCGGGTCGCCCATTCGTCGAGCAGCGCATTCGCGGGGCCGCAGTCGAAGCCGCGCACGTCGCCGCCTTCGCCCGGCAGGATCGTGATGTTGCTGATCCCGCCGAGATTGCAGACGACGCGCGTTTCGCCCGGCGCGCCGAACACCGTCGCATGGAACGCCGGCGCGAGCGGTGCGCCGTGGCCGCCCGCGGCCACATCGCGGCTGCGGAAATCGGCAATCACGTCGACCTGGGTCAGCTCGGCGAGCAGCGCCGGGTTGTTGAGCTGCCGCGTATAGCCGCGCTCGGGACGATGACGCACTGTCTGGCCATGCACGCCGATCGCGCGGATCTCGTCGCGCGACAGTCCGGCCGTGCGCTGCAATTCGTGGCAGCACACCGCATAGCGCGTGACGAGCGCGTTCGCGGCGAGCGATTCGCGGTCGATCTCGTCGTCGCCGGGCTGCTGCAGCGCGAACAGCGCGTCGCGCAGCGATGGCGCGAAGCCGACGAACGCTTCCGCGAGCACGACCGGCGCGCGGCCGGCCTCGAAACGCACGGCCACGCCGTCGACGCCGTCCATGCTGGTTCCCGACATCAGCCCGAAGTAGATGCCGTCGGCCGGATGGGCGTTTTGCGGCTGTCGTTGCGGCACGTTGGGTTCTCCTAGATCGTGCGGCGCGGGCCGGTGCCGCGCGCCTTGCGCCCGATTATCCGCGCAACCTGACGCGCCGTTAAGCGATGCGCGCGCAAGTTATGGGAAAATCCCTGTTTTTGCGACATTCTTCCTGGCACCGATGAGCACCGAACCCAGTTCCAAGCCTGTTTTCCCGATCACCGACGAAGTCCGGCATGCGCTCGCCGTCACGAAGCGCGGCGTCGACGAACTGCTGATCGAGGAAGAGTTCGCGCAGAAGCTCGCGCGCAGCGCGGCCACGAACACGCCGCTTCGCATCAAGCTCGGCCTCGACCCGACCGCGCCCGACATCCACATCGGCCACACGGTCGTGCTGAACAAGATGCGTCAGCTGCAGGACCTCGGCCACACGGTGATCTTCCTGATCGGCGATTTCACGTCGCTGATCGGCGATCCGTCGGGCCGCAATGCGACGCGTCCGCCGCTCACGCGCGAGCAGATCGAATCGAACGCGAAGACCTACTTCGAGCAGGCCGCGCTCGTGCTCGATCGCGACAAGACCGAGATCCGCTACAACAGCGAATGGTCGATGCCGCTCGGCGCGGACGGGATGATCAAGCTCGCGTCGCGCTACACGGTCGCGCGAATCCTCGAGCGTGAAGACTTCACGAAGCGCTTCCAGGGCGGCGTGCCGATCTCGATCCACGAATTCCTGTACCCGCTGATGCAGGGCTACGACTCGGTCGCGCTGAACGCCGACCTCGAGCTCGGCGGCACCGACCAGAAGTTCAACCTGCTGGTCGGCCGCGAACTGCAGAAGCAGTACGGCCAGGAACAGCAGTGCATTTTGACGATGCCGCTGCTCGAAGGCCTCGACGGCGTCGAGAAGATGTCGAAGTCGAAGGGCAACTACGTCGGCATCAGCGAGAAGCCGACCGACATGTTCGGCAAGCTGATGAGCATCTCGGACACGCTGATGTGGCGTTACTTCGAGCTGCTGTCGTTCCGCAGCCTCGACGAGATCGCCGGCTTCAAGCGCGAGGCCGAGGGTGGCCGCAACCCGCGCGACTTCAAGGTGCTGCTCGCGCAGGAAATCGTCGCGCGATTCCATTCGCAGCCCGACGCCGAGCGTGCGCTGGAGGACTTCAACCATCGCGCGAAGGGCGGCGTGCCGGACGACATTCCGGCCGTCACGCTCGCCGGTGCGCCGCTGGCGATCGGCCAGCTGCTGAAACAGGCCGGCCTCGTGCCGTCGACGAGCGAGGCGCTGCGCAACATCGAGCAGGGCGGCGTGAAGATCGACGGCGCGACGGTGTCGGACAAGGGCCTGAAGGTCGAAGCCGGCGAGTTCGTCGTGCAGGTCGGCAAGCGCCGCTTCGCGCGCGTCACGCTGACCGCATGATCGCGCTGATCCAGCGCGTGAGGCGTGCCGACGTGCGCGTCGGCGACCGGACCACCGGCGAGATCGGCGCGGGCCTGCTCGCACTGGTCTGCGCGGAACGCGGCGACACCGACGCGGCAGCCGACAAGCTGCTCGCGAAGCTGCTCGGCTACCGCGTGTTCAGCGACGCCGCCGGCAAGATGAACCTGCCGGTGTCGAACATCGACGGCGAAGGTCGCGCAGGTGGCCTGTTGCTCGTGTCGCAGTTCACGCTGGCGGCCGATACCAACAGCGGGCTGCGTCCGAGCTTCACGCCGGCCGCGCCGCCCGACGAAGGTGCGCGGCTGTTCGACTACTTCGTCGCGGCTGCGCGGGCGCGCCATCCGGTCGTCGAGACGGGCGAGTTCGGCGCCGACATGCAGGTGTCGCTCGTCAACGACGGCCCCGTGACGTTCTGGCTGCAAGTGCGGCCCTGATTCTTTCCCGGAGACGCGTCGCGATGGCCACCACGCAGATTCTCTTCATCCGCCATGGCGAGACGGCCTGGAACCGTATCAAGCGCATCCAGGGTCATATCGACATCCCGCTGGCCGACACCGGGCTCGCGCAGGCGAAGCGGCTGGCTTCCCGGCTCGAGCGCGAGGCACGCGATGGCGCGCGGCTCGACGCGGTCTATTCGAGCGACCTGATGCGCGCGCAACAGACCGCCCAGCCCTTTGCCGATGCGCTCGGCCTGCCGCTGCAGCTGCGCGAAGGGTTGCGCGAACGCTCGTACGGCGCGTTCCAGGGGCACGACAGCACCGAGATCGAGACACTGTTCCCGGACGCGTACGCGGCGTGGCAGACGCGCGATCCGGGCTTCGCGCCGGAAGGCGGCGAGTCGCAGCGCGAGCTCTACCACCGTGTGCTGCACGCGCTCGAGCCGATCGTCGCCGCGCACCCGGGCGGGCGGATCGCGTGCGTCGCGCACGGCGGTGTGCTCGACTGCGTGTACCGCTTTGCGAACGGAATCGAGCTGTCGGCGCCGCGCAATTACCCGCTGCTCAACACGAGCATCAACGTCGTCGATTACGTGGATGGCCGCGCGCAGGTCGTGCAGTGGGCCGACGTGTCGCATCTGGAAGCGGCGAGCGACGACGACGGGTACCGCAAGGTGCTCTGAGTCATTGAGCCCCGCACGGCATCGCCGGTCGGGGCTTCCTTCCGTCACCGCGTGCCGATTACTGCGGCAGCGCGTGGCGTGTCTTGTAGTCGAGCGCGTACGCGATCTTGCCGGGCTTGTCGGCCGTGATCGGCTGGCGCAGCTTGTCGAACTCTCCCTTGTTGTATTTCTTCCCGCCGTTGATCGCATCGGCGCGCCCGAGGTCGGCGCCCGTCTTGCCGTCGATCACCGGGTCCGTTGCCGCGACCATCCGCGTCGACGCGTTCCAGACCGCGTTCAGGTAACCCGTGTCGGCCTTCGCCGGATCGGGATCGGTCGTGCCGCCGCGCGTGAGGTCGTAGTTCGCCAGCGCGAACGTGCCCGGCTGCGCGCGCAGCCAGTCGGCCCAGTAGAACTCGAGGTAGTCGGTCGCTTGCGCGGGCTTGCCGTAGCCGATGTCGCGCGTGAAATAGACGAGCGACCGGTAGCGGTCGTTCGTCATCCCGAGTGCCAGGCCGAGCCCGGTCGGCAGTTGCGCGGTCGTGATCGCGTTGCCTTCGCCGTTTTTCAGGCGCAGGTAGCCGCGGCTTTGCATCTGCTGCCAGAACGCGTCGCCCGAGTAGTCGCTGAGGTTGTCCTTGACGACGACGTGCACGTGCAGCGCCGGGCCGCCGTCGGGCGTCTCGTAGTAGGTCGACAGGCCGTGATGACCGTCGGTCAGGTACAGCGCATCGCCGTTCGGGCCGATCACGACGGGGTTCAGCACCGAGCGATCGCGGGCGTTTGCGTCGGTCGTCGTGCACGTGTAGCTCGCAGGCTCGCGCAGCGACGACTTCGCCGTGTAGCCGCTCGATGCAACGCCGCCGAGCCCTTCGTCCGCGCAGAAGTCGTCGAACTTCTTGTCGGGCTGCAGTTCGTAGCGGCCGAGCTTGTAATAGATCTGGTCGTAGCCGATCGCAGCCTGTGTCGGATGGAGATCGCCGAGCGTTACGTCGATGAGGTCGCCGGCGCGCGCGGCCTTCCACTTGCCCGGTTGCGGCGTGACGGTGGCCGGCGGCGTGGTAGCGGGTGGAGTCGTGGTGCCGCCGGACGGCGTTTGCGCGTCGGCGCGCGCCACGGCGGCGACATCGTCGCCTCCGCACGCGGTGAGGGCGAAGACGGTGGACAGGCTGGCGGCAAGGGCGAAACGGATCGGCAGGCGGAGCATCGCGGGCATCGGGTGTCGGTCGGGTGAACGGGACACCGCGCGGGTCGCGGACAGCCGGAACGAGCAGGACGCGCGACCGTGCGCGGGTGCAAGTCCGTCAGCGTGTCACAGGAATTTGACAGCCAATTGAAATGATCGGAAGAACCGGATCGTCAGGCGGATGGGGTGCCGTCGGGCGGGGGCGCGGTCGCACGACGGCGTGCGCGTTTCGACGCGCCGTTGATGAGCGCCCAGCGCAGCACGGGGGCGACGGCCCGTACGCTGGGCCGGACCACCGCGCGTCGCAGCGGCGCGAACGTCGACACACCGAGCATGCGCTGCGCCCAGGGCGGCAGCAGGTCGATGCCCGCATGCATCATCAGCGACGCGGCCGGCCGCAGCGCGGGCGTCGCGACCGGCGCATTCAGCAGGATGTCCATCACGTCGAAGGTGTGCGGCCCGGCCTCGAGTTCAGGCTGCATGCGCGCGAGATAGGCGGCGACCTCGGCGCGCGAACGCGGCACCCCTTGGGCGCCGAGCAGCTCGGCGATCATTGCCGTTTCGGCGTAGTAGCGGTCCTGCAGCTCGCCCGGCAGCGACGGATTCACGTAGCGCAGATGCGCGGCGAGGAAGCTCGACACTTCCGCGACATGCACCCAGGTCAGCAACGCCGGATCGTCGGCGCGGTACGGCCGGCCGTCGGGCGCGGTGCCCGAGATGCGCGCATGGATCGATTTCACGCGCTCGATCAGCGCGAGGGCGTCCGCGCGGCTGCCGAACGTCGTGCCGGTGATGAACGTGGCCGTGCGCCGCAAGCGGCCGAGGATGTCGGTGCGAAACGACGAGTGATCCCAGACGCCCGCGAGCGCGAGCGGATGCAGCGCCTGCAGCAGCAGGGCGGCGATGCCGCCCGTCATCATCGACGTGAAGTCGGCATGCACGCGCCAGCAGATGGCATCGGGGCCGAACAGCCCCGGGTCGCCAGGCGGTGAAGAGAGATCGAGCGACGGCCCGCCACCGCCGGCCGTCAGGTGCGTGATGCCGGCCACCAGCCGCTTGCGGATCGGCTCGGCCCAGCGCGGGCCCGGTGCGGGCGAGGCGGGGGGGCGGCTGGGCGGCGTGGTCATGGCGGGGGTGGCTCGGGCGACGGGTTATTTCCCGTCGGGCGTATCCCACTCGCCGCGTTCGGCGCGGCCGGTGTCGGGCGCCGAGAGCCCGAAGTGACGATACGTGAGCAGCGTTGCGACGCGCCCGCGCGGCGTGCGCTGCAGGAAGCCCTGCTGGATCAGGTACGGCTCGAGTACGTCCTCGATCGTGTCGCGCTCCTCGCCGATTGCGGCCGCGAGGTTGTCGATGCCGACCGGGCCGCCGTCGAACTTGTACAGGATCGCTTCGAGCAGCTTGCGGTCCATCAGGTCGAAGCCGACCGGATCGACGTCGAGCATCGCGAGCGCGGCATCGGCCACCGCTGCGGTGATCTGGCCGTCGGCCTTCACTTCCGCGAAGTCGCGCACGCGGCGCAGCAGCCGGTTCGCGATCCGCGGCGTGCCGCGCGAGCGCTTCGCGATTTCCAGTGCGCCGTTCGGATCGATCTGCGCGTTCAGCAGCGACGCCGAGCGCCGCACGATGCGCGACAGTTGTTCGGCGTCGTAGAACTCGAGCCGCGCGACGATCCCGAAACGGTCGCGCAGCGGGTTGGTCAGCATCCCCGCGCGGGTGGTCGCGCCGACCAGCGTGAACGGCTGCAGGTCGAGCTTCACGCTGCGCGCGGCCGGGCCTTCGCCGATCATGATGTCGATCTGGTAATCCTCGAGTGCCGGGTACAGGATTTCCTCGACGACCGGCGACAGCCGGTGGATCTCGTCGATGAACAGCACGTCGTTGGCTTCGAGGTTCGTCAGTAGCGCGGCGAGATCGCCCGCGCGCTCGAGCACGGGGCCTGACGTCTGGCGCAGGTTCACGCCCATTTCGCGCGCGATGATGTGCGCGAGCGTCGTCTTGCCGAGACCCGGCGGCCCGAACAGCAGCACGTGGTCGAGCGGCTCGGAGCGGCGCTTCGCGGCTTCGATGAAGATCTCGAGCTGGCCGCGCACCTTTTCCTGGCCGACGTAGTCGTCGAGCTGGCGCGGCCGCAGCGCACGTTCGAACACCTCCTCGTGCGACGAGGCGGGCGTGGCGGCGATGATCCGCTGCTCGGTGGCGAGTTTGTCGGTTTCAATCATGCGGCCATTGTACCGCGCGACGCGTTCCGGCCCACCTGGCCGAACGGCCGACTGGCGCGCGGTGCGGCGCCGCGCGACACTCGTTTCAACGGCCGGATTGAACGCGCGTTACACCTTCGACAGCGCCTTCAGCGCGAGCTTGATGCCTTCGGACACGCCGGTGCCGGCCGGTACGTTCTTGATCGCGGCCAGGCCTTCCTTCTCGGAGTAGCCGAGCGCGAGCAGCGCGTTGAGGATGTCGGTCGCGTGGTCGGACGGCGACGCGGCGCCGGCGAGCGCGCCAAGGTCGGCGCCGAGCTTGCCCTTCAGTTCGAGCAGCAGGCGTTCGGCTGTCTTCTTGCCGATGCCGGGCAGGCGCGTGAGGCGCGCGGCGTCCTGCATCGTCACGGCCTGCGCGAGTTCCTGCACGCTCATGCCGGACAGCACGGCGAGCGCCATGCGCGCGCCGATGCCGGTGATCTTCAGCAGCTCGCGGAAGGTCGTGCGCTCCTGCGGCGTCAGGAAGCCGTACAGCAGGTGCGCGTCCTCGCGGACGATCTGCTGCGTGAGCAGCACGATGCGCTCGCCCGTTTGCGGCAGGTTGTAGAAGGTGCTCATCGGCACGTCGATTTCGTAGCCGACGCCGTTGCAGTCGACGAGCAGATGAGGCGGGTTCTTTTCGAGCAGGATGCCGGCAATGCGACCGATCATGGAGGGCGGGATGCGAGGAATAAAGCGCGAGTGTAGCGCACGCGCGGCGCAATGCCGATGGGCCTGGCCGTCAGGCCGGAGCGATGCGTGTCGTGGGTGCGCCGCGCGCGGTCGAAACCGTCAAGGTGGCCGGCCCGGCGTGACGGGCCGCAGCGTACGCCGGCGTCAGCCGACCAGCCGCCCGCGCCGCACGCGCAGCCCTTTCTTCGCGAGCGCCGGGGCGAGGCCGCCGAGCGTGCTGAGCGTGTTGCCGCCGTGCGCGTGGCAGATCGCCATGCCGAGCGCGTCGGCCGCGTCCGAGCCCGGTTGGCCCGACAGGTTGAGCAGCCGCGTGACCATCTCCTGCATCTGCGTCTTGGTCGCACGGCCGTAGCCGACCACCGCCTGCTTCAGTTGCAGCGCCGTGTATTCGGCAACCGGCAGGCCGCCCGCGACGAGGCCGCAGATCGCGGCGCCGCGCGCCTGGCCGAGCAGCAGCGTCGACTGCGGGTTCACGTTGACGAACACCTTTTCGATCGCGGACTGGTCGGGCGCATGTTCGCGCACGATCGTCGAGACGCCCTGGAAGATCGTGCCGAGCCGGGTGGCCAGGTCGGCCGTCGGCGTGCGGATCACGCCGCTCGTGACATACGCAATCTGGTGGCCGCTGACGTCGATGACGCCGAAGCCGGTGACGCGCAGGCCGGGGTCGATGCCGAGAATTCGCATGAGTGAGGAGAATTGCCTGATGCAGCGATACTACAACGAATGGTGCGACGCGCCGGCCGCGAGGTTGCGTGCGAAGGCGCCGCGCAATAAAAAACCCGGCGGGTACAACGCCGCCGGGCTTTCATATCACGGCCACACGGGCCGCACGCGATCAGTGACGGAAGTGACGCACGCCCGTCAGGACCATCGCGATGCCGTGCTCGTCGGCTGCCGCGATCACTTCGTCGTCGCGCATCGAGCCGCCCGGCTGGATCACGCAGGTCGCACCGGCTGCCACGACGACGTCGAGGCCGTCGCGGAACGGGAAGAACGCATCCGACGCGACGGCCGAGCCGGCCAGCGTCAGGCCCGCGTTCTGCGCCTTGATGCTCGCGATGCGCGCGGAATCGACGCGGCTCATCTGGCCGGCGCCGACACCGAGCGTCATGCCGTTGCCGCAGAACACGATCGCGTTCGACTTCACATACTTCGCGACGCGCCATGCGAACAGCAGGTCGTCCATTTCCTTCGCGGTCGGCTGGCGCTTCGTGACGACGCGCAGCTCGCTCGGCTGCACGTTCCGCGAGTCGAGCGACTGCACGAGCAGGCCGCCGCCCACGCGCTTCAGGTCGAACGCGTTATGGCCGTCGCCGAGCGCGATTTCGAGCAGGCGCACGTTCTGCTTCGCGGCGAACACCTGCTTCGCGGCGTCGGAGAACGACGGGGCGATCAGCACTTCGACGAACTGCTTCGCGACAGCCTGCGCGGCCGCTTCGTCGACTTCGCGGTTGAACGCGATGATGCCGCCGAATGCGGAAGTCGGATCCGTCTGGAACGCCTTCGCGTACGCGTCGGCCGAGTCGTTGCCGACCGCGACGCCGCACGGGTTCGCGTGCTTGATGATCACGCAGGCCGGCACGTCGAACGTCTTCACGCATTCCCACGCCGCGTCCGAATCCGCGATGTTGTTGTACGACAGTTCCTTGCCCTGCAGCTGGCGATAGTTCGCCAGTGCGCCGGCCGGCGTCGCGAGGTCGCGGTAGAACGCCGCGCTCTGGTGCGGGTTCTCGCCGTAGCGCAGGTCCTGCACCTTGTCGAACGCCATGTTCAGCGTGGCCGGGTACGCGCTGCGCGACGCATGCTTCAGCTCGTCGGTCAGGCTCGTCAGGTAGTTCGTGATCGCACCGTCGTATTGCGCGGTGTGCGCGAACACCTTCGTCGCGAGGCGGAAGTTGGTCGGGTAGCCGACCGTGTTGCCGTTCGCCTTCATTTCATCGAGCACGACCGCGTAGTCGGCCGGATCGACGACGACCGTCACGTCGCGGTGGTTCTTCGCGGCCGAGCGCAGCATCGTCGGGCCGCCGATGTCGATGTTCTCGATCGCGTCGGCGAGCGTGCAGTCGTCCTTCGCGATCGTCGCGACGAACGGGTACAGGTTCACGACGAGCAGGTCGATCGTCGGGATGCCGTGCTGTTCCAGCGCCTGCATGTGCTCGGGCAGGTCGCGGCGGGCGAGGATGCCGCCGTGCACCTTCGGGTGGAGCGTCTTCACGCGCCCATCGAGCATTTCCGGGAAGCCCGTGTAGTCGGCCACTTCGGTAACGGGCAGGCCCGCGTCGGCGAGGAGTTTCGCGGTGCCGCCCGTCGACAGCAGCTTGACGCCGAGGTCGGACAGCGACTTCGCGAAGTCGACGATGCCGGTCTTGTCGGAAACGGAAATGAGCGCTTGCTTGATCATGATGGAACCACCAATAGCCAGGAAAACGGGGACGGGACGGCCGACTACAGCAGGCCGTGCTGCTGCAGCTTCTTGCGCAGCGTATTGCGGTTGATGCCGAGGTACTCCGCGGCGAGCGACTGGTTGCCGCCTGCCTGTACGAGCACGACCTCGAGCATCGGCTTTTCGACGCAGGACATCACCATTTCATAGACGTCGTGCGGATTGGAGCCGTCTAGATCCCGGAAATACACGTCCAGGCTCTCGCGGACACATTGTTCGATGTTGTGCTTGCTCATGCTGCTAACTGGTTATGGTCGTCCGACTCGCCCTGGCCGTTTTCCTCTTCGTCATCGACGTAGACGAGGTGGTCCGACAGCGCCTTTTGCGCCTCGAAGAATGCATTGACGGCGGCGAGCTGCTCGCGGGAGGAATCGAGCGTGTTCATCCTGTGCCGGAACCCGTTGGCACCGGAAAGGCCGCGAGTGTACCAGCCGATGTGCTTGCGCGCAGTACGGACGCCCGTGAATTCACCATAGAACGCGTAGTGGTCTTCCAGGTGTTCGTTCATCACGTGCTGGATCTCGTCGATCAGCGGCGGCGGCAGCAGTTCACCGGTTTGCAGGAAATGATCGATTTCGCGGAACAGCCACGGCCGGCCTTGCGCGGCACGACCGATCATCAGCGCGTCGGCGCCGGTTGCGTCGAGCACGGCCTTCGCCTTCGCGGGCGACGTGATATCGCCGTTCGCGACGACCGGAATCCGCACGGCCGCCTTCACGGCCGTGATCGTGTCGTACTCGGCGTCGCCGCGGTACAGGTCGGCGCGCGTGCGGCCGTGCACGGTGAGCATCGAGATGCCGGCCGCTTCGGCGAGGCGCGCGACCGTGATCGCGTTCTTGTGCTCGCGGTCCCAGCCGGTGCGGATCTTCAGCGTGACGGGCACCGCATCGGGCCCCGTGCCGACCGCCGCGACGACGGCCTCGACGATCCGCTGCACGAGCGGCTCGTTCTGCAGCAGCGCGGAGCCGGCCGCGACGTTGCAGACCTTTTTCGCGGGGCAGCCCATGTTGATGTCGATGATCTGCGCGCCGTTGTCGACGTTGTAGCGGGCCGCTTCGGCCATCATCGCCGGATCGGCGCCGGCGATCTGCACCGCGATCGGCTCGACTTCGCCTTCGTGGTTCGCGCGCCGCATCGTCTTCGCGCTTTTCCACAGCTGCGCGTTGGACGCGACCATCTCGGACACGGCGTAACCGGCCCCCAGCCGCTTGCAGAGCTGGCGGAACGGACGATCCGTCACGCCGGCCATCGGGGCGACGAACAGGTTGTTACGCAATACGTGAGGGCCGATAACGGGCATCGCAATGGCACCGCCCGCGACCGGCGCGGGCAGGGGAAGGGAAGACGGAAAACGAGCATTTTACCGTATTCCCATGCCCCGCCGATTTGACCCGGTTTGCCTGGCGTGGCCGGGCGCAACCGTGCGGCGTGCCGCGCGTCAGTTGCGCTGGCCGAACATCATCTGGCGCGCGATCACCTTCTTGAGCGGCGGCACGAATTCGAGCGCGGTCAGCGCGGCGCCGCGCAGCAGCGGAAGCGGGCCCGAATCGATCGTAAACAGCCGCGCCAGCGTGTCGGTCGCGCCGATCGTGAAGCGCCGGTCGAGCGCGCGGCGCGCGTTGAAAGTCGCGAGCGCGGTCGCTTCGAAACCTTGCGCGGACAGCGTGTCAACGAGCGTATGCGCATCGCGCAACCCGAGGTTGAGCCCCTGGCCCGCGACGGGGTGCAGGGTTTGCGCGGCATTGCCGACGATCGCGACGCGGCCGCTGACGAGCGTGTGCGCGGCATTCAGGCCGAGCGGGAACGATGCGCGGCCGGCAATCGCGACGAAGTCGCCCATGCGCTCGCCGAATGCGCTGCCGAGTTCGCGCAGGAACGCGTCGTCGGGCAGCGCGGCACGTCGTGCCGCTTCGTCGGGCGTGCAGCACCAGACCAGCGAGTAGTCGGCCTGGCGCGGCCCGCCGAGCGGCAGCAGCGCGAGCGGGCCTTCATGCGTGAAGCGCTCCCACGCGACGTTCGGGCGCGGCGCCGATACCGTGACCGTGCCGACGAGCGCGGTCTGTCCGTAGTCGCGGCGATGCTTGCCGGTGTCGGCCTGCTGTTCGTGGAACAGCCCGCCTTCGGCATTGATGACGATGCGCGCGCGCAGCGTGCGCTCGCCTTGCGGGCCGTCGAGCGTCAGCGTGACGCCGTCGGCGTCCTGCTGCGGCGCGCGCGCGGTGGTCGACGTGAGCCAGTCGACGCGCGTGCGCTGCACGGCGCCCGCGAGCGCCTGCACGATCGAGCCGTAGCGCACGACGTAGCCGAGTGCGGCGAGGTCGTGCTCGTCGCGATCGATCAGCGTGCGGCCGAAATGGCCGCGCTGCGACACGTGGATATGTTCGATCGGCGTCGCGTCGGCAGGCCACGCGAGCGTGTCGAGCAGCACGCGGCTGCCGTGCGACACCGCGATCGCGCGCGGGTCGTTCGCGCTCGCGGCCGGTTCGCGCGCATCGATCAGCGCGATCGATGCGTGCTGCGTCGCGCTGCGGCGTGCGAGCCAGCCGGCGAGCGCGAGCCCGACGGGGCCCGCGCCGACGATGGCGAGGTCGTAATCCGGCGTGGCCGGGGAGGAAGCGGTCGTCATCTTGATTCGTGAAACGGTGGTAACGGTCGGCGGCCGGTCATGCGCCCGCGCGCATCAGCGCTTCGATCTCGTCGGCCGCGACGGGCACGCCGCGCGTGATGAGTTCGCAGCCGTGCTCGCGCACGATCGCGTCGTCCTCGATGCGGATGCCGATGTTCCAGTACTCGGGCGGCACGTCGTCGGCCGCGCGCACGTACAGGCCGGGCTCGACCGTCAGCGTCATGCCGGGCTTCAGCGTGCGCCACGGCAGCGCGCCGTTGCCGTCGCGTTCGGCGAGCCGCTCGCGGTAGTCGCCGCAGTCGTGCACGTCCATCCCGAGCCAGTGGCCCGTGCGGTGCATGTAGAAGCGCGTGTATGCGCGCTCGGCGATCACGTCGTCGACGGTCGAGAAGCGCGTTTTCGGAATGATGCCGGTGTCGAGCAGCCCCTGCGCGAGCACGCGCACGGCCGCGTCGTGCGGCGCCTCGAACGGCACGCCCGCGCGCGTCGCATCGATCGCGGCCTGCTGCGCGGCGAGCACGATGTCGTACAGCGTGCGCTGCGCGGGCGAGAAGCGCCCGCTGGCCGGGAACGTGCGCGTGATGTCCGATGCGTAGCCGTCGAGTTCGCACGCGGCGTCGATCAGGATCAGGTCGCCGTCCTGCGCGGCCGCGTTGCCGGCCGGGTAGTGCAGCACGCAGGCGTTCGCGCCGGCCGCGACGATCGAGCCGTACGCGGGCGACTGCGCGCCGTGCTTGCGGAACAGGTACAGCAGCTCGGCCTCGAGTTCGTATTCGCGGATGCCGGGGCGGCACACCTGCATCGCGCGGCGGTGCGCGAGCGCGGAGATGTGCGCGGCGCGCATCATGATCGCGAGTTCGTGTTCGTCCTTCACGACGCGCATGTCGTCGAGCAGCGGCGTGAGGTCGAGCAGCGCGTCCGGCGCGGCGACGCCCGTGCGTGCCAGCGCGCGCACCGCGTCGATCCAGCCCGCGAGCTGGCGGTCGAAATCGGCCGATGCGCCGAACCGGTAGTGCACGGTGCCCGCGTCGGCGAGCAGGCGCGGCATCTCGGTGTCGATCACGTCGACCGCGAATGCCGCATCGAAGCCGAACGCGTCGCGCGCGGCGTCGGGGCCGTAGTGGAAGCCTTCCCAGATCTCGCGGTCGACGTTCTTGCCGCGGCAGAACAGGATCGACTCCGGCGCCCCGTGCGGCGCGGCTGCGTTCAGCACGAGCACGGCATCCGGCTCGGTAAAGCCCGTCAGGTAGTGGAAGTAGCTGTCGAACCGGTACGGGTAGGCCGTATCGCGGTTGCGCAGCAGTTCCGGCGCGGTGGGAACGATGGCGACGCCGCCGCCCGCGGCACGCAGTGCGGCAAGCACGCGTTCACGGCGCTGGCGGTAGACGTCGACGGCGATGGCGGTATCGAGGGGTGCATTCATCGTGCGATTGTATCCCCGCCGGCTGGCGCGCGTGAAAGCGGGGCGGCAAGCCGCGCCGGAAGGCCCGCACGCGGTTGTTGCAAACCATCCACAGGCCGGTCGGCCGATTTTCTGTCACGCGATGCCGGCCGGTTATGATCGGCGACAACGTATACTCTCGGCGGTTCCCAAAAAAAGGCAGATGATGAAATTAATCGGTTCGCTCGGCAGCCCGTACGTCCGCAAGGCGCGGATCGTGCTCGCTGAAAAGAAGATCGACTACAAGCTGGAGCTCGAGAACGTGTGGGCGCCGGAGACGGATATTCATGCGTCGAATCCGCTCGGCAAGGTCCCGTGCCTCGTGATGGAGGATGGTGCCGCGGTGTTCGATTCCCGCGTGATCTGCGAATACGTCGACACGCTGTCGCCGGTCGGCAAGCTGATTCCGCCGTCGGGCCGCGAGCGTGTCGAGGTCCGTTGCTGGGAAGCGCTGGGCGACGGCGTCCTCGACGCCGCGGTCGCGATTCGCGTCGAACACACGATGCGCGACGAGGCGCAGCGCAGCGCGAGCTGGATCGCGCGCCAGCAGCGCAAGATCGACGACGGTCTCGTCGCGATGTCGCAGGGCCTCGGCGGCAAGACGTGGTGCGTCGGTAATCATTACACGCTCGCCGACATCGCACTTGGCTGCGCGCTCGGCTACCTCGACTTCCGGATGCCCGAGCTCAACTGGCGCGATCGCCACCCGAACCTCGACAAGCATTTCGTGAAGCTCCAGCAGCGGCAATCGTTCGCCGATACGCTGCCGCAGAACTGAGCTGCCGGCCACGCATTCACGCCGCATTCAGCCATTCGGCAGATGAAAGAAAAGCGCCCCGCGGGGCGCTTTTTCTTTTTGCCGCGCAGGCCGCCGCGTGAGCGGGACGGCCTGCGTGCGTCACTCGATCGACGCGTACACGGCTTCGCCGAGCGTGAACGAATCGCTGCGCGCGATCGGCCACCACTTGTCGTACAGCGTGAAGCCGCAGGTCTGGCCGTCGAGCAGCGCGCCGGGCTTCAGGTACTTCAGCAGTTGCGACATCAGCCGCACCTCGTGCGGCGCGACCCGCTGCACGATGTGATGCGCGCGCAGCTCGGACGGATGCCCGAGGCCGGCGGCCTGCACGAGTTCCTGCAGTGCATGCAGCGTATTGCGGTGGAAGTTGTACACGCGCTCGGCCTTGTCGGGCACGACGAGCGCACGCTGGCGCACCGGATCCTGCGTCGCGACGCCGGTCGGGCAGCGGTCGGTGTGGCAATGCTGCGCCTGGATGCAGCCGACCGCGAACATGAAGCCGCGCGCCGAGTTCACCCAGTCCGCGCCGATCGCGAGCGTGCGCGCGATGTCGAACGCGGTGATGATCTTGCCGCTCGCGCCGAGCTTCACGCGGTCGCGTACGCCGATCCCGACGAGCGTGTTGTGCACGAGCAGCAGCCCTTCCTGCAGCGGTACGCCGACGTGGTCGGTGAATTCGAGCGGCGCCGCGCCGGTGCCGCCTTCCGCGCCGTCGACGACGATGAAGTCCGGCACGATGCCCGTCTCGATCATCGCCTTCGCAATGCCGAAGAATTCCCACGGATGGCCGATGCACAGCTTGAAGCCGGTCGGCTTGCCGCCGGACAGCGTGCGCAGCCGCTCGACGAATTCGAGCAGCCCGCGCGGCGTCGAGAACTCCGAGTGCGTCGCGGGCGAGATGCAGTCCTTGCCCATCGGCACGCCGCGCGTCTCGGCGATTTCCGGCGTGATCTTCGCGGCCGGCAGCACGCCGCCGTGGCCGGGCTTCGCGCCCTGCGACAGCTTCACCTCGATCATCTTGACCTGCGGGTCGGCGGCCTGCTTCGCGAACTTGTCGGGGTTGAACGTGCCGTCGTCGTTGCGGCAGCCGAAATAGCCGGACGCGATTTCCCAGATGATGTCGCCGCCGTTCTCGCGGTGGTACTTCGACAGCGAGCCTTCGCCGGTGTCGTGCGCGAACCCGCCTTTCTTCGCGCCGAGGTTCAGCGAGCGGATCGCGTTCGCGGACAGCGAGCCGAAGCTCATCGCCGAGATGTTGAAGATCGAAATGTCGTACGGTTGCGCGCGATTCGCGCCGACGCGGATGCGGAAATCGTGGTTCGGCAGTTTCGTCGGCGCGAGCGAGTGGCTGATCCATTCGTGCGCGACGGCCTTCACGTTCAGCTCGGTGCCGTACGGGCGGTTGTCGGCGACGTTCTTCGCGCGCTGGTATACGAGGCTGCGCTGCGCACGCGAGAACGGTTTCTCGTCGGTGTCGTCCTCGACGAAGTACTGGCGGATTTCAGGTCGGATGAATTCGAACAGGAAGCGGAAGTGGCCCCAGAGCGGGTAATTGCGCAGGATCGCGTGGCGGTCCTGGTTCAGGTCGTACACGCCGAGCGCGACGAGCGCGACGGGAATGACGATCCACAGCCACGACAGCACATGGGACGACGCGAGCGCGGCTGTCGCGACGAGCAGCAGGACCGCGCACCACATCGCGAGATAGCGTCTTGAAAGCATGGGGACTCCATAAGAATCTTGAAATACCGCCATGCGTACGCTGCGCGGCGGCGCGCCGGCCGCGGCGGAATCGTGTCCCGCCGGGCGCGGCGTGCCGCAAGTCTAAACCGAATATGTGTCAGCGTGCGTCGGCGAGCGCCGGCGCGTGGCCTTCAGCCGGCGCGGCCTGACCGGGCTGGCCGGTGGTCGCGAGCTCGATGATGCCGCCGCCGAGACAGATCTCGCCGTCGTACAGCACGGCCGACTGGCCGGGCGTGACGGCCCACTGCGCGTCGTCGAATGCGAGCGAGAAGCGGGCTTCGCCTGCCGGGCCGGGGGCGGCGGCGCCGAACGCGCATCCCGCATCGGCCTGCCGGTAGCGCGTCTTCGCACCGCACGTGAAGCCGTCGGCCGGCGGTTCGCCGGCGACCCAGCTCACGTTGCCGGCGACGAGATGGCGCGACAGCAGCCACGGATGATCGTGGCCCTGCACGACGTACAGCGTGTTCGACGCGATGTCCTTCGCGGCGACGAACCACGGTTCGCCGCTGCCGCTCTTGCTGCCGCCGAGGCCGATGCCCTTGCGCTGGCCGAACGTGTAGAACGCGAGGCCGATGTGCTCGCCGACCACCTTGCCGTCGGGCGTCTTCATCGGGCCGGGCTTCGTCGGCAGGTAGCGGTTCAGGAAATCGCGGAACGGCCGTTCGCCGATGAAGCAGATGCCGGTCGAATCCTTCTTCTTCGCGTTCGGCAGCCCGATCTGCGCGGCGATCTCGCGTACCTTCGTCTTCGGCATCTCGCCGAGCGGGAACATCGTCTTCGACAGTTGCGCCTGGTTCAGCCGGTGCAGGAAGTACGACTGGTCTTTCGTGTGATCGAACGCCTTCAGCAGTTCGAAGCGTCCGGCGCGCTCGCGCACGCGCGCATAGTGGCCGGTCGCAATCATTTCCGCGTCGAGCGACATCGCGTGGTCGAGGAACGCCTTGAACTTGATCTCGGCGTTGCACAGCACATCGGGGTTCGGCGTGCGGCCGGCCGAGTATTCGCGCAGGAACTCGGCGAACACGCGGTCCTTGTATTCGGCGGCGAAGTTGACGGCTTCCACGTCGATGCCGATCAGGTCGGCGACCGACACGACGTCGATCCAGTCCTGGCGCGTCGAGCAGTATTCGCCGTCGTCGTCGTCTTCCCAGTTCTTCATGAACAGGCCGACCACGTCGTAGCCCTGTTCCTTCAACAGCCATGCGGTCACCGACGAATCGACGCCGCCCGACATGCCCACTACTACACGGCGCTTGCTCATTTGTTGACCGCCTGACGTTCGAATGCCTCGGGGCGCGGCGCGACCGAATGCGTGTGCACGAAATCGAGCGGAATGCGCCGCCCGGCGAGATAGTCGTCGACGCAGCGCATCACCGCGGGCGAGCGGTGACGCTCGCTGCACGCGCGCAGTTCGTCGGCCGTCATCCACAGCGTGCGGACGATGCCTTCGTCGAGCACGTGGCCCGCGACCGGTTCGCCGACCGTGCCGCAGAACGTGAAGCGCAGGTAGGTTGCACCGGCCGTGCCGGGGCGGTCGTAATGCGCGAGATAGACGCCGACGAGTGCGTCGGGCGTGAACGGGTGCGCGGTTTCCTCGAGCGTTTCGCGGATCACGGCGTCGGCCAGCGTCTCGCCGGCCTCGAGATGACCGGCCGGCTGGTTGATGCGCAGGCCCGTCGAGGTTTCTTCCTCGATCACGAGAAAGCGGCCGGCGTGCTCGACGAGCGCGGCGACCGTCACATGCGGGGTCCAGATTTCGGGTTTCATGGTTCGGCATTTTACCGGTTGCGCCCGAACGCTGCCGGCCGTCTCGTTAGACGAATCCGACCCCGTAAGCGTCGCGTCCTGCCGATGTGCGGCGGCGGGATCCCGGCCGGTGCGGCATTCATGTGCGATCGATCGTGCGGAACGTGGCGGCGCGGTCGTCGTTCCGGGAGGAATGCGGCGTCGACGCTGCCGCGCGTTCGCTCACGGCGCAACGAGGCGCGCGACGCACGCGGCGATCGTGTCGCGCACGCGCACGATCGCCGGATCGCGCTGCGTGCTCGAGCGCCAGCCGATTTCGACCGGGTAGCGCGGCAGGTCGACCGGGCACGCGAGCGCGTGCAGCGGCGTGGACTGCGCGATCGCGTGTGCCGCGTGCGCGGGAATCGTCGCGACCGCGTCGGAGCCGGCGAGCAGGTACGGCAGCGCGGCGAAATGCGTGGTCGACGCCGCGACGTGCCGCTTGTGGCCGAGCGCGGCCAGCGCCTCGTCGACGATCCCGATCACGCCGCCCGACGACACAAGCAGGTGGTCGCGCTGCAGGAAATCGGCGAGCGTCAGCGTGCGCGGCGGCCGCGTGCGGGCGGCCGGGTCGATCAGGCACGCGTAGCCGCCCGTCGCGACCGCGCGCCGGCTGAGCCCGTTTGCCGAAAACCCGCCCGACGCGATCGCGAGATCGACGCCGTGCCGCAGCAGCGCGTCGCCGGCGATGCCGCTGTGGGTCTGCCGGAAGATCAGCCGGATGCCCGCGGCTTCGCGCGCGACCGCGTCGATCAGCGCGCGGCCCAGCGCGATCTCGAAGTCGTCCGACAGCCCGACCGAGATCGTGCGGCCGACGCGGTCGCCGCCGTCGGCCGCGATCGCGAGGCTTTCGCGGCAGCGGTCGAGCGCGTCGGACAGGATCGGCTTCAGTTCGTCCGCGCGCGGCGTCGGTGCGAGCCCGCGGCCGGTGCGCACGAACAGCGGATCGGCGTAGATCACGCGCAGCCGCGCGAGTGCCGCGCTGACGGCCGACTGCGTGAGGCCGAGCCGCAGCGCCGCCCGGCTCGCGCCACCTTCCTCGTACAGCGCCTCGAACACCTTCAGCAGGTTCAGGTCGAGTCCGGCGATATCATCGGCATTCATGACACATATCTTTCTATCGATTTGATCGATGACATCTTATCGATAAAGATGGCGGCATCCCATTCACCGGAGTCGCCACCATGTCCACGTCAGTCATTGCCGCGTTGCAGATCGGCGCATCGCCCGCCGGCACCCGCGCCACGCTCGACACGATCCTCGGCTACGAAACCGCGATCCGCGACAGCGGTGCGTCGCTCGTCGTGCTGCCCGAGGCCGTGCTCGGCGGTTATCCGAAAGGCGAGATCTTCGGCACGCGGCTCGGCTACCGGCTGCCCGAAGGCCGCGACGCGTATGCGCGCTACGCCGCGCAGGCGATCGACGTGCCGGGGCCCGAGACCGACGAGCTGGCCGCGCTGTCGCAACGCACGGGGGCGAGCCTCGTGGTCGGCGTGATCGAGCGCGGCGGCAGCACGCTGTACTGCACGGCGCTGTTCTTCGATCCGCGCGACGGGCTCGTCGCGAAGCACCGCAAGCTGATGCCGACCGGCACCGAGCGGCTGATCTGGGGGCAGGGCGACGGCTCGACGCTGCCCGTCGTCGAAACGGCCGCCGGCCGCGCGGGCGCCGCGATCTGCTGGGAGAACCACATGCCGCTGCTGCGCTGCGCGATGTACGCGAAAGGCGTGCAGATCTGGTGCGCGCCGACCGTCGACGAGCGCGACCTGTGGCAGAGCTCGATGCGGCACATCGCGCATGAAGGGCGTTGTTTCGTCGTGAGCGCGTGCCAGGTGCAGCCGTCGCCGCGCGCGCTCGGCATCGACGTGCCGGGCTGGGACCCGGAGCGGCCGCTGATCCGCGGCGGCAGCGTGATCGTCGGGCCGCTCGGCGACCTGCTGACGGAGCCGCTGATCGGCGAGGCCGGGCTCGTGACCGCGCACATCGATACCGACGAGCTGGTGCGGGCGCGTTACGACTTCGACGTCGTTGGCCACTACGCGCGGGCGGACGTGTTTTCGCTGCACGTCGACGAGCGGCCGAAGCGGCCGGTGGTGTTCGGCGGGTAACGCGGGAAGGGCCGCGCGCCGCTCGGCGGCCCGGAGAACGAACGACGGCGGCGCGCAACCTTGCGCTCGCCGCCGTACCGCGTCAGCGCATCGGCGCTTCCGCGATCCGCATGTAGTCGGCGATCCGCCGTCCTTCCATGTCCGGAAACTGCTCGTGCACGGTGATGTCGCCCATCCGCGCGATGTCGAAGGTGCGGAAATCCTCGCGCAGTTCGCACCACGCGCCGATCGTCCAGCGCCCGCCCCAGTAGACGAGCCCGAGCGGCCATACGCGGCGTTGCGAATGCGCGCCGAGCCGGTCGCGATAAGCGAAGCCGACGATGTGGCGCGTGTCGATCGCCTGGTGGATCGCGTCGACCTTCGCGCAGAACGTCTCGTCGATGTGGAACGACGGCGCGAACACGGGCAGGCGGTCGAGCGCCGTGCGCTTGTCGGCCGGCATCGCCGACGCGATCTTCGCGAGCGCCGAGCGCGCGCCGCTCGCGAAGCGCGCACCGCCCCAGGTTTCGAGCATCCGCGCGCCGGTGGCGAGCGCCGCAAGCTCCTCGGCCGTGAACGTGAGCGGCGGCAGGCTCGCGTTGCGGTTCAGCCGGTAGCCGATGCCGGCTTCGCCTTCGATCGGCACCCCTGACAGTTGCAGGTCGCGCACGTCGCGATAGACCGTGCGCGGCGACACCGACAGCCAGTCGGCCAGCTGCTGCGCGGTCGTGAGACGACGCCCGCGCAACAGCTCGGCGATCTGGAACAGGCGGTCGGCACGGCGCGTCATGACAGCACCTCGATTCCTCTGGCAACGGGGACTTCGCGATGATAGCGCCGTGCCGGCCCGCTGACCGGTGCGCTCAGTGGCATTTCGGCGCGTGCAGGCCGACGCGGTTGCCTTCGGTGTCGATCAGGTAGCCGACGTAGCCGTAGTTGTTCGGCAGCTCGACGACCGTGCCCTGCACGACGCCGCCTGCGCGCTTCGCGCGTTCGAGCGCCGCGACGACCGATTCGCCGGCGTTCAGGTAGACGAGCACGCCGTTCGCGCTCGGTTTCATCTGCTGCGGATCGAACACGATGCTGCCGCCCGTGCTCGACGCATCGCGATCGAACGTGGCCATCGGCACGCCGCCGATGATGTCGCGCTGCAACGTGGTTTGCAGCACGGTTTCGTAAAAGCGGATCGCGCGTTCGAAATCGAGGGACGGAATGTCGAACCACGCGATCGCGCGTTCCAGGGTTGCAGTGGCCGTTGCGGACGTCATGACGAGCTCCTTGTTGCGTTGTTATTCGGATTCGGTGTGGAAACCAGCCTGCATTGCGCCGGGATTGCAGTGTGATCGCGGGCTGCTGACACCGTATTGTCAGTAGAGTTGTCACCCTTGACATGCAACCATTTGGTTGCATAATAAAGCCATTGACCCGGGAGCGGCATGGACCTCGTTTTCAAGGCGCTGGCCGATGCCACGCGCCGTCGGTTGCTGGACCTGCTGCACGCGAAAAGCGGCCAGACGCTGTCCGAGCTGTGCGACGGGCTCGCGATGAGCCGGCAGGCCGTGAGCAAGCATCTCGCGCTGCTCGAGGCCGCGAATCTCGTCGCGACGACGTGGCGCGGCAGGGAGAAGCTGCATTACCTGAATCCGGTGCCGATCCACGACATCGCGGAACGCTGGATCGGCAAGTTCGAGCGCCAGCGCCTGCAGGCGCTGGCGGACCTCAAGCGCGGGCTGGAAGCGGCCCGCGAGCCAGGAGACGACGATGGGTAATCCCGCCTTTGTGTACGTGACCTTCATCGCAGCCACGCCCGAGCGCGTGTTCGATGCGCTGACCAATGCCGAGCTGACGAAGGACTACTGGGTCCGGCATCGCAACGCGTCGCCCGACTGGCGGCCGGGCTCGCGCTGGGAACATCAGGACTACGACGATCCCGCGCGGGTCGACATCGTCGGCGAAGTGATCGAGAACGATCCGCCGCACCGGCTGGTCGTCACGTGGCGGACGCCGTCGGGGGAGGGCGGGGAGTCGCGCGTGACCTACGTCGTCGAGCCGCACGAGGGCGTCGTGAAGCTGACCGTCACGCACGACGGGCTGGTGCCCGGTTCGGAGATGGATCGCGGGATTCGCGGCGGCTGGCCGGTCGTGCTGTCGAGCCTGAAGACGCTGCTCGAGACGGGGCACGCGCTGCCGTTCACGATGGGGCGCTGGGAGTGCTCGAAGCACTGATCGGCTGCGCAAAAAGCACAGGGGCCGCGATAGCGGCCCCCGGGACGTCGTGGCGTGTGGAAGCGGGCGGACGGCTTACGCGTCGCCTTCCGGCGCGGCCGGGCGCGCCTTCACGCTGCCGGCGATCAGGTCGAAGCGGAACAGCCGGCATTCGAGCGCGCCGTTGAACAGCGGCGTCTTCGCCGATTCGCGCAGCCGCAGCATGCCCGGCAGCGACCGGTCGGATGTCAGCAGGAACGCCTGCCAGCCCGTGAAGCGCTGCTTCAGCGCGTCGCCGAGCACGTTGAAGAACTCGCTGTCCGGCGCGTCGGTGTGCGTGCGGCGGAACGCATCGTCGTTGCCGCGATTGCGGCCGGTTTCGCGCACCTCGCCGCGCGCACTGCGGCCGCGCACTTCGATCCGCTCGCCGTACGGCGGGTTCGCGAGGATGATGCCCGGCGCGTCGCACGGCGGCGTCATCCCGCGCGCGTCGACCTGCTTGAGCCACACCGACGGCACGCCCGCGCGCTCGAGGTTCGCGCGCGCCTTCTCGAGCATGTCGCCGGAGATGTCGCTGCCGTACACGCCGAGCGCGTCGTTGCGCTTGCCGCGCGCCGCGCGCTTCGCGTCCAGCGCCGGCACCTTCAGGCCCTGCCACGCGGTGATGTCGTACTGCTTGAGCTTTTCGAAGCCGAACCGGCGTTCGCAGCCGGGCGCCACGCCGAGCGCGATCTGCGCGGCTTCCGCGAGGAACGTGCCGCTGCCGCACATCGGGTCGTACAGCGCGGTGCCGGGCGTCCAGCCCGTCAGGCGCAGGATGCCGGCCGCGAGGTTCTCGCGCAGCGGTGCCGCGCCCTTGTCCAGGCGCCAGCCGCGCTTGAACAGCGGTTCGCCCGACGTGTCGAGATACAGCGTGCACTCGTTGGCCGTGAGGAACGCGAACACGCGCACGTCCGGCGCACCGGTGTCGATGCTCGGGCGCGCGCCGGTCTTGTCGCGCATCCGGTCGCAGATCGCGTCCTTCACGCGCAGCGTCGCGAATTCGAGGCTCTTCAGCGGCGACTTGATCGCGGTGATGTCGACGCGCAGCGTCTGCGTGGCCGCGAACCAGCGCTCCCACGGCTGCTCGAGCGCGAGCGCGTAGACGTCCTGCTCGTTGCGGTACGCGCGGTGCGCGATCTTCAGCAGGACCCGGCTCGCGATCCGCGAATGGAGGTTCGCGGCCATGCCGGCAGCCCAGCCGCCGCTGAAATGGACGCCGCCCGGCACCTGCGCGCCCGCGGTGAACGGCGCGCCGTTCAGGTGGCGGCCGGCGATTTCGGCCAGCTCGGCGGCAAGCGCCGCTTCGAGGCCACGCGGGCAGGGAGCGAAGAATTCGTACAGGGTGGGCGAGGACATAAGGCGGGTGAGGACGTGCAAAAGTCCACTATTGTACGCGGCGCGGGCGGCCGGGGCCGGCGTTTCGGCGCAGCGACGCCGGTGCACCGGCCGATTTCGCGCGCCGGGCGGCGATGCGGCGGCGCCCGGCCGGGCACCGCCACGCCGCCGCGGGCTCAGTGCGAGCCCGGCTGGCCGGCGCGCGCGGCCTGGCCGCCGGCCGGCCAGAACAGCGCGAGCGGATTCGACAGCACCGTGCGCACGATCGCGGCGACGAGCGCGCGCACCTTGGTCCGGCGCAGGCTGCGCGAGCGCACGGCCATCGTGAACGCGAGCGCGAAGCTCACGAGCACGTTGAGGATCGCCATGCTGAGCACGCCGGCGCCAGCCCACCACAGTTCGGGCGTCGCGAGCGCATCCTTGCCCAGCACGCCGAGCGCGATCCCGATCGAGCCGGCCGACAGCGTCACGTGGCGCACCTCGAACGGGAACATGAACACCGTGACGATCGCCGGGATCAGGCCGAGCATCAGGCCGAGGCCGACGTTCGCGACCACGCCGGCGACGTTCGAGCGGCAGAAGTGCGCGAGCTTCGCGGCGCCGGCCGCGCCGAGCGTGAGACGCAGCCGGCGGTTGTACGTGAGCGCGTCGCCGACGC
Organism: Burkholderia sp.; assembly: GCA_031253835.1. Lineage (GTDB taxonomy): Bacteria > Pseudomonadota > Gammaproteobacteria > Burkholderiales > Burkholderiaceae > Burkholderia. Next base: position 37,089 of record JAIRVP010000080.1, on the reverse strand, counting down.
GATGCAGCACGAACCAGTTGTCGGCCCAGCCCGCGAGCAGGCTCGACGCCCACAGCAGCACGCCCGTCAGCGCCGCGTAGAGCGGCGTCGGGCCGAGCAGCGAGAACGAGTGCAGCGTCGCATGCGCCTTCTCCGGCGAGATCAGGTTCGCGTGCAGCACGTTGCCCGCGAACAGCTGCACGAGCAGGCACACGGGCAGCACGACGAGCACGTTGCCGGAAATCGCGGCCGCCTGCGTGCGGATCAGCGCGATCACCGACGACACGAACGCCTTCACGCCTTCCTCGTGGCCGGTGTCGTCGAGCTCGCGCGCGAGCGTCGGCGCGGTCATCGCAGGCTGCTTGGTCGCGAGCGTGAAGTGCAGGAAGTGCATCAGCATGAAGCTGGCCGCGTAGTTGACGCCGGCGAGCAGCCCTTCGAACATCGACTGCAGGTGCGCGCCCGTGATCGCGAACTTCACGCAGACGGTCACGACGGTGACGAGGCCGCCGCCCGCGGCCATCCGCAGCATCTTCAGGTACTCGGCGCGGCCGCGCGAGATGTAGTGCTCGCCGGTGTCGGCATTGGTCTCGACGAGCTTGCGCGCGAACAGCGAGAAGTTGCTGCGCACGAGGTGCGTGACGCTCTGGCTGTTCTGGTTCGCGTCGACGAGCTCGGCCGTCAGGCGCGCCATCCCGCGCAGGTCGTCGCGGGCCATCCACGCGTTCAGCAGCGTTTCCGCGCGCAGGATGCGCATGCGCATCCGCTCGACCTGGAACACGATGTCGACCGATACGCCGTTGCGGTACAGGTGCGAGAACACGTCGTCGACGGCGATCCGGCATTCGTCGAGCAGCACGCGCAGGTAGTTCACCTCGTGCAGCAGCTTGCTCGGGTCGCCGCCGTCCTCGACGGCCGCGTGCGCGGTCTCGACCGCGAGCATCGCGCGCGTCAGGCGGTAGAACGGCTGCGATTCGAGCGGCTTGCGCGCATCGTCGTCGGACAGCCGGCTGCGCACCGTCTGCGACAGGCCGGTCGAGCTGATCTGGCAGGTCAGGTTATGCAGCGAGGCCAGCAGGTCGCGCGAGAACGAGCCGGGCTCGTGGCGCTCTTCCTCGGTGACGTCGAACGAGATCAGCTCGGCGAGGCGCGCGAGCAGGTCGTCGGGCAGCGCGTCGATCCACTTCGCGTCTTCCGGCGTCGGGAACATCAGCGTGAACAGCGCCGACAGCTCGCGGCGGTTCGGCGCGGGCGGGATCAGCGACGAGTCGATCCGCTCGAACAGCGCGCCGAAGAAGCCCGAGTGCACGGGCATGCCGGCATCGCACAGCAGCGAGATGCCGTCGCACTCGCGCAGGATGCCGCGCAGGATGCGCGCGGCGTGCGCTTTCCAGGCGGGGTTGCGGTCGAGCACGTGGAACAGGTAGCGCAGCCGCGCATGGGCCGGATACGCGCGCGTGTCGGCGTCGCGCTCGGCCGGGGTGTCCTGCGCGGCCTGCATCGTGCCGTTGCGGCGCAGCCAGTGCGCGAGCTCGATCAGCCATTCGCTGCGTTCGGCGTACGACGCGTCGGCGTCGGCGTGCGCGAGCAGCGCATCGAGCTGGTGACCGGCATTGCGCGACGCGCGCCACTTCTTGATCAGGGTCGTCAGGGAACGAAACATAAACGGAATAGCGAAAGCCCTGGACGGGCGGGTTCGGGATGCCGGCCGGGGAAACGGCGCGGCGCCGGGGAGAACGGGTGAGACGGGGCGGTGGCCGGACGATGCGCGGCGACCCGCGATGCGGCTGCCCCGCTGCGCTGCACGCCGAACGCGTGCGGGCGCCGGGAGGCACGGCGGTCGGACCGAACGCGGCCCGGCGCCGCTGGCTGGCGCGCACGACGAACGGCGCGAGCCGGAAAGTGCGTAGGATCGTCAATCGGGCCGGAAAACGCAAGCCGACCGTGCGGGCTGGCGCCGGTTCCGGCCGATTTTGACAAACAATGCAAACTCGCCGTCCGGCCGATGGAGGCGATCCGCGGGGCCGGTCGTGGCCGCGTGATGCCGCCGGTAACGGCGGGCGACCGCGACCGGATGCGCGACGCAGGCGCGCGCTGCGTCGAACGCGTGCCTGCGTGCCGCCGCTTACGCGCCGGACTTGCCCGTCGCGCCGGCGTCGCCGCCCGGCGTCGGGTTGGCCGGGCACGGCACGACCGGCGCAGCGGCCGTCTTGCTGACGGATGCGGGCGCCGTCGCGGCTGCCGTGCCGCGGCGCGCGGCCATCGCGCGCACGCCGGCCGCAGCCTGCGTCGCGATCACGTCGAGCGCGCGCCGGTGGCCGGCAACGAGCGCGTCGTAGCCGTCGGCGACCGGTTCCGCGACGCTCGTGCGGCACGTCATCACGGCCTGCGTGGCGAGCGAGCGCACGCTCCACACCGCGTCGACCGCCGCACGCTTGCCGGGCCACGATTCGAAGCGCTGCACGTTCACGCTGATGCGATACACGGGCACGCCGGCCGGATACGCGGAATTCGCGACGTCGATCGTGCCGAGCTGCGCGGCGAGATCGTCCGACAGCGCGCGGCGGATCTCGTCGGCGGGCGGCGATGCCCAGCGCTCCTGCTCGAGCACGTCGACCTGCGCGGCGTTCTTCTGCACGACCAGCTGGTTCTTCGCGACCTGCTCGGGCACGCCGACCGACGGCACCTCGATCAGGAACGCCGGGTTGGCCGGCGCGGTGCGCAGCGGCGCCGCGGCGTCGGCCGGGCTGAGCGTGTAGAACCGCGCGGGCGGCGAGCTGCACGCGGCGAGCGCGAGTGCGGCGAAGGCCGCCGCCGCGCCGCTCGCAAAACCGTTCACGCGGGTCGTCATTGCTTGTCTCCTGGCTTGCCCTTGAGCAGCGATTCGGGGTGACGCTCGAGGTAGTCGGCGAGCGCGTTCAGCGATTGCAGCGTGCGCGTGAGTTCCTTCAGCGCGCCGCGCACGTCGGACTGCAGCGGCGAATCCTGCTGCAGCGTCGCCTCGGCGGTCGAGAAGGTCTGCTTCGCGGCCGACAGCGTGTCGCGCGCTTCCGGCGCGACCTGCGTGTCGAGCTGCTTGAACAGCTTGTCGGCGTTCGACAGCGCGCTGTTCAGGTTCGCGCCGATCTGGTCGAACGGCACCTTGTCGAGCTTCTTCGCGATGTCGGCGACCTGCAGCTGCAGCTCGTCGAGCGTGTTCGGCACGGTCGGCAGCTCGAGCGGCTGGCGCGCCGTGTCGATCTTCGCGACCGGCGCCTTCGGGAAGAAGTCGAGCGCGACGTACAGCTGGCTCGTCAGCAGGTTGCCGGTGCGCAGCTGGCCGCGCAGGCCGTGCCCGACGAGCCGCTCGACGATCTCGCGGCGGGCCGGTTCGCCCTTGCTCTCGATCGTTTCGCGGAAGCGGCGGCCGAGGCGCTCCGGATACACGTTCATCGTCACCGGCATCAGGAAGTTCTTCGTCTTCGGATCGAAGTCGATGCCGATGTTCGTCACTTCGCCGAGCACGATGCCGCGGAAGTCGACCGGTGCGCCGACGGCAAGCCCGCGCAGCGACTGGTTGAAGTTCATCACGACCTGCAGCGGCTGGCCGTCCGGGTCGCGCATCGCGTCGCCCTCGTCGGAGCCGAGGCGGAACGTCGTGTTGTTCGGCGCCGTCGCGCCGCTGCCCTGGTTCGGCGGCGTCTGGAACGCGATGCCGCCGAGGATCACCGTCGCGAGCGACTGCGTGTTCAGCTTCAGGCCGCTCGAATCGAGCCGCAGGTCGACGCCGCTCGCCTGCCACCAGCGCGAGTTCACGCCGACGTACTGGTCGTACGGCGCATTGACGAATACGTTGAACGTGACGCCCGTGCCGTCCTTGTCGAGCGAGAAGCCGACCACCTGGCCGACCTGCACGCGGCGGTAGTAGACCGGCGAGCCGATGTCGACCGAGCCCAGCGAATCGCCGCGCAGCACATACTGCGTGCCTTTCTGGTCGCCCGTGACGGCCGGTGGCGTCTCGAGGCCCGTGAAGTCGGTCAGCGTATCCTGCCCGCGGCCGGCGTCGACGCCGATGTACGCGCCGGACAGCAGCGTGCCGAGCCCCGACACGCCGGTCGCGCCGACGCGCGGCCGCACGATCCAGAAGCGCGAGCCCTGGACCGCGAAGTCCTCGGCTTCCTTCTTCAGCTGCACCTGGACGAGCACGCGCGACAGGTCCTTCGACAGCTTGATCGTCTTGACCATGCCGATCTCGACGTCCTTGTACTTGACCTGCGTCTTGCCGGGCTCGAGCCCTTCGGCGCTGTGGAAGCTGATCGTGATTTCAGGGCCGCGCTCGCGCACGGACTTGATCACGAGGCCGATGCCGATCAGCGCGGCGATCAGCGGCACGAGCCAGACGAGCGACGGCAGCCAGCCGCTTTTCGTCGAGATCGTCGGATCGGGCGGCCGGGGCGCGTCGTGCTGCGGGCCTTGTGGACTATTCATGGTGATTCCCTGAGGTTTCGACTGGATCCCAGATCAGGCGGGGATCGAACTGCATCGACGCGAGCATCGTCAGGATCACGACCGAACCGAACGCAAGTGCGCCGGGGCCGGCCGTGATGATGGCGAGCGAACGGAAATGGACGAGCGCGACGGTCAGCGTCACGACGAAGATGTCGAGCATCGACCAGCGGCCGATGCGTTCGACGATCCGGAACAGGCGCGTGCGCTGCAGCGGCCGCCACGCGGCGCGCCGCTGCGCGCTGATCACGAGGATCAGCAGCACGCCGAGCTTGAGCATCGGCACGAGGATGCTCGCGACGAACACGACGACGGCGAGCGGCCAGTCGCCGGAGGTCCAGAACAGCACGACGCCGCTCATGATCGTGTCTTCCTGCGAGCCGACGATCGACGACGTGCGCATGATCGGCAGCAGGTTCGCCGGGATGTACAGGATCACGGCCGCGATCAGCAGCGCCCACGTGCGCATCAGGCTGTTCGGCGTCCTGAAATGGAGCCTGGTGCCGCAGCGCGCGCAGTGCGCGTGCGGATGGTCGAGCGTCTGCACGAGCCCGCACGTGTGGCAGCTGACATAGCCCTCGCGGGCGGCGGTCGGGATCGTCATCGGCGGGCGGCTTCCGGCAGCGGCGCGGCCGGGTCGGGCTGCCCGGGCGAGCGCCCGGCGCGCAGGTCGTCGGCGATGTCCCACAGCGTACGGGGATCGAACATCAGCACGACGGCGATCATCAGCGTGAGCGCGCCGAACGCGAACAGCGCGGCATCGGGAACGACTCTTGCGAGACTCACCATCTTCACGATCGTGACGAGGATCCCGAGCATGAACACCTCGATCATGCTCCACGGCCGCGCGAGCTCGATCGCGCGCAGCACGAGGTTGAACCCGGGCGGCACGACGCCGCGCCGCATCGGCAGCAGCAGGTACAGCAGCGCGGCCATCTCGACGAGCGGAAACAGCACGGTCGAGCAGAACACCATCACGCCGACGACGGCCATGTCCTGGCGCCACAACGCATCGATCGCGCCGATCAGCGTCGTCTGCACGCGGTTGCCGTTCACGTCCATTTCGAGGATCGGGAACACCTGCGCGATCGTGAACGTGATCAGCGCCGCGAGCGCGAGCGCGCAGATCCGCTCGATCTGGGCGGCGCTGTTGCGGTACAGCAGCGCGTCGCAGCGCGGGCAGCGCGCGATTTCGCGGCCGCTGAGGCGCGGTTTGTGCAACAGTGCGTCGCACTCGTGACAGGCAATCAGGTCGTTTCGTTGCATGGAAAAGGCAGTTGTGCGACGGCCGGGGGAACGCGTCGACGGGGCCGGAACCCGCGCCAATCTTACCAAAAGGCCTTTTTCGGTGCGTCAAGGATCGTGTGTTTTGTGACCGATCGGTAACATGACAGGAAGCCGTCAGCCGGCTGACGCGCCTGTCCTCAGAGTCCGCGCACGTCAAAAGGTTGCGGTAGCATGGCGCCCTTGACAAGCGTCGGACGAATTGCCGGCGCAGCTGTTCGCTGAACTGAGGAATCCAAGATGGTATCGAAATCGCCGCCGGCCGCGCCGGCACGCTACGCGCATACCGCGATCGCGCTGCACTGGCTGATCGCGCTGCTGATCGTCTGCGGCTTCGCGCTCGGCTGGGTGATGACCGACATCCCCGGCTTCACGCCGACGAAGCTGAAGTACTTCTCGTGGCACAAGTGGATCGGCGTGACGGTGTTCGCGCTGGCCGTCATCCGCGTGCTGTGGCGGGCGACGCACGTGCCGCCGCCGCTGCCGGACGATACGCCGGCCTGGCAGCGCGCGGTATCGCACGGCGTGCACATGCTGCTGTACGTGCTGATGATCGTGATCCCCGTGACGGGCTACCTGTACAGCTCGGCCTCGAACATCCCGGTCGTCTACCTCGGCATCGTGCCGCTGCCGCGGCTGATCGACCCCGATCCGGCGCTCAAGGAAACCTTCAAGGCGCTGCACGTGTCTTTGAATTACATTCTGCTTTCGCTCATCGCGATGCATGTGCTCGCGGCGCTCAAGCACCAGTTGTTGGACCGCGACGGCCTGCTGTCGCGGATGCTTCCCTCTGCCAAATGAAGGATCCCATGAAAGTGTCTTTCTCCCGCTCCATGCTGACCGCGTTCGCCGCGGCGGCACTTGTCGCGTCGGGCGCGGCGCATGCCGATGTCGATCTCGCGAAGAGCAAGGTGTCTGCCGTGTCGAAGCAGATGAACGTGCCGACCGAAGGCGCGTTCAAGAAGTTCTCCGCGCAGGTGAAGTTCGACCCGGCGAAGGCCGCGCAGGGCACCGCGCAAATGACCATCGACATCGCGAGCTTCGATCTCGGCGACAAGATGTACAACGACCAGGTCGCCGGCAAGGACTGGTTCGACGCCAAGGCGTATCCGCAGGCGACGTTCGTGTCGTCGGCGATCGCACCGGCCGGCGGCAACAAGTACAACGTGACCGGCAAGCTGACGATCAAGGGCAAGTCCGAGACCGTCACGGTGCCCGTCACGGTCGCGCAAAGCGGCGCGACGCAGACGTTCGACGGCGTGCTGCCGATCAAGCGCTCGGCCTTCAACGTCGGCACCGGCGAATGGAAGGACACGTCGATCGTCGCCGACGAAGTGCAGATCAAGTTCCATCTCGTCGCCACCAAGTAAGCGGCGGGCTGTCGCCTCACCTGAATGCCGCGCGAGGGCGCGGCGCCGTTCCAAGGAGAAAGAGTTTGAAAAAGCAACTGATCATCGCCGCGGGCGCGCTGGCAGCATCGCTGTCGTTCTCGGCCTTCGCCGAAAGCGTCACGTACCAGTTCGACTCGAGCCACACGTACCCGAGCTTTGAAGCCGACCACATGGGCGGCCTGTCGGTCTGGCGCGGCAAGTTCGACAAGTCGAGCGGCACCGTGACGCTCGATCGCGCGGCGAAGACGGGTACGGTCGACGTGACGACCGACATCGCGTCGATCCACACCGGCAGCGCGAAGCTCGACGAGCACCTGCAGACGGCCGAATTCTTCGACGTGTCGAAGTTCCCGCAGGCGAACTACAAGGGCGCGATCAAGTTCGACGGCGACAAGCCGGTATCGGTGGTCGGCAACCTGACGCTGCATGGCGTCACGAAGCCGGTGACGCTGAAGATCGACGGCTTCAAGTGCATGCCGCATCCGATGCTCAAGCGTGAAGTGTGCGGCGTCGACGCCGTCGGCGAATTCGACCGCAGCGACTTCGGCCTCGACTACGGCAAGCAGTACGGCTTCAAGATGAAGACGAAGCTGCTGATCACGGCCGAAGCGCTGAAGCAGCAGTAAGCCCGCCGGCCGGGCCAGCGTTCGCGCCGGCCCGCCGCGACGACCGCCGCGTTCCCGTCAGGGGCGCGGCGGTATTTTTTTGCGCGCCTATAATCGCCCGAGCGCCGCGTGCGGCGCCGGGCAGGCCGACGGCGCGACAGCGGCTGCCTCGAACAGAACGTACAACGACAAGGAGATCGCCGATGCATGCCGCCACGCAGTCCCGTTCCATTGCCTCGTCGCCGCGCGTGTGGCGCGCGGTGGTCGCCGCGTCGATCGGCAATGCGCTCGAGTGGTTCGATCTCGTCGTCTACGGCTTCTTCGCGGTCACGATCGCGAAGCTGTTCTTCCCGGCCGGCAACGATACCGTGTCGCTGCTGCTCACGCTCGGCACGTTCGGCGTGTCGTTCTTCATGCGGCCGCTCGGCGCGATCGTGCTCGGCGCGTATGCCGACCGCGCGGGCCGCAAGGCCGCGCTCACGCTGTCGATCCTGCTGATGATGGCCGGCACGCTGGTCATCGCGGTGCTGCCGACCTACGAGACGATCGGCGTCGCGGCGCCGGTGATCCTCGTCGCCGCGCGGTTGATGCAGGGCTTCTCGGCCGGCGGCGAGTTCGGCAGCGCGACCGCGTTCCTCGCCGAACACGTGCCGGGCCGGCGCGGCTTCTTCGCGAGCTGGCAGGTCGCGAGCCAGGGGCTCACGACGCTGCTCGCCGCCGGCTTCGGCACCGTGCTGAACGCGCAGCTCTCGGCCGCGCAGATGGCGTCGTGGGGCTGGCGCGTGCCGTTCTTCTTCGGGCTGCTGCTCGGGCCCGTCGCGTACTACATCCGCACGAAGGTCGACGAGACGCCCGAATTCCTCGCGGCCGAAGGCACCGCGAACCCGCTACGCGACACGTTCGCCACGCACAAGGCACGCCTGGTTGCCGCGATGGGCGTGGTCGTGCTCGGCACCGTCGCCACTTATCTCGTGCTGTTCATGCCGACCTACGGCGTGAAGCAGCTCGGCCTCGCGCCGTCCGCCGCGTTCGCGGCGATCCTCGTCGTCGGCGTGATCCAGATGGCGTTCGCGCCGCTCGTCGGCCACTGGTCGGATCGGTACGGCCGCGTGCGCGTGATGATCGCGCCGGCCATCGGCATCCTCGTGCTGATCTATCCGGCGTTCGCATACCTCGTCGCGCATCCGGGCTTCGGCACACTGATCGCGCTGCAGGTGCTGCTCGCCTTCCTGATGACGGGTTACTTCGCGGCGCTGCCGGGGCTGTTGTCCGAGGTGTTTCCGGTGCAGACGCGCACGACCGGGATGTCGCTCGCGTATAACGTCGCGGTGACGATCTTCGGCGGGTTCGGGCCGTTCATCATCGCGTGGCTGATCCGCGCGACCGGCATGAAGACCGCGCCGAGCTTCTACCTGATGTTCGCGGCCGTGCTGAGCCTCGTGGCGCTGGTCGTGCTGCGCAAGCGCTTCGGTTTCCGATAGAAAGGCGGCGCGTCAGTTGCCGGCGCGCTCGCACACGGGCTGCGCCGGCATCAATTGCGCCGGCGCGTCGACGGTCCGCACCGGGCGCCCCGCGAGCGCGGCGAGCGCCTGCTGAAGCTGCCAGTCGCCGGCCGTGCCGAACGCGCGCTGCGGCAGCGCCATGCTCGTCGCCGTATCGACCTTCGTGCGCACGCGCGCATCGCGCAGCTGCTGCCGCGCCTTGCGCACCGGCGCGAACGGGTCGGGCGCCAGCCGGTCCGCATACGGCGCACGCGCGAGATCGGCTTCCCGGTACCACAGCAGCACGCCGTCGACGTCCGAGTCGCGGCGCGGCGGCACGAGCCAGTCCGGCACGACGCCGTAGCCGTCCATCGGGCAGCCGTTCGGCCGCAGGTTGCGCGCATACGTGAAATTCAGGCGCGTGCCGTCGATCAGGTCGACGCCCGTCTGCGCGAGCCCCTTTCCGTAGGTCGGCATTCCGAGCAGTTTCGCGCGGCCGAGATCCTTCAGCGCGGCCGCCGTCGCTTCGGCGGCCGACGCGCTCTGTCCGTCGACGAGCACGACGAGCGGCACGGTGCGCCACCAGTCGTCGGCCTGCAGCGGCGCAAGCGGATCCTGCCCGTGCATGACGGGCAGTTCGTAGTCGGGCCAGTTGGTCGTGTAGCGGCGGCGGTGCGTGTCGCCGCGCTCGACCGTCACCATCGCGGTGCGGTCGCGTCCCGCGAACAGCGCGGTGATGCCGATCGCCGCATTGAGCGCGCCGCCGCCGTTGATGCGCAGGTCGAGGATCATCCCTTTCACCGGCGGGCCCGCGCGGCGCGCGGCCTGCACCGCGTCGATATAGTCGCCGACCGCTGGTTCGGGAAAGCTCGACAGCCGCGTGTACAGGATGTCGCCGTCGAGCCGCTTCGCGACCGCCGGATGCGGCTTGACGATCGCGCGCACCGGCGCGAAGGTCAGCACGTCGTGCTTCGCGCCGCGCTGCACCGTGAGCTTCAGCGCCATGCCCGCGTCGCCCTTCGCGAGTTTCACGAGTTCGCCGCTGTCGATGCCGACGACGCTCCGGTCGCTCATCGCGACCACGAGATCGTCCGGCCGCACGCCGGCTTTCTCGGCCGGTGCGTCGGGAATCACGTCGATGATGTGCAGCCCGTCGGGCCGCGTCTCGAACACGATCCCGATGCCCGGCGTGCCGTCGCGCGCACGCCGCTCGTCGTCGCGCCGTTCCTGCTCTTCCTTCGCGTTGAAGAAGCGCGCGTACGGCAGCGTCTTGATTCCGTCGTGGGTCGCGGCGTCGAGCAGCGCGCCGATGTCGACGTCGGTCAGGTGCTGCTTCTTCAGCACTTCGACGGCCGCTTTCAGTTCGCAGAGCTGCGGTTCCCAGTCGGGCGGGCATGGCGACGGCGCCGGGGCGGCGGGCGGTGACGCGGCGGGCGGCGCGGACGCCGGCTGCGCACCGGCGCGAGACGCACACGGCAGCAGCACGGCCGCGACGGTTGCGCAGACGGCAAGGCGACGAACGACATGCATGGGAGGCATCATCGGGATTGCCCGTTCGGACGGGTGACGACGGTGCTTGCCTGGTCAGCGCACGGCCGGCAGGCAAACGGGGCAGGGCGGTGACGATTGTAGCCGACGCCTGTGACGACGCATGCGGGGCGGCCCGCGCATGAAAAAAGCCGGCCCGAATGGGCCGGCCTTTTTTGCGATGCCGAAACGGCGGGGCGCTTAAACCTGCGCGCCTGCGTTCGGATCGTCCGGATCGTGCGCGGCCTTCTTGTCCTTGATCAGGTCTTCGCGCTTGATGCCGAGCCACATCGCGAGCGAGCCCGCGACGAACACCGACGAGTAGATACCGAACATGATGCCGACCGTCAGTGCGAGCGCGAAGTAATGCAGCGTCGGGCCGCCGAAGAAGAACATCGACAGCACCATCATTTCCGTCGACGTGTGCGTGATGATCGTACGCGACATCGTGGTCGTGATCGCGTGGTTGATCACTTCCTGCACGCTCATCTTGCGTTCGCGGCGGAACGTTTCGCGGATCCGGTCGAAGATGACGACCGACTCGTTGACCGAGTAGCCGAGCACCGCGAGGATCGCCGCGAGCACCGCCAGCGAGAACTCCCACTGGAAGAACGCGAAGAAGCCGAGAATGATCACGACGTCGTGCAGGTTGGCGATGATGCCGGCCACTGCGTACTTCCATTCGAAGCGGAACGACAGGTAGATCACGATGCCGATCACCACGCACGCGAGCGCGAGCAGACCGTCGGTCGCGAGCTCCCGGCCGACCTGCGGGCCGACGAACTCGACGCGCTGCAGCGTGACGTCCGGGTTCTGCGCCTTCAGCGCGCCCATCACCTGGTCGCTCTGCTGCGCGGACGTGAGGCCTTCCTTCAGCTGCAGGCGGATCAGCACGTTGCGCGACGTGCCGAAGTTCTGCACCTGCGCGTCGGCGTAGCCGAGCTTGCCGAGCGTCGCGCGCACGGGTTCGAGTTCCGCGGCCTGCTGGTACTGCACCTCGATCACCGTACCGCCGGTGAATTCGACGGACAGGTGCAGCCCGCGGTGGAACAGGAAGAACACGGCGGCGAGGAACGTGACCAGCGAGATCACGTTGAACACCAGCGCGTGCCGCATGAACGGAATGTCTTTACGGATGCGGAAAAATTCCATGGTCTCGTCTCCGGGGCCTTATTGGGTCGAGCCCGGTTTCTTCGGCGACACGCCTTGCTGCGCGCGGTTGCGCAGCTGCGGCTTGCCGGCGCGCGGCGCGTTGCCCTTCGCCGGGGCGGCGAGCTTCGCGGCGCGTGCGGTGTCGGTCGATTCGTCCACGTCGGTGAACGACGCGGCGGCAGCGGCGCCTTCCGGCTTCCACACCTGGCCGATCGCGAGCGACTTCAGCTTCTTGCGGCCGCCGTACCAGAGGTTGACGATCCCGCGCGAGAAGAACACCGCGGAGAACATCGACGTCAGGATACCGAGGCAGTGCACGATCGCGAACGCGCGAACCGGGCCCGAGCCGAACGCGAGCAGCGCGAGGCCGGCGATCAGCGTCGTGACGTTCGAGTCGAGAATCGTCGCCCACGCATGCGCGTAGCCGGCCTGGATCGCGAGCTGCGGCGGCTGGCCGGCGCGCAGTTCTTCACGCACGCGCTCGTTGATCAGCACGTTCGAGTCGATCGCCATGCCGAGCGCGAGTGCGATTGCCGCGATACCGGGCAGCGTCAGCGTCGCCTGCATCAGCGACAGCACGGCGACGAGCAGCAGCAGGTTCACCGACAGGCCGATCACCGACACCACGCCGAACAGCATGTAGTACGCGATCATGAACACGGCGATCGCGCAGAAGCCCCAGATCACCGAGTGGACGCCCATCTTGATGTTGTCGGCGCCGAGGCTCGGGCCGATCGTGCGTTCCTCGATGATGTCCATCGGCGCGGCGAGCGAACCGGCGCGCAGCAGCAGCGCGAGGTCGGCTGCGGCCTGCGGCGTCGGCTGGCCCGTGATCTGGAAGCGGTCGCCGAGTTCGGACTGGATCGTCGCGACCGTCAGCACTTCGCCCTTGCCCTTCTCGAACAGCACCATCGCCATCGGCTTGCCGATGTTGTCGCGCGACACCGTGCGCACCGCGCGGCCACCGGCCGAGTCGAGGCGGATGTTGACCGACGGACGCTGGTGTTCGTCGAAGCCGGCCGAGGCATCGATGATGCGGTCGCCGGTGAAGATCACGTCCTTCTTCAGCAGCACGGGCGCCTGGATGCCCTGCGTGAACAGCTCCTCGCCCGGCGGAACGGGGTCGTTCGGGTTCGGGTGCGTGTTGATCGGATCGGCGAGGCGTGCCTCGAGCGTCGCGGTGCGGCCGATGATGTCCTTCGCCTTCGCGGTGTCCTGCACGCCCGGCAGTTCGACGACGATGCGGTCGCTGCCTTGCTGCTGCAGGATCGGCTCGGACACGCCGAGTTCGTTCACGCGGTTGTGGAGCGTCGTCAGGTTCTGCTTGAGCGCGGCGTCCTCGACGGACTTCTGCACGGCCGGCGTGAACGTGCCGACGACCTGCGTGCCGCCGCCGCCGGGCTGGGTCGCCCATTGCAGTTCGGTGACCGACGCGGCGAGCACCTTGCGGGCGTCTTCCGCCGTCTGCGCATCGCTGAAGTTGACGACCACGGACTGGTCGACGCGGCTCACGCCGCCGTCACGGATGTTCTTGTCGCGCAGCAGCGAGCGGGCGTCGGAAGCGTCGGAGTCGAGCTTCTTCGTGAGCGCGCCCGTCATGTCGACCTGGAGCAGGAAGTGGACACCGCCGCGCAGGTCGAGGCCGAGATACATCGGCAGCGCGTGCAGGGCCGTCAGCCAGCGCGGCGACGCGCTCTGCAGGTTCAGTGCGACGACGTACTGCGGATCGTTCGGGTCGGCGTTCAGCGACTTCTGCAGCAGGTCCTTGACGCGCAGCTGCGTATCGGTGTCCTTCAGGCGCACGCGGATGTTCGCGTTGGTCGCCGTATTCTCGAAGGTGACGTCGTCCGGCGTGATCTGCGCGGATGCGAGCGCCGATTCGACCTGGGTCAGCGTGGTCGAGTCGAGCTTGACCGTGGCCTTGCCGCTCGACACCTGCACCGCCGGCGCTTCGCCGAAGAAGTTGGGCAATGTGTACAGAAGGCCGATGGCGAGCGCCACGACCATCACGACATATTTCCAGAGTGGATAACGATTCATGAGGGGGCCGAACGGGTGGTTGGCGTGAAAGCGTCGCGTCCGGCGCCGCAGCGGCCCGCTCTCTCAGGCGGGCACGGCGCGGGGAGCCGGACGCTCGGTGAAGGGCTTACAGCGACTTGATCGTGCCCTTCGGCAGAATGGTCGTGACCGCAGCCTTCTGCACGGTGATTTCAGTGCCTTCGGCGATTTCGACGCCGATGTAGCCTTCGGTAACCTTCGTCACCTTGCCGACGAGGCCGCCGCTCGTGACGACTTCGTCGCCCTTGGCCATGGCCGACAGCATGTTGCGGTGTTCCTTCTGGCGCTTCATCTGCGGACGGATCATGATGAAGTAGAGCACCGCGAACATCAGGATGAGCGGCAGGAAGCTCATCAGGCTCGATTCGGCGCCACCGGCACCTTGCGCGAAGGCATTGGAAATGAACGGCACGTTGGTCTCTCCGTAGGGGAAGATCGAAAAATAAGCCGGTTATTCTACCACCGGCCCCATGCGCAAACGGATCGGCAAATGCGCTTTCGGATCAAGCTGTTAAAGCGCGAACCGACACCGTTGCGACTTGTCTGGAAAGGTAATTGTAATGTTTGGCGGCCGCGACGGGCGATTTGAACGCGTCAATTAGTACTCGTCCTATGTGACCGGCCGCCCCGCGGCCCGCCGGCCGATCAGTCGACCCCTCTTGCACGATCCTCCGCGAAGCGCTGGCGGAACGCGTCGAACGTATGCGTTTCGATCGCCTCGCGGATCTCGCTCATCAGCTGCAGGTAGTAGTGCAGGTTGTGGATCGTGTTGAGCTGCGCGCCGAGGATTTCGCCGACGCGGTGCAGGTGATGCAGGTAGCCGCGCGAGAAGTTCTGGCACGTGTAGCACGTGCAGCTCGCGTCGAGCGGCTTCAGCGAGTTCTTGTGCGTCGCGTTGCGGATCTTCACGTCGCCGAAGCGCGTGAACAGCCAGCCGTTGCGCGCGTTGCGGGTCGGCATCACGCAGTCGAACATGTCGACGCCGTTCGCGACGCCCTCGACCAGGTCCTCCGGCGTGCCGACGCCCATCAGGTAGTGCGGCTTGTTGGCCGGCAGCTTCGGGCCCACGTGCCGCAGCACGCGCATCATGTCTTCCTTCGGCTCGCCGACCGACAGCCCGCCGATCGCGAGGCCGTGGAAGCCGAGTTCCGCCAGGCCCGCGAGCGATTCGTCGCGCAGGTCCTCGAACATCCCGCCCTGGACGATCCCGAACAGCGCGTTCGGGTTGCCGAGCCGGTTGAATTCGTCGAGCGAGCGCTTCGCCCAGCGCAGCGACATGCGCATCGAGTCGGCCGCTTCCTTGTGCGTGGTCGGCACGCCGTCGGTCGCGTACGGCGTGCACTCGTCGAACTGCATCACGACGTCGGAGTTCAGCACCTTCTGGATCTGCATCGACACTTCCGGCGACAGGAACAGCTTGTCGCCGTTGATCGGCGACGCGAACGTGACGCCGTCCTCGGTGATCTTGCGCAGGTCGCCGAGCGAGAACACCTGGAAGCCGCCCGAGTCGGTCAGGATCGGCTTGTTCCAGCCCATGAAGGCGTGCAGGCCGCCGTGCGCGTCGATCGTGTCGAGGCCCGGGCGCAGCCACAGGTGGAACGTGTTGCCGAGGATGATCTGGGCCTTGATCTCGTGCAGCTCGCGCGGCTGGATCGCCTTCACGGTGCCGTACGTGCCGACCGGCATGAAGATCGGCGTCTCGACCACGCCGTGGTTGAGCTTCACGCGGCCGCGGCGTGCGTGGCCGTCGGTCGTCAGCAGTTCGAATTCGAGCCCGTTGGCCGGGCGGTCCTGCACGCTCGCGTGCGTATCGTGGGATGAACCTTCGGTCATCGCGTTGTTCTCCTTGCTACCGGGCTGCTTTGCATGGGACCAGAGTAACCGCTAAAGCGCTAACTCTGGATCGCAAGTCCGGCGCATGTTGAAAAGCGCCGCCGGCGGGCCGGCGGCGGAAAAACGAAAGGCGCGCCATCGTAGCGCGCGGCGACGACGAACGGTGGTCCGCCGTCGAGGTGCGCGACGAAGGTGCCGCGGCCGCGCGTTACGCGCCGGTCGCCTCCGGCGTGTCGCGCCGCGTGAGCAGCATCGCGTCGCCGTAGCTGAAGAAGCGGTAGCGTTGGTCGATCGCGTGACGGTACGCGGCACGGATCGTCTCGACGCCCGCGAACGCGGACACCAGCATCAGCAGCGTCGATTTCGGCAGGTGGAAGTTCGTGACGAGCCGGTCGACCACGCGGAAGCGGTAGCCGGGCGTGATGAAGATGTCGGTCTCGGCCTGCGTCGCCGCGAGCGGGCGGCCCGCTTCGTCGGCCGAGCGCGCGGCGGCTTCGAGCGCGCGCATCGACGTCGTGCCGACGGCGATCACGTTGCCGCCGCGGGCGCGGGTCGCGGCGATCCGGTCGACCAGCGACTGCGGCAGGTCGTACCACTCGCTGTGCATCTTGTGCTCGGCGATGTTGTCGACGCGCACCGGCTGGAACGTGCCGGCGCCGACGTGCAGCGTCAGCGTCGCGCGCTCGACGCCCATCGCGTCGAGCTGGTCGAGCATCGGCCGGTCGAAGTGCAGGCCGGCCGTCGGCGCGGCGACCGCGCCCGGGTTGCTCGCGTAGACGGTCTGGTAGCGCGTCTCGTCGGTCGCGTCGGGATCGTGCTCGATGTACGGCGGCAGCGGCAGGCGGCCGAACTGCTCGATCAGGTCGAGGCACGGCGCGGGGAACTGCAGCGTGAAGAACGGCTCGACGCGCTCGCCGACCGTCACGTCGAATGCGTCGGCGAGACGCAGCGTCGTGCCGGCGCCCGGCGACTTGCTCGCGCGGATCTGCGCGAGCGCCGTGTGCGTGCCCGTCACGCGCTCGATCAGCACCTCGATCTTGCCGCCGCTGGCCTTCTGGCCGAAGAACCGTGCCTTCAGCACCTTGGTATCGTTGAAGACGAGCAGGTCGCCGGGCGCGATGCACGACGGCAGCTCGGCGAAATGGCGGTCGACGAAGCGCGCGGGCTCGACGCTGCGGTCGACCTCGAGCAGGCGGCTCGCGGTGCGATCGGGCAGCGCGGTTTGTGCAATCAGCTCGGGCGGCAGATTGAAATCGAAATCGGAAAGCGTGAACATGCGGGCTGGTTCGAAACGGCCGGCGGGCGTCGCCGGCAGGGCGGAAACGCGTAAATGGGGCGCGCGAGCCGCTATGATGACGGGAAGCGCGGCCTGGCCGGCGTCGTTCGTTCGGACGACGTGAAAGCCGCTATTGTACTTGCCTTGCGAAGCACCCAGACGATCCGATGCCTGTGTCACCACGCCGTTCCCCCGCTGCCGTTGCCGATTCCGCCGATCCGTTCGACGCGGAGGACGTCGCGCCGTCCGCACAAAACGCGGGGGAGCGTGCCGTACCGCGCCGCGCCGGCCCGAAGCGCGGCGCCGACGGGCGGCTCGCGCAGCCGGCGGCCGCCGCGCCCGATGCCGAAGGCGCTGCAGCGGGCGACGAAGCGGGCGCGGGCGGCGCGAAGCGCAAGAAGAAGGCGGCCGCCGATAAACCGGTGAAGACCGTCGACAAGCTCGCGAAGCTCGGTCTCACGCGGTCGATCGATCTCGTGCTGCATCTGCCGATGCGCTATGAAGACGAAACCACGCTCACGCCGATCGGCGAGCTGCTGCCGGGCGGCATCGCGCAGGCCGAAGGCGTCGTGTTCGACAACGAGGTCGCATTCCGGCCGCGCCGCCAGCTCGTCGTGAAGATCCAGGACGACGACGGCGAGCATCTCGTGCTGCGCTTCCTGAATTTCTACGGGTCGCAGGTCAAGCAGATGGCCGTCGGCCAGCGGCTGCGCGTGCGCGGCGACGTGCGCGGCGGCTTCTTCGGGATGGAGATGGTGCATCCGGCCGTGCGCGTCGTCGAAGCCGATGCACCGTTGCCGCAGGTGCTCACGCCCGTTTATCCGAGCACGGCCGGCGTGTCGCAGGCCTACCTGCGCAAGGCGATCGAGAATGCCGTCGAGCGCACGCCGCTGCCCGAGCTGCTGCCGCCCGAGATCCAGCGCGACTACCTGAAGCCGCTCGACGTGCCGACGCTCGAGCAGGCCGTGCGCATCCTGCACCACCCGCGCGTCGATTCCGACGAAGCCGCGCTGATGGACGGCTCGCATCCGGCGTGGACGCGCATCAAGTTCGAGGAGCTGCTCGCGCAGCAGCTGTCGCTCAAGCGCGCACACGAGGAGCGCCGCACGCGCGCGGCGCCCGCGATGCCGCGCCGCACCGCGAGCGATGCCGATGCGCTGACGACGCGGCTGTATGCGGCGCTGCCGTTCACGCTGACGGGCGCGCAGGCGCGCGTCGTCGACGAGATCGCGCACGACCTCACGCTCGCGCACCCGATGCAGCGCCTGCTGCAGGGCGACGTCGGCAGCGGCAAGACGGTCGTCGCGGCGCTGGCCGCCACGCAGGCGATCGACGCCGGCTACCAGGCCGCGCTGATGGCGCCGACCGAAATCCTCGCGGAACAGCACGCGCGCAAGCTGCGCGCGTGGCTCGAGCCGCTCGGCGTCACGGTCGCGTGGCTCGCGGGCAGCCTGAAGGCGAAGGAGAAGCGCGCGGCGATCGAGGCGGCCGCGCTCGGCACCGCGCAGCTCGTGATCGGCACGCACGCGATCATCCAGGACACGGTCGAATTCGCGCGGCTCGGCCTCGTGATCGTCGACGAACAGCACCGTTTCGGCGTCGAGCAGCGTCTTGCGCTGCGCGCGAAGGCCGCGAAGGCCGCCAACGGCGCGCGCGACTTCCAGCCGCACCAGTTGATGATGTCGGCCACGCCGATCCCGCGCACGCTCGCGATGACGTACTACGCGGATCTCGAGGTCTCGACGATCGACGAGTTGCCGCCGGGCCGCACGCCCGTGCTGACGCGCCTCGTCGGCGATGCGCGGCGCGAGGAGGTGATCGCCCGCGTGCGCGAAGCCGCGCTGACCGGGCGCCAGGTGTACTGGGTCTGCCCGCTGATCGAGGAAAGCGAGACGCTGCAGCTGCAGACGGCCGTCGAGACCTACGAGACGCTGATCGCCGCGCTGCCCGAGCTGAAGGTCGGGCTCGTGCACGGCCGGCTGTCGCCGGCCGACAAGGCCGCCGTGATGGAAGCGTTCACGCGCAACGACGTGCAGCTGCTCGTCGCGACGACCGTGATCGAAGTCGGCGTCGACGTGCCGAACGCGTCGCTGATGGTGATCGAGCACGCGGAGCGTTTCGGCCTCGCGCAGCTGCACCAGCTGCGCGGCCGCGTCGGGCGCGGCACCGCGGCGTCGGTGTGCGTGCTGCTGTACACGGGGCCGCTGTCGCTGACCGGCCGCGAGCGGCTGAAGACGATGCGCGAGACGACCGACGGCTTCGAGATCGCGCGGCGCGACCTCGAAATCCGCGGCCCCGGCGAATTCCTCGGCGCGCGCCAGTCGGGCGCGGCGATGCTGCGCTTCGCGAACCTCGAGACCGACGGCTGGCTGATCGACCCGGCCCGCGATGCCGCGACGCGGCTGATTGCCGCGTACCCCGACATCGTCACGCAGCATCTCGCACGCTGGCTCGGTGCGCGAGAGCAGTACCTGAAGGCCTGATTGACCGGCTCGGGGCCGGATCAAACGACCGTCGATCGACGCATCGCGATGCTGAGAAACTTGGCGAACCGGTGCCAGAGGGTGTATAAATTAAACCTATCGCCTGTATATCTCTGATTGACCCACAATGACGCTGACTGAATTGAAATACATCGTCGCGGTCGCGCGCGAACGGCATTTCGGCCGCGCGGCCGAAGCCTGCTTCGTGAGCCAGCCGACGCTGTCGGTGGCGATCAAGAAGCTTGAAGACGAGCTCAACGTGCAGATTTTCGAGCGCGGCGCGAGCGAAGTGAGCGTGACGCCGATCGGTGACCAGATCGTCACGCAGGCGCAGCGCGTGCTCGAGCAGACCTTCGCGATCAAGGAGATCGCGAAGCAGGGCAAGGACCCGCTGGTCGGCCCGTTCCGCCTCGGCGTGATCTACACGATCGGGCCGTACCTGCTGCCGACGCTCGTCAAGCAAATGATCCAGCGTGTCCCGCAGATGCCGCTGATGCTGCAGGAGAACTACACGCTGAAGCTGCTCGAACTGCTGAAGCAGGGCGAGATCGACGCCGCGATCATGGCGCTGCCGTTCCCGGAAACCGGCCTGATGGTGCGTCCGCTGTACGACGAGCCGTTCGTCGTCGCACTGCCGGCCGGCCATCCGTGGGAGAAGCGCGAGGAAATCGACGCCGAGGACCTGAAGCAGGAAACCATGCTGCTGCTCGGCAACGGCCATTGCTTCCGCGATCACGTGCTCGGCGTGTGCCCGGAGCTGATGCGCTTCTCGCAGACGGCCGACGGCATCCAGAAGACCTTCGAGGGCTCGTCGCTCGAAACCATTCGCCACATGGTCGCGAGCGGCGTCGGCATCACGGTGCTGCCGCGGATGTCGGTGGCCGAGATCGGCCCGCGCGCGAACGGCCCCGATGCCGAGCTGCTGTCGTACGTGCCGTTCAACGAACCGGTGCCCGACCGCCGCGTGGTGCTCGTGTGGCGCAAGAGCTTCACGCGGATGCCGGCGATCGACGCGATCAGCGACGCGATTGCCGCGTGCGAGCTGCCGGGCGTCGCGAAGCTCGACATGCCGGCCACGATGAACTGAGCGCGCATGCCGCATGCCCGTGTGGCAGCATGATGAACGGGGCCTTGCGACCCCGTTTATTTTTCTCTATCGCATAGATAAAATTTATTAAATTAAAATAATCAATAGGTTTTGATAAGATCCATTACATGGATCGTCGTCAAGCCGACGTGCGATTTGCACGTTGAATGCAAGCGTCAAAGGAGGATGTCATGATGCGATCGGTATTGCAGCACGCGCAGCGGAACATCCCGTCGCGCGACGCGGTCGTACATCGCGCCAGGGCCGCGGTTCGCAGCCTGCGTCCGATTGCGTTTGCGTACCTGGCGGACCGTGTGTATGGCGGTTGAGTGCCGCCGTACGCCGGTCCTGTGTTCCCCCGATTCCCCCGCAGTCAAGCCATGAGGGAGCATTGCATGTCAGAAAGCAGGAACACCCCACGCATCGCCGGCACGACGACGGCCGGCAGCCGCTTCCCCGAGCGCCCCGTCTGCGGCGCGTCGCGGCGGGAACGCGTGCCGAATGCTGCGCACGACATCCCGTAGTACGACAGGAGGACCTACCTGTTCCGTTTCCCATCCCCGCAATGACACTCCACGATCCGCGCCCGGCATGCCGCCGGAGCGAACGGGTGGAGGCATACGAGCAAGCCAAGGAGAAAACGCATGTCGAACGAAACGAAGTGCCCGTTCAACCACACCGCAGGCAGCGGCACGACGAACAAGGACTGGTGGCCGAATCAGCTGAATCTGAACATCCTGCATCGGCATTCGGCGCTGTCCGATCCGATGGACAAGGATTTCGACTACGCCGAGGCATTCAAGAAGCTTGACCTCGCGGCAGTGAAGAAGGATCTGCACGCGTTGATGACGATGTCGCAGGACTGGTGGCCGGCCGATTTCGGCCACTACGGTGGCCTGTTCATCCGGATGGCATGGCATAGCGCCGGCACGTACCGCACGGCCGACGGCCGCGGCGGCGCGGGCGGCGGGCAGCAGCGCTTCGCGCCGCTCAACAGCTGGCCGGACAACGTGAGCCTCGACAAGGCGCGCCGGCTGCTGTGGCCGATCAAGCAGAAGTACGGTCGCAACATCTCGTGGGCCGACCTGCTGATCCTGACCGGCAACGTCGCGCTCGAATCGATGGGCTTCACGACGTTCGGTTACGCGGGCGGCCGCGTCGACACGTGGGAACCGGACGACGTGTACTGGGGCTCGGAAAAGATCTGGCTGGAACTGAGCGGCGGCCCGAACAGCCGCTATTCGGGCAAGCGTGACCTCGAAAGCCCGCTCGCCGCGGTGCAGATGGGCCTCATCTACGTGAACCCGGAAGGCCCGGACGGCAACCCCGACCCGGTCGCTGCCGCGCACGACATCCGCGAGACGTTCGCCCGGATGGCGATGAACGACGAAGAGACGGTCGCGCTGATCGCGGGCGGCCACACGTTCGGCAAGACGCACGGCGCCGGTCCGGCGTCGAACGTCGGCCCCGAGCCGGAAGCCGCGGGCCTCGAAGAGCAGGGTCTCGGCTGGAAGAGCACGTTCGGCACGGGCAAGGGCAAGGACGCGATCACGAGCGGCCTCGAAGTCACGTGGACGTCGACGCCGACGCAGTGGAGCAACGACTTCTTCAAGCACCTGTTCAGCTATGAGTGGGAGCTGACGAAGAGCCCGGCCGGCGCGCACCAGTGGGTCGCGAAGGATGCCGGCGACGTGATTCCGGATGCGTTCGACGCGTCGAAGAAGCACCGCCCGACGATGCTGACGACCGACCTGTCGCTGCGTTTCGACCCGGCCTACGAAAAGATCTCGCGCCGCTTCTACGAGAACCCGGCCGAGTTCGCCGACGCGTTCGCGCGTGCGTGGTTCAAGCTCACGCACCGCGACATGGGCCCGCGTGCCCGCTATCTCGGCCCGGAAGTGCCGGCGGAACACCTGCTGTGGCAGGACCCGATCCCGGCCGTCGACCACAAGCTGATCGACGACGCCGACGTCGCGGCACTGAAGGCGAAGGTGCTCGCAGCGGGCCTGTCGGTGTCGCAGCTCGTGTCGACCGCCTGGGCGTCGGCAGCGACGTTCCGCGGTTCGGACAAGCGCGGCGGCGCGAACGGTGCGCGTATCCGCCTGGCTCCGCAGAAGGACTGGGAAGTGAACCGTCCGGCCGAACTCGCGAAGGTGCTTGCGACGCTCGAAGGCGTGCAGAAGGCGTTCAACGACGCGCAGACGGGCGGCAAGAAGGTGTCGCTCGCCGACCTGATCGTGCTGGCCGGTGCGGCCGGCGTCGAGCAGGCTGCGAAGAACGCGGGCGTCGCGGTGACGGTGCCGTTCGCACCGGGCCGTGCCGATGCGACGCAGGAAGAGACCGACATCGAGGCAATGGCCGTGCTCGAGCCGCTCGCCGACGGTTTCCGCAACTTCCTGAAGAGCGCGTACAAGACGCCGGCCGAGGCGCTGCTGGTCGACAAGGCGCAACTGCTGACGCTGAGCGCGCCGGAGATGACGGTGCTCGTCGGTGGCCTGCGCGTGCTCGGCGCGAATGCGGGCGACGCGAAGCACGGCGTGTTCACCGATCGTCCGGAAGCGCTGACGAACGACTTCTTCGTGAACCTGCTCGACATGGGCACGGAATGGAAGCCGGCGTCGGCCGCGAACGACGTGTTCGAAGGGCGCGATCGCGCGACGGGCAAGGTCAAGTGGACGGGCACGCGTGTCGACCTGATCTTCGGCTCGCATGCGCAGCTGCGTGCGCTGGCCGAGGTGTACGGCAGCGGCGACGCGAAGGAGAAGTTCGCACGCGACTTCGTCGCGGCCTGGAACAAGGTGATGAACCTCGACCGCTTCGACCTCGCATGAGCCTGGCCGCATCCCGATGCGGTGATGCAGTAACGCTGTAACGCGAAACGGCCGGTCGGACGACCGGCCGTTTCTTCTGGAACCGACGTCTTGTCGAAGGAGTGACGACCATGACGCAAATGATATTGAACATGCGCGCCGCACTGGCGGCGCCGAAGGTACGGGCGCCGGCCGAGATTGCGCGGTATGTCGTCGGATTCGCGATCGTCATCGGCGGTGTCGCCGAACTGGTGTCGCAAGCGCTGCACGCGATCGCGGCCGCCTGAACGCGGCGCGGCGTCGACCGGCAGGTAGCCCGATTCGTTTTCATTGCCCTGGTTCATTGAATAAGGAGTCCGTAGCATGGCCGGGAAGGCTGACGCCGCGCACCGACCGCCGAGCTGCTGACGCAGCGCCTGCAGACGCATGAAAAGACCGCGTGGATGCTGCGGTCGCTGCTCGCGTAAGCACGGCGCGGCCGGGGAGGGCTGCCTGTCGGTCCGATCTGCCGAGGTTTCGAATCTGACCCTTGATTGATGCGCGTTGCGGCACAGCCGCGTGCAGCGGGCCTGAATGGTCCATGCGCGCCTGGCGACTACCGGCTGCGGGCCGTCCCGACATGACGCGAAGCGCCGCTCGGCTCTAAAATGCCGGGGTTATCTTCCCGGTGCTTCGCCATGCTTGCCCGCTTTCCCCTGTATCTGCGGCTCGTCCGGATGGACAAGCCGATCGGCAGCCTGCTGCTGCTGTGGCCGACGCTCAACGCGCTGTGGATCGCGTCGGACGGCCATCCGCGCTGGCCGCTGCTGGTGATCTTCACGCTCGGCACGCTGCTGATGCGCTCGGCCGGTTGCGCGATGAACGACTATGCCGACCGCGATTTCGACCGTCACGTGAAGCGCACGGCCGACCGGCCGCTGACGTCGGGCAAGATCCGCGCATGGGAGGCCGTCGCGATCGCGGTCGGGCTGTCGTTCATCGCGTTCCTGCTGATCCTGCCGCTCAATACGCTGACGAAGGAGCTGTCCGTCGTCGCGCTGTTCGTCGCGGGCTCGTATCCGTTCATGAAGCGCTTCTTCGCGATTCCGCAGGCGTATCTCGGCATCGCGTTCGGCTTCGGCATCCCGATGGCGTTCGCGGCCGTGCAGGACACGGTGCCGGCGATCGCGTGGGTGATGCTGGTCGCGAACATCTTCTGGTCGGTCGCATACGACACCGAGTACGCAATGGTCGATCGCGACGACGACATCAAGATCGGCATCCGCACGTCCGCGCTGACGTTCGGCCGCTTCGACGTCGCGGCCGTGATGGCGTGCTATGCGGTGACGCTCGGCATCTACGTGTGGGTCGGCGTGACGCTCGGCTTCGGTGTCGTGTACTGGGCCGGCTGGGCCGCTGCGGTCGGCTGTGCGCTGTATCACTACACGCTGATCAAGGACCGCGAACGGATGTCGTGCTTCGCGGCATTCCGGCACAACAACTGGCTCGGCGGCGTGCTGTTCGCCGGAATCGCCGCCCATTACCTGCTGGCCGGCAACTGAACGAGTCGCGCGCCCGGCGCGCGGTGCCAATGAAAAAGCGGCCTGATGGCCGCTTTTTTTGCGTCGGGCGCCGGAGCTCCGGCGCGCCACCGTGCTTACGCGCGGCCGAGCTCGTCGCCCATTTCCTTCGCACGCGCTTCGGCCGCGAGCGCGCCGCGTACGATCGCTTCCTTCACGCCCTGCGCGTCGAACGCCGCGAGCGCGGCGGCCGTCGTGCCGCCCTTCGACGTCACGCGCTCGCGCAGCACGCTCGCCGGCTCGCCCGATTGCGCGGCCAGTTGCGCGGCGCCCGTGAACGTCGCGACCGCGAGCGCGCGGCCCTGTTCGTCGTTCATGCCGAGGCGGCGCGCGGCTTCCTGCAGCGCTTCGATGAAATAGAACACGTACGCGGGGCCGCTGCCCGAAATGGCCGTGACGGCGTCGAGCTGCGATTCGTCGTCGAACCACACGATCTCGCCGACCGCGCCGAGCACGTTCGATGCGAGTTCGCGGCCGGCCGCGTCGACGCCCGGCAGCGCGGCGAGGCCCGTCACGCCCATGCCGACCAGCGCGGGCGTGTTCGGCATCGTGCGCACGACGCGCGCGTAGTCGCCGAGCCAGCGCGCGAGATCCGTGCCGCGGATGCCGGCCGCGATGCTGATCACGAGTTGCGACGTCAGGTGCGGCGCGAGCGCCTGTGCGACGTCCTTCAGCACCTGCGGCTTCACCGCGAGCACGATCGCGTCGTAACCGGCGAGCGTCGCGTCGATGGCCGCGCCGGTGTGCACGCCGAATTGCTGCGCGGCGCGCGCGCGGACGTCTTCGTTGACGTCGATGGCATACAGGCCGTCAGCGGCAACGCCGCGCTTGATCAGGCCGCCGATCAGGGCCGCGGCCATGTTGCCGCCGCCGATGAATGCGATTTTCATGATGTCCGAATGAGCAAGGGAGTGAACGGAAAGGCGGAAAAGGGCGCGGCGTTCAGTGCGAATAATCGCGCGCGCCGAAGATCGCGGTGCCGACGCGCACGATCGTCGCGCCTTCGAGCACGGCCGCGTCGAGATCGGCGGACATGCCCATCGACAGCGTGTCGAGCGGCAGGCCGTCGGCGCGCAACGTGTCGAACAGCGCGCGCAGGGCGCGATGCGGCACGCGTTGTGCGTCGGTGTCGCCGGCCGGTTCGGGGATCGCCATCAGGCCGCGCAGCCGCAGCGACGGCAGCGCGGCGACCGCGCGCGCGACCTCGGCCACGTCGGCGGGCGCGACGCCGCTCTTCGACGCCTCGCCGCTGATGTTCACCTGCACGCACACGTTGAGCGGCGGCAGGTGCGCGGGGCGCTGTTCCGACAGGCGCTGCGCGATCTTCAGCCGGTCGACCGAATGGACCCAGTCGAAGCGTTCGGCGACGGGGCGCGTCTTGTTCGACTGCAGCGGCCCGATGAAATGCCATTCGAGGCTCGCGCGCAGGTCGGCGAGCGCGTCGATCTTGTCGATCGATTCCTGCACGTAGTTTTCGCCGAATGCGCGTTGCCCGGCCGCATGCGCGGCGCGCACGTCGGCGGCGGGAAACGTCTTCGACACGGCGAGCAGCGAGATGGTGGCGGGATCGCGGCCGGCCGCGCGGGCGGCGTCGGCAATGCGGCGATGAACGGATTCGAGACGGGTGGCGAGATCGGACATGACGGGCACGGAAGCAGGCACGGAAGCGGGCATGAAGCCGATGCGCCGCGGCACGCGGCGCATCGATCCGCTCATTATACGGACGCCGCGCGCGAGATCCGGCTGCGGCGGCCCGTCGCGCTAGCCGTACAGCAAATGCTCGACGAGCTGGACCCAGTGGACGACCGGAATCTGCGTGCCGCTCTGCAGGTGCGCGATGCAGCCGATGTTGCCGGATACGATCATCTGCGGTTCGAGCGCCTGCAGCTTCAGCAGCTTCTGCTTGCGCAACCGGTACGACAGCGACGGCTGCGTCAGCGAATAGGTGCCGGCCGAGCCGCAGCACAGATGGCTGTCGGCCGGCAGCCGCACGTCGATGCCGAGCGTCTCGAGCAGCCGCTCGACCTTGCCGCGCGACTGCTGGCCGTGCTGCAGCGTGCACGGCGGGTGGTACGCGACGGTATGGATCGCGCGGCGCCGCGCGAGCGTCGCGAGTTCGGCCTCGAACGCGAGCAGCACGTCGGAGATGTCGCGCGTCAGCGACACGATGCGCTGCGCCTTCTCCGCGTAGGCCGGATCGTCGCGCAGCAGGTGTGCGTATTCGAGCACCGTCGCGCCGCAGCCCGAGGCGTTCATCACGATCGCCTCGGCACCCTGTTCGACGTGCGGCCACC
Source organism: Burkholderia sp. (assembly GCA_031253835.1). GTDB lineage: Bacteria > Pseudomonadota > Gammaproteobacteria > Burkholderiales > Burkholderiaceae > Burkholderia. The sequence continues at coordinate 9,785 of JAIRVP010000080.1, read as the reverse complement.
ACGCGTCGATGTTGCGGCGCGCGTCGTCGAGTGCTTCGTCGTGATAGTTCAGGTGCAGGCGGATCGCGCCGCAGCAGCCGGCGTCGGGCGCGACGACCGTCTCGATGCCGAGCGCGTCGAGCACGCGCGCGGTCGCGATGTTGATGTTCGGCAGCATCGACGGCTGCACGCAGCCGCCGAGCATCAGCATCTTGCGCGGATGCGTGCGGTGCGGCCATTCGAGCAGCCGCGTGCGCGGCGGCACCTTGTCGCGCAACCGCTTCGGCAGCAGCGGCCGCACGTGCTGGCCGAGCCGCATCACCGGCGAGAACAGCGCGGCGTTCGGCACGAGGCTTGCGAGCACGCGGCGCACGAGCCGTTGCTGCACGGGGCGCTGGACCTGTGCCTCGACGTGCTTGCGGCCGATCTCGACGAGCCGGCCGTACTGGACGCCGGACGGGCAGGTCGTCTCGCAGCTGCGGCACGTGAGGCAGCGGTCGAGGTGCTGCTGCGTGCTGCGCGTGACGGGCGCGCCTTCGACCATCTGCTTGATCAGGTAGATGCGGCCGCGCGGGCCGTCGAGTTCGTCGCCGAGGAGCTGGTAGGTCGGGCAGGTCGCGGTGCAGAACCCGCAGTGCACGCACTTGCGCAGGATCGCGTCGGCCTCGTCGCCGTCGGGCGTGTTGCGGATGAAATCGGCGAGGTTCGTTTGCATCGGGCTGAGGGTCCGTTTACATATGGAACGCGCATGCGTTGCCACGAGAACGGCCGCTCGCGAGGCGCATGACGCCGCGAATACTGACGTATTCGCAAGGCGTGCAACGCGGCGAGCGGCCGTTCTCGTGGCAACCCCTAATTAAAAAATTCATTCCGCGGGAATGCCCGAAATCGCATGTGCGTTTCATCGGTCAACGGACCCTAAAGATCGGGGTAGAGCCGGCCGCGGTTGAAGATGCGCGCGGGATCGAACGCGGTCTTCAGTCCGCGGTGGATTTTCATCATCGGGGCGGGCAGCGGCGTGAACACGCCCGCGCTGCGGTCGTACGCGTCGCCCGCGCGGAACAGCGTCGCGTGGCCGCCGGCCTGCTTCGCGCTCATGCGCACGGTCTGCGCGTCGGCGTCGGTGATCCACCAGCGCTGCGCGCCGCCCCATTCCATCAGCTGGGTGCCGGGCAGGTGCATCGGTTCGGTGATCGACGGCAGCGCGAGGCGCCACAGCGCGTAGCCGGGCGGGATGCCGTTGAAGAACGGGTCGGTATGCTCGCGCAGGCCGGCCCAGAAGCGCTCGGCCTCGACCGCATCGACGACTTCGCCGCCGAGCAGCGTCTTCGCCGATTTCACGGCCGCCTCGGCGCCCGACAGGCGAAGCACGAGCGTACCGTTGCGCCAGGCGCTCGCGCTGACGGGCAGCGGATGGCCGCCCCATTCGTTGAGCTTGCGCACCGCGTCGGTCGCGGTCATCTCGAACTTCAGCGTGACCTCGGCGACGGGCATCGGCAGCACCTTGATCGACAGGTCGAGCATCAGCCCGAGCGTGCCGAGCGCGCCGGCCATCAGACGCGACACGTCGTAGCCGGCGACGTTCTTCACGACCTGCCCGCCGAAGCGCAGCATCTCGCCGCGGCCGTTCATCAGCGTGACGCCGAGCACGAAATCGCGCGGGGCGCCGCAGGTGGCGCGGCGCGGGCCCGCGAGACCGGCCGCGACGCAGCCGCCGACCGTGGCCGCGCGGCCGAAGTGCGGCGGCTCGAACGGCAGCATCTGGCCGCACTCGGCGAGGACGGTTTCAAGCTGCGCGAGCGGCGTGCCCGCGCGGACCGTGACGACGAGTTCGGCCGGGTCGTACGACACGACGCCCTGAAACGCGCGCGTGTCGAGTATTTCGCCCTCGAGCGCCTGGCCGTACCAGTCCTTGGTGCCGCCGCCGCGAATCCGCAGCGGCCGGCCGTCGGCACTGGCCGCGCGAATGCGCTCGGCCCATCCGGCGACGATGTCGTCCTCTTCCATGTTCTGTTGCTGCCTCGACTTGTTGTTCGGTCGATTGTACCGGGGTGGCGCGATTCCACATCGCGACTATCCCTAAGCCCGGTATTGCAGGCCGCCTGCCCGCGTCACCGCACGAACGGGGCCACGCAGGCACGGCCATGCGCCGCGGCCTGGCCGCGGGCACGGGCCGCGACCCGCGCGCCGCTCAGAAGCGCGGCAGGTCGGGGTGCGGCAGCAGCCCGCCGCGCACGTGCTGGCGGCCGTACTCGGCGCAGCGCGCGCGGGTCGGGATGCCCTTGTCCGGGTTCAGCAGGCCGGCCGGATCGAATGCGCGCTTGACCGCGAAGAACGCGTCGCGCTCCTGCGGCGAGAACTGTACGCACATCGAATTGAGCTTCTCGATGCCGACGCCGTGCTCGCCCGTCACGCTGCCGCCGAATTCCACGCAGCATTCGAGGATTTCCGCGCCGAACTGCTCGGCGCGGTGCAGCTCGTCCGGATCGTTCGCGTTGTACAGGATCAGCGGATGCATGTTGCCGTCGCCCGCATGGAACACGTTGATGCAGCGCAGCCCGTAGCGCGTCTCGAGCTGCTCGATGCGCGCGAGCAGCGGGCCGATCGCACGGCGCGGCACGGTGCCGTCCATGCAGTAATAATCCGCGGAAATGCGGCCGGCGGCCGGAAACGCGTTCTTGCGGCCCGACCAGTAGCGCAGCCGCTCCTGTTCGTTGCGCGACACCTGGATGCGCGTCGCGCCGTGTTCGCGCAGCACGGCCGTCATCCGCACGATCTCCTCGGCGACTTCTTCCGGCGTGCCGTCCGATTCGCATAGCAGGATCGCCTTCGCGTCGAGGTCGTAGCCCGCGTGCGTGAACGCCTCGACGGCCTGCGTGGCCGGCTTGTCCATCATCTCGAGCCCGGCCGGGATGATGCCCGACGCGATGATCGCCGCGACGGCCTCGCCGCCCTTGACGACGTCGTCGAAGCTCGCCATCACGAGCTGTGCGGTCTGCGGCTTCGGGATCAGCCGCACCGTCACCTCGGTGACGATCGCGAACATCCCCTCGCTGCCGATCATCACCGCGAGCAGGTCGAGGCCCGGCATGTCGAGCGCGAGCGAGCCGAATTCGACGATCTCGCCGTCGATCGTCACCGCGCGCACGCGCATCACGTTGTGCACGGTCAGCCCGTATTTCAGGCAATGGACGCCGCCGGAATTTTCCGCGACGTTGCCGCCGATCGTGCACGCGATCTGCGACGAAGGATCGGGCGCGTAATACAGGCCGTACGGCGCGGCGGCCTCGGAGATCGCGAGGTTGCGCACGCCGGGCTGCACGGTCGCGGTGCGCGCGTACGGATCGACTTCGACGATGCGCGTGAAGCGCGCGAGCGACAGCACGACGCCGAGCGCGATCGGCAGCGCGCCGCCCGACAGGCTCGTGCCGGCGCCGCGCGGCACGATCGGCACTTCCATGCGGCGGCAGATCTGCACGATCCGCTGCACCTGCGATTCCGTTTCGGGCAGCGCGACCGCGAGCGGCAGGCGGCGGTACGCGGACAGGCCGTCGCATTCGTACGGCGCGGTGTCTTCGTCGCGGTACAGCAGGCAGTGCGTCGGCAGCACGGCCATCAGCGCCTGCACGACTTCGCGCTGGCGCTGCGCGCGGGCCGCGCTCGACAGTTCGACGGGAGCGTTCATGAGGTCTCCTGCAGCAGGCGGCGCGCTGTCGCGCCGCCGGTGTCAGCACGTGAAAATCTTGCCCGGATTCATCAGGTTGCGCGGATCGAGCGCGAGCTTGATCGCACGCATCGTGTCGATCGCGTTGTCGCCGTGCTCCTTCGGCAGGAAGCGCATCTTGTGCAGCCCGACGCCGTGCTCGCCCGTGCAGGTGCCGCCGAGGCGCAGCGCGCGCTCGACGATCCGGTCGTTGATGTGTTCGGCTTCCGCGATTTCCTCGGGCTTGTCGGGGGCGATCAGGATCGCGACGTGGAAATTGCCGTCGCCGACGTGGCCGACGATCGGGCAGGGCAGCGACGATGCGCGCAGGTCGACCTCGGTTTCCTCGACGCACGCGGCAAGCTGCGAGATCGGCACGCAGACGTCGGTCGTCACCGCGCGGCAGCCCGGCTTCAACTGCAGCATCGCGAAGTACGCGTTGTGGCGGGCGGCCCAGAGCCGGGTACGGTCCTCGGGGCGTGTCGCCCATTCGAAGCCCTGGCCGTTGTTCTGGCCGGCGAGCGCCTGCACGAGTTCGGCCTGTTCCTTCACGCCGGCCTCGGTGCCGTGGAATTCGAAGAACAGCGTCGGCGCTTCGGTGAGCGTCAGGTTCGAATGGCGGTTGATCGAGCGCACGGCGAGCGCATCGACGAATTCGACGCGCGCGATCGGCACGCCGATCTGGATCGTCTCGATCACGGTGCGCACCGCGTCGCCCATCGTCGGGAACGTGCAGATTGCGGCCGACACGGCTTCCGGCAGCGGGTGCAGGCGCAGCGTGATCTCGGTGATTACGCCGAGCGTGCCTTCGGACCCGACGAACAGGCGCGTGAGGTCGTAGCCGGCCGACGACTTGCGCGCGCGCGAGCCGGTTTTCACCACGCGGCCGTCGGCGAGCACCGCGGTCAGGCCGAGCACGTTCTCGCGCATCGTGCCGTAGCGCACGGCGTTGGTACCCGATGCGCGGGTCGCGGTCATCCCGCCGATGCTGGCGTCGGCGCCCGGATCGATCGGGAAGAACAGGCCGGTATCGCGCAGCGCCTCGTTGAGCGCCTTGCGCGTGATGCCCGGCTCGACCGTCACGGTCAGGTCTTCGGCGTTGATCGACAGCACGCGGTTCATTTCCGACAGGTCGAGCGACACGCCGCCGCGCACCGCGAGCAGGTGGCCTTCGAGCGACGAGCCGGCGCCGTACGGAATCAGCGGCACGCTGTAGAGCGAGCACAGTGACACGACTTCGCGCACGTCATCCGTGCTGTGCGCGAACACGACGGCGTCGGGCAGTTGCGGATCGAACGGCGATTCGTCGCGGCCGTGGTGCGTGCGAACCGCTTCGGCGGTCGACACGCGCTCGCCGAAGGCGGCGCGTAGCGCATCGAGCATGGCGGGAGGCAGCGGGCGGCGCGTGGTGGCCGGCGGGGCAGGGTGATTCACGAATGTCTCCTGACGGCTTGTCAAACTTTCGGCCCATTCTACGCTGTAACGTCCGCTGCGCCCGCCGCCGCGGGCTGCGATAATCGCGTTCCAGCCAACCGGGCCGCATCACGGCCGCGCACGAGAGGACATTCGCATGGGCAACCGCTTGAGCAAGATCGCCACGCGCACCGGCGACGACGGCACCACCGGCCTCGGCGACGGACGGCGCATCGGCAAGGACGACGCGCGGATCGCGGCGATCGGCGACGTCGACGAACTGAATTCGAACCTCGGCGTGCTGCTCGCCGAGACGCTGCCGGACGACGTGCGCACGGCGCTCGTCACGATCCAGCACGACCTGTTCGATCTCGGCGGCGAGCTGTGCATTCCCGGCCACACGGTACTCGACGACACGCATCTCGCACGGCTCGACCAGTGGCTCGCCGACTACAACGCGACGCTGCCGCCGCTCAAGGAATTCATCCTGCCGGCCGGTTCGCGCGCGGCGTCGCTCGCGCACGTGTGCCGGACGGTGTGCCGCCGTGCCGAGCGCTCGATCGTCGCGCTCGGCCGCCACGACACGCTCAATGATGCACCGCGGCGCTACGTGAACCGGCTGTCCGACCTGCTGTTCGTGCTGGCGCGCGTGCTGAACCGCGCCGGCGGCGGGGCGGACGTGCTGTGGGAACGCGGCCGTGTCCGCTAGCCCGTCGCGGTGCGTTTGCGCACTGCGACAATTTGCCCGAGTGAAGCTGATTTTTTAAACATGTATTGTATGTGCATGTTTAACGGAGAACGAACATGACCCACATCACCGCTGACCAGATGGCTCGCGTGAAGGCCACTGCCCCTGTCCTCGCCGTTCACGGCGCGACGATCACGAAGCACTTCTACCAGCGCATGTTCGCGCGCCATCCGGAACTGAAGAACCTGTTCAACCAGACGCACCAGAAGACCGGCAGCCAGCCGGAAACGCTCGCGAAGGCCGTCTATGCGTACGCGGCGAACATCGACAATCTCGGCGCGCTGGGCGGTGCGGTGTCGCACATCGCGCACAAGCACGCGAGCCTGAACATCCGCCCCGAGCATTACCCGATCGTCGGCGAGAACCTGCTCGCATCGATCGTCGAAGTGCTCGGCGACGCGGTCGACGCCGAGACGCTCGAGGCATGGCGCGTCGCGTACGGCCAGCTCGCGCAGATCCTGATCGGCGCCGAGGCCGACCTGTACGCGGGCGCCGCGTGGAGCGGCTTCCGCCCGTTCAAGGTTGCGCGCAAGGTGCGCGAGAGCGACGAGATCACGTCGTTCTACCTGACGCCCGCCGACGGCGGCGCGGCGCCGGCCTTCGAGCCGGGCCAGTACATCACGGTGAAGCGCTACGTCGGCGACCTCGGCGTCGACCAGCCGCGCCAGTACAGCCTGTCCGATGCACCGCACGGCAAGTGGCTGCGCATCTCGGTGAAGCGCGAGGCCGGCCAGCCGGAAGCGATCCCGGCCGGCAAGGTGTCGACGCTGATGCACGACGGCGTGGAAGAGGGCGCGATCGTCGAGGTGACCGCGCCGATGGGCGAATTCTCGTTGAAGCGCGGCGTCGAGACGCCGGTCGTGCTGATCTCCGGCGGTGTCGGCCTGACGCCGATGGTGTCGATGGCATCGACGCTGGTCGAAGCAGGCAGCCCGCGTGAAGTGCGGTTCGTCCATGCCTGCCGTTCGGGCGCAGTGCATGCGTTCCGCGACTGGCTGAACGACACGGTGCGCACGCACGCGAACGTCAAGCGCACGGTGCTGTACGAACTGGTCGGCCCGAACGATCGCGTCGGCATCGACTACGACCTGGAAGGGCGCCTCACACCGGAACGCGTGCAGCAGTACGCGCGGGTGCCGGACGCCGACTATTACATCTGCGGCCCGATCGCGTTCATGAAGGCGCAACGCGATGCGCTGGTCGCGCTCGGCGTCGCGCCGGAGCGCATCAATACCGAGATCTTCGGTTCGGGCGCGCTCGAGTGATGTGCCGGCCGGCGGTCGGCGGCTCATGAAAAAAGCCCGGCGCGAGCCGGGCTTTTTCGTTGTGGACCGCGCGTCAGACGCGCAGCATCAGCGTGGCGTGATAGCGCCACACTTTGGGATCGGCGCTGATCAGCGGCATGCCTTCATGGAGCGCCTGCGCGACCATGACACGGTCGAACGGATCGGCATGATCCGGAAAATCGGGCAGTGCGGCGACGCCTTCGGCGTGATCGCTGCTGATCGGCAACTCCGCAAAACCTGCGAGCCGGAATGCCGAACGTGCATCGCGCGGATGGACGGGCAGATTGCCTTTGCGGTATTTGATCGCGATTTCCCAGATGGACGCGGCGCTGACGTACAGCGTGTTGTCGGGATCTTCGATCAATGCGGCCGCGGTCGCCGAAAGTTGAGGTGCACCTTCGGCTGCCCAGAGCGCGATGTGCGTATCGAGCAGCAGCTTCACGGGGCGAGCCCCTGTTCCGAACTGGCATCGAAGTCGGCGGCAATCGATTCGTCGCAGGCGTTGAACGCCTCGACGGTTGTCGGGATGTTCAGTCCGGCAAGCAGCTGACGGGCTGCGCCGATCCGCTTCGGCGCGGCATACGGAACGATCCGCGCGACCGGATGACCATTGCGGGCGATCACGACTTCGGATTCGCGCCCCAATTCGAGTGCTTCGACGAGACTTGAGAGCCGCGACTTGGCGTCGTGCATGTTGACGGTCGGCATGGTCGATCCTCTGATTAGCTAGGCAATGTTAGCTAGTCTAGCAGAGCAGCACGACGACCGCAGGCTGGCCGCATGGCCAACCTGCCGGCCGGCAGTCGGCGGCCCATGAAAAAAGCCCGGCGCGAGCCGGGCTTTTTCGTTGTCGCGCAGGGGCAGGCGATCAGTTGCCGCTGCCGCGCGCGACGCGGCGTGCCTTGACCGATTCCGCGAGGCCTTCGAGCACCGTCACGCTGTCGTCCCACGCGATGCACGCGTCGGTGATGCTCTGGCCGTAGGTCAGTGCGCAGCCTTCCTTCAGGTCCTGGCGGCCCTCGACGAGGTGAGACTCGATCATCACGCCGACGATGCGGGCGTCGCCGGCCGCGATCTGGCGGCCGATGTCCGCGCAGACGGGGATCTGGTTCTCGTGCTTCTTCGAGCTGTTCGCGTGGCTCGCGTCGATCATCAGGCGCGCGGCGAGGCCGGCCTTGCCGATGTCCGCGCAGGCGGCGTTCACGCTGTCCGCGTCGTAGTTCGGCGTCTTGCCGCCGCGCAGGATCACGTGGCAGTCCTCGTTGCCGGCCGTCGACACGATCGCCGAGTGGCCGCCCTTCGTCACCGACAGGAAATGGTGCGGCTGCGACGCGGCCTTGATCGCGTCGACCGCGATCTTCACGTTGCCGTCGGTGCCGTTCTTGAAGCCGACCGGGCACGACAGCCCCGACGCGAGCTCGCGGTGCACCTGCGACTCGGTCGTGCGTGCGCCGATCGCACCCCACGAGATCAGGTCGGCGATGTATTGCGGGCTGATCATGTCGAGGTATTCGGTCGCGGCCGGCAGCCCCATCTCATTGATCTGCAGCAGCAGCTCGCGCGCGGTGCGCAGCCCTTCGTTGATCTTGAAGCTGTTGTCGAGGTGCGGATCGTTGATGAGCCCCTTCCAGCCGACCGTCGTGCGCGGCTTCTCGAAGTACACGCGCATCACGATTTCCAGTTCGCCCTGGAAGCGCTCGCGCTCCTTCACGAGCCGGCCCGCGTATTCGATCGCCGCCTTCGTGTCATGGATCGAGCACGGCCCGACGACGACGATCAGCCGGTCGTCCATCCCGTGCAGGATGCGATGCATCGACTGGCGCGAGTTGTAGATCAGCTCGGACGCGGCTTCGGAGCACGCGAATTCGCGGATCAGGTGGGCGGGCGGCGTCAGTTCCTTGAGTTCGCGAATGCGGACGTCGTCGGTGTTGTGCGGGGGCATGCTGTTTCTCCTTTGTCGACCGGAGTGAGTGCTTCAGCACCTACTCCGGTCCCATGCAAAGCTGTTGAGGGCGCCGACCAATTGTTACGCGTGCGGCAGATTCATCAATTCAAGCGATTCAGTGGTTTCGGTCGGGGCCGCGGGACCGCTGCGGCGGCAACCGGGTGGCGAGGGGCGAAAAAAAACCGCCGGGATCGCCGGCGGTTTTTTCGGGAATTTCGGTTGCGCTTTACGCGCCATCAACCCTCTCGATCCGCCAGCGGTCTGAGATACCAAAAAAAGTAAAAGTAAAACTTGGCGGACATGACGGGGATTCGGTTCGTCAAAAAAGTTGATTCAGAATTTATACCGCGTCGCGGGACGGCTGGCAACCGGGGTGGTCGAAAATGCGGACAATCCGCGCGTTTTCTTCGAAATGCGCGGATTGTCTGCGCCGTGATGCGGTTATGCCGTACCGCCGACCGTCATCCTGTCGATCCGCAGGGTCGGCTGGCCGACGCCGACCGGCACGCTCTGGCCTTCCTTGCCGCACACGCCGACGCCCGAGTCGAGCGACATGTCGTTGCCGATCATGCTCACGTCCTTCAGCGATTCGGGGCCGCTGCCGATCAGCGTCGCGCCCTTCACCGGGTAGGTGATCTTGCCGTTCTCGATCATGTACGCCTCGGACGCCGAGAACACGAACTTGCCGTTCGTGATGTCGACCTGGCCGCC
>JAIRVP010000041.1 GCA_031253835.1 Burkholderia sp. | reverse complement strand
CGATCTCGGTGCCTTTCTCGGCGGCCAGCTGCTTGAGCCGGATCGCCGCAGACAGCCCGGCGGGGCCGCCGCCGACGATCACGACGTCGTATTCCATCGATTCGCGCGGGCCGTATTGCGCGAGCAAGTCCTGTGTGGTCAAAATCCTGTCTCCTCCTGCGTCCCGACCGTCAGCCGGTCAGAACTGGTCTTCCGTCAACGCGAGCACGCTCTCGTTGCCCTTCGCGCCGACGATCGACGCTTCGAGCGCACCGGCCTGCACGAGAATGTGCTCCGCATAGCATTGCGCGATCGCGATCTTCGCATCGAAGAACGCCGGGTCGCTCGCGCGGTTCGCCTGCGCGGCCACCAGTGCGCGCGCCATCTGCCACCCGCACAGCACCACGCCCGCCAGCTTCAGGTACGGCACGCTGCCCGCGAACACCGCGTTCGGGTCCTGCTTCACGTTCGCGACCACGTAATCCACCACCGACGCCAGCGCGCGAGCGCCCTGCTCCAGTCGTACCTTCATCGATGCGGCCGCCGCGCCGTCCAGCTTGCCCAGCGCCGCCACCGTGTCGCCGACTTCCGCGAGCAGCGCCTTCGCCACCGCGCCGCCGTCGCGCATCGTCTTGCGCCCGACCAGGTCGTTCGCCTGGATCGCCGTCGTCCCTTCGTAGATCGCCAGGATCCGCGCATCGCGGTAGTACTGCGCCGCGCCCGTCTCCTCGATGAAGCCCATCCCGCCGTGCACCTGCACGCCCAGGCTCGCCACATCGTTCACCATCTCCGTGCTCCAGCCCTTCACCACCGGCACCAGATACTCGTAGATTGCCTGATGACGGCTGCGCGTCGCCTCGTCCGAATGGCGGTGGGCAATGTCGCTGTGCGCGGCGGCCACGTACGCCAGCGCCCGCGCGCCTTCGGTCAGCGCGCGCATCGTGCCGAGCATGCGGCGCACGTCCGGGTGATGGATGATCGTCACCGACTGCTTCGCCGAGCCGTCCACCGGGCGGCTCTGCACGCGTTCCTTCGCGAATTCCGCCGCCTTCTGGTATGCACGGTCGGCCACGCCGATCCCCTGCATCCCGACGCCGAAGCGCGCCGCGTTCATCATGATGAACATGTATTCCAGACCGCGGTTTTCTTCACCGATCAGGTAGCCGACCGCGCCGCCGTGGTCGCCGTACTGCAGCACCGCCGTCGGGCTCGCCTTGATCCCGAGCTTGTGCTCGATCGACACGCAGTGCACGTCGTTGCGCGCGCCCAGCGAGCCGTCTTCGTTGACCATGAACTTCGGCACGATGAACAGCGAGATGCCCTTCACGCCTTCCGGCGCGTTCGGCGTGCGCGCCAGCACCAGGTGGACGATGTTGTCCGCCATGTCGTGCTCGCCCCACGTGATGAAGATCTTCGTGCCGAACACCTTGTACGTGCCGTCGCCCTGCGGCTCGGCGCGCGAGCGCACCAGTGCCAGATCGGAGCCTGCCTGCGGCTCGGTCAGGTTCATCGTGCCGGTCCATTCGCCCGAGATCAGCTTCGGCACGTAGCGCTGCTTCTGCTCGTCGGTGCCGGCCGTCAGCAGCGCCTCGATCGCACCGTCGGTCAGCAGCGGACACAGCGCGAACGACAGGTTCGACGCGTTCAGCATCTCGATGCACGGCGTCGCGATCAGCTTCGGCAGCCCCTGGCCGTCGTACTCGGCCGGATGCTGCAGCCCCTGCCACCCGCCTTCGACGAACTGGCGGAATGCGTCGCCGAAGCCCGGCGTTGCGGTCACGACGCCGTCCTTCCAGCTGCTCGGGTTGCGGTCGCCCTCGACGTTCAGCGGCGCCAGCACCTCGCCGCAGAACTTCGCGGATTCGTCGAGCACGGCCTGCGCCGTGTCGTAACCGGCATCCTCGAAGCCGGGCAACTGCGCGACGGCGTCGATGCCCGCGAGTTCCTTCAGCACGAACAGCATGTCCTTGACGGGGGCGTGATAGCTCATGGTCGATGTTCCAATCAGTCGGTGAATGAGGCGCACTCGGGGCTCGATGCGGCAAAACCGGCAAGGCCCGGGGCGACGTGATGACCCATCGTACTGCCGCGCTCGCCGATTCCTATTGTCATATCCGGCCCACATGGTGACAAAACCGGCCACGGGATGGGGGCAGGTTGCCAGGAACGCCCGGCTGGACAGGGGTTTGGCGGGAACACGTTTCAGGGATTCGGCTAGCAAACGGTGTGCCGCCGGTGTACCGCGCAAGGGGGGCGTCTCATGGACCGTCTCCGGCGGCACTTTTTCACAATTAAGTATTCGCAGAAAGGCGATACGAGGTGATATTGCCTTCCATCAGTTCGAACAACCCTTCTTCTGCATCCATTCCGCGGCGCGCGTTTGCATTGCCGCAAAACGTGGTGACTGCGGTTCGATACGCGATTCGGTTGCGCAAGCAGTGTGGACAATCTGCTGGCAAGCGGCGTTGTGCTGCCAGCGCGTGAAACAGCGCATTGGCTTTCGCAAATGCACGTGCCAAAAGGGAGCCGCCTATGGGGCCCGGCGAGGGAAGCCGGTTATGGGAGCCGTCCTCGAAACCCGGCTGCCGCTGACGCATCAGACCTGCCGCCGGTAAGTCCCCGGCGTACTCCCCGTCCAGTGCCGGAACGCGCGATGGAACGCGCTCGGATCGTCGAAACCGATATCGGCGCCGATCGCCGCGATCGTGTCGGGCGTGTCCGTCAGCCGCTGGATCGCGATGTCGCGCCGCAACTCGTCCTTCAGCACCTGGAACGTCGTCCCTTCGGCCGCGAGGTGCCGGCTCAGCGTGCGCACCGAACAGTGCAGGTGCTCGGCCGCCTGGTCGATCACGGGCAGGTCGGGCAGCGCCGCCGACAGGTACTGCCGCACGCGGTGGCACACGAGCTGTTCGCTGAACGATTCGAAGATCCAGTCGCCGGGCGCACGCGCGAGAAACTTGCTCAGGTTGCGCTTGCTCTGCCGGATCGGCGCGTCGAGGTAGTCGGCGCTGAAGCGCATCAGCGTGCGCTCGCAGTCGAACTTCACCGAGCCGGTGAAGAAGTACAGGTGCTCGACCGCATGGCGCGGCCGCGGGCACGCGAACTCGATCTGCAGCAGCGGGATCTTCTGCCCGATCAGCCAGGAGCACACGCCGTGCACGAGCTTGAGCATCAGCTCCTGGCCGAGCGCGCCGATCGGTCCGATCGCGTCGTTCGGGCGCAGCAGCACCTGCGCGACGAGGCCGTCGCGCTTCGATTCGACGAAGAAGTCGTCGAGCAGGATATGGAAGAATTGCCCGAAACGATGCAGCGTCGTTTCGAGGTTGCGCGCATCGAGCAGGCTCAGGCACAGGTACTTCAGCGTGCCGCCGCGCAGCGGGCGCGAGAAGATGCCGGGCATCTCGTCGTCGAGGTCGATCGCGAGCGTGCGGTACAGCGTCGAGAACTGCTCTTCCGTCACGCGGGAATGCGGCTCGCCGAGCAGCTCGATCGGGATGCCGGCGCCGCGCAGATAGCGTTCGACCACATCGCGCTGCACACCCGCGCTCGCGAGGAAGCCGTTGACGAGCGAGATCGGCACCGTCGCGCTCGGCGACGGCAGCGCATGCCCGGGCCGGGCGGCAAGTGAGTCTGAACCGGTCATCGCGTCCCCGTCGGTCGAACCGCTCGCATTGTACTTGAGCGGCCCTCCCGGGGCCTTCGGGGCCTTTCGCGTGTTCGGCGCGCCGGACCGCGCAGCGGCGGCCGTGCGGCGCGTCGCCGCCATCAGTCGGTGCGGCTCAGTTCCCGCCGCAGGATCTTGCCGACCGTCGACTTCGGCAGCCGGTCGACGAAGCGGACGATCTTCGGCACCTTGTACGCCGCGAGGCTCGCGCGGCAATGCTCGACGAGTTGCGCGTCGTTCACGTCGGCATCCGGCGCGAGCACCACGAACAGCTTGACGGCCTCGCCCGTGCGCGGGTCCGGCACGCCGATGCACGCGCATTCGGCGACGCCCGGCAGCGCGGTCGCGACGGCTTCCACCTCGTTCGGATACACGTTGAAGCCCGACACGATGATCATGTCCTTCTTGCGGTCGACGATCCGCAGGAAGCCGGCCGCGTCGAACACGCCGACGTCGCCGGTGCGGAAATAGCCGTCCGCCGTGAACGCGGCCGCGTTCGCGTCCGGCTTCTGCCAGTAGCCGCCCATCACCTGCGGCCCCTTCACGCAGATCTCGCCCGCTTCGCCGATCGCCGCCTCGCGATCCTGGTCGTCGAGCAGCTTCACGTCGGTCGACGGCAGCGGCAGGCCCGTGGTGCCCGTGAACGCGTCGATCGACTGCGGGTTGAACGACACGACCGGCGATGTTTCCGACAGCCCGTAGCCCTCTCGGATGAAATTGCCCGTCACGGCCTTCCAGCGCGACGAGATCACGTCGATCACCGCCGCGCCGCCGCCGGCCGACAGCTTCAGCCGCGACCAGTCGACTTCCTTCAGGCGCGGATGGCCCGCGAGCCCCGCGTACAGCGTGTTCACGCCGACGAACACCGTCGGCCGCGCGGCCTTCAGCACGTCGATGAATCCGTCCATGTCGCGCGGGTTCGCGACGAGCCAGTTCTGCGCGCCGATCGCGAAGTAGGACAGGAAGTTCACCGTCAACGCGAAGATGTGATACAGCGGGATCGCCGTGACGACGACCTCCTCGCCGGGCTCGCGCGCCGCCGGCACGATCGCCGCGAACTGTTCGATGTTCGCGACGAGGTTGCGGTGCGACAGCGCCGCGCCCTTCGACAGGCCGGTCGTACCGCCGGTGTATTGCAGCAGCAGAAGGTCCGCGCCGCCGAGCGCGACCGGCTCGTACGCGAGCGATTCGCCCGCGGCGATCGCGTCCGCGAGCGCGCTCGAGCCGGGCGGCAGGGCGTCGCACGTGCCGGCCGGCGCGTCGACGACGCCGAGATCGCCGCGCCCCACGCTCAGCACGGTGCGCACGCGCGTGCCGCCGACCACGTCGGCGAACGTGCCCATCGAGCCGCCGCAGACGACGGCCACCTCGACGCCCGCGTCGTTGAGCTGATGCTCGAGTTCGCGCGCGGTGTAGTGCGGGTTCACGTTGACCTGGATGGCGCCGATCTTCGCGACGGCGACGAACACGACCGGAAACGCGAGCACGTTGGGCAGCATCACGGCTACGCGATCGCCCTTGCGCACGCCGACGACCTGCTGCAGATACGCGGCCAGCGCGGTCGACAGGCGGTCGACATCGGCATAGGTGAGCGTGCGGCCGTACGCATGGAACGCCGGACGATCGGCGAAGCGGCGCATCGCGTCGTCGAGCAGCGCGCTTACGGAAGGATGGCGATCGGCATCGATCTCGGCGGGAATCGAGCCATACGACCCGGTCCAGTGTCTCTTCGTCATGTCTCACTCCTAGGCTCGGGGGACGGTGCGCCCGCAGCGCACCGTTCGCACGGCGGCCTGCACGCCGGAAGGACGCGGGCCGTCGCCTGACCGGCGACTATCGCCCGCGCGCCGTGCTTTGCAAATGATCCGGGCGGCCGAAAAGATGATCGAAACGGACACGCGGGCGGACTTGTCTACGCAACTTCGTGCGGCGGTGGCCCGCCCGGCTCGGCCTGGCTATCGGCGTATCAGGGTGAACCCTGTAGCGTATGGGACCGTTCCCGCGCAGAATTGCGTGCCGTAAACGATATCGAATCGGACGCAGGATTCCGCCATGTCGCGCAGTGCGCTCTTGAACCCGACGGCCGCCCGCGCAGCCCGCCTGCCGGACGCCGCCGCCCCCCACGCGTTGCGCGAGCAGCGCTTCACGCCGGCCAAGCTGGCCGTGCTGCTCGACGTGGCCGCGCAGGCCGGCCTCGACCCGGCCACGCTGCTCGACGGCACCGGCCTCACGCCGGCCGACGTCGCGGACCCGTTCACGCTCACGTCGCCGCTGCAGTTCCTGACGGCCGCGCGCCATGCGATCGGCCGGTACGACGGCACCGATCTCGGCGTGCGCGTCGGCCGCCGGCTGCACGCATCGAGCTACGGGATGTACGGCTACGCGATGCTGTGTTCGGAATCGCTCGCGCACGCGTTCGATTCGGCCGTCAAGTATCACCGGCTCGCGAACGGCATGCTCGCGATCCGCTGGATCGAACAGGGCGACACCGCCTCGTGGCTGTTTCCGGACCGGCACGAAGTCGCGCTGCCCGATCTCGACGAGCCGCTGTACCGTTTCCTGATCGACATGCAGTTCGCGCTGCACGTGACGATCATCAAGGACGTGATGGGTGCATGGTGCGTGCCGGCGCGCGCGCAGTTCGCGCAGCCGGAGCCGCCGCACGCGGCATCGCTGGCCGACGCGCTCGAATGCCCGATCGCGTTCGACCAGCCGCATCATGTGCTCAGCTATCCGGCCGCGTGGCTCACGCGCGCGCCGCAGCTCGCGAATCCGATTACCGTCGCGCAGGTGTCGTCGCACTGCGCGAGCCTGCTCGATGAATTGCGCAGCCAGGCCAGCGTCACGCGGCGCGTGTACCAGGAACTCACGCGCACGCCCGGGCAGTTTCCGGACATCGACGCGATCGCGGACAGCCTGTGCATCACGTCGCGCACGTTGCGCCGCAAGCTCGAAGCCGAAGGCACGTCGTACAGCGAGCTGCTGACGAGCGTGCGCAAGGCGCTCGCGATCGACTACCTCAGCACGACCACGCTCAGCACCGAGGACATCGCGCTGACGCTCGGCTTCAGCGATGCGGTCGGCTTCCGCCACGCGTTCAAGCGCTGGACCGGCACGACACCGAGCGACGTTCGGCGCAAGCGCGGCGGATAAGCACGGGCCGCTACGCGAGCAGATACTCGCGCGCCAGCGTGCGGGCGCGATGCAGGCGGCTTTTCGCGGCGGCCGGCGACAGCCCGACGCGCGCCGCGATCTCGGCAATCGTGAGTTCCTCGAAATCGCGCATCAGCAGGATGTCGCGATAATCCTGCGGCAGCGATTCCAGCGCGTCGACCAGTTCGCGCCGCAGCGCCTCGGTGTCGCGACCGTCCAGCCAGCGGTCGACCCGCTCCTCGTTGTACGGATCGTAGTTCAGCGCCTTGCGGCCGAGCCGGCGGCATTCGCGGCGCACGACACTGAACAGCCAGCCCGAGAACGCCGCCAGCGTGCGCACCGACGTCACCTTGCGCGACACGATCAGCAGCGCTTCCTGCACGGCATCGTCGACATCGGAGATGAAGCAGTTGCGCTGCGCATAGCGGCGCGCGTCGGGCTGGCACAGGCGCAGCAGCCGTTCGAGCGCGACCGGGTCGCCGGTACGGGCCGCCTCGATCGCGCCCAGCCGTTGCTCGTCGGTCGGCATGTCAGCCCTTCGACTTGAGTGACTTGTCGAGACGGCGGCCGACCATCGCGCAGGCCGGACAGAAGCCGACCAGCCCCGACACGACGATACCGGCCGCCATCACCGCCACCGCGATGCCGGCGACGCCCTTCAGCATCGCCAGCGCCAGCACGGCGACGACCGCGCCCATCACGACCCGGACCACACGTTCCCAGCCGGGAACATTCTTCACATAGAACATCGGGAGCCTCTTCAGGTTGTCGAGAGAAGACCTCTCGTCCACCAAGAGGGCCGCGCTGGGTCAACCGGTTCGCGCCCCATTAAATATTCTTTGCGTCGTGCATCAGCGCGCACCGTCGCCGGCCGCCGGCGGCGCGACCGCCAGCGCAAACTCGAACACCGCGCCGCGCCCGGCCCGGTCGACGAGCCGGATGCCGCTGCCGTTGAGTGCGAGCATCCGGTGCACGATCAGCAGGCCGAGACCGCCGCTCGTCACCGTGCCGCCGCTCATCGGCCGCTGCGGCCGCTGGAACAGCCCTTCGCGCCGCGCGGCCGGAATTCCTTCGCCGGTATCCGCGACGGTCACGACCACGCGGTCGCCCTGCGGCGCCAGCGCGACCTCGACCTCGCCGTGCGGCGGCGTGTGCCGCAGTGCGTTGTCGAGCAGGTTGGTCAGCACGCGCTCGATCATCCCGAGATCGGCCGACACGACCGGCACGCGCGGCGGAATCCGCGCATGCAGCGCGACGCCGCGCGACTGCGCGGTCAGCTCGAATTTCTGGAACACGTCCTGCACGAGATCGACGAGCGAGAACGGCTCGCGCTCGGCCTGCACGCCGCCCGATTCGAGCCGCGCGAGCTCGAACAGCGCCTGCGCGAGCCGGCCGACCTTCGCGCTTTGCGCGAGCGCGATCGACAGGTAGCGCCGCCGCTCGGGTTCGGCGAGCGTGTCGGCCTTCAGCGACAGCGTTTCCAGATAGCCGTGCAGCGACGTCAGCGGCGTGCGCAGGTCGTGCGAGATGTTCGTGATCAGTTCGCGGCGCTGCTGGTCCTGGCGCGTCAGCGCGCGCCACTGGTCGCCGATCCGGTCGGCCATCTGCGCGAACGCGGATTCGAGCACCACGATGTCGTCGCCGCGCCGGCCCGGCGAGCGCGGCACCGGCGGCTGCGTGTCGGGCGCGCCGTTCGCGTCGAAGCCGCGCATCGCGTCGGTCAGCCGGCGCAGCGGGCGCGTGATGAAACTGAACGCGGTCAGGCCCGCGAGCAGGCCGAGCAGCGCGACGACGGCCATCGACCACAGCGTCGTGCGCAGCACGTTGCCGGCGTCGACGCGCGCGGCGAGCCGGTCGTGCGCCTCGCCGAGCAGCACCACGTAGATGTAGCCCGACGGCGGCTGCCCCGCTCGCTGCAGCGGCGCGGCGCTGAACACCTTGCGCGCGTCCGGGCTGCGCGGATCGTCGCCGAGGATCGGCAGCGGCCGGCCCGCGATGAATTGCTGCACGGGCGCGAGATCGATGCGGTCGCGCTTCACGTGGCCGGGCGGCGCGTCGTCGCCCTTGATGCGCCCGGCGTTGTCGAGCAGGTACACCTCGACGCTCGGGTTCACGCCCATCAGCTGGCTGAACAGCGTGCGCACGGCGTCCGGGCGCAGCCCGTTCGCGTCCATCAGCGGCGCGCTGTTGGCGATGTTGGCGGCCAGGTCGCGCGACAACGCCTGCACGACTTCCTTCTCGCGCATGTCGTTCGCGCGGATCTGCAGCCACGCGGACGCGCCGGAGCACGCGAGCAGCAGGATCGAGAACACGAGCGACAGCCGCTGGGTGAGCGTGAGCTTCATCATGCGTCCCGCTGGCCCGGCGCGGCGAGCTTGTAGCCGCGTCCCCACACGGTGAGGATCCGCACGGGCTCGGCCGGATCGACCTCGATCTTCGCGCGCAGCCGGTTGATGTGGGTGTTGACCGTGTGCTCGTAGCCTTCGTGCTGGTAGCCCCATACCGCATTGAGCAGGTCCATCCGCGAGAACACCTTGCCCGGGTGCCGCGCGAAGAAATACAGGAGGTCGAATTCGCGCGGCGTGAGGTCGATGCGCGCGCCGTCGACGCTCGCCTCGCGCGCGATCGGGTCGATCGCCAGCCCCTCGACGTCGAGCGTGCCCGCGTCGATGCGCGAATCGCGCGCGAGCGCGTCGACGCGCCGCAGCAGCGCCTTCACGCGTGCGACGAGTTCGAGCACCGAGAACGGTTTCGCCAGGTAGTCGTCGGCGCCGAGCTCGAGACCGAGGATCCGGTGCACCTCGCTCGACCGCGCGCTCGTGATGATGATCGGCGTGTAGCGCGTCATCGCGCGGGCGCGCCGGCAGATTTCGAGGCCGTCGACGCCCGGCAGCATCAGGTCGAGGATCAGCGCATCCCAGCCGCCCTGTTCGAGCAGGCGCAGCCCTTCGGCGCCGTCCGCGCTGTGCACGACTTCGTAGCGCTCGTCGCGCAGGTGCAGGCTCAGCACGTCGGCGATGTCGGCGTCGTCCTCGACGATCAGGATGCGTTTCGGTTGGTCCATGGCAGTGGGCGGCGGCACGTCGAACTCAGGTTCGATAACGGTTGTCGGCGGGCGATCGGTGGCCCGGGTCGAATCGCGGCGGAAAACCGCGCTGCCGTCATTGTGCAAAATTTTGCGACGGGAAGTGATCACATTTCGTTTATGTTTGGATCACGCTCGCACCGCAAGCCAATACCCGCAAGGATTTCCGCTCCGGCCCTGGATCTGGATTGTGCATTCGGCGACCATGTCGATGGCGTCAAAACGCATCACGTCTGCCTGCGCTTGCGAACCGACTCACCCTCGAACAGCACCGCCCCTCCCTGTCCGCTCTCGCTCAGCTCATCGCCCGGGCTCCTCAGCGGGCAATCCTTCATCGACAAGCGGCCCCCCCGGGGAACCTGTTTCACGGCTTGAGTGCCTCAATCACCTCATATCGTGTCGACTGCACATATCGTAACGTCGAGTCGATCCACGGACGAGCTGTTGTTCGCTTGCATCTCCATACTTCGATTCGATCTCACTGGGGATACACCATCTCAATGGCTTCCATGAGAGTCATCTTGGGTCGGCCGATATGAAAACCCTGCACCTGAATATCGGGATAAGGCGCCAGCCAATGCAATTGCTCCTGCGTCTCAATTCCCTCCGCGACAACCGTCACACCAAGCTTCGCAAGTAGATCGAGTGTTGCGATGACCACCGTCCGAGGTCGATGCAACTGCGGGACACCGCGAAATAATTCGCCAGCCAGCTTGACGGTATCGAATCTCGCCACGGCAAGCGTTCTGAGTGACGTATAGCCCGAGCCAAAGTCGTCGAGGGCGAGACGTACACCAAGCTGCGTAAGCGGACCCGTAAATACATCGGTGACGACAAGGTCCGAGACGTCCTCGGTTTCCACGAGCTCCAGTTCGATTAACGACGGCGAAACACCATAACGAGTACATAGCCCGGAAATAGTCGGCCCAAGCGTCTCGTCAAGCAACTGAAACGGCTCGATATTGACGGCTACACGAGGTAGTGGCAGCCCGCTGCGCCGAAGGTTCGCAAGATCATGAACGGCTTTCCCGAGAACAAAGCGGACGGCACGCTGCGCCACGTCGCGATCCTTGAGTGCGGCGACAAAACATCCGGGCAATAACATGCCGTAATCCGGATGTTGCCAGCGCAACAGGCACTCGACACCCTGCAGTGTTCGTGTTCGAACGTCGACTATCGGCTGATAGGCCACGCGAAACTCACCGCATTCGAGCCCAGAACGGACACGCGAAACCAACATTGGATCATGTTGCCAATCGTGTTCCGGAGAACGAATGGAACGTGCCCGCGGCATCGAATACGAGGCGACTGCCGTAGATTCATGCTTCACGTTTCTTTCCTTTCGAATCGACAATTTTCCCAGTCAATCGCCAAAGCGTCACGCGACCGCGGAAATCACCCTTTTTCGTCAATTTCCTGAATCACGTAATCATCCGGATTCTTGCCGATCAGCCAGCGAGGAAGACGACCTCGACCGCTCCACGTTGCTCCCGTAGCCGGATCCCAGTACTTGGGCCTTATTTTCTTTCCGCGTGTCTTTCGCCCCAGGTTTGTCGCATCGAGGATGGCTTGAAGGTCGACGCCGCTCTCCTGCAGCAACATCAACACTCGTCCAGCCAGTAGTCTCGCCTCGCGCTCCCTAACGACGTCTATATCGACTTTTATCTTCTCCAAGTCCGCCAGGAGACTCTGGTAACTCTTCACAACATCCTCTTTTCAGAAACAGATAGTCCATCAACAATAAAAGAGCCCAGACCGACACTGAGCAAAGGGCCAAGGTGCTTTAAGGTTTTTGGCCCCAAGGAACGATGCAATCGCCTATCTCGACATGCGAATTTCGACGCGGCGGTTGCTCGCGCGGCCTTCGGGCGTTTCGTTCGACGCGACCGGATCGGCCTTGCCGCGGCCCGACACCGTCATCGCGTCGGTCTTCAGGCCGTGTGCTTTCAGATAGGCGGCGACCGATTCGGCG
>JAIRVP010000016.1 GCA_031253835.1 Burkholderia sp. | reverse complement strand
ACAACCCGACGAAGCCTGAAGTGTTCCGTCTCGACATGACGCAGCCTGACGCGCTGATGCTGTCGAGCCGCTTCCCGCTTCAACCGCTCGACGTCGTCTACGTCAGCACGGCCAGCTCGGTGCAGTTCAACCGTGTGCTGCAGCAGGTGCTGCCGACGATCCAGACGATCTTCTTCATGCGGCAAATCACGCGCTGATAGCCCGCCGGGGCGGCGCCTCCGCCCCGGCACCACTCAAGCGGGAACGAATGGTGAACACGCAAGCGAAACACTCCTACGCGGATCTGACCGCGAAAACCGAGGAAGAGGACGTCGTCCTCGGCCAGTTGCTCCAGGTGATCATGGACGACATCTGGCTGCTGCTCGGCATCGCGGTGACGGTCGTCGCACTCGCAGGCCTCTACTGCTTCATCGCGAAGCCGGTCTACCAGGCCGATGTGCACGTACGGGTCGAGGGCAACGACAACACGTCGCAGGCGCTCACGCAGACGCAGACGGGCGCGATGATCAACAGCGGCCCGCAGCAGGCGCCGACCGACGCGGAAATCGAGATCATCAAGAGCCGCGGCGTCGTCGCGCCGGTGGTCGAGCAGTTCAAGCTGAATTTCTCGGTCGCGCCGAAGACGCTGCCGGTGATCGGCAGCCTCGCTGCGCGCCTCGCGACGCCGGGCACGCCGTCGCGGCCGTGGCTCGGCCTGAAATCGTATGCGTGGGGCGGTGAAGTCGCCGACATCGACACGATCAACGTCGATCCCGCGCTCGAAGGCAAGAAGCTGACGCTGACGGCCGGCCCGAACGGCACCTATTCGCTGGTCGACGAGAACGGCAAGCGGCTGCTGTCGGGCCAGGTCGGCGAATCGACGCAGGGCGGCGGCGTGACGCTGCTCGTGAAGAACCTCGTCGCGCGCCCGGGCACGCAGTTCACGGTGGTCCGCTACAACGATCTCGACGCGATCAGCGGGTTCCAGGCCGGCATCCAGGTGACCGAGCAGGGCAAGCAGACGGGCGTCGTGCAGATCTCGCTCGAAGGCAAGGACCCGGACCAGACCGCCGCGATCGCGAACGCGCTCGCGCAGTCGTACCTGAACCAGCACGTGGTCGCGAAGCAGGCCGAAGCGACCAAGATGCTCGACTTCCTGAAGGGCGAGGAACCGCGCCTGAAGGCCGATCTCGAACGCGCGGAAGCCGCGCTGACGCAGTACCAGCGCACGTCGGGCTCGATCAACGCGAGCGACGAGGCGAAGGTCTACCTCGAAGGCAGCGTGCAGTACGAACAGCAGATCGCCGCACAGCGCCTGCAGCTCGCGTCGCTCGCGCAGCGTTTCACCGATTCGCACCCGATGGTGATCGCGGCCAAGCAGCAGCTCGCGGAACTGCAGGGCGAGAAGGACAAGTTCAGCAACCGCTTCCGCAGCCTGCCGGCCACCGAAGTGAAGGCCGTCCAGCTCCAGCGCGACGCGAAGGTCGCCGAGGACATCTACGTGCTGCTGCTGAACCGCGTGCAGGAGCTGTCGGTGCAGAAGGCCGGCACGGGCGGCAACATCCACCTGATCGATTCGGCGCTGCGTCCGGGCGATCCGGTCAAGCCGAAGAAGGTGCTGATCCTGTCGGCAGCCGTGTTCCTGGGCCTGATCCTCGGCACGGGCGTCGTGTTCCTGCGCCGCAACATGTTCCAGGGCATCGAGGATCCGGACCGCATCGAGCGCACCTTCAACCTGCCGCTGTACGGGCTGGTGCCGCAAAGCGCCGAGCAGGTGAAGCTCGACGCGGCGGCCGAGAAGGGCGGCGGCCGTGCGCGGCCGATCCTCGCGAGCCTGCGTCCGAAGGATCTCAGCGTCGAGAGCCTGCGCAGCCTGCGCACCGCGATGCAGTTCGCGATGATGGATGCGAAGAACCGCGTGATCGTGCTGACGGGCCCGACGCCGGGCATCGGCAAGAGTTTCCTGACGGTCAACCTCGCGGTGCTGCTCGCCCATTCGGGCAAGCGTGTGCTGCTGATCGACGCCGACATGCGCCGCGGCCTGCTCGACCGCTACTTCGGCCTCACCGCGCAGCCGGGCCTGTCCGAGCTGCTGAGCGACCAGTCGGCGCTCGAGGATGCCGTGCGCGAGACGCCGGTGCAGGGCCTGTCGTTCATCTCGGCCGGCACGCGCCCGCCGAACCCGTCGGAGTTGCTGATGTCGACGCGCCTGCCGCAATACCTCGAAGGGCTCGGCAAGCGCTACGACGTCGTGCTGATCGATTCGCCGCCGGTGCTGGCGGTGACCGACGCGACCATCATCGGCCGCATGGCCGGCTCGACGTTCCTCGTGCTGCGCTCGGGCATGCATACCGAAGGCGAGATCGCCGATGCGATCAAGCGCCTGCGCACCGCGGGTGTCGACCTGGAAGGCGGGATCTTCAACGGCGTGCCGCCGACGGCGCGCGGCTACGGCCGCGGCTCTGCGGCCGTGCATGAATACCTGAGCGCCTGATCCATCTGGCGCGTAACCGGGCGGGCAGCGCGTGCTGCCCGCCCGGCCGACTGGAGAAACCATCGATGAAAATTTCCGTGCTCGTTCCGACCTACCGGCGTCCCGCCGACCTCGCGCGCTGCCTGCTGGCGCTGCAGCGGCAGCAGCGGCTGCCCGACGAGGTGATCGTCGTCGCGCGCCCGGAGGACGACGCCACGCACGAGCGGCTCGCCGATCCGGCGGTCGGCGGCGCGCTGCCGCTGCGCATCGTGCCGGTCGACGTGCCGGGGCAGGTCGCCGCGCTGAACAAGGGGCTCGACTCCGCGCACGGCGACATCGTGGCGATCACCGACGACGATGCGGCGCCGCATCCCGACTGGCTCGCCCGCGTCGAATCGGTATTCGAGGCCGATCCGCGCGTGGGCGCGGTCGGCGGGCGCGACTGGGTCCACGAGAAGGGCCGCGTGCTCGACGAATCGCGCGAGCTCGTCGGCCAGCTCACGCTGTCCGGCAAGATCGTCGGCAATCACCATCTCGGCGTCGGCGGCGCACGCGAAGTCGACATGCTGAAAGGCGCGAACATGAGCTACCGCCGCGCCGCGATCGAGCGGCTGCGCTTCGACACGCGGCTGCGCGGCGCCGGTGCGCAGGTGCACAACGACATGGGTTTCAGCATGCACGTGCAGCGCGACGGCTGGAAGCTCGTCTACGACCCGGCGATCGCGGTCGATCATTTTCCGGCGGAACGCTTCGACGACGACCGGCGCGATGCCGCGTCGCTGAATGCGATCAGCAACGGCGCGTACAACATGCACCTGATCCTGCGCGAGCACCTGCCGCCGCTGCGGCGCGAGATCGCGTGGTGGTGGTGGACGCTGGTCGGTACGCGCGTCTACCCGGGCTTCGCGCACGTGCTGCTGTCGCTGCATACGGCGCAGCGCGAGCGGATCCGCGACCACTGGCGCGCGGTGCGCCGCGGTGCGCGCGATGCCCGCCGCGCGAACCTTGCCCCCCACCGTGCGGCGATGCCGCCGGTGACGTCTTGAACGGCACCCCCGGAGGGCTTGCATGACTTCAACGAAAGTTCACGTCCATTTGTTCTACGGCGCCGATCCGCGTACCTACCGGAAAGGCGAGAACATCGGCTGCCTGTACGGCTATCACCACGCCGAATCCGACGAATTCCGGCTGACCTATTCGCAGGACGGCGGCGAGAGCCGCGTCGCCGGCCTCGCACGCCGCGCGCTGAAGGCGGCGCTCGGCTTCGACGTCGTGCATGCGTGGCGCAATCGCGCCGCGCTGCTGAACACCGACGTGATCTGGACGCACACGGAACAGGAGCACCTCGCGGCCTCGCTGGTCCTGAAGCTCGCCGGTGCGCAGGGCAAGCGCCCGCTGCTGCTCGCGCAGAGCGTGTGGCTGTTCGACAAGTGGGGCAGCTTCGGCGGCCCGCGCCGCTGGCTGTACCGCAAGCTGCTCAAGCGCGCCGACGCGCTGACCACGCTGGCGCGCGACAACGCCGACCTGTGCCGCCGCTATCTCGGCCGCGAAGCCGAGTTCGTCTACTACGGGCTGAACACGCAGGATTTCCCGCTGACCGAGCCGCAGCAATGGAAGCCGAACCGGCCGCTGCGGATCGCGGCGATCGGCAACGACCGAGACCGCGACTGGCGCACGTTCCTCGCCGCGTTCGGCGGCGACGAGCGCTACGACGTGCGGCTCGCGACGCGCCGCCGCGTGCCGCGCGAGTGGCATGCGCCGAACGTGAAGATCGGTTCGGCGTCGGGGCTCGCGAAGCAGCACGAACTGTACGCATGGGCCGACGTGATCGTCGTGCCGCTGCGGCCGAATTTCCACGCGTCGGGTATCACCGTGATGCTCGAGGCGGCGGCCGTCGGCAAGCCGATGATCGTGTCCGACGTCGGCGGTCTCAGCGACTACTTCCCGCACGATACGGCCGCGTACGTGCCGGCGTTCGACGCGCAGGCGATGCGCCAGGCCGCCGACCGTTTCGTCGCCGATCCGGTGGCGGCGCTCGACTGCGCGCGGGCTGCCGCCGCGTGCCTGCGCGATCGCGACCTGACCACGCAGGCGTTCGCCGAGCAGCACGTGCGGATCACGCGCGACATGCTGCGCCGGCGCCGCACGCCGGCGGCCGCGGGCCTGGCGATGCCGCTCGCGGATTCGCGCCCGTCGTCGCGGTGAGATCGGATCGATGAGTACGATTACCGCCGAACGCGCACCGTCGCGCAAGCGCAGTTGGCTGCCCGAGCCGAAGCACTGGGTCGGGCAGGCCGCGCTGTGGTCCTTCACCGCCGCGCTGATCGCCATTCACCAGGGCAAGGTGCTGACGCTCGCGTTTCCGGTGCTGGCCATCGCGGTCGGCATCTGGCTGTATTTCAAGAGCCCGGCGCGCTACGTCGGCTTCATGTGGTGGGTGTGGTTCCTGAGCCCGGAAGTGCGACGGCTCGCCGACTGGTCGAAGGGCGCGTTCACGCCGACGAGCCTGATCCAGGTCGCGCCGCTCGCGGTGACGATGATCGCCGGCTTCGGGCTGATCCGGCATTACCGCGTGCTCGCGCAGCGGCGCGGGATTCCCGTGCTGCTGATGCTGTTCGGGCTCGCGTATGCGTATCTCGTCGGGATCGTGTCGAGCGGCGTGATGGCCGCGACCTACGACCTGGCGAACTGGGTGTACCCGGTGCTGATCGGCTTTCACATCATGGTCAACGCGCGCGACTATCCCGAGTACCGCGACGTGCTGCTGTCCACGTTCATGTGGGGCATGCTCGTGATGGGCCTGTACGGCGTCGTGCAGTACTTCGTGATGCCGCAGTGGGACGTGCTGTGGATGATCGGGTCGGACATGGGTTCGCAGGGCGAGCCGGTGCCGTACGGCGTGCGCGTGTTCAGCACGATGAACTCGTCGGGGCCGTTCGCGTTCGCGATCATGGGCGCGCTGGTGTTCGTGTTCGCCGCGCCGCAGAAGATCCGCTGGTTCGCGGGGGCGGCCGGCTTCGTGTCGTTCGCGCTGTGCCTCGTGCGCTCGACGTGGGGCGGCTGGGTGATCGCGCTCGCGATCCAGCTCGCGCAGTCGAACAACCGCGTGCGGATGCGGATCCTCATCAGCGGCGTCGTGCTGGTCGGGCTCTGCGTGCCGCTGCTGACCGTCGGGCCGGTGGCCGACCGTCTCGGCGCGCGCCTGCAGTCGATCACGAACCTGAAGGACGACCGCAGCTACGACGACCGCAACAAGTTCTACGCCACCTTCGCGCAGACGGCGTTTACCGACGTCGCCGGCGAGGGGATGGGCGCGACGGGCGCATCCACGAAGTTGTCGAGCGACAGCGGCGAGCTCGGCAAGTACGGCAGCTTCGACAGCGGCGTGATGAACGTGCCGTTCGTGCTCGGCTGGCCCGGCACGCTGCTGTACCTCGCCGGCGTCGTGATGCTGTTCGGCCGTACGCTGCGCGCGGCATTCAAGCTGCGCAAGGACAAGTTCGTCGGCGCGTGCCTGAGCCTGTGCCTGTCGACCTTCGCGATGCTCGTGTTCACGAACTCGCTGATCGGCACGGGCGGCCTGCTGATGTTCACAGCCATTTTTTCGATACTAGCCGCGGCGCACTGGCAAAAGGCACAACGCCTGCTGGCCGTCGCGCGTTCACGGGGAGGCGACCATTGAGAATCGCGATCGTCACGCACGTCGTGCGACATAACGACGGGCAGGGCCGCGTCAATTACGAAATCGCGCGCGCGGCGCTGGCCGAAAACTACGAAGTCACGCTGGTCGCGTCGCATGTCGCGCCCGAGCTGCTGGCCGACCCGCGCGTGCGCTGGGTGCCGGTGAAGGTCGGCGGCTTCTGGCCGTCGAATCTCGTCAAGCAGCAGGTGTTCGCGCTGAAGAGCGCGGCCTGGCTGCGCGCGCACCGCGGCGAATACGACGTGCTGCACGTGAACGGCTTCATCTCGTGGATCAAGGCCGACGTGAATACCGCGCACTTCGTGCACGGCGGCTGGTTCAAGAGTCCGTACTATCCGTTCGGGCCGACGAAGGGGATCTGGTCGGCTTACCAGTACGTCTATACGCGCGTGAACACCACGCTCGAGCGCTGGGCGTACAAGCGTTCGCGCGCGATCACGGCCGTGTCGCAGAAGGTGGCCGACGAGATCGCCGGGCTCGGCATCGACAGCCGCAAGATCAGCGTGATCTACAACGGCGTCGACGGCAGCGCGTTCGCGGGCGCGCAGGCCGACCGCGCGGCGTTCAAGCTGCCGGACGACGCGTTCCTGCTGCTGTTCGTCGGCGACCTGCGCACGCCGCGCAAGAACCTCGGCACCGTGCTGAAGGCGCTGACGAAACTGCCGGCGAACGTGCACCTGGCGGTGGCCGGCTATCTGCCCGGCAGCCCGTATCCGGAAGAGGCGCGTGCGCTCGGCATCGATTCGCGCGTGCATTTCCTCGGCCTCGTGAAAAACATGCCGACGCTGATGCGCTCGGTCGACGCGTATGTCTTCCCGTCGCGCTACGAAGCGATGAGCCTGTCGCTGCTGGAAGCGATGGCGGCCGGTTTGCCGGTCGTCACCGCGCGCACGGCGGGCGGCGCGGAAATCATCACGCGCGAATGCGGGATCGTGCTGGAGGATCCGGACGATCCGGCCGCGCTCGCGCAGGCGATCGGCTCGCTCGCGGCGTCGCGCGACACCTGTCGCGCGATGGGCGACGCGGCCCGCGAACTGATGACCCGTTTCGGCTGGGCGCACATGGGCGCCCAGTACGTCGCGCTTTACCGGCGCATCGGCCAACCCACGCAGCCGTCCGCCTTCGAGCGGGTCGAGCATGCAGTCACGCAGGAGCAGTCGTGATGTCTCAAACTTCCCGGCCGATCAAATCGTTGCAAATCGGCATGCACTGGTTCCCCGAACGCGCGGGCGGCCTCGACCGGATGTACTACTCGCTCGTCGGCGCATTGCCGGGCGCGGGTGTCGAGGTGCGCGGGCTCGTTGCCGGCTCGCCGAAGGTCGCCGACGACACGGGCGGCGCGATCCAGGGCTTCGGTCCCGCCACGGAGACGCTCGCGCGCCGGATGCTCGCCGCGCGGCGCGCGCTGCGCGACGAGATCCGCAGCGAACGGCCGGACGTGATCTCGTCGCACTTCGCGCTGTATACGTTCCCGGGGCTCGACGTCACGCGCGGGATTCCGCAGGTGTCGCACTTCCAGGGGCCGTGGGCCGACGAGAGCCAGGTCGAGGGCGCCGCGTCGCTCGGGCAGCGCGCGAAGCGCTATCTGGAGCAGGCCGTCTATACGCGCTCGTCGCGGCTGATCGTGCTGTCGCAGGCATTCGGCCAGATCCTGACGAACCGCTACGGGATCGATCCGTCGCGTGTGCGCGTGATTCCCGGCTGCGTCGATACCGCGCAGTTCGATACGCCGCTCACGCCGGCCGAGGCGCGGCACAAGCTGCAGCTGCCGCAGGACCGGCCGATCGTGCTGGCCGTGCGCCGGCTTGTGCGGCGCATGGGGCTGGAGGACCTGATCGATGCGATCGGCCTCGTCAAGCACCGTCATCCGGACGTACTGCTGCTGATCGCCGGCAAGGGCAAGATCGGCGAGGAACTGCAGCAGCGCATCGACGATGCCGGGCTGCAGGACAACGTGAAGCTGCTCGGCTTCGTGCCCGACAACCATCTCGCGGCGCTGTACCGCGCGGCGACGGTCAGCGTCGTGCCGACGGTCGCGCTCGAAGGCTTCGGGCTGATCACCGTCGAATCGCTCGCGTCCGGCACGCCCGTGCTGGTGACGCCGGTCGGCGGGCTGCCGGAGGCGGTCGCCGGCCTGTCGAACGATCTCGTGCTGCCGGCGACGGGCGCGGATGCGATCGCGGAAGGGCTCGGCGGCGCACTGTCGGGTGCGATCGCGCTGCCTGACGAGGCCGCATGCAAGCGCTACGCGCGCGACCATTTCGACAACGCGGTGATCGCGCGACGCGTTGCCGGCGTGTACGAAGAGGCGATCCAGGCAGCAGGCTGAACGCCTGCGGCGCGCACCCTGCGCGTCGAACGAAAGCCCTGACCGGCGCACGCGTGCGGCTGGTTCGCGAGCCGGCCGCCCGACGAGGGCGGGCCGGCTTTTTTCGTTCGATCCGGATCGCCGGTGCGTGTCACGCGCGCCTGAGCGTCACGGCCCATACGCCGAGCGCGGCCATGCTTACGACCGCGCCAAGCGCACAGACGCCCGTCCAGCCGGCGCGCGCATACATCATCGTCGACGCGATCGCGCCGAGCCCGCTGCCGGCCGAGTAGAACAGCATGTAGCAGCCGACGAGGCGCGCGTGCGCATCGGGCCGCGCACCGAGAATCATGCTCTGGTTGACGACGTGGACGGCCTGCCCGCCGACGTCGAGCAGCACGATGCCGACGATCAGCCACGCAATCGACGTATCGCCGAACGCGAGCGGCAGCCACGAGCACGCGAGCAGTGCGAGCGCGGCGCCGGTCGTCGCTTCGCCGCGCCCGCGATCCGCGAGCCGGCCTGCGCGGGCGGCGGCCGCGGCGCCCAGCGCGCCGACGAGGCCGAATGCGCCGATCTGCGTATGCGACATCGCGTGCGGCGGCGCGCTCAGCGGCAGCACGAGCGCGCTCCAGAAGATGCTGAATGCCGCGAACATCAGCAGCGCGATCGCGCCGCGCACGCGCAGCACGCGTTCATCGCGCAGCAGCGACACCATCGACCGCAAGAGCGCCGCGTAGCCGATGCGCGCCTGCGGCGCCTTCGTGTCGGGCAACAGCCGCGACAGCACGACGAGCATCGCGATCGCGAGCGCGCCCGACACGAGGTAGACGGCCCGCCAGCCGGCGATGTCGGTGACGACGCCGGCCAGCGAGCGCGCAGCGAGTAATCCGACCACGACGCCGCCCTGCGCGGCACCCACCACGCGCCCGCGTTCGCCGGTGCCCGCGAGCGCGGCCGAGCACGCGATCAGCCCTTGCGTCATCGCGGTGCCGAGCAGCCCGACCGCGACCATCCCCGCCAGCAGCGCGATGCGTGTCGACGACGCGGCGACGCCGATGCAGGCCGCCGTCAGCAGCAGGAGCTGCACGGTGATCAGGCGCTTGCGGTTCAGCAGGTCGCCGAGCGGCACGACGAACAGCAGCGCGAGCGCACAGCCGAGTTGCGTCGCGGTGATCACGCCGCCGACGGCGGCCTGCGACACGCCGAAATCGTGCGCGATCGAATCGAGCAGCGGCTGTGCGTAGTACACGTTCGCGACGCTCGCCGCACAGCAGACGGCCAGCAGCGCGACGCGCGCCGCCGACAGGCCGCCGCTATCGGCCGGATGCGTCGCGGGTGTCGGCGCGTTCGATGCAACGGTGCCGGAATGACAGGAAGACGCCATGGGTTTCCTCACGCAAAGTAGTTGCAAAATGAAACTGGTGTGAGTGTAGAAAAAGTAGTTTTAAAATGCAACCTGTTGTGCGGCGGGCGACGGGCCCGCGCACGGATGGCCGGCGCTGCCGCGAGGGCAGCCGGCACGATTGCGGAGAGGAACATGGCCAGGCAGAAAAGTCTTGCGGATTCGCCGTGCCCGGTGGCGCGGGCGACCGATATCGTCGGCGATCGCTGGGCGTTGCTGATCGTGCGCGATGCGTTCGACGGCGTGCGCCGCTTCGGCGATTTCCGCGCGAGCCTCGGCGTCGCGAGCAACATCCTGTCCGACCGGCTGAAGATGCTGGTGGACGCGGGCGTGTTCGACGTCGTGCCGGCGTCGGACGGCACCGCGTATCAGGAGTACGTGCTGACGAAAAAGGGCGAGGGGCTGTTTCCGGTCATCGTGATGCTGCGGCAGTGGGGCGAGGCGAACCTGTTCGCGCGCGGCGAGCCGCATTCGGTGCTGGTCGAGCGCGGTACGGGGCGCGCGATCCGCAAGCTCGCGCTGCGGCACGACGACGGCCGGCCGTTGAAGGCGGCCGAGACGGTCGTGAGGAAGATCGGCGACGAAGCGGGTGCGACGCGGCGGTGAGCGCGATGCGTGGCGGCCGGTCGGTCGGCTAGACTGTCGCGATCGTCGTCGACCGGAGCCGTATCGCCATGACCCATCCGCTGGATTCCGCCGGCTATCGGCGGCTATGTGAGCCACTTCAAGCAGAACGTGTTTCCGTGGCGTCACCTGATCCAGCGCGATCCCGGCGACGCGTGAACCCACGCGCTCAATCGGCCGCCGGCAGCGCCTGACGCGCGGGCGCCGCGCCGCGATGCGCATCGGGCCGCACGAGCGTCGCGAGCAGCGCGGCCGCGACCAGCAGCGCGACCGACACGGCCGTTTCGATCCGCAATCCGTTCACGACCTGCCACGCACCGCCGCCGCCCGCGAGTGCGCCGAACGCGGCGACGCCCATCGCGCCGCCGGCCTGCCGCGCGGTATTCAGCACGGCCGACGCGATGCCGGCCCGTTCGGGCGCGACCGATGCGAGCACGGCCGTCGTCATCGCCGGCACCGCGAATCCCATGCCCGTCGGAATCAGCAGGAACGGCACGAGCAGCGCGGCGAGCGGCGTCGACGCATCGACGAAATGCATCGACCCGTAGCCGAGCGCGGCGACCAGCGCACCCGCCAGCATCGGCACGCGCGAGCCGTGGCGCGCGACGACGCGGCCGCTCGCGAGATTCGACAGCAGGAAGCCGCCCGTGAGCGGCAGGAACGCGAGGCCGGCCTGTAACGCCGATTCGCCTCGGGCACGCTGCAGGTAGAGCGCCAGCACGAACACGGTGCCGTAGTACGTGAGGTTCACGCAGATCCCGAACAGCACGGCCGCGCTGAACGTGCGCTGCCGGAACAGCGACAGCGGCAGCATCGGCGTGGCCGTGCGCGACTCGACCGCGACGAAGGCGAGCGCGGCCAGTGCCGCGAACGCGAAGCCGCCGGCCACGACCGGATGCGCGAAGCCGAGCGGCCGCCATTCGATCACGGCGCCGGTCAGTGCGATCAGCATCGCGATCGCGATGAGCTGGCCGCGCAGGTCGAGTGCGCGGACCGAACGGGACGGTGCCGTCTCCTTGCGGCGCGCAGGCACCCACGCGAACGCGGCTGCGAGCCCCGCCGCGCATAGCGGCAGGTTCACGAGGAAGATGCCGCGCCAGCCCCACGCGGCGATCAGCAGGCCGCCGACCACCGGGCCGGCCGCGATCGAGATCGACCCGGCGGCCGTCCACCCGCCGACCGCACGGGCGCGCAGGCGCGGGTCATGCCGGCATGCGTCGTTGAGCAGCGCGAGCGAATTGGGCAGCATTGCCGCGGCGCCGACGCCTTGCAGCGCGCGGGCCGCGATCAGCATCGCGGGCGTGACGGCGGCGCCGCACGCCAGCGACGCGAGCGCGAACAGCACGAGGCCCGCGAGGTACAGGCGGCGCGCGCCGAAGCGGTCGCCGAGCGCGCCGCCCGACAGCATCAGGACCGCGAACGCGAGCGTGTACGCATCGACGACCCACTGCAGGCCGGCGACCGGCAGGTGCAGGTCGGCCGCGAGATGCGCGAGCGCGATGTTGACGATCGTCACGTCGAGCTGCGTGACGACGAAACCGATGCTGACGGTCGCGACGACGCGTGCCAGCGCGGGCGGGAAAGCGGCGGTGGGAGTGGTCGTATCCATGCACCCATCGTAGGACGCGACGGGCGGGCGATGTTTCAGCGGGACGTGAAGCGTCGATACGTATGCCGACGTCGATGCGTCGTGCTTGCTACGTGCGTGGATGCGTGTTCGGCGACGCCGATGCGCTCAGTGCCGTTCGCCGCGCCAGCGTCCGGGCGCCACGCCGAAGCGCTTCGTGAATGCATGCGTGAACGTGCTCTGGTCCGCGAAGCCGACCAGGCCCGCGATGTCGACGAGCGGATGCCGGCCATCGGCGAGCAGCACGACCGCCGCGTCGAGCCGCAGCCGCTGCAGGTAGCGATGGGGCGTTTCGCCGAACGCGTCGACGAACAGTTGATGAAACCGGCGCATCCCGTAGCCGCAGTGCGCGGCGAGATCGGCGATGCGCAGCGGCTCCGCAAGCCGCGCGCGCAGCCAGCGGTCGATGCGCGCGAAATCGAGGCCCGATGCGGGCGCGGCGATGCCGGCGCCGTCGAGCAGCGCGTCGCACAGGCGCGCGGCAGCCTGCCACTGGAAACGGTGCGCGGCGGCCTGCCGTGCGTCGCCGGCCGGCGCGTCGTGTTGCGCGGCGGCCGCCGAGACCTGCGCGACGAGCGACGTCAGCGCCGGGTCGATCGACACGGCGCGCGCATGGTCGAACAACCGCTGCGGCACCGCGAGCGACGCCGCGGGCAGGTCGATCACGAGCTGGCGATTGTCGCCGAGGCCCGCGTAGTCGTGGCGCGCGCCGGCCGGAATCAGCCAGGCCGCGTGCCGGTCGATGCGCTGGCCGATCCCGTCCACCGCCATCACCATCGCGCCATCGACGCCGAGCACGACCTGGTGGAAGTCGTGCACGTCCGACGCTTCGCACGTGGCGTAGCGGCGCAGCGCGATGGCGGGGGAGGCGAGGCGTTCCATCGGAAGGAAACGGCCGGGTGCGCGATCAGACGTCGAGCAGTTCGACTTCGAACACGAGCGTCGCATTCGGCGGAATCACGCCGCCTGCGCCGCGCGGGCCGTAGCCGAGTTGCGGCGGGATCGTCAGGCGACGTACGCCGCCGACTTTCATGCCCTGCACGCCTTCGTCCCAGCCCTTGATGACCATGCCGCCGCCGAGCACGAACGCGAACGGGTCGTTGCGGTCCTTGCTCGAATCGAATTTCTGACCGTCGGTCAGCCAGCCCGTGTAGTGGACGCTGACGGTCTTGCCGGCTTGCGCTTCCGCGCCGGTGCCTTCGGTCAGGTCTTCGTATTTGAGGCCCGATTCGGTCGTGATGACAGACATGACTTCTCCTGAAAAAGGTTGCGTAGGACCGCTATTGTAGGCGAGCGCGCAGCGGGCCGGCGCGCGTGGTTTTTGCGTCGCTGCATGCGGATCGGGCGTGGCGACGAACCACCTTGCCCGCGGTCGCCCGAAACACGATTGGAACGCGCGTTTGAATTTTTCGCGAGCCGCGCGATTGCGGTTGCACCAGGCGAGTGCGCCGCGCGTATGAATCGGTGCTGCCGGGGCGGCCGGCCGCATCTCGTCCGGCCATCGCGCGATATCGCGAAACGCCCGCCCCACGCGGCTTTCAGCGAGCCGACAGGACGTGCGGCCGAGCGTCATGTGTCCCGTTCCGGCCCGCCCCCGCGTTCGAATCGCGACCGGTCCCGGCGCCGTTCGAGCGCCGTTTTTTCCGCCTTGTCGACCGTGCCCTGTTTGGAAGCGCGCATCTACCGCGCGGCTTGCGCGCGCCGGCGCGGGCGGCCTATCTTTACATCTGTCGATGTCAAGATTTTGGCGGTGCGCGACGCGCCGCCCGGGCGGGCGCCGGCCGCGTCGGATGACGCGCCGGGCCGCTCCGGAACCAGGAGAACCACGAACATGAAGTCAGCCGCTTCCGCCACCGCAGCCGGGATCATGCCGGTGCGCCGCGACCTGCGCTTCGACCTGCCGGTCGAGCGCGCGAAGGACTGGCATGGCCTCGGGTCGCACGTGACCCATTTCTTCAACGCGCTGTCGCTGCTGTTTCCGGCCGGCGAGCGCTTCTTCATGGATTCGGTGCGCAATTACCGCGACCGGATCGACGATCCCGTGCTGAAGCAGCAGGTGCTCGGCTTCATCGGCCAGGAGGCGATGCACACGCGCGAGCACATCGAATACAACGAGCTGATGCAGGCGAACCACCTGCCCGCGCGCAAGCTCGACAAGCGCGTCTGGACGGTGCTCGCCTTCATGAAGCGCAAGCTGCCGCATTCGGTGCAGCTCGCGCATACGGTCGCGGCGGAACACTACACGGCGATGCTTGCCGACTGGCTGCTGCGCGACCCGACGCGTCTCGACGGCTCGGTCGAAGGCTACCGCCAGATGTGGATCTGGCATGCGCTCGAGGAAACCGAGCACAAGGCCGTGTCGTTCGACGTGTGGAATACCGCGATGAAGCCGGGGCTGCGCCGCTACCTGATCCGCATCGGCGTGTATCTGCTGACGACGCTGACGTTCTGGCCGACCGTGTTCCTGATGCACGCGACGCTGCTGTGGCGCGATCGCGGCGCCGGCCATCACGTGCGCGGCATGCTGCGGATGATCGCGTTCCTGTACGGGCCGCGCCGCGGCCTGTTTCCGCGCATCGCGGGCGAATGGCTCAGCTTTTTCCGGCCGGGCTTCCATCCGTGGGACCACGACAACCATCACCATCTGGCGCGTGTCGACGCGCTCGCCGCCGCCTACGGCGAACAGGGCGGCGCACCTGCCGGCCGCGGCCGCGCGAACGCGCCCGCATCGCTCGCGTCGGGCCGCTGACACGACTGGCCGCGCGACGATGCGCGGCGTCGCGCGGAGCATGTTGCGTTCCCGCATCAGCGGGCTTCCTATGACGATTGACGGACGTCAACCGGAAACGGTTGCGCGGGCGCATGCGTGCCCGGCCGGCCGTTTGGGGCCGCACGCGCCGGCGCGCCGATCCTGCGTGCGCCGCATCGCACGCAAACGCCGCACGCCAGCACCGGCGCGGCTTTGCGCGCGGCGCGCCGGCCCGATCCGGGTTCTCGCCGCACGCGCCACAGGGATAACACCCATCTAGTCGCCCGCCGGCCGCATCGATATACCGTTCATGACAACGTCCACCTCGCGCGCGATTCGTGCGCGGGGGGATTTTATTCGGACGGAAATGCGGCCAATATGTCGGTTCAATCGTGGTCCGTCGTACCCGGCGGCGAGCCGGCGCACGATACCAACGCCAAGCGGGGAACAACGATGGTTGCAAGGTCACCCGACGCAAACGGGCAGGCGGCGCCCGAGATGACGGATGTATCCGTCACCGCTCCCGAGGCCGGACGCAAGCTGTTCGTGATCATGCGTACGCCGGACGAGCCGTTGCTGGCGCAACTGCGCGGGCTCGGCTGGGAGATCGCGGTCGCGAAGACGGCCGGCGCCGCGCAGAACATGACCTCCGGCGTGAACGTCGCGGCCGGGCTGGTCGATTTCACGGGGTTCACGTCGCGCGACTATCCGGCGCTGAAGGCGTGCCTGAGCCAGCCGGCGATCGGCTGGATTTCCATCGCGCAGGCCGGCATCACGATCGGCCCTGCCGTGCGCGAGCTGATCCGCAGCTATTGTTTCGACTACGTGACGCTGCCGCTGCCCTACGAATGGATTTCGCACGTGCTCGGCCATGCGCGCGGGATGGCCGCGCTCGATCGCGTCGACGGCGCGGCCTATGCGGCGTCGATCGGCGAACACGGGATGATCGGCAACTGCGAAGCGATGCAGCAGCTGTTCAGCACGATCCGCAAGGTCGCGAAGACCGATGCGAGCGTGTTCATCTCGGGCGAGTCGGGCACCGGCAAGGAACTGACGGCGCTCGCGATCCACGAGCGTTCCGGGCGCGGCAAGGGGCCGTTCATCGCAATCAATTGCGGCGCGATTCCGCATCACCTGCTGCAGTCGGAACTGTTCGGTTACGAGCGCGGCGCATTCACCGGCGCGAACCAGCGGCGCGCGGGCCGGATCGAATCGGCGAACGGCGGCACGCTGTTTCTCGACGAGATCGGCGACATGCCGGTCGAGAGCCAGGCCAGCCTGCTGCGCTTCCTGCAGGAAGGGAAGATCGAGCGGCTCGGCGGGCAGGAATCGATCGCGGTCGACGTGCGGATCATCTCGGCCACGCACGTCGATCTCGACGGCGCGGTCGAGGCCGCGCGCTTCCGCGCGGACCTCTATCACCGGCTGTGCGTGCTGCGCATCCACGAGCCGCCGCTGCGCGCACGCGGCAAGGACATCGATATCCTCGCGCACTACGTGCTGCAGAAATTCAAGTCCGACAGCGGCCGCAAGATCAGCGGCTTCACGTCGGCCGCGCTCGATGCGATGCGCCGCTACGAATGGCCCGGCAACGTGCGCGAGCTGATCAACCGCGTGCGGCGCGCGATCGTGATGGCCGAGAGCCGGCTGCTGACGCCGCACGATCTCGGGCTCGAGACGCCCGGCGAAACCGAGCCCGTGACGCTCGAGCAGGCGAGGGCGCTCGCCGAGCGCACCGCGATCGAGAACGCGCTGCTGCGCAACGATCACCGGATCAACAAGGCCGCCGCCGAACTCGGCATCTCGCGCGTGACGCTCTACCGGATGATGATCGAGCACGGGCTGAACGATCACGACAACAACGGCGGGAACGGCGACAACGGCGGGCACGACGGCGCGCCGTCCGGCGACGCGGGGCATCAGCGGGTCGGCTGAACGCGGGGCCGGTGCAGCACGAGCGTGCCGGTTGCACCGGGCAGCCGGGCGATCGTCCGGCCCGGCACGTGTCGACCCATCGCGTCGACGCGCATGTAAAGCGCATGAAACATTTCGCCTCGGCGACCGGGCGAATTCTCGCGGCAAACCGGGCCGATCGGCCCGGCACGTATCGGTAAAAACGTCGCGCTCGATTGTTCAGCCTTATCCCGCAAGGCTCGGCCGCTGCCCGTCCGGCGCGGGCCGCGCGCCGCATGTTTCAGATTCGCAACTTCCGCCAATCCGCCCCCGTTCCGGCTGCCGGTCGGCCCGGCCAACCCCTTGTCCGGACAGGCTCGCGCGCAGCTGGCCCGCTCCTTGCGGAGATGATCATGCGAAAGTCGACGACGCGAGGTCCAGCCGGTTCCAGCGGCCAGGGCACACTCGGCGGGGATGCGGCGGCGGAGCGCGGCGCGGTTGCCGCGTTCCGGCGGGCACGGGACGTCGTCGCCTGATCGTCGGGGCACCGGCATCGTCCGGTTGCCGGAACAAACATCACACTGCAGACGGGGTAGAAAAATGAACGATCGCCACACGCCGCGGCCGGCAGGCCGCGATCGCAGTGATGCGGGGCATCGCCGGTCGAACGTCGCACTCGCAGCCGACCGGCATGCGTCGACAGGCCATCTCTCCGCGCCCGGTGCGAGGCGGATCCGGCTGGTTGCCGGTCATCCGCGCCGGGGCGGCAATTTCCTGCACGCCAACCCGGTTCGCATGGGCATGTGCGCACGGGCGCCGGTACCGCGGCGCCCGATCTTCGCCTATTGACTCGAGCAGCACGACATCCGTTCGCGTGACCGGTCGTTTCCTGGGCGATTGATCTGCAATCCGAACGATGATCGATGCATCGCGTTGCACACGCGACGCCAGGCGGCAGGCATTCGATGCAACGGCGCACCGCGCGGTGCCGTTGCCATCCGGTTGAAGGGGAGGGGCGGTCGGACGCGCGCGACGGGGAGTGGTACCCGTACGCGCGCGACGCCGTTTCAGCCGCCGTAGATGTCGAAGTCGAAGTACTTCGACGCGAGCCGCTTGTAGGTGCCGTCCTTGACCATGTCGGTGATCGCGCGATCGATCTTCGCCTTCAGGTCGGTATCTTCCTTGCGCAGCCCGATGCCGGCGCCGATACCGAGCATCTTCTCGTCGACGAGCTCGGGCCCGACGAACGTGTAGTTCGCGCCACGCGGCGATTTCAGGAACCCGATCGCGGCCTGCACTTCATCCTGGAGCGCTGCATCGAGGCGGCCCGACGTCAGGTCGGCGTACACGCCGTCCTGGTTCTGGTACGACACGACGTTCGCGCCTTGCTTGCCCCAGTACGCCTTCGCGTACGTTTCCTGCGTCGTGCCCTGCTCGACGCCGATCGACTTGCCCTTCAGCGATTCGGCCGTCGGCAGCAGCGGCGAGCCCTTCTTCACGACGAGCCGCGTCGGCTGGTTGTAGATCTTCGTCGTGAAGCCGATCTGTTCCGCGCGCTGCGGCGTGATCGACATCGACGACAGCACCGCGTCGAACTTCTTCGCCTTCAGCGCCGGAATCATCCCGTCGAAATCGTTCTCGAGCCACACGCACTTGGCCTTCAGGCGCGCGCAGATCTCGTTGCCGAGGTCGATGTCGAAGCCGACGAGCTTGCCGTCGGGCGCCTTCGA
Source organism: Burkholderia sp. (assembly GCA_031253835.1). Lineage (GTDB taxonomy): Bacteria > Pseudomonadota > Gammaproteobacteria > Burkholderiales > Burkholderiaceae > Burkholderia. The sequence goes on along the minus strand of JAIRVP010000016.1, from coordinate 48,051 downwards.
CTCGAACGGCGCATAGCTGGCATCGGTGCCGAAGCGGATGGTGGTCCAGTCCTTCGCGACGGCGGGGCCTGCGGATACCGCGAGCAGGGCGATCGAAACAGCGGCAATCAGTCTCTTCATGGTGCGTTCCTTGGCGGGTGCTTCCGGGTTCTGTGCGACACGGTTTCACGGATGCGAGCCGCGTCTCTGCGGGCTGTCCGTACGGTCATTAACGCAGAAAATAAAATCGGAGTCCAGAATGGACAAAAAATATCGTTTCGACGGACGCAATCGCCGATCGACGGGTGTCGACCCTTGCAAAAATACGAAAATGGACTAATCTTGTTAGTAAATTCGTTTCGAGACTAACGATCATGTCACAGCCCGCCTACGATTCGCATTCCGCCCCGCCGCAGGCTTCGGTCGCGCAGATGTCGGCGGCCGGCCTGCGTGCGTTTTTCAACATCGCGCGCGACTGGGAACTGACGATCGACGAGCAGATCGTGCTGCTCGGGTCGCCCGGCCGTTCGACGTTCTTCAAGTGGAAGGCCACGCCGGAATCGGCGCGGCTGCCGCGCGATACGCTCGAGCGGCTATCGCTGCTGCTGGGCATCTACAAGGCGCTGCAGATCCTGCTGCCGCAGCCGGCGGCGGCCGACGCGTGGGTCAAGCGGCCCAACGACGCGGCGCCGTTCGGCGGCAGGCGCGCACTCGACCGGATGCTCGCCGGCAACGTCGGCGATCTGGTCGCCGTCCGGCAATATCTCGACGCGATGCGAGGTGGCTGGGCGTGACGATGCCGATCGAGACACAACAATGGCCCACGACCACGGTCGACTGGGCACCTGCCTATCGCGTGATCCCCACCCGTTTTCCGGCAATCAACCTGTTCGACCGCGTGGCATCGGCCGACGATTTCGACGCGCTGTACGCGCTCGAATCGCTGACCAACGACCGCATCCGCAACGAAATCGGCGCGCTCGATCTCGTGCCGCCAGCCGAGCGCCGCTACGGGCTGGGCTGGGGGCCGATCATGGCCGCGTTCACGCACCTGAATCCGCAGGGCAGCCGCTTTTCCGACGGCAGCTACGGCGTGTTCTACTGCACCCGCTCGCGCGATACGGCGATCGCCGAAACGCGCTATCACAGCGCGCTGTTCCTGGCCGCGACGAAGGAACCGCCGATGCGCCAGCAGATGCGGCTCTACACGGTGTTCGCGCAGGGCAGCGTGGTCGACGTGCGCACGTGGCCGCAGCGCGATCCGGCGTTGCTGCATCCGCTCGACTATGGCGCCGGGCAGGCGCTCGGCCGCGCGGTGCGCAGCGCGGGCGGCGCGGGGATCGTCTATCCGTCGGTGCGCGACCCGCGCGGCGAGTGCCTGGCGGCGTTCCGCACCGCGCTGCTGCGCGATTGCCATCACGCGGCCTATCTCGAATACAACTGGAACGGCTCGGGTGTCGATGCGGTGTTCGAACTGAACCAGGTCGGCTAGCGTTCGCGCGCTCGCGGGCGCTCGCAGGACGAGGGCGCCCGGCCGGTGCGTCGGTGCATCAGGGCAGCGGCCAGTCGCCCGCGTGGCGTTCGCGCGCCTCGGCCTGCGTCATCGACCACGTGCTGCCGGTACGCGGCTCGGCGAGCGTGAGCCGCCCGGACGGCGCGAATGCGCCCGTGTCGATGAACCATTGCGCGCCGATCCGCTGCGGCGCGCGCACGGGCGTATGCCCGGTGCAGGTCAGCGACAGCCCGGCCTGCCGCGCCGGATCGGCGAGCCCCTGGACGAGATCGCGGCCCCAGATCAGCCGCTCGCGCACGTCGTGCGCATAGCTGCCCGTGTCGAGATCGGCGTCCGAGCCGAAGAATTCCGCATGCAGCACGTTGAAGCGGCCGGGGCCGTCGCCGATCACGCGCACCAGCGGCAGCGCGTCGACGCGCGCCGCATGCGCGTGCAGCCGTTCCGGCGGCAGGTCGGCGCCCCAGTCGCCGCCGATCCCGCGCCACGCATCGGGCGACAGCTTGCCGCGCGACACGAGGCTCAGCACTTCCTCGTGGTTGCCGCGCACGACGTGGCACCACGGGCGGTCGAGCAGGTCGAGCGCGGTTTCGGACGCAGGGCCGCGGTCGACCAGATCGCCGACCGAGAACAGGCGGTCGCGGGCCGGATCGAAGCGGATGTCGTGCAGCAGCGCGCGCAGCACGTCCACGCACCCGTGCAGGTCGCCGACGACGAAGTCGCGGCCGGCGGTGTTCGCGGGGTGGTGGCAGAGGGGGGCGGTGGCAGTCATCCCCTTATCTTAGGCGCTTGCGCCCATCGCCACGTCACGATGGAATGGCGATAATCGGGGCGCGTTACCCGCCGGCGCGGCGCAGCGGGCTGCTTCGCGCGCCGTTCGAACCCTTTCCATTCGCTTTCGGAATCACACGATGACGTTTTATCCGCAGGTATTACGCAACCGGCCGCGCATGGTCGCGGCGTTCGTCGCAGGCGTGCTGTGCGCGGTGCTGCTGCCGTTTCCGCTGCGTCCGGCCGTGCGGGCGCTGATCGGCTGGGATTGCGCGGTCTGGCTGTATCTCGTGCTGATGTGGGTGCGCATGGTCACCGCGCACCATCACAAGGTGCGCGAAGTCGCGATCCGCGAGGACGAAAACGCGACGACCGTGCTGACCGTCGTGTGCTTCGCGACCGTCGCGAGCGTGGCCGCGATCGCGATTGAGCTTGCGACCGCCAAGAGCGTGGGCTTCAGCGCGGGGCTCAGCCACTACGCGATCACGGGCGCGACGCTGTTCGGCGCGTGGTTCCTGATCCCGACGATCTTCACGCTGCACTACGCGCGGCTCTATTACGGCTCGCCGAGCAGCGACCGTGCGCTCCGTTTCCCGGACCGCAACCCCGAGCCCGATTACTGGGATTTCCTGTATTTCGCGTTCACGCTCGCGGTCGCGTCGCAGACGGCCGACGTGTCGCTCGCCAACCGCTCCGCGCGGCGCTCGGTGCTCGCGCAGTCGATCCTGTCGTTCTACTTCAACATGGCCGTGCTCGGGCTGTCGATCAACGTCGCGGCCGGCCTGCTGAGCTGACGCCGGTTACTTGAGCAGGTCGTACGGGCCGCCGCGTTCCAGCGCCCGCCGGTACGCGGGCCGCGCATGGATCGCGTCGAGGAAGCGCGCGATCGCGGGATAGCGGCGGCCGCCGCCGCGCGCGGTCGCGGCTTCGAGCGGGAAGCTCATCTGGATGTCGGCCGCGCTGAAGCGGTCGCCGACGAACCAGCCGGTGCGTTGCAGCGCGCCGTCGATATGGCCGAGATGCAGCGCGATCTGCGGATCGACGAAGCCCGATTGCAGCGTGTCGGCGATCTTGCGCGCGATCGGCCGCGCGAAGAACGGCATCGGCGCATGCGCGATCCGCAGCGCGACGAGCTTGAGCAGCAGCGGCGGCATCGCCGACCCTTCCGCGTAGTGCAGCCAGTACGTGTAGTCGTGCCGCTCGGGCGTGCCGGGCGGCGGTGCGAGGCGCCCGTTGCCGTAGCGTTCGACCAGGTACTCGATGATCGCGCCCGACTCGGCGAACGTGTGGCCGTCGTCGGTCACGACCGGCGACTTGCCGAGCGGATGGATCGCGCGCAGTTCGGGCGGCGCGAGCATCGTTTTCGGATCGCGCGCGTAGCGCACGATCTCGTACGGCACATCCAGTTCTTCGAGCAGCCAGAGCACGCGCTGCGAGCGCGAGTTGTTCAGGTGATGGACGGTGAGCATGTCGAGGCCGGAAGGGGGCGGGAACGACATCATACCCAGCGCCCGACGCACATTGCGAATCCCGTCCCGCGGCCGTGTCGCGTCCTGTCGAACCGCTAGGCGCGCCGCACCGCGACCCACGCACCCCAGAACAGGCTCGCGAAAAAGCGCAGCGGCGCATCGAAGCCCGCATCGCGCAGCAGGTCGAACACGGCGTCCTCGGACGCGGGCGGATCGGCGCCCTGCAGGATCTTCGCGAGTTGCGCGCGCACCGCGTCGGGCGCGGCGCCCTTCATCCGCCAGCGCTGCTGCCACGCGTCGAGCAGGCGGGGGTGGTCCGCATAGCGGCGATGGTTGCCGGCGAGCACGAGCGGCGCGCCGGGCTTCAGGCGCCGCGCGATCGCGTGCAGCAGCGCGGCCTTCGCATCGTCGCCCCGCACGTGATGCAGCACGCCGATCAGCGTCGCACCGTCGAACGCAGGCGCATCGGGCAGCGCATCGACGCCGTCCTCGACGAATGCCGTGCGCGCACCGAAGCCGGCGGCCTCGACGTTCGAACGCGCCAGCGCGAGCATCGGCGCGGACGGGTCGACGGCCGTGAATTGCCAGCCCGGTTCGAGCGCGGCAGCGATGCAGATTTCCTGGCCCGTGCCGCCCGCGCCCGCGACGAGGATCCGCGCATCGGGCACGCCGATCGCCGACGCGAGCATGCAGGCTGTGAGTTCGTGGCAGGCATCGTAGCCGGCGAGCGCGATGCGCGATTGCTCGGCATATTCCTGCGCGCGTGACGGATCGAATTTCGCGGCGCTGGCGGGAAGCGACATGGCGGGTTCCTCGGGTGTGTAGCGGACGACACGTCCGCGACCATGACGTGGAGCGTAGGGGCGCGCGGCCCGCGCAACAAGGCGAGCGGACATTCCGGTATGCCGACTACCCGACTCGCCGGCACGTGCCGGCGCGCCCGTTTTCCCAGGGGTCGATTCGCATTTAAAAATGTCTGACTAGCATGCATCGGGATGGCGAATCCGGCGCATACTCGGTTCTCTCCCCCCGCCTGGCCGTCGCATGCCGGGCCCCGATGCGCCGCGCCACGGGCGCGGCCATGCCGCTCGGCACGCACGAGGAGCGCATGATGTCCGATTGTCCGCACGATCCGTACGCGCAGCACTACATCCATTGTTTGCCGTTTGGCGCGCAGCCCTGCGGCGCGCTCTGCACGACACCGCGCACGCATTTCCGCGTGTGGGCGCCGGGCAGTACACAGGTTCAACTCGAACTCGATTCCGGCTCCGACCCGACGCTCGTTCCGATGGCGGCCGCCGGCCCGAACTGGTTCGAAGTCTTTGCCGACTGCGGCGCGGGCACGCGTTACCGCTATCGCCTCGACGATGCCGTGTCGATTCCCGATCCCGCGTCGCGCTCGCAACCCGACGGGCTCAACGGCCCGAGCGAGGTCGTCGATCCGCGCGCGTTCACGTGGCGCAACACGTTCTGGCGCGGGCGCGCGTGGGAAGACATGGCGCTCTATGCGATCCGCCCGCACGCGGTGGGCGGCTTCGACGGCGTGCGCCGCCGCCTGCCGCAGCTCGCGCGGCTCGGCGTGACCGCGCTGGAATTGCTCGCGTCGCCGCACGACAGCCTGCCGTTCGCGCCGCTCGCGGCCGAAGGCGGCCCCGATGCGCTGAAGGCGCTGATCGACGAAGCGCACGGCTACGGTTTCGCGGTGCTGCTGGAGCTCGACTACGCGCGCTTCGGCAGCGGCACCGACGCACTGCGCCACTACGCGGCGCCGTTCTTCCATACGCGTGACGATCCGCTGCAGGCCGCGCCGCTGGCGCTCGATCATCCGGAAGTCTGCGATTTCTTCTGCGACAACGCGCTGTACTGGATCGACGAATACCGGTGCGACGGGCTGCGCCTGCGCGAGGCCGACCGGATCGGCGTGTCGTGGCTGCGCGAGATCGCGGACCGCGTGCGCGCGGCCGTGCCGGCCGACCGGCTGATCCATCTCGTGCTCGGCAGCGAGCGGCATCCCGCGCATCTCGCCGATACCCATTTCGACGCGCAGTGGAACGGATGCGGCGAACGCGCGCTGCACCGGCTGACGGGGCGCGACACGTCGGCGCACGAAGGCATTTCCGCGCACCAGTCGATCCACACGCTCGCCCGCGCGCTCACGGCGGCCGGTGCGGCATTCCAGCCGGCGGCGTCGGGAGAGGGCATGGCGGCCGACAGCGGGCTGGCGCTGACGTCGCTCGTGCTGTCCGACGGCGCATGGCGCGACAGCGGCCAAAGCGACCACGCGCAGGAGGCCGGCCTGGCCGCGCTCGCGTTGTCGCTGCTCACGCCGCAGATTCCGTTGATCTTCGATGAAACCGCGCGCGACGCCGATCGCGCGCACTTCGTGCAGTCGGCGCTCGCGGTGCGCGCGAAGCTGATCGCGCCGCGGCTGTCCGATTGCCGGCCGCAGGACGCGCATGCGCTGAAGGCGGACGGCGACGGCGATGCCGACGCGCTGCTCGCGTCATGGCGGCTCGCCGACGACGAGACGCTGACGATTGCGTTGAACCTGTCACCGGATGCGTTGCGGTTCGACGCGCCGCGAGGGCGCGTCGTGTTCGAGACGCCGGCACGCGCGCGCGACCGTGTCGATGAAGGGGAGTTGCCGCCGTATTCGCTCGTCGCTTGGCTGACGGGCGACGTCAACCGCTACGCGCTGACGCACGACGTGCGGCGTATCGACGACGGTTCGTGGCGCGGCATGCGTCCGAACCTGAACGCATGAGCCGTTGACGGTGTGACTGCTGGAAGGCCGGGCGCATGCGCGCCCGGCTGCGCCGCAGGGAATCCCGGATTTACCAGAACCCGCGAATGCCCGCGATGCCGTACGCACCGTGGCGGCGCGCGTCGTCGAGATGCGCACGCGTCATCCCGCCGAGCGCGAAGACGGGCATCGCGGCCTGCGCGGCCAGCGCATCGAACTGCGCCCAGCCGAGCGTCGGCGCGCCGGGGTGGCTGAGCGTCGGCAACACGGGCGACAGCGTGACGAAATCCGCGCCGGCGCGCGCGGCCAGCAGCAGATCGTCGTGCGCGTGACAGGCGGCGGACACCCATCGTCCGGCCGGCAGCGGCCGCTGCGCGGCGGCGCGCAACGCGGTGCCGTCGAGATGCCAGCCGGCGCCGTCGAGCCGCATCACGCCGGCTGCGTCGATCGGGCCATTGAGCATCAGGTGCGCGCCGGCCGCGTCGCAGCGCGCGAGCGCCGCGGCGGCGAGTTGCGCGAACGCGGCCGCGTCGAGCGTTTTCACGCGCAGTTGCACGAGCGTTTCACCGCGCGCGAGCACGGCTGCCAGCCGGTCGAGGAACGCCGCGCAATCGGCCGCCGACGCGGACGCCGGTTCCGGCGAGATCACGCAGCAGCGCGGCAGCGTCGCGGCCGTGGCGTTCATCGCGTGCGGCGCTGCGAAGCCGTCATTCGTCGGCCTCTTTCGCGACCTTCGGATAGACGCGCACGAGCACGATGCGCGGCCCGTTCATCTTCTTCACGACGACGTCGAAACGATCGAACGCCACGCGCTGCCCTTCGGTCGGCAGGTCGCTGAGCGCCTGGATCACGAGGCCGCCGACCGATTCCGCGCGACCTTCGTCGATGTCGATGCCGAGCGCCTGCTCGAGCGACACGACGGGCAGGCTGCCCTTGCCCATCAGCGTGCCGTCGTCGAGGCGGCTCCAGTCGGCATCGCCCTGGCGGAACTCGTCGTGGATCTGGCCGACCAGCGCGCCGAGCAGGTTGTCGAGCGTCAGGAAGCCGATCGGCTTCTCGCCCTTGTTGCCGACCAGCGCGAAGTGCGGCGCACCCTTGCGGAAGCGGCGGAACAGGTCGAGCGCCGGCGTGTCGGGCCGCACGTACTGCACGGGGCGCACGTAGTCGGACAGGTCCTCGAGCGCCGCGCCGGCGTGACGCGCGAGCAGCAGGTCCTTCAGGTGGATCAGCCCGCTCACCTGTTCGCGCGATGCATCCTCGAACAGCGGATAGCGGCTGAAGCGGTGCCGCGCGACGATCTCCATGTTGTCGGGCAGCGGCAGGTCGCGCCGCAGGCCGATCATTTCATGGGCCGGCCGCATCAGGTCCGACACGGTCATCGACGAGAAATCGAGCGAATGCGCGAGCGTGTTCCACTCGTCGTTGGTGTACGTGCCGCGCGCCGGCTGGGCGGTATTGCCGGCCGTGCTGCGGCGGCTGCGCAGGATCAGCTTCAGCTCGTCGGTCGAGTAGTGCGCGTCGCCGCCGTGGTCGGCCGACAGCCCGGCAAGCCGCAGCACCGCGTTGGCGCTGTTGTTGAGCACCCAGATCGCCGGATACATCGCCCAGTAGAACGCATACAGCGGCAGCGCGACCCACAGGCCGACCTTCTCGGACTGGCGGATCGCCATCGATTTCGGCGCCAGTTCGCCGACGACGATGTGCAGGAACGAGATCAGCGAGAACGCGAACACGAGCGAGATCAGGTGCACGACGCGTTCGGACTCCACGCCGATCAGGTCGAGCAGCGGGCCGAGCAGTTGCGCGAACGCCGGTTCGCCGACCCAGCCGAGGCCGAGCGACGCGAGCGTGATGCCGAGCTGACACGCGGAAAGATACGCGTCGAGGCGGCCGTGCACGATGCCGAGGATGCGGCCGCGCAGGCCGTGCTTGCGGGCCAGCGTCTTGACGCGCGTGGCGCGCAGTTTGACGAGGCCGAACTCGGCCGCGACGAAGAACCCGTTGAGGGCCACCAGGAACAACGCGCCGATGAGCGCGAAGATCTGTAACAAAGAATCGCTCCGGTTATGACAGGCCCATCAGTATAGAGCCAGAAAGGAATTTGTAATGTCTTGGGCGGCCGAAGACTTACACCGGCGCCTCGCAAGGGATCGAGAACGTGAGGGTGGCCGCCGCACCATCGGCGAACGCGGTGTGCGAGAACGTGCCGCCGTGCGCGAGCGCGACGCGCTGGCACAGCGCGAGTGTCCACGCGATCCGCTTCGCATCGCGCTCGCGCAGCATCTCGCGCCGGGCGAACGCTTCGAACGCGTGCGGCTGCGCGGGATCGGCGAGTGCGCCGGCATTCACGGTGCAGGTGGCGCGCGCGGTGAACTGCGCGCCGTCGCGCGTGCATTCGAACGTCACGCGCGTGCCGCTGGCGCTGGCTTCGACGGCGGTCGTCAGCATCGTCCACAGCGCCTGCGCGATGCGCTCGCGGTCGACGGTGAGCGACGGCTCGCCGTTCGGCAGCGTCGCGTCGAGCGCGACCTGCCGTGCGTCGGCGAGCGTCGCGCGCACGAGGGCGATCGTGTCGTCGAGCAGGGCGCGCAGCGCGAACGGCTGCGGCGTGAGTGCGAGCGTGCGGGTTGCCGCGCGCGGCGCGTCGAGCACGTCGTCGATCAGCGCAACCTGCTGGTCGATGCCCGTGCGGATGCCCGCGAGCGCGCGCTGCAGGTTCGGGTCGGCCTGGGCGAGCTGGCGCTCGAGCACGTACGCCCAGCTGTGCATCGCGTTCAGCGGGCTGCGCAGGTCGTGCGACGCGGTGGAGAGCGCCTGGTCGCGCAGGAACAGCGCGGCCTGGGCCGCGTAATGCGCTGCGCGTTCGCGCAGCAGGTCGGCGGCGGGATCGACGGAAGTGGACGTCACGGAGCTGGCCTGTCGGAAGCGGTTGGCGTGGAAGTCACGCGAACCGCCATTATAGGGACGGTGCGTGTCACGCCGGCAGCGCGTCCTCGTCCTTTTTCCGGGCGTCGCCGTTCGGCAGCAACTGGCACGCGAGCAGGCCGGCCAGCATCAGCGCGCAGCCGACGAGCGCGCGCAGCGTCAGCGTTTCGCCGAGCGCGGCCCAGCCGGCGATCGCCGCGAACACGCCTTCCATGCTGAAGATCACGGCCGCGTGCGCGGGCGCCGCGTCGCGTTGCGCGACGACCTGCAGCGTATAGCCGACGCCGACCGACAGCAGCCCGCCGTACAGCAGCGTCGGCAGTGCGTGGCGCAGCATCGCGCCGCTGACCGGCTCGATGACGAGGCCGACCGCGAGGCACGTCACGCCGCACACGACGAATTGCATGAACGCGAGCACGAGCGGATTGTGGCGCTTCGCGAAATGGCCGACGGCCATCACGTGCGCGGCGATGATCACGGCGCCGGCGAGCTGGAACCAGTCGCCGTACAGCACCGAAAAATGCTCGTTGATGCTGAGGAAATACAGGCCGATCGCCGCAAGCAGTGCGCCGAACCAGGTGCCCGGGCCGATCCGGTGACGGGCGAACACGCCCATCAGCGGCACGATCACGACGTACAGCGAGCTGATGAAGCCCGCATTGGCGATGCGCGTGTATTGCAGGCCGATCTGCTGCAGCGAAATCGATACCGCCAGCAGCCCGCCGAGCGCGAGGCCCGGCAGCAGCAGCGCCGGCTCACGGCGGATCGCCGCGAACTGCGCGCGCGACGCCGTGTTCAGCATCAGCAGCGGCACCAGCACGAGTGCGCCGAGCAGGAAGCGCAGCCCGGTGAACAGGAACGGCCCGATCACGTCGAGGCTCAGTCGCTGCGCGACGAAAGCCGAGCCCCAGATCGCGGCGGCGGCGAGCATCAGCAGGTTGGCGCGGAGGTGCTTGCGGGCTTCGGGCTTCATCTGAATTCTTCTGGAGATTGCGGGCGGCGGAACCCGCTAGTTTACGCCGAGATTGCAAGACTGTCGGCAAACCGGCGCAGCGCGGCCTCGGCCCGGGCGTCGCGTACGCGCGAATACAGCACGACCTGCGATTGCGGCAGCGGCGGCAGCCCGAATTTCGCGCCGACGTCGACCAGCGTGCGCGGGGCGACGCGTCGCGCGAGCGGGCAGACGGCGAGCCCCGCGGCGGCGGCGGCCGTGACCGCCGCCACACCGCCGCCGATGAAGCGCTCGCGCCACGGCTGCGCTGCACGGTCGAGCGCGCGCAGCGCGGCGGCCCGCACGCCGCACGGGCCGGCCAGCACCGCGAGCGGCAGCGGCTCGCCCGCGCGAGGCGCCCAGTCGGGTGCGGCGAGCCACGCCAGCGGCTCGGTGAACAGCAGCGTGCCGTCCTCGCGCGGCGGATCCTCGCCCGGCTCGTGCCGCACGATCACGGCATCGAGCCGGCGTTCGTCGTACTGCGCGAGCAGGTTCGTCGACGTCCCGAGATGCATTTCCAGCGACAGCCCCGGATCCTGCCGATGCAGGCTCGTGAGCACGGCCGGCAGGTCGGGCACGGCCACGTGCTCGCTGACGCCGAGCGACAGGCGGTATGTGCCGGCCGAGATCGCGCCGAGCGCGTGCTCGTGCGCATCGAGCAGCGCGCGGGCGGCCGGCAGGAAGTTCTCGCCGTCGGCCGCCAGCTTGACGACACGCGGCGTGCGCGCGAGCAGCGGCTTGCCGAGGTGCGCCTCCAGCCGCTTCAGCTTCAGGCTGACGGCCGACTGCGTGGTGCCGAGTGCGTCGGCGGCGCGCGTGAAGCTGGCGAGATCGGCGACCAGCACGAACGCGCGGACGGCATCGAGATCGAGTACTTTCATTTCAGATGTAAATGAATGAAATATCCATCAATGACTGTTCATTATAGTGATGCGCGCCTAACCTGACGCTGTGTTTCCGTTCTTCAACGTCAACTTCACCGACAGGAGCAGGACCATGCCATTCACCCGTATCGCCGTACGCGAAGGCAAGCCGGCGGCCTACCGCGCGGCACTCGTCGACGGCGTGCATCGCGCGCTGATGCAGACGTTCAACGTGCCCGAGGACGACATCTTCATGGTCGTGACCGAGCATGCGGCCGAGAACTTCGTGTACGGCCGCCATTACCTCGACATCGAGCGCAGCGACGATCTGGTGATGATCCAGATCACCGCGAACAACACGCGCACGCTCGAGCAGAAGCGGGCGCTGTACCGGACGATCGCGGAGCATCTCGCGCAGAAGCCCGGCGTGCGGCAGCAGGACGTATTCATCAGTCTTGTCGAGGTGCTGAAGGAGGACTGGTCGTTCGGCAACGGCCTCGCGCAATACGCCGTTTGACCTGCGACAGGGCAGCAGGGCCAGATCGTCGCCAGTCCGTTTTTGCGACGTGTACTATGGAAGCTGCTTCACGGGCGACGCCGGCGCGGTCGATGCGCCGGCGATTCTTCTTGTGCAGGAGCCTTCATGTCGCGTGTGCTGGAAATCGTGTTGTCGCTGTCGCTGGAAGGTTGGTCGGTCGAGGCTGCGAGTCGCACCCGCGGCACGCAGCGCGACTTCGGCGCGGAGCTCGTGCGGGCGTGGCGGATCTGCCCGCAGGTGCGGATGCGGCGCGGCCATGAACGCGTGACGATCGAGCCGTGCCAGATCGAGGAGGCCGAGGCGAGCCCCGGCGCGAGCTGGTGGACCTGGGTCGAATCGAACGCGCATGGCAGGCGCGTCGTCGCGTCGCGCACGAAGGCGTTTGCGCCGGGTGTTACCGAGCGCGAACTGTTCGATGCGGAGCATGCGGGCATCGTCGTCGCGATGCCGTTACCCGTCCCCGTGACGACCGCAGCTGATGCCGACGCACCGACGGACGAAGTCGATGGCGTCGCGCCTGATGCCGCCGAGCCTGCGGCCGCGGACGCGCCGCCCGAAGCGTCGGCGCTGCGCCTCGTCAGCGCGCGGCGGCGCGGGCGGTGGGCCGACGACAGCGGCGTCGTGGTCGAGATGACGCTCGACGACATCACGCTGACCGGCGGCGGCGAGCCGCCGCGCCGCTACGTCGAGCTGCGTCTTGCCGCCCCCGACTGGGAAACCGTCGCCGCGCGCACGGCCGCGCTGCATGCGCTGTTTGCCGCGGCGCGCGAACTGAGCGGCGCGTGGCCCGCGTTCGTGCAACTGACGAGCGTGATCGATCGCGCCTGTGCGGGCGGGCCGGTGGCCGCCGGGCTGGTCAAGGCGCAGCTCGTCGACCTGACCGGCATCCGCACGCAGCGCGCCGCGCTGTTCGCGCTGTCCGGCGACATTACCGCGCAGTGGCTCGGCAACGAGGGCGGCGTGCTCGATCGCGACGATCCCGAATTCGTCCACCAGATGCGCGTCGCGCTGCGCCGCCTGCGCACGCTGATGCGTTTCTTCCCGCTCTTTGCGGATCGCCAGTGGCGCGACACGCTCGGCGTCGACCTGCGCTGGCTTGCCGCGCTGCTCGGCACGGTGCGCGACTGGGACGTATTCTCGACCGAAAGCCTGCCCGCGCTGATCGCGGCCGACGGCGGTGACGGCGACTGGGACGGCACGCTCGACGCCGCACGCGCGCAGTCGATGGCCGCGCGTGTCGAGCTGCGGCAGGCGCTGCATTCGGCCCGCTATGCACGGCTGACGCTCGGCTGGCTCGAATGGCTGGCCTCGCTTGCGCTGCCGGCGGCCGAAGGCGGCGATGCGCCGTCGCTGCGGCGGCACGCGACGAAGCGCGTGCGCCGGCTGTTCGGCCATCTCTACGCATCGCCGTCGCTCACGTCGCTCGATACGGCTGCGCGCCACCAGGTGCGGATCGACGCGAAGCGGCTGCGCTATGCGCTCGAATTCTTCGCGTCGCTGGCGTCGCGCCGCACGCGCAGCGAGACGGTCAAGACGCTCACGCGCGTACAGAGCGTGCTCGGCGAAGCGAACGACACGATAGTCGCGCTGCATCACCTCGAGCAGCTGGCGGCGCCGCCGTACCAGCTCGGTTTCGTGCGCGGCTACGGCGCGGCGCTCGAACAGCGCGCGGCGCGCGACGCCGAGACGCTGCTGGCCAGCCTGCGTCCGCCGAAGCTCGACGGCAAGCCGGGCTGAGCGGCGCGCTGACTATAATGGCCGCCCGTTTCCCGCACGCACTCCGATGACCGACGCACCGCATCCTTCCTCGTCCGCCGAACCGCTCGAACTGGGCGGCGAGCTGTGGCTGCGCGCCGGCGAGCGGACGCTCGGCGGCGCGACGCGCATCGCGCTGCTCGCGGCGATCGGCGATACCGGTTCGATCACGCGCGCGGCGAAGGCCGTCGGCCTCAGCTACAAGGCCGCGTGGGATGCCGTCGACACGATGAACAATCTCGCCGGCGAACCGCTCGTCGCACGTTCGACGGGCGGCAAGGGCGGCGGCGGCACGACGCTGACACCGCGTGCGACGTCGCTGATCGCCGCGTTCCGCACGATCGAGCGCGAGCATCGCCGCTTCATCGAGGCCGCGAGCGCGGCCGTTGCCGGCTTCGACGTCGACTGGGCGCTGATCGGCCGGATCGGGATGAAGACCAGTGCGCGCAACCAGCTGTTCGGCAAGGTCGCGTCGATCGTGCGCGGCACCGTCAACGACGAGGTGACGCTCGCGCTGCCCGGCGGGCAAGCGATCGTTGCCGTGCTCACGCACGAAAGCGCCGAGGCGCTCGGCCTGCGGGAAGGCGCGGATGCGTGCGCACTGGTGAAGGCGTCGTGGGTCGTGCTCGCGGTCGGCGATGGCGGGCCCGATCTGAAGGTGTCCGCGCGCAACCGGCTGCGCGGCAGCGTCGAAGCCGTCGCGGAAGGTGCGGTGAACAGTGAAGTGACGCTGGCGCTCGAAGGCGGCGGGACGCTGACGGCCGTCGTCACCAACGACAGCGTCGCGGCGCTGCAACTCGACGCGGGCCGGCCGGCGATCGCGCTGTTCAAGGCATCGAGCGTGATTCTCGCGGTGACAGGCTGACGAAGCAGCCCGGGCGGCACGTTTCGAAGATCGTATGACGGGCGGGGCGAAGCCGGCATCGCACAGCGTGTGCACGGCACCGGCTTCGTTTCCGCTGTCAGCATATGCCGCTACGCGCGGCGTCTCTCAGGCTCCAACCTGCCTGCCACGACCACGGCCTCGCGCGCTCAGGTGACGCGCGTCGGCCACTCGGCGTGCGGCGGGGTCGCCTGCACGCGTCCTTCGCTCAACTGCACGACCTGGTCGCCGAATGCGGCGACGTCGTCGGGGTCGTGCGAGATCAGCACCATCGGGATATCGAGCCGCGCCTGCAGCTCGGCGAGCTCGTGGCGCATGCGCTGGCGCATCGCGCCGTCGAGTGCCGCGAACGGCTCGTCGAGCAGCAGGATCCGCGGTTGCGCGACCAGCGCGCGCGCCAGTGCGACACGCTGCTTCTGCCCGCCCGACAGTTGCGACGGATACTGCCCCGCGAGCGATTCCAGGTCGAACGCACGCAGCCAGTACGCGACCTCGGGCGGCACCGTCTTCGCGCGCGGGTTGCGCAGCCCCGACGTGAGCCCGAACGCGATGTTCTGGCGCACGTTCAGATGCGGAAACAGCGCGTAATCCTGGAACAGGTACGCGACCCGGCGGTCGCGGGTCGGCACGTCGATGCGGCGCGCGGCGTCGAACAGCGCCTCGCCGTTCAGCGTGATCGAGCCTTCGTCGGGCGACAGCAGCCCGGCGATCGCCTGCAGCGTCATGCTCTTGCCCGCGCCGGACGGCCCGAACAGCACGACGCGCTGCGTCGTCGCGGTGAACGACATGTCGAGCGTGAAGCGCCGCTCGGCGTTCGCGTAGGTCTTGCGGATGTCGACGACGAGGCTCATGCGGGCCTCCGCCGAAGCCATCCGGCCAGGGAACGATACGGACGGGGCACGCGCTTCATGTCAGCTGGTTCCGCCGGGCGCGCGACGGCACGAGCCAGCCGGTCGCGAGCAGCACGAGCACGCAGGTGATCGACGTCACCAGCACGAGGAAGTTGGCCGTGTTGTCGTCGCCGGCCTGCACGGCCGCGTAGATCGCGACCGACAGCGTCTGCGTGCGGCCGGGCAGGTTGCCCGCGATCATCAGCGTCGCGCCGAATTCGCCGAGTGCGCGTGCAAACGCGAGCAGCGCGCCCGCGAGAATGCCGCGCGTGGCGAGCGGCAGCGTCACGCGGAAGAACACCGCGACTTCGCCGAGCCCGAGCGTGCGCGCCGCGCGTTCGAGATGCGGATCGACGCCTTCGAACGCGGCGCGCGCCGACTTCAGGATCAGCGGAAACGCGACGACCATCGACGCGATCACCGCGCCTTGCCACGTGAAGACCAGCTCGATGCCGAGGTTGTCGAGCCACGCGCCGAACACGCCGCGCCGGCCGAGCAGCACGAGCAGGTAATAGCCGAGCACCGTCGGCGGCAGCACGAGCGGCAGCGTCAGGATGGAATCGACGACGTCGCGCAGCGGCGAGCGCCAGCGCGCGAGCACGAACGCGGCCGCGACGCCGAGCACGATGTCGAGCGCGGTTGCCCAGCCGGCAACCTTCAGCGACAGCAGCAGCGGGACCCAGGCGTCTTGCATCGCGTGACGCTCACTTGCCCGCGGGCTTGAAGCCGAACGTCGACAGCACGGCCTGGCCCTGCGGCGACGCGACGAAGTCGATGAACGACTGCGCCTGCGCGGCGTGTCGGCTGTCCTTCACGACGGCGATCGGGTAGGTGATGGCCGTCTTGGTCGGCACCGTCAGCGCGACCTTCACGCGGCCCGGCATGATCGCCGCGTCGGTGCCGAACACGAAGCCCGCGTCGACCTCGCCGCGCGCGACGTAGTCGAGGCTCTGGCGCACGTTGGCGGCCAGCACGCCCTTTGCGCTGACGGCATCCCACACGCCGGCCGCGCGCAGCGCGCCTTCGGTGTAGCGGCCGACCGGCACCGATGCCGGGTCGCCGTACGCGATGCGCTTCACGCCGGGCGCCGTCAGGTCGTTCAGCGACGCCGGTGCGGCCGCGTGGCTGTCCGCCGGCACGATCAGCACGAGCGAGTTCGCCGCGAAATCGCGGCGCGTACCCGGCACGATCACCTTTTCGTCAACGGCGCGATCCATCGCCTTCTGGTCGGCCGACGCGAACACGTCGGCCGGCGCGCCCTTGGCAATCTGCTGCATCAGCACGTCCGACGCGCCGAAGTTGAACAGCACCTTGGTGTCCGGATGCTGCTTCTCGTACGCGTCGCCGACGGCCTTGAACGCGTTCGTCAGGCTCGCGGCGGCCGACACGACCAGTTCGTCGGCGGCGGAAGCGGGCGCGCTGAACGCGATGCCGGCAGCGGCAAGCGTGACGATCGGCAGCAGGCGGAGCAGGGTGCGGCGAAGCGGACGGACGGTTGAGCGCATGGTGGATTCGTTTTTGAATGGGTGGAAACCGTAATCGTAATATAGGGCGGGTTATAACGCTCGACATACCGTTCATGCGACGGCACGCATGAAATGGTCAGACCTGAAAAGGGGCGGCCGGGCGGCCCGTCACGTGCGCAGCGTGTGCGTCGACGATTCGGTGCGTTGCAGCGACGACGGCTGCGACGCGGGATGGTAGTTCGGGTTGGCCTTCCAGCGCGCGCGGACGAACGGCCGCTCGTGGCCGGACAGTTGCAGCGCGACCTTGGTGACCCAGCGATGCGACGGCACCGTGATGCCGTGCAGCGCAACGGTGACGATTGCGAGGCTTGCGACGACCGCCGGCACCGACCAGCGGTGCGGCACCGCGCGCCACGAGCCGGCGATGAACGCGAGCGCGGCGATCGCGCCGACGATGCAGCCGGTGATCGATTCGGACGGCGAATGCGCGTCGAGCGCGACGCGCGACACGCCGACCGCGATGCCGGCCGCGAGCCCGAGCGCGATGCCGGCGATCCGCACCGGCGTGCGCGTGCGGATCAGCGCGAGGAAGATCGCGACCGGATACACCGACGTCGACAGCATCGCATGGCCGCTGAACCCGGTGAAATCCCACGCGCGGATGCCGATGCCCCAGCCGAGGAACGCGATCTTCGTGAGCGCCACCACGCCGATCGCGGCCGCGAGCACGCCGAGCCACGCGGCCGCGCGCTGCCACGAGTAGCCGAGCGCGAGCCAGACGGCGATCGTGATCGCGAGCGGCAAGGTCAGGCCGGCGCCGCCGAACGCGGTGATCATGATCCACAGGTGAGACGACAGGTCGAACATCGGGAAGGGGACGAACGAAGGCGGGGAGAATGCTTAAATCAACGCGCGAGCCGGGAAGAACGACTACAACGGATACAAGCGGCGAAACCCCAGTATAGCGCCGCGTGTGCATGAGGCCCGTTTTTTGCGCCGCCGGGAACTATCCGCATGCAGGAAAAATCCCAGAAACAATGTTATGGTGCATTGCACAAAGTCGAACGATGCATCCGTTGCGGCGCCTTCATGGTGCCCCTATTTTTCCTGACTGCGAGCCCGATCGATGACCAAAAGTCTGACCAAGGTGTGGCTGGGCGGCATGAAACGCATGCTGTCTCCGACCGCCAAGCGCGCGGCGCGCGATGCGCAGCGCATCACACGCGACGCACTCGAGGCTGCGGCCTCTCCCGCCGTATCCGATCTGTCCCCGCCACGCGAATCGCGCGTGCGTCCGCGTGCTGCCGCATGGGCGGCGGGCGAGTGGACGCGCGGCGAACATCCGATGGCACCCGCGCTCGGGCGCCTCGTCCAGAATCTCGCGTACGGCCTGTACGTGCCGCCCGGCCGCCGGCGCGGCGCGATGCCGCTGGTCGTGATGCTGCACGGCTGCCAGCAGTCCGCCGACGAATTCGTGCAGGGCACGCGGATGAACCTGCTGGCCGACAAGCACGGCTTCGCGGTGCTGTATCCGGAGCAGTCGTTGCGCGCGCACGCCCACGGCTGCTGGCACTGGTATGAAGACACCGACCGCGCGGGCCGCGGCGAGGCGAACACGGTGGCGTCGCTGGTCGACGCGCTCGTCGACGAGCACGGTTTCGATGCGTCGCGCGTCTACGTCGCGGGGCTGTCGGCCGGCGCGGGTCTCGCGTCGCTTCTTGCACTGCACCATCCGGACCGTTTCGCGGCGGTGGCGCTGCACTCGGGCCCGGCGCTCGGCGAGGCGAATTCCGGCATCACCGCGATGGACGTGATGCGGCGCGGCCTGCGGCAGAACCCGGCCGCGGTGATCGATGCGCTGGTCGATGCGGCGGCGTATCCCGGCATGCCGGCGCTGATCGTCCACGGTGACGGCGACCACGTCGTCGCGCCGAAGAATGCCGACCAGCTGACGGTGCAGTTCATGCGCCTGAACGGGCTGGCCGACGCGCGCGGCGCACTGCGCGGCGGCGAGCGCGTCGAGACGCGCGAGGCAGGCGCGCAGATCACCGACGTCTGCCGCGACGGCGAGCCGGTCGTGCGGCTTTGCCACGTGAAAGGGCTCGATCATGCGTGGGCCGGCGGCGACGAAGCCGTGCCGTTTCACGCGGCGGTCGGCCCCGATGCAAGCGCGATGATCTGGGCCTTTTTCGAGGCGAATCAACGCACTGTGGCGACCGAACGACGCATCGTCTGATCGACGCTAGCCAAAGACTAGGGTTTTCCCTATAATTCGGGAAAACCCTAGTCAAAGAACCTTTGGATTGCGAGATCGAACATGTACCTGCTGAGCCACCTCTTCCTGATGCTGACCAAGAACGCTGAAAAGGCCTCGAAAGAGCGCGCCGAGGCGTACCTGGCCGATGCCACCGACATCTACGATCTCGAATTCCGCATGCGCAAGATCGATCGCGAAGCGGCGATGAACCGCCCGTACTCGATCGGCTCGCGCTAAGCAGCGCAGGCGGGCACGCTGGCCTGCCGCATCGACGAATACGAATCGCGCAAAAGGGCGCGTGCGGCATGTAGCCGCACGCGCCCTTTTTGCATGCGTGGCCCTGCGTCGCGTCAGACGACCGTCAGGCGCACCGGCACGTTGTTGCGCGTCGCGTTCGAATACGGGCACACGTGGTGGGCCTTTTCGACCAGCGCCTGCGCGTCGGCCTTGTCGAACCCGGGCAGCGACACGCGCAGCTCGACGTCGAGCCCGAAGCCGCCTGCGTCGTTCGGGCCGATGCCCACTTCCGCCGTGACCTGCGTATCGGCGGGCAGCGCCTGCTTGTTCTGGCCGGCGACGAATTTCATCGCGCTCAGGAAACAGGCCGAGTAACCTGCGGCAAACAGCTGCTCCGGATTCGTGCCTTCCGCGCCCGTACCGCCGAGTTCACGCGGTGCGGCCAGCTTCACTTCCAGCTTGTTGTCGGCGGATACCGCGCGGCCGTCGCGGCCGCCCGTGCTCGTGGCGCTGGTCTTGTACAGAATGTTCATCGTGCAGCTCCTGTCGGGAAAAGGGGAAAAGCGGTCCGGTCAAACGGGATGTCGCCGGCCACGAAGAAAATATAGAACACAAATTATTAGTGTGCAAATGAAATTTTGAAGAAAAAGCCCGACAGCGCCGGGCCGGGTGGTTGGCGCTCGCGCGTCAGCGTTCGTTGGCGGCCGACAGCGCGTCGCGCAACTGCTGGAGATCGGCGCGCAGCCTGACCAGGAATTCGGGTGTCTGCTGCATCGCGCAGAAGAGATCGGCGGGCACCGAGCGCGCGCGGTCCTTCAGTGCGCGGCCTTCCGGCGTCACGCGGACGTTCACGACGCGTTCGTCGGTCGCGCTGCGCACGCGTTCGACGTAACCGAGCGCCTCCAGCCGCTTGAGCAGCGGCGTGACGGTGGCCGGGTCGAGATCGAGGCGCGCGGCGATGTCCTTCACCGCGATGTCGTCGCGTTCCCACAGCACGAGCATCGCAAGATATTGGGGATAGGTCAGCGACAGCTTGTCGAGCAGCGGCTTGTACGCTTTCGTCATCGCATGCGAAGTCGAGTAGAGCGCGAAGCACAGTTGCGCGTCGAGCGTCTGGGGCAGTGCGGGTGGCCGGTCCATGATTCGGGTGGCGCGACGGACGCGCGAACAATTTGTACGCAAATTATTTTGCGCGCAAAAGATCGGGTTGAACAGGGGCGCCCGGCGAAGGTTGCCGGTGATCGATGCGGGAAAAGGGGGAAGATCGGACGCGCGCCGGGAGGCAACCCGGCGCGGTGAACGGCGTGACGGCCGGCGACGCGCGCCGGCCGGAGGCGCTTCAGCGGCCCGACGTGGTCGTCGGCGCGTCCGGTTCCTGCACGCCGAAGCAGCCGCGATAGGTCGCGTAGAACGAGCAGTACAGCATCGTGACGATGATGATCGTCACCGGCATCATGATCGTCAGCGCGTACGCGCCGGCGCCGAGCGCCTGCAGCAGCAGCGACAGCGCGAGCGACGTGCCGAGCGCGACGCTGAACCACAGCACGCCGTACACGACGAACGCGCCGCGATTGCGCCAGCAGCTGACGACGCTGAAGAACAGCGCCTTCGCGGGCGGCACGTCATGCCATGCGACCAGCACCGGCGCGAACCAGAACAGCATCGCGACCGGCAGATACAGCAGCGTCGCGAAGAACAGTGCGCCGAGCGTACCTTGCGCGGCCAGTGCTTCCGGCGTCGCGCTCGCTTCGTCGGCCGCGCCCATCATCACGTGGAACAGCGCGCCGCCGTCGACGAACGACGAAGCCGCGAACACCAGCACCATCGACGCGACGTAGATCACGCCGAGCGCCAGCAGCCGCTGGGTCGCGACGGTGCCGTACGAGCGGAAGCCGTCGACGAGGATCGTCGGCATCACGGGCTTGCCGGCGACCGTGTCGCGGCACGCGGCCATGAAGCCGACTGCGACGCCGGGAATGAACACCAGCGGCAGCGCCGAGCCGATCACGGGCACCATCGACACCAGCGTGATCGCCAGCAGGTACGTGAAGAACAGCGTGATGAACGCGAGCGGATTCCGGCGGAACAGCCAGACGCCTTGACGGAACCAGACATAGCCCGTTTTGGCGGGCACTTCGATCAGTTGCATGCGGTTTGGATCTCGGGAAGCGCGGGCGTATGCGCGATACGCTCGCGCAGGATGCGTTCGAAATGGCCGGGGTCGTGCGGCTTGAGCATCTCGGCCGCACGCGGCAGGTAGAAGTCATACAGGCGCGACACCCAGAAGCGGTACGCGCCCGCGCGCAGCATGTCGCTCCAGTGGCGGCGCTCCTCGGCCGTGAACGGCCGGACCGTCTGGTACGCGCGCACCATCGCATCGGCGCGCGCGACGTCGAGCACGCCGGTCGCGAGGTCGACGCACCAGTCGTTGACCGTCACCGCGACGTCGAACAGCCACTTGTCGCAGCCCGCGAAATAGAAGTCGAAGAAGCCGCCGAGCCGCACGTCGTGGCCGGTGCCGGGCGCCGCGTGCGCGAACAGCACGTTGTCGCGGAACAGGTCGCAATGGCACGGCCCGGCCGGCAGCGCCGCGTAGTCGTCCGACGCGAAGAAGGCCGCCTGGTGCGCGAGCTCGCCTTCGAGCAGCGCGCGTTGCGCGTCGGTGATGAACGGCACGATCGCCGGCACGTTCTCCTGCCACCACGGCAGGCTGCGCAGGTTCGGCTGGTGGTTCGGATAGTCGCGCCCCGCGAGGTGCAGGCGCGCGAGCATCTGCCCGACCTCGATGCAGTGTTCGACCCCCGGCGCGAGTTCCGCCGCGCCGTCGAGCTTCGTGACGATCGCGGCCGGCTTGCCGTGCAACTCGCCGAACAGGGCGCCGTCGTCACGCGGAATCGGGTCCGGCACCGGCACGCCATGGCCGGCCAGGTGGCGCATCAGGTCGAGGTAGAACGGCAGCTGTTGCGCCGAGAGCTTCTCGAAGATCGTGAGGACGTACTCGCCGCGCGTCGTCGTCAGGAAGAAATTGCTGTTTTCGATACCGGACGGAATGCCGCGGAACGCAAGCACGTCGCCCAGTTCGTAGTGGCGCATCCATTGCGCGAGATCGGAGTCGGAAACAGCAGTGAAAACGGCCATGCGGGATGCGTCAGGTCAGGGTGTCGGCACGCGGGCGGCGTGCGTCGCGACAGCAGGTGAAGGGAGGCGGCGCGCCGCGAACGACGCGGCGGGCCACGGAATCAGTAGCGCAGGTTCAGCGACGGCAGCCGCGTGATCGGGACGCCCGCGTCGTGCGGCTTCGGCGACGTGTCCGGCGTCGAGCTCATCTGGTAGCGCGTGCCGAAGTTCGACTTCACGTCGATCTCGACCGGCTTGCCGCGGTCGCGGTACTCGGTGACCTCGGTGCCGTTCTTGCTCTTTTCGTGGAAGCTCGGCGTGCGGCGGATGTCCGCGAAGTCGACTTTCGACGTGACTTCGGCGCCCGGCCGGTTGATCTTGCGGAGATCGGGCAGGCCGGCGGCCTCGTTGGCCTCGGCCCGGGCCTGCGCGTCGGCGTCGGGCGTGCCGCCGGCGGCGTAAGCGGCGCTGGCGGCGGCAAACGCGGCGGCAGCGACGACGAGAATGAGCGGCTTCATGATGAGTCTCCAGTGAACCTACCGATTTTAGCAAATACTGCGCGCCATCCGGCCCTGGCGTGCGCAGGGGCGGCCATAAGCGTGACCGGGTTCCGTGGTAATGTCGTCCGATCAGACGAGGTGATGAAAATGAAGAACGATTTGAGCCGCCGGCACCGTGTGCTGTCGCCCGAAAGCCCGTCGGTCGAGGCTTTCGACGATCCGATCGCCGCCGTTGCGCGGTTGTCCGCCATTTACGACACGAATACGGGGTTCCTGCGCGACGCGTTCGCGCGCTATCGCCGCCACGAACCGATTACCGAGCACGTGCGCGCGTGCTACCCGTTCGTGCGGATCCGCACCGACGTCAACACGCACGTCGATTCGCGCCGCTCGTACGGGTTCGTCGCGGGCCCCGGCGTGTTCGAGACGACGGTCACGCGCCCCGAT
The DNA here is from genome assembly GCA_031253835.1 of Burkholderia sp. Taxonomy (GTDB): domain Bacteria; phylum Pseudomonadota; class Gammaproteobacteria; order Burkholderiales; family Burkholderiaceae; genus Burkholderia. The sequence goes on along the minus strand of JAIRVP010000016.1, from coordinate 24,710 downwards.
CTCTTCGCGAACTACTATCGCGAGCAGTTGCGCCTGCTGTCGAAGAACCACCATGTCAAGATCGAGATCGGCGTGTCGACGCAGCCGATTCCGATTCATTTCGCGTTTCCGGAAGGCATCCATCTCGAGGGCGAGCTCGACCGCGACCGCCTGCTCGCGATGCGCGACATCTTCGACACGCCCGACCTGTCGTATCTCGACGACCGCATCGTCAACGGCACGTTCGAGCCGGCGCCGGGCGAGCCGCATCCGCTCGCTCTGTTCACGGCCGCGCGCGTCGATTTCTCGCTGCACCGGCTGCGTCACTACACGGCGACGTCGCCCACGCATTTCCAGAACTACGTGCTCTATACGAACTACCAGTTCTACATCGACGAGTTCGTGAAGCTGGGCCGCACGGTGATGACGGAGAGCGACGATCCCGAGGTACGCGCGTACCGCAGCCAGTACAGCTCGTTCGTCGAGCCGGGAGACGTCGTCACGTACAACACGAACCTCGGCAGCGAGCCGGCCGAGGGCGCCGCGCCGCCGCGCCTGCCGCAGATGCCTGCGTACCACCTGAAGCGGGCGGACGGCAGCGGGATCACGATGGTCAACATCGGCGTCGGCCCGTCGAACGCAAAGACGATCACCGATCACATCGCGGTGCTGCGTCCGCACGCATGGGTGATGCTCGGTCACTGCGCGGGGCTGCGCAACACGCAGCGCCTCGGCGACTACGTGCTCGCGCACGGCTATGTGCGCGAGGATCACGTGCTCGACGCCGACCTGCCGCTGTGGGTGCCGATCCCGGCGCTGGCCGAAGTGCAGCTCGCGCTCGAGCGCGGCGTGGCCGACGTCACGCGGCTGGAGGGCGCGGAGCTGAAGCGCGTGATGCGCACGGGCACGGTCGCAAGTGTCGACAACCGCAACTGGGAACTGCGCGATCATCGCGAGCCCGTGCAGCGGCTGTCGCAGAGCCGCGCGATCGCGCTCGACATGGAAAGCGCGACGATCGCCGCGAACGGCTTCCGCTTCCGCGTGCCGTACGGCACGCTGCTGTGCGTATCGGACAAGCCGCTGCACGGCGAGCTGAAGCTGCCGGGCATGGCCGACACGTTCTATCGCGGGCAGGTCGACCAGCATCTGCAGATCGGCGTGAAGGCGATGGAGATCCTGCGTACGAACGGGCTCGACAAGCTGCACAGCCGCAAGCTGCGGAGCTTCGCGGAAGTGGCGTTCCAGTAACGGGTTTTATCCGGCGGGGCGTTCGGCGCCCCGCCAGCCTTGCGTCAATTGCGCCGCGCCGCGCGCAGGGCTGCACCTGTGCGCGGGCGCAGCGCACGGGCAGGACCCGATCAACCGGTCAGCGTCGACCGAAGCGCGATCGGTGCAGGCGTCGTTTGGTGCAGGTCGAAAATCACCACTTCGTTGTAACCCTTGCGCAGCCACGGGGCGGGGCAGAAGAGGCGGAATTGCGGGCCGATGTTCCAATACCGGCCGAGGTTGTGCCCGTTGACCCACACGACGCCCTTGATCCAGTCGCGCATGTCCAGGAAAGTATCGCCGACCGTGTCGAGCATCAGCGTCGACTTGTAGAACAGGCCGGGGCGGGCGGGCGCCGTGCAGCGCGGCTGCAGGTTCGCGATGTACTCCGCGTCCATCGGGAGTGCATACGTCTTCCAGCCTTGCAGCGGATGTTCCCCCAGCCGAACGGTCGCCGTGATGCCCTTTCGGTCGATCAGGTCGTCGCCGTAGTTGACCCGCCCCATTCCTTCGACGAGCAGCTCGAGCGTCGTGCCACCGGCCGGCAGCGCGAGGTCGTCGCCGTCTCTCACGGCGCCTAGCCCATCGGCAAGATAGCGCGGCATCTTCGGTCGCGAGATGGCGCCCGCATACGAGCCGTCGACAAAGACGGTCGCGTAGTCGTGTATCCCGCGCGCAGCCAGCGTCCCGCCTGCACGACCCAGTTCGTCGTGACGGTAGAGCACGAAGCCGGATGGCTGGCCGTGCGCCTCCATCGGTCGGGGCGAGTCGGCGATCGCGATCGCGGGAGGCAGGTTGTCCCACAGCGACGCGTACAGATACGGGTTCAGCGCGGAGTCGCCCGCGAGCTCGAGCGTCGACGGCGCGGCCGGCACGGGCGGTAACGGCGCGGGGAGGTGCGCCTCGATCAGTGTGCGGTACCGCGTGAAATTTTCCGTTGCGCGGCCTTGCTCGTCGATCGGTGCGAAGTAGTCGTAGCTCGTGATATCCGGCTGATACTCGCCGGTCTCGTGATCGAGATTCGCGCCGGCCATGAAGCCGAAGCTCGTCCCGCCGTGAATCACGTAGAGGCTGAACGACAGGCCGTACTTCATGAAATCGGCCAGCTCGCGCGCAATGTCGGCATCGGTGCCCTGGAACTTCCGGTCGCCCCAATGCGTGAAGAAGCCCGGATAGACTTCGCCGCCCATGACGGTCGATCCGGGGAACTGGTCGCGGATCTGCGCGATATCATGTGCTTTCGGCCCGCTCAGGCCGATCACGCAGCCCTCGAGCGCCGTGCGGTTGTCCTTCAATTGCTTGACGCCGTCGTCGGTGAAGAACGGGCCGGTAACGCCGCCGTCGATCCACGCGCGACGGATTTCGTCGAGGTACGCGACGTCGTCGCCGTAGCTCGCGTACTCATTCTCGATCTGGAGCATCAGGATCGGTCCGCCGGTTGCCGACATCAGCGAACGGACGCGCGGTGCAAGCTCGGCGATGTACACGCTCGCCGCAGCCATGAAGCGTGGATCGCGGTGCGATCCCACGCGGAGCTGGATGTCATCGTGCGCGAGCAGGCGCGCCGGGATGCCACCGAGATCCCACTCGCCACAGATGTACGGACCGGGGCGCAACAGCACCCACATGCCTTCATCCTGGCAGAGCCGCATGAACGCCTCGACGTCGCGCTCGTCCGATTCGAAGTCGAACGTGCCGTCGGCCGTTTCGTGGAAATTCCACATGACGTAGACGGCGACGGTGTTCATGCCCATTGCCTTCGCCATCTGGATCCGGTGCCGCCAGTATTCGCGCGGAATGCGTGCAGGATGCATTTCGCCGCTGCGAATCTGGAACGGCGTACCGTCGAGCAGGAACGTGATCCCGTCGTCGCCGAAGGTCAGCGTGTGAGGGTGTCCGTCGTTCGGCATGGGTCCGGCAAGAATCCGTCGTGGTTCGAATTTCGCGGCTGCCCGGTCGCGGCCACATGCCCCGAGCAGCGGCACCAGCGCTGCTGCCGTCAAAAAATTCCGTCTGTTCAAACTTATGTTCCGCTTTTTTTCTTGGTGAGCGAGCCGGCCCCGGCCACACTTTCAATTGGAGAACATTATCTTACGGAAACACGGCGCGGGTACGATCTGCTCGTGCGGTGCGCGGCCGATCGACACGCCTGTCGTCAGCGCACGGTCCCGCCGGCCAGTTCGTGCGCTCCGTTCCGCTCCGCGTTCCGCGTCGAATCGCGCGCCGCATCCACGATCCTGATCGCATCCGCGTGCCGCTTGGTCGCCAGCCGCTGTTCCCCGAGCGTCCGCAGCGTCGCGCCACCGAAGTACTCCATGATGTCCGGCAGGCGGCGCACCGTACCGCGGCTCCCCCAGCAACCGTCATCGATTTCCGTCGGAAAGACCCACACGCGTGACGCGACCGCGTCGACCGGCACGCCTTCCGCACGCGCGACGGCGGCGGTCACGTCGGCGATCAGCGCGGCACGTGCGGCGTCCGTGTACTGTCCTTCGGGTACGGTCGGCACGATCCGGTAGATCGGCGCAGTCGCGACGGCACCGGCGCGATACACGGCCGCCGGCCGGTGGACGAAGATCCAGGTCACGTCGCGCACGCGCGGATTGTCGGGATCGAGCCCTTCGTGACGGATCAGCGTCGCGGTCAGCTCGTTCATCAATTGCGCTTCGGCGTGCGGCGCGAGTGCGCCTTCGGGGAGGGTGACGTCGATCATCGGCATGGCGGTGTCCTGGTTCGGTGGAGACGGCGTCGCTCCGGTGCCGGCGACGTGAATCCAGTGTATGAACCGCGTGCCGAAGCGCGAAGTGGCGAAACTGCCATTCGACGATGCCATTCCCGACATCGCCTTCGACACCCGTCGCGAGCGGCTAGCGCATGAAGCGACGGCGATATTCGCCGGGCGAGATGCCGGTCTCGCGCTTGAACAGTTGCCGGAACCCGCTGATGTCCGCGTAGCCGACGCGCTCGCACACCGTATCGATCGCGAGCTTCGTGTCCGCGAGCAGCCGCTTCGCGACTTCGATCCTGAGTGTCTGCAGATACCTGAGCGGCGGGGCGCCGACCGCGTCCCGGAAGCGGCGATGCAGCGTGCGTTCGCTCATCGCGACGTGGTCGCTCAGCCGGGCGAGGCTGAAGGGTTCGCGCAGGTGCTTTTCCATCCAGCGTTGCGCACGCGCGATGGCCGGGTCGTCGTGTGCGTGATGGCCCATCCGGTCAAGGTCGATGAAGGCGTCCTGCGAGTCGCGGTTCATGTCGATCAGCATGAGCCTGGCGACGGATGCGGCGAGGCGCGCGTTCGCCAGCCGGTCGACGACCCGCAGCGCGAGATTCTGGTACGACATGACGGCGCCGCCGCACAGGATGCCGTCCTGTTCGGTCAGTACGTCCGACGCGCGCAGCGCCACGTCCGGATAGCGTGAATGGAAGCGCGACGCTTTCGACCAGTGCGTCGTGGCGACGCGGCCGTCGAGCAATCCGGCTTCCGCAAGCAGGAACGCGCCGGTGCAGTACGTCGCGATCAGCGTGCCGCGCGCGTGTTGCCGGCGCAGTGCGTCGAACAGCGGGGCGAGCGCGGCGGGCCGGTCGAGCAGCCGGTCGAGATCCGCGACGAACGGGCCCGTGAGCCAGATTGCGTCGGCGCTGCTGCCGCCGTCGATCGCGCCGTCGACCGGAACGAGCTGGCCGGAGGCCGTGCGCACCGGGCGTCCGCCGACCGATTCGACACGCCAGCGGAACGGTGCGGCCGCGCGACCTTGCGGCATTGACGATGCGAGATGGTTGGCCGCCGTGAGGATGTCGGCCGGCGCGGCGATGCCTGACGCAAGCGCATGGTCGACGGCCCAGATTCGGATGAGCGGCATGGGTGGCGGGATTGGCCTCGGACAAGGGCAATCCTACCATCGGCGTCATGCGAGCCGGCCGACTGCCGGATGGTTCATTCGAGACGAGCTCGATGGCCGGCGGTTCACGGCCGCGCCGGCCCGGATCGACGCGCCACCGATACATCGGCGCGCCCCGTGCTCACCATTGCACCGGTTCGATCGTCCGGTCGAAGGCTGCCTCGAGCATCGCGGTTTCGCGATCGTCGAGCGCCAGGTCGAGTGCCGCGAGCGCATCGGTCAGGTGATACGGCTTCGACAACCCGACGATCGGCGCCGTCACGCCGGATTGCCGCAGCGCCCATGCGAGGGCGATCCGGGCGGGCGGCACGTCGCGCGCCTGAGCCGCCAGCCTGACCGCTTCGACGGTCGCGGCGACCGCGTCGCGGCCGTCGTACCAGGACACCATCTGCGGGTCGGTCGCGGCGCGCGTCGTTTCCGCGCTGCGCGAGCCGGCCAGCAGCCCGCGGCCGAGCGGAGACCATGGCGTGTAGGCGATGCCTGCGTCGACGCACAGCGGCAGCATGTCGCGCTCGTCTTCCCGGCAGATCAGGCTGTACTGGCTCTGCATCGATACGAATGGCGCGAGGCCGTGATGGTGCTGGAAGGCGAGCATCTTCATGAATTGCCACGCGTGCATCGACGATGCACCGAGATAGCGGACCTTGCCGCTCCTCACGAGGGTATCGAGTGCGTCGAGCGTTTCTTCGATCGGCGTATCCGGATCGAACCTGTGGATGACGTAGAGATCGACGTAGTCGGTTCCCAGGCGCTGCAGCGACGCGTCGATGCTCGCGAGCAGATGCTTGCGTGACAGCCCGCGCGCATTCGGCCCGTCGCCGGTCGGAAAGAACGCCTTGGTCGCGATTACCACGTCATCGCGCGTCGCGAAGTCGCGCAGTGCGCGTCCGAGAATGCGCTCGCTCTCGCCGGCCGAGTAGATGTCGGCCGTATCGAAGAACGTTACGCCCGCGTCGAGCGCCGCGCGGATGAGCGGGCGCGCGACGTCCTCGGTCACCACCCACGGCCGCCACGACGGATGGCCGTAGGTCATGCAGCCCAGGCACAGCTTCGATACCTTCAGCCCGGACGTTCCCAGTCTCGTGTATTCCATCGGTTCGACCTCCGTTGCGGCGCCGGTCAGCGCATGCCGCCGATCGTGTAGCCGCCGTCGACGAGGATCGACTCGCCGGTCACGAAGCGTGCTTCGTCGCTGCAGAGCCACACGGCTGCGTCGGCCACATCTTCGGGCGTGCCGATCCGCCGGGCAGGCGTGAATGCGGCGAACGGCCGAAACATCTCGTCGTCGCCGAAGCGGCGCGCCATCGGCGTGTCGATGATGCCCGGGTTCACGTTGTTGATCCGGATGCCGTGCGGGCCGCCTTCGAGCGCGACCGCGCGCACCAGCGCGTCGAGGGCACCCTTGCTCGCCGAATAGGTCGACGAGCCGGCAAGCGCCCCTTTCGCGAGCCACGACGACGTGTTGACGATCGCACCGCCGCCGTGCGCGAGCATCGCTTCCATCTCGTATTTGATCGACAGCCACGTACCCTTGAGATTGGTGGCCATCACGTCGTCGAAGTCGGCCTCCGACTGTTCGACGATCGGTGCGAACGTGCCTTCCGTCCCGGCATTGTTGAAGGCTGCGTGCAATGCGCCGTAGCGCGCGATCGTCGTGTCGACGAGCGCACGCACGCCATCGGCGGAGGCAACGTCGACGGCTATTGCGAAGGCTTCGCCGCCGCGTTCGGCAATGACCCGGACGGTGTCGTCGAGCGGCGCCGCGCGCCGTCCGGCGACGACGACGCGCGCGCCTTCCCGCGCGAACGCGAGCGCGGCCGCCCGGCCGATGCCGGTGCCGCCGCCCGTGACGAGCGCGACGCGCCCGCCGAACCGGCGCGGCGTCGTGGTGGAACGGGTTGATAAGATGCGTGAATCGGACATGGTGTACTGGGCTCCGCGCCAGGGTGAAATCAGCCGGCCGACAGGCCGGCGCTCAGTCTTCGCCGTCCGGAACCGTCAGCGGTGTGCCGGGCGTGCCTGCGTAGAACACGATCAGCTCGGCGGTCTCGCTGCCGGTCTCGCCGCGATGGGCGCCGTCGACCATTTCCGGCACCACGTCGCCGGGGCCGAGCGCCAGCCGCTTGCCGTCGCTGCGGCGCACGGCGGTCAGATGCCCCGACAGGACGTAGCCGATGTTGATCGACGGATGCGTATGCCACGGCAGTACGGCGTGCGGCGGGATGCGGTAGCGTACGACCGTCACCTCCGGCCGCGCCGCCGGATAGGCGCGGTAGGGCGAGCCGTCCCACGCGTGCGTGGTTCGCAGCAGTACCGTTTCGACGGTGCGGGCAGGCGCGCCGGTTTCCTGCGCGAGCGCGGGCGATGACGTACCGGCGATGATCGACGCGGCCACGGCGGCGGCCCGGAAGGCGGTGGACAATGCGCGCAATTTCATGGTGAGCGGCCCGTTCGGGCTGATCGTTGAAGACGGCGCCATTGTGCGAAGCGGAACGACGCGCGCATAGCGCCGGTCCGGTTGAAACCGATTCAACTTGACCGGGCGGTGTCGCGGCGCCATGGATGAATGCCCGGGCGTGCCCGGCTCGACGGGAGCATCGAATGGATCGTTTGAAGGCGCTGTCGGTGTTCGTCCGCGTCGCAGTCGCGGGCGGCATCAGCGCGGGTGCCCGCGAGCTGGGCATGACGCCGCAGGCGGCCAGCAAGCAGGTGGCCGCGCTGGAGGCCCTGCTGAATATCCGGTTGTTCCAGCGTTCGACACACCGGATTGCGCTGACGGTCGAAGGCGAGCGCCTGCTCGCGCAGTGCCGCGGCGCCGTCGGGGAGTTGGAGACCGCTCTGCGCATGCTCGACGACGCGCGCGAGCACGCGGTCGGCACGCTACGCGTCGCGGCGCCTTACTCGCTGGCGCGGCGTTTCCTCGCACCGCTGCTCGGCGAGTTCTGCGACCGGCATCCGGGCATGACGGCCGAGCTGATCGTCAGCGACGACATGGCCGACATCGTCGAGCAGCGGATCGATATCGCGGTTCGAACGGGCGATCTGCCCGACAGCGGGCTGATCGCGCGGCGCGTTGCCGGGCTGCAACTGATTGTCTGCGCGGCGCCCGCGTATTTGCGCCGCCACGGTGAACCGCAGACGATCGACGCACTGAGCGAGCATCGTTGCACGGCGTTCCTGTACCCTCGCACGGGCAAGCCGTTTCCGTGGGAATTCCTCGTCGACGGCCAGGTTTGCACGCAACAGGTCGATCCGTTCATCGCGACCAACGACATCGACGCGGAACTCGATACGGTGCTGAGCGGTGCCGCGATCGGGCAGTTCTTCGGTTATTCGGTTCATGAGCATGTACGCGAAGGACGTCTCGTGCCGCTGCTGACCCGGCACGTCACTTGCCGGTATGGCCTCTACCTGTGCATGCCGCAGCGCGAGCATCTGCCGCGCAGGAACCGCTTGCTGATGGATTTCCTCGTTGCGCGGCTCGGTACGCATCCGGATCTCGAGCCGCTTTCGTTTGCGGACGCACGTGCTTGACGGAGCGCTTTGTCGAGGATCGGGGCTTTTATCGGCCTGCCGCGTCGTTAAAAGCAGCAAGGCCGCCCGGCGCCGAAGCGCGCGGACGGCCTTGCGTAGCGGGTGAACGCGCGGTGTCGCTCAGCACTCGCCCTTCTTCGCGTGTCCCGGCGGGCAGTGATAGCCGCGACGATCGTCACGGCCGCGATAGCGCTGGTGATCTTCCCACTCGCGGCGTTCCCAGTAGCGGCGGCCGTCCCAGTAGCGGTCGCCGTGCCAGCCGACGATGATGGCCGGCGCGGGAGCGACGATGACGGGCGCAGGCGCGACGACGACCGGTGCGGGCGTGCCGATGTTGACGTCGACGTTGACGGCGTGAGCGAGGCCGGACAGCGAAAGGCCGAGGCCGGCGAAAGCGAGGGCGATCAGCGAGCGTTGCATGTTCTTTTCCGTGATGTCGTTGTGAAGAGGCCGGCACGACGCGATGGAAGCGAGGGGGACCGTTCCACCGGGGGAACGCCGCGCCGACACAATGCAGTGTGCGGGCACGCGACGGAAAAGGCGAGGCAGGTTTATTACGGAGGGTTGCCGGCCGGTAGCGGCGGGGCGCGGGTATGCGCCTGCGCTATTTGACAATGGCGGGCCGCGAGTGCGGACAGTCACTCCGCATCGTACCGTGTGGGCTGCGCGGATTTGACATTCAACAGCGCGCGGCCGCGAAGCAGGATTAACAGCGCGTTACAAAGTCACGTGCGACAGGCCGCAGCGTCGCGATGCCTGCCGCCTGTCCGGCAGCACGCCGGCCGTCGGGCCGGCGGCTGCCACGGATGCGTTACAGATAGAACATCCGGTCTTCTTCGGGCCGCGGCGGATGATCGTCGTCGTCCGAACCTTCTTCTTCGCCGCTGTCCTCGTAGAACGCGAGCACGGCGTCGAGCACCTGGTCGGGATCGTCGATCACCTGCATCAGATTCATGTCGTCCGGGTTGATCAGGCCCATCGGGATCAGCTGGTCGCGGAACCACTGCAGCAGCCCCTTCCAGAATTCGCTGCCGACGAGAATGATCGGCACGAGGCGCGACTTCTTCGTCTGGATCAGCGTGAGGACTTCGGACAGCTCGTCGAGCGTGCCGAAGCCGCCCGGCATCACGATCACCGCATCCGAGTTCTTCACGAACGTGACCTTGCGCGTGAAGAAGTGGCGGAAGCGCAGCGAGATGTCCTGGTAGTGGTTGCCGGCCTGCTCGTGCGGCAGCTCGATGTTCAGGCCGACCGACGGCGCCTTGCCGGCGTGCGCGCCCTTGTTCGCGGCTTCCATGATGCCGGGGCCGCCGCCGGAGATCACGGCGAAGCCGGCGTCGGACAGCTTGCGCGCGATCTGCACGGCGAGCTTGTAGTGCGGCGTGTCGGGTTTGAGACGGGCAGAACCGTAGATGCTGACAGCCGGGCGGATCTCCGACAGGTACTCGGTCGCCTCGATAAACTCTGCCATAATCGTGAACATCTGCCACGATGCGCGCGCCTTCTTGGCCGTCGCGCGTTCTTGATCTGCGAGCGAACGCAGACTCGGAATCACTTTTCTCTTGTTCATAATGCCTGAAGAACGAAATCTGGAAGGTAAGACCCTGCTATTGGTTGATGGTTCGAGCTATCTCTATCGGGCTTACCATGCGATGCCTGATTTGCGTGGCCCTGGCGGGGAACCGACCGGAGCGCTCTACGGAATCATCAACATGCTGCGCCGTATGCGCAAGGAAGTCAGTGCAGAGTATAGCGCTTGCGTGTTCGATGCAAAGGGCAAGACGTTCCGTGACGACCTTTATGCCGACTATAAGGCAAACCGTCCGTCGATGCCGCCCGATCTTGCGTTGCAGGTCGAGCCGATCCACGGCGCCGTGCGTGCGCTCGGCTGGCCGCTGCTGATGGTCGAAGGCGTCGAGGCCGACGACGTGATCGGCACGCTCGCGCGCGAAGCCGAACGGCACGGGATGAACGTGATCGTGTCGACCGGCGACAAGGATCTCGCGCAGCTCGTGACCGACCACGTCACGCTCGTCAACACGATGACCAACGAGACGCTCGACCGCGACGGCGTGATCGCGAAGTTCGGCGTGCCGCCGGAGCGCATCATCGACTACCTCGCACTGATCGGCGATACCGTCGACAACGTGCCGGGCGTCGAGAAGTGCGGGCCGAAGACGGCCGTGAAATGGCTCGCGCAATACGACAGCCTCGACGGTGTGATGGCGCACGCGGGCGAGATCAAGGGCGTGGTCGGCGACAACCTGCGCCGCGCGCTCGATTTCCTGCCGCTCGGCCGCACGCTCGTGACGGTCGAGACGGCCTGCGATCTCGCGCCGCATCTCGAGTCGATCGAAGCGTCGCTGAAGAGCGATGGCGAAGCGCGCGACCTGATGCGTGACATCTTCGCGCGCTACGGCTTCAAGACCTGGCTGCGCGAAGTCGACAGCGCACCGGCCGAAGGCGGCGGCGCCGATGCGCCGGACGGCGAGCCGGCACCGGTGGTGGCGGCCGACATCGTGCGCGAATACGACACGATCCAGACCTGGGAGCAGTTCGACGCGTGGTTCGCGAAGATCGATGCGGCCGCACTCACTGCGTTCGACACCGAGACGACCGCGCTCGACCCGATGCTCGCGCGGCTCGTCGGCCTGTCGTTCTCGGTCGAGCCGGGCAAGGCTGCCTACCTGCCGGTCGCGCACCGCGGCCCCGACATGCCCGAGCAGCTGCCGATCGACGATGTGCTCGCCCGCCTGAAGCCGTGGCTCGAATCGGCCGATCGCAAGAAGGTCGGCCAGCACCTGAAGTACGACGCACAGGTGCTCGCGAACTACGACATCGCGCTGAACGGCATCGAGCACGACACGCTGCTCGAATCGTACGTCGTCGAATCGCACCGCACGCACGACATGGACAGCCTCGCGCTGCGTCATCTGGGCGTCAAGACGATCAAGTACGAGGACGTCGCGGGCAAGGGCGCGAAGCAGATCGGCTTCGACGAAGTGGCGCTCGCGGAGGCTGCCGCATACGCGGCCGAAGATGCGGACATCACGCTGCAGCTTCATCACGCACTGTATCCGCAGGTCGCGCGCGAACCGGGCCTCGAGCGCGTGTACCGCGAGATCGAGATGCCTGTCTCGCTCGTGCTGCGCAAGATGGAGCGCACGGGCGTGCTGATCGACGATGCGCGCCTGCAGGCGCAGAGCACCGAGATCGCGACGCGCCTGATCGAGCTCGAAGCGCAGGCGTACGAACTGGCCGGCGGCGAATTCAATCTCGGCTCGCCGAAGCAGATCGGGCAGATCTTCTTCGAGAAGCTGCAGTTGCCCGTCGTGAAGAAGACGCCGAGCGGCGCGCCGTCGACCGACGAAGAGGTGCTGCAGAAGCTGGCGGAAGATTACCCGCTGCCGAAGCTGCTGCTCGAGCATCGCGGGCTGTCGAAGCTGAAGTCGACCTATACGGACAAGCTGCCGCGCATGGTGAACCCGTCGACGGGCCGCGTGCACACGAACTATGCGCAGGCCGTCGCGGTGACGGGCCGCCTTGCATCGAACGATCCGAATCTTCAGAACATTCCGGTGCGCACGGCCGAAGGCCGGCGCATTCGCGAGGCGTTCATCGCGTCGCCGGGCCACAAGATCGTGTCGGCCGACTATTCGCAGATCGAACTGCGGATCATGGCGCACATCTCGGGCGACGCGTCGCTGCTGCGCGCGTTCTCGCAGGGCGAGGACATCCACCGCGCGACGGCCGCCGAGGTGTTCGGCGTGACGCCGCTGGAAGTCAATTCCGACCAGCGCCGGATCGCGAAGGTGATCAACTTCGGGCTCATCTACGGGATGAGCGCGTTCGGCCTCGCGTCGAACCTCGGCATCACGCGCGACGCGGCAAAGCTCTATATCGACCGCTATTTCGCGCGCTACCCGGGCGTCGCGCAGTACATGGAAGACACGCGTTCGGTGGCGAAGGAGAAGGGCTACGTCGAAACCGTTTTCGGTCGCCGCCTGTGGCTGCCGGAGATCAACGGCGGCAACGGCCCGCGCCGCCAGGCGGCCGAGCGCGCGGCCATCAACGCACCGATGCAGGGCACGGCCGCCGACCTGATCAAGCTGTCGATGATCGCGGTGGACGACTGGCTCACGCGCGACCGGCTCGCGTCGCGCATGATCATGCAGGTGCACGATGAACTGGTGCTCGAGGTGCCCGACGAAGAACTGTCGCTGGTGCGCGAGAAACTGCCGGAAATGATGTGCGGCGTCGCGAAGCTGAAGGTGCCGCTGGTCGCCGAAGTGGGTGCCGGCGCGAACTGGGAAGAGGCACACTGACGCACCCCCGTGCGGTTCGCGTTTCCCGCGGCATATTGTTGCAGGGATGCTGAATATCGAGATGGTTTGCTTGTGGTCAACGCGCAAGCTCCCGGACAATGCATGTCAGTCATGTCATTGACGCGGGGCGGCGCGCCCCGCGTTCCGGGGCCGGGCGCATCGAAGTGCTTCGAACTGCACAACGATGATGTCCGAACCGGTTAATCCACCGGGCGGTGCGAATGCATCGTGTTTGCCTCGTCCGGCGGCAGCAGTGTCGAATCGCAAAGGGGGAATCAGATGCATCGGATCATCATCGTAGGCGGAGGCGCGGGTGGCCTGGAACTGGCGACGCGGCTCGGCGACCGTTACGGCGCGCGCGGCAATCGTCCCGCGCGTGCGCTCGTCACGCTCGTCGACCGCAATCCGACCCACATCTGGAAACCGCTGCTGCACGAAGTCGCGGCCGGCAGCATGGACCCGTTCACGCAGGAGCTCGAATACGCGGCGCAGGCGCGCTGGCACGGCTTCGAGTTCCAGCAGGGCGGGCTGACCGGGCTCGACCGCGCCGCGAAGCGCATCACGCTCGCTCCGGTCAACGACAGCGACGGCGAGGAACTGCTGCCGGCGCGCGAACTGGAATACGACACGCTCGTGATCGCGATCGGCAGCACGACCCACTTCTTCGGCGTGCAGGGTGCGGCGGAAAACGCGATCGCGCTCGATACGGTGGGCGAGGCCGAGCGTTTCCGCAAGCGGCTGATCGCCGCGTGCATGCGTGCCGAGCACCAGAGCCCGGCGCCGGCTGCATCGGGCGTATCGGGTGAAGCGGCGGAGCCGCGCATTCAGGTTGCGATCGTCGGCGGCGGCGCCACCGGCGTCGAGCTGTCCGCCGAGCTGCGCAACACCGCGCAGGTGTTGTCGGTCTACGGGCTGCACAAGCTCGATCCGCGGCACGACGTCGGTATCGTGCTGATCGAATCGGGGCCGCGGATCCTCCCGGCGTTGCCGGAGCGCGTATCGTCGGCGACGGCCGAACTGCTCGAAAAGATCGGCGTGCGGCTGATGCTCGCCGAGCGCGTGACGGAAGTGGCGCCCGGGGCCGTCCACACGGCGAGCGGCAAGACGGTGCGTGCCGACCTGACGGTCTGGGCCGCCGGCATCAAGGCGCCGTCCGTGCTCGCGAATCTCGACGGGCTCCAGGTCAACAAGCTTGGCCAGCTCGACGTGCGCCGCACGCTGCAGACCTTCACCGACGACAACATATTCGCGCTCGGCGATTGCGCGGCATGCGCATGGCCCGGCAACGAGCGCAACGTGCCGCCGCGCGCGCAGGCCGCGCACCAGCAGGCGAGCTTCCTGCTGAAGGCGATCGGCTGCCGGCTCGAAGGGCGTCCGCTGCCGGAATTCACGTATCGCGACCTGGGCTCGCTCGTGTCGCTCGGCCATTTCAGCGCGGTCGGCAACCTGATGGGCGGGCTGATCGGCGGCAACATGCTGATCGAAGGGCTGTTCGCACGCTTCATGTACATGTCGCTGTACCGGATGCACATCGCCGCGCTGCACGGCTATCCGCGCATGATCCTCGACACGGTCGCGCACTGGCTGCGGCGCACGACGCTGCCGCGCGTCAAGCTGCACTGACCGCGCGTTCGCGGGCAGGGCGGGCGGGGAGTGCGCAGGTCACGCACATTCCCCGCCCGTTGTCGTTTGCGGGGAGAGCCCATTTTGGCCGCGCGTTTTTCTTTTCAATCCGCCAGCATCCGGCCGAGTCACGACGACCGGCACACACGGGCGGCGCGATGATTCGACGGGCTGCCAGCGGGCGTCTGCGTGGCGATCGATGCGGTCGGCGCAACACGCCGTAATCGAGTCTTACACATCTGACAGTTGACGCGACAACGGATTATTGGGCATCTTGTCCGGGTTTCCGCTTGCGGCGGGGTGCCAACCGCCGCGACATCCGCGCCGCGCGCCGGCGCGATGCCCCGTCATACGCATCCAGAATCGTGACGGCGGCACCCAATCGAGGAGTGCATTCATGTTGAAACCCGAAGTCGACAGCCTGGTCCCCCACGTTCCGTTCTCGCGCCGCAAGTTCATGCAGGCTGCGCTGGGCGGCACCTTCGCGGCGGCCGTGCTGCCCGTGTCCGCGCAGACGGTCACGACCGACAGCACGGGGCTGGACGTCGACACCATCGAGATCCGCTCGGGCGACGCGAGCGTGCCGGCATATCGCGCGCAACCGGTCGACAAGACGAACCTGCCGGTCGTCATCGTGATTCACGAGATCTTCGCGGTGCATGCGCATATCGCCGACATCTGCCGCCGCTTTGCAAAGCTCGGCTATCTCGCGATCGCGCCCGACCTGTTTGCGCGGCAGGGCAACGTGTCGAAGTATCCGACGATCCAGGGGATCGTCGACAACATCGTCAGCAAGGTGCCGGACCGGCAGGTCACCGAGGATCTCGATGCGACGGTCGCGTGGGCCGGCAAGAACGGCGGCGACCTGTCGCGTCTCGGCGTGGCGGGATTCTGCTGGGGCGGCCGCCAGGCGTGGCTGTATGCGGAACACAACCCGCACGTGCGGGCAGCGGTGGCGTGGTACGGGTTCGTCGAAGGCAAGACCGACGAGATGACGCCGTTCAACCCGGTCGATCACGCATCGTCGCTGAAGGTGCCGGTGCTCGGGCTGTACGGCGAGAAGGATACGATCATCACGCAAGCCGCGCTCGCGAACATGCGCAAGGCGATCCAGGCGAGCGACTCGAAGCTCGGGCGCGATTCGGAGATCGTCGTGTATCCGGATGCCGGTCACGCGTTCTTCGCCGACTACCGGCCGAGCTATGTGAAGGCCGACGCCGAGGATAGCTGGAAGCGCTCGATCGAGTGGTTCCACAAGTTCGGCGTGATGTAAACGACAAGCGGCGGCCCGTGCCGCCGCTTCGTCACTGTTGCGTGGAACCCGTGCTCAAGGCGTCGGGCCGGTTGCGATCGGCCGCGACGGATCGGCGCTCCATTCGCTCCACGAGCCCGGGTACAGCGATGCGCCGTGCAGGCCCGCTACCTCCATCGCCAGCGCGTTGTGGCACGCGGTCACGCCGGAGCCGCATTGCAGGATCACGCGGTTCGGCTCGGTGCCTGCCAGCACGGTCGAGAATGCCTCGCGCAGTTCATGGCCGGTCTTGAAACGGCCGTCGGCGTTCAGGTTGTCCTTGAAGAAGCGGTTGCGCGCGCCGGGGATGTGGCCGCCGACACGATCGATCGTTTCGTTTTCGCCGCGGTAGCGGTCCGGTGCGCGTGCATCGATCACGACGCGCGTGGGCGACGCCACATTCGCGAGCACGGCTGCCGCGTCGACCGTCGATTCGAGCGGCGCTGCCGCGCGGAAATCGCCAGCGGCCGGTTGCGGCGCGTCGGCCGTCAGCGGCTGGCCGGCCGCTTCCCAGGCCTGCAGGCCGCCGTCGAGCACGGCGACCGAATCGTGGCCGAGCCAGCGCAGCAGCCACCACAGGCGCGCCGCATACGCGCCGCCTTGCGCGTCGTATGCCACCACCTGCTGGCCCTGCTTGAGGCCGCGGCTGGCGAGCAGCGTGGCGATTGCGTCGCGGGTCGGCAGCGGATGGCGGCCGTTGGTGCCGGTCTTGCGGCCTGACAGGTCGCGGTCGAGGTGAAGATAGTGTGCGCCGGGGATATGGCCGGCCGCATAGGCCGCCTCACCTGCGCCGGGATCGGCGAGATCGAAGCGGCAGTCGAACAGGACGACGCTGCCGGGCGCCGCGGCCAGGCGCTCGGCGAGATTGGCGGCGGAGATGAGCGTGGTGTAATGAGTGTGTGGCATGACGACTCCCTGGAGTGCAATTGGCCTGACACTCCAAGTCTAAACAAAAAAAGACGGGCCGAAACCCGTCTTTTCGTCTGCCCTATGTCATGCGGCGTCAAAGCGCCGCACCGGCCGTCAGAGGTCGCCGAGGTGGCGGCGCAGGAACTCGTGGAAGTGCTGCATGCCGTCTTCCATCGGGCTCTGGTACGGGCCGACCTGCGACTCGCCGCGTGCCATCAGCGCACGGCGGCCGGCATCCATCCGCATCGCGATCTCGTCGTCCTCGACGGCCGTTTCCATATAGGCGGCGCGCTCGGCCTCGACGAATTCGCGTTCGAACAGCGCGATTTCCTCGGGGTAATAGAACTCGACGATGTTGGTCGTCTTTTGCGGCCCGCGCGGGATCAGCCACGACACGACGAGCACGTGCGGATACCACTCGATCATCAGGCCCGGGTAGTAGACCATCCAGATCGCGCCGAACTCCGGCGGCACGCCGTTGCGGAACTTCAGCACCTGCTCGTGCCATTTCTGGTAGGTCGCGCTGCCCGGTTTCGCGAGGGCGTTGTGTACGCCGACCGTCTGCACGCTGTACCAGTCGCCGAACTCCCACTTGAGGTCGTCGCACGACACGAAGCTGCCGAGGCCCGGGTGGAACGGGACGACGTGGTAATCCTCGAGGTAGACCTCGATGAACGTCTTCCAGTTGTAGTCGCACTCGTGCACTTCGACGTGATCGAAGTGGTACTCGGAGAAGTCGAAGTGATGCTTCGTGCCGAGGTGGGCGAGGTCGCGCGCGACATGGCGGCCTTCGGCCTCGAACAGCAGCCCCTGCCAGTTCTGCAGCGGGCTCTTGCCGAGGTTCAGGCACGGCTTGTCGGGGAAGTGGGGTGCGCCGAGCAGCTCGCCTTCCAGGTCGTACGTCCAGCGGTGCAGCGGGCACACGATGTTCTGCGTGTGGCCGCGCCCGTTGAGCATGATCGCCTGGCGGTGACGGCAGACGTTCGACAGCAGTTCGATCTGGTTCGTCTGGTTGCGGACCAGCACGCGGCCTTCCTTCTCGGACGGCAGCGCAAAATAATCCCCCGCCTCGGGCACCATCAATTCGTGCCCGACGTAACGAGGTCCTTTCTTGAAGAGGGTTTCGATCTCGCGCTCGAGTAGCGCCTCATCGAAATATGCAGTGACTGGAAGCTGGCTGTGAGCCGACTTCAACTGAAGCGCGTCGCTCAGATTGGACATTCCCACTCCCGGTGTTAGCGTGAAAGCAGTGAACAACCCAACCATCGAAAAATCGATTTAGGGAAACGGGGAATTATACCCGGTTCGCCCCGCAAGGCTAGGATTAAGTGCCTGATTTGTGTCAATTTTTTGTCGGGCGACCACCGGAAGGCGCACAATGTGTGTCGGAGATGGGGCCGGAATATGTGCCGGGTACCCACGACGGCAGGTCGGAAAATTCTCTTTTGCCGTAGAATGTCCGACTTGTTTTGAAATTTGACACCCTCGTCCATGGCGAAAACCGCATCCCCAGGCGCCACGCCGCCCGGTAATGGCACCGAACCGTTGCCGGACAATTACGAGATGGCGCTCGCGGAACTCGAGACGCTGGTTGCCCGGATGGAAGGCGGCGCGTTGAGCCTCGAGGATTCACTGACGGCATACCGCCGCGGTGCGACCCTCGTTGCGTTTTGCCAACAGCAGCTCGAGAAAGTGGAACAGCAGGTTCGCGTGCTCGACGGCGCGACGCTGAAGCCGCTTTCGTCCGGAACGGCCGCCACGGACGGCGAAGACGACGATCTATGACATTCGAACAATGGATGCGGTCCGTGCTTGACCGTGTCGAGAACGCACTCGGCCACTATCTGCCCGCTGAAACCGCGATGCCCGCGAAACTCCACGAGGCGATGCGCTACGCGGTCCTCGGTGGTGGCAAGCGTGTTCGCCCGCTGCTGTGCCATGCAGCAGGCGAACTGAGCGGCGCGACGGAAGCGGCACGCAATGCAGCGGCAGCGGCGCTGGAGATGATCCACGTCTACTCGCTCGTGCATGACGACATGCCGTGCATGGACGACGACGCATTGCGTCGCGGCAAGCCGACCGTGCACGTGCAGTACGACGAGCCGACGGCGCTGCTGGTTGGCGACGCACTGCAGTCGCAGGCGTTCGTTGCGCTGACCGACGCCGATGCGCTGTCGCCGGTGCAGCAGGCCGCGCTCGTGCGCGAACTGGCGCTCGCGAGCGGCTCGATCGGCATGGCCGGCGGGCAGGCGATCGATCTGGCGAGCGTCGGCCTCAGGCTGACGCGCGAGCAGCTCGAAACGATGCACCGGATGAAGACTGGCGCATTGCTGCGTGCGGCCGTGCGGATGGGCGCGCTGGCCGGCGACACGCCGTCTGCGGAAACGATGGCTGCGCTCGACGTCTATGCGGGGGCCGTGGGCCTGGCCTTCCAGGTCGTCGACGACATTCTCGACGTCACGACCGATTCGGCGACGCTCGGCAAGACGGCCGGCAAGGACGCGGCAAACGACAAGCCGACCTATGTATCGATCCTCGGCCTCGAGGCGTCGCGCGAGCTGGCAGCGCAGCTGCGTGCCGAAGCGCACGACGCGCTGAAACCGTTCGGCGCACGCGCACAGCGTCTCGCCGAACTTGCCGACCTGGTAGTGAACCGGGTCAGCTGACGCGAAAGCCCGCCGCCGCGCACACGCTACGGTGCGTGCAACAGAATGCGGGCGCGTTTGATTTCCTACAATGGAACGACGATGTACGACTTGCTGAAAACCATCGACGACCCGGCGGATTTGCGCCGCCTCGATCGTCGCCAACTGCAACCGCTCGCGGATGAACTGCGCGCGTTCGTGCTCGACAGCGTGTCGAAGACGGGCGGCCATTTGTCGTCCAACCTCGGGACGGTCGAGCTGACGATCGCGTTGCACTACGTGTTCAACACGCCGAACGATCGCATCGTCTGGGACGTGGGCCACCAGACCTATCCGCACAAGATCCTGACGGGTCGTCGCGACCAGATGCACTCGCTGCGTCAGTACGACGGCATCTCGGGCTTCCCGCGCCGCAGCGAATCCGAATACGACACGTTCGGCACCGCGCACTCGAGCACGTCGATCTCGGCCGCGCTCGGCATGGCCATCGGCAGCCAGCTGAACGGCGACGACCGCTTCTCGATCGCCGTGATCGGCGACGGCGCGATGACGGCCGGCATGGCGTTCGAGGCGATGAACAACGCGGGCGTGTCGGAAGACGCGAAGGTGCTCGTGATCCTGAACGACAACGACATGTCGATTTCGCCGCCGGTCGGCGCGCTGAATCGCCATCTCGCCCGCCTGATGTCCGGTCGCTTCTATGCGGCTGCGCGCGCAGGTGTCGAGCGCGTGCTGAGCGTGGCGCCGCCGGTGCTCGAACTCGCGCGCAAGCTCGAGGAGCACGCGAAGGGCATGGTCGTGCCGGCCACGCTGTTCGAAGAGTTCGGCTTCAACTACATCGGCCCGATCGACGGTCACGATCTCGATTCGCTGATCCCGACGCTGCAGAACATCCGCGAACTGCGCGGCCCGCAATTCCTGCACGTGGTGACGAAGAAAGGCCAGGGCTACAAGCTCGCCGAAGCCGATCCCGTGCTCTATCACGGTCCCGGCAAGTTCAACCCGGCCGAAGGCATCAAGCCGTCGACCACGCCCGCGAAGAAGACGTACACGCAGGTGTTCGGCGAATGGCTGTGCGATGAAGCTGAGCGCGATACGCGCGTCGTCGGCATCACGCCCGCGATGCGCGAAGGCTCGGGCATGGTCGAGTTCGAGAAGCGTTTCAAGGATCGCTACTACGACGTCGGCATCGCCGAGCAGCACGCGGTGACGTTCGCGGGCGGCCTCGCGACCGAAGGGCTGAAGCCCGTCGTCGCGATCTACTCGACGTTCCTGCAGCGTGCGTACGACCAGCTGATCCACGACGTCGCGCTGCAGAACCTGCCGGTCGTGTTCGCGATCGACCGCGCGGGCCTCGTCGGCGCGGACGGCGCGACGCACGCCGGTGCATACGATCTCGCGTTCATGCGCTGCATCCCGAACATGACGATCATGGCCGCATCCGACGAGAACGAATGCCGCCAGATGCTGCACACGGCGCTGCAACAGCCGAACCCGACCGCGGTGCGCTATCCGCGCGGCGCGGGCACGGGCGTGGCGACGGTGAAGGAATTCACCGAGATCCCGCTCGGCAAGGGTGAAGTGCGTCGCCAGACGTCGCAGCCGGAAGGCAAGCGCGTCGCGATCCTCGCATTCGGCACGATGGTCGCGCCGTCGCTGGCGGCGGGCGAGGAGCTCGACGCCACGGTTGCGAACATGCGCTTCGTGAAGCCGGTCGATGCGGCGCTCGTGCGCGAGCTCGCCGAAACGCACGACTACCTCGTCACGGTCGAGGAAGGTTGCGTGATGGGTGGCGCGGGCTCGGCCTGCGTGGAAGCCCTGATGGAGAGTGGGGTTATCCGACCCGTACTACAATTGGGCCTCCCTGACCTGTTCATCGATCACGGCGATCCCGCGAAGCTGCTGTCGCAATGCGGCCTCGACGGCGCGGGCATCGCGAAATCGATTCGCGAACGCTTTCTGAACCCGGCGGCCGATGTCGCCGGTCAGGCGAAGCGCGTCGCATAAGCTGGCGCCGCCTGCGGGCGGTGCCGGTGCGACTGGCGCAACCGGTCTTCATTGATGCGGAAAACATGGGCCTGCGGGCCCATGTTGCTTTTCCGGCTGCCGCATGACGCGGCGTGCGCGTCGTCGAACGCGCGGCTTACAAGGATTGAACAAGATGAACCAGATGAATCCCGCCTTCGTGATGCCCGACGTGCAGAGCACGGTGGATACCCGTCAGATTCCGATTCAGCGCGTGGGCGTGAAGGCGGTCCGGCATCCGTTGACGGTGTGTACCGAAAGCGGCGACGTGCAGCCGACCGTCGGCGTCTGGAATCTCGACGTCCGCCTGCCTGCCGACCAGAAGGGCACGCACATGTCGCGCTTCGTCGCGCTGCTCGAAGAGAACCGCGCGCCGCTGACGGTCGAGCGTTTCCGCGCGATGCTCGCGTCGATGCTCGAGAAGCTCGAAGCCGAAGCTGGCCGCATCGAGGTCACGTTCCCGTACTTCGTGAACAAGACGGCGCCGGTGTCCGGCGTGCAGAGCCTGCTCGACTATGAAGTGACGCTCGCGGGCGAAAGCCGCAACGGCGACACGCGCCTGTTCCTGAAGGTGCTCGTGCCGGTGACGAGCCTGTGCCCGTGCTCGAAGAAGATCTCGCAGTACGGCGCGCACAATCAGCGCTCGCACGTGACGATCGATGCCGAGCTCGCGGCCGACCTGCCGGTCGAGACGCTGATCCGCATCGCGGAAGAAGAGGCGTCGTGCGAGCTGTGGGGCCTGCTGAAGCGTCCCGACGAGAAGTTCGTCACCGAGCGCGCATACGAGAATCCGAAGTTCGTCGAGGACCTCGTGCGCGACGTCGCGCAGCGTCTCGACGCGGACGAGCGCGTGGTCGCGTACGTGCTCGAAGCCGAGAACTTCGAGTCGATCCACAATCACAGCGCGTATGCGCTGATCGAGCGCGACAAGCGCCAGGCCGCGTAACGCTGCGTCTTTTTGTCGCGCCAATGAAAAAGGCCGCTCAAAACTGAGCGGCCTTTTTGTTTCCCTGCTTTCCTGCGTGCGGTGTTGCGTTGCGCGACTCAGCGTGCGAGCGACGCGAGATCCCAGCGCGGCTTCACCGTGAACGCGTAGTCGGCATTCGCCTGCTCGGGCCAGCGGCCGAGCCGCAGTGCGCCGGCGAGCGCGATCATCGCGCCGTTGTCGGTGCAGAGCGCGAGATCGGGGTAGTGCACGTGGAAGCCGCGTTTTGCTGCAGCGGCCGACAGTGCCGCGCGCAACTGGCGGTTCGCGCCGACACCGCCCGCGACCACGAGGCGCTTGAGCCTGGTCTGCTTCAGTGCGGCGAGCGACTTCGCGACGAGCACGTCGACGGCCGCGTCGACGAAGCCGCGCGCAAGGTCGGCCTTCGCGCGTTCGAGCGCTTCACCTTCCAGCTTCGCCGCTTCGAACTTCTTCATCTGCGTGAGCACGGCCGTCTTCAGGCCGCTGAAGCTGACGTCGAGATCGCCCGAATGCAGCATCGGGCGCGGCAGCACGACCGCGCCCGGCGTGCCCGTCTCGGCGAGCTTCGACACTTCCGGGCCGCCCGGGTAGCCGAGGCCGATCAGCTTCGCCGTCTTGTCGAACGCTTCGCCGGCCGCGTCGTCGAGCGTTTCGCCGAGCGTCTCGTACACGCCGACGTCGGTCACGCGCATCAACTGCGTATGGCCGCCGGACACCAGCAGCGCGATGAACGGGAACGGCGGCGGCTCGTCGACGAGCAGCGGCGACAGCAGGTGGCCCTCGAGGTGATGGATGCCGACGGTCGGCTTGTTCCATGCGAGCGCGAGCGCATTGGCGATGCTCGCGCCGACCAGCAGCGCGCCGGCGAGGCCGGGCCCCTGCGTGAACGCGATCGCATCGATGTCGTCGCGGCGCGTGCCGCTTTGCGCCATCACTTCCTCGAGCAGCGGCAGTGCGCGGCGGATGTGGTCGCGCGACGCGAGCTCGGGCACGACGCCGCCATAGTCGCGGTGCATCGCGATCTGCGAATGGAGCGCGTGCGCGAGCAGGCCGCGCTGCGTGTCGTAGAGCGCGAGGCCGGTTTCGTCACAAGAGCTTTCGATGCCGAGAACGAGCATGGGTACGGGCAGGGCGCGCCGTGTCGAGCGCGCCGCAGGAAGGTCGACGTAACCCAAAAGTATAGCAGGCGAGGGCCGGCTGCCGCTGGCGGCGGCCCGGGGCCGAAGCCGGGCAGGTACAACGCTTCTGGAACCTTCCTAACTCGTTAGGTAGGGTCTTATGCATTATAGCGGCGACCGGCCGTGTTGCTCAACGGCGCGCGCCGGTCGTACGTTCGTGCATCAGCGTGTACGTTCCTTCAACGGAGGCGCTAGGCGGGCATCGTTCACCCTCGCTCAAAATGTCACGCCGATGAAGTGTTGATGGAGCACAAGGCGGAAATGTGAGTGTCGCTGTGCTGTGTTTGGCTGGACTAGCCAAGAGTGACTTGTGGCGCAGACATGGCGACGCGGTGGCCTAAAGCCCCGCAGATTGAAGTAGCTCTGACGGCTTGCACGCGAGTGCCCCGGCGATCTTGACGAGATTTAGGAGCGTTACGTTTCGCTCGCCTCGTTCGATCTTCCCCATGTGACTTCGGTCGATTTGCGCGAGGTGTGCGAGTGACTCTTGTGAGATCTCAAGGATTTCCCGACGAGCTCGAATAGAGCGTCCCAACGCTTTGAGGCGTGCTTCCGCGTCGTTTCGTCCAGATACCCTTTCCATCCGGGTATCGTCCGGTTATCATTCCAGGTTGGCCACGGCATTTACGACCCATTTCTCGCATGGCTTCGATCGGGCGGCAGTTCAGAACTTGCTGCTGCTCCGACTAGGCCCGCTTCCCTATCTCGTTTTGTTTTATGAAAGACACCGCACGTCCGGTGCGCGGTAGCGCGTCATCTCCGAATCGACATGATCGTGCCTCGGAATCCTCAAAAGTGTTGATAGCGATTGAGCGAGTGCTCTCCCAGCACCAAGGAGCGCACAATCTGGATCTTTTTAGCGTGGTGCACGTACCGCAAGCTCGTGAGGAGACGCGCAGAAAACTTCCAAACGGAAAGCGCTATACGCAAGAGTTCAGGGCAGAGGCAGTGTGACCTTACCCCGCCGAGTACACCATTCGCAATTTAGTGGGCTCGCCGGTTTTCGGTTGATGCAGTTGCCGGAATTGGTCCGGCGCCAGTTGCCCCAAGGCGCTATGCGGGCGCACCG
>JAIRVP010000005.1 GCA_031253835.1 Burkholderia sp. | reverse complement strand
GAACAATACGCGAAGTCGCGCAGCCAGCATCGACGCCCTTACCTGCGATATCGCGGCAGGAAATCGCTGGGCTGGGTGCCGCTGAAGGGCCGTGACCTGAAGCGCGAGGGCGACGCGTTCCGTTTCGCCGGCAACACCTTTCGCGTGTTCAACAGCCGGCCGCTTCCCGAAGGCAAGATCAAGGACGGAACCCACTTTGCGCAGGATGCGCGTGGCAACTGGTTTCTCAACATCGTGATCGAGATGCCGGATGTTCCGGCCCGACCTATCCGTTCCGGTGTGGGCATCGATCTCGGCTTGAAAGACTTCGCCACACTTTCGACCGGCGAGAAGCTGCCCAATGACCGGTTCGGTCGACGAGCGGCGGAAAAGCTGGCGAAAGCGCAACGGGCGCGAAAGCACAAGCGGCATATCGCGAAGCTGCACGCCCAGGTCGCGAATGCCCGTGCCGATTTCCAGCATAAGCTCGCGCTCGATCTGGTGCGGCGCTTCGATTACATCGCGGTCGGCAACGTGTCGGCAACTAAACTCGCCAGAACGAGGATGGCGAAAAGCGTCTACGACGCATCCTGGTCGTCCTTCCGGGACAAGCTCCGCTACAAAGCGATCGCGCACGGAGCCACGTTCGAGGAAGTCGACGAAAGCGGTTCGACCCAGTCCTGTTCGGCGTGCGGGTCGAAAGACAGCGCGACGCGGCCGAAAGGTATCGCGGGACTGCGAATAAGAGAATGGGCCTGCGATGGCTGTGGTGTCGTGCATGATCGTGATACCAACGCTGCGCTGAATATTCTCCGATGCGGACGTGCATCGCCAGGTGTGGGAATCCTCCGCATTTAGGCGGAGGAGGACGTCAACGTGACTCCGTATGCGTGTGTGTCAGTGTTGCGCGCAGGCGACCGCAATGTGTTCGCCCGAGCGCTCTTCGTATTGCCGTTTGCGATCGGCCAGCAGCCAGTACACGCTGCCCGCGATGGCCGCGCCGAGCAGCCAGGAGAACGGCGTCATCGCGCTGAAGGCGGGCACGACGGCGAGCGTGATCGAGATCAGCGCGGACGGCACGAGCGCCGCGAGCGCCTTGCGGTTCACGCCGCGCGTGTAGAAGTACGCGCCGGTCGGCGCTTCGGTATAGAGGTCGGGCACGTTCACGCGCTGCTTGCGCACGAGCCAGTAGTCGACCGTGATGATCCCGTACAGCGGGCCGAGCAGTGCGCCGAGGCCGGACAGGAAGTAGACGATCACGATCGGGCTGTTGTACAGGTTCCACGGCAGGATCAGCACGGCGATCGTCGCGCTGATCAGGCCCGCGCGGCGGAACGACAGGCGGTCCGGCGCGAGGCTCGTCAGCACGAACGCCGGTGCGACGAAGTTCGCCATGATGTTCACGGCGACCGTCACGATCAGGAAGGCGAGGCAGCCGAGCACGAGGAACAGCTTGTTCGGCACCGTTGCGATGATTTCCGTCGGGCTGTGGATGATGTGGCCGTTCAGCTTGAACTGCGCGCCCGCGAGCACGAAGCTGATCGTCGCGAACACGAGGATGTTGACCGGCAGGCCCCAGAAGTTGCCGACGCGCACCGTCTTCGCGCTCGGCGACGAACGGGAGAAATCGCAGAAGTTGAGCACCAGCGTGCCGTAGATCGCGAGCCACAGCGAGCCGCCCGCGAAGACTTCCGTCCACATCTTCAGGCCCGTCATCGGCTTGCCGATCGACATCGAGAGATGGCCACCCGTGCGGCTGATCATCCACGCGGCGAGCGACAGCGTCGTGACGAGGATCACCGGGCCGGCGAGCCCCTCGTACTTGCGGACCATCTCCATCCCGAACGTGAGGATGCCGATCTGCACGAGCCAGATCGCGACGAACGTGATCCAGCCGAGCGTCGACAGCCCGAAGATCGCATCCTGGTCGAACGCGGCGAGGCCCGGCCAGATGGCCGTGAGCAGCACGCGCAGCACGACGGACGCGAGATAGGTCTGGATGCCGAACCATGCGATCGCGATCACCGCGCGGATCATCGCGGGCAGCAGCGCGCCGTAGATGCCGAAGCTCATCCGGCTGATTACCGGGAACGGCACGCCGGTCTTCTGGCCCATGTAGCCGGTGAGGTTCATGAAGCAGTACACGAGCACGGCGCCGATCGCGAGCGACGCGAGCATCTGCCAGCCCGACAGGCCGAGTGCGAACAGCCCGATCGCGAACGAGTAGTTCGCGATGTTGTGCACGTCGTTGGTCCACAGCGCAAAGATGCTGTAGCGGCCCCAGGTCCGGCCCTCGGCCTTGGTCGGCGCGAGGTCGGGATTGTGCAGCCGCGGGCTCAGCGCGGGGTCGCGCGTGGCCGAATCGGTTCGATGCGATGCGTCGTCCGCGCCGAGCACGATGCCCGGGCGGTGAGTGGCTTCCAGTTGCACGCCGTTGTCTCCTTCCATGTGCGGGGCGCGAAACCGGCAGCGTGTGTACGCAGCGCCGGCCCGGCCGCCGTGGACGTTATGTCTCGGATTTGTTCGCGAGTATGGGTGGCGGCCGCGATGATGGGAAATTAAATATTCGGCTGGGCGTCATTTGGAAAATGAATGAAACGCGTGCGCCAGCAGCGGCCGGGCGCGGCACGCAAATTGCTCGCAAGCGGGCTCCATCCACATCGACATCAGCGGAGGTGTCATGCAGCGATATTCCTTTCGTCATGTATCGCGAGCCGTCTTCGCCGGCATCCTGATTGCGGGGCTGGCGGCAGGCGCGGGCTGCCAGAAGAAGAGCGACAGCGACAGCGCCGGCGGCGCGAGTTCCGATACGAGCGCGACGGGCGGCATGTCGGCCGCACCGTCCACCGCACCGTCGGGCACGCCGGGCAGCGGCGCGGCCGGCAGCAGCGGCGACAGCGGCGCGAGCATGCCGGGTGCGGCCTCCGCACCGGGCGGCGCAAGCGGCGGCTGACGGGCGCTTTACCGGACGGGCGGCGTGCCGGCTGCGTGCGGGTGTGCCGTCCGCTTTGTTCGCGTGCCGTGCCGGGCAGGCACGTGCGCCGGGTGGCGTGCGTGCCAGCGGCCGTGCGCATGAAACATTTGCAAGGACCGTTGTAGCGATTCCCGGGCCGGCGGCGCCAGCCTGAACCGGCGCGCGCCGGCCGGACAAGGAGGGGCGATGCAGAGCGAGAAATCGAACCCTGATCCCGAACAGACGCACGACAACGTGCTTGACTCGAACGCATCGCTCGACGAAGCGGTCGAGCCGCCTGGCGAAGGGCCCGGCGGCATCGAGAGCCCGCCGTCCGGCAACCGGCCGCAGATCGCGACGCGAACGGGCTGGCGCGTGCGCCATCTCGGCGACGTCGATGTCGCGCACGGCGACGGCACGCGCGCCGAGCATGTGATCCGCCTCGAGCGGCGGGTCGATTGATCCGGAGGGTCGCGGTCCGGCGGCCCGCGCGATCGCACCGGCCGCCGCGACCGTTGGCGGTCCTTACTGCGGACCGAGTTCCTGCGCGGACGCATCGGCGTCGTTGCCCTGCGCGACGAGCACGTGGATGTCGTTCGGCGTCACGTCGCCGACCCCGCCCGACGGAATCGTCAGCAGCAGCCAGTCGGCGTTGTTGTTGATGGTGACCGGCGCGGTCCTGAGGATCGGCGTTTTGCTGCCGGCCGTCGTGACGATCACCTGGTAGCTGCCGCCGTTCAGGTAGATCGAATCCTGCGTCGTGGCCGGCACCGCGTTCTGGTAGGCCGTGCCCGCCATCGTCGGGCTTTGCGTCGTGATGTCGGTGCCCGGCGGGACGACGTACACGTCGACGTTCTGCGCGTTCGGCGACGCGTTGAAGCTGCGCACGCGTGCCTTGTCCGACAGCAGGCCCGGATCGTCGATCACGGAGATCAGCGACGTCGTGCTCGGCAGCGCGATCGTCGTGTAGTGGTGGCCGTTCACCGCGCCGAACGATTGCGCGGCGATGGTCGTCGTCGTGCCCGACACGTCGTAGCTCGCGTTCTGCGTGCCCGGGTCGACGTCGTGATAGCGCGTCACGCCCTTGTACGCGACGCCTGCCTGGTCGAGCTTCGCGTTCAGGTAGTAGTCGAGGTTCGGCCCGGCCGGCACCGCGTTGATGAAGCGCGCCTGCGGCTTCGAGATGCCGAGCTCGGTACCGACGTCGTTGCCGTCGCCGCCGCACGCCGCGAGCACGGAAATGACGGAGCACAGGGCCGCCAGCGTTCGTATTGATTTCATGTCGTCCTCTCGTTCAGGGAACCTGCTGACGATGCGGGACCGCCGCGCGAAGCAACGCGCGGTGCGCAGCGCCGGTTGAGGGAAGGATGCGGACCGCCGGGGAGGCGGGTGCGGGGAGGCCGCAAGCGATGTACCTGCGCGGCGTTATGGCGCCGCGCGGCTGCGCGTGGCGCAGGGCCGGTCGAGAGGCGCCCGAGCGGGCCGCGCGGGTTGTAAAAAGGTCGGCGGCGTGGCGGCCGGCCCGACGAAGGCGTCGGCGAGGATCAGGCAGGACGCCGCGCATCGGCCGCCGGCCGGCCATGCGCGACCGAAACGCCGCACCGGCAGGGCAAAACTACCCGCCGCGTGAAATCGGCTGTGGCGATGGCTGTAAATCTTGCCTGAACCGGCCATCGTTTAACCATTCGAAACAATGTGTTCACTGAAAGGGGCATGATCTCCGGCGATCGAGCAGGCATACTGTCGCCTATGTTGCTCAATGCACGTCGAACGGCGTGCGCCTGCCCCCCATGTCCATTCCAGTCTCTTATCGACCCCTGCGATGGTTGACCGTCGCGGCTGCTGCATGCTTGCTCGCCGCGTGTTCGACCGCTTCCGACGTGACCGCGACGTCGAACCCGAACGTGTTCACCGTGACGACGCGCACGGTCGGCATGTCGACGACGTGGGCCGATGCCCACGAGAAGGCCGTCAACGAAGCCACCAATTACTGCACGCAGCGCGGGATGCGCGCGAGCATGAAGCAGGAGTCGCTGACCACGGGCCGCCGCGTCGACGCGCGCTCCGAACTCGCGTTCGAGTGCCATCCGACCTTCGAGACGGCATCGAACCCGCGCGGTTGAACGACCGGCGGCGCAGTCGCACCGCCGGCGCCTGAAACGGCGCCCGCATTTCCTTCCCCGCATGCAAACCGACCCGCGATGCCGGACTGGCACATCGCGGGTCGGCGCACGTCGTCCGGGTCAGGCCGGCTGCGCCTCGTACAGCTTCACGCAAGCGGAGAAGTCGAGCGTGCCGAGCCCCTGCTGGCTCATCGACTGATAGAGCTGCTGCGCGAGCGCGCCCATCCACACCGGCTGATGCGCGCTTCGTGCGGCTTCGGTCGCGAGCCCGAGATCCTTCAGCATCAGGTTCGCCGCGAAGCCGCCCGCATAGCCGCGCGCGGCCGGCGCCGCGTCGCTCACGCCCGGATACGGGTTGTACGTGTCCGAGCTCCAGCAGCGGCCGGTCGACGTGTTGATGATGCCGGCCAGCACGGCCGGCTCGATGCCGAGCGCCGCGCCGAGCGACATCGCTTCCGACACGCCCATCATCGAGATCCCGAGCAGCAGGTTGTTGCAGATCTTCGCGATCTGCCCGGTGCCCGTGCCGCCGCAATGCACGACGTTCCTGCCCATGTCGAGCAGCACGGGGCGGATGCGCTCGAACAGCGCGGCGTCCGCGCCGACCATGAAGGTCAGCGTGCCGGCCTGCGCGCCGCCGGTGCCGCCCGACACGGGCGCGTCGGCGAGCGGGAAGTCGCGTTGCGCGGCGGCGTCGGCCACCGCACGCACGGTGCCGGGATCGATCGTGCTGCAGTCGATCAGCGTCGCACCGGCGCGCGCGCCGGCCAGCACGCCGTCGTCGCCGAGGTAGACCGCGCGCACGTGCTGCGCGGCCGGCAGCATCGTGATCACGACGGCGCCGCGTGCAGCGGCTTCGCGCGGCGAGCCGGCCGCCGTCGCGCCCGCGCGCACCGCGGCGTCGACTGCGTGCGCGTCGAGGTCGAACACTGTCAGCGCGTGGCCGGCCTTGAGCAGGTTGGCGGCCATGGGGCCGCCCATGTTGCCGAGTCCGATGAAGGCGATTTCCATGTGCGGGCCCCCGATCAGCGCAGCGCGATGGTCGTGTTCACGCCGCCGGCCGTCGCGTCGTCGTCGAACCAGCGCGCGGTGACCGTCTTGGTCTGCGTGTAGAACTGCACGACCTGCTTGCCGTACGGGCCGAGATCGCCGAGCTTCGAGCCGCGCGAACCGGTGAAGCTGAAGTAGGGCACCGGCACCGGGATCGGGATGTTGATGCCGACCTGGCCGATGTCGATCTCGCTCTGGAACTTGCGTGCGGCCGCGCCGCTCTGCGTGAACAGGCCCACGCCGTTGCCCATCGGGTTGCGGTTGACGAGCGCGATCGCGTCGTCGAGCGTGGCGGCTTCGAGCACGACCACCACCGGCCCGAAGATTTCTTCCGTGTAGATCGACATGTCGGTCGTCACGCCCGAGAAGATCGTCGGGCCGACGAAATTGCCCTGCTCGTAGCCGGGCACCTTCACGTCGCGGCCGTCGAGTTCGAGCGTCGCGCCGGCCTTCACGCCTTCGTCGATCAGCGCGGTGATGCGTGCCTGCGCGGTCTTCGACACGACCGGGCCGACATCGGTGCCGGGCTCGTGGCCCGCGTTGATCTTCAGCACCTTCGCCTTCTCGACGAGATCGGGCAGCCAGTCGCGCGCCTTGCCGACCAGCACGACGACCGACGTCGCCATGCAGCGCTGGCCGGCCGCGCCGAAGCCCGCGCCGACGAGCGCGTTGATCGACTGCTCGCGGTGCGCATCGGGCAGCACGACCGCGTGGTTCTTCGCGCCCATCATCGACTGCACGCGCTTGCCGTGCTGGCTGCCGAGGTTGTACACGTGCGTGCCGACGCGCGTCGAGCCGACGAACGAGATCGCCTTGATGTCCGGATGCGTGCACAGGCGGTCGACCACCGTCTTGCCGCCATGCACGACGTTCAGCACGCCTTGCGGCACGCCGGCCTCGATCGCGAGCTCGACCAGCTGCATCGTCGACAGCGGGTCCTGCTCCGACGGCTTCAGCACGAACGTGTTGCCGCACACGATCGCCATCGGGAACATCCACAGCGGAATCATCCCGGGGAAGTTGAACGGCGTGATGCCCGCGCACACGCCGATCGGCTGGCGCAGCGTGTAGGTATCGACGCCGCCCGCGACGTTCTCCGCGAATTCGCCCTGCTGCAGCGTGCCGATCGAGCACGCATGCTCGACGACTTCGAGGCCGCGGAAGATGTCGCCTTGCGCATCGGGCAGCGTCTTGCCTTGCTCGGCCGTCAGCGTGTGCGCGATCCGTTCGAGATTGCGGCGCACGAGATCCTGGAACTTCAGCATGATGCGCAGCCGCGCGCCGATCGGCGTCGTCTTCCAGGTCTGGAACGCGCGCTGCGCGGACGCGATCGCGGCGTCGACCTCGTCGAGCGTCGCGTACGGCACGCGGCCGATCACTTCCTGCGTCGCGGGATTGACGATGTCGCCCCATTCGGCGCTTTGCGATTCGACGAACGCGCCGTCGATCAGCAGCTTGGCGGTGGGCACGGCGAGGGTGGTCTGGGGAACTGCGGCGTTCATGAAACTCTCCGGAAGTCGGTACGGCGATGGAAAAGGGTGTCTGCTGCCGCGCGGGCGTGCATGGCGGTCAGCAGGACGAACTGAAATCGATCGGATGCCGGCGGCGTGCTCACGCGCGCGCCGGACGCATCAATGCGGTACACACGAGCGCGAACACGCCGAAGCCGACGAGGTACGCGATCACGTAGTGCGGCTGGCCGCCGCCGGCCTTGAGCAGCGACGTCGCGATCATCGGCGCGAAGCCGCCGCCGATCACGCCGGCCAGCTGCACCGACAGCGAGATGCCGCTGTAGCGGATTTCCGCCGGGAACTGCTGCGCGAACAGCAGCGATTCCGGCGCATAGAGGATCGGGAACACGACGCCGAGGCCGAGCACGATCGCCCACCATGCATACGACGTCTGCTGCGTGCCGAGCATCATGAAGAACGGCGCGGCGAACGCGCACATCAGCACGAGGCCGATCGCGAACATCCGGCGCTGGCCGATGCGGTCGCTCAGGTGGCCACACAGCGGCATCGTGACGAGCGACAGCGCGGCGCCGGCCGTGATCGCGTGCAGCATCTCGGCTTTCGGCAAATGCAGCTGCTGCGTCGCGTAAGCGAGCGCGAACGTGACGACCATGTAGAACCACGTGTTCTCGGCGGCGCGCGCGCCGACGATCGTCAACACTTCGCGCGGATGGCGGCGCAGCGCGGCCGTTACCGGCGACTTCTCGGCCTTGCCCTGGCGCTGCATCTTCTCGAAGTCGGGCGATTCGGGCACCTTCGCGCGGATGAACCAGCCGAGGCCGACGAGCGCGATGCTCGCGAGGAACGGCACGCGCCAGCCCCACGACAGCATGTCGGCTTCCGGCAGCGCGGCGACCGCGGCCATCGCGACCGACGACAGGATCAGGCCCAGCCCGACGCCCGTCTGCGGCAGGCTGCCGAACAGCCCCTTGCGGCCCTTCGGCGCGTGTTCGACGGCCATCAGCACCGCGCCGCCCCATTCGCCGCCGACGGCCATCCCCTGCAGGAAGCGCATCGCGATCAAGAGCGCGGCGGCCCAGTAGCCGATGCTGTCGTACGACGGGATCAGCCCGATGATCATGCTCGGCACGCCCATCAGCAGCAGCGTGATCATCAGCATCGACTTGCGGCCGATCCGGTCGCCGAAGTGGCCGAACACGATGCCGCCCATCGGCCGGCCGATGAAGCCGACCGCGAACGTGCCGAACGCGGCGAGCGTGCCGACGACGGGGTCCAGCGACGGGAAGAAGATGCGGTTGAACACGAGCGCGGCGGCCGTGCCGTAGAGGAAGAAGTCGTACCACTCGATCGTCGTGCCGGCCATGCTGGCCCAGCCGGCCAGCAGGTAGTGCTTCGCGGTGCGGGCGGGTGCCGGCGCCGCGACTGTCGCATGCTCATCGAGGGTGGATCGCGTCTGCATGGTGTCTCCGTGGTGGTTGCCGCGGCTCGTGGTCCGCAGGTCACGGTCGAGTATAGTTATGCGCAGATTCATCATGTACCGATAAAGAAACCGGTTGGATGTGCATTTATGCATATCGACGGCCGGCCCGGAGACTCACGCCCCTTTTTCCCTCGCCGATGCGACATGCCACCGAGCCGGTATCCGGCAACCTGAACTGGGACGACCTGCGGTTCTTCCTCGAAGTCGCGCGCACGCAGCGCGCGAGCGGCGCGGCGAAGCGGCTCGGCGTCGACTACACGACCGTCGCGCGGCGCATCCGCGCGCTCGAGGCCGCGATGGGCACGCTGCTGTTCGACAAGTCGCGCTCCGGCGGCTTCACGCTGACGGCCGAAGGACAGCGGCTCGTCGCCTACGCGGACGCGATGGAGACGACCGTGCAGTCCGCGTGCGACCAGGTCGCGAACACGGGCGAGGCGCTGTCGGGCCACGTGCGGATCGGGTCGACCGAAGGGTTCGGCTGCTTTTTCCTCGCGCCGCAGCTCGCGCAGTTTCGCGCCGAGCATCCGCACGTGACGGTCGACCTGCTGCCGGTGCCGCATTTCGTCAACCTGCCGAAGCGCGAGGCCGACCTCGCGATCACGCTCGAGCGGCCCGAGCGCGGGCCCTACGTGGTCACGAAGCTGTGCGATTACCAGTTGCGGCTCTACGCGACGCGCGACTACCTCGCGAACCACGCGCCGATCACGTGCACGGACGATCTCGCGCAGCACACGTTCATCAGCTACGTCGACGATCTCGCGTTCAGCAACGAGCTGCTGTACCTGGATCGCGCGGTGCCGGGCGCGACGGCCGGGCTGCGCACGACGAGCGTGATCGCGCAGTATTTCGCGGCGCTGCAGGGCGGCGGGCTCGCGATCCTGCCGTGCTTCATGGCGGCCACCCAGCCGGCGCTGGTGCCCGTGCTGCCGGACGACGTGGTCGTCACGCGGTGCTTCTGGCTGACGTGCCGCGAGGATCTGCGCAAGCTGCGGCGCGTGACCGCGCTGTGGGATTACCTGCGCGCGGCGGCGGACGCGAACCGGGCGCTGCTGTCGGGCGAATCGGGGACGCTGCGATTCGTCGGCGAGCGGGCATAGCGGGGCGCGTGCGCGTCGCGATGGCGGCGGTGGCGACGTGATCGACGTGGATGAAAAAACGGCCGGCGGCGATCCGGCCGGTTATCGGGGGGGCGGCAGATGGCTTTGACGCATGCGGGCAAGGTGTTGGTGGTCTGCGTGGCCGTATTCGGCGTGGCGGCGTACTGGCTCGCGTCGCGCATGGTGCGCCGCCAGACGGGCGGCAAGCGCGGGTCCGGCGGTGCGGTCGCGTTCTGGTGGCTCGTGTGCTTCTGCCTGGTGTCGCTGTTTTTCCCGTTCGCCTACTGGATCGGCGACGAATTCCACGAACTGGCGGTCTCGCCGAAATACGAGGCGACCGTCGTGTCCTACCAGTCCGAGTGGGATACCTGCGAGCGGCGCGACAGCAGCGGGCGCACCGAGCGCTACCGGTGCCTCCAGTACACGTCGATCCTGGAAGCCGTGATGCCGGACGGCGAGCGGGTCGTGCTGCCGGGCAACATCCGGTCGGGCAGCGTGCCGGAGATCGGCGAGAAGATCGATGTCGTGTTGCCGGCCGGCGCGACGCAACTGCACGAACGCAGCGTGCGCAGCGTCGGCCTGCTCGCCGGCGGCGCGCTGATGGTCGCGATCATCGGGTATTTCGTCTACCTGATCGCGGCGTACGGCGCGGGGAAGAACATCGACGGCGCGGCCCGCTTCGGCGTGGCGGCGGTGATGAACGGGCTCGTGCCGCTCGGTGCGCTGCTGATGGAAATCGGCCTCCTGAGCGTGCCGTACCGCTACTGGGCACGCGGCAACCCGGAGCAATGGCCGGTGTGGGTGCTGGCGCTTTGCATGCTGTTCGCACTGGCGCTGCTGCCGTTGCTGCTGATCTATGCGCGGACCGCGTGGCGCGCGGCGGTGAAGTAGCGGAGGCGCGGCGGCGGTTGTGCCATCATGTGCGAACCGACAGCCGCCAGGAGACGGTCGTGGAAATTCATTCGCAGTGGACGTTCGATTGCCGGCCCGAGCACGTGTGGCCGCATTTCCTCCATGCGCGGATGGACGACACGCGGCCGTTGCTGTTCCGTCTCGGCGTGCCGAAGCCGGTCAGCTGCCGCGTGCTCGAAGGCATGCCGGCCGTCGGCAACACGCGGCAATGCACGACCGATCGCGGCACGATCGACCAGCGGATTCTCGTGCTCGACGAGAATCGCCGGCTGCGCTACCGGATGATGGCGTCGACGGTCTGGTGCCGCGACTGGGTCGGCCTGCTGGAAGACGAATTCACGCTGACGCCTGTGGAAGGCGGCAGGACGCGCGTCGAACGGCGCACCGTGTTCAGCGCGCGCGGTTTCTTCAGGCCGGTCCGGCAGATCGGGTTGTGGATCGCGCTGCTGCAGGCCCACCGGTATGCGGCGCGCAACTGGCGGCGCCTCGCGATGGCGGCGCAGGGGCAGGCGGCCGCAGCCGCGCCGGCGCCTGCGATCAGGGCCGACGCCTAGGCCGGCGCGTAATAGATCTGCCCGATATCCGTGTCGCGCACCTGACCGCTGCGTTCGGCCTCGATGCGCGCATCCGAGAAATCGCGCGTGCACAGATCAGGGCGGCCGAGCGCCTTCAGGACACCCGACGTGCGCCACGCCGGCAGCCAGTCGGACCATGACAGCCGCACGCCGAGGATCAGCGCGAGCAGGACGCCCATCGCCAGCGGCCCGCCCAGCAGCATGAGCAGGTCGATCGCCGGATTCGAAAACCCGCCGTCGCCGGTCCAGAGCACCACGATCATCATCGGGATCAGCAGGCAGTTCACGCCGATGAACATCCATTTCCACGCGAGCCACAGCGTGCGCGTCAGGCCGGCCAGCCCGGTATCGCCACACGCGTAATCCATCGCCATGCAGCGCCGGTCGGGCGACGACAGCGCAAACAGCCGGCCTTGCCGATTGACGACGGCCACGACCGCGTCGCCGGCTTCGAAACATTGCCCGCCGAGGAAGCCGCGGTACGTCTGGCCGCCGATCTCGATTTCCACCGGAAGCTTGGCCGCGACGATCCTGCCGTTCTTGCCGACCGTCACCGACGCGTTCTGCGACACATAGGTCTGGCTGTCGCGGAGATTCGCGTACGACCACGTCGCGGGATGCGCGATCTTGTCGGCTTCGGCATCGAGCCTCGCAAGGATGCTGTCTTCATTGGCTTGCTGAAACACCAGCGCATTGGCCGCGGCCCCGTTGCCGGTCAGCGCGGCCATGATCGGCACCACGCTGTGCGTGAACCAGTAGCCGAGCGACTGCTTGCGGGCCTGCGGGTCCACGGGCGGGACGCGATGGCCGTCGGAATGGTCCTGATCCGGGCGTTCGAGGAAGCGCAGCGCGGTCAGTTTGCCTTCTACCAGATGCAGCGGAGAGGACATGCGGATGAGCGAATCGGAAAGGGCCCCGGTGGCGGAGTCTAGCAGTTGCCCGCTCCGCCGTGCCGCCTGTCATGCGGATTGCCGGGTGCCCGCGGCACTCAATTCGGGCACTCGAGCCGATTCGCGAGTTCGTTCAGGTCCTTCACGTCGAAGTCCCACGCATCGTCGGCCCGCAGGTCGGTCGTCTGGCCGGGCCCGTGCTCGGTCGGCCGCAGCACGAACGCGGTCGACAGCCCTTGCCGGCGCGCGGCCGCGAGATCGCCGTTGTGCGCGGCGACCAGGCACAGCTCGGCCGGCGCGAGGCCGAGGATCTCGACGGTGTCGCCGTACACCTGCGGCGACGGCTTGTACGCGCGGACGACTTCCGCGCCGAGGATCGCGTCCCACGGCAGCCCCGCGCGTTTCGCGACGTCGACCATCAGCCGGATGTTGCCGTTCGACAGCGGCGCGATGATGAAGCGCCGCTTCAGCCGGTGCAGCGCGGCGACGGCGTCGGGCCACGGGTCGAGGCTGTGCCACGCGAGGTTGAGCGTGTCGATGTCCGCGTCGGGCACGTCGTCGATGCCGAACCGGTCGAGCGTGCGGACGAGGTTTTCGCGATGCAGCACGTCGAGCCGCACGTAGCGGCGGCGCCCGCTGCGGATTTCCTCCATCGACGGCGAATATTCGGCGCGCCAGGCGTCGGCGAACGCGAACGGGTCGAGCGCCGGCGCGTGGCGGTCCAGGAACGCGGCGGCGCCGCGTGCGACACCGCTTCTCCAGTCGACGATCGTTCCGAAGACATCGAAAACGAGCGCCTTGATTTCGGCAGGGTTCGTCATGGTGATCCAGTGAAGGTCGTTCGATGAGGGCACACATCGCCGTGCCGCCGGAATGCGCGACGCCGGTTCCGCCAACATTGAATCACGGATATGAAAACGCGGCCTGGGCGGCCGCGATGTCGCTCCGGGCGGGCCGGCGCGCAGGAGCGGGCGACGGCGCGCGCCGACGGCCGGAAATGCGGGCCGCCGCGCGCGCCGCGCCGGTCAGCTCTTGTCGTACGAGAACTGGATGCCGGCCGTGCCGCCGGTTTCGATGAACAGGTTGATGAAGGCCGGCACGGTGGCGCTGCGCGCCCAGTCGCGCTGCAATTCGCAGAACAGCTGCGCGACGCTGATCATCTGGCCGCCGGCCTGCTCGATGCGGCGCAGCGCGGCTTCGTGCGCGGCGACCGACGTGCCGCCGACCGCATCGACGACCACGTACACCTCGTAGCCGGCCTTCAGCGCGTCGAGCGCCGGGAAGGTCAGGCACGCTTCGGTCCACAGCGCGGTCATGACCAGTTTCTTGCGGCCGGTCGCCTCGACGGCCTTCCGGAACTCGACGTCTTCCCACGAGTTGATGCTCGTGCGGTCGTAGGTCGGATAGCCTTCGAGCGCGCGGCGCAGTTGCGGGATCGGCGGCTTGTTCAGGCCCGTCTGCACGTTCACGGTGGAGTGGACGATCGGCAGGCCGTACGCGACGGCCGCTTTCGACGCGCCGACGATGTTGTTGATCAGCAGCTGGCGATCCATCGACGCGATGGAGTTCACCTGGACCGGCTGGTAATCGATGACGATGAACGCCGCGTTCTGCGGGGTGAGCAGGTGGTCGTTCGCGGGGTCGCGAACCGGTTCGCTTGCCATGGTTGCCTCCAGTGACGGTGCGGGAAGGGAAGGGGGACTTCAAGCTTAGTGAATCGATCGGGCGGCCGGTGGAGCCGGCCGGGAAACGTTCCGGCCGCCGCGACACGCTCGATCCACGTTGAAACAGGATGCTATGCGTGCAACAACGGGCGTTCCAGTCCCTTAAAATGCCGTCAGTGTTCTATGGATGGAACAATCATGGATGACCTGAACGACCTCTACTATTTCGTGAAGGTGGTCGAGCACGGCGGGTTCACGCAGGCGGGGCGCGCGCTGGATGTGCCGAAATCGACGCTGAGCCGGCGCATCGCGGCGCTGGAAGCGCAGTACGACGTGCGGTTGCTGCAGCGCACGACGCGTCATTTCACGGTCACGGAAACCGGGCGCGAATTCTACGAGCGCTGTCTCGCCGTGCTGGTCGAGGCCGACGCCGCGCGCGAGGTGATCGAGCGGCGGCACGCGGAGCCGCGCGGCATCGTCCGCGTGAGTTGCCCGACCGCGCTGCTCGAATACCGCGTGAGCGCACTGGTCGCGCGCTTCATGGCGATTCATCCGCAGGTGCAGGTGCACCTCGAGGCGACGAACCGCCGCGTCGACCTGCTGAGCGAAGGGTTCGACCTCGCGCTGCGCGTGCGCTTCCCGCCGCTGGAGGACAGCGATCTCGTGATGCGCGTGCTCGCCGACAGCCCGCAGCGGCTGGTCGCCGCGCCGCAATGGCTGGCCGGGCGCGCGGCGCCGTCCGACCCGGCCGAGCTGGTCGGTGCGCCGAGCCTCGACTGGGGGCCGGCGCGGCATCACGTGTGGCAACTGGTCGGGCCGAACGGCGAGCACGCGCAGCTGCGCCATCATCCGCGCTTCGTCACCGACGACATGCACGCGTTGCGCGACGCGGCGATTCACGGCGTCGGCATCGTGCAGCTGCCGTGCATGGTCGTCGAGGACGACCTGCGCGACGGCACGCTGGTCGACGTGCTGCCCGGCTGGGCGCCGAAGGGCGGCGTGGTGCACGCGGTGTTTCCGTCGCGGCGCGGGCTGCTGCCGCGCGTGCGGCTGCTGATCGACTTCCTGGCCGAACACATCCGGAAGGATTGACGGGCGGCGCGCCGCCATGGTCCGCGCACCGGTGCCGGCGGAGGGCCGCGTGCCTTTCGGCAAGCTGACCGCCGGGCCGCAGGCGGCGGGGCAACCGCGTGTAACCCCTGATGCACGTGGACGCGCGGGGTGTCACGGATTGGTGTTAAATATATTTCGGCGCGCCCCGGCTCGGCGCGCAACACGGGGCGCACCGGGCATCGGCGTAAACCCGGAGCGGAAACGGCACGAAGGATCGAAAACGAATCGGGCGCATCAGACCCGATCGGACAGACGGCAGGATTCATCTTGAATACCGAACCGCAAAGTTCTCGTTACAGCCTCGGGCTCGCGGCGGAAGTGCTCGCGTCCGAGCAAAGCGTGCTGAGGCTGATCACGCGCAACACACCGCTGCCGGAACTGTTGGTCGAGGTCTGCCGGCGCGCCGAGGCTTTGCTCGGCGACGGCGCATCGTGCACGATCCTGCTGCTCGATACGGACGGCGCGCATGTGCGCGTCGGCGCGGCGCCATCGCTGCCCGCTCAGTACAGCGCGGCGATCGACGGCGCGCCGATCGGGCCCGCGGCCGGCTCGTGCGGCACGGCGATGTACGAGCGCCGGATGGTCGCCGTCGAGGATATCGAAACCGATCCCCTGTGGGCCGACTACCGTTCCGTCGCGCTGCCGCTCGGCCTGCGCGCGTGCTGGTCGGTGCCGTTCCTCGACGACGCGGGCGCCGTGCTCGGCGCGTTCGCCGTCTATCACCGCTCGCCGCGCCGGCCCAGCGATGAGGAAACCGAACTGTTGCGCGATATCGGCAACAGCGTCGGCCTCGCGGTGCACCAGGACCGGATCGCGCGGCAGCTCGCCCGCAGCGAGGAACATCACCGGCTCGTCGTCAACAGCCTGAACGAAGGGATCCTCGTCGTGTCGCGCGACGGCGTCGTGGTCGCGAGCAACCCGAGCGCGAACCGGATGATGCGCGTGAAGGGCGACCTCGTCGGCCGGCGGCTGTCCACGGTGATCCTGCACAAGCTGCACGAGGACGGCACGCCGATCGCGCCGGATGCGTGGCCGAGCCGGCTCGCGCTCGAGACGGCCACGCCGATGCTCGACTACACGGTCGGCTTCGGCCTCGCGGACGGCGACATCATCTGGGTGCGCGGCAACGCGGTGCCGATCGTGCGGCCCGGCGAGACGCAGGCCGACTCGGTGCTCGTGTCGTTCAACGACATCGGCCCCGTGCGCGAGGCGCAGCAGCAGCTGCGCTACCTGGCGACGCGCGATGCGCTGACGGGCCTCTACAACCGCCGCTGGCTCGCCGACCGCATGCGCGAGCTGTTCGGCGGGCGCGACGCGGCGGGCGGGCCCGCGCGCGTCGCGATCCTGTTCATCGATCTCGTCGGGTTCAAGAAGGTCAACGACACGGCCGGCCACGACGCGGGCGATGCGCTGCTGCGCAGCGTCGCGGCGCGGCTCGCGGCCTGCGCGGGCGGCCGCTACGCGCTCACGCGCGTCGGCGGCGACGAGTTCGTGATCCTCGTCGACGATTGCGACGATCCCGATCGTCTCGCGGTGCTCGCGCGCGAGGTGATCGACGCGATCGCGAAGCCGTTCGAGATCGCGAACAACGAGTACTGGCTCGGCGTGTCGATCGGGATCAGCGTGGCGCCGCGCGACGGCGACGATGCGGTCACGCTGATGCGCAACGCCGATTCGGCGATGTACGACGCGAAGCAGCGCGGCCGCAACCACTTCACGTTCTTCACCGCGCAGCTCAACCTGCGGCTGCAGCGCCGCTTCGCGGTCGAGCAGTCGCTGCGGCGCGCGCTGACGTCGGACATGCTGCGGCTCGCGTATCAGCCCGTCGTCGACGCGCGCAGCGGCCGCACGGTCGGCGCCGAAGCGCTGCTGCGCTGGACCAGCCCCGAGCTCGGGCCGATGTCGCCGGCGGAATTCATTCCGGTCGCGGAAGACACGGGGCTGATCGTCGCGATCGGCCAGTGGGTGCTCGAAACGGCCTGCCGGCAGGCGGCCGAATGGCGCCGCACGATCGCGCCGGACCTGATGCTGGCCGTCAACCTGTCGCCGCGGCAGTTCCACGAAGGGCTCGTCGAGTCGGTCGACCGCTGTCTCGCGCAAACGCGGCTCGATCCGTCCGCGCTCGAACTCGAGATCACCGAAGGACTGCTGATGAACGACACGGACACCGTGCTGCCGATGCTCGAAGCGCTCACGGACATGAACGTGCGGATCTCGGTCGACGATTTCGGCACCGGCTATTCGTCGCTCGCTTACCTGAAGCGCTTTCCGCTGCACAACCTGAAAGTCGACCGCTCGTTCGTGTCGGGCGTGCCCGATCATCACGACTCGGTCGCGATCACGCAGGCCGTCGTCGCGATGGCGCATTCGCTCGGCATGAAGGTGACGGCGGAGGGCGTCGAGACGCAGGCGCAATCGTGGTTCCTGCAGCAGATCGGCTGCGACATGCAGCAGGGCTACCTGTTCAGCCGCCCGCTGGACCCGAACGACTACGCGCGCCGGCTCGGC
This sequence comes from Burkholderia sp., assembly GCA_031253835.1. Taxonomy (GTDB): domain Bacteria; phylum Pseudomonadota; class Gammaproteobacteria; order Burkholderiales; family Burkholderiaceae; genus Burkholderia. The sequence continues at coordinate 2,183 of JAIRVP010000005.1, read as the reverse complement.
GCCGCGTGAGCGGCGCGCGCCTTCAGTCGCGCGGTGCGCCGAACCCGCCGGCGCCGGGCGGCGTCGGCGACGCATCGATCTCGACGCGGTTCTTGCCTGCGTGCTTCGCGCGATACAGCGCGCGGTCGGCCGCTTCGATCAGCACGGTCGTCGGCAGGCCGGGCGCGGGCACGATGCTCGCGCCGCCGATGCTGATCGTCACGGTGTTGCCGGTCGACGAATGCGCGTGCCGCAGCCGCAGCGCCTCGACCGCGAGCCGGATCTTCTCGCCGAGCAGCCGCGCGGCGCCCGGCGACGTGGCCGGCATCACGACCGCGAACTCCTCGCCGCCGAAGCGCGCGGCGAGATCGCCCGATTGCCCGAGGCAGCGCTCGATGGTCGACGCGATCTGCTTGAGCACGCTGTCGCCCGACACGTGTCCGTACGTGTCGTTGTACAGCTTGAAATTGTCGACGTCGATCATCAGCAGCGACAGCTCGCTGCGCTCGCGCGTGCCGCGGCGCCATTCGGCGGCCAGGTACTCGTCGAGATAGCGCCGGTTCGACAGCCCGGTCAGGCCGTCGGAATGCGTGAGGCGCCGCAGTTCGAGGTTGGCTTCGAGCAGTTGCTGCTGCGATTGCCGTAGCGCGCGATAGGCCTCGTCGCGCTGCAGCAGGTTCATGTACGAGCGCGAGTGGTAGCGGATGCGCGCGACGAGCTCGATGCGGTCGGGCAGCTTCACGAGGTAGTCGTTCGCGCCGGCCGCGAACGCGGCGCTCTTTATCACGGGTTCTTCCTGCGTCGACAGCACGATGATCGGCACGTCGCGTGTCGCCGGGTTCGCGCGGTACGACTTCACGAGGCTCAACCCGTCGGTGCCGGGCATCACGAGGTCCTGCAGGATCACGGTCGGCCGCGTGTCGATCGCGGTGGCCATCGCGTCGTCCGAGCGCGGGCAGTAGTGGAAGTCGATGCCTTCCTCGTCGACGAGCGCGCGCCGCACGGCCTCCGCGACGATCGTCTGGTCGTCGACCAGCAGCACCATGGCCGGCACGTCGGCGGTCGGCATGGTCGGGCTGCCCGGCGGGCGGGTCAGGTCGCTAGTCATGTTCGATGCGGTGTGTTGCGAGGGCAGGCATGGGTGTTGCGCGTGGTCATCGGGCTCAGATCCGCGCGAGCGCCGCCAGCTCGCCCGCGATGCGTCCGAGCGGCAGGATCGCGCGCGCCGCGCCGAGCGTCGCGGCCGCCTTCGGCATGCCGTACACGGCGCTGGTCGCCTCGTCCTGCGCGATCGTATGGTAGCCCTTCATCCGCAGCGCCTTCAGGCCGATCGCGCCGTCGCGTCCCATCCCCGTGAGCAGCACGCCGATCACGCGGCCGGGCCAGTGCTCGGTCAGGCTGTTGAAGAACACGTCGACCGACGGACGGTACGGCGTCGCGGCCGGCTCGCGCGTGTACTCCAGCGTGCCGGCGTGCGTGATGCGCAGGTGATCGTCGGTCGCGGCGAGCAGCGCGACGCCCGGCTGCGGGCGGTCGCCTTCGCGCGCGACGCGCACGGCGAGCGGCGTCTGGCCGTCGAGCCATTGCGCCATGCCTTCCGCGAACGCGCGGTCGACGTGCTGCACGATCACGATCGGTGCGCTGAAATCGGCCGGCAGGCCGCCGAGGATCGACGCGAGCGCGCCGGGGCCGCCGGCCGACGCACCGATCGCGATCAGCGGGCCGCCACCGGCGCGGGCGGCCGTGCCGGCGAGGCGCGTGCCGCCCGGCGCGTCGAGCAGCCGGCCGATCTGGTCGATCTTCGCGAGCAGGAGTCTGGTCGTGTCGCCGGCCGCGCCGTCGCCGAGCCGCGGCGTATCGACGGCGTCGAGCGCACCGGCGCCCATCGCCTCGAACACGCGCCACGCATTCGCGCCGATGCAGCTCGTCACGATCAGGATCGCGCACGGTCGTTCGGATCGCATGATCCGCCGCGTCGCTTCGATCCCGTCGAATTTCGGCATGATCAGGTCCATCAGCACGACGTCGGGCGGCTGCGCGGCGCACAGTTCGACGGCCTGCGCGCCGTCGGTCGCGACCCACAGCACGCGGTGCTCGGGCCGGCGCGCGATCGCACGGCGCATCGCCTCGACGGCAAGCGGGAGGTCGTTGACGATGCCGATGTTCACAAGCGGAATTCTCCGGTCGGTTCGTAGTGTTGGAGG
>JAIRVP010000004.1 GCA_031253835.1 Burkholderia sp. | reverse complement strand
GAACAATACGCGAAGTCGCGCAGCCAGCATCGACGCCCTTACCTGCGATATCGCGGCAGGAAATCGCTGGGCTGGGTGCCGCTGAAGGGCCGTGACCTGAAGCGCGAGGGCGACGCGTTTCGTTTCGCCGGCAATACCTTCCGCGTGTTCAACAGCCGACCGCTCCCCGAAGGCAAGATCAAGGACGGAACCAACTTTGCGCAGGATGCGCGGGGCAACTGGTTTCTCAACATCGTGATCGAGATGCCCGATGCCCAGGCCCGCCCGATCCGATCCGGTGTTGGCGTCGATCTCGGCCTGAAAGACTTCGCCACACTTTCGACCGGCGAGAAGCTGCCTAACGACCGGTTCGGCCGACGCGCGGCCGAGAAGCTGGCGAAAGCGCAACGGGCGGGAAAGCACAAAAGGCATATCGCGAAGCTGCATGCCAAGGTGGCGAATGCCCGTGCCGATTTCCAGCATAAGCTCGCGCTCGATCTGGTGCGGCGATTCGATTACATCGCGGCCGGCAACGTGTCGCCCGCGAAACTCGCCAGAACCAGGATGGCGAAGAGCATCTACGACGCATCCTGGTCGTCCTTCCGGAACACGCTCCGTTACAAGGCGATGGCGCACGGATCCACGTTCGAGGAAGTGAACGAAAGCGGTTCTACCCAGTCCTGTTCGTCGCGCGGATCGAAAGACAGCACGACGCGGCCGAAAGGTATCGCGGGACTGCGAGTAAGAGAGTGGGCCTGCAGTGGATGTGGTGTCGTGCATGATCGTGATATCAACGCTGCGCTGAACATTCTCCGATGCGGACGTGCATCGCCAGGTGTGGGAATCCTCCGCCTTTAGGCGGACGAGGACGTCAAGTTCGTTGTCCGCGTAACCGGGTTAAGGGCCGACGCCCGCGGTGCGCTGCGGGCCCGCCACCGCGACGTCGGACGGCGCGGCGCCATCCCAGCCGCCACCGAGCGCCTTCGCGAGAAACACGACGAGCGCCGCGCGCTGGCCCTGGATCTGCACGGCCTGGCGCTCGCTCGTCAGCAATTGCTGCTGGGCCGTCAGCACGTCGATGAACGGCGTCAGGCCGCCCGCGTAGCGGTCCTGCGCGAGCGACACGAGCTTGCGCGCGTCGTCGACGGCCGCCGAAGCCTGCTGCGCGGCGTCGGCCAGCACCGACAGGCCCGTGACCGCATTTTGCACCTCCTGGAACGCGGTGAGCACGGTCTGCCGGTAGCTGGCCTGCGCGGCGACGTAGCCGGCCTGCGCGAAATCGACGCCGGCCTTCAGCCTGCCGCCTTCGAACAGCGGCTGGCTGAGCGACCCGCCGACCGACCACAGCAGCGCCGGCACGGTGAACAGGCCCGCGAAGCGCGTCGCATCCCAGCCGATGTCCGGCGACAGCGTGATGCGCGGGAAATACGCGGCGCGCGCGACGCCGATCTGCGCGTTCGCGGCCGCCATCGCGCGCTCGGCCGACGCGACGTCGGGGCGCCGCTGCAGCAGGTCGCTCGGCATGCCGGTCGGCAGCGCGGGCGCGTTGATCGGCACCACGCGCGGCGGCAGCGAGAATCCGGGGGCCGGCGTGCCGACCAGCGTCGCGATCGCCGTTTCGACCTGCGCGCGCTGCTGGAGCAGCAACTGCGCCTGCGTGCGCGTCGCGTCGAGCTGCGAGCGCTGCTGCAGCAGGTCGAGGCCCGACACCGCGCCGAGGTCGTGGCGCGCGCTCACGTAGTCGAGCGCCTTCTGCTGCAGGTCGATCGAGCGCTTGACGACGTCGATTTCGCTGTCGAGCTCGCGCAGCGCGAAATAGCTCGACGCGAGATCGGCGGTCAGCACGAGGCGCGCGTTCGCGAAATCGTCGCGCGCCTGCTCGGTGGTGGCCTGCGCGGATTCGACGCTGCGCCGCACGCGGCCGAACAGGTCGAGCTCGTAGCTGACGGCCGCGCCGACCTGGACGTCGTTCTGCACGGTCGACAGGCTTTGCGTCGCGTAGTTGGTCTGCGGCCGGTCGGCGGAGATCTTGAAGCGCTGGCCGCTCGCGGTCAGGCCGACCGCCGGATATTGCGCGGACGCGACCGATGCGAGCGTCGCCTTCGCCTGGTCGTAGCGGGCGGCCACGGCCTTCAGGTTCTGGTTGTTGCGCAGCGCGTCGGTTTCCAGCGCGTCGAGTTGCGGATCGCCGAACGCGGTCCACCACGCGGGATCGAGCGGTGCGCGGGCCGGCGCGGCCGGATGCCAGTACGCATCGGCCGGATCGAGCCGCCACGTGGCCGGCGTGTCGACGGTCGGGCGCCGGTAGTCCGGGCCGACCGTGCAGCCGGCGAGGGCGGCGGCCGCCACGACGGCGGCGAGCGCCGCGGGCCGCAGGCGGGCACGCATCGCGATCACGACTTCGCTCCCGCGGCGGCCGATGCCGGTTGCGCGGCCGGCGCCTGCACGACGACCTTGTCGCCATTCGCGAGCGCGTCGCTCGGGTTCGCGACGAGGCGGTCGTTCGGCGTGAGCGGGCCGTCGACTTCGAGCGTCTGGCCGATCGTGCGCACGACCGTCACCTGCTTCAGATGGACCAGGCCGTTCGCATCGACGGTCGCGACGGTCGGCCCTTCGCCGCGGAACAGCAGCGTATTGGCCGGCACCTGCAGGCGGCCGATCGGCGTCATCGGCAGCGTGGCCTGCACGTACGCGCCGGGCAGCAGCCGGCCGTCCGGGTTCGGCAGCGTGATCTCGATCTGCAGCGAGCGCGTCGCGACGTCGATCGCCTCGGACGTGCGCGTGATCGTGCCGTCGAAGGTCCGGCCCGGCAGCTCGGCCTGCGCGACGCTCACGTGCTGGCCGACCTTCACCTGCTGCGCGTACGCCTGCGGCACCTGCACGTAGAGGCGCAGCCGGTCGGCCTGCACGACCGTGAACAGCGAGCGGCCTGCGTTGCCGGAATTGACGAGATCGCCGACGTCGACGTTGCGCTGCGTGACGATCCCGTCGATCGGCGCGACGATCCGCTGGAACCCTTTCAGCTCGGTGAGCCGGCGCATGTTCGCATCGGCCGCGGCGAGGTTCGCGGTGCCCTGGTTGAACGCGCCTTGCCGGTCGTCGAGCTCCTGCTGCGACACGGCATCGCGCTGGCGCAGCTGCTGCGCGCGGTCGAACGACGTCTTCGCGAGCGCGAGCGCGGCCTGCGCCTGCTGGCGCTGCGCGGTGGCCTGCGCGAGTTCCTGGTTCAGCTCGGGCGTGTCGAGCTCGGCGAGCGTCTGCCCCTGCTTCACGTGCGCGCCGATGTCGGCCTGCCAGCGCAGCACGTAGCCGCTCGCCCGCGCGTAGATCGGCGCCTCGACGAAGCCGCGCAGCGTGCCGGGCAGCGTCAGCTTGCCGCCGGTGGCCGCGTCGACCGGATGCACGACGTTCACGTACTGGCGCGTGTTCTGCTCGACGACCGCGTCGAGCCGGCTGCGGTTCAGCACGTTGACGACGATCGTGCGCGCGGCGCCGGCGGCCAGCAGCACGCCGATCACGACCAGGACGATGCGCCCGCGCCGCGACACCGACGTGCGCGTCGGCAGGTGCATGCCGTGTTCGTCCACCTGGATGCCGACGGAGCTGTGATGTTTCTCTTCCATGAATTCAACCAATTCAACCGGGTAGTGGGGCGAAAGTCAGTGTCCTGCCTGGCGCGCACGCCGGCGGGCCAGCCGCGCATGCACGCCGCCGAACACGAGCGGCACGAACAGCAACGTCGAAACGGTCGCGAACAGCAGCCCGCCGATCACCGCGCGGCCGAGCGGCGCGTTCTGCTCGGCGCCTTCGCCGAGGCCGAGCGCCATCGGCACCATCCCGATGATCATCGCGAGCGCCGTCATCAGCACCGGCCGGATCCGCGTCGCGCCGGCCTCCAGCGCGGCCGTCAGCGGCGGCGCGCCGGCCGCGAGCCGCTGGCGCGCGAACGACACGACCAGAATGCTGTTCGCGGTCGCGACGCCCACCGTCATGATCGCGCCCGTCAGCGCGGGCACGCTCAGGTGCGTGCCGGTGATGAACAGCATCCACGCGATGCCGGCGAGCGCGGCCGGCATCGCGCTGATGATGATCAGCGGGTCGAGCCACGACTGGAAATTGACGACGATCAGCAGGTAGACGAGCACGATCGCCATCGCGACACCCGCGCCGAGGCCGATGTACGACGTGCGCATCGTCTCGACCTGGCCGCGCATCGTCAGGTCGGTGCCGCGCGGCAGCGTCGCGCGCGCGTCGGACACGATGCGGTCGATCTCGCCCGCGACCGAACCGAGGTCACGGCCTTCGACGCTCACGTACACGTCGATCGCCGGGCGGATGTTGTAGTGCGTGATGACGGCCGGGTTCGCGGTGCTGCGCACCTGCACGAGGTTGCCGAGCAGTTGCAGCGGCATGCCCGTGCGGCCGCTCGCCGAGATCGGCGTGCCGAGCAGGTCGTCGACCGACGAGATGCTGTATTGCGGGGTCTGGATCTGCAGCGGGTACTGCACGCCCGAGCGCGGGTTGATCCAGAACGACGGCGTCGTCTGCGAACTGCCGGACAGCGAGATCAGCATGTTCTGCGCGACGTTCTGCGCGGAGAGGTTGAGCTGCTGCATGCGCGTACGATCCATGTCGGCCAGCAGGGTCGGCTCGTCGTTGCGTTGCAGCACGTGCACGTCGACGGCGCCGGGGATTTGCCTGAACTTTTTCATCAGGCTGCTCGCGATAGTCATGTTACTCGCGAGATCGTTGCCGAGCACCTGCACGTCGATCGCGGCCGGCTGGCCGAAGTTGAGGATCTGCGTGATGATGTCCGACGGCTGGAAGAAGAACTCGACGCCCGGGAAGCGCTCGGGCAGCAGCGCGCGCAGCGTCTGCACGTAATGCTGGGTCGCGCGGTGGCCGGGCTTCAGCGCGATCAGCAGCTCGCCGTCGAGCGTGCCGATCGTGCCGGCGTTGCTGTACGACAGGTTGATGCCGCTCACCGGCAGGCCGAGGTTGTCGACGATCGCGCCGAGCTCGTCAGGCGGCACGGTGTCGCGGATCACGCGCTCGACCTGGTCGGCGAGGCGCGCGGTTTCCTCGATCCGGTAGCCGGTCGGCGCGCGCATGTGCAGGCGGATGTTGCCGGAATCGGCGTTCGGGAAGAAGTCGCGGCCGAGCACGAACACCAGGCCCGTCGACAGCACGCAGAAGCCGAGGAAGCACATCGCGTAGAAGCGGCGGCGCACGAGCAGGATGCTGAGCAGCACGATGTACCACGCCCGCAGCCGCTCGAACGCGTCGTTGAACGCGTGATGAATGCGCGCGAAGCGCGACGTCGAATGGTCGGGGCCGGTGCTGGCCTGCTGCGGGCGGAACAGCAGCATCGCGAGCGTCGGCACCAGCGTGCGCGACAGCACGTACGACGCGAGCATCGCGAACACGACGGCTTCCGCGAGCGGCACGAACAGGAAGCGCGCGACGCCCGTCAGGAAGAACATCGGCACGAACACGATGCAGATGCACAGCGTCGACACGAACGCGGGCACCGCGATCTCGCCGGCGCCTTCGAGGATCGCGTCGTGCAGGTTGGTGCCGAGATGCAGGTGCCGCTCGATGTTCTCGATCGTGACGGTCGCGTCGTCGACCAGGATCCCGACCGCGAGCGCGAGCCCGCCGAGCGTCATGATGTTGATGGTTTCGCCGAGTGCGGAGAGCGCGATCAGCGACGTGAAGATCGACAGCGGGATCGAGATCGCGATGATCAGCGTGCTGCGCCAGTTGCCGAGGAACAGCAGGATCATCATCGCGGTCAGCACGGCGGCGATCAGCGCCTCGTGGATCACGCCCTGGACGGCCGCGTTGACGAACACCGACTGGTCGAACAGCGGCGTGATCGTGAGCCCTTCGGGCAGCGTCGGGATCACCTTCGGCAGCAGCGACTTCAGGTCCGACACGACCTTGAGCGTCGACGCGTCGCCGCTTTTCAGGATCGAGATCAGCACGCCGCGCTGGCCGTTCTGGCGCACGACGTTGGTCTGCGGCGCGAAGCCGTCGCGCACCGCCGCAACCTCGCGCAGGTAGGTCGTCGCGCCGTTGACGGTCTGGACCGGCAGGTTGTTGATGTCGGCGATGGTATCGGCCGACGCGTTCGTGTCGATCCGGTATTCGGTCTGGCCCATCTTCGCGGTGCCGGTCGGCAGCACGAGGTTCTGCGCGTTGACGGCGTTGACGATGTCGGCCGGCGTGAGGCCCTTCGCGAGCAGCGCCTGCGGATCGAGGTCGATCGCGACCACGCGCGTGCGGCCGCCGTACGGGAACGGGATCTGCACGCCCGGCACCGTAATCAGCTGCGGGCGCAGGAAGTTGAGCGCGATGTCGGCGAGCGACTGTTCGCTGAGCGTCTTGCTCGACAGCCCGAGCTGGATCACCGGGATGCTCGACGCCGAATAGGTGATCACGAGCGGCGGCGTCGCGCCCTGCGGCATCTGCCGCACGATCGCCTGCGCGGACGAGACCGTCTGCGCGATCGCCGTCTGCACGTTCGCGCCCGGTTGCAGGAACACCTTCACGACGGCGATGCCGGGCAGCGACGTCGATTCGACGTGCTGGATGTTGTTGACGGTCGTCGTCAGGATCCGCTCATGGACGGACGTGATCCGGTTGGTCATCTCCGTCGCGGAGAAGCCGCTGTAATTCCAGATCACGCTGATCACGGGGATGTTGATCGCGGGCAGCACGTCGACCGGTGTGCGCATCAGCGCAAGCGGCGTGGCCAGCACGATCATGATGGCCATGACGATGAACGTGTAGGGGCGCTTGAGCGCGAGATTGACGATCCACATGGAGGCAGCGGGACAGGCGGTGATCAGGCGTCGGTAAAGGGAACCCGAATGATAGGCGTCGGCGTGGAACGGGTTACTGTCGCGAAACTGGCGGAACTGTCAGGTTGGGGCGCGCGACCTGCCGGTCGATTCCGCAGACGGAATGCGCGGGTTGCGATGGCGACGGTTTCGCCGATCGCGCTGCGCTCACAGCTGCTCCATCCCGACGCGCGCGAGCGCGCCCAGATCGACGACCTCGATCTGGTTGTACGCGAGCCGCAACGCGCCGAGCTTCTCGAGTTGCTGCAGCGCCTGGTTGATCCGCTGCCGCGACACGCCGACGAGCATTCCCAGTTCCTCCTGCGAGATCGACAGCGCCGGGCCGGTGTCCGGATACAGGTCGGGGTTGAAGAGCTGCGCGAGCGCCTGCGCGACGCGCGCGTCGACATCGAGCAGCCGGCTGTTCTGGATCGATGCGATGAATTCGCCCATCCGGTTGTTCAGCTGATGGATCACGAAGCGCGTGAACGGCAGGCTCGTGTCGAGCAGCGCATGGAAGGTGTCGACCGGCACGAACAGCACGGTCGAGCGCTGGATCGCGACGACTTCGTACTTGCGCAGCTCGCGCTTGATCACGCTGCCTTCGCCGAACCAGCCGCCCGACGGCACGCCGGAAAACGTGCAGCCGCGCCCCGACACGTTGAAGATCGCGAGCTTCAGCAACCCCTGGTGCACGCCGATCCAGTACTCGGACGGCGCGAGCCGGTGCGCGATCACGTCGCCGGCCTCGCACTGCTCGACGCGCGACTGCGCGAGCACGAGCGCCTGGTGCTCGGGGGCGAGCGTGCGGAACCATGCGCACTGGCCGAACAGCGTCGACAGTGCGGGCAGCGGGCCCGGTTCGGGAAGCGTGTCGGCCGGGCGGACGGCCGCGTCGGGCGGCGCAACGGAGTGGTCGTGCATGGGTGCGGGTTTGCGAGGATAGGGATAACGCGCAGCGCTCGAAAGGCACTCTGTCGCTTCGATGACAGACGGCTCACAATAGCGCCCGTTAGGCTGTCGGCAATTGAACCACATCAAAACGATCCGGGGTGCATGCACGCCGGTCGACAGGACACGGGAGACAGGATCATGACGCAGATGTTCGAGGCCGGACTCGGCCGCCGCGACGCCAATTACGTGCCGCTCACCCCGATCGACTTCCTGGTCCGGACGGCCGAAGTCTATGGCGAGCGCCTTGCAATCGTGCACGGCGACGTGCGGCGCACGTGGGGCGAGACCTACACGCGTGCGAAGCAGCTGGCGAGCGCGCTTGCGCAGGCCGGCGTCGAGCGCGGCGACACGGTCGCGGCGATGCTGCCGAACATCCCGGCGATGGTCGAGGCGCACTTCGGCGTGCCGATGGCCGGCGCGGTGCTCAACACGATCAACACGCGGCTCGACGTGCCGTCGGTGCTGTTCATGCTGCGTCACGGCGAGGCGAAGGTGCTGATCGTGGACACCGAGTACGCGGAGCTCGCGCATCGCGCGGCGCTCGAGGTGCCGGGCCTGAAGATCGTCAGCGTGGCCGACGCGATGCCGGCCGATCCCGGCCGTTTCGCGGGCGCGACCGACTACGAGGCGTTCGTGGCCGGCGGCGACGCCGACTACGCATGGACCCAGCCCGCCGACGAATGGGATGCGATCGCGCTGAACTACACGTCCGGCACGACCGGCGACCCGAAGGGCGTCGTCTACCACCATCGCGGTGCGTACCTGGCGGCGATCAGCAACCTCCTCGAATGGGACATGCCGAAGCACGCGGTGTATCTGTGGACGCTGCCGATGTTCCACTGCAACGGCTGGTGCTTCCCGTGGGCCGTCGCGGCGCGCGCGGGCGTGAACGTGTGCCTGCGCAAGTTCGATGCGAAGACCGTGTTCGACCTGATCCGCCGCGAACGCATCACGCATTACTGCGGCGCGCCGATCGTGCAGAGCGCGATCGCGAACGCACCGGCCGAATTCCGTGAAGGAATCGACCACACGGTGCACGCGATGGTCGCGGGCGCGGCGCCCGCGCCGGCCGTGATCGCGAAGATGAAGGAGATCGGCTTCGACCTGCTGCACGTGTACGGGCTGACCGAGGTGTACGGCCCGGCCACCGTGTGTGCGAAGCAGTCGCACTGGGATGCCGTGTCCGACGAGGAGCGCGCGCGGCTCAATGCGCGCCAGGGCGTGCGCTACCACCTCGAGGCGGGCGCGACGGTGCTCGATCCGGACACGATGGCGCCGGTGCCGGCCGACGGCGAGACGCTCGGCGAGATCATGTTCCGCGGCAACATCTGCATGAAGGGCTACCTGAAGAACCCGAAGGCGACCGACGACGCGTTCCACGGCGGCTGGTTCCATACCGGCGATCTCGCGGTGCTGATGCCGGACGGCTATATCCGGATCAAGGATCGCAAGAAGGACATCATCATCTCGGGCGGCGAGAACATCTCGAGCATCGAGGTCGAGGACGCGCTGTACCGCCATCCGGCCGTCGCCGTCGCGGCCGTCGTCGCGATGCCCGACCCGAAATGGGGCGAGGTGCCGTGCGCGTTCGTCGAGCTGCGCGAGGGCGCGAGCGCGACCGAGGAGGAGATCGTCGCGCACTGCCGGCAACTGCTCGCGGGCTTCAAGGTGCCGAAGGCCGTGCGCTTCGGCGAGCTGCCGAAGACGTCGACCGGCAAGATCCAGAAGTTCCAGCTGCGCAACGCGGTCGGCTCGGACAAGGCGATCGACCTGGCGGGCGACAAGAAGTAGGCGACGCGCCCGGCGCAGGCCGATCATCCAATGTCCGTCACGCGTCGCGTTCGAGCCGGAACACGCTGACTGCGTCCGACAGTTGCGCGGCCTGGTCGCGCAGCGCGACGGCCGCGCGCTCGGCGTCCGAGATCAGCAGCGCATTCTGCTGTGTCGCGTCGCCGATCTGCGTGACGGCGAGGTTCACCTGCTCGATGCCGGTCGATTGCTCGCGCGACGCGGCGCTGATCTCGCCGATCAGCGTGCGGACCTGGTCGACCCGCGCGACGATGTCGCGCATCGTGCCGCGCGCGGCGTCCGCGATCCGGTAACCCTGTTCGACGGTCGTCGACGATTCGGTGCTCAGCGTATCGATCTCCTTGACGGCGGCCGCGCTGCGCTGCGCGAGCGCGCGCACCTCGGCCGCGACCACCGCGAAGCCCTTGCCGTGCTCGCCCGCGCGGGCGGCCTCGACGGCCGCGTTCAGCGCGAGGATGTTGGTCTGGAACGCGATGCCTTCGATCGCGCCGGTGATCTCGGCGATCCGGCGCGTCGCGCGGCCGATGTCGTCCATCGTCGCGACCACGCGCTGCACCGCGGCGTCGCCGTTCGTCGCGGCGGCCGATGCGTCCGCGACCAGCGCGTTGGCTTGCGCCGCGTGCTCGGCGCTCTGCTGCACGGCGGCGGTGATCTGCTCCATGCTGGCGGCCGTCTGTTCGACGCTGCTCGCCTGCGTCGCGATCCGCGCGGCGATGTCGCCGCTGCCGGCCGCGATGCCGACCGTGCCGTGCGCGATGTCGGCCGAGCTGTTGCGCACCTGCGCGACGATCCGCGCGAGGCCGTCGCCGATTCCGTCGACCGCCTGCACGAGCCGGCCGATCTCGTCGTTGCCCGCGCTGCCGTGCGCGGCCGCGCCGTCGCGGATGCGCATGCTGAGATCGCCCGCCGCATAGCGCTCGGACGCGCGTGCGGCGGCTTCCAGCGGCCGGCTCACGACGCGGCGCACGACGATGACGAACAGCGTCGCGAACGCGGCGACGAGCACGGCGCCGATCATCAGGAAGCGGTTGCGGGTGGCGCGCATGGTGGCGAGCAGTTCGTCGTCGAGCGCGATGCCGCCGACGAGCCATTGCCACTGCGGAATCGTCGTGAACGACACGAATTTCGCGGTCGGTCCGCCGTCGTGCGCGGCCGGGTCGGTCGACGTGTACGCGAGCCGGCCCTGGCCGGCCGCGAGCATCTGCGCATACGGCGCGCGCGTGTCGTCGGCAGGTTGGCCGGCCGCATCGGGATGCACGACGAAGGTGCCGCGCGCCGGGCCCTGCGACGCATCGAGCACGAAGTAGTAGCCGTTGTCGCCGATCTTCAGCGAGCGGATGCCGTCTTCGACGAGCTTGAGCTCGGCGCCGATGTCGAGGCCGACGAACAGCGCGCCGATCACGCGGCCGGTCGCGTCGGTCACCGGCTTGTACTGCGTGATGTACGGCCGGCCGAACAGCTTCGCGAGGCCCGTGTAGCTGCGCCCGGCGACGAGCGGCGCGTACGCGGGGCCGGCGCGGTCGAGCTTCGTGCCGACGGCGCGCGCGCCGTCCTGCTTCTTCAGCGACGTCGTGATGCGCACGAAATCGTCGCCGTCGCGCGCGAAGATCGTCGCGATCGCGCCGCTTTTCTTCAGGAACTGGTCGGGTATCGCGTAATCGAGGTCGAGCGGCTGGCCGCCCGCGAACAGGGTCGGCGCGGCCACGCCGCCGATGTCGACGGTGCGCGCCGGGTCGAGCGAGAAATCGGCCGGCAGGAAACTCGCGAACAGCGTCATCGAGCGGTTGGCTTCGGCGGTCAGCGCCTTGTCGAACAGGTCGACCATCGCGCGGATCGACTGCTCCTTGTCGACGATCCGCATGTGCGCTTCGTCAGCAAGCTGCTGGCCGGCGAAATGAGCGAGTGTCCACGCGAACACGGTAAACAGCAGGGCGACGAGCGCGCACGCCAGCGCGGCCAGACGCGCGCCGACGCTCACCCGGCCCAATTGGGTCAATCTCATGAAACATCCTGAGTGGGGAGGGAGAGGGGCGGAACGCACGCGTCACCGCTAGTCGTCCGTTTAATACGGCAACTTCGGCGAAATCTTTAGCGGGACGTCGTCGGTCGCGGGCCGGCGGGCGCGCAAAGGGCGAGCGGATGTCAGTGCGTCACGAGCCACGCGACGGCCAGATAGCGGCCGACTTTCGCGATCGTCACGATGACGAGAAAGGTCGGCAGCGGTTCGCGCAGCACGCCGGCGATCATCGTCAGCGGATCGCCGATCACCGGCGCCCAACTGAGCAGCAGCGACCAGCGGCCGTAGCGCCCGTACCAGCGTTCGGCGCGCGCGAGCGCGGCCGGCTTGACCGGAAACCAGCGGCGGCCGCGGAAGTGCTCGATGCCGCGCCCGAGCGCCCAGTTGATCGCCGAGCCGGCGACGTTGCCGATGCTCGCGACGAGCACCAGCGCCCACACGGGTTCGCGCCCGGCAAGCAGCAGGCCGGCGAGCACGGCTTCGGACTGGAGCGGGAACAGGGTCGCGGCGACCATCGACACGGCGAACAGGCCGCCGTAAGTGAGCAATTCGGACATCGCGCGATTGTACCGGCCTCATGCCGGCCGGCCCGGGGCATGCGGTCACAGGTGCGCGGCGCCAGGCGGCATCACGTGGCGTCGGCCGTGCCGAACAGCAGGTGCGAGATCAGCGACTTGTCGACCGGTTCGTCGTTGAGCGTGCTGGCGAGCAGTTCGCCCGCGAGCTGCTGCGGCGAGAACACCATGTCGGGTTTCAGCAGGCGCAGCCGTTCGAGGTTGCGCTGCTGGTTCACGAGCGCGACCGTGCGCACCGTCGGCGCGATCTCGCGGATCGCGAGGATGATGAACGCGTTCTCGGCGTCGTCAGAGCGCAGCGCGAGCACCGCGCGCGCGGTCGCCGCGCCGGCGCTTTCCAGCACCGCATGGTCGGTCGCGTCGCCGACGATCAGGTCGGTCGCAGCCGCGTAGTTGTGCTCGACACCGGCCGGCACGATGACGGTCACCGCGTAGCCGCGCTTGCGCAGCCCGTCGTGTACCGCGTGCGCGACCGGTGTCGCGCCGACGATCAGGAAATGATGCTTGCGGATCACGTTCGAAATGCCTCCCTTGACGATCCGTTTCAGGTTGCCGCCGATCACGGGGCCGACGACCGCGCTGATCGACGTCGCGAACACCGTGATGCCGAGCACGATCACCGACGCGGTGAACAGGCGCGCGGTCGGCGCGTGCGGGACGATGTCGCCGTAGCCGACCGTCGACATCGACACGATCGAGAAATAGACGGCGGTGGCGAGATCGTGCACGGGCGGCGTGAATTCGTCGCCGAGGTACAGCACGCCGAAGGTCGCGTAGATCAGCAGCGACACGATGCTCAGCAGCGCGAACAGGCTGCTCGCGGCGACGCTCGCGCGGTCGAAGTGCCGCCAGTAGTAGAGCAGCGCGACGACCAGCACGGCCGTGTAGACGAATACCGCGTGGCTTCGATAGCCGCCGAGCACGCTGATCGCGGCGGCCGCGACCAGCAGCACGATCGACAGCACCCACGCGACGCGGGCGCGCAGCACGATGCCGATGGCCATCGTCGCGAGGCCGGCCGCGACGACGACTTGCGGCAGCACGACGAGCCCCGCGTTGTCGACGAGGTTCAGCGCATCGGCGAGCCACGCGTGGTGGAGGCCGAGCCGGGCATGCTCGACGACGGGGCGCAGCACCATGAGCGCATCGAGCGCGAGCAGGAGGGCGAGATACCAGTGCAGGCCGACCGGCGCGAACAGGCGCCGCAGGCGGGTAGTGACGTGCTTCATTCAGTCGCCCGGCGGGCCGGGCATGTCCAACGAACCAGCCGCTACCCTAAAGCATTCGGCGCTCGGCTGCTTTTTCGCGGGGCCCGATGGCAGCCGCGACGAAGCCGACGGGCCCGGCCGTTCAGTTCCAGCCGACCATGATCGCGCCCATCCCGACGAGCAGCCCGCCCGTCACGCGATTCATCGCGCGCATCCGCGCCGGCCGCTGCAACGCACGGCTCAGCCGGTGCGAGAACAGCGCCATCGATGCGACGCCGCCCGCGAACAGCACCGCGAACGTCGTCGCGAGCAGCAGGAATTGAAGGTTCAGGCTCCAGTCGGCAGTCGGGCTGATGAACTGCGGAAAGAACGACGGGAAGAACAGCAGCGTTTTCGGATTCAGGCCGGAGGTCGCGACACCGCGCCAGAACAGCGCGCGGTCGGTGTCGGTGTCCGGCTGGGCGATGGCCGTCCCGGTTGCGGCTCCGGCTTCGGTTGTTGCGGCGGGGGCGCCAGCCGGTGCGCGGCTGAGCCATTGCTTGGCGCCGAGCCACACGAGATACGCGGCGCCGGCCCAGCGCAGCACGGTCAGCGCGTGTTCATTGAGGTGGACCAGCGAATTCAGGCACAGCGCGGTCAGCGCGAGTTGCAGCAGCACGGCGAGCGTGCCGCCCCACACGCACGGCAGCGCGCGGCGCCAGCCGGCGCGCAGCGCCTGGTTCATCGTGAGCAGGTTGACGGGGCCGGGGGCGTAGATCAGGACGACGGAAGCGGCGAGGAACGACAGATAAAGCTTGAACGACATGACGGGAGATTGCAGGAACGGGGCCGCAGGCACCGGCCCCGCACGCGGTCGGATAGGCGTGCGGGCGGCGGGGAATCGCATGTCTGCCGCCCGGCACCGCAACTTGTGATTGCGGCCGTGCGTCCCGGTGCGAAGGGGTTGTCGCGGGGAGCGTGCCGGGCAGCAGGCATGGAGAAAATGTATCAAGCGGCCCGGTTAAAAGGCTTCCTGTTTTCCGGTAAAACGGGCCTGAAACCGGAATCCTGTTCAGATAGAATGCCGATTTTCAGTAGAAGATTCTTCTCATCATGGCTACCCGCGAACGCACACCGAAAACGCTCGACAATCAGGACCGCAAGATCCTTGGTGCATTGCAGAAAAATGCGCGCCTGTCGAACGCCGAACTCGCCGAACAGATCGGCATGTCGACCACCGCCTGCTGGAACCGCACGCGGCAACTCGAGCTCGACGGCTACATCGACGGTTACGTCGCTCTGGTCAACCAGCGCATGCTCGGCTACGCGGACATCGTGATCCTCGAAGTCACGCTCGATCGCCACGAGGACGATGCGCTCGCGCGCTTCGGCTCGGAACTGGCGGCGCTGCCCGAAGTGCTCGAGGCGTACCTGGTGTCGGGCGAGTACGACTACTGGATCAAGGTCGCGGTGGATGGCACGGCAGGCTACGAACGCTTCCTGCGCGAAAAGCTGTACCGGATTTCGAGCATCCGCCACAGCCGCTCGATGTTCGCGCTGCGCTGCATGAAGGATGTGCCTTCGATCCAGGTGTGACGGGGGCGGAAATGAAGTGCGGCCGTCGTTGAATCGACGGCGCGTGCGGCTGCGCGTCAGTGCGGCAAAAACCGCCAAAGGGCCGACAGGGAAGGCTCGCCGGGCGTGATGGCTGGCGGGCGCGGAAAACGGATGAATCTTCCGTCAGCGGCGATTCGACGTCGACGCGCGCGCGGTGTCGGCTTTGAAGCGGCCTGAAAACGGCCTTGAAACGCGCCCGACGCGGTGAGTGCGCTCATCAGCCGGGGCAAGCCCGGCCTGTTTCCACGCCGGCCTCACCGTATTCCGATGCCCGACGCAGCGGCCACTGGCGGCGCGCGTCCGGGCAAGCGGATCAGGCAGCGTGCGTGCCGCTGGCGGGCGGCCGGTCGTCCCGCTCAGCGCGGCAGGCGCGCGTGTGCTTCAGCGATGACTTCGCAGTTCTCGAGGTGGAGCGCCCACGCCTCTGCAAGCAGCTCGCTCACACGTGCGAGCCAGCCAGCGGATTCGGTGGAACGGTTGGAGACATTGGACGTTTGCATGACGAAGCCCCGTTTAGGTGGCGAGTTAGGGATAACCCTAATCATAGCGAAACGTCACCGCTTTGTGAAATGCGATTTCGTTATATGAGAATTACTGACATTGTGTGTTGCTGCCACGCAACATGAATATCGGCTGCCTTTGCGTGACGCACAGGCGTGCCGAAGCCGTGCCGGCACGGCTTCGCGGGAAGAAGGAAAGGGGAAGTCGAGCGTCGGGGAAAAGGGGCGCGATTACCGGCCGATCCACCCGAACCGCCAGGACAGCCGCCGCGTCGCGGCGAGCAGCGCCTGCGCGAGGTCGCTGTCCGGCCCGCGCGGGAAGCCGCGCGACGAGCCGATGATCGCGATCACGAGCCGGATGCTGCCGGTGTGATCGAACACGGGCGCGGCGACCGTGCCGATACCCGGCACCGGTGCGTCGAACGCGAAATCGAGTTCGTCCGCGCGGATCGCCGCGAGCCGCGCGCGGAATGCGGCGTCGTCCGGTGCGGCGCGGCTGCCGGCGAGGCGCACGGGCTCGTTCGCGAGCAGGTCGGCCAGCACGTCGTCGGACATGCCCGACGCGAAGATCCGGCCGATCGCCGTATTGACGAGCGACATCACGGTGCCGACCTGCAGGCTCACGTGCTGCGGTCGCGCCGATTCCTCGAGACGGATCACGGTCGGGCCGAGCGGGCCGAGCGTCGCGGCGGCCACGCTCATGTCGGTCGCGGCGGCCAGCGCGACGATCTCGGCTTCCGCGTCGCGGGTCGGCGACACGCGCTGCATCGCGATCAGGCCGAGCGCCTGCGCGAGCGGGCCGCCGTCGAAGCAGCCGGCGTCGTCGCGGCCCAGCAGGCCGATCTTCTGCAGGCTGACCAGATGCGGAAACGCCTTCGCGGCCGGCATGCCGGCCGCCGCCGCGAGATCGCGCAGCGGCAGCGCCCGGCCCGCCGACACCAGCGCGAGCAGCAGTTCGCCGGTGCTGTCGAGGGCGTTGATGCCGCGCTGCGCCTTCGCGTCGTCGGCCAGTGCGGGCGGCACGCGCGGGTTGCCCGTGACGGGCGCGGGCGGCAGTGCCGCCGGTTCCGCGCCGAGCGACGCGGTGGCCTGCCGTGCCGCTTCGCGCAAGGCCGTCGCAATCGGGCCGTCCCAGTCGACGTCGATCGAGCCGCTCGAACCGATCACCGTCAACGCAAGCTGCAGGCGTCCGTGCGCGTCGAATACGGGGACGCACATCGCGCTGACGCCGGGGCTCGGCCGGTCGATGCTGCGTTCGATGCCGCGCGTGCGGATCGCGTCGCGTACGACCTGTTGCGCGTCGGCGTCCGGTGCGGGCTGCGCGCCTTCGGCGCCCGCGAGCGTATCGCCCGCGCCGGCCTGGCTCGCCGCCATCGCGTCGAGTTGTACGGGATCGCCGAACGCGCGGAACACGCGGCCGGTCGCCGTCGTGTCGAGCGACATCACCGAACCGACGTGCAGGTTCACGTGCAACGGATAGCCGCCGTGCTCGATGCGCACGATCGTCGGGCCCAGCGCGCCCGGCACCGACAGCGCGACGCTCAGGCCGACGGCTTCGGCGAGCTGCACCGCGTGCGGCAGCGTCGCGCGGTAGGCCGGCTGGCGCTCGATCGACATCAGCCCGAGCCGCAGCGACAGCGGGCCCGGCTCGTAGTTGCCGGTGATCGCATCGCGCTTCACGAGCGCGAGCCGCGTCAGGCTGACGAGATAGGTGTGCGCCTGCGCGGTCGACAGGTCGGCCGCCGCGGCCAGTTCCGACAGCCCGAGCGGCTTGCGCCGGCGCGCGAGCGCGTCGAGCAGCCGGCCGCCGACCTCGACGCTCTGGATCCCGCGCTGCGCCTTGGGCGGCGCGTCGTCTGCGCTGACTTCGTGGTTCTGCACGCGATGATTCTTCCGTTGACGAAACCCCGCATGGTATCCGACGCCATTTATCGCGCCAGCCCGCACGTTTACCCGCATTAAACAATAGCAAGCGACTTTGTCATTGACAAATAATCGGCGCGGGAAGATGATCCGCTCACTCCCCTCAACACATGGCTCGCAGCCACGGAACGCAACATGGCCAAAGCATTCGCCTCCCAAGCCGATCTGGAAGAGAAGAAAGTCACCTGGACGAAGCTGTCCGAGAACGCGTACGCCTATACCGCCGAAGGCGACCCGAACTCGGGCGTGATCATCGGCGACGACAGCGTGCTGATCGTCGACACGACCGCCACGCCCGCGATGGCGCAGGACCTGATCGCGAAGATCCGCAGCGTGACCGACAAGCCGATCAAGCACGTGGTGCTGTCGCACTACCACGCGGTGCGCGTGCTCGGCGCGTCCGCGTATTTCGACGAAGGCGCGCAGCACGTGATCGCGAGCCGCGGCACGTACGAGATGATCGTCGAGCGCGGCGAGGCCGACATGAAGTCGGAGATCGAGCGCTTCCCGCGCCTGTTCGCCGGCGTCGAGACGGTGCCGGGCCTGACGTGGCCGACGCTCGTGTTCGAGCGCGAGATCACGCTGTTCCTCGGCAAGCTCGAAGTGAAGATCATGCACGTCGGCTCGGGCCACACGAAGGGCGACACGATCGTGTGGCTGCCGTCGCAGAAGGTGCTGTTCTCGGGCGACCTCGTCGAATACGACGCCGCGTGCTACTGCGGCGACGCGCAGCTCGAACAGTGGCCGGCCACGCTCGAGGCGCTGCGCGCACTCGGCGCCGAGAAGCTCGTGCCGGGCCGCGGCCCCGCGCTGCTGAATCCGGCCGAAGTGAACAAGGGCCTCGACTACACGAAGGATTTCGTGACGACGCTGCTCGCGCAGGGCCGCAAGGCCGTCGAGCGCAATCTCGACCTGAAGGCGTCGATGGCGCTCACGCGCGAAGCGATGGACCCGAAGTTCGGCCACGTGTTCATCTACGAACACTGCCTGCCGTTCGACGTGTCGCGCGCGTTCGACGAGGCGAGCGGCATCGCGCATCCGCGGATCTGGACCGCGCAGCGCGACAAGGACATGTGGGCCGCGCTGCAAGACTGAGCGGCACACGGCGGCGGGGCGTCCATATGAACGCGTCGCCGCTTCCCTGAAGGCTGCGGCACCGCGGCGGCATCGCGCCGCGGTGCCGGCATCCGTATCCGGTCTCACAAGAAAGCAGGGCGCATGCACGCCCTCGGAGACTGCTGCGCGCTCGAGTCGCGCGGCCCGTTTGGAGAGAGACATGCCCCAATCGCTTCCCGCCGAGGCGACGCTCGCGCACGCGAGTGCTTCGGCGCCGGCTTCCGTATCCGTATCCGTATCCGTATCCAGCGACGCGCAACTGTTCCGCAAGATCGCGTGGCGGATCGTCCCGTTCCTGTTCCTCTGCTACGTCGTGTCGTTTCTCGACCGCATCAACATCGGCTTCGCGCAGTTGCAGATGAAGCACGACCTCGGCTTCAGCGATGCGATGTACGGCCTCGGCGCCGCGGTGTTCTACGTCGGCTACGTGTTCTGCGAAGTGCCGAGCAACATGCTGCTCGCGCGTTTCGGCGCGCGCCGCACGTTCACGCGGATCATGCTGCTGTGGGGCATCGCGTCGACCGGGATGATGTTCGTGTCGCAGCCGTCGCATTTCTACGTGCTGCGCTTCCTGCTCGGCGTGTTCGAGGCCGGCTTCTTTCCCGGCATCGTGCTGTACCTGACCTACTGGTTCCCGGCGAACCGGCGCGCGGCGGCGATCTCGGTGTTCTTCGCGGGCGTCGCGGTGGCCGGCGTGCTCGGCGGCCTGATGTCGGGCTGGATCATGCGCGACATGAGCGGCGTGATGGGGCTGCACGGCTGGCAATGGATGTTCGCGATCGAAGGCGCACCGGCGATCCTGCTCGCGTTCGCCGCGTTCACGTGCCTCGTCGACCGGCCGCAGGACGCCGCGTGGCTCACGTCCGATGAAAAGGCGCGCGTCGCCGCGCTGTGCGCCGAAGGCCGCGGGCACGGCAGCGCGCACGACGGCCGCAGCGTGATGGCCGCGCTCGCGAACCCGCGCGTGTACCTGTTCGCGTTCATCTATTTCTCGCTGACCTGCGCGTCGCTGACGCTCAACTTCTGGATGCCGCTGATGATCCGCGACTTCGGCGTGACCGACGTCGTCGCGGTGAGCCTCTACACGGTCGTGCCGAACGCGGTCGGCGCGGTCGGGCTGGTGCTGATCGCGCGCCGCTCGGACCGCACCGGCGAGCGCCGCAAGCACTTCGCGTGCTGCACGATCGGCGGCGGGCTCGCGCTCGCGGCGCTGACGCTGCACCTGCACAGCTTCGCGGCGATGCTCGCGTGCCTGTCGATCGCCGCGACGCTGATCTTCGCCGCGCTGCCGATCTTCTGGGCCGTGCCGACCCGCTACCTGTCGGGCAACGCGGCCGCGGCCGGGATCGCGCTGATCAGCAGCATCGGGATCACGAGCGGCATCGTCAGCCCGTGGGTGATCGGGATGATTCGCACGCGCACGGGCAGCATGGATCTCGCCGTGTACCTGCTGGCCGTGCTGCTGGTGGCCAGCGGCGCCGCGCTGATGCTCGGCGTGAAGGGCGAAAGCGCGCAGCGCGGCTGAGCGAATGAATCCTGGCCGGTCGCTGCCCGCGGGCGGCGGCGACCGGCGCTTCATGTCCGTCCCGCATCGGAATCCATCGAGGAGACGATCGATGTCAGCCCCTCTTCACGCGCACGCCGCACCGGCCGTCGCGTCCGGCGCCGGTTCGGCGGACGCGGCCGGCGACGACGCGCTGTACCGCCGCATCGGCATGCGGATCGTGCCGTTCCTGTTCGTCTGCTACATCGTGTCGATCCTCGATCGCAGCAACATCGGCTTCGCGCAGTTGCAGATGCGGCAGGACCTCGGCCTGACCGACGCGATGTACAGCCTCGGCGCGGTGCTGTTCTTCGTCGGCTACGTGCTGTTCGAGGTGCCGAGCAACGCGCTGCTGCGCCGTTTCGGCGCGCGCCGCACGTTCGCGCGGATCATGTTCCTGTGGGGCGCGGTGTCGGTCGCGATGATCACCGTCGACAGCGCGAAGCATTTCTACGTGCTGCGCTTCCTGCTCGGGCTGTTCGAAGCCGGGTTCTTCCCGGGCGTGGTGTTCTACCTGACCTACTGGTATCCGGCGCGGCGGCGCGCGTCGGTGCTGTCGATCTTCTACGCGGGCGTCGCGGTGGCCGGGATGATCGGCGGGCTGCTGTCGGGCTGGCTCATGCGCGGGATGTCCGGCGTGATGGGCCTGCACGGCTGGCAATGGATGTTCGCGATCGAAGGCGCGCCCGCGATCCTGCTCGGCGTGATCGCGTGGTTCTGGCTGTGCGATCGCCCGGAACACGCGCGCTGGCTGTCCGACGCCGACCGTCAGCGGCTCGCGGCCGACCTGGCCGCCGACCGCGCCGGTGCGGGCGCGCAGTCACCGCATTCGCTGCGGCAGGTGCTGGCCGAACCGCGCACGTACCTGTTCGCGTTCATCTATTTCTCGCTGACGACCGCGCTGCTGATGCTGCTGTTCTGGATGCCGCTGATGATCCGCGAATTCGGCATCCGCGACGTCGTGCAGATCAGCCTGCTGTCGGTCGTGCCGAACGCAATCGGCGCGGCCGGCCTGATCGCGATCGCGCGGCGCTCCGACCGCAGGCGCGAACGGCGCCGGCACTTCGCCGCCTGCGCGTTCGGCGGCGCGGTGGCGCTCGTGCTGCTGACGCTGCACCTGCCGAGCATCGTCGCGATGATGGCGCTGCTGTCGATCGCGGCGATGCTGATCTTCGCCGCGCATCCGGTGTTCTGGGCCGTGCCGTCCGCGTATTTCTCGGGCGCCGGCGCGGCGGGCGGGATCGCGCTGATCAGCAGCATCGGCGTGTCGAGCGGGATGATCACGCCGTGGCTCGTCGGGCTGATCCGCACGCGAACCGGCAGCATGGATCCGGCGATGCTGATGATCGCGGCGTTGCTGGCCGCCAGTGCGGTCGCGATGCTGCTGGGCGTGCGGCGCGGCGCTGCGCTCGCGCGGCCGGAAGCCGCGCACTGACGACGCGCACTGACGACGCGGCCGCATGAGCGGGCGGCGGCGCGACGCCGTCGACCCGTTCGCGGCGGAAGCGGGCGTTGCGGCTACGCCCGATATACCTCGATCCGGTTGCGCCCGCGTTCCTTCGCGAGATAGAGCGCCTTGTCGGCGCGCGACAGCGACTGGTACGCGCCGAAATCCGACTCCCGCATCGCGTCGATGCCGATGCTGACGGTCAGCACGACCGGCTCGTCCTCGTGCGTGAGCTGCGTCTGCAGCGCGCGCTGCTGCACGCGCCGCGCGAAGGCCAGCGCCGTATCGGGATCCGATCCCGGCAGCACGATCGCGAACTCCTCGCCGCCGACCCGGCCGACGATGCAGTCCGGCCCGGTTTCCGCGAGCAGCAGCCGCGCGAAATGCCGGAGCGCGCGGTCGCCGAGCGGGTGGCCCCAGCGGTCGTTCAGTGCCTTGAAGTGATCGAGGTCGAGCATCAGCACGGCGGCGGCCCGGCCGGTCGCGCGCACGCCGCGCAGCGCGGCTTCGCTTTGCCGCATGAATGCATGGCGGTTCGACAGTTGCGTCAGATGGTCGGTCGTCGCCATCCGGTGCAGTTCGGCCTCGATGTGCTTGCGGTCGGTCGCATCGGTGATGAAGCCGTGCCATACGGTGCCGCCGTCGGCCGTGCGCTGCGGGCGCGCATCGCCTTCGCGCCAGCGCAGGCCCTGGCCGGGCAGCAGCACGCGATATTCGAGACGCCACGGCGTCAGGTGCACCGACGATGCCTGCAGCGATTGCCGATAGGCGACCAGGTCGGCCGGATGGATCCGCATCTCGACCGTGTCCGCATGGCGGGCGAGCTGCTCGGGCGTCAGTTCGTAGATGTCGGCGACACCGGCGCTCGCATACGAGAAGAAGCGGCGCCCGTCTGCCGTCTGCTGCAACTGGAATACGAGCCCGGGAACCTGGTCGGTGAGGTCCGTGACGAGCGCGGCCGTATCGCGCAGCCGTGCGGCGAGCTCGCGCAGCGCGGTGATGTCGGTGGTCGTGCCGACCATCCGCAGTGCACGGCCGTTGCCGTCGCGCGTGATCACCTTGCCGCGGCTGCGGATCCACCGGTACGTGCCGTCCTTGCAGCGGATGCGGTGCTCGACTTCGTAGCCGTCGGTCCGGCTTTCGAAATGCGCGCGCATCGCGGCTTTCACGTCGTCGACGTCGTCCGGATGCAAGCGTGCGTAAGCGTCCTCGATCCGGCTGCTCAGCTCGTGCGGCGCGTAGCCGAGCATCGCCTTCCACGCCGTCGAGTAATGGATCTCGCCGGTCTCCACGTTGCGGTCCCACACGCCGGTGCCGCTTTCGGTCAGCGCGAGCGATGTCAGCGTGCTGTGCTCCTCGACGCGCGCGAGCCGCGTGCGCAGCGCGGTTTCCGCGATGGCGCGGGCCAGCGCGCGCTCGGCCACGATCGCGAGGTCGAGCAGCAGCGCGCATTGCGCCGCGTCGAGCGTCAGGCGCGTGTCGTTGACGATGCACAGCGTGCCGAGCGTCGCGCCGTCGGGCGCGGCCAGTTCACAGGCCGCGACGATGTGCGGCCCGCGCAGCGGGTCGTCGTCGCATCGCGGGTCGTGTACGACGTATCGTCGGCCGGCAGACGGATCGCGGTCGACATGCGGCGGAAAGCAGTCGGCAGGAAGCGGATCGGGCATGGCTCCGTCGGCCGCCAGCACGCGTTGCATGCCGGCTTCGGCGCGCGCGACGAACGCGCCGGCCGTGCGTGCGTGCGCACGCGCAATGCGGCAGACGGCGACGAGTTCGGGCAGCGACGGAAGCGCCGGCTGATGGTCGGCGGAATCGTGCGCGGAGGCCGGCGCGTCGCCGGTCTCGATGATGAACATACGGAACCGCATGGTCGAATTCCGCAACGGACGATTGCCCTCGTGATCGGACGAATGCCGATCGGACGAGGCGGCTTGGGGGGCTGCAATCGCAGAGCTTACTGTCGCGCGGAATGCGTGGCAAGCGCGTCGGAATCGGTTGTCGGTGCCGTTCATTTGCGCCGGCATCGAACGAATCGGCGACGTGTTCCAGCAGACGAATCAGGCGATCGATCCCGGGCTGGAAACGCGCTGCCGAACACCGGATGACCGCCGGCGCGATGCGCCGTGCGGCACCGTTTTCCACAACCCGTTCCGGCGTTCGATGCGCCGGCCGGCCCCGATCGGCAGGGGCCGGCGCGCTCGCTCAGCTCGCGTAGCGCGGCGCGGGCGTATTGGCCGACAGGTGCGGCGCCATCGTGCGGCGCGCGGCCTCGTAGGCGTCCCATTCGTCGCCCGCGTGCAGCGACGGGATCGTCACGAGTTCGCCGCGATCGAAGCCGACGAGCGCCGCATCGACCATGTCGGGCGCCGTCATCACGATTTCCTTCGGCAGGTGCTCGAGCGGCAGGCCGCCCGTCTGCCAGAAATCGGTGGCCGTCGCGCCCGGCAGCACGGCCTGCACCTGCACGCCCTTGTCGGCGAGCTCGTGATGCAGCGACTGGCTGAACGCGAGCACGAACGCCTTGGTGCCGCCGTACACGCCGTTCAGCGTTTCGGGCGAGATCGCGACGATCGACGAAATGTTGATCACGGCGCCGCGGCCGCGTGCGACGAAGCCCGGTGCGGCCGCGTAGGTCAGGCGCGTGAGCGCGGTCACGTTCAGGTCGATCATCCGCGTCATCGCGTCGACGTCGCTGTCGAGCAGCGGCACATGCGTGCCGATGCCCGCGTTGTTCACGAGCAGCGTGATGCTCGCATCCTGCTTCAGCTTCGCTTCGACGGCGGCGAGCGCCGCGCGGTCGTTGAGGTCCGCGTCGACGATCTCGGCGCCGACGCCGCGCGCTCGGTCGCGCACAAGCTCGTGATGCACCAGCGCCGGGCCGGCGGCCAGTCGCAGCATTCGGAAATGCTCGATCTCGCGCCGAAATCCGACCGGATCCAGAACGCGCTGAACTATGCGCGGCAGAACCTCGGCCGCGCGCTGACCGTCGAGGACCTGGCCGACGCCGTCCACCTGAGCCCGCGCCAGTTCAGCCGCGTGTTCACGCTCGAAACGGGGCAGTCGCCGGCGAAGGCGATCGAGCGGCTGCGGCTCGAATCCGCGCGGCTGATGATCGAGCAGAGCCGCCATCCGCTCGACGTGATCGCGAAGGAGAACGGCTTTCGCGACCGCCGGCACATGCGCGAGGCGTTCGTGCGCGGGTTCGGCGTGCCGCCGCAGGCGATGCGACGCGACGCGCGGGTGGACGAACGGGAAACGGGCTGACGCCAGCGGGCAGCGGAAAAATCGCGGAGAATCTCCGGCATTCGTCGCGAGGAGACACCATGCACGCCGAGCCGTTCGAGATCGGGATCCCCGATCACGCACTGGATGACCTGCGCCGGCGCCTGCGCGACCGGCGCCCGCCGATGCTGACTCCCGCCGAGCCGTGGCAGCAGGGCGTGGACGGCGCATGGCTGCGCGATCTGGCCGAATACTGGGCCGAGCGCTTCGACTGGCGAGCGGTGGAGCGTACGCTGAACCGGCTGCCGCAGTTCGTCGCGGACGTAGGCGGGCAGCGCGTGCATTTCATCCATCGGCGCGGGGCGGGACGGAGCCCTTATCCGCTCGTCATCACGCACGGCTGGCCGGGCTCCGTGTTCGAATTCGACGCGCTGATCGATCGCCTGTGCGATCCGGCGGCATTCGGCGGCGATCCTGACGACGCGTTCGACGTCGTCGTGCCGTCATTGCCCGGCTTCCTGTTCTCGCCCGCGCCCGCGGCACCGGGCATGTCGGCGTTTCAGGTCGCCGACCGCTGGGCGGCGTTGATGTCGGGCCTCGGATACCGGCGCTTCGGCGCGCAGGGCGGCGATCTCGGCGCAGGCGTGTCGATCGCGCTCGGCGCGCGACATGCGGACAGGGTGGACGGCATCCATCTGAACTACCTGCCCGGCAGCTACGAACCTCCGGCCGATGCCGCGTTGCCGCTGACCGGGGACGAACAGGCCTTCGTGACGCAGCGCGGCGAGTGGGCCGCGCGGGAAGGCGGATACGCGCTGGTGCACATGACCAAGCCGCAGACGCTCGCCGTCGCGCTCAACGATTCGCCGGCCGGGCTGGCCGCATGGATCGCCGAGAAATTCCGCGCGTGGAGCGATTGCGACGGCGACGTTGCACGGCGGTTTTCGCACGATACGCTGCTGACCGGCATCTCGCTCTACTGGTTCACCGGCTGCATCGGCTCGTCGATGCAGATGTATTGGGAGAACCGGCTGCAGCCGATGCGCTTCGCGGCCGGGCAGCGCGTGGCGGTGCCCGTCGCGTTCGCGCGTTTTCCGAAGGAAATCAGCCGTCCGCCGCGCAGCTGGCTCGAACGCGTGTTCGACGTCGCGCAATGGACCGACATGCCGAGCGGCGGCCATTTCGCGGCGATGGAGGAGCCGGATCTGCTGGCCCGCGATATTCGGAGATTTTTCCGGCGCTTTCGCTGATGAGCGGGGCGGCCGGCGGAGCGGTCGAAGTGCAGCGGCGGCCATCCGGGCGACAGCGCGCGCCGGCGCCACGCGGATCGTGACGCGACGCGCTCGCCTGCGTTACCGCGTGACGAACGGCGCGGCGTCGTCCGGCGCGGTGCGCGCATGCTTGCGCTGGCGCAGCAGCGCGACGCGGCAATTCTCGCGTGCGGTCTCGCGGCCGTCGTCGTCGAGCAGGACGAGATCGCCGCGCATCACGTTCAGCGTGATCACGTCCTCGCCCGGCGCGCCGAGCGTTTCCGGCGTATGCACCGAGCCGGCCGGTTCGAGCACCGTCGAGCCGGCGTGCGCGACCCAGTCGTATTCCAGATAGCGCCACGCCCCCTGCAGCGTATGGACGAACACCTCGCCGTCGTGACGGTGGCGCGGCAGCGTGCCGCCGGCCGGCATCTTCAGCAGCGCGGTCAGCGTGTCCTCGGCCGCATTGATGTGCAGGTACTTGATCGCGAGCCCCGGCAGGTCGGCGCTCATCGGCAGCCACGGCAGCGCGTCGCCGGGCAGGCACGAGATCGGCGGCAGGTCGGTGGAGAGCGGGGCGGACGGCTGCGTCATGGCGGGAGGCGGAGCGGAAATGGGGAGCCCGCATTATCGCAGAGGCGGATCGCACGGCAGAATGCGGCGGTTCGCAACGATGCAGGCGCAGCCGAGCGCACGATACTTGCAGCTTGAAATAGGCAGTTTAACTGTACAGTTAAACTGTCGATGTGCTATCGTGGATTCATGAACACGCCATCGTCCCCCTCCGACGCGCTCCCGCTTGCCGGTCTCGCCGGCGAACTCCGCATCTCGGTCAGCAAGCTGATGCGGCGCATGCGGGAGCAGACCCACCCGAACGACCTCACGTCCTCGCAGAAATCGGTGCTGTTGCGGCTCGACCGCGACGGCCCGGCGACGGTATCGGCGCTGGCGCGTGCCGAAAGCGTGCGCCCGCAGTCGATGCGCGTGACGGTCGCGACGCTCGAGGCGCTCGGCGCCGTCAGCGGCGCGCCCGATCCGACCGACGGCCGGCAGACGCTGATCGCGCTCACGCCCGGTTTCCGCAAGGTCCTGCAGGCCAACCGCGCGGCCAAGGACGACTGGCTGTTCCGTGCGCTGCACGCGCAGTTGTCGGACGCGGAACAGGCCGAGCTCGCCGCGGCCGTGAAGCTGTTGCAGCGGCTCGCCGAATTCCAGGACGCCGCCCGCCCGTGAACCGCATCGACCCGCCCGCCGAAAGGACCGCCCGACCATGAACCTCCTGCATCTCGTGTCGTACTTCTTCGGCGGCGCGTTTCTCGCGAACGTCGTGCCGCATCTCGCCAGCGGGCTGCGCGGCGAGCCGTTCCAGACGCCGTTCGCGAATCCGCCCGGCCGCGGGCTGTCGTCGTCCACCGTGAATGTCGTGTGGGGCGTCCTGAACCTCGTGATCGCGTATGCGCTCGTGTGCCGCGTCGGCGCTTTCGACCTGAAGGTGACGGCCGACGCCGCGGCGCTCGGTCTCGGCATCCTCGCACTCGGCCTGTTCCTCGCGCGGCGCTTCGGCGAATTGCACGGCGGCAACGAGCCCGACCGGGAGCGGCCATGAGCGTGCCGGCCGCGGGCGTATTCCG
Source organism: Burkholderia sp. (assembly GCA_031253835.1). GTDB lineage: Bacteria > Pseudomonadota > Gammaproteobacteria > Burkholderiales > Burkholderiaceae > Burkholderia. Next base: position 158,810 of record JAIRVP010000004.1, on the reverse strand, counting down.
CTCGCTTCGCAGCTTCAACTATCGCGTGTGGGCGGTCGGCTCGCTGGTGTCGAACATCGGCACGTGGATCCAGCGCACCGCGCAGGACTGGCTCGTCCTCACGCAGCTCACGCATCACGACGCGTCGGCCGTCGGCACCGTGATGGCGCTGCAGTTCGGGCCGCAGCTGCTGTTTTTGCCATGGACCGGCTACGCGGCCGACCGCTTCGACCAGCGCAAGCTGCTGATGGCCACGCAGGCGCTGATGGGCGTGCTGGCGCTCGTGCTCGGCGTGCTGACGGTCACGGGCGTCGCGCAGCTCTGGCACGTCTACCTGTTCGCGTTCCTGTTCGGCTGTGCGTCGGCGTTCGACGCGCCGGTGCGGCAGACCTTCGTCGCGGAGCTGGTCGGCGATCGCGAGCTCGCGAACGCGGTCGCGCTCAATTCGACGTCGTTCAACGCCGCGCGGATGGTCGGCCCGGCGGCGGCCGGGTTCCTGATCGCGTCGGTCGGCACGGGCTGGGCGTTCCTCGCGAACGGGCTCAGCTTCTTCGCGGTGCTGGCGTCGCTGCGGCTGCTCAGGGAAGACGAACTGCGTGCGAATGTGCGGGCGGGCCGCTCGCGCAGCAGCCTGCTCGACGGGTTCCGCTACGTGTGGCATCGCGCGGACCTGACGGCGATCCTCGTGATGCTGTTCCTGATCGGCACCTTCGGCCTCAATTTCCAGCTGTTCATCTCGACGATGGCCGCCAGCGTGTTTCATGTCGATGCGCGCGGCTTCGGCTTCCTGTCGTCGATGATGGCGGTCGGCACGATCTCGGGCGCGCTGCTCGCCGCGCGCCGCGAGCAGCCTCGGTTCCGCCATCTGTGGATCGGCGCGGCGCTGTTCGGGCTCGGCTGCACGTTCGCCGCGCTGGCCCCGAACTACTGGCTGTTCGCGGCCGCGCTCGTGCTGACCGGGATCGCCGCGATCACCTTCATGAACTCGACCAACAGCCTGATGCAGCTGTCGACCGAACCGGCGATGCGCGGCCGCGTGATGGCGCTGCGTCTCGCGGTCGCGCTCGGCGGCACGCCGATCGGCGCGCCGGTGGCCGGCTGGGTCGCGAACCATCTCGGCCCGCGCTGGGCGCTCGGCGTCGGTGCGCTGTCCGGTTTTGCCGCGGCGCTCGTCGCGACGCATTTCGTGACGCGCCGGCGCGCGCAGCCGCGCGCGGGCGACGGCGCCTGACCGGGTATTGATCCGGCGCTACGCCGCCGTGTCGTGACGTGGCGGCCGGGCCGTCGCATGCGCGGCTTCCAGGCACGACTGGAACAGCAGCGCGGCCCGTGACGGCCGCGGCGAGCGCCGCAGCAGGCTCACGAACCGGCAACGGTAATTGAACCGGTGCGGCGCGATCGGCTGCATCAGCCCCTTGTTTTCGAAACTTTCCGCGTAGTGATCGGGCAGGAAGCCGAGATAGCGGCCGGACAGGATCAGCGTCGCGATCGACTCCTGGTCCGACGCGGTCGCGCTGCGCGTGAGCTTCGCGCGATGGCTCAGTTCCATGTTCGGCGAATGGAAGCCGAGCCCGGCGAACGCATGGTTGCGGATCGTCGTCCACGTGAGCTTGCCGTGCGGCGCGTCGAAGAGCGGATGCTGGCGGCCGCAGTAGAGCAGCATCCGTTCGTCGAACAGCTCCGCATACTCGAGGCTGCCCGAGTTGCGGTGCGCGGGAATGATCCCGACCTGGTAACTGCCGTCGATGATGCCGCGCTCGACCTCGTTGATCGACGCGACGTGCAGGTTCAGCGCGACATCGGGCGCTTCGTCGGCGAACTGGCGGATCGCGTCGCCCAGGCGCGCATTCGCGTTGGTGGCCGTCTTGTCGAACACGGCGATGTGCAGTTCGCCGCCCATCTTGTCGTGAATGCCGTCGATCCTGCTGCGAAATGCTTCCATCGACGCAAGCAGGCGCAACGTCTCCTCGTACACCGTCTGGCCTTCCGGCGTCAGCGTGAAGCCCGCGCGGCCGCGCCGGCACAGCACGAGGCCGAGGCGCGTCTCGAGATCCTTCACGTGCCGGCTGATCGTCGAGATGCCGATATTCAGTTCCAGTTCGGCCGCCGCCATCCCGCCGCACTGCACGACGCCCTTGAAGACCCGCAGCAGGCGGAGATCCATGTCGCTGAGCTGCCCGAGCAGCGCGCGGCTCTTCGGTTTCTTTGCTTGCATAGTTGAGCAAGTGAACATTGATATTGCGATATTCAAAAGACTAATTGGCGTCCCGACAATGTGCAACATCATCACAAGGAGGAGGGGCGCGCCGCGCCGACCGACATGACCGACATCACCACCGCCCAGCAGGACGACACGAACCTCCGCACCGACGCCGCGTGGCTCGACGCGCACTGGATGCCGTTCACGGCCAACCGCCAGTTCAAGGCCGATCCGCGCATGATCGTGTCGGGCAAGGGCGCGTACTACACGGATGGCGAAGGCCGCAAGATTTTCGACGGCCTGTCGGGCCTCTGGTGCACGGGCCTCGGTCACGGCCGCACGGAAATCGTCGAAGCCGTGAGCCGCCAGGTCGCGCAGCTCGACTACGCGCCGGCCTTCCAGTTCGGCCATCCGAAGTCGTTCGAACTCGCGAACAAGATCAAGGAGCTGACGCCGGCCGGCCTCGACTACGTGTTCTTCACGGGCTCGGGTTCGGAAGCGGCCGACACGTCGCTGAAGCTGGCCCGCGCGTACTGGCGTGCGAAGGGCAAGGGCACCAAGACGCGCCTGATCGGCCGCGAGAAGGGCTACCACGGCGTGAACTTCGGCGGCATCTCGGTCGGCGGGATCGGGCCGAACCGCAAGCTGTTCGGCCAGGGCCTCGACGCCGATTTCCTGCCGCACACGCAACTCGCCGAAAACAAGTTCTCGCGCGGGATGCCCGAGCACGGCGCCGAGCTGGCCGACCGCCTGCTCGAACTGATCGCGCTGCACGACGCGTCGAACATCGCGGCCGTGATCGTCGAGCCGTTCTCCGGCTCGGCGGGCGTGGTCGTGCCGCCGAAGGGCTATCTGAAGCGCCTGCGCGACATCTGTACCGCGCACGACATCCTGCTGATTTTCGACGAGGTCATCACGGGCTTCGGCCGGGCCGGCGCGATGACGGGCGCCGATGCGTTCGGCGTGGTGCCGGACATCATGAACTTCGCGAAACAGGTGACGAACGGCGTGCAGCCGCTCGGCGGCGTGATCGCGACGAAGGAGATCTACGACACGTTCATGGCCGCGGGCGGCCCCGAGTACATGCTCGAGTTCCCGCACGGCTACACGTATTCGGCGCACCCGGTCGCGTGCGCGGCAGGCGTCGCGGCGCTCGACCTGCTGGTGAAGGAAGACGCGGTGGCCCGCGTGCGCGATCTCGCGCCGCATTTCGAGGCGGCCGTGCACGGGCTGAAGGGCCAGCGCCACATCGCGGACATCCGCAACTACGGGCTGGCGGCCGGCCTGACGATCGCGGCGCTGCCGGGCGAGCCGGCACGGCGCCCGTACGAGATCGCGATGCGTTGCTGGGCGAAGGGCTTCTACGTGCGCTACGGCGGCGACACGATCCAGCTCGCGCCGCCGTTCATTTCCGAGAAGCGCGAGATCGACAACCTGGTCAACGCGCTGTCCGACGCACTGAACGAAGTGGACTGAGCCTCAGCTCGCCCCCCGCGATAACCGAATTCACGAAAGAGCCTCAACGATGAAACACGACAGCAATGTGACCTCCACCATCGGCCACCTGATCGACGGCAAGCGCGTCGACGGCGGCAGCCGCGTCCAGCCGGTGTTCGACCCGGCCACCGGCGAGTCGAACAAGAGCGTCGCGCTCGCCGACAAGCCGACCGTCGAAGCCGCGATCGCGTCCGCGCAGGCCGCGTTCCCGGCGTGGCGCAATACGCCGCCGCTGAAGCGCGCCCGCGTGATGAGCCGCTTCAAGACGCTGCTGGAAGAGCATGCCGACGAGCTGTGCGCGCTGATCACGGCCGAGCACGGCAAGGTGCTCGCTGACGCGATGGGCGAACTGCAGCGCGGGATCGAGAACGTCGAATACGCGACCTACGTGCCCGAACTGCTGAAGGGCGAGCACAGCAAGAACGTCGGCCCCGCGATCGATTCGTGGAGCGAGTTCCAGGCGCTTGGCGTCGTCTCCGGCATCACGCCGTTCAACTTCCCGGTGATGGTGCCGCTGTGGATGTGGCCGATGGCCGTCGCCTGCGGCAACACATTCGTGCTGAAGCCGTCCGAGCGCACGCCGTCGTCGACGCTGCGCATGGCCGAGCTCGCGCTCGAAGCCGGCCTGCCGCCGGGCGTGCTGAACGTCGTGAACGGCGACAAGGAAGCGGTCGACACGATCCTGACCGATCCGCGCGTGAAGGCCGTGAGCTTCGTCGGCTCGACGCCGATCGCCGAATACATCTACTCGACCGGCTGCGCGCACGGCAAGCGCGTGCAGGCGCTCGGCGGCGCGAAGAACTTCGCGGTCGTGATGCCGGACGCCGACATCGGCAACGCGGTGAACGCGCTGATGGGCGCCGCGTACGGTTCGTGCGGCGAGCGCTGCATGGCGATTCCGCTGGTCGTCGCGATCGGCGACGAGACGGGCGACAAGGTCGTCGCGGGGCTGAAGGCCGAGATCGAGAAGATGAAGGTCGGCCCGGGCAACGGCGCGGGCGTCGACATGGGCCCGCTCGTCACGCAGCAGCATTTCGAGAAGGTGACGGGTTTCGTCGAAGCCGGCGTGGAAGCCGGTGCGACGCTCGTCGTCGACGGCCGCAGCGTGAAGGTCGACGGCCACGACGGCGGCTACTACCTCGGCCCGTGCCTGTTCGACAACGTGAAGCCCGGCATGCCGATCTACCAGCACGAGATCTTCGGGCCCGTGCTCGGCGTGATCCGCCTGAAGTCGCTCGACGAGGCGATGGCGCTGATCGACGCGCACGAGTACGGCAACGGCACGTGCCTGTTCACGCGCGACGGCGAGGCCGCACGCTATTTCGGCGACAACATCCAGATCGGCATGGTCGGCATCAACGTGCCGCTGCCGGTGCCGGTCGCGTACCACTCGTTCGGCGGCTGGAAGCGTTCGCTGTTCGGCGACCTGCACGCATACGGCCCGGACGCCGTGCGCTTCTACACGAAGCGCAAGACGATCACGCAGCGCTGGCCGTCGGCGGGCGTGCGCGAAGGGACGGTGTTCAGCTTCCCGTCGAGCCGCTGACGCGCGAGCCGGCTGCGTGCAGCCGGCAGGATGGGCGAAGGCCCGCTTCGATCGACGATCGGAGCGGGCTTTTTTACGTCTGCGCGGATCGGGCGGACGGCAGCGGAAGAACGCCTACGGTGCCACCACGTGCCACAAGTTCTTGAAGTTGTCGCCGTTACGGTCGCCCTGTTTCATGTCCTTCGAGAAGAAGTACAGCGGCCTGCCCTTGTAGGCCCATTGCGGGCTGCCGTCTTCGCGCTTGACGATCGTGTAGGGGCCGACCGGGACGTCGGTCGCGCTGGCCTTGTACGGCGGCCAGAAGGATTCGCATTGGCCCGTGCAGGCGCTGGTGCCGGCGTTGGGCTTGTCTTGGTCGAATGCGTAGACGGTCATGCCGTTTGCGGCGACGAGCGCGCCGTTTTCGACTTTCGTGATCGTGCCTTGGGCCGAGGCCGAAGCGGACGCGATGGCGAGCAGGGCGGAACTGACGAGCAGCGCGGCTTTCATGGGTGCCTCCTGTAATCCGGTGGGCGGCCGCGAACGGGCGCACGGGCGAGCGGGCGCGACGATCGCGATGAATGGTGCCGGAACGCGGGGCCGTTGCCGCCCGTGCGAACGACGCAGGGTCGGATGGCGGCAAACGGGGCGCCTTCTTCACGATAGGCGGTTTTGGGCGGGGCTGCGAGAAGATCGGGGGGCGTATCGGCCATGCGTATGCGTCATGCAACGGCCGCGCGATCGCGTCCACGCCGGTATTCGGCATCCGTCCCCGAGCGCGCGGCGCACGCCGGTGCGTCAGCGCTTCGCGCGATTGGTCAGCGCGACGCCCGCGATCACGAGCACGCCGCCGGCCAGCATCGACGGCGACAGCGGCTCGCCGAGCAGCGCGACCGACAGCAGCACGCCGAACACGGGCACCAGGTTGGTGAACACGGCGGCGCGGGCCGGCCCGAGTTCGCGGATCCCCTGCGAATACCAGACGAACGCGACCACCGTGCCGATCGCGCCGAGGTAGAGCATCGACGCGACGGCCTGCCACGTCAGCGGCGCGCCGCCGCTCGCAGGTCCGCCGAACAGGTGCGTGACGATCAGCAGCGCGAGGCCCCACAGCGCCGCGTACGTCGTCGCCGCGAGCGGCGACAGCCCGTCGAGCGCGCGCCGGCCGATCACCGTATAGGCGGCCCAGCTCAGCACCGCGCACAGCATGAAGCGTTCGCCGGCGCCGAACGTGTTGCCGAGGTCGGTCAGTACGCGCAGCAGATCGCCGCGGCTGATGACGACGAGCGCACCGAACAGCGCGACGGCGATGCCGGCCCAGCGCGACAGCGACAGGCGTTCGCGCACGACGACCGACAGCAGCACGGCGGTGGCGACCGGATTCAGCGCGACGAACAGCGCGGTGCGCCCGGCCGGCATCCGCGCGAGCGCCGCGAAGAAGCACACGTTGTACAGGAAGATGCCGGTCGCGCCGAGGCCGAACGTCGTCACGACCTGGCGGCCGCTGAGTTTCGGCAGCCCGCCTTCGATTTTCCACGACAGCACGACCAGCAGCAGCGCGGCGATCGCGAAGCGACCGGTGGCCGCCGAAGTCGCCGACATCGTCGCGGCGAGGATCCGGCCCGCAATGAACGTCCCGCCCCAGAACAGCGCGACGAGCGTGAGCTTCACGTAGATGGCCGCGTGCGGCCGGGCGGCGGCGAGGCTGGCGGGGGGAGCGGGAGCGTTCATGCGGCGTGGCTTCTCGAAAGGACAGCGCCTGCTGCGGGCACGCGTGCGCGGTCGCGCGGCGCGGCGCGTTGGCCGGGCTGCAGGCTGATTCAGGGGATGGGATGGAGGGGCGCCGTGCCGTCAGCGAAACACGGGCGCCGACGCGAGCGCGGTCAGCACGACCGGCATCGCGAGCGCCGCGGCGATCGTCTGGAACGCGGTGATGCCGGCCATCAGCGGCGCATCGCCGCCGAGCTGGCGCGCCATGATGTACGACGCCGACGACGTCGGCAGCGCCTGGAACAGCAGCGCGACCGTCAGCGCCGTGTCGCCGAGCCCGAACAACCGGCCGGCCGCGAGCGTGAGGAGCGGCATCGCCATGAACTTGAACGCCGACGCGACGCACACCGGCTGCAGCCACGCCCGCGCCGCATCGAATGTCAGCGCCGCGCCGACGCACAGCAGGCCGAGCGGCATCGATGCGGTGCCGAGCGCGCGCACGGCCGGCTCGACGGCCGCCGGGAACGCGACGCCACCGGTCTGCATCGCGATCCCGAGCGCGCACGCGACGACGAGCGGGTTCGACAGGATCTGCCGTGCGAGCGCGCCCGCGCCGAGCCGCATGTCGCCATAGCGCGCGAAGACCAGCACGCACATCAGGTTGACGGTCGGGACGATCGCCGCGACGCAGACGGCCGCGAGCGCGATGCCTTTCGCGCCGAACAGTCCGGCCGCCAGCGCGGTGCCGACATAGTTGTTGAAGCGCACGGCGCCCTGGAACACCGACGTGAAGCCGGCGCCATCCACCCGGACGAACGGGCGGACCAGCAGAAGAAGCGCCGCGGCCAGTGCGGTCGAACCGACCAGCGCGGCCGCGAGCGGTAAAACGGGCAGCGATTGCAGTCGCGCATTCGCGAGGCCGTCCGCGAACAGCGCGGGCAGCAGCACGTAGTAGCAGAGCCGCTCGGCCTGCGGCCAGAACGCGTCGGAGATGAAGCCCGTGCGCCGCAGGCCGTGACCGAACGCGACCAGCAGCGCGACCGGCGCCAGCGCGAGCAGGACCGGGCCGATCATCGGCATGCCTTCACGCGGGGTGCGCGGGAACGGCGGCGAAGCGAGGCGGGAATCCATCCGGCGGGCAACATGGCGACACGCAATCGAAAGAGTGACGATGCCGCCAAGTTAACACGCGCAAGCAACAGGAATAATGGTTAATTATCGGGTGTTCAATGAGAAATTCTCATCGATGACGCGGTCACTTCGGCCGCCAGCGCACGCGCGAAACGTTCGGCCGGGCGCGACTGGTGTTCGAGCAGCACGACCGCGCGGCCCATCTGCGGCTGGCCGAACGGCAAGCGCGTGACGGGCGGCAGGCGCGCGAGCGTCGCATCGGGAAGCGCGACGATCGCCGCGCCGAGCCCGCGCGCCACCATCCGCGCGATCGTTTCCGCGCTGTCCAGCACCATCTCCTCGCGTACGCGCACGCCGATGCGGCGCAGCTCGGCGGCAATCATGCGGCCGGCCCACGCCTGCGCATCGAAGCGGATGAACGGCAGCGCGTCGAGCAGCGCGCCCGCGTCGCGTTCCGCATGGTCGGGCGGCGCGAGCAGCCAGAAGCGGTCCTCGTACAGCGTGGTCCACGTCAGTTCGGCCGGATGCGGGCGCACGGGGCGCGTCGTGATCGCCGCATCGAGCTCGCCGGCCGCGACGCGGTTCGCGAGTTCGGCCGACATGCCGGCCGATACGTGCACGCGCAACGACGGATGCGCGGCGCGCAGCGCGAGCAGCGCGTCGGGCAGCGGGCCGGACAGCGCGGTCTGGATCGCGCCGATCCGCAGGCGGCCGACGAGCTTCTTCTCGTCGCTGAGCGCATCGGGAATCCGGTCGACCATCGCGAGCACCTGCTCGGCCTGCGCGAGCAGGATGTTGCCGGCTTCGGTGAGTACCGGCTGCCGGCGCGAACGGTCGAACAACTGCACGTTGTATTCGCTTTCGAGCGTCTTGACCTGCAGGCTCACCGCCGATTGCGTGAGGCCGATGGCTTCGCCGGCGCGCGCGAAGGTCCGGTATCGGGCGATGGCGACCAGCGTTCTGAATGCGCGTAGTGACATGGGCGAAGTGGCGTGAGCGACAGGGCCGGCATGCGGATTGCTCGCGTGACGGGCCGCATGGAGGCGGTGAGGGCGGCGAGCTGACAGACGACCGGCAAGTTCGCGGACATCATGCCCGCGGCCGCCGAATCGGGCAACCGTGGCATCGCCGGCGGGCAACGGAGCGCGCGGGTGCCCCGCCGCGACGCCTGTCGGTGCGGTTGCCGCTGGACGCGTTTCGCCGCACTATCCGGATCGACGCGAGCGAGGCTTGCGCCGACCGTTGAAGGAGGCTCCGACGATGCTGCCGAATCCCGGCGACGTGGCGCGTGCGTGCTACCGCGCATACGCCGACAAGGACCGCGACGCGATTGAAGCGCTGATTGCGCCGGATTTTCACTTCACGAGCCCGCTCGACAACCGGCTCGACCGCGGCACTTATTTCGCGCGCTGCTGGCCGAACAGCGTGATGCTGACGGGCTTCGACTTCATCGACGTCGTCGTGCACGGCGAACACGTATTCGTCGTGTACGAGGCCGAAACACGTGACGGCAAGCGGTTCCGGAACGCGGAGCGGTTGCGTGTCCGCGATGGCCGGATTGTCGAGGCGGAGGTGTATTTCGGCTGGAATGTGCCGCACGATGCGCGTGACGGCGGGTTCGTCGAGCCACGCGGTTGAGCGCTGGCTACACCCACAGCCGGTACATCCAGAACGATTCGTCGTCGGCGAAGCGCCGCACGAACTCGGTCGGTGCAAAGCCCGTGATGCGTCGCGTCGCGCGGCTCAGGTGCGCCTGGTCGGCAAAGCCTTCGTCCAGCGCCAGCGTGGCCCAGTCGACCGGTTCGCCGGCTTCCTGCCGCTCGCGCGCGGCAAAGAACGCGCCTTCGCTGCGCACCAGCGTCTGCCAGGCGCGCAACGACCGCCCGCTGTACGACTTGATGCGCCGCTCGACCTGGCGCGCGCTGTGCGTGTGCCGCCATTCGCGCGCCTGCAGTGCGAGACGCTCGGCCCAGCTGCGGCCCGCGTCGCGCAGCGACGACAGCGGCGTCGTGGCGCCGCGCAGCGCGCGCCAGCGCGGCGCCAGGTGACGGTCGAGCGCGGCCAGCGCCGCGTGGTCGTCGTCCGCGTCGGCCAATGCGTCGAGCAGCGGCCGCCAGCCGTCGTCGAGCGCGACGCGTGCATCGACGAAACGATCGTGGATCTCGGGCAGGCCGATCCCGAACAGCGCGCGGGCCGCGTCCGCGTGGAAGCAGACGATGCCGCCTTGCCCGGTCGTCGGCGCCCAGCTGACGGTCGGGGCCGACTGGCTGCCGGACAGCGTCGCCGACGCGCCGAACGCGCGCCAGCGCGGGCCGTCGGGCGTGGTGTCGACGAGCCCCGCGTCGAGATCGCGATACCACGCGAGACAGACGAGCGGCGATGCCGGGAAGTGCGTCAGCCGCTGCGCGTCGTTCAGCGCGAAGCCGCGCGTGTCGCGGCAGATGATCGCGACCACCGCGCCCTGCAGCGCGGCCGGCGCCGGATACAGCCGCGCATGCGGCGCGCGGCCGCCGGCCGGCACGCGCGGTGCGCGTGCGAGCGGATCGGGGCATGACGGCAGGATCGGAGGCGGGCCGGAGCACATGACGCCGGAGTATAGGGACGGGCCGCACGCGTGTCGATGTCGTTTGCGTTCAAGACCGGCGTCGCGCCGCCGCGGACAATCCGCCGCATGAACACGCGAACCTCGTCCCAATGTCCATTCCACGCGGGCACGGCCACGCCGGCGCCCGTACTTCACCCGCCCGGCGTATGGCCGCCGGGGCCGCGCGCCGGCCTGACGGGGTGGCCGTTGCTGCGCGCGATGTCGCGCGACCTGCTCGGCACGCTCGCGGGCTGGCAGCGCATGCATGGCGACGTCGTGCACCTGCGCATGTGGCCCGAGCACGTGGTGGCCGTGACCGATCCCGCGCTCGTGCGCGAACTGCTGGTCACGCATCACGACGCGCTGGTGCGCTGGGAGCGCGGCATCCGCGTGTTCTCGCAGGTGCACGGGCACAGCGTGCTGGTCGCCGAGGGCGACGCATGGCGCGACAAGCGGCATGCGCTGCAGCCGAATTTCATGCCGAAGCCGGTCCAGGCATTCGTGCCGGCGATTGCCGCGACGGCCGGCCATGCACTCGCGCAGTGGCCCGCGCACGACGCGCGCTGGCCGATCGAAAGCGCGCTGACGTCGCTCGCGATGGACGCGATCATGCGCACGATGTTTTCCGACGCGATCGGCGCGGACGCGCGCGTGGCCGAGGCGGCCGTGCGCACGGTGAGCGCCGTGTCCAACGCCGAGTTCTACCAGCCGGTGAGCGCGCCGGACTGGATGCCGTGGAAGCGCGGCAAGGCGCGGGCGCTGGCGGTGCTGAACGGGCTGATCGATCGGCAGCTGCATGCGCGTCTCGACCTGCCCGAGCGCGGCTGGCCCGACGATCTGCTGTCGCGCCTGCTGCGGCTGCATCGCGCCGATGCACGCGCGTGGCCGCTGCAAGCCGTGCACGACGAATGCATGACGGTGTTCCTGGCCGGGCACGAGACGGCCGCGGCCACGCTGACCTGGTGGGCGTGGAGCATGGCCGCGAATCCGGCCGTGCAGGCTGCCGCACGGGACGAGGTCGTGCGCGTGCTGGACGGCCGCGCGCCGACCGCCGACACGCGCCCGGCGCTGCGCTACCTGACGCAGACGCTCGAGGAAACGATGCGCCTGTACCCGGCGGCGCCGATCCTGATCAGCCGTCGCGCGTCGCGGCCGGTCACGCTGGGTGCGTGGCAGTTTCCCGCGCGAACGCTGTTCATGCTGCCGCTGCAACTCATGCATCTCGACGAACGCTGGTTTCCGGCGCCGCACGCGTTCCGTCCGGAGCGCTTCGCCGACGATGCGCCGCCGCTGCCGCGCGGCGCGTACATGCCGTTCGGCACGGGCCCGCGCGTGTGCCTCGGGCAGCATCTGGCGATGACGGAGATGACGGTGGTGGCTGCAATGATCCTGCAGCGGCACGTGTTGTCGGTGCCGCCCGGTACGACGCCGCCTCGACCGGTGCTGAACGTGACATTGCGACCGGAGCAGGCGTTGCATCTGACGATCGCGCCGACGGGGCTGACGGCGGATACGGTCTCTGCATGAGGGGCGAACGAGCAATCGATTCGACCCGGCCTGCGTCGCGAGAGTGAGGGCCGTTCGCGCGATGCCTTGTCATCGATTCGTCGGAATGTGAATGCGTGCCGGCGACCGCTTTCTGCGCCACTGGCGCGGCCTCGCGCAGCACCTATGCTTGAAGGGCCCAGGTCGGGCCGAGCCCAAGGAGGATGGTCATGCGCATGCTTCTCAACGTACGAATCCCTCACGAGCCGTTCAACACGCTGGTGCGCGACGGCAGCGTCGGCGACGTGATCGCGCGAATACTCGAGGCGGTCAAGCCGGAGGCCGTGTATTTCACGGAGCAGAGCGGCGGGCGCGGGGCCGTCGTGATCGTCGATCTGGATGACCCGTCGCAGATCCCGGCACTCGCGGAACCGTGGTTCCTGATGTTGAATGCGGACTGCGAGTTCCGCGTGGTGATGCTGCCGGACGATCTCCGGAACGCCGGGCTCGCGCAACTCGGTGCGAAATGGAAGTAGCAGGAGGCTGCGCATGACCGTGCCCCCGCTCGACAACCGGGCGGGAGGCACGGCGCGGCGATCGCGTTCCGGCTATCGCGCGGGCTGCGACGGCCCGACGTTTGCCGCCTGCCGGTTTTTCGGCCGCAACAGCAACAGCAGGCCGCTCAGTGCCGCCGCGCCCAGGAACACGAAGAAACATCGCTCGTTCCACGCGTTCAGGCTGTCGGGCGTCACGCCGCCGGCACTTCCGGCCGCGGCGCCGGCCTCCAGCAGGAGCGTGAAGACCGCCGGTACCGGCGCCGAGCCGAGGTAGGCCAGGAACGCGAACTGCAGCCGGCCGCGTGTCAGGATCGACCAGACGTCCTTGCCCAGCAGGCAGGCGACCAGCACCACGGGCGGCACGAGCACGAGCGATGCGGCGCTGATCGCGCACAGAATCAGCCAGCCAATTCCTATCAGCGGAATGAGTGACATGAGTCGGGATTCCTGTTTCCGGAGAGTCTTGTTGTCGACGAAACATCCGCGTTCGCGCATCGGGTGGCCACGCGCATGACGCATAGTGCCCGACTCCGCGCCCGTTGCCATCCGTCCTGAGCGATGCGCTCATCCGGCCGCGTCTTCCCCCAGCGCCTGGATGAATCGCGAAAACAGCTCGGGCTGCGACGAAATGCCGAGCTTCGCGTACAGGTGACGCCGATGCACCTTCACCGTCTCGGGTGATATCGCCAGCCGCTCGGCGATCGCCTTCGACGAATTGCCGCGCAGCACCATTCTCGCGATCGACATCTCGCGGTCGGTCAGCACGCCCGCGCCGAAGCGCGCGAGCGCCTGCTCGACGCGCGCACCGAGATCGGCGTCGGGCGTTGCGCGCGCGGCGTCGCCCACCAGCCGCCAGTGCTGCCGCATCGCCGCGAGCACCCACGGCATCGCGGCCGTCAGCTTGCCGAGCGGCTCGACGTCGAAGCGCGCGGTCGCACCGAGCGACAGCGACAGCAGCGTGTCGGCGTTCGGCCGCACGAGGATCTGGATCTCGTCGTCGCCGACCGCGTCGCGGAAGTAGCTGAGGAAATACTCGCTTTGCCGGAACAGGTCGGGCGCGACTTCCTCGAGCCGGTAGCAGCCGTCGGCGAGCCCGTCGTGCGCGGCCTGCAGGAACGGGTCGAGCAGATAGACGCCGTTCAGGTAGAGCGGCACCGGCGACGCGCTGTCGGTGCCGCCCGTGTCGTATTCGTCGAGCACGAGCGGCACGCCGTCGCGGCCGACCGCGGTCGCGAGCGCGTTGTCGAACGGCACCATTTCATTGAGCAGCAGCACCAGGAACCGCCAGAAGCGCGGCTGGCCGAGATGATCGATTGCGCGGCCAAGCGCCTGGTGCATCGCGATTTCGGAGAAGAGACGATCCATACCACCACCGGAAGGGCGTAACACGAAGGGGGAATAGCGGTCCTGAAATTGGCTTCCTAGACTGCCACGCAATCAATCGGGCCCGAGTATGGGTGTTCAAAAAAGAGCAGCACAGGAGAACGAAATGGCGATGATGTCGGAATCGACAGGTACCCTGCAAGCGGTGCCTGCAACGGAGGACGCGCCGCGCGCGCTGTCGCAGACGCTCAGCGTGCGCGATGCGGTGATGATCACCGTATCGGGCGTGACACCGGCAAGCTCGATCTTCGTGATCGCGCCGTTCGCGATCCAGCAGGCGGGCAGCGGCGCCGTGCTGTCGTTCGTGCTTGGCGGCGTGCTCGCGCTTGCGTTCGCGCTCTGCTACGCGGAGCTTGCCGCCGCGCACCGCAGCGCGGGCGGCGAGTACGTGATGGCCAAGCGCGTGTTCGGCCCGCTGCCCGGCTACCTGACCTTCATCACGGTGCTGTCCGTCAGCGTGTTCATCCCGGCCGTGCTCGCGAGCGGCGCCGCGCCCTACCTGAACAACGCGCTCGGCACGCACTTCAGCAACCAGTCGGTCGCGCTGACGATCGTGCTGCTCAGCTATCTGCTCGGCATGCTGAACATCAAGACGAACGCGTGGATCACCGGCGCGTTCCTCGTCGTCGAGATCGGCGTGCTGATGCTGATCGCGGGCTTGGGCTTCGGTTCGCCGCATCGCGGCGCCGACGTGCTGATCGCGCCGGTCGTCGCGAGCGGCAACGCGCTCGTGCCGGCGACGCTCGCGGCCATCGTGCCGGCGATCGGCACCGCGATCTTCTGCTACAACGGCTTCGGCTCGGCCGCGTATCTCGCGGAAGACCTGCGCGGCGGCAACCGCAACGTCGCGAAGGCGGTGATCTATTCGCTGCTCGTGATCCTGGTCGTCGAACTGGTGCCGCTCACCGCGATCGTGCTCGGCGCACCGTCGCTGACGGAACTGACGAAGAGCGCCGACCCGATCGGCTACGTGGTGCGCTCGCTGAGCAGCCCGGCCGTGTCGCGCGTGGTCAGCGGCGGGATCTTCCTGTCGGTGTTCAACGCGATCATCGCGATCGTGATCACGATGGGCCGCCTGCTGTACAGCAGCGGCCGGCATGCGCTCTGGTCGCGCACCTGCAACCGCGCGTTCTCGACGATCCATCCGCGCCTCGAATCGCCGTGGCTCGCGACGATCGCGCTGGCGGTGCCGTCGGCGGGGCTCGTGTTCGTGTCGAGCCTGGACGAGCTGACCGCGTTCACGGTCGACCTGCTGCTGCTGATCTACCTCGTCGTCGGGCTCGCCGCGCTCGCGAGCCGCTTCGTGCGCCGCGACGTCGAGCATCATTACCGGATGCCGCTGTGGCCCGTGACGCCGCTCGTCGCGGTGGCAGGCGCGGCCTACACGCTCTACACGACGCTGGCGACGGCAACGAAGTCGACCGACCTGATCATCATCGGTGGCCTGCTGGTCGCCGCGCTCGTGATGTATGTCGTGTGGGCGCGCCACAGCGAAGCGTTCCGTGCGCTCTGAGCGCCGGATCGACACCTTGCAACATCGATATACCGAACCACTGAAAGACTGGAGGAATTGCATCATGCGCACGAGGGATCTCGGCATCCGCATCGGACTCGGCACGCCGGGCCGCTTCAACGCGATCACGGACGTACCGGGCGTGCGGGTCGGACATTGCACGCTGAACGTCGAGAACGGCGACGCATCGATCCGCACCGGCGTGACCGTCATCGAGCCGCGCGCGGGCGCCGCGCACGATTCGCCGTGCTTCGCGGGCGTGCACGTGCTGAACGGCAACGGCGACGCGACGGGGCTCGAATGGATCCGCGAGGCCGGCCTGCTGACGACGCCGATCGCCTATACGAACACGCACAGCGTCGGCGCGGTGCGCGATGCGCTCGTCGCGAACGAGCGCGAAGCGGCGGCCGGCCGCGTGTACTGGTGCATGCCGGTCGTGATGGAAACCTACGACGGCATGCTGAACGACATCTGGGGGCAGCATGTGAGCGCCGCGCATGTACAACGCGCGCTGGCGGCCGCGCAGTCGGGGCCGGTTGCCGAAGGCGGCGTCGGCGGCGGCACGGGGATGATCTGCCACGAGTTCAAGGGCGGCATCGGCACCGCGTCGCGCGTGCTCGCGGCCGACGCGGGCGGCTGGACCGTCGGCGCGCTCGTGCAGGCGAACTACGGCGTGCGCGAGATGCTGCGTGTTGCCGGCTATCCGGTCGGCGACGTGCTGCGGCACGTGCATTCGCCGTTCCGCGAACAGGAAGCCAACGGCGAGCCGGGCATGGGTTCGATCGTCGTGACGATCGCGACCGATGCGCCGCTCCTGCCGCATCAGTGCACGCGACTCGCGCAGCGCGCGAGCGTCGGGCTCGCACGCGTCGGCGGCGGCACCGAGGATTCCAGCGGCGACATCTTCCTGGCGTTTGCAACGGGCAACGACGGCCTGCCGGCGGCGAACTACGGCAGCAAGGGGGCGCCGACGACCGGCGTGCAGATGGTCAACAACGACCATATCTCCGCGTTGTTCGTCGCGGCGGCGGAAGCGGTGGAGGAGGCGATCGTGAATGCGCTGGTCGCGGGCGGCGACGTCGAATCGCGCGGTGCGCGGGTCGAAGGGCTCGGGCAGGCGCGCCTGCTGGATGCGTTGCGCGAAGTGGGGTGGCGGCCGGGGCGCGGCGCCTGAAACGGCAAGCGCCGCTTCAATCGAGGCGGCGTGGAACGGGGCGGCGATGCGGCGATCGGCCGGACCGCCGTCCGCCCGCGCATGCGATGCATGCCGTGCGGGCGATGCGGGCCTGGCCGTGACGACGCGACGTCATGCTCAACTGCCGAAGTAGATGTTGCAGAAGCTGACCGGGCCGACACAGGCGTTCGGGTCTTCCTGCTTCGATTGCGAACGATCGACACGGCCCGCGGCCTTGACGGCTTCGGCGCGGTTCGCCTGTTGCGGTGCGACGTCTGCCGGCGCCGGCTGTGCGTGGGCGACAGCAGCGGTGAGCGACAGGGCAACGAGGGCGAGGTGCAGCGGCTTCATTTTGGTTTCTCCTGGGTGAGTGCCAGTCTCGCTGGCAGTGAGGAAACTATAGGCTCGCACTGCTTAAAGATTAATCACCAGGGCTGTAGAGCATATTTCCATCCGGAACAAGGATCCCGTTGCGCTCGCACCGATCTTCAATGGCGGTGCCGGTTGAACGGTGCATCCTTGTCCAGCAGCGCGCTGCGCATGAAATGCAGGCAGCCGACGATCCGCTGCATGCTCCGGCGCGCATCGGGCACCGCGTACCACGCCTGCAGCGTGTGCTGCGCCGCGCGGATCGCGAGATTCACCGACTTCAGCGTGCGGGCGTGATGGCCGGGCGTCGGATCGTCGAAGAAGCGCGGCAGTTCGTGCAGCACCGCGTCGATCGAGGCAGTCCAGCGCAGCGTCTGCGGCGGTTTCGATGCACTGAACGCGTGCAGCTCGTCGCGCAGGTCGATCACCGCGTGGCCGACTTCGAGCGTCGACAGCATCCAGCGCATCGCGTCGCGATGCTGCCGTGTCCGCCGTACGAGCAACGTGCGCAGTTGCGCCATCAGGTCGTGCGTGCTCGACTGGAAGCGCTGAGCGAGGCCGTCCGGTGCGCCTTCGCAGGCGAGCGTGACCTGGCGGCGCAGGTCGTGCGCGATGCGGCCCGTGAGCCACGGCATGTGAGTCGGGAACACGACGGCGAACACGAGCGAGCACGCAAGCAGCGCGACGACGATCGCCAGCCCGTTGTTGATCAGTATCTCGGGCGTATACGCGATCGCGTTGTCCGGGCCTGCGAGCAGGCAGAAGAACACCGCGAAGCCGATTCCGTAGCCGGACAGGCCCGGCCGCATGGCAAGGAAGGCGCCGAGGCCGAGCACCGGCGCAAGTGTCGCGCACAGCAGCGGGAAGCCGTCGATGTTCGGATACACGTAGCACAGGAACACGTAGCCGACGGCGGTCGCGAACGCCGCGCCGACGCTCATCTGCGCGACGAACTTCGGCGCACGCGGCGATGTCGAGCTGAGCGCGCACGCGATCGCGGTGGCGATCACGGCAAGCGGGCCGCTCGGCCATTCGGATGCGATCCAGAACGCGCTCATCGCGCCGACGGTGACGATCGTGCGCAGGAACGCGAAGCCGACGAAGAACGAGTTGGTCTTCACCGCGTAATGCGTGACGGAGCGCTCGAATGCGTGATCGTCCTGGTCGAGCGACGCGTACGTATCCGCGTAGCCGAGGTATTCGCCGATGAAGCGGTACAGCAGTTCGATCGCGGTGTCGAAGTCGAGCAGGCCGCCGGCTGCATGTTCTTCGACAGCTCGCCGCGACGCGCGGGCGGCTTTCGGCAGCGCGCTGTGGAAACGGCGCAGTTCGAGCAGCGCGCCGGTGGCGGGCGTGATGCCGCGCTGACGCTCGTCGCGCAATGCCGCGAATCGCAGCGCGAGCGCGTCGACATGCGGCGCGAGCGCATCGAGCACCGCGTCCGAGTGGCTCGCGCGCAGGCGCTTGACGAGCTGATGCAGCGCATGCAGCCGCGTGCACGCATTCATGAACTCGCTGTTCAGCCGCGCAAGCCGGCGGCTGCGCGCACGGATGTGCGGATCCTCGAACGACGCGAATGCGCGGTTGGCCTCGAAGCCGACGATGTCGTCGACGAAATCGGCGAAGCGCCGCTCGAAATCGCCGCGCGCGACGTCGCCCGAAAGCGCACCGGCCGTGAACGCCGCGAACGTCGCGTGGCGCGCGCTCAGCGAGCGCATCAGCGCCTTCGCGGAACTGAGCGGCAGGATCAGCGCGCTGACCGCGCCCGAGCACGCGATGCCGAGCGCGACTTCCGCGGCGCGGGTGAGCGCCGACTGGAACAGCGTCTGCGGCGTCATCACGGCCGGCAGGCCGATCAGCGCGGCCGTGTAGCCGGCGAGCACGAAGCCGTACCAGCGGAAATGGCGGTTGCGCACCGCGAGCGCGATGCAGCCGCCGATCCACAGCGTGATGCCGGCCATGTACAGCTCGGGCTGCTGCGCGAACAGCCCGCCGAGCGCGAGCGCGGCGACGAGGCCGGCCGCGGTGCCGAGCACGCGGTAGAAGCTCTTCGCGAACACCATCCCCGACAGCGGCTGCATCAGCACGAACACGGTCGTCATCGCCGTGCGCGGCTGCGACATCTCGAGACGCATCGCGATGCCCATCGCGAGCAGCGCCGCGAGCACGGTTTTCGCGAGGTGCAGCCAGATCAGCCCGTCGCTGGCGGCCCAGTCGCGCGCCGCGTCGCCGAGCGGATCGAGCCAGGCCCTCCATCGTGCCGGTTCGATGGAAGGTCGCTCGATCGCAGGTTGTGGCTTCATGAAAAGAGGGGACCGGTGGTGCGGGGCCGGGGCAGGTGCCGCGGCGCATCCGAACGGGTCCGTTCGACTGGTGAGGCGCCGATTGTAGGAGTGCGGCGCCCGCGCATTAACGCAGCTGCGGGGAAACGATAGTTGCAGCGGGAGTAACAATCTGTCGCATCCGGTGGAGGAAAATAGCGGTTCCGCTACAGGTTGCTCACAGGAATGGATACCCTACAAAACATGCGGGTGTTTTCGCGCGTCGTCGAGACCGGCAGCTTCACGGCCGCCGCGCAATCGCTGAATTCGACGACGGGCGCGATGTCGCGCGCGGTGTCGGAGCTCGAGGCGCGGCTGCGCACCCGTCTGATGAATCGCTCGACGCGCCGTCTCGCGCTCACGTCGGCCGGCGAAAGCTATCTGCGGCGCTGCCGCCAGATCCTCGCCGACGTCGACCGCGCGGAAGAAGAGGCGAGTTGCGCGCACGAACGGCCGGCCGGCGTGCTGCGCATGCACAGCTTCGCGAGCGTCGGCCATCACTATGTGCTGCCCGCACTGACGCGCTATCACGCGCAGTTCCCGGACGTGTCGATCGAGCTGTCGCTGTCGCAGCGCATGCCCGACCTGTTCGACGGCACGAGCGACATGGCCGTCGTGACCGCGTCGTCGCTGCCCGATTCCGAACTCGTGTCGCACCTGCTGGGCTCGACGTTCAGCATCCTGTGCGCGTCGCCCGACTACGTGAAACGGCACGGCGTACCGGTTCGTCCGCAGGATCTCGCCGCGCATGCGTGCCTGACGCTGTGTACGCCCGCGTTCCCGACGCACGAATGGGTGCTCGAAGGGCCCGAAGGCGTCGAGCAGATCCACGTCGCGGGGCCGGTGCAGACCAATACGGCCGAATCGCTCGCACTCGCGATCCGCGACGGCATCGGGATCGGCATGCTGCCGCTGTACTCGGCGATCGACGCGCTGCGCGACGGCACGCTCGTCCGCGTGCTGCCCGCGCACATCCTGCAGAAGATGAACGTGTACGCGCTGTATCCGTCGCGCCGTTTCGTCGATGCGAAGGTGCGGACCTGGGTCGAGATGCTGCGTGCGCAGGTGCCGGGCATGATCGCGCGCGACGTCGAGATGCTGAACGCGATCGACCGCGAACCGCAGGCTGCCTGAGCGGCGGGCGCACACGGGTGCGTCGTGTCCTTTCCGGCTTCTTCGCGCACGAGCGATACGCGCCTTGCCCGCTGAACATCCTTCACGCGGGCGAGGCGCTTCGTCACGTCGTCACAGCGCGGGCTTCGCAGCCGCACCGGATTCGGTTGCCGGCTGGCCGGCCGGGCCATACGCGGCCTGCGCCGCCTTGTGTTCCGCGAGACGCTTCGCCTGCAGCCGTTGCTGCGCGGCCATGATGTCCTCCGGATAGTTGTCGGCTTCACCGCGCGCCGGGTTGTAGCCGACCGACTCCAGATCGATCAGTTCCTGCAGCACCTGCGCGCGCGTGACGGGCGACGGTGCGTGCTGGGCGAACGACAGGGCCGGTGCGGCAAGCAGGACGGCAGCGGCGGCGGTAACGACGAGCGATTTCACGAGGTTCTCCTGAAGACGGGGTGGGTGGCCGGATCGATGCGTGACGCATGACCCGAGCCTTCGATGCCAGTCTACGTAGCGGCTGCGCGCACAAAAACCCCGATTCCAGGCAGGCTGCCTTCCAGATGGAACAACATTGGCGCGCGTCGCCCGCGGCGAACGAACCGATGGTTCGAGGCCGGCGGGCGACGTCGCATCGCGCCGGTCAGAAGCGCGTGCGCATGCCGATCGTGCCGACGACCTGGTTCGCCGTGCTCGATGCGCCGCCCGACGTGTTGATGAACGCCTGGTAGCCGCGGCCGGACGCGTGCTGATACATCGCTTCCGCGTACAGGTCGGTGCGGCGCGACAGCTTGTACACGGCCTGCAGGTCGACCTGGTGCCACTTCGGATCGGTGCCGTGCTTGCTGTCGGGGTTCGACACGCTGGCGTCCGTGTACACGTAGGCGGCGCCGAGGCTGACGGCCGGTGTCACGGCATAGCGCACGTTCACGTCGTAGTTGTTGAACGCGACCTGGCCGGTGGAGCCGAACGAGCCCGTGTTGTCGTACTGCGAGCGCGTATAGACGAAGCCGACGGTCGCCGGGCCGAACACGTAGCTGACGCCGCCGCCGTACGTGCGCATGCGGTCCGAGCCGATCGACCAGCCGCCCTGGCTCACGCTCTTCGCTTCGGCCGAATCGGTCGCACCGGGGCTCGCGCTCGTCGAGCCCTTCGTGCCGTTCATCTGCAGGTATGCGCCGGCCAGCTTCAGCGGGCCGTTCGTGTAGCTCGCCGCGACGCTGTACGCGCGGTTGGCGCTGAAGCTCGTCGAGTTCGAGAACGCGTACATCGCGCCGACCTTGAAACCCGCGAGCGACTCGCTCGTGTACTTGACCGCGTTGTTGATGCGCAGCGAGTGATTCAGGTTGTCGTTGTCGAACGGGTGCGCGAAGCCTGCATCGCCGAAGTCGCCGGCCGTCGCGGAGAGCGGCGCGACGAAGTCGACCATCGTGTCGTACTGGCGGCCGAGCGTCAGCGTGCCGTAGCCGGCCTGGCTGAGACCGACATACGCGTGGCGGCCGAACAGCTTGCCGTCCTGGCCCAGCCCGCCGTTGTTCACGTTGAAGCCGTTTTCGAGCACGAACAGGGCCTTCAGGCCGCCGCCGAGATCCTCGGTGCCGCGCACGCCGAAGCGGCTGCCGTTGACCGTGCCGCTGGCCATGCGCCACTGCGACGCGCCGTTCACGTTGTTGGTATAGGCGATGCCGGCGTCGATCAGGCCGTACAGCGTGACCGAGCTTTGCGCGTGGGCGAGCGGCGCGAACAGGGCGGCGGTGCATGCGCCGGCGATCAGGGTTTTTTTCATGGTGAGGCTCCTGCGTGTGGGACGGGAAACAAAAGTTCGGCGCAAGTATAGGAACGCCCTGCGCGCGCGAGGCCGCCGGCGCGGCGAGCGCACCTTTCCGGATCCGGCAAGAGTCCTTCACAAAACCGACATGTCGCGCCGCGCGCGCCCGGGGCCGGCGGTTTTCGCGAGTTGGCCGGCGCGCGGCTGCCGCTCGACGCGGCCCGGTTGTCGTGTCGATGCAACAGGCGCGGCACGTGCGCGCATCGATGCTTTTCATCCATACTGGTCACCCGGATCGCACGGCCGCCGACGCGGAACGCGCGGCAGTCGTCATGCATACAACGAGGGGCCTCCACATGAATCTGTTCAACGTACGCCTGCGCGGCCGCGACGGCCTGTTCACGATCGGCATCGACGGCGGCACGATCGCGCGGGTCGATGCGCAATCCGCGCCGATCGCGCCGACGAATCCCGGCGATATCGACGGCGGCGGCCGTCTCGCGATTCCGCCGCTCGTCGAGCCGCACATCCACCTCGATGCGGTGCTGACGGCCGGCGAGCCCGCATGGAACATGAGCGGCACGCTGTTCGAAGGGATCGAGCGCTGGGCCGAACGCAAGGCGACGATCACGCACGAGGACACGAAGACGCGCGCGCATGCGGCGATCGGCATGCTGCGCGACCACGGGATCCAGCACGTGCGCACGCACGTCGACGTGACCGATCCGACGCTCGCCGCACTGAAGGCGATGCTGGAAGTGAAGGACGAGGCGCGCGGGCTGATCGACCTGCAGATCGTCGCGTTTCCGCAGGAAGGCATCGAATCGTTCGACGGCGGGCGCGCGCTGATGGAGCAGGCGATCGACCTCGGCGCGGACGTCGTCGGCGGGATTCCGCATTTCGAGAACACGCGCGAGCAGGGCGTCAGCTCGATCGGCTTTCTGATGGATCTCGCGGAACGCACCGGCTGCCTCGTCGACGTGCATTGCGACGAGACCGACGATCCGCATTCGCGCTTTCTGGAGGTGCTCGCCGAAGCGGCGCGCGTGCGCGGGATGGGGGCGCGTGTCACGGCAAGCCACACGACCGCGATGGGTTCGTACGACAACGCGTACTGCTCGAAGCTGTTCCGGCTGCTGAAGCGCGCGGGCCTGAACTTCATCTCGTGCCCGACCGAGAGCATCCATCTGCAAGGTCGGTTCGACACGTTTCCGAAGCGGCGCGGCGTCACGCGCGTCGCGGAGCTCGACCGCGCCGGGCTCAACGTGTGCTTCGGGCAGGATTCGATCAAGGATCCGTGGTATCCGCTCGGCAACGGCAACATCCTGCGCGTGCTCGATGCGGGCCTCCATATCTGCCACATGATGGGTTACGAGGACCTGCAGCGCTGCCTCGACTTCGTCACCGACCACAGCGCGACGGCGATGCATCTCGGCGACCGCTACGGCATCGCGGTCGGGCGCCCGGCGAATCTCGTCGTGCTCGACGCGGACAGCGACTACGAAGCCGTGCGCCGGCAGGCGCAGGCCACGCTGTCGGTCCGCCACGGGAACGTGATCATGCGGCGCGAACCGGCGCGCGTGACGTATCCGGATTGACGCGGAAGGCGGGGCTCACGGCCTCGTCCGGTTACGTGTATTCATGAAATGCATGAGTCGATTCGAAAAATACGTTTGTCTCATGAGAGGCGCCGGCCTACGATGCGGTCCTGACGACGGCGCGCGTGTTGTGCGCCGTCTTTTCGATCTCCGTTCGCCGATCTCATGCGCCTCGATCTTCCGTCCGCTCCAGCCTCCTCTTCGCCGCCCGCCAGCCCGTTCGCGCGCATGGCCGTCGTCACGGTCCTGACCGGCGTCGGCGCGGGCCTCGGCGGCATGCTGCTCGCGCTGCTGCTGCATGCGATCCAGCACGTCGCGTACGGCTACGGCGTCGCGCACGTGATCGGGTCCGAGAGCTTCCTCAGCGGTGTGACCGGTGCCGATCCGCTGCGCCGGGTCGCGGTGCTGATCGTCTGCGGGATCGTCGCCGGCGGCGGCTGGTGGGCGCTTTACCGGTATGGCCGGCCGCTCGTCAGCATCCGCCGTGCGGTGCGCGCGGCCGATCCGCGGATGCCGTTCGTCAGCACGACGGTTCACGCGCTGCTGCAGATCGTCACCGTGGCGCTCGGCTCGCCGCTCGGCCGCGAAGTCGCGCCGCGCGAGATCGGCTCCCTGTTGGCCGGGCGGTTCGCGCACGCCGCGGGGCTCACGCCCGACGACTGCCGGCTGATGGTCGCGTGCGGCGCCGGCGCGGGTCTCGCGGCCGTCTACAACGTGCCGCTCGGCGGTGCGATCTTCGTGCTCGAAGTGCTGCTCGGCACGTTCGAACTGCGTGCGCTGGTCGTGGCGGTCGTGACGTCGGCGATCGCGGCGGCTGTCGCGTGGATCGGCCTCGGCAACGAGCACCAGTACACGGTGCCGGCGTTCGTGCTGAGCACGCCGCTCGTCGCCTGGTCGATCGTCTGCGGGCCGTTGTTCGGTTTCGCCGCATACGGCTTCGTGCGGCTCACGACCCGCGCGCGGGCGGACGCGCCGAAGGACTGGCGGCTGCCCGTGTTCGCGCTGGTCAATTTCGCGGTGATCGGCGTGCTCGCGATGCGGTTTCCGCAGCTGCTCGGCAACGGCAAGGGGCCGGCATCGCTGGGGTTCGACGGCACGCTGACGATCGGCCTTGCCGCCGCGCTGCTCGTGCTGAAGGTACTGATCGAGGCCGGCAGCCTGCGGGCCGGTGCCGAAGGCGGGCTGCTGACGCCGGGCCTCGCGAACGGCGCGCTGCTCGGTGTCGTGCTCGGCGGGCTCTGGAGCCTCGTGTGGCCGGGCGCATCGGTCGGCGGATGTGCGCTGATCGGCGCGACCGCGTTCCTGGCTGCGTCGATGCAGATGCCGATTACGGCTGTCGTGCTGCTGCTCGAATTCACGCGCGCGAATCACGACAGCCTCGTGCCGATGCTGCTGGCCGTGGCGGGTTCGCTTGTCGCGTACCGGTTCGCGCAGCGGTTGGCCGAGCAACGGGCGAGGGCGGTTGCGACCGTGAACACGCCCGCGACGACGGCGCGCTGACGCGCGGTCATCATTCATCGTCCAAGGCGGCGCGGATCGCGCCGCCTTTTGCCATTTTCCCCCTCGTTTTCCTGCCGCGCCACGACGCGATCACGACTGCTCAGTCCAAAGCGCGTTCGCCGGTTCTGTGCAAGAATCCGCGCGTTTCCGCGCCTCAACCAACAACGACACGCGCGGACGTCCCTATCAGGAAACGAGGAGCTCAAGTTGATTCAGCGCATTTCCCGCTTTTTCACGCAGGTGGTTCACCGCGTGCTGCCCGACCCGTTGATTTTCGCGATCCTGCTGACGATCGTCACGTTCGCGCTGGCGTTCGGCCTCACGCCGAATTCGCCGGCGCAGCTCACGACGATGTGGGGTTCGGGTTTCTGGAACCTGCTCGCGTTCTCGATGCAGATGGTCATGATCCTCGTCACCGGCCACGCGCTCGCGAGTTCGCCGCCCGTGCGGCGCATGCTCGTCGCGCTCGCGAGCACCGCGCGTACGCCCGGTCAGGGCGTGATGCTCGTCGCCTTCGTCGGCGCGCTGGCCTGCGCGATCAACTGGGGTTTCGGCCTCGTGCTCGGCGCGATGCTCGCGCGCGAAGTGGCGCGCCGCGTGGCCGGCAGCGACTACCGGCTGCTCGTCGCGTCGGCCTACATGGGTTTCCTGAGCTGGCACGGCGGGCTGTCGGGCTCGGTCCCGCTCGTCGCGGCCACGAAGGGCAATCCGATGGAGAAGACCATCGGGCTGATTCCCGTGTCGGATACGATCTTCACCGGCTACAACGCGTTCATCACGATCGGGCTGATCGTGATGCTGCCGTTTCTCGCGCGGATGATGATGCCGAAGCCGGGCGACGTCGTCAGCGTCGATCCGGCGCTGCTCGCCGAGCCGCCGAGCGTCGAGCGGCAACTCGGGCCCGATGCGACGTTCGCGGAACGCCTGGAGGAGAGCCGCGTGCTGTCGGTCTTCGTCGCGGCGCTGTGCGCGGCGTTCCTCGTGCTGCGTTTCGTGCAGAAAGGCTTCGCGCTCGACATCGACACGGTGAACCTCGCGTTCCTGGCAGCCGGCATCCTGCTGCACCGGACGCCGATGGCGTATGCGCGCGCCGTGGCCGGCGCGGCACGCGGCGCGTCGGGGATCATGATCCAGTTCCCGTTCTACGCAGGCATCCAGGCGCTGATGGATCACTCGGGGCTCGCGGGCGTGATCACGAAGTGGTTCGTCGATATCGCGAACGTGCACACGTTCCCGCTGCTCGCATTCCTGAGCTCGGCCGTGATCAATTTCGCGGTGCCGTCGGGCGGCGGCCACTGGGTCGTGCAGGGCCCGTTCGTGATGCCGGCCGCTCAGGCACTCGGCGCCGATCTCGGCAAGGCCGCGATGGCGATCGCGTACGGCGAGGCATGGACCAACATGGCGCAGCCGTTCTGGGCGCTGCCGGCGCTGGCAATCGCGGGGCTCGGCGTGCGCGACATCATGGGGTATTGCGTGACGACGCTGCTGTTCTCGGGCGTGGTGTTCGTGGCGGGGATGTATCTGTTCTGACCGAGTACGGCGCGATGCGGGAAGGTTTCTGCACCCGCATCGTCACAACCGCCGCCGCACACAGTCCCCACGCACCACCTCCCGCCCCACGAACACTATTCCAGCGTCCGGATCGAGTTGCTGATGCCGCGCGCACAGTCGATCACGGCCGGCGCGAGCTTGCGGCGCGCGTCGTCGAACGTCCAGCGGCTCGTCGGCGCGACCACGTGCACGGCCGCCACCGGCTGCCCCTGGCTACCGAGCACGGGCGCCGCAATCGACATGTCGCCGATGAACAGTTCTTCCTGGTTGGTGGCATAGCCTTCGCGCCGCGCGCTGTCGAGCAGCGCGACGAGTTCGTCGAGCGCCGTGACCGTGCGCGGCGTGTGCGGCGGACGCGCCATGCCGTCGAGTCGCGCGCGTGCGTCGACGGGCGGCAGCGCGCTCAGGAACGCACGGCCGCAACCGGTGCAATACATCGGGATGCGGCTGCCGATCGGCATGTGGATCGGCACGAACTTCGTCGACACGAAACGCGCGACGTACACCATCTCGTCCTCGTCCGGCTCGGTGAGGTTGGTGGTTTCGCCGGTCAGGTTCGTGAGTTCGGACAGGAACGGATTCGCCACGTCGATCAGCGTATCGGCCGCGAGGTAGTTGAAGCCGATCCGCATCACGTGCGGCGTGAGCTGGTAGCGCCGCGTGACCGGATGCTTGCGGATGTAGCCGAGCTTCTCGAGCGTATAGACCATCCGCTGCGCCGAGCTTTTCGTCATGCCGGCCGCGTCGGCCACTTCCGCCAGCGTCATCGTGCGCCGCTTCGCGCTGAACGCACGCAGCACGTTCAGCCCTTTCTCCAGCGACTGGTTGAACAGCAGGTCGTTTGACTGATCGGGCGACGTTTCCATGGGCAAGGGGCTGAATCGATTCGATATCGCATCATAGCGTATCGAATATCGATACACAAAAATCTATTTGCGATGTTTTTGATTCGTTTTAAGATCGAGTCATCGTCGCAGTGTCGATCAGCGACCGGCCGGCGCACCGGAGTATTCGAGAAGGAGACACCATGGTTTCGTTCATCAAGCGGTTCGGCGCACTGGCCGCCGGTTTCGCCACCTGCGTCGTTCTCTCTGCGCCATCGACCGGCGCCGTCGCGGCCGAGCCGACGCTGAAGGTCGGCGCGACGGCCACCGGCGTGCCGTTCACGTTTCTCGACGTCAAGAGCAATTCGATCCAGGGGATGATGGTCGATGCGATCACAGCGGCCGGGAAGTCGGCCGGGTTTCGCGTCGACGTGCAGCAGACCGTGTTCTCCGCGCTGATTCCGTCGCTCACCACGCAGAAGATCGACGTCATCTCGGCCGCGATGCTGAAGACGCCGGCGCGCCAGCAGGTCGTCGACTTCTCCGACACGGTCTATACGTTCGGCGAAGGCCTGATCGTGAAGGCGGACGACCCGGGCCGCTATACGTCGATGGACGATTTCAAGGGGCAGGTGGTCGGCGCGCAGGTCGGCACGGCGTTCGTCGACGCGCTCAACAAGAAGGGCATCTTCAAGGAAGTCCGGACCTACGATTCGATCGCCGACATCATGCGCGACGTCGCGCTCGGGCGCATCAAGGCCGGCTTCGCCGACCAGCCGATCGTCGCGTACCAGATCGAGCACGGCGTCAACCGCCAGGTGCGGCTCGTGCCCGAATACCAGAGCGTCGTGAAGGGGCAGGTCTGCTTCGTCGTGCGCAAGGGCGACACGGCGACGCTCGAGCAGCTCAACGGCGCGATCCGCAAGATGAAGGGCGACGGCACGCTGCAGCAGATCCTGCAGAAGTGGCACATGAGCTGAGCGCCAGCCCGGGATTCCCGAACGGTATCGCCCCGCGTGTCGCGGGCACCCACTGCGGCGTGCCGCCAGGCCGTCCCATAGGAGATCTCATGTTTTTTCAGAACGCGATCGATTTCCTGCCGATCCTGCTGAAGGGCGCGGTGGTCACGATCGAGATCACGGCGTGCGCGTTCGTGCTCAGCTCGGTGCTCGGGCTGATCCTCGCGTTGCTGAAGGTATCGCGCAACCGTGTCGTGTCGACGGCCGGCAGCACGGTCGTCAACGTGATCCGCGGGCTGCCGATCATCGTGCAGCTGTTCTACATGTACTTCGTGCTGCCCGATCTCGGCATCCAGCTGTCGGCATTCCAGGCCGGCGTGCTCGGCCTCGGCATCGCGTACTCGGCATACCAGGCGGAAAACTTCCGCGCCGGCATCGAGGCGATCGACCGTGGCCAGATCGAAGCCGCGCACGCGATCGGCATGCGCGGCCCGATGATCATGCGGCGCGTGGTGCTGCCGCAGGCGTTCCGCATCGCGCTGCCGCCGTACGGCAACACGCTCGTGATGCTGCTGAAGGATTCCTCGGTCGCGTCGACGATCACGGTCGCGGAAATCACGCGTGCCGGCCAGCTGATCGCGTCGTCGACGTTCCAGAACATGAGCGTCTATACGCTCGTCGCGTTGCTGTATCTCGCGCTCGGCCTGCCGTTGATGTTCGGCGTGAACCGGCTCGGCAAGCGGCTCTCGCTGAGGAGAGGCGCATGATCCGGATCGATGCGATACACAAGCGTTTCCAGCAGCACGCCGTGCTGAAGGGCGTGAGCCTCGACGTGCAGCAGGGTGAAGTCGTGTGCCTGATCGGGCCGTCCGGCTCGGGCAAGTCGACCGTGCTGCGCTGTATCAACGGTTTCGAGACGTACGACGAAGGGTCGATCACGATCGACGGCGTTCAGGTCGATGCGCATTCGAAACGGATCCACGAGCTGCGGATGCGGGTCGGGATGGTGTTCCAGCGCTTCAACCTGTTCTCGCACCGCACGGCGCTCGAGAACGTGATGGAAGGGCCTGTCCACGTGCGGCGCAGGCCGGCCGCGCAGGCCCGCGAGCAGGCGCGCGCGCTGCTCGACAAGGTCGGGCTCGCGCACCGGATGAACGCGTATCCGTCCGAGCTGTCGGGCGGGCAGCAGCAGCGCGTCGCGATCGCACGCGCGCTCGCGATGGAACCGCAGGCGATCCTGTTCGACGAGCCGACGTCGGCGCTCGACCCCGAACTCGTCGGCGAAGTGCTCGGCGTGATGCGCGGGCTCGCGCGCGACGGCATGACCATGGTGGTCGTCACGCACGAAATGGCGTTCGCGCGTGAGGTGGCCGATCGCGTGTGTTTCCTGCACGACGGCACCATCTGCGAAAGCGGATCCGCACGCGACGTGCTCACGCAGCCGAAGCATCCCCGCACGCAGGAATTCCTGCGTCGACTGCTGGCGTCGGACGACGCCGCCAACCCGGATCGAACATGAGTGCAAGGAACGCGGCACCCGGATGGCCCGACTCCCAGTGGCCGGATTCGCTGTGGGCGGCGACTGCCGCACCGGCGCCCGATACGCCCGCGCTCGACGCATCCGCGTCGTGCGACGTGGCGATCGTCGGCGCCGGCTTTACCGGCCTGTCGACCGCGCTGCACCTGGCCGAACGCGGCGTGACCGTGCGCGTGATCGACGGCGCGCAGTCGGGCTGGGGCGCGTCGGGCCGCAACGGCGGGCAAGTGATCCCCGGCCTGAAATACGACCCCGACGAACTGATCCGCCGGTTCGGCGACGAGGCCGGCGAGCAGCTTGCCGGCGTGGTCGGCGGGGCGGCCGACACGGTATTCGACCTGATCGCGCGGCACGCGATCGACTGCGATGCGCGACGCCACGGCTGGATCCAGCCGGCGCCGACCGCTGCGATGCTCGAGACGGTCGCGCGGCGCGCGCAGCAATGGGCCGCGCGCGGCGCACCGGTCGAACTGCTGGGCCGCGACGACGTCGCGCGCCGGCTCGGTACGCGTGCCTACGCGGGCGGCTGGATCGATCGCCGCGCGGGCAGCGTGCAGCCGCTCAGCTATACGCGCGGCCTCGTGCGCGCGGCGCAGGCGAGCGGGGCGGTCGTGCACGGCCTCACGCGCGCCGTCGGGCTGACGCGTGCCGACGGCCGCTGGCAGGTCGCGACGGCCGGCGGCGCGACGGTGTCGGCGGACCGCGTCGTGATCGCGACCAACGGTTATACCGACGGGCTGTGGCCCGGCCTGCGCCAGTCGGTGATCGCCGCGAACAGCTTCATCGTCGCGACGCAACCGCTCCCGCCGGCGCTCGGTCGCGACATCCTGGCCGGCGGCGAGGTCGCATCGGATGCACGGCGCCTGCTGCTGTACTTCCGGCGCGACGCGGCCGGACGCCTGCTGATGGGCGGTCGCGGCCCGTTCGCGGAACCGCGCGCGACGAGCGACTGGCGTCATCTCGAGCGTGCGACGACGCTGCTGTATCCGCAGCTGAAGGGCGTCCGGTTCGAATACCGCTGGGCCGGGCGCGTCGCGGTCACCGCGGATTTCATGCCGCACGTGCACGAACCCGCGCCGGGCGTGACGATTGCGCTCGGCTACAACGGGCGCGGCATCGCGATGGCGACGACGCTCGGCAAGCATCTGGCCGCGCACCTGGCCGGCGATGCGCAACTGCCGCTGCCGTTCCGGGCCACGCCGATCCGGCCGATTCCGTTTCACGGGTTGCAGCGCTTCTATATCGCGGCCGGCGTGGCCTGGTATCGGCTGCTCGACAGCCTGTCGTAACGCGGGTAACGCGGGCAAGAAGCCGAATCGCCAACCGTCATCCGGTCGGGCAGAATCGACACGCCCTGTTTCCGCCGACGGATGCCGCATGACCGATCCGAACGAACCGCCCGGCCGCCGCGCGTATGCGAGCTTCGCGCAGCGCTACGCGGACCTCGCGCCGACGAAGGCGCACACCGCGCTGTACGAACGGCCGGCGACGATGGCGCTGCTCGGCGACGTCGACGGCCTGACGGTGCCCGACGCCGGCTGCGGCCCCGGCATCTGCTGCGAGCACCTCGCGCGCCGCTCGACCGGCGCTCAGTGCTGCGCCGGCTCGTCGTTCAGCGTGCCGAGGAACGCTTCGATATCCTTGATGTCCTGCGCCGTCATCGCGGGCTTGTCACCCGGCTTGCGGTCGAACGGCGCATCGGTCACGTCGACGTTCGCGCGATATTTCGGCGGGATGTCGTCGTACTCGTCGACCTTGCCGTCCGCGCCGCGCGAATAGAACTTCTGCGGCGAGATGCTGCGCTCGTTGTAGAACGCCATCACCTGGTCGAGCGTATGGAACACGCCGTTGTGGAAGAACACGTGGCGCGTCGCCGCGTTGCGCAGCGTCGGCGTCAGGAACATCGCGCAATACTGCGTCTGGTCCTTCAGGTCGTCGCGGAACGGCCCGCACACGCCGAGATCGTAGAACGCCGGGTTGCGGTTCTGCGCGAGCGCCTGGTTGCGCGGCGCACCGAGCGCCTCGTACTGGTAATCGGTAAACATCGGCGGCAATCCGTCCTTGCCGGGCTTCGACAGGTGGCAGCCCGCGCAATTCGCCTTGTCCGGATCGTTGAACAGGCGCAGCCCGCGCAGTTCGGCCTGCGTGAGACGCGCGCGGCCTTCGAGCCAGCGGTCGTACTTGCTGTTGTACGGGTGGAACGACGGATCCTCGACCTGGTAGCGCGCGATCGCGAACATCGCCTCCGACACCGCGAGCTGCGGGCTGTCGAACACGCGTGCGCCGAACAGTTTCTCGAGTTGCGTGCGGTGCGACGACTGCGCGAGCTTGTGCGCGACGTCGTCGATGCTCGTGTTCGCCATCTCGACCGGATTCAGCAGCGGGCCGAACGCCTGCTGCTGCAGCGTATCGGCGCGGCCGTCCCAGAACATCCCGCCCTGCGGCACGAGCTGCGGCGCGGCCGACGTGCCGGCCACCTTCTGTGCCTTGACGACGCCGGCCGCCGACGCGGCCTGTTGTGCAACGCTCGGCGCCGCATCGTTTTCGCCCGCATCGGGGCCGATGCTGAAGTTCGGCTGGCGGTACAGGTACATCAGCGACGGCGGCGGGCGATAGCCCTGCTGCGTCATCGCGAGGCCGCCCGGCTGCACGTCGAGCGCATTCGGCGGGCCGTACGCATGATCGGGGCTGTGGCACGACGCGCACGACTGCTTGCCCGACGCGGACAGCGACGGATCGTGGAACAGCGCGCGCCCGAGCTGCGCGACCGCCGACAGCGGCTGCGCGACGGGCCGCTGCAGCACGACCGGATGCGGATTCGCGCCCGTCCAGTCGGCGACGACGGTGCCGATCGCCGCCGGCACCTGCGCGGGAAACGCGATCGCGAACGCGCCGTAGCCGAGGACGGCCGCGCCGAGCACGAACGCCGCGCGGCGCAGCAGGCGGGAAGGGGCGCGCGGCGCGGAGGCGCCGGAGGCGTCGGGAGACGGGAACGCGGGGCGAGCTGTCATGCTGTCGGTCGAATCGGTCGAAAATCGGGCGCCGCACGAAGCGGGCGCATTAAACGGAAACGGCCGGCGCGTGATGCGCCGGCCATGCGGGGTCATGCCGTGACGGTCAGATCGCCGGTGCGGCGCTCAGTGCGGTGCCGAGCGTCGGGTCGAGGTACAGCGGCGTCGTGTTCGGCTTCGACGTGAAGTCGAACAGGCTGCGCAGGTCGCCGGCCGTCGAATCGAACGAACCGCCGCCGATACGCTGGCCGCCGAGCCAGTTGTCCTCGATGAAGCGCACGACGGACGACTGGTCGATCATCGTGTGGTCGACGTAGTTCTGCTTCGCATACGGCGAGATCACGATCAGCGGAATGCGCACGCCCGGGCCGCAGCGGCCGTTCACGGTCGCGCCGTTCACGCCGGTGGTGCCGCCCGTGCCGCACTTGCCGGCGCCGTTGACCTGGTCGACCGGGTCCGACGACGCGCGGGTCGGCGGCGTGTACACGTGGTCGTACCAGCCGTCCGAGTCGTCATAGGTGACGATCACGGCCGTGTTCTGCCAGTCCGGCTGCTGCTGCAGGAAGTTGACGACCTTCGTCACGAACGCCTGCTCGTCGAGCGGATCCGAATAGCCTGCGTGCGCATCCTGCGCGGCCGGCGCCTTCAGGTAGCTGACCGACGGGAAGTTGCCGGCCTTCACGGCGGCGAAGAAGTCGTCCGTGTCGTACTGGTGGTTCGCGGGTTCGGCGGTCTTGCCGTCGGCCTGCAGGCTCGAACCGATCGCCGCGACCGAGCTCGGGCGCGTGTGTTGCGGGTTCGCGGTCGACGCGTAGTACTGGAACCAGTTGTGGTGCGGGATGTAGTCGGACGTCGCGGCGTTCACGGCGGTGGCGACCGTGCTGCGCGCGCAGCCCGTCGTGCCGTTGCCGTTCGTCGTCGACAGGTTGAAGCCGCCCATGAAGCCGCCCCACGTGATCTTCGCGCCGTTCAGCAGGTCGCCGATGTTCTTGCCGGCCATCATCGCCTGGTCGGTCGTGCTCGAGCACACGTCGAAGCCCGGGTCGACGTCGTTGATCATCGTGAAGCCGCCCTGGCCGTCATTGATGTAGTACGAGCTCTTCGCGAGCGTCGACGGTTGCGCGGACGTCTTGACGATCTGCATCCCGTTGGTCTGGCCCGCCACGACGTTCAGCGCGCCCGGCGTCGACGGGCCGTACGACGTCGTGTACATGTTGTCGCTCATCGCGAAGCGCTGCGCGTAATTCCACAGTGCCGTCACGGTGTTGCCGTCGAAGTAGCCCATCACCTGGCCCTTCGTGCCGAACGCACCGGCGCCGCCGGACGAGCCGCGGCCCGTGTATTTCGGGAACAGGTCGGCGAGGCCGTTGTCCTCGGCCTGCTGCTCGGCCGTGTACGCGTGGTTCTGGTCGGCGGTCGCGGCCTGCGTGCGGTCGAGGCGGAACGGGTTCGCCGCGTCGGTGCCGTTGGCCGTGTTCGTGAAGTTGGGGTTCGCGGTGAGCAGCGTGCCCGTCAGCCCGTTCGGCGTCGGCGTGCCGGACTTCGCGCTGAACGCCGGTTCGCCCGACGGGTTCGTCGCGTTCGGGTAGGTGCCGAAGTAGTGGTCGAACGAGATGTTTTCGCCATAGATCACGACGACGTGCTTGATCGGCGTGGCGGTCTGCAGCGCATCCTGCGACGACACGGCAGGCGTCGACGTGGGATCGTCGCTGCCGCCGCAGGCGAACAGCGCCAGCGCTGCGGCTGCGCAGGCAGTGACGAGCAAGGCTTGACGGAACATCGGGAAACTCCAGGTAAGGTCTGCGATGGTGGAGAGCGGCCCCGTCGCCGTGTCGGTTCGGCGCGGAGCTCGTGAGAGAGCACGCGCATTGAAACAGCCGCGTATGAAGATATGGGGACGGAGTGTTTTCGCGACGGTTGCGTTGCGGTATCGATTTCATTACGGCGCAGCGCGTCACGAAAGAGAACGGAAAGGGGCGGACCGCGTGCCACCGCGGCGTCACATTCGGCGGTGGGCGGGCGGTTGCTGCCGGAGCCGTGCGGGGCGGGAGACAGGGCGCGGCGGCCCCATTCGTCTACGCAACGCCGCGCGGCGCTTTTTTGACAATCCGGTTACGCATTCATACGATGAACGCCTGTCGCGCGCGTCGCGTGATTTCCAGCCGCCAGGGAGGTTTCAGCGTGCCGATCCCCGTTCTGTTTGCCGTTCTGTGCGCGGCGTTCCTGCATGCGTCATGGAATGCGCTCGTCCGCAGCAGCGGCGACCGGCTGCGGTCGGCCACGGTGCTGCAGATCGCGATCGGGGTGTTCGCGCTGCTGTTCCTGCCGGCCGCCGCGCCGATCACGCCCGCGAGCTGGCTCTACGTCGTTGCATCGGCCGCGATTCACGTCGTCTATACGCTGCTGCTCGTGCGCGCGTACGAGCATGGCGACCTGACCGTCGCGTACCCGGTCGCGCGCGGCACCGCGCCGCTGCTCGTCACGCTCGGCGCGGCGGCGTTCGCGGGCGAGCACCTGAACGCCGGCGCGCAAGGCGGGCTCGTGCTGATCTGCGCGGGGATCATGGCGATCGGGCTGGAGCGCGGTCGCGACGCGACGCACCGGATGACGCAGGTGCTGCCGACCGCGTTCGCGACCGGCGTGTCGATCGCGGCGTACAGCGTCGTCGACGGAATCGGCGTGCGCGAGAGCGGCAACACGGTCGGCTATACCGCGTGGATGTTCGTGCTGACGGGCGCGATGATGGCCGCGTACTACCGGCTGCGCGCGGGGCCGCTGCGGCTGACGCAGGATGTCGGCGAAACGGCGAAGGCCGCATGCGGCGGCGTGTTCGCGGCGCTCGCGTACGGCATCGTGATCTGGGCGATGGATCGTGCGCCGATGGGCCCGGTGTCGGCGCTGCGGGAAACGAGCGTCGTGTTCGCGGCGCTGATTGCGCGCGTGTATCTCGGCGAGCGGCTGACGCCGCGCCGGGCGGCCGGGTGCGCGGTGATTGCGGCGGGGGCGTTGCTGATCGGTGCGTTCGAAGCGGTGCGGTGAACGCGTCGGCCCGCTGTACCGGCCGTGCCGCCCGCCGCGTCAGCTTTCAACCGGCATCGCGCTCGTGCACTTGATCTCGTCGAGGCACACGCTGGATTGCACGCCGCTCACGCCGGGAATCCGCATCAGCGTCTCGAGCAGGAACCGCGACAGCCCCTTCAGGTCGTGCGCGACGACCTTCAGCACGTAGTCGATATCGCCCGTCACCGAGAAACATTCCTGGATCTGAGCGAGATCGGACACCAGCTTCTGGAACTTCGACAGGTCGCGGATGTGCCCGCGCTCCATCGTCACGTGCACGAATGCCGTGACGCCGAAGCCGAGCGTGTCGGGGCACAGACGGGTTTCGTAGCGGCGGATCGCGCCGATCTCCTCCAGCCGCCGGTGGCGCCGCAGCGTCTGCGCGGGCGACAGGCCGACGGCCTTCGCCAGATCGAGGTTCGACGCGCGGCCGTTCTCCTGCAGGATCGACAGCAAGTGGCGGTCGATGCGATCGAGAATCGGTTCAGGCATTTTTGTTTCCTCATTTGTCTCCTCGATGCAATCTTATCTCATAATGTAGGGTTTGCATGAACGGGTTACGAAACCCGATTTCGCCGTCGCGACGCTAAACTGACGCCGGATTTTCGTGTGCGGCCGCAGCAATGCGGATGCGGCGACAGTCGGCGGCCCTCGGCACGCCGACGCGAATCGGGCGCCGCCACGCGAGGATTGCAGTCCCCCAACCCGGTGGCTCCACGAACGGCCGCCGGCACAGCAAAACAGCGCCCGGCACACCGAGGCGCGCCGCACCCCGCTGCAGGCGGAGGCGGACAGAGTGGAGAAGACATGGTTTCTGGAAACGAGAGCGACGGCCTGAAGCGCGGGCTGAAGAACCGGCACATCCAGCTGATTGCGCTCGGCGGCGCGCTCGGCACGGGGCTGTTCCTCGGCATCGCGCAGACGATCAAGATGGCGGGCCCGTCCGTGCTGCTCGGCTATGCGGTGGCCGGCATCGTCGCGTTCTTCATCATGCGCCAGCTCGGCGAGATGGTCGTCGACGAGCCCGTTGCCGGCTCGTTCAGCTACTTCGCCAACAAATACGTCGGCCACTTCACCGGCTTCCTGTCGGGCTGGAACTACTGGGTGCTGTACATCCTCGTCAGCATGGCCGAGCTGTCGGCCGTCGGGATCTACGTGCAGTACTGGTGGCCGGGCGTGCCGACCTGGGTGTCGGCGCTGGTGTTCTTCGTCGCGATCAACCTGCTCAACCTGGCAAGCGTGAAGTCGTACGGCGAGACGGAATTCTGGTTCTCGATCATCAAGGTCGCCGCGATCGTCGGGATGATCGGCTTCGGCGGCTGGCTGCTCGCGAGCGGCCATGCGGGGCCGGAGGCGAGTGTCCGGAACCTGTGGCAGCACGGCGGCTTCTTCCCGAACGGCGTGTCGGGGCTCGTGATGTCGATGGCCGCGATCATGTTCTCGTTCGGCGGGCTGGAGCTGATCGGCATCACCGCGGCCGAGGCCGACGATCCGAAGCGCAGCATTCCGCGCGCGACCAACCAGGTCATCTACCGCATCCTGATTTTCTACATCGGCGCGCTCGCGGTGCTGCTGTCGCTGTATCCGTGGGAAAAGGTCGTCACCGGCGGCAGCCCGTTCGTGCTGATCTTCCACGCACTGAGCAGCAACGTGGTGGCCAACGTGCTGAACGTGGTCGTGCTGACGGCCGCGCTGTCGGTCTACAACAGCGGCGTGTACAGCAACAGCCGGATGCTGTTCGGCCTCGCGCAGCAGGGCAATGCGCCGAAGGTGCTGTGCTCGGTGAACAAGCGCGGCATTCCGCTCGCCGCGCTCGGCGCGTCGGCGCTCGCGACCGGCGTGTGCGTGCTGGTCAACTACTTCATGCCGGGCAAGGCGTTCGAGGTGCTGATGGGCCTCGTCGTGTCGGCGCTGATCATCAACTGGGCGATGATCAGCCTGATCCACCTGAAGTTCCGCCAGGCCAAGCGTGCAGCCGGGGAGGAGACTTCCTTCCGCAGTCTGGGCTATCCTTTCACGAATTACCTGTGCCTGGCATTCATGGCCGGCATTCTCGTCGTGATGTACCTGACGCCGGATCTCCGCCTGTCGGTGTACCTGATCCCGGTA
This sequence comes from Burkholderia sp., assembly GCA_031253835.1. Taxonomy (GTDB): domain Bacteria; phylum Pseudomonadota; class Gammaproteobacteria; order Burkholderiales; family Burkholderiaceae; genus Burkholderia. The sequence goes on along the minus strand of JAIRVP010000004.1, from coordinate 120,355 downwards.
TGGCTCGCGGTGCTCGCGGTCGGGTATCGCTTCCGTCAGAAGAATGCAGGCTATGCGGTGCGCGACGGCGCATCCGCACGCTGACGCAGGCCACGACCGATCATTCTTCCAAACGAGACCGACATAGCCATGTTCGAACACATCGACGCGTACCCGGGCGACCCGATCCTGACGCTCAACGAGAACTTCCAGAAAGATCCGCGCGACCAGAAGGTCAACCTGAGCATCGGGATCTATTTCGACGCCGAAGGCCGGATTCCGGTGATGGGCGCCGTGCGCGAAGCCGAAACCGCGCTGCAGCGCGAGAGCGGCCCGAAGCCGTACCTGCCGATGGTCGGCCTGGCCGCGTATCGCGACGCCGTGCAGTCGCTCGTGTTCGGCGCCGATCACCCGGCCCGCGCGGCCGGCCGCATCGCGACGCTGCAGACGCTCGGCGGCTCGGGCGCACTGAAGGTCGGCGCCGACTTCCTGAAGCGCTATTTCCCGGATGCGCAGGTGTGGCTCAGCGACCCGAGCTGGGAAAACCACCGCTTCATCTTCGAGCGTGCCGGCTTCACGGTGAACACGTACCCGTACTACGACGAGGCGACGGGCGGCCTGAAGTTCGACGCGATGCTCGCGGCGATCGACGCGCTGCCGGCGCGCAGCATCGTGCTGCTGCATGCGTGCTGCCATAACCCGACCGGCGTCGACCTCGACGAAGGCCAGTGGGAGAAGCTGATCGACGTGATCGAGGCGCGCGGGCTGCTGCCGTTCGTCGACATGGCGTACCAGGGCTTCGGCGCGGGCCTCGACGCGGACGCGTTCGCGGTGCGCGAACTGGCCCGCCGCGGCGTGCCGACGCTGGTCGCGAACTCGTTCTCGAAGAACTTCTCGCTGTACGGCGAGCGCGTGGGCGGCCTGAGCGTCGTGTGCGAAGACGCAGCCGCGGCCGACCGCGTGCTCGGCCAGCTGGCCGGCGCGGTGCGCTCGAACTACAGCAACCCGCAGACCTACGGCGCGAAGGTCGTCGCGGCCGTGCTCGGCACGCCGGCGCTGCGCAAGCAGTGGGAAGAGGAACTGTCGGCGATGTGCCGCCGCATCGCACGGATGCGCCAGTCGATCCATGACGGCCTGCGCGACCACGTCAGCGGCGAGGCGCTCACGCGCTACGTGAAGCAGCGCGGGATGTTCACGTACACGGGCCTGACCGAATCGCAGGTCGACGCGCTGCGCGAAGTGCACGGCGTGTACATCCTGCGTTCGGGCCGGATGTGCGTGGCGGGCCTCAACGACTCGAACGTCGGCATCGTCGCGGATGCGATCGGCAAGGTGCTGAAGAGCGGCGTCTGAACGCGGCGCGCCCCGGCGCGCCACGAACGATGCTGGATGAACCGGCTGTTTCCCGTCGAGGGAGCAGCCGGTTTTTTCTTGCGCGGCGGCAACGTGCGCTGGCCGACAGGCACGGTGGCGCTTGCGGCGGTACGATCGCGGCATCGGACGCAACACGACAGGAGCGACATGGGTATCCGGATCATCCAGCTCGGCACGCCGCGCGCGGCCGGCGAGGGCCTGCGGATCGGCACGGTGCGGCGGCCGCCGCGTGGCGTACCGAAGGCGGAATTCGCGTCGCGCAACTACTATGATGTATGGTTGCCGACGCTGTCGCCGAGCGCCGAACTCGTTGCCGAGGCACAGGCCGCCGAAACCGACGCCGAATGGAATGCGTTCAAGCGCCACTTCCGCGCGGAGATGGCGCACGGCGATCCGGCGAAGGTGCTGGACCTGCTGGCGGCGCTGTCGGCCACCACGGCGTTCGCGATCGGCTGCTATTGCGACGACGAGCGCCATTGCCACCGCAGCGTGCTGCGCGAGCTGCTCGCGGAGCGCGGCGCGGCGATCGAGCCCGACGCGGGCTGAAGCCGCGTCGCGCGGCTGCACCAGGATCGTGCGGTGCAGCGAACCGCTTGACGTGGGTCAAGCGCGCGGCCGCGCGCGCCACTATGCTCTCGTCATGGAGCCATCACGACGATGACAGGCCGACAGATGCACATTACTTTTCCGCCCGAGCCGCCCGAATATTGCGCGCGCGACCTGGTCGTCGCGTTTTCGGCGCTGGTCGACGGGCGTTGCGTACAGTGCGCGGTCACGGCCGAGGCGCTGGAAGACCATTTCGGCGCCCGGTCGCTGCTCGAACGCGACCTGATCGCCGCATTCGACGGGCACCGGTCGGCGATCGAGGCGATGGCGCGACGGATGCTCGAGGAAATCGGCGGCCGGCCGGTGCTGCTGCATAGCGGTCACTTCCGGCTCGAAGACTGATACCGCAGGAGGGCGCATGACACTGCAGGGCAACATTCACGAACGCGACTGGTCGGTCGAAGTCGAGACGCGCCCGTGCGAATCGGGCGAGTTCCGCTGCCGCGTGTCCGTCGAGCACGGCGCCGGCGCCGCGCGGTTCCATCATACGTTCGAGCACAGTCATGCGTATCCGACCGAGCGCGAGGCCATGATCGAAGGGCTGCGCGCCGGCATGACCTGGATCGAGATGAAGACGTCGCAGGTCTTCAACGTATGAGCGGACCCGCGCCGAACAGGGCGCGGGCGAATGGCCGGCCGGGCAGCGATCGAAGCATCGCGCCACGCCACGGGAAACGCGTGCCGCGGCATCGTGATGCGCGCGGCACATGCAAGGCGGTCGACGAGCGGGCGGCCCCGTCAGGAGAGTGGGACATGGGCGTAGGCATGCAGATCGCCTGCCTGGGATTCACGGGGTCCGCTGCGGTGGAAGCCGAGGCCGGCGCGCAGCTGGTGCGGCTCGAACGGTTCCGCGCGCTGATCGACGGCTGCCACCTCGCGATCGAATCGCGCGCGGCAACCGACGGCGCGCGGCTGTACGACGTGCGGCTCGACCTGGTGATGCACGACGCGGCGCTCAGGCCGCTGCCGCCGTGCGTGGGGGACGACGTGGACGACGCGCTGCGCCGCGCCTTCGCGCAGGCCGAACAGGCGCTGATCGCGTGGCAGGCGGGCGGCGCAAGGGTGGCGCTGCGCGGATGATCCGGCGTCGCGCGTCAGACCTGCGCGAGCGCGTGCGCGTCGATGATGCGCACGCGCTTGCCGCGCGTTTCGACCAGCGCTTCGCGATGGAACCGCGAGAACATCCGGCTGACGGTTTCGAGCTTCATCCCGAGATAGCAGCCGATTTCCTCGCGCGTCATCCGCAGGTTGAATTCGGTCGCCGAATAGCCGCGCGCCTCGAACCGGGACGACAGGTTCAGCAGGAAATGCGCGACGCGCTGTTCGGCCGACATCGTGCCGAGCAGCAGCATCTGGCTCGATTCGCGGACGATCTCGCTGCTCAGCATCTGGTAGAGGAAGTGCTGCATCGGCTTCATCTCGCGGCACGCCGCTTCGAGCGCGCCGAACGGAATGATGCACACGACGCTGTCTTCCAGCGCGATCGCGTCGCAGCAATGCTGTCCGCTGCCGATGCCGTCCATGCCGAGCGTTTCACCGGCGATCTGGAAGCCCGTCACGTGCTCGCGGCCGTCGCGATGCATCATCACCGTCTTGAACGAACCCGCGCGCACCGCATAGATGCTCTGGAACGGATCGTCGATGCGGAACAGCGCGTCGCCCTGGCGAACGTGCCGGGTCGTGCAGATGATCGAGTCGAGGCGGCCGTACTCGGCGGCCGTCAGGTGCGGCGGCAGGCACATCGAGCGCATCGCGCAGGCCGAGCAGCGCGCGGCCGGATGCTTGGCGGCGTCGGCGCGCGCGATCGCGCGCAGCGGAATCGTTGGCCGGGGTACGACGGAGACGTCGGCGGCGCAGGCGGTGGCTGTGGACATAAGTCACTCCGGCTCGTCAGGGTCGGTGCACGCGGGCGTGCACCAGGGATTCGATGACACGGCATGCAGCGTCGAATTCGACGGTCTTGTCGAAGAAGTAGTCGGCTCCCGCCGTCGCGCATGCCTCTCTGAATGCCGGCGCCGAGTGATTCGTCAGCACGATCGTGACGATGCGCGGCGCGACCTTGGACAGCATCCCGATCAGGTCGAGGCCGCTGCCGTCCGCGAGCCGCACGTCGACGATCACGACATCCGCCCGGCTGCTGCGGATATGCGTCCACGCGTCCTGGCCGTCTTCCGCTTCACCCACGACGGCGACGCCGCGGATCGCGCCGACGAGCAGCGCGATCCGCTGCCGGACGGCGACGGCGTGATCGACGAGAAACACCCTGAGCGCGGCGGGTGACAGGCTGGCATTCATGCCGGCAGTATCGTGTTGCGCCGCCGAAATTGAAATCGGCCGAATTGGAAGTTTGTGTAGGCCGCTTCGACGCGTTGTAGGGCGTTTCCTACAACGCGTACGGGAAACCGCCGGGGGCGGCGCCGATGGTGCGATGCCGCGTGCGCGGCTGAAAGGCTTCGGCGCCCGGTCAGCCGGCCTTGCGCGCCGCGAGTGCATCGCGCGCCGTGCGGCACGCGGCGAGATCCCACGCGGCACAGCCGACGCTCTTGAACAGCAGCGGCCCGCCGCGCGTGAAGGTGCCGTTCAGCACGTCGGCGAGCGACGCGACGTGCTGCCAGTCGACCTGCGCGAGGATCAGGTCGCCGGCCTCGTGGCGCGCACCGGCCGGATCGTCGACGACGAGCCGGCTGCCGTGCACCGTGTTCGCGTCGATCTCGGCGGCATCCGCGGTGAACGCGCCGACGCCGACCACGAGCCGGCCTTCGCGCGCGGCTTCGCGGTAGACGGGCGTGCGGCTCGTGGTCAGCGTGACGACGGCATCGATCGCATCGGGAATCGCGTCGCCGTCGAGCGGCACGAGCCGCGGCGCCTGCGCGCGGTGCGCCGCGCAGAAGGCGGCCGCGCTGTCGGCGCTCGTGCCGCGCACGTGAAGGCGCGCGCCGGGGAAGATCGCCGCGAGCGCTTCCGCGTGATTGGCCGCCTGCTTGCCGGTGCCGATCAGCAGGATGTCGCGCGGCGCGGCGCCATGCAGCGCCTGGATCCCGAGCGCGGTGATGGCGGCCGTGCGGCGGCCGGTGACCGTCGGGCCGTCGAGCGCGAAGCGCATTTCGCCCGTGCTCGCGTCGTACGCGGTCACCTGGCCGAGGATCGTCGGTAGCCCGCGGGTGCCGTTGCCGGGGCACACGTTCACGAGCTTGGGGCTCGCGAGGTCGCGCGCGCTCGACGGCATCGACAGCATCACGCCGCCACCCTGCAGCGGGACGACCATGCGCTCGGGGCTGACGATCTCGCCCGCCGCATACTCGGCGACGGCTTGCCTGAGCGTGGCGAGCAGCGCCGGGTAGTCGAGCAGCGCGGCCGTGTCGGCCGCATCGAAAACGGGAATCGGGGAAAGGGCGGTCATCGTGTACGTCGTATGCGTCGTGAGCGTGGACGACGGGCGCATGCCGCGCCCGCCGCAGGGCTGCCGGATACCGTGGCACAGGGCAGTATGGATCGAATCTATACCACCTGCTGGCGCACCTGCAACCCAGAAAATAAAGCGTCTTACCGATTTTGGTTCTAATATCTGTCCAGAAGGCTTGCCGTGGCGCGATACCTGCGCCGCTCCGGTATAGTGCGAACCCATTCCAGATTCACGCCCGCGACCGGGCAGGAGCCATACGATGATGTCCGCGCGTCCCGAATCACTCGAAGGCGGTTTCCGGCCGCTGCAGATCTACGAGCAGGTGGCCGAGAAGATCCGCGACGAAATCCGCGCGGGGCGCTACGCGGCCGAGTCGCGGCTGCCGTCCGAGCGCGAACTCGCGGGGCTGTTCCAGGTCGGCCGGCCGGCCGTGCGCGAAGCGCTGGGCGCGCTGCAGAACGAAGGGCTCGTGTTCACGAAGCGCAATTCGGGCACCTATGTCGTCGCGTCGCCGCTCGACGTGCTCGCGCAGCGCGGCGACGTGCGCGCGGCGCCGGAGGCCGACTTCAGCCCGACGTCGACCCTCGACGTCCGGCTGATCCTGGAGCCCGCGATCGCGCGTCTCGCGGCCTCCCATGGCCGAGCCGACCCCGGCGCCGAACGCTATCTCGCGCAGATGGAAACCATCACCGACGTCGACGATCCGCACCAGCGCGCGCTCTGGAACGAGAGCGACCGGCTGTTCCACCGGCAGCTCGCGCTGATGACGGGCGACGCCCTGATGGTGAAGATCGCGGACGAAGTCGCGAAGACGATGGACCAGCCGCTGTGGAAGCGCCTGAAGGACGACGGCATCTACGACGCGGGCCGGATCCGGCTCTACGTGTCCGAGCACCGGCTGATCTACGAGGCGATCGTGTCGGGCGATGCCGATGCGGCCGCGTTCTACGTCGAGCAGCACATCCTTCGCGTGCGGCGGGACATCGCGCCGAAGTAAGACGCCACCACGCACATTCGTTCTGGTCTTAAATATGACCAAAATGTCGAAAATTATTTTGAAATTGCTTGCGGTGTGACCACGCGTGTCCTACATTGGTTTCACTCAAAACCAATCAGGAGACATCATGCGACCCCTCGTTACCGCGCTCTCGGTGGCCGTTGCCGCCGGTGCGCTGACTTCCGCCTACGCGCAGGAAGTCGTGATGATCGGCCATTCGGCGCCGCTGACGGGCCCGCAGGCTGCAAACGGCAAGGACAATGAAAACGGCGCGCGGCTCGCCGTCGACGAACTCAACAAGGCCGGCATCAAGGTCGCCGGCAAGGCCGTCACGTTCAAACTGGTTTCCGAAGACGACCAGGCCGACCCGAAGGCCGGCGTGCAGGTCGCGCAGAGCCTCGTCGACAAGGGCATCGTCGCGGTGCTCGGGCCGTACAACTCGGGCGTCGCGATTCCCGCGTCCCGCGTGTATTCGACTGCCGGCGTGCCGATGCTGCCGGTCGCGTCGAACCCGGCGCTGACGAAGCAGGGCTTCAAGAACATCTTCCGGATCGGCGCGAGCGACGAACAGCTCGGCGGCACGATGGCCACGTTTGCCGCGAAGACGCTGAATGCGAAGACGGCCGCCGTGATCGACGATCGCACCGCGTACGGGCAGGGCGTCGCCGAGCAGTTCATGAACGTCGCGAAGGCGAACGGGATCAAGATCGTCGACCAGGAATTCACGAACTCGTCGGCCACCGATTTCCTCGGCATTCTCACCAAGATCAAGGCCAGCAACCCCGACGTGATCTTCCTCGGCGGCTACGCGGCGCAGGGCGCGCCGATGGCCAAGCAGATGAAGCAGCGCGGGTTGCGCGCGAAGCTGCTCGGCGGCGACGGCATCTGCTCGGCCGACATGGGCAAGGTCGCGGGCGACGCGGCCTCGATCGTCTACTGCGCGCAGGGCGGCGTCGCGCTCGAGAAGACGGCGGCCGGCCGCGAATTCCTGAAGAAGTACCACGACACGTATCACACCGATACGCAGGTCTACGGCGTCAACTACTACGACGGGATGAAGCTGCTCGCCGACGCGATGGTCAAGGCCGGCACGACCACCGACAAGGCGAAGCTGATCGCGCAGCTCGCGAAGTCGAACTATGCGGGTGTCGCCGGCACCTATTCGTTCGACGCGAACGGCGACCTGAAGGGCGCGCCGACGACCGTCTACGTGATCCGCAACGGCCTGCCGGAGCCGTATTCGAAGTAATTGCGTCACGGCCGTCACCGGACGGCGGCCCGCCCGCCGTCCTTCGTTTCAACGCATCCGATTCGATATGAAAATTTCCCGATCCCTTTCCACCGTTGAAGTCCATACGGGCGGCGAAGCGTTCCGCATCGTCACGAGCGGGTTGCCGCGCGCGCCCGGAAACACGATCGTCCAGCGCCGCGCGTGGCTCAAGGAGAACGCCGACGAAATCCGCAAAGCGCTGATGTTCGAACCGCGCGGCCACGCCGACATGTACGGCGGCTACCTGACCGAGCCGGTGTCGCCGAATGCCGATTTCGGCGTGATCTTCGTGCACAACGAAGGCTACAGCGACCATTGCGGGCACGGCGTGATCGCGCTGTCGACCGCCGCGGTCGAGCTCGGCTGGGTGCAGCGCACGGTGCCGGAGACGCGCGTGGGCATCGACGCGCCGTGCGGCTTCATCGAGGCGTTCGTGAAATGGGATGGCGAGCACGCGGGCCCGGTGCGCTTCGTCAACGTGCCGTCGTTCATCTGGCTGCGCGACGTGTCGGTCGACACGCCGTCGTTCGGCACCGTGACCGGCGACATCGCCTATGGCGGCGCGTTCTACTTCTACGTCGACGGCGCGCCGTTCGACCTGCCGGTGCGCGAGTCGGCCGTCGAGAAACTGATCCGCTTCGGCGCGGAAGTGAAGGCCGCCGCGAACGCGAAGTACCCGGTCGTGCACCCGGAGATTCCGGAAATCAACCATATCTACGGCACGATCATCGCGAATGCGCCGCGCCATCCGGGCTCGACGCAGGCGAACTGCTGCGTGTTCGCGGATCGCGAGGTCGACCGTTCGCCGACGGGCTCCGGCACCGGCGGGCGCGTTGCGCAGCTGTACCAGCGCGGGCTGCTCGCGGCCGGCGACACGCTCGTCAACGAATCGATCGTCGGCACCGTCTTCAAGGGGCGCGTGCTGCGCGAAACGACGGTCGGCGACATCCCGGCCGTGATCCCCGAAGTGGAGGGCAGCGCGCATATCTGCGGGTTCGCGAACTGGATCGTCGACGAGCGCGATCCGCTCACTTACGGATTCCTCGTGCGCTGAGCCGCGGCGCCGATCGGCCGCCTCGTGCGGTTTCCCGGTTGTGGTACCAGGTTTGGCGCGTCGTTCCCGTTGCGGGGCACGCGCCTTTTTTGCGTCCGAAACACGGGCACAGCCGCCCGGCGCGTGCCCGCGCGACGCCGCCGCGGGCCGGCGGGCCGCGCGAGTTTGGTACGATGCACCCTTTTCAGCCGAGCTCCACCCGCGTGAATCGCCGAAACGTGTCGTCAGTGCGTGCCTTCTGTGCCAGATGGGTCGCACGCGCCCAACCCGTCGCGGCTGCCGCCGTCGCGCGGGTCAAGCCTCTCGCCGCCGCCGCGTGGCACCATGTCCGTCACCCGACGCGCCGCGGCGTGCTGCTCACGGGCGCCGCCGTGCCGGCGCTGTTCGCGGTGTACGTGGTCGTGCTGATTCCGTTCACGCCGGGCATCGGCGACATCCGCAAGGCGCGCGTCGACCAGCCCGCGCAGGTCCTGTCCGCCGACGGCAAGCTGCTGGCCGAATTCAAGCCGTCGAACCGCGAGTGGGTGCCGCTCAAGCAGATCTCGCCGCACATGGTCGACGCGCTGATCGCGACCGAGGATCACCGCTTCTACGCGCATCACGGCCTCGACTGGAAGCGCACGGCGTCGGCCGCGCTCCATACGTTCTCGGGCAGCCGCCAGGGCGGCTCGACGATCACGCAGCAGCTCGCGCGCAACCTGTATCCGGACGAAATCGGCCGCGCGCCGACGCTCACGCGCAAGGTGAAGGAGGCGATCACCGCATTGAAGATCGAGGCGGTCTACAGCAAGGACCAGATCCTCGAGACCTACCTGAACACGGTGCCGTTCCTGTACAACGCGTACGGCGTCGAGATGGCCGCGCGGACCTATTTCGACAAGTCGGCCGACGAACTCGACGTGCTCGACAGCGCGACGCTCGTCGGGATGCTGAAGGGCAACAGCTACTACAACCCGGTGCTGAATCCGGAACGCGCGCTGCAGCGGCGCAACACGGTGCTCGGCCAGATGGTGAAGTACGGCAAGCTGTCGCCCGCGCAGTTCGCGCAGCTGCAGCGCCGGCCGCTGCGCATCGACTTCGAGCGCCAGAAGGAGCCGCCGGGGCCGGCGCCGCACTTCGCGCAGCAGCTGCGCAAATGGCTGATCGCGTGGGCCGACCGCAACGACTACAACATCTACTCGGACGGGCTGATCGTGCGCACGACGATCGACTCGCGGCTGCAGCAGATGGCGACGCAGGCGCTCACACTGCAGGGCAATCAGCTGCAGGGCATCGCGAACAACGCGTGGAGCGGCCGCGACGGCTGCGGCACCGACAACGAGGTGTTCCGCACCTTCATGCGCGAGTCGCCCGAGTACAAGGCCGCGCAGGACGCCGGCAAGGACGACGCGGCCGCGATGAAGCTGCTCGCGGCCGACCGCGGCTTCATGCGTGCGCTGTGCAAGGCGAAGACCGACGTGCAGGCCGGCTTCCTCGCGATCGATCCGCGCGACGGGCAGATCCGTGCGTGGGTCGGCAGCCGCGACTTCACCAACGAGCCGTTCGACCACGTCGCGCAGGCGCGGCGCCAGCCGGGCTCCACGTTCAAGCCGTTCGTCTATGGCGCCGCATTCGCGAACGGGATGAAACCGGACGACACGTTCATCGACCAGCCGGTCGAGATCCCGCTGAAGGGCGGCGAGATCTGGCGGCCGAACGACGACGTGCCGCCGACCGGCAAGCCGATGACGCTGCGCGATGCCGTCGCGCTGTCGCGCAACCGGATCACCGCGCAGGTGATGGAGAAGGTCGGGCCTGGCGCCGTCGCGCGGCTGGCGCGCGACATGGGCGTGCGCGAAAGCCCGCTCGAACGCGTGCCGTCGCTCGCGCTCGGCACGAGCCCCGTCACGCTGAAGGAGATGGTCGCGTCGTACGCGACGATCGCGAACGGCGGGCTGTACGTCGAGCCGCAGATGGTCACGCGCATCGAGAACCGTCAGGGCGAGGTGCTCGCCGAGTACGCGCCGGCGCCGCCCGAGCGTGCGCTCGACGCCGAAACCGACAAGACGCTGCTGAGCGTGATGCGCGATGTCGTGACGCGCGGCACGGGCGGCAGCATCCGCACGCGCTTCGGGATCCGCGGCGACGTAGCCGGCAAGACGGGCACGACGCAGGACAACGCGGACGGCTGGTTCATCCTGATGCAGCCGGGCCTCGTTGCCGGCGCATGGGTCGGCTTCGACGACGGCCGCGTGACGCTGCGCAGCGATTACTGGGGGCAGGGCGCGCACAGCGCGCTGCCGATCGTCGGCGATTTCTTCCAGCGCGCGCAGCGCGCCCGGATCGTCGACACCAAGGCGAAATTCGATACCGAGCCGTCGCCCGGCTGGTTCGCGTCGCTGCGCGAGCGCGCGACGGACCTGTTCGACACGTGGTTCCCGCCCGAGCCGAAGAAGGCACCCGCGTCCGTCCGGACGCAGCGTATCGAGCGTCCGCCCGAGGTCGACGAAGGCGCGGCCGCGGACGCTTCGGCTGCGTCTGCGCCTGAAGCCGCGTCCGGCGGCATCGTCGAGGAGTGGGTGCCGGCGTCCGAAGTGGCCGCATCGGCCGCTGCGTTGTCGGCGGGCGCCTCGCAACCGCAGCCCGCGCAGCCGCCGGCGAGCGCCAGCGTGACGAGCGGCGGCAGCGCGGGCATCGGTGCAACGCCTTCCGCTGCGCCGGTCCAGCCACCGGCGCCGCCCGCTCCCGACGCGAGCGGCGCTTCCCAGTAACACGAAGCCGTTCAGATTTCGCGCGATGCTGCCGTAATCAAGTTGTCACGACAGCTCGCGCGGTCGCTCCGCGCCTCTCCGATGCGGCTTCCCACCGACTACGTCGCGCTCGCGCGCGACGATCTCGCTGCCGGCGTTCCGCTCGGCTTCGATCTCTACGATGCCGACGGCGCCGCGCTGCTGCCGGCCGGCACGACACTGCGCGATGCCGCGCAGCATGCGTTCCTGTTCGACCATTTCCGGCCCGTACGCCGGCGCGACGACGCCGACGCCGCGCCGCGCGTGCAGGGCGCGGTGCCGCCGGCCACGCGCATGGGGCTGTCGGCGGGCGCCGCGATCGGCATCCGCCGCCGGGTCGGCACGACCCGTGCATTGCAGCGCTGCCGGCTGATCGGCGTCGCCGCGTCGGGTGCGCTGTTCGTCGAACCGCAGCCGGCGGCCGCGCTCGAATTCGCGCGCGGCGACGACATCGAGGCGGTCGCGATCGGCCGTGCCGCGGTGTCCCGTTTCGGCGCGACGGTCGAGGCCGTGCAGGCGTCGGGCGCCGCGCCGTTCATGATCCTGTCGCCGCCGGGCTTCGTCGATCGGCTGCGCACGCGTGCGGAGCCGCGCGTGCCGGTGCGGATCGCGGCGTGCTGCACGGGCGGAGCGGACCCTGCGGAAAGCATCGGGATGGTGCACGACATCAGCCTGAGCGGGCTGTCGATTGCCGTCGACCGGCCGATTGCCGCAACCGGCGAGCCGTTGCGCGTGCTGCTTCCTTTCGAGACGGGCGGACGCGTCGAGCTGCTGGCGCTCGACGGCACGGTGCGCGCCAGCCATGCCGATCCGTCAGCGCCGGCGTTGACGCTGCATCACGCGGCGTTCGGCGACACCGCCGATGGCGACCTGGTTCGCCTGAAGGCGCTGCTGTTCGACCGGCTGATGGCGTCGGCCGATACCGATCACCTGCGCTGACACGCGGCCGGCGCGTGCCGCGCACCGTATCGCCGTATTCGGTGCGCGAACATCGGCAATCGTCAGATGAATGGGCTTATTCCCGCGAGATTGTACGGTTTCCGTCAACAGTGAATTTGCGATTTAAGTATTTACCCTGATAGTCGCGCCTCCTAGACTTCTACTCATGCGCAACGACCCCGAGTCCGAAGCGCCTGACAAAACAATCCTGGAGGTAACGCATCATGAAATCGCTGATCAAGGCAGTTGCACTGGCCGCCCTGGTGGCCGCACCGGTCGTCTCGTTCGCCCAATCGAACCAGCAACCGCTGACGCGCGCGCAAGTGCGCGCCGAGCTGGTCCAGCTCGAAAAGGCCGGCTACAACCCGAACGACTGGATGAACTATCCGGAAAACATCCAGGCCGCCCAGGCCAAGATCGCCGCCGCGCAGAACACCGGCGCGCAAGCCGACGCAACGGGCTACGGCGCGAATGCCGCTGCCACGTCGCAGTCGGGCCAGCGCGTGGCCGTGCCGGCCGCCGCCGATCGCTCGTCGGTGTACTTCGGCCACTAAGCCGGCAGGCGCCCGCGAGGGTGCCCGGCTTGTCGCTTCCCCTGAACCCGCGCACGGTAGCCGCCGTGTGCGGGTTTCGCATTTCCGCGGCCGATCGGCGTCACGATCCGGTACCCGCCCCGCGGGCCCGGCTCGCGAGCACGGCCGCGACACCGCCGAGGATCGCGGCCGACGCGAGCGCGAGCCGCCAGGTCGGCTGTTCCGACAAGAACAGCACGGCGCCGCATGCGGCGATCGGCGGCACCGACAACTGCACCGCCGCGGCGCGCATCGCGGTCAGGTACCGCAGCACGGCATACCAGATCACGTAGCCGATCCCGGAAGTCAGTGCGCCGGACAGCACGGCGAGCACGATGCCGGCCGGCGTCAGGCGAATGCGGGCGGCAAGGGCGGCGCTCAGTGCAAGCGCCAGCGGCGCGGCGCGCATGAAATTGCCGGCGGTCGCCGCGACCGGATCGGTCGTCCGGCGGCCGCGTATCGAATAGACGCCCCACGCCATGCCGGCGACCGTCATCAGCGCGGCGCCGCTCGGCGTCGGCGCGGCCAGCCCCGGCGAGACGAGATACAGCAACCCGCCGAGCGCCGCGCCAAATCCGGCCCAGCCCAGCGGAGCGAACCGTTCGCCGGCGCGCCATCCCGCCGCGAACATCGTCAGCTGCACCGCGCCGAACAGGATCAGCGCGCCGGTGGCGGCGCTGACGGTCAGGTACGCGAACGAGAAGCACGCGACATACGCGAACAGCATGGCTGCCGCGGGCCAGTCCGCGGGTTGCGCGGGCCGCCGCGCACCCGCGCGTGCGACGAGCGCGAGCATCAGCGCGCCCGACACGAGGCGCACGCTGCCGAAGCTGGCCGCGTCGATCCGTCCGGCCTGCAGCGCAAGCCGGCACAGCAGCGAATTCGATGCGAATGCAAGCATCGCGACCGACGTCAGCGCGGCGACGCGCACGCCCGGCCGCCCATGCGACGCGAATGCGGAAGCGGGCGGGCGCATCGCGGGCCTCACGCGTGACCGGCGACGATCAGCACGGCCGCGCCGAACAGCGCGGCGCCGAGCGGCGCGGTGAGTAGCCGCCCCCACACGGCATTCTTTTCGATGGCCATCAGCGCGGCAAGCGCCAGCATCCAGCCGAGACTGCCGGCGCCGACGACGAACATCAGCAGCATCAGCGCCCAGCAGCACCCGACGCAGAACAGCCCGTGACTGGCGCCCAGCGCGAACGCGTGACGCAACGGCGTGCGTCCGCGCCAGTGGCCGATCACGAAACCGAGCGGCGTGCGGCAACGCTCGAGGCAGCGCGCCTTCAATCCGCTGAACTGAAACGCGCCGGCGAGCGCGAAGACGGCCGCGCCGATCAGCCAGCCGCGCCATGCAAGCGCCGGCACGTGTGCGACACCCGCCAGCAGCAGCGCGTGCAGGCCGTGTGCGACGAGACCGAAGCCGCTCCATGCCGCGACATAGCCGAGGCCGACGAGCACGAGCAGCCACGCGCGGTCGGGGCGGCCCGACACGACGCGCGCGAACGTGTCGAACAGCGTCAGCGTCGTCGGCAGCATCATCGCGAGGATCATCAGCGTCCAGGCGGCCGCGTCGAACGCGGCCGGCAGCCACAGCGCGCCGCCCGGCAGCGCGCGGCACAGCGTGCTGAACGGCAAGGACGACGCGTCGTCGCCGTGCTCGAGATAACGCCCGTACGGGCTGCGCGTCCACGCCCACAGCGTGATCCACGCGAACCCGACGAGACTCGCGAGCACGAACGGAAACAGGCGCCGGTGCAGCCGCGCGGCCATGGTCTGTTACGGGCGGACGCGATTCATGCGTCGAACAGGAACGTGCTCTGCAGCGCGTTGTGATCCTTCAGATCGACGTCGATGCCGATCGCCGCGTTCTTCGACCGGTAGACGGGCGCCTTGCCGACGAATACGGGTGCGCCGGGCACCGTCGAGAACACGGTGTCGGTCAGCGTCGTCTGCGCGCCGCTCGGGCCGAGGTACGGTTCGAGTTCCGCGTGGTAGTCGGTGCCGATCGACAGCGTGCCGCGGGCGCCGGCGACGTCGAACCTGATCGGCGCGCGCTCGACCGACACGACCTTGCCGATCAGTTTCGCGAGCTCGGCGATCGGGCCGCCGGCCTGGCCCGTGTAGACCTTGAGCAGCGCCTGCTCCTGCGCCTCCGACGCCGTGTCGCTGACGTAGATCGCAGCCGTCCAGTTGCCTTGCAGGATGTTGCCCGGCACGCGGCATACGGCGGCAATCGTGTTGCCGCCGACGTCGACGCCGTCGACGGTGCCCTTGTCGACATGCCACGCGACGATGGTGTCGCAGACGCCGAAATCCGGATCCTCGCCGATCCAGCACGGGCACAGTACACGACAGTTGCAGACCTCGAGCAGACGGCCTTCCAGGTGATAGCTCATGATTTCCTCCAGGTGAGCGACGGCGCTTGCGCGTTCTGCTGGGCGGAGGAAACCGGCTGACGAAACGTCACGCCCGCTCGGCGTCGCGAACGCGAAATGCGCTGAGGAATGCGGCGGAAGCGAAGACGGGATGGATGCGATAGCGCGACCTGAAACGGCGTATCGATTTTCAGTGTAGGCGTGCGGGGCCGATATGCAAGGCGCCGGCTGACAAGCGTCCGCACGTGCGCTAGCATCGCGGACGGTGTCGCCGCGCGCCGAGGCGCGGCAGGGCAACCGGCCCGGCACCGGGTTCCGCATTTCAACGAACAACAAGGAGCATCCATGCGTGTCTTGACCGGTCTGCTGTGCTCGCTGTCGCTGCTGGCGAACGTCGCCCATGCGCAGGCGAATTGTGCGGACGCGACGGATCAGGCGGCGATGACGGCATGTGCCGATCGCGCGTACAAGAAATCCGACGGGGAACTGAACCGGACGTACCAGGCCGTCACCGCGCGCCTGCACGATGCGCGGCCGCTCGCCGACAAGCTCGTGAACGCGCAGCGCGCGTGGATCGCCTACCGCGATGCCGAATGCGGTTTCTCCAGCGCGAACGCGGAGGGCGGCAGCGCGTATCCGATGGTCGTATCGACCTGTCTCGACGATCTGACGAAAGTGCGCACCGAAACGCTGAAGGGCTATCTGTCCTGCGAGGACGGCGACCTCGCGTGCCCGGTGCCGGCCGCGCGGGCCCGGCCGGGCCCGGGCTAGACGTCGTCCGTCTCGTCGAGCAGCTTGTGCCGCATCGCGTACCGCACCAGCGCCGCTTCGTGCGGCATCTGCATCTTTTCGAGGATCCGCGTCTTGTAGGTGCTGACGGTCTTCGCGCTCACGCACAGCGCGTTCGCGATCTCGGTCAGCGTCTGGCCGGCGGCGATCCGCCGGAACACGTCGAACTCGCGATCGGACAGCCGCTGGTGCGGCAGCGTCTCGGCCGGCTCGTTCAGGCTCTGCGCGAACTGCTCGGCCATCGCGAGGCTCACGTAAACGCCGCCCGACGCGACCTTCGTGACCGCGCCGACCAGCTCGGCGCTGGCGCTTTCCTTCGTCAGATAGCCTGACGCGCCCGCGCGGAACGCACGCACCGCGTATTGCTGTTCCGCGTGCATCGTCAGCACGAGCACGCGCAGCGCGGGCTTCTCGTCCTTGATCTGCTTGATCAGTTCGACGCCGTTGCGGCCCGGCATCGACAGGTCGAGCACGAGTACCTGCGCGGGTGTCGAGCGCACGAGCGCGATCGTCGACGGGCCGTCGCAGGCTTCGCCGGCCACCTCGAATCCGGTGGCGTTCTGGAGGATGTGCCGCAGACCGTCGCGTACGAGCGTATGGTCGTCGGCGATGAGCACCTTGATCATGTGATGAGCGTTTCCTGTTGAACGGTACTGAGCGGAAAGGCGACGGTAATCGAGAAGCCGCGCGCGAGCGCGGTGTCGATCGTCACGGTGCCGCCGAGCATGTGTGCGCGTTCGCGAATGCCGATCAGGCCGAACGATTTGTCCTCGTGGGCCGGACCGCCGGGCGCCGCGCCGCGGCCGTTGTCCGCGACGCGCAGCACGCAGAAACCTTCCTCGATGTCGAGCCGCAGCGCGACGCGCGTCGCATCCGCGTGGCGCGCGACGTTCGTCAGCGCTTCCTGGACGATGCGGAACAGCGTGGTCGCGCCCGCGCTGGTGAACGAGAGGCCGCCCGTTTCGATGTGACGCTCGACATCGATCCCGTAGCGGTTCGTGAAATCGTTCGCGAGCCATTCGATCGCGGGCACGAGGCCGAGATCGTCGAGCATCACCGGGCGCAGGTCGGCCGCGATGCGCCGCACCGACGCGACCGTCGCGTCGATCAGCCGCCGCATGCCCTGCAGGTGCGTCTGCACGTCCTCGTCGGGTTGCGTGCGGCCGGGCACGCGCAACTGCTGCTCGACGACCGACAGGTCCATCTTCAGCGCGGTGAGCTGCTGGCCGAGGTCGTCGTGCAGTTCGCGCGCGATGCGCGTCTTTTCCTCTTCGCGCACGTTCTGCAGGTTCGCCGACAGTTCGCGCAATTCCTCGCGCGACTGCTTCAGCGCGTTCTCCGCGCGCTGCCGCTCGGTGATGTCGCGCAGCATCACGGTATAGAGCTTGCCCGTCGCGTCGCGGATCTGCGAGATCGACGCCTCGATCGGGAATTCCTCGCCGTTGGCGCGCAGCCCGAACAGCACGCGCTGACGGCCCATCTGCCGCTCGGACACGCCCGTCACGCCGAACTGGTCGACGTGCTTCGCGTGCGCGGCGCGGAACCGCTCGGGGATGAAGCGCGACAGCGGCGCGCCGATCGCCTCCATCGCGGACACGCCGAACACCTGCTCGGCCATCGGATTGAAGATCACGACCGTCTGCTTTTCGTCGATCGTGATGATCGCCTCCATCGACGAACGGATGATGCCCATCATCCGCGCCTCGTTGAGGATGCCGCGGCTGCTCGCGCCGGCATCGGCGGCGGCGCCGGACCGGCCGCGCAGCAGCGCATGGACGAGCGCCGCGAACGCGAACGACGCGATCAGCCCGGCGGCGAGCACGGTGCCGGCCGCGCGCTGCGCGCCGGTCGCGCTCGGGCGGCCGTCGGCGGAATAGGCGAGGGTCAGCGCGGTGCCGCCGAAGTTCAGCACGTCGGTGCGCCGCATCAGGTCGGGCGAGGCCGACGCTTCGTCGGTCGTCGACTCGACGCTGACGATCGCGCGCGGATCGCCGCCGGCCGTCATCCACAGGTCGATTCCGCGTTCCGCGTCGAGCGCGCGCTCCACCAGGCGCCGCGGGCTCAGCGCCGCGAACAGCATCCCGTCGACGCCGGCTTCACGCGTGCCGGACGGCGTGACGGCCGCATGCGGCGACGTGGTCACGGGCAGGAACAGCGTCAGCGTGCGGGCGTCGCGGGAGGTATCGTCGTCGACCGGGTGGACGCCGAGCGCGATGTCGCCGCTCTGCAGCGCGCGCGTCAGCGGCGCGGCGTCGGATACGCCGAAGCGGACGACCGGCGAGTTCGACGCGGGCGCGCTGAGCGCCGCGGACGCGAGCGGACCGGCCGGCAGCGGCTTCGCGCCGGCGAGCGCGCCGCGTGCGGCCGGCGACAGCGGCGCATAGCCGATCTGCCGGACCGGCGAGCGGGCGCTGTCGAGATCGAGCGTCTCCGCATACCGGCGCCATTGTTCGGGCGTCATGTCCGGGACGAGACCGAACGCGCCGCGCGCACCCTCGAGCACGGCGACGCCGGTCTGCAGCTCGTGGCGCAGCATCGCGGTCACGTGTGTCGTGCGGCGTTCGAAGCGCGTATGCACGGCGCCTTGCCACTGCTCGCGCACCAGCAGCGCGACGCCGAGCGACAGCACGGCGCCGGCGCACAGCGCAACGACGCCAGCCGCGAGCGGCTGGCGTAACATGGTCTGGAGGCGCGTGGGCCCTCGGGCGTCACGCGTCGGGGTTCCACTGGCGGTCATTCAATGGCCATTACTGTTGTTCGGGCGGCCCGGGCACTCGGGCCGCGCGGCAAAACCGGGGAAAACTCGCACCGGCTGCGTGCAACGTCTATTTTCAAGATGAAATTGTGCGCGTTTTACGCGTTTTTTGTAATAGGGTCACCTGAAATTGCGGCGAACGGCGTGAAGCAGCGGGCACGCAGGCCGCGCTTGACGCGCGTCAAAGGGCGCGTCGGCACGTGGGGCAGACTGTTCGGCAGGCAAGCCGGCACCGGGCCGGCTTGCGATGACGGGCCGCCGTGGCGCGATGCGCGACGCGTGCCCGGTCGGAGGGACGGACCATGTACAAGCGGATTTTCGTCGGGCTCGACGGCAGCCCGAGCGCGCGTCTCGCGCTGAACGAGGCGATCCGGATCGCGGCGGCGTCCGGCGGCGAAGTTACCTGCGCGTATGTCGTCGAGCACCGGCCGCAGCTCGTCGACGTCGACGCGGGCTTCGCGGCCGAGCGCGACGGCGATGCGGCCGCGACCGATGCCGTGACGCCGGTGCTCGACGACGCGAAAGCGGTGCTCGCGCAGCAGCATGTGACGGGCACCGTGCGCGCGCTCGACGCCTATGGCGAGGATGTCGCCACCGTGCTGATGCGCACGGCGGCCGAAGCCGACGCGGACCTGATCGTGATGGGCACGAGCGGCCGGCACGGCCTGCGCCGGCTGCTGCTGGGCAGCGTCGCGGAATCGCTGCTGCGCGCGGCCGACCGGCCCGTGCTGCTGGTGCGGCACGGCGAGCCCGGTACACCGGCGGCCGCGTAGCGTACGCGGTACGGCGCGACTGCATGCGCTGCCGCGAGCAGCACGCAGCACGCGGCAGCGCGCATTCGCCGGCAGCCTGCCCGATGAAACGCGCGACACGCCGACCGGCGCCTCGCGCGCAAGCACGACTGTCGCTGCAATCGCGGCAAGCCGGAAGCGGGCGCCCATGACGCCCCCGCAGGTCCGCGAGCGCATGCGCACGGTTGCATCCCGGCACGCAGTTCTGGCAGCATCGGCCGGTGTCCGCTTGTTCGCCGCGCGCATGGCCGCGGCGATCGACGCAGGGGCATCCGGCTGGAACCGGTCGCACGGGTAGTGAACCGGGCCGGCCGCCGGATGCCGGTTTCCTACCTTACCGACGTCATCCGCCATGCCGATCTCCGCCACCGACCTGATTCGCCAGTTCGACCTGCAGCCGCATCCCGAAGGCGGCTATTTCCGCGAAACCTACCGCGCGACCGATTCGGTCGTGCGTCCGGCCGACGGTGCGCCACGCGCCGCGTCGACCGCGATCTACTACCTGCTGTGCGACGGCGCGTATTCGTCGTGGCACCGGATCCGTTCCGACGAGGTCTGGCATTTCTATGCGGGCGACCCGATCGAAGTGTGGGTGCTCGACGCGCACGACGGACTGACGATCCACCGGCTCGGCAACCCGCTCACGCATCCGGGCACGGTGTTCCAGGCAGTCGTGCCGGCCGGGAGCTGGTTCGGCGCGCGCTGCGCGTCGCCCGAGCACGTCGCGCTCGTCGGCTGCACGGTGGCGCCGGGGTTCGAGTTCGCGGAATTCGAGCTGGCCGATGCGGCCGCGCTGGCTGCCGCGTTTCCCGACTACGCGGAACACGTCGCCCGGCTCGCGCAGCGCTCCGACGCGTGACCGTCACGGCATTGCCATCATTGGCGCGAAGCCCGCGCCAACGGCGCGTGTTCCGCGCGATCGCGGCCAAACCCGTTTAGAATGCCCGTGATGCACGTGGTCGGCTGCGGACGTGCCGCGGCGGCCGTTGCACTGCCGGTCCGACGGCCCCCGTCGCACGGCCCGCATGTCTTCCAGGAGCGCCGCCGTGTGGCACTTTCCCATCGCTATTCCATCGTCGCTCGGCCCGTGGGCCGTGTTCGCGAGCGTGTTGATCACGCAGCTCGGCGTGCCGGTGCCGGCCGTGCCGATGCTGATTCTCGGCGGCACGATGGCGGCAATGGGGCAGGCGTCGTGGGTCAGCATGTTCGCGGCGGCGATCGGCGCGACGATGCTCGCCGATTCGCTGTGGTTCTTCATGGGCCGTACGCGCGGCCGGCGCCTGCTGAACGGTCTCGTGCGCTTCTCGCTGTCGCTCGACACGACGCTGCGCTTCGCCCGTAACGTATTCGAAAGATACGGCGCGCCGCTGCTCGTGTTGTCCAAGTTCCTGCCGGGCCTCGGCCTCGTGTCGGCGCCGCTGCTCGGCACGACCGCGATCGGCGTCGGCGTGTTCCTGTTCTGGGACCTGGCCGGCGCGTCGCTGTGGGCCGCGTTCTGGCTGGTCGGCGGCGCGGCCATTCACGACCAGATCGTCCAGTTCGTGCTGTGGGTGCGCGCGAGCGGCGGCACGATCCTCGATGCGTTCCTCGCGATCTTCATCACGTTCCTGCTGTACCGCTGGGTGCGCCGCGTGCAGTTCCGCCGGTATCTCGCGCAGGTGCGCATCTCGCCGCCGCAACTCGTCGAGATGATGACGTCGGATGAACCGCCGCTGATCTTCGACGCGCGGCCGAAGGCGATCCGCGAGCGCGAGCCGTACCGGATCGCCGGCGCGGTGCCGGTCGACCTCGATTCGCCGGACCTGCTCGACCCGGAACTGCTGAAACGGCCGATCGTCGTCTATTGCGTGTGCCCGAACGAGGCCACGGCCAAACGCCTGATCGCGAAGATGCAGCGCAAGAAGATGATCCACAACATCCGGGCGCTGAAGGGCGGCCTCGATGCGTGGGAAAAGCACGGTTTCCCGGTCGAGCCGATGCCGGCCGATCTCGATGCGTCGCGTTATTTCGTGCGGCCGGATCACGGCGCGCTCGAAGGCGAATATACGGTGCGCGCAACGCTGTCCAAATAAATGCGCGCGCGATACCGCGCGCATTCGAATTTTGCTTCCGGTTTCACGCACCACGATTTCTACGAAAATCGGCTGGCGTGAAACCGCTGATCCTCCCTATAATCCCGCCTGCATATTGCGTGCGCAAAAGCGCGCACCTTCGACGCGTGTTCGTTCACGCCGAAAGCGATTGATCCCGTCGTCGCCCGTCACGCGCACAGCCGCGTCACACGGGCCGCACGGGCGTATTCCGTGAAAGGCCCGATCCGTTTCCCGGATTGTTCCGGGAAATACCGATAATCCACGGCGATTCCCATCGGATTCACGCAGTATCCACGTCGTTTCTCATTCGGAAAATGACGGCGGAGATTATTTCGTTTTCGGCATGCCTGAATCGGCATGAACGGTCGCGCATTGACATCGACACAATGACGGCGGCCCGCTCGCGGCTGCCAGGAGACGGACTTGAAACAACCAGAAGACCAGCTGCACCGCGGGCTGGAAGAGCGGCACATCAACCTGATGGCGCTCGGCGCGACGATCGGCGTCGGCCTGTTCCTCGGCTCGGCCACCGCGATCCGCACGGCCGGCCCGGCCATCCTGCTGACCTACCTGCTGGGCGGCATCGCGATCTTCCTGATCATGCGCGCGCTCGGCGAGATGGCGATCACCAATCCGGTCGCCGGTGCGTTCAGCCGCTACGCGCGCGACTACCTCGGGCCGCTCGCCGGCTACCTGACCGGCTGGACCTACTGGTTCGTGTGGATCGTCACCTGCATGGCGGAAATCACGGCGGTCGGCGTCTACATGCACATGTGGTTTCCCGGCGTGCCGAACTGGATCTGGGCGCTCGCGGCGCTCACCGCGATGGGCTCGGTGAACTTCATCGCGGTCAAGCTGTATGGCGAATTCGAGTTCTGGTTCGCGCTGATCAAGATCGTCACGATCGTGCTGATGATCCTCGGCGGCGGGCTGATGATCGCGTTCGGCATCGGCAACGGCGGGGTCGCGACCGGCATCTCGAACCTGTGGTCGCACGGCGGCTTCATGCCGAACGGGATCAACGGCGTGATCGCCGCGCTGCCGATCGTGATGTTCGCGTATCTCGGCGTCGAGATGCTCGGCCTCACGGCCGGCGAAGCGCGCAACCCGGAAAAGTCGCTGACGAAGGCCGTGAACTCGGTGTTCTGGCGCGTGCTGATTTTCTACATCGGCGCGCTGTTCGTGATCATGTCGCTGTATCCGTGGGACCAGATCGGCACGCAGGGCAGCCCGTTCGTGATGACGTTCTCGCGGCTCGGCATTCCGGCCGCCGCCGGCATCATCAACTTCGTCGTGCTGACCGCGGCGCTGTCGTCGTGCAACAGCGGGCTGTTCAGCACCGCGCGGATGCTCTACAACCTCGCGCAGCAGGGCCAGGCGCCGGCCATGCTCGGCCGCGTGAACCGCAACGGCGTGCCGGTGTACGGCGTGATCGTGTCGGTCGCGCTGCTGCTGATCGGCGTGCTGCTCAACTATCTCGCGCCGCAGCACGTGTTCACGTGGCTCACGTCGGTATCGACGTTCGGCGCGATCTGGACATGGTGCGTGATCCTGATCGCGCAGATGCGCTTTCGCCGCACGCTGTCGGCCGACAAGATCGCGCGCCTGCCGATCCGCGTGCCGTTCTATCCGCTCGGTTCGTTCGTCGCGCTCGGCTTTCTCGCGCTGGTCGTCGTGCTGATGGCGTTCACGCCCGATACGCGCGTCGCGCTCGTGATCGGGCCCGTGTGGATCGTGCTGCTCGGCATCGCATATGCGCTGTTCTACGCGAACCGTCCGGCCGCCTCGGTATCGACGAAGTCGTAAGCGGCCAGGGCAGGGCGCCGCACGATCGTTGATCGCGATCATGCGCGGGCGGGCAGGACGACCTATGCTGAACGAATCGCTTGTCCGCGCTTCGCGTGGCTACCCGCCGATCCTTGCGACCGCGGCGGCTGCCCGGCCGCCGCGCGCCGCTTCCACGCGAGGCTCCCGTCGTCGTTTCGCGACGGCGCGCACGTACGGAGGCTTTCGCCATGCAGCCTGCCCAGTCCCTCCCGACGCTCGCGCGGATCGCGCTGGCCGTCGATCCCACGCCCGAATCGCTGTCCGCCGCACGCTATGCGCGCACGCTGCTGCGTCCCGGCATGCGATTGCGCATCGTCTGCGCAATCGACAACCCGCGCCTCGTGCTGCCCGACATCCCGCGCATCGACGCGCTGCTGACGTCCGCGCGCGAGGACATGATGGGCGAAGCGCACGCCATCAACGCGCGGATCGCGGCGCTGTTCGCCGACAGCGGCATCGAAGTCGAGCAGGTCGTCGTCGATACGTCGGTCACGGGCGGCACGGTCGCCGATGCACTGGTGAACGACACGTCGGCGTGGCAGGCGGACGCGCTGGTGGTCGGCGCGAATCCGCATCACGGGCTGCTGCGGCTCGTCGAAGGCGCGATGTCGGACACGCTGTCGAAGCGCGCGCGCTGCGCGCTGCTGATCGTGCCGGCTGCCTATGCACGGCCGTCGGACGGCGCGCTGCAGCGGCTGATGTTCGCAGTCGACGGCAGCGAGCCGTCGCTGCACGCGGCGCGCGTCGGGCTCGGCTTCGCGGCGCCGACGACGTTGCTGTATGCCGCCTACGTGATCGATCGCGCGGTTCGTCTGACCGATATCGTGCCGGTGCGGGCGCTCGAGGACGCGTACCGTGCGGAGGGCGACGATGCGCTCGCGAGGATCGCACCGCTGTTTCATGCGACCGGGAACCCGACCAAGCGCGGCGTCGTCGAAACACGTCCGACCAGCGACGACGTGGCCCACGCACTGATGCGCGATGCCGTGCACTGGCGTGCGGAGCTGCTGGTGGTCGGCACGCATGGCCGGCGCGGTATCGCCGCGTGGCTGATCGGCAGCGTCGCACGCCGCGTCGCGCACCTCGCTCAAGTGCCCGTATTGCTCGTGCGGGGCGCGGCGTGAATGCGCGGCATCGGCCCCGAAGCCGATGTCGGTTGACCTGCATCAGAAACGGCATGCGCATCGCGTGAGACATTAACGGAACATCCGGCGATGGCGATGGTCAGTCGTGCATGTGCGACGACAGTCACGCGCACACGCAAGCATCGAAACCGCTGATCCGGCAGATCGCGTTCGATCGCGCGTTCAGGTCGTCACATCAATTTCAGGAGCCGCGCCATCGATTGCATGGCGTGTCATCCGGCCGAGAACTCTCTGGCACGAGGGTAGGCAGCCAATGGCTGCCTTGGAGGACGGACGGGGTGCATGCACCCCGTCCGCTTTCCGCCTGGCTGGCCCCGTCGGATCACTTTCCCCGCAGGTATTGTTTTGAATGCGGCCGTTCAGGACGGCGCAGATGGGCGCGCGATCGCGTCGAGGCGAACCGCGGCGAAGGTCGAAGCAGGCACGGCGCCACCGTACTCGCACGACAGCGGCAGGCACTGCGGAGGCGTCACGGCGCGCAGCCATCGCACGGCCCCGTGCCGTGCGCCGACTGCGTGCGTGTTCAGGTGGTCCGAAGAATCGAGCACAGGTCGTGCCGGCGGACGACGCCGCGTCGCACGCGCGAGCGCGGGCGCACAACGTGCATCGGCCCGCATGCGCTGCACGTGCGGCTGCGCAGCCGGTTCGCATGCGGCCAGCCGGGGCGTGCCTTGCGGCGTGGCTCCGATTCGGCCGGTGCGGCGCTCGCCTGTCGCGCGCCGAGCGCCGCGGCGAACCGCTGCAGCGCGAGGATCGACCCCGCGACGCTCTGGTATTTTTCGCGGCCGATCTGCCCGTCGAGCGTGACGAGCAGCCCGGCTTCGCGGGCGAGCGCGAGCAAGGTGTCGAGATCGTCGGACGGACGGTTGCCGGCCGATACGGTCCGGGCGGGCAGGGCGCGCGCGTTGCCCGACGCGCGCCGCTGGCCGTCCCGGCCCGGGAAGTTGCGATGTGCCATGGTTGGTCTCCTGCGCCAGACCCCGCGCGCCTTGCTCGATGGCAGGCTGGGCGATGATCCGGTATGAACGCGTTGTTCATGGCATCAGTATCGTGTGGCGGCAGCAGGCTGCCAAGCGGCGCGCGCTGAAGTCGCTGTCAGGAATTGCGCGGCGCGTATCGGAATCCGCTGACACGCGCCGCGGCCGATTGGCCGATCGTCCGGCCCGCCGGCGATCCGGCGGGTGTGTTCCGACGAATGAACCGGGTGCGGCGGGCGTCGCTTGACGCATGATTTCGGCCGGTCTAAGTTCCCCACTGCATCGGCGTTGCGCGGCGGCTCCACCGCCCGCCTGTCGACCGGTGCCGCGCCCCGGGGTGGCGTGGCAGGGCTTCCAGTCTCGTTCGCGGGCAGTTTGCGCCGCGAATCAAGCGCGGCCGGTTCGGGGACGGATCGGCACGGCGGCACGCAACGTGTCGTTGATCGCGCGCAAACACGCGCCGGCGCATCGCACGCCGCGCGGCCGACCCGTCTTTAAGCTTCCAGTACCGTCGTTTTTTCATTCCTCGACCGTCAGGAGTCCGTCGATGTCCAAGGACAATTTGCTCGATTCACTCAAGGAAGCCGCCGAACAGCGCGCGATCGGCGCGGATCAGTTGCGTGCGATGCTCGACGATGAAGTGCGTGTGCTGTCGTCCGGCGCGCGCGTGCACGATTACATCCACGTGTTCGCGATCCGGCACCTGCGCGAACGGATGCGCCAGCGGGACGATTTCGACGCCGACACGCAGGCCGGTGCGGCGCCCGAGGAATCCGATCCGCGCCCGAGCGTCCGCCTGTGACAGGCGGTTGCCGCGGCTGACCGCACGTCGCCGGCCGCGGCCGAATCCCGCTAGACCGTCTTGCCGGCGGCGTCTGTCGCACCGGTCCCGCCTGCGCTCGTCCTGACGATCCGCTGACAGCCGTCAACGTCTTTCGTCATACGTTTCATCGAATTGTCACAACGGCCTCAAGTCAGCGCCGCGATTGCCGTTTACCCGGTGAATTCGTCCACCGGGCGTTCGCGCTCCCTTACCGAGTCGTTGCCATGTTCTCGTCCATCCGCGCCCGCATCCTCGCCGCGTGCGTCGCCATCGTCATCTTCGCGCTCGTCGCGACCACGCTGATCAACTATTTCATCGCACACGCGTACAACGACGACGCGATCGACCGCAACCTGACCTCCGTCGCGAGCGGCCACGTGGTCGGGATCGCCGACTGGGTCGCTACCCGGAGCCGGATGATCGCGTCGCTGCAGGATGCGGCGCTCGCGCCCGATCCGCTGCCGGTATTCAAGCAGATGGCCACGGCCGGCGGCTTCACGAACGTGTATGCGGGCTACGCCGACAAGGCGTTCCGCTTCTCCGACCCGACCGGCATCCCGCCCGACTACGATCCGACCGGCCGCCCGTGGTACAAGCAGGCCGCGCAGGCCGGCAAGCCGGTCGTCACGCCGCCTTACGTCGATGCCGGCACCGGCAACCTCGTCGTCACGTTCGCGGTGCCGATCCTGCGTGACGGCGCGCTGAAGGGCGTGGTCGCCGCGGACGTCGCGATGGACAGCGTGATCGCCAACGTGAAGTCGATCCGCCCGACGCCCGCGAGCTTCGGGATGCTGATCGACAGCAGCGGCCACGTCGTCGCGCATCCGGACCCGAAGCTCACGCTGACGCCGGTCGCCGACGTGTCGCCCGAACTCGGTGCGATGGGCGCCGCGACGGTCGCGGCCGCGACGGCGCCCGTCGAGGTGAGCGTCGGCGGCGACGCGAAGCTGGTGCGTGCGCGGCCCGTGCCGGGCACCGACTGGTACGCGCTGGTGCTGCTCGACAAGACCGAGGCGACGGCCGGCATGCGCTCGCTGCTGACCGCGTCGCTGATCACGCTGGTCGTGATCGTCGGCGTCGCGTCGCTGATCATCGGCGCGATCACCGCGACCGCGTTCCGCCGCCTGTCGCAGGTGCGCCAGGCGATGGCCGCGATCGGCTCGGGCGCCGGCGACCTGACGCAGCGCCTGCCGGCCGACGGCCGCGACGAAGTCGCCGACATCGCGCGCTCGTTCAACAGCTTCGTCGACAAGCTGAACGACGTGATGCGCCAGATCCGCGACGCGAGCGAATCGGTGCGCACGGCCGCGAACGAGATCGCGGCGGGCAACCAGGACCTGTCGTCGCGTACCGAATCGGCCGCGGCGAGCCTCGAGGAAACGGCGGCGTCGATGGAAGAGATCACCGCGACCGTCGGCCAGTCGGCCGCGGCCGCCGGTCAGGCCGACGAGCGCGCGGCGGCCGCATCGCGGATCGCGTCGCACGGCGGCGTGGTCGTGTCGGACGTCGTCGCGACGATGGAGAAGATCGAGGAAGCATCGGGCCGGATCGGCGACATCATCGGCGTGATCGACGGCATCGCGTTCCAGACCAACATCCTCGCGCTGAACGCGGCCGTCGAAGCGGCGCGCGCGGGCGAGCAGGGCCGCGGCTTCGCGGTCGTCGCGCAGGAAGTGCGCAGCCTCGCGCAGCGCAGCGCGCAGGCCGCGCGCGAAGTGAAGGTGCTGGTCGAATCGACGGTCGCGAGCGTGTCGGCCGGCTCCGGGCAGGTACGCCAGGCGGGCGACACGATGCGCGAGATCGTGTCCAACGTGTCGAACGTGACGACCATCATCTCCGAGATCACGCACGCGGCGAACGAGCAGACGCGCGGCATCCAGGAAGTGAACCGCGCGGTCACGCAGCTCGATGAAATGGTCCAGCAGAATGCGGCGCTCGTCGAACAGTCGACCGCCGCGGCGACCGCGCTGCAGTCGCAGGCGAACGCGCTGGCGACGACGGTCGGGCGGTTCAAGGTCGCTTGACCGCGGCCTGGAGGCGCGGCCGCCCGCTCAGGAGCGGCCGCTGTCGCGCATCAGCGCGAGCCGGTTGTAGAGCGTTTTCAGGCTGATGCCGAGCGCCTTGGCCGCGCGCGGCTTGTTGCCGTCGAAATAGCGCAGCGTGGCCGCGATGAAGCGCTGCTGCGCATGGTGCAGCGTCGCGCCGAGCGGCAGCGCCATCGCGCTCTCCGACGTGCGGTCGGGCGGCATCGGCTGCTTCGGCAGCGCGACGTCGATCCCTTCGTCCGACAGGATGTACGCACGCTCGATCGTATTGTGCAGCTCGCGCACGTTGCCGGGCCACGAGTACGCGCGGAGCGCGGCGATCGCCGCGTCGGTCAGCCGCTTGTGCGAGCGGTGCCGTGCGTTCAGCGTCTCGACGAATTCCTGCGCGATCGTCTCGACGTCGCCGTCGCGCTGGCGCAGCGGCGGCACGTACAGCGCGAACGCGGCGAGCCGGTAGAACAGGTCCTCGCGCAGCCGGCCGTCGCGCACGGCTTCGGCCGGGTTGTGGCGCGTGGCCGACACGATGCGCACGTCGAGCGGAATCGGCTCGGTGCCGCCCACCCGCACGATCGCATTCGACTCGATCGCCCGCAGCAGCTTCACCTGCAGCGCCGCGGGCATTTCGGCGATTTCGTCGAGCAGCAGCGTGCCGCCGCGCGCGGCTTCGAAGAAGCCTTCCCGCTGCGCGATCGCGCCGGTGAAGCTGCCTTTCTCGTGCCCGAACAGTTGCGACTCGGCGATATCGGGCGGGATCGCGCCGCAATTCACGGGCACGAACGGGCCGTCGCGCCGCGCACTGAGATCGTGCAGCCGGCGCGCGACGATATCCTTGCCGACCCCGCTTTCGCCGGCAATCATCACGCTGGCGCGGGTCGGTGCGATTTTCTCGATGCGGCCGAGCAGCGTGCGCATCGCGGAGGACCGGCCGGACAGCCGGCGGCCGTCTGCGCGCTGCTTCGACCGGTTTGCGGTTTCACCCATCGGCGTTCGCGGGCCGTTTTGAAAATCGGCATCACGCGTTCCGTTCATTGCAATATTTATCATCGACAGCGAAACGGCACCGAAGGTGCCGCTGAATAGTAATTTCCAATGTCGGCGGCGGGGACGGAAGGATTCGCCCATCGAGCTTTTGGGTGACCGGGACAGGCGGCGCGATCCGGGGTCGGACCGGTGCTTTTTTACAGAAAGCCGATGAAAAAGCCGGTCACGATCGTTTTCTACCGGCGCCGCGGGCAGCATCGGTCGACGCCGGACCGCCTGCGGCCGGCACCCTGCGCCATCCTCCCCATCCTCCGCCAGGCCACCGTGTCACGCCCGTTCCAGGCATATCGCTTGCTGAAACATCCCGGCCCGCCCGGCACGCTCGACGGCATCCCGGATCGCCGATCGGCGGCACGACGCCGCACGACGGGAGCCGGCGCGAGGCAAGGATGCAATGAAGACCCTGATCCATGAGCTGTTGCGGCAGGGTGCATGGGTCGTGCTGGCCGTCGGGCTGGCGTCCGCGCTGCAGGCGTGGGCGATTCACGCCGTCGGCGAGCACGCGCCATTTGCGCCGCTGCCTTTCTATGCGGGCGTTGCGGCTGCCGCATGGCTGACGTCGTTCGGCGGCGGCCTCGCCGCGACCGTCGCGAGCGTGGCCGTGATCGGCGCGCTGTGGTGGCGCGATGCGCCGCCGGCCACGCTGCTCGCGCAGGCGGGCGCGTTCGTCGCGATCAGCTTCGTCGAGTGCGTGCTCGTGATGGCGGTGAAGCCGCTGATCGCGAACGATCGACTGCACGCCGTCGACGACGATAACGATGCGGACGCCGACGCACGCGCGCCGCATCGCGAACCGGCGCCCGCCGCGCGCGTGCCGGACGACAGCCTGTTGCGCAAGGTGGTCGACGCATCGCCCGATGCGATCGTCGGCGTCGACACCACGCGCCGGATCACGAGCTGGAACCCGGCCGCGCGCCGGATCTTCGGGATCGACGCGGCGCAGGCAAGCGGGCGCGATGTCATCGCGATGATCGCGCCGCGCTGGCTGCGGCGGCATCCGGTGCCCGCCACGTTCGCGAACCTGCACGCGACGGTCGGGCCGCTCGACGTGCTGTGCGTGCGCCGTGACGGCGGTCGCTTTCGTGCGACCTTTGCCGCGTCGCCGATCGTCGATGCGCAGGGCAACTGCACGGGCCTGTCGATGACGCTGCGCGAGGCGCGCGAACGCCGCCGCGGCGAGCAGCGCGACCTGCGCTCGCTGCGCGGCGCCCGCGACGCGCGTGCGCAGGCCGACACGTCGAACCGGCTCAAGGACGAGTTGCTGGCCACGGTGTCGCACGAGCTGCGCACGCCGCTGAACGTGATCTACGGGTGGGTCGAGGTGCTGCGCAACGTCGACGGGCACGGGCTCGCGGAACAGGCCGTCGACGCGATCGATCGCAGCGCGCGGTCGCTGTCGCACATGGTCGGCGACCTGCTCGACGCGTCGTCGCTCGCGACGGGCCGGCTGCGTCTCGAACGCGTGCCGGTCGATCTCGTGCGCGTCGTGCGCGACGCCACGCGCGAGCTCGACGCGACCGCGCAGGCGAACGGGCTCGAGCTGTCGGCGGCGTACGCGATGCCGACCTGCGTGATTCCGGCGGACGGCGAGCGCGTGCGCCAGGTGCTGTCGAACCTGCTGTCGAACGCGATCAAGTTCACGCCGCCGGGCGGGCGCATCACCGTGTCGCTGACGCGTGCGGGCGAGCGCGTCCGGCTGTCGGTCGCCGATACGGGCCAGGGGATCGCACCGGAATACCTGCCGCGTCTGTTCGAGACGTTCAGCCGGCCCGAAGGCGCGTTCGCGTCGCCGAAGCGCGGCCTCGGGCTCGGCCTGTCGATCGTGCGCAACATCGCGCAGCTGCACGGCGGCGACGTCGTCGCGACGAGCGACGGACCGGGACGCGGGATGACCGTGACGGTCACGCTGCCGGCCGGCTGGGACGCCGACGATCCGGCCGAGAACCTGGCGCGTCCCGCAGGCGCATCGGACTCGGTGGCGCTCGACGGCCAGCGCGTGCTCGTCGTCGATGACGATGCCACCTCGCGCGCGAGCCTCGCAGCGGCACTCGAAACGATGGGCGCGCAGGTGTCGACCGCGCAGTCGGGGCACGACGCGCTCGACGCGGTGGAGCGGCAGCCGCCGAGCGTCGTGCTGTCCGATCTCGCGATGCCGGACGGCGACGGTTTCTGGCTGCTCGACCGGATCCGCCATTTGCCGGGCGGCAGCGCGCACTTGCCTGTCGTCGCGGTCACCGCGCACGCGGGCAAGGCCGACCGCCACCGCGTGCTGGCCGCCGGCTTCGATGCGTACCTGTGCAAGCCGGTCGACATGCCGACGCTCGCGAGCGTGATCGCCGACGTCGCGCCGGACGATGCGCACGGCGGGAAAGGGCGCGGCTGAGCGTGCGGCCACACGGGAACACTGGAGGGTCGATGGACACACCGAAAACCCTGCGGCGCGACGGCTCGGGCGGCAAGCCGGCTCGGCCGAAGCGCACGCCGCTTGTCGTGCCGATCGCGAGCATGCTGATCGTGTCGTTCACGTCGATCGCGACACCTCGCCATGCATCGGCCGAGGAGGGCGTCGGCGCGAAACTCGAGCGCCGCGCGTCGGCCGTCGGCGGCCAGATCCGCGATGCGACGCTCGCTTCCCGCATCAGGGCAGCGCTCGTCGCCGAACGCGGATTGGCATCGGGCGACATCGACGTCCGGGTTCGTCATCGCGTCGCCGCGCTGACAGGCAGCGTGCCCGACGAACGGCAACGCGCACTGACCGGCGTCAACGCTGCCGCTTGCCGTCCTCGGAGCCGTCCGGCGACGCCTCGTGCGGCGGCGAGTCGAGGGCCGTTTCGCCTTCCTCGATCAGCCAGTAAGGCGAACTGCCGTAATACGCATGCAGCGCCTCGGCCCAGTCCGGATCGGCCATCGCCGGCCAGCAGTCGCGATCGAAGCCCGGCGCGTCGCGCACGTGTTCGGTCGCGACGGGCAACACGAAGCATTGGCGCCCGACGTCGAGCACGAGCATGTTCCACGGTACCGCGAGCAGCTTGTCGCCGAGCCCGCGCACACCGCCCGATGAAACGACCGCATAGGCGATCCGGCCGGCGCGCACGTCGAGCATGATGTCCGCCACCTTGCCGATGTCGTCGCCGTCCATCGTCAGCACGCGATCGCCCGCGAGCGTCCGGGCGGCCATCACGTCGGGCCCCGGCCCGCCGCCGGTCGAGCCGCGCTGGCCGCCGACGATGCGCGTGTCGTCGCGCGACAGTCTGTCCGTTGTCATCGATCCTCTCCAGATGGAAGCCGCGGGCGGTCAGCGCCGGCGCGGCAGGGACACGTCCTCGAGCGTATTGGCCAGCTCGTCGCGTTCCGGGCCGCCCGCGCGCGTCGCGATGTCGCCGAGCGACACGATGCCGACCAGCCGCTGATTGCGGTCGAGCACCGGCAAGCGATGCAGCTGCACGTCGGCCATCCGCTGCTGGACGTCGCCGACGCCGTCGTCCTCGACGCACCATTGCACGGGCGTGGATGCCACGGCCCGCACCGGCGTATCGAACGCATGGACGTGCGACAGCGCGCGCACCGCGAGGTCGCGGTCGGTGACGATCGCGACGAGTTCGGTGCCGTCGCAAACGGGCAGCACGCCGATATCGAAGCGCTGCATCAGTTCGGCCGCATGGCGAATCGTGTCGGTCGGCGCGACGCACACCACGTCGCGCGACATGATCTCGTTGACGCGATACATGAACGCCTCCTTCGTGAGCGAGACGAGTCGGGAGCAGATGTCGTGCCGCGCACGCTCCGCATGCGCCGGGCCGCGATGGCCGGGCGACGGAGAAATTTGCCAGCCCGCTTGTACATCTTCCACGGCGGCTGCCGCGGGCGGGCGGTGCGGGATGTCAGTGGCCGATACCCGTCATGACGACGATTGCCAGCACCACTGCGCTCTCGATGGCGGCCAGCGCAGCGACACCGGCGGCGCCGCTGATTTCGTGCCATCTGCGTTCAAGGCGTTTCATCAGATCTCTCCGGATGGGTCCGACCCGCCGATGCGCCGCCGCGCATCGCGAGCCGGGTGCCGCCGTCAGCCGTGATCGCGGGGCGGGGAAGGGTCGTGCGGCGCGCGACGTTCGTGCTCGCCGGACGGGTTCGCGGGGTCGATCCGGGTCGCGCCGCCGACGGCGGGCGGATCGCTGGCCGGAAACGTCTCCTCGAGCCCTTCGTCGATGCGCTCTTCCGTCTTGTCTTCGGACGGCGGGCGTGACGTGGCGAGACGGAACTGTCCGGCGGCCGGTGACACGGCATGGTGGCGGCCGGTGGCGTAAGCGGTCATGGTCGAACCTCCTTGGTCGTTGATGCACGCGCAAGCGCCGTGCCCGTGACGTGCCGACGGCACGACGCTTGCGCGCCGGAGAAACCGGGCGGGCACGCGGGACATGCGCCGCGCGCCGTCCGCGTGGACAAGAGGACATCGTGATGAATGCAACCAGGGAAAGGATACGTTACGACGCGAACGTATGCGGCGGCGAATTCGCCAGCGTGCGCGCGCGTTTCGACGCGTGGAAACGCGAATCGCTGGTCTATCGGCCCGAGCGGCGCATGTTCGACGGCAAGGACGAGGTGCGCGAACTGAACGACATCGTCTACGACGGTCCCGAGCGCGCACAGCAGGCGCTCGTCGCGCAATGCGCGCCAGCCGATCCGTTCGCGCTCGCGGTGCGGCTGACCACCGAGGGGCGCACGATGTGGCTGGTGATGGCGGCCTACGACGACTGACCGCGCCGCCACTCGAGCGGAGCCGGGGCGGGCACGCCGCTTGCGCGCGGTCGCAGCGCCATCGAGAGGCGCGCGCCGTCGCGCAGGAGTGACATGAAGACGCCATCCATGCTGCACCGCCCCGAACCGACGACACCCGACGTCGACCCGGACCCGGACCCGCCCGGACACGACGATCCGGTCGATCCGCCCGTGCCCGACGGGCTGCCGCAGGGCGACCCGCCGTCGCATCCGCCGCCGATGCGGATGCCCGGCGGCGCGGTGCGCCATTACCGGCCGCGCGAATACTGAAAAGGAGGACCCTCATGGACATCCACGTTCAATCACCCGACAAGCGCGCGATCGCTCAGGTGCTGGGCCGCTATTTCGAATCGCGCTCGCTGCGCTATCACATCGAGGAATTGCCGGGCGGCGTGCTGCAAATCGGCTTTCGCGCGAGCGGCCGCCCGGTCGCCGTCACCGTCTCGTTCGACGATGCCGCGTACGACACCTACACGCACTGGGACGCCAGCCAGAAACAGCTGGCGCTCGGACGGCTCGCCGACGGCTTCTCGCGGATGATGTCGACGCGCAGCCCGGCCGCGCTGGCCGGCGACTATCACGTCGAGCGTTTCTGATTCGGCAACGCTTCTCGCGCCCATTCCGGAACACGGCAAAGTGCCCGCGCGCAGCGGGCGCTTTGCGTCTGCGCGTGCGTCGCGTAGGATGTCCGTTAATTCAGCGCACGCTACGTTCGCGCCACCGGCTGCCATCCGCTGCGGCTGAAGCGGCGCGACGCGCTTTCCTTCAGGTTCGTTTCGCGCAACCGACGGAGACGCCTTGATGACTGTTGCTCGCCCGTTGCTGTCACCCGGCGCACGCCGGCTCGTATCCGGCCTGTCGGCCTGCGCGGCGCTCACGGCGGCCGGCGCCCGCGACGCGTCGGCCCAGACGCCTTCGCCGCTCGGCGAGTGGCAGTACTCGGCGGGCGTGCCGCTCGAGAAACTGTTCGATCCGACCGTCTCCACGTGGCAGGTCAGCGTCGGCGCCGCGATGACGCTGCAGCCGCGCTATGCGGGCTCCGAACGCTATCGCGTGCTCGGCGGCCCGAACCTCGACATCCGCTATCGCGACCTGTTCTTCCTGTCGACCGGCGAGGGGCTCGGCGCGAACGTGCTGCGCGGGCCGAACTGGCGCGTGAGCCTGTCGGTCGGCTATGACCTCGGGCGCCGCTCGGCCGACGATCTCGGCCACCTGAACGGCCTCGACAACATCAACGCGGCGCCCGTGATGAAGCTGGCGGCCGACTACGTGATCTCGAAGGAATTCCCGCTCGTGCTGCGTGCGGATGTCCGGCGCAGCATCGGCGGCTCGAACGGCTGGACCGGCGATTTCTCCGCATACATGCCGATGCCGGGCAGCAACGAGAACTTCTTCTGGTTCGCGGGGCCGACCGTGTCGTTCGCCGATTCGCGCTACATGAACAGCTGGTTCGGCGTGAGCCAGGGCGCCGCCGCGCGCTCGGGGCTGCCGGCCTATTCGTCGGGCGCGGGGATCAAGTCGGCCGGCCTCGGCGTGACGATGGTGTGGTTCGTGAACAAGCACTGGTTCGTCACGATGGACGGCGCGATCGAGCAGCTCGTCGGCCGCGCGGCGCGCAGCCCGATCACGCAGCAGTCGACCAACGGCGTGTTCGACATGTCGGTGAACTACCAGTTCTGAGCGCGGCCCGGCAGCGGCGGGCGGATGCCGCGCGCGGCATTTCCCGTCACATTTGATATGATTCCGACCTGTACAAACGTACAGTGATCGATCTCCGTGACGCCTGCTTCGCCGACGCCCCCGGCGTTTTACTACCTGACCAATTTCGAACGCGCGCTGGCCTGGCTCGGCGAGCGTTACGACGACCTGTTCGACGCGCACGAGCATGCGTTCGTCCGGCAGTTCGCGACGCTGCCGCAGCCGTCGCGCGCGCTGCTCGTGCGGATGCTGATGCGCAGCGGGTCCGACTTCCGCGCGAGCAAGCTCGCGTACGACGAAATCGGCAGCACGCTCGACGCCGCCGCGCCGCTCGTCGCGCTCGGCTGGGTCGACCCGGCACCCGCGCTGACGCTCGACGAGCTGTTCGCGTTGTCGACCAAGGCCGATCTGCTGCGCATCTTCCCGTCGCTCGCCGCGCATGCCGGCGAGCGCAAGCCCGAATGGCTCGAACGGCTGCGGCCCGCGCACGACGTCGCGCAACCGCTGGATGCATGGTGCGCACAGGCCGGCGACCGCGTGCTGCGCGTGACGGTCGGCGCGCTGTGCGACCGGCTGCGGCTGATGTTCTTCGGCAACCTGCACCAGGACTGGAGCGAGTTCGTGCTCGCCGATCTCGGCGTGTTCCAGTACGAAAGCGTGCCGATCGCGCCGTCGTCGCGCGCGTTCCAGCAGCGCGGCGACGTCGATGCGTATCTCGCGCTGCAGATGTGCCGCGACGCGCTCGATGCGTGGCCCGACGATCTGCCGTTCGACGACCTGACGCGCGCGATCGACGCGGTCGGCTGCGCGCAGCCGTGGCTCGCGACGCGGCGCGCGAAGCTGCTGTTCGCGCTCGGGCAGACCTGCGAGCGGCGCGCCGACTGGGACGCCGCGCTCGACGCGTATGCGCGCAGCGCGTGGCCCGGCAGCCGCCATCGGCGCATCCGCGTGCTCGAGCGCTGCGGGCGCGACGACGACGCACTCGTGCTGGCGCTCGATGCGCGCGGCGGCTTCGAGAGCGACGAGGAACGCCAGCGCGTCGAGCGCATGCTGCCGCGCCTGCAGCGCCGCGCCGGCCAGCGCGTGGAACGCGCGGCCGCCGCGGCCGACGTGCCGCGCGAAACGCTCGTGCTCACGCGTCCCGACGCGTTCGTCAGCGTCGAGTTCGCGGTGCGCGACCATCTCGCACAACCGGCGTCGCCGGTCCATTACGTCGAAAACACGCTGATCAACTCGCTGTTCGGGCTGCTGTGCTGGGAGCCGGTATTCGCCGCCGTGCCCGGCGCGTTCTTCCACCCGTTCCAGCGCGGCCCGGCCGACCTGCACGCGCCCGATTTCGCCGCGCGCCGCGCGGACGCTTTCGACGCGTGTTTCGCGCAGCTCGATTCGGGTGCGTATCGCGACACGATCCGCCGGCATTTCGCGACGAAGGCCGGGCTGCAGTCGCCGTTCGTGTTCTGGGGCGTGCTGACCGACGCGCTGCTCGACGAAGCGCTCGCATGCCTGCCGCCCGAGCACTTGCGGCTGTGGTTCACGCGCCTGCTCGCGGATATCCGCAGCAACCGTTCGGGGCTGCCCGATCTCGTCCGTTTCTGGCCCGATGAGCGCCGTTACGAGCTGATCGAGGTGAAAGGCCCCGGCGACCGGCTCCAGGACAACCAGACGCGCTGGCTCGCGTACTGCGTTGCGCACGGCATCCCGGTGCGCGTCGTCGACGTCGAATGGGCCGGCGAGGGCGTCGCGCACGCCGAAACGGCGGGGCTGTCCGCATGAGCTACGTCGTCGCGGTGCGGGCGATGTGCGAGTTCACCGCGCGGCGCGGCGATCTCGACCTGCGCTTCACGCCCGCGCCGACGGCGCTCGAAGGCATCGCCGGCCACGGCGCGGTCACGTCCAAGCGCGGCGCGCGCTACGAAACCGAGATCGCGCTGACGGGCACGTGGGGCACGCTCACCGTGCGCGGCCGCGCGGACGGCTACGATCCCGTGGCGAACCGCGTCGAGGAAATCAAGACCTATCGCGGCAGCCTCGATGCGATGCCGGCCAACCACCGCGCGCTGCACTGGGCGCAGGCGAAGGTCTATGCGCACCTGATGTGCGATGCGCGCGGCCTCACGGAAATCGACGTCGCGCTCGTGTACTTCGACATCGTGTCCGAGCGCGAGACCGTGCTGACGGAGACGCTGGATGCGGGCACGCTCGCGACGTTCTTCGCCGAGCAGTGCGCGTGCTTCGTCGGCTGGGCCGAGCGCGAAACGGCTCATCGCGCCGCGCGCGACGCGGCGCTGCGCGCGCTCGCGTTTCCGCACGGGCAGTTCCGCAGCGGCCAGCGCGAGCTGGCGGTCTCGGTCTATCGCGCGGCGCGCGACGGGCACTGCCTGATGGCCCAGGCGCCGACCGGCATCGGCAAGACGCTCGGCACCGTGTTTCCGCTGCTGAAAGCGTGCGGCGAGGGCGAACTCGACCACGTTTTCTTCCTGACCGCGAAAACGCCCGGCCGGGCGCTCGCGCTCGAGGCGGCGACGACGCTCGGCGCCGGCACGCCCGCGCTGCCGCTGCGCGTGCTGGAACTCGTCGCGCGCGACAAGGCCTGCGAGCATCCGGACAGCGCGTGCCACGGCGAATCGTGCCCGCTCGCGAAAGGCTTCTACGACCGGCTGCCGGCCGCGCGCGATGCGGCGATCGAGGCCGGCCTGCTCGATCGCGACACCGTCCGCACGGCCGCGCTCGCGCACGACGTCTGTCCGTACTACCTGTCGCAGGAACTCGCGCGCTGGTCGGACATGATGATCGGCGACTACAACTACTACTACGACGGTAGCGCGATGCTGCATACGCTCGCGCAGCAGAACCAGTGGCGCGTCGGCGTACTCGTCGACGAAGCACACAACCTGCTCGACCGTGCACGCAAGATGTACAGCGCGTCGCTCGATCCGTTCGCGTTCGCGGCCGCCCGCGAAGCCGCGCCGACGGCGCTGCGCAAGGCCTTCGACCGGCTCGCCCGCGCATGGGGCACGGTCAATCGTGCGCAGACCGAGCGCTACGCCGCGTATCCCGACGTGCCGGGCCCGATCGTGTCGGCCGTGCAGAACCTCGTCGCCGCGATCGGCGAACACCTGACCGACGCGCCGCGCGCGAACGGCGACGCGCTGCTGCGGTTTCATTTCGAGGCGATCCAGTTCGGCGTGCTCGCCGAGGTTTTCGACAGCGCCTCGATCTTCGACGCGACGTTGATCGGCGAGCCGATGCCGCGTCAGCCGGCGCTCGACGGTGTCGGGTCCGCGGGCCGTCGGCGCCGCGTTCAGTCGACGCTGTGCGTGCGCAACGTGATTCCGGCCGGTTTTCTCGCGCCGCGCTACGAAGCCGCACGCGCGACCGTGCTGTTCTCGGGCACGCTGAGCCCGTTCCATTTCTACCGCGACACGCTCGGGCTGCCCGGCGATACGGGCTGGCTCGATGTCGACGGGCCGTTCCGCGCCGAACAGCTGACGGTGCGCGTCGCGAGTCACGTGTCGACACGCTGGCGCGATCGCGACCGGTCGCTCGAACCGATCGCCGATTTGATCGCCGCGCAATACGCGACACGGCCCGGCAACTACCTCGGCTTCCTGAGCAGCTTCGACTACCTCGGGCGCGTGGTGGCGCTGATGCAGACGCGCCATCCGGACGTGCCCGTGTGGGCGCAGGCGCCCGGCATGGCGGAGAGCGAACGCGACGCGTTTCTCGCGCGCTTCGACGCAGGTGGGCGCGGCGTCGGCTTCGCGGTGCTGGGCGGGGCGTTTTCGGAAGGCGTGGATCTGGTCGGCGAGCGGCTGATCGGCGCGTTCATCGCGACGCTCGGGCTGCCGCAGGTCAACGACGTCAACGAGCAGATGCGGCGCGCGATGGACGCGCGTTTCGGCAACGGCTACGACTACATGTACCTGTATCCGGGCCTGCAGAAGGTCGTGCAGGCGGCCGGGCGCGTGATCCGCACCGAGCACGACGAAGGCGTCGTGCACCTGATCGACGACCGGTATCGCAGGCGGGAAGTGCGCGACCTGCTGCCGCGCTGGTGGCGGATCGGGTAACGGTGAAAGAGAAGGTGAGGCTGCCTCGCGCTACAGCACGTTGAGCATCGCGAGTGCGGCTTCCTGCAGATGCGGCAGCACGCGCCGCACGGCCGCGTCGGACGTTTCCGCGCCGATCGGCATGTTCGTGCTCAGCGCGGCGACCACTTCGCCGTGACGGTTCTTCAGCGGCACCGCGATCCCGCGGACGCCGACCTGCAATTGCTGCTCGATCGCCGCGAAACCGGCGTCGCGCGCGTGGTCGACCTGTTCGAGCAGCCGCGCCTTGTTCGTGATCGTGTGCGGCGTGAACGGCGGCAGTTCGGTTTCGTCGAGCCACGCACGCACGGCCTCGCGATCGGGATGATGGGCGAGCAGCACGACGCCCGGCGACGTCAGCGGCGCCGGCACGCGCGCGCCGAGCACGAAACCCGTCGTCATCACGCGCGACACGCCGTTGCGCGCGATGAACACCAGTTCCCAGCCGTCGAGCACGCTCACGTACGCCGATTCGTTCAGCGACGCGCTCAGTTGCTGCAGATAGGGCTGGACCGTGCGCGGCAGGCGCGCCGAATCGAAGTACGACCAGCCGACCCGCAGCACGCGCGGCGTGAGGCCGTACAGCTTGCCGTCGGTGTACACGTAGCCGAGCGATTCGAGCGTCAGCAGGTAGCGGCGCGCGGCCGTGCGCGTGAGGCCGGTGCGCGCAGCGGCCTGCGTCGGCGTCATGCGCGCGTGCTGGCTGTCGAAGGCTTCGAGGATCATCAGGCCTTTTTCGAGGCCGGCAATCCAGTCGCGTCGGTCGAGTTCGGGCTTTTTCATCGTCGGGGGTGGGCGGTGGGTGCGCGGTATTCGCGCGAGAGTGGGCGATTATCGCGCGAGTTGTGGGGAATGCGAAACGCGCGGCAACCGAATTGTCCATTCGGCTAGCTTGCGGATTCGTATCGACGATATACAATCAATCGCGTATATCCATGGAGGATCGCATGCAGGTTGCAAAGTGGGGCAATAGTCTGGCGGTCCGCCTTCCGGCCAGTGTGGTCGAAGCACTGGAACTGCGCGAAGGGGACGATATCGAAATCGTGGTCGACAACCCGCGGGTGTTCGCGGTAAGTCGCAAGCCGAGGCCCGACGAGCTTCTGCAGCGGTTGAGGCGTTTCAGGGGCAAGCTGCCCGCCGACTTCAAGTTCAGCCGGGACGATGCGAATGAGCAGGATTGAGTCCGGGAGATCATTCGTCGACAGCAATGTCGTGCTGTATCTGCTTTCCGAAGACGAAACCAAGGCAAACCGTGCGGAGACGCTGTTCCTGCGGCGGCCGACCATCAGCGTCCAGGTTTTGAACGAAGTTGCCAGTGTGTGCAACCGCAAATTGCGGATGCCATGGCGCGAGGTAGGGAAGTTCCTGGAGCCGATCAGGAGCTTGTGTCATATCGTGCCGGTCACCGTCGATGTGCACGATCTCGCGCGACGGCTGGCGGAGTGGCACCGCTTGTCCTTCTACGATGCGTGCATCGTGGCAACTGCATCGATCGAAGGATGTGAATACCTGTACACCGAAGACATGCATGACGGCTTGCAAGTGGACGGCGGCCCGGTATTGCGAAATCCGTTTGCCTGAGGGCCGGCGAACGGGAAAAGCCGAGAAACCGGATGCGACGCGGCCGTCACGTGCGCCGCATCCTTCAGTGCATTACTCGCTGCTCGTCCACTCGACGTTCGCACCGACCGAACGCAGGTTCTCGACGAAATGCGGATGCGCGCGGCGGATCGGCAGCGCGTTCATGATTTCCGAACGGCCTTCGATGCTCGCGGCGACCATCAGCAGCGCGATCGCGACACGGATGATGTACGGGCTCTCGACGCGTGCGGGCGTCAGTTGCAGCCCGCCGAACGTGATCAGCCGGTGCGGATCGGACAGCAGCACGTGCGCGCCGAACTTCGACAGTTCGCCGGACCAGCCGAGCGCGCCGTCGTAGACCTTGTTCCAGAACATCGCGCTGCCTTCCGCGCGCACGCCGAGCGCGATGAAGATCGGCAGCAGGTCGACCGGCAGGTACGGCCACGGCGCGGCTTCGACCTTGGTCAGGATGTTCTGCGTGAACGGCCGGCGCACGCGCAGCGGGCCGTCGCGCTCCGCGCGCGACCAGCCGTCGCGGTGCGTGACGTTGACGCCGAACTTCGCGAACGTGCGGTCGATCAGCGGGAAATGTTCGGGCGACGAGTTGCGCACCGTGATGTCGCCGCCGGTGATCGCGCCGAGGGCGAGGAACGTCGCGATCTCGTGGAAATC
This sequence comes from Burkholderia sp., assembly GCA_031253835.1. Lineage (GTDB taxonomy): Bacteria > Pseudomonadota > Gammaproteobacteria > Burkholderiales > Burkholderiaceae > Burkholderia. The sequence continues at coordinate 77,911 of JAIRVP010000004.1, read as the reverse complement.
CTCGGCGAAGCGGAACTCGCCGCCGCCGAGCTTGCCGCCGCCCGTCACGCACAGCCGCGACGTGCCGATGCCCTCGATCGCGACGCCGATCATCGCGAGGAACTGGCAGAACTCCTGCACGTGCGGCTCGGACGCCGCGTTCATCAGCGTCGACGTGCCGCGCGCGGTCGTCGCGCACAGCGCGAAGTTCTCGGTGGTCGTCACCGACGCGTAGTCGAACCAGTGATCGTTGGCCGTCAGCGGGCCGTCGGTGCGGACGATCAGCGAATCGGGCGTGCGCTCGATGTGCGCGCCGAAGCGCTCGAACACCTCGACGTGTGGGTCGATCTCGCGCACGCCGAGCGTGCAGCCTTTCACGTCGTTCTCGAGGCGCGCGACGCCGAAGCGCGCGAGCAGCGGCGGAATCAGCATGATCGACGAACGCATCGCCTCGGGCAGCCGGTGGACGGCCGGATCGAACTTCGTGTTGCGATGGTGGAGTTCGAGCAGGCCCGTCGTGAAGTCGACCGACACGTCGCTGCCGAGCGTGCGGAAGATGTCGAGGATCTTGCGCACGTCGGTGATGTCCGGCACGCCGACGAGGCGCAGCGGCTGATCGGTCAACAGGGTGGCGCACAGAATCGGCAGGACGGCGTTCTTGTTCGCGGATGGCTTGATGTCCCCGCGCAGCGGAGTGCCGCCGTGGACGATGAGATTCGACATGATATGGGGGCGTATCGGTGACTGACGTAGGCCCATATGATGCCATTGGTCGGCCGGCGGCGTGGAATGTTCAGAGGGGAAATGGGGGATCGCGGTGCGCAACTGACAGTGTTTGACGTCGCGCCCGCGCCGCGGCGGGGCGATTGCCTGCCGGTGCGGGGACATGGCCGGCCACGATCGGGCCGGCCACGCACTCATTCCATCACTGCGCCGCCCGCATCCGCGCGGCGACCACCAGCGAGATCAGGCAGCCCACCGCGAGATAACCGGCGACGAGGTGCCATGACCCGCCGGCCACGGTGACGAGGCCGACCGCGATGAACGGCGTGAACCCGCCGCCGACGACGCTCGCGAACTGGTAGCCGACGCCCGCGCCGCTGTAGCGGTATTCAGCGCCGAACAGCTCGGTGAACAGCGGCTGCTGGACGCTCACGACCATGTCGTGCGCGGCGTTCGCCAGCAGGATCGAGAAGATCACGATCCACGCGATCGACCGCGCTTCCAGCGCGACGAAGAACGGCACCGCGGACGCCAGGCCGATCAGCGCGCCGATCAGGTAGATGCGGCGCAGGCCGTAGCGGTCGGCCAGCCACGCGAAGCACGGGATCGTCACGCAGCTCACCGCGCCGACCAGCAGGCCGATGTTCAGGAACAAGTCGCGCGACATGCCGAGGTTCGTCGTCGAATAGCTGAGCGCGAACGCGGTGACGATATACATCGTGAACAGTTCGGCGAGCCGCAGCGCGACGATCAGCAGGAACGCCTTCGGATGACGCGTGAGCGCTTCGAGCACCGGCAGGCGCAGCTTGCGGTTGCCGTGCTCGACCTTCTCGACGAATTCCTGCGACTCGTCCATGTTCTTGCGCACCCACAGCCCGATCAGCACCAGCACGATGCTGAACACGAACGGCAGGCGCCAGCCCCACGACTTGAACGCGGCCTCGCCGAGCGTGTGGCTCAGGATCGACACGATGCCCGTGGCCAGCACGAGGCCGACGCCGTAGCCGACCTGCACGCCGCTGCTGTAGAACGCCCTCTTCTGTTTCGGCGCGCTCTCGACGGCCATCAGCGCCGCGCCGCCCCATTCGCCGCCGACCGCGAAGCCCTGGATCGCGCGCATCAGCACCAGCAGCACGGGCGCCCACCAGCCGATCGTGGAGAACGCCGGCAGCAGGCCGATCGCGACTGTCGACAGCCCCATCAGCATCACGGTCAGTACGAGCATCCGCTTGCGCCCGAGCCGGTCGCCGTAGTGGCCGAACACGACGCCGCCGAGCGGCCGGAACAGGAAGCCGACGCCGAACGTCGCGAACGCCGCGAGCGTGCCCATCGTCGGGCTGACTTTCGGGAAGAACTCGGAATTGAACACGAGCGCGGCGACGATCCCGTACAGCAGGAAGTCGTACCAGTCGACGACGGCGCCGACGAAGCTGCCGATCGCGGCCTTGCGGGCCTGGCTGCGCGCGCGGGCGCCGGCTGCGGCGTCGAGGGTGTCGAAGGTTGGGGTCATGGCGGTGTCTCCTGGCACGGCGCATCGTGGAATCGTGGCGGCGCCGCGTCCGATGCTGCATTGAAGTCGATGGGTGAACGGAGAATAGGGCGCGCGCCGCGTGGCGGCAATTGGCCAATCGGACAAAGTGCGCGATTATCGTTCAAGTCCGTGCGATTATCGAACGCTTTCCGGGTTTGCACTAGGCGGCGTGACGATATCCCGTTCGGCCAGGGTGTGCCGCCGTGAACGATCTGGTTAAAATCTGCAGCATCGACCATTCGCCCGTTCGGAGCGGATGCGCGGCCTCCCCATCGGCCGCGCATGCCGCACGCGACGAGCACCATCCCCATCGACCGCATGCCCCCGGAGACTGGAATGCCCGGCAATTCCCACCCGCTGTCCAGCGATACGCCGCCCGTTGCCGATCCGGCCGCCAATCCGCTCGGGATGGCCGGCCTCGAATTCGTCGAGTTTGCGGCGCCCGTGCCGGAGGCGCTCGCGCAGCGCTTCGAGCAGCTCGGGTTCAAGGCGATCGCACGCCATGTCAGCAAGCACGTCACGCTGTACCGGCAGGGGCAGATGCATTTCCTGATCAATGCCGAACCCGATTCGTTCGCGGCGCGCTATGCGGAGGAATACGGGATGGGCGTCTGCGCGATCGGGCTGCGCGTGGCGAGCGCGCGGCGCGCGTTCGAGCGGGCGATCGAGCTCGGCGCGTGGGCGTTCGAGGGCGAAAAGGTCGGCGTGGGCGAGCTGAAGATCCCGGCGATCCAGGGCATCGGCGATTCGCACCTGTATTTCATCGACCGCTGGCGCGGGCGGGACGGCCAGCGCGGCGGCGTCGGCGACATCTCGATCTTCGACATCGATTTCCGGCCGATCGACATCGCCACCGCGCACACCGATCTCGATTGCGTGGGCGTCGGCCTGCAGCAGGTCGACCACTTCACGCAAACCGTCGGCGCGGGGCGCATGCGCGAGTGGCTGGATTTCTACCACGACCTGCTGCATTTTCGCGAAATCCACGAAATCGATGCGCACTGGCATGTGTCGGAGGAATCGCGCGTGATGGTGTCGCCGTGCGGCGCGGTGCGGATTCCGGTCTACGAGGAAGGCACGCGGCGCACCGAGCTGATGCATGCGTACCTGCCCGACCATCCGGGCGAGGGCGTGCAGCACGTCGCGCTGGCCACCGACGACATCCTGTCGTGCGTCGATGCGTTGCGGGCGAACGGCGTCGAATTCATCGAGCCGCCGGCGCGCTATTACGACGACGTCGATGCGCGGCTGCCGGGGCACGGCGTCGATCTCGACGCACTGCGCCGCCACGCGGTGCTGGTCGATGGCGAAATCGGCAGCGACGGCGTGCCGAAGCTGTTCTTCCAGACCTTCGTGAAGCGCCGGGCCGGCGAGATCTTCTTCGAGATCGTGCAGCGCCACGGGCACCACGGGTTCGGCGAAGGGAACCTCGCGGCACTCGCCCGCGCGCGCGACGCCGGCTGAGCGCTCAGGCGCCGGCGGCCGGCACGCGGTTCGGCGCGGGGTCGTTCGGTTCGCGCAGCGCGCACGCGGTGCCGCCGGGCGTGTACATCGACACGACGCAGCGGTTGCACGACGTGCAGCCCGACTGCGCGAGCCGGTCGTTGCGCAGCGCGTTCACGAAACCCGGCTCGAACACGAGCGCCCGCGCGAGCGCGACCGCGTCGAACCCTTCGTGCATCGCCAGCGCGACGTTGCTGCTCGAACGCACGCCGCCGAGGTACGCGAGCGGCATCCTGACGGCCGCGCGCACCTGTTTCGAGTGCTCGAGGAAATACATCTCGCGAAACGCGCCCATCTTCGGCTCGGTGAGCTTCTGCAGCGCCATCGCGGCACGCACGATCGCGTTGTCGGCATTCGCACGCGCGTCGCCGGGCAGCGGGCTGCCGAACAGCTGCCACACCGATTCGACGTTCATTCCGCCGCTCAGCACGAGCAGGTGCGCGCCTTCGGCTTCGAGCCGCCGCGCGATCTCGCACGCGTCGTCGGCCGTTCCGCCGCCGCGCACGCCCTCGGTCACGCCGATCTTGCAGACGACCGCGAGGTCGCGGCCCACCGCGTCGAGCACGCGGCGCAGCACCTCGACCGGGAACGCCGCCCGGCGCGCCGCGTCGCCGCCATAGGCATCGCGGCGGCGGTTGTACAGCGGCGACAGGAACTGGCTCAGCAGGTAGCCGTGCCCCATGTGGATCTCGACCGCGTCGAAGCCGGCGTCGCGGGCATGCCGTGCCGCCTGCGCGAATTCGTCGGCGATCGTCGCCATCTGGTCGCGCGTCATCGCCTGCTTCAGGAAACGGCCGCTCATCACGCCGACCTTGTTGAAGCCGCCCGATGCGCTCAACGGCCGTTTCGTCGACAGCGAAGGCAGGAACGTGAAGCAGCCGCCATGCGTGATCTGCGCGGAAGCCGCCGCACCGTGGCGATGGACGGCGTCGGTCAGCGCGCGGAACTGGCGGACCGCCGGCACGTCGAGCCGCGCCTGGTCGACGAAGGTGCGGCCGTCGTCGCTGATCGCGCAGTACGCGACGGTCGTCAGCGCGGCGCCGCCTTCCGCGATGCGTTCGTGAAACCGGACGAGCGCACGCGACGGCACGCCGTTCGGCGTCATCCCTTCGTTCGTGGCGGACTTGAGCAGGCGGTTGCGCAGCGTCAGCGGGCCGATCTGCAGCGGGCTGAACGCGGTCGTGAGGTCGGCGGATTCCATGAGGGGGCGGGCGTCGGGAATGGGCACGGCGACCATTGTGCGGCGGTGGCGCACGCGCGCATCGTCCGGGTGGATGAGCGATGCGGCCGGCGCATGCGAGCCGTCCGCCCGAACCGGCATCGAGTCGGCGGCGCGCATCGCCATCCGGCGTGGAGAATCGTCGGCGGCGCGCGTTCCGGCGAAGCACCGTCGGCCCGGGCCCGGCAGACCGTCGATTCGGCACGTTGAAGCAGCATGCCGAACGCATCGGACCACGCGACGGCACCACCAACCGCCCGAACCTTCACGCGCTATCTCAGGCCCCGAGCTTGCGGCTTTGCCGGCGCATGCCGTCGAAGATCGCGTCCGCGACATCCATCGGAAAATCCGCCGGGATCTGCGCGGCGGCTTCGGCAATCGCGGGTTCCGTGCGCGCCGCGACGGCCGCCATCGCCGCACGCACGTCGTCCTCGGTCAACCCGACGCGCCGGCCCTGCGCGATCCAGTGACGCGACTGGATCTCGCCGATCACGTAGTGCCGGTTCTTCCCGCACACGGCCATCGCGAGGCGCGCGCGGCGCGGCGGAATCTGGTTGCGGCGCGTGCCGATGATCGGATGCGCGGACAGCACGTCGTACAGCGGCGTGCTGCGGTACGTGTTGCCGGGCAGGTGCGCGATGCTGAAGTTCTTCGCGTGGCCGTCGATCGCCGCCAGCACCCAGAACACGAGCTGCGCGACGAAGAAGTTCATCCGGTCGTGCGCAGCGTCGGCCGAATTCGCGAGGATGCCCATGATCGTGTCGATGCCGGGGCCGCCGTCCGATTCGTATTTGGCGCCGGACGGCGTGCCGGTCGCCTGGCACATGTCCTCTTGCGGCAGCCGCAGGAGCCACGAGCCGTCGCGCGACGGACGCCGGTCGAAGCGCTCGACGATCAGCGCCTTCTGGTCGTCGAACCGGCCGATCTCGCACGGCGCGACCGGCAGGCCGTACGCCGCGACGAGCGTCGCGCACAGCCATTCGTTTTCGACGGACGTGCGCATGTCGGCCTGCATGTTCCCGACGCGCCCGAGCGGCAGCTTGAAGATATGCGTCGTCGGCGTGCTGCCCGTCGGCCGCAACCAGCGGTTGCGCTGACGCAGCAGCGCGGTCTTTTCCTGCGCGCCGGCGATCGACAGGCGCAGGTCGCCGTCCGGCTCCGCGCGGCCGGGCAGCGGGGCGGCGGTCGCATGGCGCAGCACGTCGGCGACGGCCGCGTCGTCGAGCGTCACGCCGTCGATGGCCTCGAGATCGACCGGCGTCTCGCCGGGCGACAGCATCTGGATCGCACCGACGCAATCGCGGCCGATCGACGCGAGCAGCGCGAACGGCGCCGTCGATCCGAGCCGGTAACGCTGCGCGATGCGGCGGCGGATCGGCTCGCTGTCCGGCAGCAGGTTGTCGAAGTAGTCGGCAACGACCGCGCCCTGGTGCGGCTGGTTGCCGGGCGTGAAGGGCAGCGACAGCGACAGCGGCCGCCCCTGGGGATCGTCGAGCCAGTCGGGCAGGTAGACGAGGCGCTCGACGCCGCGCCGAACCTCCCAGTAGCCGACCGGAATCCCGTTCATCCACAGGTCGAGCCGGTCGTGGCGGGGGCGGGTGGCCATCGTCACCAGTCCTCCCGCTTCGAGACGCGCGGCTTGGCGCGCGTCGTCGCCGCCGGCCGCTTCCGTGCGGCGCCGGTCGTGGTTCCGGCCGGTTTTCCGGCGGCCGTGGTGCCGCGCTTGCCCGCGGCCGGCTTGCGAACCGCCGGCGCGACAGCGGCGGTGGAATCGGCCGCTTCCGCCGGGTCATCCCGCTCGTCGAGGCTGAGCGTCATGCGGACGCCGAGCGCGTTCAGCACCTTGAAAAGCCGTTCGATGCTGACCGCCGACGGATTGGCTTCGAGCTGCGCGTAGGATTGCTGCGTGACGCCGACGCGGGCGGCCAATTGCGCTTGCGTGAGCCCCGCGGACTTCCGGAAGCCGACGAGTATCGGGCGCAATTGGGTCAGGGTCTGGACGGGAAAGGCCATCGGGCGCTCCGCGAGATAACAGGCGATCGTTTGTAATCGGAAAATACAGTCTATGGCATGTATCGTCAAAATACAAACCAAAGACTGTATTTACTGAAAACAAACGATAGCCTGTAATACGCAAACCCGGCCGGCCATCCCGCATCAGGCGTCGCGCACGACGCCCGCGCATCGACGCATCACGCTGCCCGAAGCGGATTCGCGGGCGCGCCCCGCGCGCTTTCCGGATCGTCGTCCCCGAGCGGGATAAACGCCATGATCTCCAGGTCGTGCCCCGACAGCGCCGGCAGCCGGAACGGGCTCGACAGCACGTTCAGCCGCCGCACGCCGACGTCGCGCAGGATCTGCGACCCGATTCCCGTCACGCGCCCGTCGCGACGCGCGTTGCCGGCCGGCATCCGCATCGCGTCGCCGCGCATGTCGCAATCGAGCAGCACCGCCACGCCGCAGCCGGCCGCGTCGATCCGCTGCAGCGCGGCGTGCAACGGCCACGAATGCGCGGACGGCTCCGCGTCGAGCAGGTCGAGCAGCGAATGGCATTCGTGCACGCGCGTCAGCACCGGCGTCGCGGGATCGGGTTCGCCGCGCACGAGCGCGAGATGCGGCGCGCCGTGCACGGCGTCGCGATACTCGATCGCGCGGAATCGCCCCCACGGCGTATGCAGCGGCCGCTCGCCGACGCGCTCGACCAGCGATTCGTGCTCGCGGCGGTAGTGGATCAGGTCGGCGATCGTGCCGATCTTCAGCCCGTGCTGCGCGGCGAACGTCTTCAGTTCCGGCAGACGCGCCATCGTGCCGTCGTCGTTCATCACCTCGCAGATCACCGACGCCGGCGTGAGCCCGGCAAGCGCCGCGAGATCGCAGCCGGCCTCGGTGTGGCCCGCACGCACGAGCACGCCCCCCGGGCGCGCGGCGATCGGGAATACGTGGCCCGGCTGCACGAGATCGTCGGGGCGCGCACCGGCCCGCACGGCTGCGCGAATCGTATGCGCGCGATCGGCCGCCGAAATGCCGGTCGTCACGCCCTCGGCGGCCTCGATGCTGACGGTGAACGCGGTGCCGAACGGCGTGCCGTTATGGTCGGCCATCGGCGGCAGCCGCAGTTGCGCGCAGCGCTCGGCGGTCAGCGTCAGGCAGATCAGCCCGCGCCCGAAGCGCGCCATGAAATTGATCGCGTCGGGCGTCACGTGATCGGCGGCGATCACGAGATCGCCTTCGTTCTCGCGATCCTCTTCGTCGACGAGCAGGACCATGCGGCCCGCACGAAGCTCGTCGACGATCTCCAGCGTGCCGGCGAGCGTCATTGCGCCTCCGTCGCGTCGAACGCACGGCGCAGCGCAGCGGCGCCGAACGTCAGCACACGGTCGGCCGCATCGACGGCGCCGAGCATGCTCGCGAAACCGTGCAGCTGGCCCGGCCAGCGCACGAGCGTCACCGGCGTGCCGGCCTGCGCGAGGCGCAGCGCATAGGCTTCGGCCTCGTCGCGCAGCGGATCGAATTCGGCGCTGACGATCGTCGCCGGCGCGACGCCCGCGACGTCCGGCGCGGCGAGCGGGCTGGCAAGCGGCGACGCGCGATCGGCGCCGTCGTCGAAATAGTGATGCTTGAACCAGCGCATCATGTCGGCCGTCAGGAAATAACCTTCGCCGAGCGATTCATACGACGGATGCTCGGTCGCGCAATCGACGACCGGATACAGCAGCAACTGGTGCGCGATCGCGATGCCCGAGCCGCGCAACTGCAGCGCGGCGACCGCTGCGAGATTGCCGCCCGCGCTGTCGCCGGCCACGGCCACCGCGCCGGCGCGCGCGCCGAGATCGCGTGCGCTGGCCGCCGCCCAGCGCACGGCATCGCATGCGTCGTACGCGGCAGCCGGAAAGCGCGCTTCGGGCGCGAGCCGATAGTCGACCGACAGCACGAGCGTGCGTGCCCGCTGCGCGAGGCTGCGGCACAGGTTCGCGTGCGAGTCGATACCGCACGCCACGAAGCCGCCGCCGTGGAAGAACACGGTCAGCGGCAGCGGCCCGTCGGCGTTCGGCCGATACAGCCGTGCGGACAACTGACGGCCCGCTGCGGGGATCTGCCAGTCCTCTTCGGCGGCGACGGCATCGCCGGGCGCGAAGGCGCCGCCCGCGGCGAGGCTCGCACGGTAGGCGGGAACGGTGAGCTGCGCGAAATCGATCGCGGGGGCGTGGGCGAATGCGGCAAGCAGCGCCTGCGCCTGAGGGTCGAGCGGCATGGGAACTCCTGTCTGAATCGAATGCGGTCTGAATCAGGTAAACCCGTGTCGCGGTTTTCCCTGAGTCCGCACCGGATGCTTGCCGGTACGGCCTGACGGGCATTCCAGCGCAGCGGGCAGGGCGCCACATCATCCGATTGGACGATGGTTCGCAAGCGCGGATGGCCAATTCTCACCATTCAGTGAATCTCCCGATGACGCCGGAATTTAGACGCGTCTTAATCATGGCGGCGCGGGTGGTCGCACCGGAAACATGTCGTATGGAGGATGGAGCGTGCTGATGGAGACGAGATGGGCTCCGCAAGAGAGCCAGGCAACAAGTGACGAGGCCGATATCGGCGTCGCGGATTTCAGCGAGCTGATGGCGCGCATCTACCAGGGACCGCTGGAGACGCCGCCGTGGGCCGGTGCGCTCGAACTCGTCCGTCGCTGGCTGCAGGCGAACTACGTGACGCTGATCCTGCGCGCGGCCGCGAGCGATCGCCGCGCGCCGCTGTCCGTGCACGCGTCGGAGTTCGGCCCGGTCGTCCCGGGCGACGGCGAGGCGTCGTACAACAACTACTACTATTCGCTCGATCCGTTCGTCGGCCTGCCGGCCGATCGCGTGGTCACGGTCGACGACGTGTTCGGCGACACGGGCTGGCTGTCGAGCGAGCTGTACAAGCAGTTCCTGAAGCCGCAGGACGTGCGCTATATCCTCGGCGCGGACCTGCGCACGCCGTCGGGCGTCGAATGCCGGTTCCGCGTCTGCCGCAACCACGCGTCGAAGCAGTTCTCCGCGCGCGACAAGGCGATCTGCGCGCTGCTGCTGCCGCACCTGAAGCGCGCGGTGGAACTGCATTCGCGGCTCGATTCGGCCGAGGTCGAACGCTCGATCTACGCGAACGCGATCGACCGCATGCAGGTCGGCACGATCGCGCTCGACGAGAACGGCACGATCATCGACATGAACAGCGTCGCCGACGAGATCCTCAAGCAGAACAACGGTCTGACGATTGCGCGCGGCACGATCGAGGCGACCGACGCGCAGGAGAATCGCACGCTGAAGCGGTTGATCCGGCACGCGGTGATGGGCCACCACGGCACGGCCGCGGCGACCGTCGAGGCGATGCCGATCACGCGCAGCTTCGACAAGCCGCGCCTCGGGCTGCTGGTGCGCACGGTGCTGCTGTCCGACTGGTCGGAAGACAACAAGCGGCGGCCGGCCGTCACGCTGTTCCTGCGCGATCCCGACCGCAAGCCGCAGGGCGCGCAGGAAATCATCCGCAAGCTGTTCGACCTGACGCCGGCCGAGACGTCGCTCGCGCTGCTGCTGACGAACGGGCTGACGCTCGAGGAAGCCGCGGAGGAATCGGGGATCAGCAAGAACACGGCGCGCACGCACCTGCGCGCGATCTTCTCGAAGACGGGTGTCACGCGGCAGGCGACGCTCGTGCGGATCCTGCTCGGGAGCGTCGTGCCGCTCGGCTAGGCTGCCGATGCCGATGCCGCCCCATCGGAAGCGGACGCATTCGCCTGGCGATACATCGCTATCGGTCGACGCATCGCATGTTGCGCGGTGACGGCGGCATCATGCAAAAGAGGCTCGCACCGTGCGAGCCTCTTCTTCATTCGAGCCGATAGCACGTATCGGACGTTCGACGATACCCGCCGCGTTCACGACCCGCGCGTCGAACGATTCGCCCACTCGGCGAACGCCGGCCACTGCGCACAGCCGCGCCGGATGAACCCGGCGCCCGTGCGGATCACGAGCGCGCCGATCGCGAGCGCGGCCACGTCGTCGAGGCGGCCGAAGCCGACCAGTGCCGCGCTCATCGCGAGCGCCGCGAGCAACGACGACAGCGCATCGGTACGTAGATGCCAGCCGCTCGCCTCGAGCAGCGCGGAACCCGTCTCGCGTGCCTTGCGCAACATCCAGCACGAGAGCGCGGCCTTGCCGACGAGCGTGACGGCGACGAGCGCGAGCGTCGCCGCACCGGGCTGCACGAGGGGCGGCGTATCGAACCGGTTCATCGCGTGCCAGATCATCTGCGCGCCGGTCGCGGCGAGCAGCGCGCCGAGGCCCGCGAGCGCGAGCGGTTCGTAGGTCGGGCGGCGTTCCGGCGGCAGGCGTGCGTCGAGCCGGCACGCGACGAGGATCAGCGCATCGGCCGCGAGGTCGATCGCCGCATGCGCGACGTCCGCGAGCAGCCCCGACGAATGCGCGGACCATGCCGCCACCGTCTCGGCGGCGAGCAGCAGCAGGTTGATCGCGAGGCTGACGGCGAGGGCGCGGGACGTGGCCGCATAAACGTGGGGCGTGGCGCGCGACGTGCGCTGCATGGCGGAGTCGTCTGTCGATAGCGTGGGTCAGCCCGGAACGCTACCGGTCGACGATGGCAGATCGGTGACAGCGACGGAATTGCCCCGATGTCGCGGTGTATCACGCGCGCCGGCTTCGACGCGCAGGAACGGCCTTCGTGAAAATGATGCTCGCTTCGTGTCGTTGCGGGATCTGCGTGCGCACTGTGCCAACGTAGCGCGCTGTACGATCCGATCCTGCCGCGAGATCCCCATGTTCCGAAAGATCAGCAATGCCATGCTCGAGCGGCGGCAGCCCGAGCCCTCGACGACGTCCGGCGAACGCAAGGCGCCGGACACCGGCAAGCAGAAGGCGCCGCCAGGCGCGACGCCGCCACCGCAGCTTGCCGGACTCGATACGCGCTCGCCGCGGAAATCGGCGGAGAAGACGCGGGAATCGTCGTCCGACTGGGGCGCGGAAACGCTGAAGGCGCTGGAGGGCGTCGCGCAGCACGGCGCGCCGCCGGGCAACGAACGCACGACGGGCTTTACCGTCAGGAAATCGCCGCCGCCGCGCTCGAGCGCATCGCTCGCTTCGTTGAAATCGAAGAGCCGGCCCGCGTCGATCACGGACAAGACGAGCGAGGTCGAGACGTCCGAGCCCCGGCATGTGCCGGCCGTCGTCGCCGCCACGCTGAACGAGACGGAGACCGACACAACCTCGGTCGCGAAAACCGCCGGGACCGCCAAGGCGACCGAGACGAACGATTCGCCCGCAACGGCTGACCACGTGGCGCGCCTCGGTCGCGTATTCGACACGTTTTTCGGCGAAACCGCCGACCTCGACACGGCGGCCGTCACGCCGCCGTCCGTCAAGCCGTCTTCCGGCAAGGACAAGCACACGCCGGTGGTCGCCGATGTGCCGCAGGCGGCGCGCCATGCGCAACTCGACGCGACGCGCTCGTCCAACGCGCGCTTCGAGCAGTCGCTCGCCGACCAGGACATGCAGCCGATCCGCAACAGCGGACGCGACAACAACTGTTCGATTTACTCGCTCGTGCAGTGCGCGCGGCCCGACCTCGAGGGTCCGGCGCTGGACGAGGCGGTGAGCGAGATCCGCGCGGACTTCGACGCACAGCACCCGGACGAGAAAGGCAGGATGCTGCTGCTGGACACCAACGAAGGCGGGCACGGCGCGGCGCTCGTCTCGCTCGTGAACGAGAAGTTCGGTGTCGACATGCAGGTCGGTGTCGTGCAGGCCGGCGTCGACGACGCGCATCCGGTCACGACGATCGGCCAGTTCCACGGCACCCAGCGTCAAGCGGGGCAGGCGCCGACGCATCGCGTCGTCGTGTGGGACCAGCACGGGCATTTCGAGGCGATCACCAGCACATCGGACAAGACCGCCGGCAGCGAGATCGACGCGACGAAGCCGAAGCCGCCGTCGGGATCGACGACGCCGCTGACCACGCCCGTCACGATCAAGCCGCCGGGCGACCGGGCCCCGCGCAAAAGCGGCGAACAGCCGCCCGACAAGAAAGCGGACGGCACGACGAACACCGCGAAGCAGGACGCGGCGCGCCCGCACGGCGAAGCGCTGGGCCAGCTCGTGCCGAACGCAACCGTCGGCGCGAAGGTGCTGCGCCGCTTCGGGAGATGGATCCGGGTCGACAACGAGAACGCGCTGCCGCAGTTGCTGAACAAGACGAAACCGGAAGGCGGGATCGTGCAGGGCCTGACGAAGGCGCACCTGACCTCGTCGCCGGCGTCCGCGCTGGCTCTCGCGCACGAAGGCGTGAATACGGTCTACGCGGCGCAGGAACTGGGCTCGTCCGCGATGCGCAAGAGCCGCTACCAGAAGCAGCTGGGCAACTGGCCGGCCTCCGGCGACGACCCGAAGATCAAGACCGGCGGCCACGAGGTGCCGCTGTCGGAAATCGCGGGAAAGACGGATTTCCAGTCCCGCTACGATCTCAAGGTGGCGATCCTGAGCCAGCCCGCAGGCCCCCAGCGGGAGAAGATGCTCGACGTGCTGACCGGACGCTACATCGCCGAGGTCCAGGGCAAGAACCGGATGGTCCGGTCCGCGATCAAGACGACCATGTCGGCGGTGGGGATCGGGGCCGGCGTCGGCCTGGCGGTCGGCACGCATGGCGTTGCGCCCGCGGCGATCGCGGGCGGTGCGATCCTGTCTGGGCGCGACCTGCTCGACAACCGCAAGGCGGCCCACTCGCTCAAGCAGCACTATCGCGACAAGAAGATGGCGGCCATCGCCGATGGCGCGATGCGCAACCGGCTGGCAAAACAGTTCGACGGCGAGCCGGATGCGACGGAAAAGGGCGACTGGGACGGCATTCGCGACACCGTCAACCAGCAGCGCATCGGGCGCCTCCTGCCGATCAAGTTCGACAGGTTCAACGAGAACAAGTCGACCGACAACAAGAAGCAGGAGGTCGACCTCGTGAAGAAGCATGCGGCCGCGCGCGTGGTCGGCATGCTGGAAGAGAGCCATGGCCGGCACTCGCTGGCGCCCGCTTACCTGGAGGCGAGCGGCGCCGTGCGCCACAAGGATCTGAAGGCGTTCTATCGCAAGGCGGTCGACGAGGACAGGCGGCCCGACGGCGGCAGCGACATCGCGTCGGCGTTGCAGCTGATGCGCGATCTCGGGATGTCGAAGATGGAAGCGATCGCGCATCTGCGAACCGCGGCCGGCGGTGTCGCGCAGAAGCCGCTCGACGAGGATCGGGCCAAGCAGATGAAGGACGATCCCGATCCGATCGTCAGGCATATGGCGCAGTCGCCGACCGACCGTCTGGAGTCGTCGCTCGGCTCGGCGATGGGGCGACGCTAGGGTCGCGGCAATGGCCGACGATCGGCGAAGAAACGAGCGATTGCGGGAAGGGCGGTCATTTTTTCACGATCAGGAATCTGAATCAGGTAATTATGACCCGCTTTAATCGATATTTCGCTTCGTATTTATGCGCGTCGATACGCACCGGCTCCCGTGCCGAATCAGTCACTCACCTATATTGACCGCACGAAATGCAAGCCGGGTAAATACTTCCAATCAAAGACAGGAGTGTCCGATATGGCCGCGAATATCACGATTACCGTCAGTCCGTCGACGACCACGCCGACCGACTTCGGCAATTCCGGAGCCAATGGTGCATCGTCGGCCAATCAGCCGGTGAACTTGACGCTGGACGCCGGTTCGCTGGCTGCGCTCCTGAAGCCGCCGGCCGGCGCCAACGGCGGCGCGAACGGCCTGGGTGGCGCGGGCCAGGGGCTGCACAACGTCAAGCTGAGCACGGACAAGGGCACCGTGCAGGTGCAGATGGACAGCCAGGGCAACATCTACGACAAGAGCGGCAAGAGCATCGGCAAGCAGAACCAGGACGGTTCGTTCACGTTCGACAGCGGCAAGAGCCCCGAGGCCGAGATCCTGAACACCGGCGAGGCGAACGGCAAGCACCAGCCGCAAGGCCGCGAAACGATGGATGCGTCCGACGTCAGCGTGTCGGCGGGCGACCTGCGCGGCCCGAACGGCAACGGCAACGGCAACAGCAGCGGCGGCACCGGCGGCACGGATGGCGGTTCGACGATTCCGGTGAGCTACCCGCAGAACAACGGCGCGAACGGCACCAACGGCGCGCCCGGCGGCCAGACCATCACGATCACGCTCGGCGACGGTTCGTCGCCGAACGGCACCGTGCCGCAATCGGGCAACTCGCCGTTCGCGAACGGCGGGCTCCCGGTCGGCCTGGGCGGCTCCGGCCAGGCCGGCCAGGGGCTGCACAACGTGAAGCTGAGCACGGACAAGGGCACCGTGCAGGTGCAGATGGACGATCAGGGCAACATCTACGACAAGAGCGGCAAGAGCATCGGCAAGCAGAACCAGGACGGCTCGGTCACGTTCGACAGCGGCAAGAGCACGGCCGCCGAGATCCTGAATACCGGCTCGACGAACGGCAAGCACCAGCCGCAGGGCCGCGAAACGATCGATGCGTCCGACGTCAGCGTGTCGGCAGGCGACCTGCGCGGCAGCCAGGGCGAAGCGCAGGATGCGGCGACCGGCAAGGAAGTCGAAAAGCTCAGCCAGCTGGGGCTCGGGCCGGTGGATCCGCAGGGGCAGACGGTCACCGTCTGACGTGGCGGACGCGACCGGACCGGCCGCGGCACCCCGCGGCCCGGACATGACTGACGACGCGGCAGGCGCGATGCGCCTCGCCGCATGGCATTCGCAATTGGCATGAGACGGCTCATTCTGGATCGAAGCGAGGACGTGATGCAGTTCGTCGCGTCCTTGACGGGGGAAGCGCGCTACCCCAACTACGACGACGCGATCGGCCTCGAGAAGGACGGCCGGCTCGTGGCGGGCGTGGTGTACCAGGCCTACAACGGCCCCAACGTGGCGATGCATTTCGCGGTGGACGGCTCGCCGCACGTGATCACGCCCGGGTTCGTCTGCGCAGCGTTCCGCTTCCCGTTCATCCTGCTGCGCTGCAACCGGATCAGCGGCTATGTCCGCGCCGACAACCTCGCCGCGCAGCAGCTCGACGAAAACCTCGGCTTCCGGCGCGAAGGCGTGATCCGCGAGGGGGCGTCCGACCGGACCGACTTCATCCTCTACGGCATGCTGAAACACGAGTGCCGCTTCCTCGACGGCCGCTACCTCGCGGCGATGAACCGCGACCTGGCGCAGCCGGAGTGTGCGGAGGCGTGATGCGATGCGTGTGGGGCGAACGACTTCGCGGCGAGTCGAATGGTTCTATCCGGCGAGCCGTGCGGATGCGGTTCATGAAAGAGTCAGCATAAATCCATATAATCGTTTTCATCGCGACTTACAGGGTCGGCTTAAACGGCTTTATCGAATCGATATTCATTTGTTTACGTATTAAAGATAAACAAATCGAATCCTTTCCGGAGGAATTCATTCATTGGTATCCAATACCGATGATCGTTGCATGCATGACAAATTCAAGGCGACGCGATATATCCATATTCGCTGCATATTTCGCCGATTGGCCAGACACTCTCCACTCACGATCCGGATAACCGAGCCGGAGCTGTACGTTGCATCCATCGCATCCGCCGTCGCCGACGCAGCCTGTCGCGACAGCCGGGGCGTCCAGTTGCCGCAGTCGGAACCATGGCATCGCTCCTCGCATGACGCCGCTCGCCGGCCGGCATGGACGACGCATTTCCTGCCTGCTCATCCAGGGAACGAGCTGATAATGAATCTCGCGGTTTTCTCCAAAGACATGACGCGGCGCGATGCAATCTGCAGCCATCTCGCCGCGAACGGCATCGCCGTCGACCGGTTCGACGACGAAACGACCTTCGCCCGTGCGCTCACGCGTCGCGAGTTCGACGCGATCCTGATCAGCATGGAGGCGGGCATCGATCCGCAGCATCCCGTGCTCGTCCATCGCGCGTGCCACGGCGTCCAGCGCGCGCCGCTGATCCTGATCTGCTCGTCGAACGACAGCATGGACGCCGTGGACCTGCTGGACTACGAAACGGACGAGATCGTGCTCGCGCCGATCAGCCTGCCGGAGCTGTTGCTGCGACTGCGCCTGACCAGCCGCCGGCTCCAGTGCACGCGCAGCAGCGTGGACCGCGAGCGGCTGACGTGCGGCCCGTACCGGCTGGATCGCCACGCGTCGACGGTCAGCGTGGCCGGCGACGTGATCCGGCTCACGTCCCGCGAGTTCGCGATCGCGTGGATGCTGTTCTCGCAGTTCGACAAGTACGTCGCCCGCGGCGAGATCGCGCGGGCGGTGTGGGGCAGCCCGGAGGACGTCGTCAGCCGGTCGCTCGAACAGCACATCTACAAGCTGCGCAAGAAGCTCAGCCTGAACGGCGAGCATGGCGTCTACCTGCGCACGATGTATGCCGTCGGCTACCGCATCTTCATCCAGACGCGCGAGCACCGCGCCGCGCCGGTACGCCAACGCACGTCGATGCCGGTGCCGGCGTATGCCGACGACTTCGACGTACCGGTCGCGCGGCACGCGGCCAATGGGCGCTGACGCATGACACGCGCACGCGCGACGGTCGATCGCGCCGCGGCGTGCTGCCTGCCGCGGCTTCGCCGGACGGCCGCGCGTGCCATCCTGATCCCCCCGGTTTCCCCCCATGTCTTCGCACATTCCATCGCACCGCTCGGCAACTGAGGCCACCCGGACCGACGACGCCCGCGGGCCCGACGGCACGCCGGCGGATGGCGCGCGCGATGCGGTACAGCTCGACGGCGACGTCTTGCTGAGCCTGCTCGCGCGGATCGGTGGCGGCTCGGCGGGCGCGGAACTGAAGGATGCGGCCGGTGGCGGGCCGCAGGCACAGGGCCAGCCTGCAGGTACGGCCCCCGGGCCGGCGCGCACGGCATCCGGTGCGCCCGGCATGCGCGGGGGCGCAGCTGGGCCGGCGGCGCCCGGCACGGGCCTGGCCACGCAGACGGGCATCCTGCCTGCGCTCACCGGTAGCACGCAGGCCGGTGGCGATGCCGTGTCGGGCATCGTGCCGGATGAACGTGGCGATGCAGCGCAGCAGCAGGCACCGGATCTGGCCACGCCCGAAGGCGCGCTGCCGCTTCCGTCGATACCGGAGGCCGGCTTGCTTCATCCGCCCGGTGCCGAAAACGCATGGCAGCCGGCGGCCGATGCGCAGCCGATGTCGCGCACGGCAGGCCAGTACGACATCGGGCCGCACGCCGACGGCGAAGCGGGTGAAGCCGGTGAAACGAGGCGTGCGCCGGCCGAAGCGATGGCCTTCGCCGGCGCGGCAGCACCACGCGTAACCGCGCCGCTTACCGGAACCGAGACGCCCGCCGAGCAGGCCGCACCGCTCACCGCGACCGCCGGTCACGCGGCGCCCGATGCCGAACGCCGTGCATCCACGCCGCCCGCAATCGCCACGTCGCAGATGCCGAGCGCGCGGCACGGCGGAGCGATACCGCCGGCCCGTTCCGCACGCGACGTGATGGCCGACGCCGCCGGCACGGCCGGCCGCTACGCGAGTGCGACGGTGCGCCGCGCGGGCACGCTCGCGGCCGCCACGGGGCGGTCGCTGGTTGCGCACGGCGCGACGCTGCCCGGTGTGCGTGCGCTGGAGGCCAATCTCGTCGAACGCGGATGGATGCCCCGTCATGCGCGGTCGTCCGACGAGGCCGGCATCGGTAGCGGCGCCGGCGCGGACGCGGGCGATCCGTCGTCCGTCGCGTCGGGCAACGAAGCCGCGGGCGTGGTGAACGTCGTGCGGTACGTGGTGCAGGCGCGCGACTGGCTGGACGAGCGGCGCCCGCGCACGCCGGCGGGCAACTGTCCGCATCGTCGCAGCCTGCGTTGCCGCTGGTACTGCCGTGCGGGCTGCACGCGGCGCGGCGCGTGAGCGTGGCTCGCGCTCTTCCTTGTCAACTTTCAGGATTTCCGGCTTCGACATGAGAATCGACACGATGCAGGGCGCAGCGATCGCGTTGCTGGGCGGCATGCTGCTGGCGGGTTGCAGCGCGACCGCGCCATCCGCGGCAAACGGCGCGCCGGTGTTTCCCGATCCGGGCGCGGCGTGGGTGGCCGGCGGCAAACAAGTCGGCGTGCGGGAGCTGCGGCAAGTCGTGCCCGGGATCACCGAGAACCAGGTGTACCTGCTGATTCACGAGCCGCATTTCAGCGAAGGCACCTACGGCGTCCGCGCGTGGAACTACCTCTTCAAGCTGCGGACCGGCCGCCCCGGCGAATACGCGACGTGCCAGTACCAGGTGCAATTCGACACGCACCGGCTGGTCCAGGCCACGTACTGGAAAGACCCGGCGTGCGCGCAATACGTCGCGCCCGGCGCGACCGCGGCGTCGGCCCCGGCGGACGCGTCGTAGCGCGGCGCAGGCGGCACGGCGGGCCGCCCCGCGCGCCTCACAGCCGCGCGCGGCCGCCGGACGAATCGCGCAGCAGGTCGCGCAGCCAGGTGCCGGCATCGGGCGCCGGCGCGGCCGGGCTGGCGTGCCGGGTCAACACGTAAAGCAGGCAGTCCGCCGCGTCCAGGTCGCGATTCGGCTGCGGCTCGTGACGCTTCAGCACCGCTTCGCACCGGAAGCCCAGGCGCTCGATGCAGTGTCCGGCCGGGCCGCCGGCCACGCAGTGCGCATAGATCCGCTGCACGCCGCGCTGGCCGAGCAGCCAGCCGAGCAGTTCCTGCAGCGCCATCAGGCAGGCGCGCCGGCGCCGCGTGCCGCCGCGTTTCGCGATCATCACCGACAGGCGCACGCACGGCAGGTCGGGCGTGAGCTCGATCACGCCCGCGAGCTGCCCGGTGGCGCGGCACTCGCATGCAAAGCGGATCAGCGTCCGGTCACGCCAGCCGCGGCGCGCTTCGTCGATATACGCGTGGGTTTGCGCGAGATCGCCGTGACGCCCGATCGGCAGGTACTGCATCGTCTCGGGGTCGCTCAGCATCTGCTCGAAGAGCGCGGGCGCATCGCGCGGCATCAACGGGCGGAGTATCAGCCATTCGGTTTCGAGGTGGGTCAACAGGGGGAGTCGCATGATGATCGCTCGTCATCGATCGGTCGTATCAGTGTTGCGCAATGGCGTGCGCCGCGGCGCGGACGCGCGAACCGGCACGTGCGTCACGGAACGTCTTCGCGCAGGCAGCGTCGGGTTCGCCGCGCGGCACGGATGACGCGGCGCGCCATGACATGCTGGCGGATGCGCGGCGCCGCACGGCCGGCAGTGTGGGTGGCGGCGATCGCCGCCGTTCCTCCGATGGAGATATCGCATGCGCTTTGCACTCGCAGGATTCGATCTGTTTCACGGTGTGCTCGAGACGTTCGTGAGCGCCGGATGGACACCCGTATCGCTGTTCAGCTTCGTGACCGACGACCGCGTGAATTCGAATGCGGAGATCGTGTCGCATGCGACGCGGCACGGCGTGCCGCTGCACCTGTCGCGCATCGACGAGGCGGCGCTGCGCACGCTGCGCGATCTCGACTGCGACGTGCTGGTCGTCGCCGGATACGGCTGGCGCATTCCGGACTGGACGCCGTACGTCCGCCACGCGATCAACTTCCATCCTGCGCCGCTGCCGGAGGCGCGCGGCCCGTATCCGCTGATGCGCGCGATCCTCGACGGTCACCGCGAATGGGGCGTGACCTGTCACCGGATCGCGCCGGAATTCGACACCGGCGAGATCCTCGTGCAGGAGCGCTTCGCACTCGCCGCCGACGAATGCCACGAAAGCCTGCAGCTCAAGGTGCAGATGGCCGGCTGCCGGCTCGCGCGGCAGCTGGCGTATCGCTTCGACGCGCTGTGGGCCGCGCGCACGCCGCAGGCGGGCGGCAGCCATTGGCCGATGCCGTCGGACGCCGACCGCACGCTCGATTTCAAGCAGCCGGTGGATCGCGTGATGACGCAGGTCCGCGCCAACGGGCTGCACGAATGCGTCGCGCATGTCGGCGGCAGCGTGCTCTACGTGCGGCGCGCCGTCGGCTGGCACGAACGGCATGCCTTCGAGCCGGGTGCGATCGCGCACGTCAGCCGCCGCTGGACCGTGATCGCGGTACCGGACGGCTTCGTCGCGCTGCTCGAATGGAGCGCGCTGAGCCTGGCCCGGCGCGCGGACATCGGGCCGTGATCCGCTGCGCGCGGCGCGTACGAGCAGCGCGAGTCGGCCGGTCACGGGGTCACGCCCGCAGCCAGAAGAATTCGCCGGACGCGATGCCTTCGAACATCTCGTCGCTCGACTCGATGATGTTCTGCCGCCAGTAGCGGCCGTGGTCGGCATAGTGAACGAGCAGGTCTGCGAGATCCGCGCCGCTGAAATCGGGATCGAACGGCAGCCGCAGGATCAGGACGATCGAGCCCGTGTCGGCGTCGATGCCGAGCTGCGCCTGGTCCTGCGCGTAGATCAGCAGGTTGGCTTCCAGCATCAGCCGGAAAATATGCAGCGTGCGGCCGGCCGTGACGGTGCCGAAGTGGAAGTTCGCGTAGATCGCCTCCTGGTCGCGCTCGACGTGCTCGAGGCGCACCTCGAACCCTTCGACCTCGACCGAGCCGGTTTCCTGCACGTAGTCGACGTCGTGAAGGCCGACGACCGCGCAGAACTGGGCCACGAGTTCGAGATAGCGGGGATCGTTCATGAGCAGGCGGACGCGGCGAAAGCGGGAGAGGGAGGAGGCCGGCGCGGCGCAGCCCGCCGGATGACCCGGTCGGGCTGGCCTGTCGCGCCGGCGGTGGCGCCGCGGGACGGCGTGCGAATCGCGTTACTGGTTCTTCGCGATGTCCTTGAGCGAACCCGTTGCCGAATTGGTGGCGTTGGCGGTTGCCGTCGCGGCATTCAGCTGGGCGTTGTTCGAGGCCTGGGTAATGGCAGCCGCCGAGCTCGCTTTCGTGATCGCGGTCTGTGCTGCCGTTGATTCGGCGATGCTGCTGACTGCTTCGCCTGCACCTGCTAATGCACCTGCCATGTTGATTCTCCTTGTGAAGTGACGACGGTTACTGCGGATAAACCGTTCTCGAGCGGCCACGGCCGCAGCGGAACAGAACGGAAGTGGAGCGCGCTACGCGTGCCGGATCTGCTGGATCACGCGCGATGCCGCCAGCAGGCCGCGGTAAAGCGTCGCGCGATTCCTGTTGTCGATGTCGGCGCCGGGCGTCGCGTTGTTCACGTTCTCCGCGATCTCGGCAAGCGCGCGCTGGATCCCGTCGATCGTCGGCGCGGCGTTCGGGTCCCGGGCGATCGCGGAAAGGTTGTCGAACTGCTTGGCGTAGGGCGTAATCGGCTCGTACATGTCGCGTGTCCTGTCGAGGTCGGTGGAAAGTCAGGAGTCCGGCGCAGCCGGGTGGGGCGCGGCGCGCACCTGCTCCGCGCTGCGCGTGATCGTGCTGCTGTCGACGGACGGGGCCGCCGGGCCGGAGGCGGCCGGCACGCCGGATGCCGGCACCGGATCGGCCGGCACATCCGTCACGTAGATATGCTTGACGCCGTCGGGCGTCTGCGTGTACTGCACCGTGTCCGACGACACGATCTCCGAATACTGTCCGGTCACGGGCGCGGCATGGCCGGGATTCTCGACCGCCTGCACGACGAGTCGCCGGATGTTCGAATCGAGGTCGGCGCGCACGCGCGTGACGGCCTTGTCGAGCGCGTCCTTGCTGTCGACCGTGCCGGTGATCGCGAATTCGCCGTTGCCCAGGTACTTGACGCGCACGCCCGCGATGCCGAGCGAATCCTCGATGCTGTGCACCGCGTTCTGCGCCACGTCATAGCTGCGCACGATGTCCTTCGACGCGATCTTCGCGAGCGTCGAGCGGACCAGCTGGTCGTCGGCCAGGTTGGCGACCATGCCCGTCACGACACTCGTGTTCCCGACCGTGCGCACCTGCAGCTCGGTCATGTGCGCGGCCGCGAGCGCATCCTGGATGCGGGTGGTCCGGTAGTCGGCGCCGTGCCGCAGCGCGGCCTCGCTGTCGGGCGCGGTGGTCAGCAGCACGGCGGTGCCCGCGACGATGCCGATCGCGATGCACGCGACGAGGGCGCCGTAGTAGCGGCGCCGCTTGCGCCGTTCGGCGTCGACCCGCGCGTCGGCCGGCCGCGTCAGCAGCGTCGACAGCAAATCGAGATCCGACGGCCACGGCACGTCGTCGGGGCCCACGCACAGGATTGTCTCGCCGAACCGCATCGGCACGAAGTCGACCAGGATCACCGTTTCCGGTTCGGCCGCGGCATCCGCCGGCTCGCCGTCCGGCACGTCGACAAGCGTGATCGCGCGCACGACGCCGGACGGATCGACGTCGAGCGTCACGTCCGCGCCGGTCCAGTCCGTCAGCCGGATATCCGCATCGGCGCCGCCATGAACCCGATGCTGACCCGGCGCGAGCTGCAGCATCGCGCCCGCATGGAATCCCGTCAGTATCCGTAGCTGTTTCATGAGCGAAGCGTTCAATCGATATCAGGTCCGTATGCCGAATCGGCGGCGCCGTGCGCGACGGGCGCGAATCGTCCGTCTCGCTGTGAATGTAGAGGCTAAAAGCGCGCGGCCGGCCGCGGATGCGAAGACTTCGCGTGTCGAACGAAGCGTCGGGGGATGCCGCCGTACTACGGCATGCGTCGCAGCGCACGCAACGTGTCGAGCGCTTCCGCGCACTGGCGCGGCGTGCGCGGGCGGTCGAACTGGCGCAGCAGCAGGCCGGCCAGCACGTTGAAGTCGCGCGCCGCTTCCGGCAGCGGCGCGGCGCCGGCCGCCGCGTGCCGCTGCGGCGGCTGCGCGCGCAACATCTCGAGATCGGCCGCGGGCAGCGCGACGCCGGACTGCTGCACGCGCAGCCAGCGCACGGACCACGCATGCACCTGCGCGGCGACGCCGGCGCCCGGCTGCGTGGCAAACGCGCGTTGCAGCGCGAGCAGGTCGCGGGCGCATGCGTCGCGCAGGGCGTGCGGATCGAGGCCGGGCGCAGGGGCGGGCGGCGATTCCGACGGATGCGGCGATGCGACCGGCCCGGCCACGGGCCGGCGGCCGGTCTTGAACGTGGCCGTGGCGATGCGCTCCGTGTCGTTCGCGTCGTCCTGGTCGTCGCCCTGGTGGCCGCGCCCGCCGCCGTGTCCGCCCTGGCGCTCGGGCTCGTCGCCGGCAACCTCGAGTTCAGGCGGTTCGCCGGCGGCGTCCGCACCGTCCGCACCGTCGCTCGCCCCGGCGCCGCGCTTGCCGCGTGCGGTGCGGCGCCGTCGCGCGAGCCGCGCGGCCATTTTCCTCGCGCGCTGCGCCTGCGCCGCATTCTGCTGGGCCTGCATGCCGCCGTGCGCGAAGCGGGTGCCGCGGTACAGCGTCGCGAATTGCCCGGACGGTTTCGCGCGCGACGGTTTCGCCGATTTCTTGTGCGCGGCCGCCGCTTGCTGGGCGAGCGCGGCGGAGTGGGGTCCGATACGTGTCATCCCGGCCTCGCGTCAGTTGGGAAACGCCGTTCGCATCATCTCGTTCGCGAAATGCAGGATCGCCGCGCACGACAGCGGCGCGGCGATCACCAGCACGATCGTCACGGCGATCAGCTTGACCGCGAACGGCAGCGCCTGGTCCTGCAGCGACGTGATCGCCTGGACGAACGACACGGCGAGCCCGACCGCGGCGGCCGCGATCACGAACGGCAACGAAACCGTCAGGCACAGCAGCATGCCCTGGGTGGCGGCGTGAACCAGCGAATCGACGTCCATGGCGGCTCCGGTCACTTGTAGGTCAGCACGAGCCCGTGGATCAGCGCCGACCATCCATCCATCACGACGAACAGCAGCAGCTTGAACGGGATCGCGACGTTGGTCGGCGACACCTGGTTGAGTCCCATCGACAGCAGCACGTTCGCGATGATCAGGTCGATCACGATGAAGGTCACATACAGCAGGAAGCCGATCTTGAACGCATCGGTGAGCTCGGTCAGCGTGAAGGCCGGCGCGAGCACGATCAGGTCGGTTTCCTTCAGCGCCTGCGCTTCCTCCTGCGGCCACACGATCGACGCCGAGCGGATGAAGAAGCGCTTCTCGCGTTCCTGCGTGTGCTTGATCAGAAACTGCCGGAACGGCTCGCGCGCGGCGTCGGCCGCCTGGATCACGGCCTGCGACGATTGCGGCGAGATCGTCTGGTTGCTCAGCGTCTTCGCCGCCATCATGCCGATGGGCGCCATCACGTACACCGACACGAGGATCGCGATGCCGTTGAGTACCATGTTGGGCGGCACCTGCTGCACACCGAGCGCATTGCGCAGCAGGCCGAGCACGACGACCACCTTCGCATACGACGTCACGACCATCGCGACGAACGGCAACAGGCCGATCGCGACGACGATCAGCAGCAGGCCGGAAAGATCACTGTACTGAACCATGCTCGTGCGCCATGCGGAGAATGCGGATGCCGACGTGTTCGCCGATCCCGACCAGCTCGCCGTAGCCGATCACCTGGCCGTGCGCGACGAGCTTGAGCGTCAGGTCGGTGATCGCGGTCGGCAGCTCGATCACGTAGCCGGGCGCGAGCGACGACACCTCGTCGATCGTCAGCGCAACGGTATCGGCGACGAACTGCACCGGCAGCTCGAGTTCGCCCACTTCGACGGCGCGTTCGCCGTCGGGCGCATCGAGCCCGGCTTCCGGCGTGTCCAGGACGGTGGTTTCCGTCATCACGGGTTCCTTCAACAAAGTGATCGTTCGGGGTTGCACGGCCACCGCGGCCCGGCCGTGCGCGAGGCCCGCGCTGCCCCAGGTCGCGAAGGCAACGGGGTGCGGCGCGCTGTCCGCACGTGCGCCGGCGCCATGCAGCCACGCGGCGTCGAGCGACGGATCGACCACGCGCAGCAGGATGTCGCCGCCGCGCAGGCTCTGCAGCGTGTCGACCGACAGCGCCTTCACGCCGAGCACGAGACTGCCCGGCACGCGCAGCGACGCGTCGAACCAT
Organism: Burkholderia sp.; assembly: GCA_031253835.1. Classification (GTDB taxonomy): domain Bacteria; phylum Pseudomonadota; class Gammaproteobacteria; order Burkholderiales; family Burkholderiaceae; genus Burkholderia. The sequence goes on along the minus strand of JAIRVP010000004.1, from coordinate 51,999 downwards.
CCGGCGCGCGCGGTGCGCGCCAGGCACGTATCCAGCCACTCGATGCAACGGCCCGGCAGCTGCACGAGCGCGTCGTGCCGCCGGTCGTGCAGCGTGAGCGACAGCGCGACGGTCACGCTGTGCGGACGCGGCGCCGGCCACGCGCCGCGCCTGACCGCGACGACCTGCGCGCCGCTCAGGCCGAGCGTATCGAGACAGCCCAGCAGCGGCCCGCACAACACGTTCGCGACGGCGTTGCGCAGCGTCATTTCGGGGCTCGTGCGCCGTTCGGCGGCCTGGGCCTCGGACCACGCGCAGACCGACAGCGCGGGGTAGCGTTCCAGATCGAGCAGCAGGTGCGCGCTCACCGGGCCGGCCGGCGTGTCGATCCGCAGCTCCGCGATGGCCGGGTCGGCGTAGTCCGGCGTGCCGGTCGCGAAACGGCAATGAACATCGCGCACGCCGAGCGTGTCGCGCAGGAATACCGGCAGGCGCGCATCGAACAGCCGGCGCGACGCGTGCGCGCTCGCCACGTCGAGCGGTGGCGGGACGAGCGGCGCGAACGCCGCGCCGCCGGGAATGATCGAATGCCGAATCAGTTTCATCCGTTGCCGGAAAATGCCGCCGTTGGCCCGCGCAGGGCGCCCGACGGGCGCCGCGCTCGAGGCAATTCACGCGGGGCCGGCTACCACACCGTGAGACGGACGGTCCGCGGCTGCCCCCATGCCCGCAGCATCGTGTCGAGTTCGTGCTCGAGCGCGACGCTGTGGGCCAAGAGTAACTGCCGTGCTTCGCGATCCTGCGTATCGAACCGAAGCTGCAGGTCGAAATGCGAAAGCGACACGTGCAGCTCGGTGGACGCCAGGATCCGGTCGTTCAGCACGACATGGGCTTCCCATTGCCCGCCGGCCGCGACGGCGGGATCGCCGCAGAACGCCGCGATCTCGCGCGACAGCACGCCGAGCAGGCCGAGGTGGTCGCGCTGTTCCTGCAGCGTGACCGTCGCGATCGGCGCGGCGGCGCTCGCGATGCGCGCGGCGATGCTCCGGCATTCGGCCAGCTCGGCAGCGGTCGGCGCCGGGTCGGACGCGGGCGTATCGCGTTCGTTCGAGATCAGCGGGAAATGCTCCGCACGCGCCGACGACGGATCGGGTTCCTCCGACGGATCGTCCTGCTGGCGCGACGCGGGCGGTCCATCGGACACCGGGCGCACCACGGACCGGCGCGCGGCAAGCAGCGCCGCATAGTCGAACCGGCGCGCGCCGCGCGCGGACCGCGGGCTCGCGTCGTCCGGGGGCGGCAGCGCTCGCGCGTCGCGGCTGTCGATGCGGGACACGGCGCGGCGTCAGACGGTGATGCGGCCGATCGGGCGCAGGTCGACGTGCTCGCCCAGCTCCTGGTACGAGTACACGGGCAGCCAGCCCAGCTTCGCCTCGATCATCCGGCGCACGTAACGGCGGATGTCCATCGACGTGACGAGCGCGACGCCGTCGGTCGGCTGCGGCCCGACGACCGCCTGGATCTTGTCGATCAGCAAGCCGATCTCGTCCGGCGCGAGCGCCAGGAAATTGCCCGTCGGCGTCTGCTTGATCGCCTGCCGGATATGCTGTTCGATCGGCAGGTCGAGCAGCACGGCGGGCAGCGTGCGCTGGCCCCGCGTCGCGCGATGCGCGAGGAAGCGCGACAGGTCGCCGCGCACGTACTCGGTCAGCATCAGCATGTCCTTTTCCTTCGGCCCCCACGCGATCAGGCTTTCCATGATGGTCCGCACGTTGCGGATCGAGATCTGCTCCTCGAGCAGGCGCCGCAGCACGTCGGCGATCCGCTGCGGCGGCAGCACCTTCTGGACTTCCGCGACGAGCCCCGGGTGATCCTCGCCGAGCTGCTCCAGGATCCACTGCACTTCCTGGATGCCGAGGAACTGCGTCGCATGATGGCGCATCAGCGCGACCGACGCGTGCGCGATGACCTGCTCGGGGCCCCATGCCGGAATGCGCGCCGGCGCCTCGCGCGCGTCGACCCAGTGGGTCGGCCGGCCGCCGGGATCGATCGGCGGGCGCGGTTCGCCCTTCGCGACGAGCGCGTCGCGCTGCTGCACGTCCTCGGCCGACAGCGGCACGCCCGTCGCGACGCGCTCGGGCTCCGGCAGCATGACCATGCCGGCCGGCAGCTCGACCAGCAGATGCGGCACGTCGTGGATCAGGATTTCCGCATGCATCGCGGGCAGGCCCGCATGGGTCCACATCGTGATGCCGGGAAACGGCAGCCCCAGTTCCTCCTGCAGCCGCGCGCGCTCCGCGCCGAACGACTTGTCGAGCACGGGCAGCACCAGCCGCTGCATCAGGTCGGGGGCGACACGCACGCCGATCGGGCAGGCGAACTGCGGCGCGCGCGTCATGATCGCGGGCGTGTCGGCCTTCGCACCGGAACGCTGCATCGCCTGCAAGCCGTCCTGGGCCGGCGCGTGCTCCGACTGCCGGTCGTTCAGCTTGTACGCGATGAACGCGAGGATCGCGGACAGCAGCAGGAACAGCACGACGGGGAAGCCCGGCACCAGCGCGAAGCCGAGCAGCAGCAGCGCGGCGAAATACAGCGCGCGCGAACTCGAGCCGAGCTGGCGGCCGATTTCCTCGCCGAGCGAGCGCGGCTTGTGGCTGCGCTCGTCCGCGACGCGCGTGATCATCACGCCGGCCGCGACCGACAGCAGCAGCGACGGAATCTGCGACACCATCGCATCGCCGACCGACAGCACCGAGAAGCGGTTCGCCGCCTCGCCCGCGCTCATCCCGTGATAGGCGACACCGACCGCGATGCCCGCGACGATGTTGATGGTCGTAATCAGGAGGCCGGCGATCGCATCGCCTTTCACGAACTTCATCGCGCCATCCATCCCGCCGTGCAGCTGGCTCTCGATGGCCAGCGTCGCGCGGCGGTGGCGCGCTTCTTCCGGGCTCAGCAGGTTCGCGCGCAGGTCGGCGTCGATGCTCATCTGCTTGCCCGGCATCGCATCGAGCGTGAAGCGCGCGCCGACCTCGGCCACGCGTTCCGAGCCTTTCGCGATCACGATGAACTGCACGGTCGTGATGATGATGAACACGACCAGGCCGACGACGAGGTTGCCGCCCACCACCAGCTTGCCGAAGCTGTCGATGATGTTGCCGGCCTCGGCATGCAGCAGGATCGACTTGGTCGACGCGATGTTCAGCGAGAGCCGGTAGAGCGTCGTGAACAGCAGCAGCGACGGAAACGCGGACAGCGACACGATGTCCGGCACGTACATCGTGACCATCAGCAGCGTGACGCTGATCGTGATGTTGATCGCGAGCAGGATGTCGATCAGCTCGGGCGGCAGCGGCAGGATCATCAGCGAGATGATCGCGGTCACCAGCAGCGCGATGCCGATTTCGCCGCCTGCCGGGAACTTGAGGGCCTTGAACATCGGAACGCTCAGTGAAGGGGTGGGGTGGAGGGCGAGCCGATCGCGTCGACCCAGCGCAGGATCGCCGCGACCGTCTCGAACAGCTCTTCCGGGATCGGCTGGTTCAGCGTGACCTTGTACAGCGCACGCGCGACGGGCGGGTTGCCGATGATCGGCACGCCGGCGTCGCGCGCCGCGCGCCGCAGCGACGCCGCGTCCGCATCCATGCCTTTCGCGATCACGACGGGCAGCGGGTGTTCGTCGGGCGCATAGCGCACCGCGACCGCGAAGTGGGTCGGATTGACGACCAGCACGTTGGCCAGGCCCACGCGCGGCTTCGGCGGCGTACTCGCCAGTTCGCGCGCGAGGCGGCGGCGCTCGCCCTTGAGTTCCGGGCTGCCTTCCTGCTCCTTGTGCTCGCGCTTCACCTCGTCCTTGCTCATCTTCATCTTCTTGATGAACAGGAAGCCCTGCAGCTTGATGTCGACGGCGCCGACCAGCAGGAAAATGCCGACGGAGATCGCGCCGAGCTTCGCCAGCATGTCCCAGAACATCAGCGACAGCCCGCCGAGCGGCTGGTAGATCGACCCGACCACGAGCGGGAACAGCCACTTGATCGACTGCCACATCACCCAGCCAAGGATGATCGCCTTGACGACCATCTTCGCGCAGTCGATCAGGCTCTTCGCGGAAAAGATCCGCTTGATGCCGCTTGCCGGATTCACCGTCTGCATGTTCGGCGTGACCGGCTTGGTCGCGATGCGGAAGCCGGCCTGCGCGATGGAGCCGGCCGTCGACGCCAGCGCGGCGGCGAACACGCACGGCACGATCAGCTTCAGCGCGGTGCCGCCGAGCCGGAACAGGTCGGCGTGCATGCGCTCCAGCGTGCGGTCCTGCGCGACGAACGACAGCGGGATCGACACGAGCTCGTGCAGCCCGTCGCGAAACAGCGGCACCGTCGCGACCAGCGCGATCAGCGCACCGGCCATCGACAGCGCGTCGGAAAAGTCGGTGCTGCGCGATACCTCGCCGTCCTTGCGCGCGTCCTCGAGTTTCTTGTCGGTGGGCTGTTCGGTCTTTTCGTCGCTCATGGATAGGCCCGCGGCACATCTCGGCCGGATCGGATCAAAAAGGGGCGCGCATTCGCGCCGCTGCGACGACCTTAGCGCCCGCCGCGCGCGGCCGGCGGGCGCGATGCGAAGCGGCGCGGCGCGTGCCGAAGCGAGCGGCCGGCCGATGCGGCGCGCCGCGCGCGCTTCGCCCCGTGCGCGCTGGCTTCGCATGCGCGGCGGCGGGCCCGGGCGGAATTGCTATGTTGGCAGGCGTCGGCATGCATCCGACGGCGCGCCGCCCGCCGCACGACCGGCCGGCCCGTTTCCCTCTCATCGCAGGAGTGCGTTGCCATGACCGTAGACACGCCCGAGTACCTGAACTGCAGCCCGGAATTCATTGGCGGGCTGATCGAGACCGTCTCCGTGGCGCTGCTGGACAATTTTCCGAACACGCACGTCGACCTGTTCGACATCGAACAGGTGATCGACGCGCTGCGGCTGCTGCGCCCGCGCGTGGTCGAGATCGATGCGCTCGACGGCCTCCTGCGCATGGCGAAGGGGCAGTGGCAGGAAGCGAACCAGGTGCTGCTGCGGGTGATCGAGATGCGCCCGCAGTTCGGCTATGCGAAGGCGCTGCTCGCGTTCTCGCTGTCGTCGATGGGCGATCCGTCGTGGCGGCAGATCGCGACCGAAGCGCTCGCGGACGATCCGGACAACAAGGACACCCGTGCACTGGTGCGGGCGCTCGAAGTGAAGGACGAGGTCGATCGCGCGATCCGCGAGCATCGTCCGGGCCAGCCGTTCGTCGCGCCGGCCTCGCTCGAGGAAGCCGGCGCAAGCGCCGACGAACCGGCGCACACCGCGCAGCACGACCCCGCACCGGCGGCCGAAATGTTCCACGGCGGCGCATTCCTGCGCGCGTAATCCGGAGGCACCGACATGTCCATCGATCCCGTCAGCCAGCTCGCGCCGGCCGCCCTCGACGCAACGGCGGCGACGCCCGCGACGGCCGCGACGGCCGCCCCCGCGACGACCGAACTGGGCGACAAGTTCAAGACGCTGATGGCGCGCGCGCCGATGGCCCCGCCCGAGCACGCGGGCAGCCATCTGTCGTCGTCGGTGTCGAAAGCCATCGAGGCACAGGACGTGCAGTTCCGGCACACGATCGAGGATGTCGGCAAGCTGACGGCCGACCTGCCGGGCATGTCGATGACGGAGATGACCCAGCGCACCATCCAGATGATGTACGAGATGACCAGCATGCAGATGAACATGCAGGTCAAGATGAGCCTGGCGGAATCGTCGAAATCGTCGGTGCAGACGCTGATGAAGAATCAATGAGTCCCGTGGTCCGCCGGCGTGCGGAGCGGAACGTCGCGAACGGCAGTGCCCGAGGCAATCCCATGAAGTCGAATCGTCGCGTGGCGCGCATTGCCGTCGTCGCGCTGTGCATCGCGCTGCTCGGCGGATGCAAGAAGGAACTGTACGGCAACCTCACCGAGCAGGACGCGAACGAGATGCTGGTCGCGCTGCTGGAGCAGGGCGTGTCCGCGAGCAAGGACAGCGCGGACGGCGGCAAGAACTGGATGCTCAACGTCGACGACGCGCAGGTCGTGCGTGCGATGGAGGTGCTGCGTTCGCGCGGGCTGCCGCACAGCAAGTTCAACGACCTCGGCGAGCTGTTCAAGAAGGACGGCCTCGTGTCGACGCCGACCGAGGAGCGCGTGCGCTTCGTGTACGGCATCTCGCAGGAACTGTCGTCGACGCTGTCGAAGATCGACGGCGTGCTGGTCGCGCGCGTGCAGATCGTGCTGCCGAACAACGACCCGCTCGCGCAGGAGATCAAGCCGTCGTCCGCCGCCGTGTTCATCAAGTACCGGCCGGACGCCGACATCAACACGCTGATCCCGCAGATCAAGACGCTCGTGATGCACAGCGTCGAAGGGCTGACCTACGACCACGTGAGCGTCACGACCGTCGCCGCCGATCCGGTCGAGCTGTCTAAAACCGCGCTGCCCGCGTCGAACCCGTGGTGGATGGTCGTGCTCGGTGCCGCCGTCGCGGCCCTTCTCGCGGGCGCCGGCTTCGCCGCGTACCGGTTCGGCGCGAAACGCGGTGCACCGTCGCTGCAGGGCTGGCTCGACGCGTTCGCCGGACGGTTCCGGCCGGCCCGCAAGGAGCCGTAGGCGATGGCGGGATTCGCGGCGCCCGCCGGGCTCGACGCCGGCGTGCCGGCCGTGCGCGTCGCGACGGCGCTCGACCGCTATCGCGACAACGTCGATTGCGTCGCCGACTGGGTCCACCCGTCCTGGATCGCGGCCTCGCTCGGCATGCCCGAAGCGCGGCTGCAGGACTGGCGCGCACTGCTCGCGGGCGCGCCGGCCGGCGCCGCCGTCCGGTGCTCGCGCGCGCTGGTGCGTGCGCTCGGCGTGCCGCCGCCGGGGTTCGCCGACTTGTCGCAGGGCGGGTTCGCCCGCGTCGGCGCGGCCGTCGCGCCGCAGCCGAACGCGTGCCTGCTGGACGTCGCGCCCGCACCGCTGACGCTGCGGATCTGGCGGATGCGCGCGCTGCTGCTGCGCCGCGGCGAGGTGCGGCGGCTGATCGACCGGCACGCGCAACGGCGGCTCGCCGACTGGACGGGGCTCGACGTGGACGTGCTGATGAGCGGCCCGCACACCGACAGCGCGAACGACGCGGCCCGTCTGGCCGCCGTCGCGATGCCGCCGCTCGCGTCGCTGGATGCGGAGGCGCTCGCGATCGAAGGAATGCTGCTGGTGCTGCGCGACCTGAAAGGTGCGGCCGGACTGCCGTTTCCGCTGTCGCGGCTCGCGTTGCCGCGCCTGATCGACGTGCCTGCATGGCTCAACGCATTGCCGACGCAGCACGACGAAGCGGGCACGGCCCGGCTGTTTCGTCGTCTGCCTGAATTGCTTCGGGAGTGGGCATGGTTATTTGGCTGAACAGCAGCCGGCTGACGGCCGGCGCCGACGACGGGGGCGAGGACGCCCCGGCGGTCCGGTTCGGCGTGCACGGCGACGTGGTCCGGCGCGAGACGTTCGGCCACCTGCTGTCGATCGCGGACGCCTACGCGCAGCTCGACGCGGATCGCGCGCGGGTGCTCGAGGACGCGCAGGCCGAAGCCGCCGCGATCGTCGCGGCGGGCGAGGAACAGGCCGAGCTGCTGCTCGACGCCGCGCGCGACACCTACGAGACGGCCGACCAGCGCGGCTACCGCGAAGGCTCGAACCGCGCGCTGTCGGAATGGATGGAACGGCTCGCCGATGCGACCGATGCGCAGAGCCGCCTGCAGGTCCGCATGCGCGAACGGCTGGCGGACATCATCGCGTCGGCGGTCGAGAGCATCGTGCAGAGCATGGATCGCGAAGCGCTGTTCGAGCGCGCGCTGTCGACCGTCGACCGGATCATCGACAACTCCACCTACCTGCGCGTCGCGGTGAATCCGCAGGATTACGAAGCGGCGCGCGCCGCGTTCGACCAGCTCGCGGCGAAATGGCGCGACCTCGGCCGGCCGATTCCGGTATCGATCGTGGCCGACCGGCAGCTCGAGCCGGGCGCGTGCGTGTGCGAGACCGATTTCGGCTCGGTCGACGCGAGCCTGAACACGCAGTTGCGGGCCATGCGCAGCGCCGTCGCGCGCGCGCTGAAGCGCTCGATCTACCTCGACCAGGCCGGCACGGACGACGACGAAGCGGAAAGCGGCGATGCCGCGACGGCCGAGGTATCGGGATGAAGGACGGCTGGTTCGACCGCACGCTCGGCTTCGAGCGCCTGACCGACGAGATCGAGCGCGAGATCCTCGCGCGGCCCGGCGTGCTGCGCACCGGCAAGGTGATCGAGGTGATCGGCACGCTCGTCAAGGTCGGCGGGCTCGACGTGTCGCTGGGCGAACTGTGCGAGCTGCGCACGCCGGCCGGCGCGCTGCTGCAGCACGCGGAAGTGATCGGCTTCACGCGCGACTGCGCGCTGCTGTCGCCGTTCTCGCGGCTCACGGACATTTCGCGCTCGACCCAGGTGGTCGGGCTCGGCCGGTCGCTCGCCGTCAAGGTCGGCGACATGCTGCTCGGGCGCGTGATCGACAGTCTCGGCAATCCCGTCGACGGCGGCCCGGAGATCGAATCCGACACGCTGCAGCCGGTGTTCGCGTCGCCGCCCGAGCCGATGAGCCGGCGCATGATCGAGACCCCGATGGCAACCGGCGTGCGCGTCGTGGACGGGATGATGACGCTCGCGGAAGGGCAGCGGATGGGCATCTTCGCGCCCGCGGGCGTCGGCAAGAGCACGCTGCTCGGCATGTTCGCGCGCGGCACCGACTGCGACATCAACGTGATCGCGCTGATCGGCGAACGCGGCCGCGAAGTGCGCGAATTCGTCGAACTGATTCTCGGGCCGGCCGGCATGGCGCGCTCGGTCGTCGTCTGCGCGACCTCCGACCGTTCGTCGATGGAGCGCGCGAAGGCGGCGTACGTGGCGACGGCGATCGCCGAGTACTTCCGCGATCGCGGGCTGCGCGTGCTGCTGATGATGGATTCGCTCACACGCTTCGCGCGCGCCGGGCGCGAGATCGGGCTGGCCGCCGGCGAGCCGCCGGCCCGGCGCGGCTTCCCGCCGTCGATCTTCGCGGAACTGCCGCGCTTGCTGGAGCGTGCCGGGATGGGCGCGACCGGCTCGATCACGGCGCTCTACACGGTGCTCGCCGAAGACGAGAGCGGCAGCGATCCGATCGCGGAGGAAGTGCGCGGGATTCTCGACGGCCACATGATCCTGTCGCGCGACATCGCCGCGCGCAACCAGTATCCGGCCATCGACGTGCTGGGCAGCCTGTCGCGCGTGATGTCGCAGGTAATGCCCGCGCCGTACGTCGACGCGGCCGCGCGGGTGCGCGCGTTGATGGCGAAGTACCGCGAGATCGAGATGCTGCTGCAGATCGGCGAATACAAGCCGGGCGCGAATGCGCTCGCCGACGAGGCGATTGCACGGCACGACGCGATCAAGGCGTTCCTGTCGCAGCGCACCGACGACATCGTCGCGCTGGCCGACACCGAGGCGCAGCTGCATGCGCTGACCGCTGGCTGATGGCGGACGCGAACCGTCATCGCATCGCCGCACTTGCGCACGCGAACGCACGCCGCACGCGCGAGATCGACACCTGGCGTAGCGAACTCGCCGCGCGGCACGACGAACGCGCGGGATTGCTCGCGCGCCGCGCGGCGAAGGTCGAGCAGATCGACGGCGAGACCCGGGTGATCGACGGCTACCAGGCGCGTGTCGCACAGATGACGGGCGGCAGCGAAGGCTTTTCGATCGATGCGTTCAACCAGTGCGTGCGCTACATCGGCGTCGTGACCGATCGCAGGCGCGCGATGGTCGCGGAACTGTCGCAGCTCGACGGCCTGATCGACGGCGTCGACCGCGAGATCGCACGGATCCAGCGCGACATCGCGCGGAATACGCAGCGGGTCGACCAGTGCAGCGAACGGATCGCGGCCATCCGGCGGGCGATCGATCTCGCGGGCGAGGACGCGCAGGACGAGGAAAACGAGGAAATCGCCACGTCCCGGTTCATCCGGGCGCGTGCTGCCCAGGGATGACACCGGATGATCCAGACGCTCGAACCGCTTGTCGGCCTGCATGGCCTCTTCATCGGCTACCTGACGGTCACCGGCGTCTGCTCGCTGCGGCTGTTCGTGCTGATGTTCGTGTTTCCGCCGACCGCGGACGGCGTGATCCAGGGCACGGTGCGCAACGCGATCGCGATCGTGTTCAGCGCGTACGTCGCGATGGGCCAGCCGATCGCGTTCGTCGAATCGCTGCACGGCCTGTTCCTCGCCGAAGTGATGCTGCGCGAGGCGGCGATCGGGCTGGTGCTCGGCTACGCGGCGTCGACCGTGTTCTGGGTCGCGGAAAGCGTGGGCGTCTACATCGACGACCTGACCGGGCACAACAACATCCAGATCACCAATCCGGCCAGCCAGGAGCAGAGCACGCCGGTCGGCACGTTGCTGCAGCAGGTCGCGATCATGGCGTTCTGGGCGCTCGGCGGGATGACGTTCCTGCTCGGCACGCTGTACGAATCGTACAGCTGGTGGCCGATCGCGAAAGGCGCGCCGATCGCCGGCGACATCGTGGAATCGTTCGTGCTCCGGCAGACGGATACGCTGATGCAGTCGATCGCGAAGCTCGCCGCGCCGCTGCTGTTCATCCTCGTGCTGGTCGACATCGCGTTCGGCTTCGTGTCGAAATCGGCGTCGAAGCTGGATATTTCCAGCCTGAGCCAGCCGGTGAAGGCGGCGGTCGCGATCGCGATGCTGGCGATCTTCATCGGCTTGTTCGTCGACCAGGTGCACGGGCAACTGGCCCTGAATTCGCTCGAAGCGCAGTGGAATGGAATTTTCTCAAATCATGGCAAGGCAGATAAACATTAGTTTACTAATTCATTTCAAACTCAATCTTTCTCAAAATCCCGTCAAAGATTAGATTAATTGAGTTTCTTCATATTTCATTCCGTTACGCTGTTCTCCAAGGCGGCCTGACAAGCCGGCACGCACTGGAGTCAGCTATGTTCTCGACACTTTATTTCCCGCTCGCCGCGTATCTGGGCACCCCGGATTTCGCCGCAGGGCGGGAACGTTTTGGCGCCATGCTGTTCAACGGCGACATCGGCGTCGCGCGCCAGTTGGCCAGCCGCTGGGCGGACGAGGCCGACGCGCCGCGCAATCCGCCGCACGCACTGCAACTGCACGCCGACATGCAGTTGCTGACCGGCGGCGACGTCGAAGCGGAGGAGGCCTATCGGGCCGCGCAGCGCCTGAGCAATGCCTCGCGCCAGGCGATGCGCGCGGAGTCCTGCCGCAACACCGCGTGGCAGGCGTTCTTCCGCTACCGGCTCAACACCGCGCTGGCGTGCTTCGGCCGCGCGGCGGACGAGGACGACATCCCGATCGATCGCGTGCTCGAAGTCCGCGTCGGCATCGTCTGCGTGCTCTACGAACTGGGCCGCGTGAGCGAAGCGCTCGGCGAACTCGACGAACTGCGCGAACTGGCCCGCGAAGCGCCGGAATCGACGATGCCGGCGTGGCACGAGCTGCTCGCGGCGCTGAAGCTCGACATCGCGATGCAATGCACGCTGCGCTCGTCGGCGTCGCTGCAGGATCACGTGTACTGGCAGTCCGGCTCGATGCAGGGCCGCTCCGCGCGGGCCTCGCTGCACGAGTACCTCGATAGCGCGCAAAGCCGGATCGATCTCGCGAGCGTGCATCTTCCCGTGCTGCGCGCACGCGTCGACTACCTGTGCCAGCTGCGCGACGCGACCGGCGCCGACCGGAATGCGGTCGACGGGTTGCTCAAGCACGTGAACTGGGCGCGCGACCACAACCTGCGCGACTACCAGCGGACGCTGCGGCTCGAGATCGCGCTCGCGATGCTCGCGTGCGATGCCGCGCAGGTCGCCGACATGATCCTCGAGCCGCTGTACGGCGCCGCGCAGTCCGGCGTGGCCGGACACCGGCAGATCGAATACCTGTACTGCGTGGCCAAGACCCGCCAGGCGCAGGGGCGGCTGAAGGATGCCCAGCAGTTCTACAGCCGCTATGCGCTGACCTCGATGGAATGCCTGCGCGAAGCGCTGTCGGCCCGCGTGCCGTTCCTCGAACGCAAGATCCGCGAGACGTCGCAGCTCGACGACATCGGCGCGCGCTTGCCGGCCCGCTATCGGCGCGCGTACAGCTTCCTGCTCGAGAACCTCGAGCATGCCGACCTGTCCGTGCGCGACATCGCCGCGGAAGTCGGCGTGACCGAGCGGGCGCTGCAAAGCGCGTTCAAGAAATTCCTGAACATGTCGCCGACCGAGCTGATCCGCCGCCAGCGGATGGAGCGCATCCGCTCCGAGCTGGTGGACGGCTCGGCATCCGACGGCGGCGTGCTGGCCACCGCGAGCCGCTGGGGCGTGCAGAACCGCTCGACGCTGATCAACGGCTATCGAAAGCAGTTCGACGAAGCGCCGTCGCACACGCTCGAACGATAACGAACCGATTTTTCCTTCCGTAACGGGTGTGCGACAGCGATGAGATCGAAGGCGATATTTTGCGCGGCGTGGGCCGTGTGGGTGATCGGCATGGGCGCGACGGCGGCCGCGCACGCGGACGCGGTGCGCTGGCGCAGCAGCGTCGCCCACGTGACGGCCGAAGGCAAGGACCTGAAGGACGTGCTGCGCGACCTGCTCGCGAGCCAGGGCGTGACGGCATCGATCGCCGACAACGTCCAGGGCACGGTGACCGGCCGCTTCGACCTGCCGCCGCAACGGATCCTCGACACGCTCGCCGCGACGTTCGGCTTCGTGTGGTTCTACGACGGCAGCGTCATGTCGATCAGTAATGCGAACGACGTCACGCGACAGATCGTGCGGCTCGACAATGCGTCGATCAGCGATCTCAACACCACGCTGCACGGCATGCGGCTCGACGACAAGCGCTATCCGCTGACCTACGACAACAGCGCGCGCACCGTGATCATCAGCGGGCCGCCGCAGTACGTGCAGATGGTGGCCGGCGTCGCGAAGCATCTCGACGAGAACATGCAGCGCTCGAACGGCACGGTGGTGCGCGCGTTCAAGCTGAGCAGCGCGTGGGCGGCCGACCACAAGGTGCAGCTCGACGGCAAGAACGTGGTCGTGCCGGGCGTCGCGACGGTCGTGTCGAATCTCTATCATTCGAAGCAGTCGGGCGCGGGCGGCAACAATGCGGCGCCGGCAATCGGCGGCCTGGAGCGGCTGTCGCCGATGACCGACGCGAGCGGCGGCACCACGGGCGGCTCGCCGGTGCCGCCGCTGCCGCCGGGCATGGCGGGCGGCGACTCGTCGCGCAGCCTCGTGAGCGGCCTGCTCGGCGGCGGCCAGTCCGGTAGCGCCCGGAATGGTGCGGTCATGGATGCGTCGCAGGGCGGGGCGGGCGGGGCGATGGCGGCCGACCCGGGGCCGGGCGACCGGAGCCTGCCGGTCGTGGAAGCCGATCCGACCACCAACTCGGTGCTGATCCGCGACACGCCGCAACGCATCGGGCTGTATGCGCCGCTGATCGAGAAGCTCGACGCGCGCCCGAACCTGATCGAGATCGAGGCGCACATCATCGAGATCGACGACGACCTGCTGCGGCAGATCGGCGTGGACTGGCGCGCGCACAACAGCCACGTCGACGTGCAGACCGGCTCGGGCACGCTGCAGCAGAACGGCTACAACGGCAACCTCAACCCGAACTTCGGCGTGACGACGCTGGCCGACGGCACCACGTCCGTCGCGGCCACGCCCGTCGGCGGCGCGATCACCGCGGTGCTCGGCAATGCCGGGCGCTATCTGCTCGCGCGGATCACCGCGCTGGAATCGACGACGGAAGCCAGGATCGACTCGAGCCCGAAGGTCGCGACGCTCGACAACGTCGAAGCCGTGATGGACAACAAGACGCGCTTCTTCGTGCGCGTGCAGGGCTATACGTCCGGCGACCTGTATTCGGTGTCGACCGGCACGTCGCTGCGCGTGCTGCCGATGGTCGTGCAGGACAACGGCGCGACGCGGATCAAGCTCGACGTGCACATCGAGGACGGCCAGCTCACGGGCGACCTCGTCGATACGCTGCCGGTAATCACGAGCAGCGAGATCAACACGCAGGCGTTCGTCGGCGAAGGGGAGAGCCTGCTGATCGCCGGCTACAGCACCGACAAGGATTCGAACGGCGTCGCGCGGGTGCCGTGGCTGTCGAAGATTCCGCTGGTCGGCGCGCTGTTCCGGAATACCGACCGGTCGCACAAGCACATGGAACGCGTGTTCCTGCTGACGCCGCGGATCATTCACTTCTGACCTCGGCCCGGAGCGGTGAGCGCCGCCGGCTGGCGCTCACCGCGCGCCGTCATTGCTTCGTGGCGTCCGACATCACGATATTGACCGTCTTGCTCGGATCGCCCGCGAGGCCCATCGCGGCCGCATCGTCGGTCGAGTACATGTACGGACGGATCGCGTCGCCGTCGCCGGCCGTGCGCCCGTCGGACAGCGTCACGGTCATGTTCTCGTCGTTGCCGGCGAAATCCTTGTTGCCGTCGACCTTGCTCACGTCCGGATTGCCGGCACTGGATGCCTGACCGTTGTCGGCCCCGCCGTCTTCGTACAGCACCTCGTTCGGGTGCGTATTGCCGCTCGCGTCGGATGGCGAGATGCGCACGCCGATGTCGTGCGAGCCGCCGACGAAGGTGCCGGTCTGGCCCGGCGCGAGCGTGAGGGTCGCCTTGTTCTGGCCTTGCACGGAGTACGTGAACGACTCGGGCCGGTTCGTGTTGTTGGTCACGTTGAAGGTCTTGTCGTTGCCCGTCCCGGTGTTGACGGTTTGCGTCGACGCCGGGTCGATGCCGTTTATCGCACCGGCCTGCGCGACGCCGCCGGCGTTGGTCGACAGTTTTGCCGGGCTTCCGGAAAGCGGCCCGCCGGTCGGCCGGGTCGGGTCGTTCGGGGTGGGCTGCGTGTTCGGTGTGCTCTGCGTGTTCGGATCGATCGGCGCATTCTGGCCGGTCGGCGGCGATGTCTGCGGCAGCGCATCGTAGTTGGCCAGCGGCGGGGCGGACCGGCCCGTGCCGCCCACCGGCGGCGACGATGACGCATCGTCGCCGTTCTGCCCCGACAACAGGCTCTTGAGCGCCGCCATCAGCTCCTGGATGATCTGCGCGACCTGTTGCGAACCGGGGTTGTCCGCCGATCCGGCATCGGGCGCGGAATCGGTCCGGGACATCGGGGCGTTGCCCTGGAGGGTGATGGTAATCATGGTCGCCGTGCTCCGCGGGGAGTGGACAGGGTCGGCGCGCGTCGCCGTTTGCGCCGGCCGGCACCGTTGGCCGTCGGCATGCGCCGCGGGCCATTCGACTGTATGCCTCGGCGCGGCGCCCGGGCGGTCCGACACGAAACGCCGGCACGCCGCGCGAAGTACTGGAACAACACACGGCGACGCGGGTCCGCGCGACTCCGCCGTGACGGCGCCAACCGCACGCCGTGCCGCGTTCCGATTCGCAATCCCGTCGCCTGCTTCGCGTCGGCCGCGCGTGTCGCCAGACATGCGGCCTATAGTCCGTCGAAATGGCCCGTCAAGCGATGCCCGGAAGGAGGCAGTCATGTCCTTGTCAGTGAGTGTGAATTCCACCGGGTCGACGAATTTCGACCCTTCGCAGAATTCCGGTTCGAACCAGGCGCAGATCACGCAGGTGCTGGCTCAGCTCGAGCAGATCCTGCAGGCGGTGTTCGCCGCACTCAAGCAAGCGTCGGCCGCCGACGGAACGCAGCCTGGCGGCGATGGAAGCGGGGGCGGGATGCCGCCGATACGGCTGGCGAGCGACGACGGCAGCGGCAGCAACGGCACGCCGCTTTCGTTTTCGCTGAACGAACCGCAGTCGAACAACGCGCCGCCGGCCAACAACGCACCGCCGGCGAATGCCGGCGTACCGCAGCCGCAAGGCGGCCAGGGCGACGGCCAAAGCGCATCGACGCTGCCCACGAACACCGGCGGCAGCGCGGCGAACGCGATCGCGGACGACCTGCGCAGCCGCTACGGGCTGAACGACACGCAGATCGCGGGCGTGCTCGGCAACCTGCAGCAGGAAAGCGGGCTGAAGCCGAACGTCAACCAGGGCGGCGCCGAAGGCGCGCCGTCGGGCAACTTCGCGGACGACAACGCGAACGGCTGGGGCCTCGCGCAATGGGGCGGCGCACGCAAGCAGGGCGAGATCGCGTACGCGCACCAGCACAACCTCGATCCGGGCAGCCTCGACGCGAACATCGGCTACATGAACCAGGAACTGGACGGCCCGTACAGCAAGACGATCTCCGACCTGAAGAACACGACGAACGTGTCGCAGGCCGCGCAGGTCTGGGACACCGACTACGAGCAGGCGACCGATCCGCAGATGGACAACCGGCTCCAGTACGCGCAGAACTTCCTGAAAGAAGGCCTCTGAGCCGGAATCGGCGTTCGGTGCGACGGGGCGGGGCGGCGGTCCGTTTGTCCACCTGACGCGCTCCGGATCGCGACTACAGCGGCGGTATGCCCGTGACCGGCAACGTACTCGGTCAGCCTGGGTCGTGGCGCTCGACGACGTCGCACCGAACATGTTCCGATCAAGCGGCGGCGCCCAGCCGGACCGCGAGCGGTGCGTGACACGCACCCGTTCAACAACGACGAGACGAATACACGTCGCAGCGTCACCACCCGGCAATGCGGCAAGGCCCCGACCGGCCCACCGCCCGACACTCCCCATTCCCGACACGCCTTTCGCTACGGCAAAAGCGCTCCCTCACACGGACCTGCTTCTGCCGGATCGATATCGCTCATGAAAAACAGCAGCCGAGGCCGAGAGAGTCCAAAGTTCAACATTATAGAAATAATGTCAAATTATAAGACTTGATAGATTGGATATTTGACGGTTTACGTTATATTATTGACGAAATTCCCGACGAAACCCGCCATGTCCGATCTCGCTGCCGACGAACCCCGCCTGACCGCCGAAATCGAGCGCCTCAAGGCCGACTTCCCGAAAACCCGCGAGTTGTACCGCGAGGCCTGCGCGCTGCTGTTCTTCCGCTTCGGCATCACGCCCACGGCAAACCGCCTGTACCAGCTCGTCCGCAAGGGCAGCATGAGCACGCCGACGGCCGTCCTCGGCGAGTTCTGGGCCGAGCTGCGGGAAAAGAGCCGCGTCCGCATCGAGCACCCGGATTTGCCGGCCGATCTGCAGGCGGCAGCCGGCGAACTGGTCGCCGCGCTGTGGAATCGCTCGAGCACCGACGCGGCTGCCGCGCTCGACGCGCTGCGCGCGGAAGTCGAAGCAGAACGGGGGGCGGCAAAAACGGAAGTCGCGTCGCTGCAGGCCGAACTCGCCCGCACCGAAACCGCGCTGGAGCAACGCACGGCCGCATTGCTGGCCGCCCAGGTGCGCATTCAGGAACTGGAGCAGGCGAGGGCGGCCGACGAAGCGTCGCGACACGCGCTGCAAGCGGATATCGAGCGCCTGAAGGCCGACAACGCGGAAGGCGATCGTGCACTCGCGCAGGCACGCGCCGATTTCACGACCCAGCTCGATCGCCTGCGCGACGACGCGGGCCGCGCCGAGGAACGCTTGCGCGCGTCGGAAAAGCGGGCGCTTCACGAGATCGATCGCGAGCGGCTCACGGCCGCGCGGTTGCAAAAGGAACTCGACGCGGCGACATCGCGCACGGAACAACGCGATGCGCAACACCGGAAAGACACCGCCGATCTGCAGGCGCAACTCGGCGACGCACTGCATCGATGCGGCGTGCTTCAGGGGCAGCTCGACGGCGCACAGGCGACCGATGCGGCACGCGGCAAGGAGCTCGACGCGCTGAGACGCGAGATGACGGTCCTCGCGCGCCGGGCGCCGCTGCGCGGTGTCAGGACGGCGCCGGCCGCGCAGCGGGAAGAACGCAAGGCCCGCACGAGAAAGCGCGCCGACGAAGCGCCGCGCTGACGACGAACCGGGAAGCGTGCGCCGACCGATGTCGGCACACGCCCCGACGCGTACCCGCCCGATTCAACTCAACTCGTCACATACTTCGACGGCAGCGGCGGCGCATCCGCCGGAATCGTCACGAGCGACGTATTCAGCCAGCCCTGCGGCGTGCCGTTCGACTGCGCATACGCGCCGACGTACGGCATCATCCGCGTCGTCTGGTAGACCTGCGGCGTCCAGCCGGCCGGCGCGAGGAAGATCGACGTCGCGCGCTTCTCGCTGTACGCGGATGCCCCATACGTCGAGATGTTCCACAGCGTCTGCTGGTATGTCGTGTAGTCGGCGTTGTGACGCGAGCCGCCGGCCTGCCATCCTTCGAGCTGGATGAACGTGTTGTACGTGCCGGCGCCCGCGAGCAGGTTGTTCACCGTACGCCCGTACAGGAACGACAGGATCAACCCGCAGTTCACCGGCGCGAAATCGCTGCCGACGCTCAGGTAGTAGCGGCCCGTCGTGTTCAGCACCGACGCGTAGTGCGAGTTGCCGATATCCGTCGACGTCGTCAACCCGCTCGCACCCATGAAGCTGTCGAACGCCTGCATCGTGACGCCCGCCGGCAGGTCGCTCGTTGCGCTGATCGCGACGAGATGCGAACCGGCCGTCAGCAGCGTCAGGAACGCGGACAATGTCGCCGCCACCCAGTTGCCCTGCGCATCGACGAACGGAAATGCGCGATAGCCCGTCAGCGCGAAGACCGCCGGGTCCGTACCGGCCTGCCATGCGATCTGCGGCACCCACATCGTCAGCGGGCCCGCGTTCGATGCGCTCGACACGTATTGCTTCAGCGCATCGATCAGTTGCGCATCGGCGGCGGGCAGCACGGTATACGACGCGCCGTTCTGCCAGCGCTGCACCCATTGCGCGACGAAACCCGCGAGCTGGCCGCCGGTGAAATCGGCCGGCGGCACGTAGCCGAGCGACCCGGTGCCCTGGTACGCGGACTGGATGGCCGCGGCCGTGCGCACGTTGGCGCCGAACATGCTGTTCGCGAAATCCTGGCAGTTGTTGGCCGGCGGCGTCGCGAGTTGCGCGAGCGGGACGACCCATGCGCCGTTCGCGGTCGCGACGCCGCGATACAGGTTGAGATTCGCGACCGAGTCGTGACCGGGAAACGTCGCGGCGTCGGCGCCCGACACGTAGCCGGCCGACGGCGTGACGCTGACGGTGGTCGGCTGCGAGCCGAACGGATGCGTGTACGCGATCGCAAATGACGCGTCGCCGCCGGCGAGGCTGAACGACCCCGTGCAATCGCCCCAGCTGTTCGATGCGCTGACGGCCGTCGATTGCCCGGGTGCGACCAGCGCTTGCGATGCCTGCGGCGTCGAACCGCTCTGGCTCGCCGCATTGCCGAACGCGAGCGTCGTCGACGGGATCGCATGGGTGACGTTGATCGTGATCGAACGATCGGCGATGCCGTAGCTGCGCGCGGCCGTATTCGCGGCGCCGGTCGCGGCGAACGACGACGCGGACGTCGTATTGCCGTCGCCGCCACAGGCGGCCAGCGTGCCGACGAGCGGCGACAGGGTCAGCGCGGCGCCGCGCTGGATGAAACGCCGGCGGTTCGGCGCGGGCGGGCGAGCGGGTTTCGAAGCGGTCATGGAGCGTTCCTGGTCACGGGTTCGAGAGGCGGCAACGACAGTCCGGCGCATTGCACACGTGTGCAATGCCGGCTGCGTATTCGCGACCGCCGGCACCTGCGCCGCGCGTATTTAAGCGGGCGATCGATGAAACGCCCGCGACGAAATCGAGTCGCTCGTGTGACGCCGTGCACGCAACGGTGCAGGGGGGACGCCGGCCAGGCATTGGGCGCCCGGCGGGGATCGGGTAAAGTGCCGCTCAACCTGCCGGTTCGACGTTACTAGACGACCGGTCTAATCGTTGCTACCATACGCCATCATGAATGCATCTTCAGGCGCGGAAGTCCGCCAGCACATCCTGAATATCGCGAAGCCGATCATGCTCCACAAGGGGTTTTCGGCGGTCGGTCTGAACGAGATACTCGCCGCGGCGGGCATCCCGAAGGGCTCGTTCTACCATTACTTCGGCTCGAAAGAGGCATTCGGCGAAGCGCTGCTCGAATCGTATTTCGAAGGCTATCTCGCGCATCTCGACAACCTGCTCAAGCACCAGGCCGGCACCGGTGCCGAGCGCCTGATGACGTACTGGGGCAACTGGCTGCACACGCAGTGCGCGGACGATCCGGAGGGCAAGTGCCTCGCGGTGAAGCTCGGCGCGGAAGTGTCGGACCTGTCGGAAGCGATGCGCGCGGTGCTGCGGCGCGGCACGAGCCAGATCATCGAGCGGCTCGCGGGCGGCATCGAGGCCGGGCTGGCCGACGGCTCGCTGCGCGCAGTCGACGATCCGCCGCACACAGCCGCGATCCTGTACGAGCTGTGGCTGGGCGCGACGCTGCTGGAAAAAATTCACCGCACTCGCCAGCCGCTCGAAAGGGCGATGGCCGAAACGCGCCGCATGCTGAACCTGCCGCCGGTCGCGCAGGGCGGTGCGCGGTCGTAAGCCGGGCGCGCTTCGGCGCGCCTTGTTTTTGCCCTGATTCTAGACGACTGGTCTACTCAAACACGCATGACGAACGCTTCACGCCGCGTTACGCTGTCCCGATTGCTCCAACCGCACGCATGCGACCGCGATGGCCCGAGTGCCGACGCGGCCGCCGGCGCGTATCTTCTGCTGGTCCATTCCTGATCCGATCGTGCCCACGAAGCACGTCCAATCCTGTTGACGGAGGCTCACATGCCGCAAAGCAAGACCGCAAACCGCCAGATCATCCTGACTTCGCGCCCGGTCGGCGCACCGACGCCGGGCAACTTCCGCTCCGAAACCGGTGACGTGCCGACGCCCGGCGCCGGCCAGGTGCTGCTGCGCACGGTCTGGTTGTCGCTCGATCCGTACATGCGCGGCCGGATGAGCGACGCGCCGTCCTATGCGCCGCCGGCCGAACTCGGCCAGCCGATGGTCGGCGGCACGGTCAGCCGCGTCGTAGCGTCGAACCTGCCGGCGTTCCGCGAAGGCGATCTCGTCGTCGCCGGGGCCGGCTGGCAGGACTATGCGCTGTCCGACGGACGCGACCTGATTCCGCTCGGCCGCGACTTCGCGCATCCGTCCTACGCACTCGGCGTGCTCGGCATGCCGGGCTTCACCGCGTACACGGGGCTGCTGAAGATCGGCGAACCGAAGGCCGGCGAAACCGTGGTCGTCGCGGCCGCGAGCGGCGCGGTCGGCGCGGTGGTCGGCCAGATCGCGAAGCTGAAGGGCTGTCGCGTGGTCGGCGTCGCGGGCGGCGCCGACAAGTGCGCGTACGTGACCGATTCGCTCGGCTTCGACGCGTGCGTCGACCACCGCGATCCGGCGTTCGCCGCGAAGCTGAAGGACGCGTGCCCGAACGGCATCGACGTCTATTTCGAGAACGTCGGCGGCGCCGTGTTCGACGCGGTGTGGCCGTTGTTGAACGAGCAGGCGCGCGTGCCCGTGTGCGGCGTCATCGCGCATTACAACGACACCGAACTGCCGGCCGGCCCCGACCGCGTGCCGCTGCTGATGTCGACGATCCTCCGCAAGCGCATCCGCGTGCAGGGTTTCATCATCCTCGATCACTATGCAACCGGCTATGCGCCGTTCCTCAAGGAAATGAGCGAATGGGTCGCGCAGGGCAAGGTGAAGACGCTCGAGGACGTCGTCCCCGATCTCGCCGATGCACCGGAAGCACTGATCGGCTTGCTCGCCGGCAAGAATTTCGGCAAGGTCGTCGTGCGCGTGGGCCCGGACGAACTGGCCTGACACGACGGCACCGGCTTGCTGCAACCCACCGCCGCCCGCCGGCGTCGCATGAAGCACGCGGGCGGCTTTCCCGATTCCGTTTCGAAAGGAGTGACAAGATGGCGCTTCACGTGATTGCTTCGCTGTTCCTGAAACCCGAACACGCGCAGGCCGCCGAGGCCGAACTGCGCAGCATGGTCGCCAAGACGCGCACCGAGCCGGGCAACCGGCGCTACGACCTGTTCCGCGAGCAGGACGGCTCGCCGAACCTGCACCTGTACGAGATCTACGACGACCAGGCCGCGTTCGACGCGCACCTCGCGAGCCCGTATTTCGGCGAATTCCGGTCGAAGTCGGCCGACTGGTTCACGGCGCCGCCCGTCATCAAGGTGCTGTCGGGCATCGACGTAGCCGAGTAACACCCGCTGCACCGCCGCGGCTCGTCCCCACCCGGGCCGCGCGGCACCCGTCGCACCTCGCGCGACGGCGATGACGACACTGCACGGCGCATCTCTCGCGCCGCTTCCCCAATACACCGGCCCCGGAGGCTGAATGGTCACCCTCAACATCAACGGCGAAACCCGCACGGTCGACGCTCCCGACGACATGCCCTTGCTCTGGGTGCTGCGCGACGTCGTCGGCCTCACCGGCACCAAGTTCGGCTGCGGGATCGCGCAATGCGGCGCGTGCACCGTGCATCTCGACGGCGTCGCCGCGCGCTCGTGCGTGCTGCCGGTCGCGGCCGTCGCGGGCCGCAAGATCACGACGATCGAAGCCGTCGGCGCGACGCCGGCCGGCCACAAGGTCCAGGAGGCGTGGCGCGAGCTCGACGTCGTCCAGTGCGGCTACTGCCAGTCGGGCCAGGTGATGGCCGCCACCGCGCTGATCGCGTCGAACCCGAACCCGAGCGACGCCGACATCGACGCGGCCATGGCCAGCAACATCTGCCGCTGCGGCACCTACAACCGGATTCGCGCGGCCGTGAAGCAAGCCGCGAAGGGAGGCTGACATGTCACGCGGACTGATCGAAGCAGGTCGGGCCGGCGCGGGCGTGTCGCGCCGGTCGTTTCTGAAACTCGGGATGTCGCTCGGCGCGGCGGCCGGCGGCGGTTTGCTGCTCGGCTTCAGCCTGCCGGCGGCGGGCGACGACGCGCGGCGCTCGGTGATCGGCGGCGATGCGGCCGAACCCGCGCAGCCGGGCGTGTTCGCGCCGAACGCGTTCGTGCAGATCGACCGCGCCGGCCGGGTCACGCTGGTGATGCCGAAGGTCGAGATGGGGCAGGGTGTCTATACGTCGCTGCCGATGCTGATCGCCGAGGAACTCGAAGTGCCGCTGTCGAGCGTGACGCTCGATCATGCGCCGCCGAACGAGAAGCTGTTCCTCGATCCGCTGCTCGGCGGCCAGCTCACCGGCGGCTCGACGTCGGTGCGCTATGCATGGGAACCGATGCGCCGAGCGGGCGCCACGGCGCGCACGCTGCTGGTCTCGGCGGCTGCGAAACAATGGCACGTCGATCCGGCGAGCTGCCGCGCGGCGAACGGCGAAGTGCAGCATCCGCCGAGCGGCCGGCGTGCGTCGTACGGCCAGCTGGCCGATGCCGCGGCGAAGCTGCCGGTACCGAAGGACGTCGTGCTGAAGAAGCCGGAAGATTTCAAGCTGATCGGCACGCCCGCGAAGCGCCTCGATTCGCCGGAGAAGGTCGACGGCACCGCGCAGTTCGGGCTCGACGTGCGCGTGCCCGGCATGCTGTATGCGGTGATCGTGAACAGCCCGGTGTTCGGCGGCACGGTCGCGAGCGTCGACGACACGGCCGCGAAGAAGCTTCCCGGCGTGCGCCAGGTCGTGCGCGTCGACAACGCGGTCGCGGTGGTCGGCGATCACACGTGGGCCGCGAAGCGCGGCGCATCGGCGCTTGTCGTGAAGTGGAACGAAGGCGCGAACGCGAAGGTGTCGACGAAGGATCTGTTCGCGGATCTCGCGCAGGCGGCGGCGAACGGCAAGGGCGCGGTCGCACGCAAGGAAGGCGACGTCGGCAAGGCCTTCGCGAACGCGAAGACGCGCGTCGACGCCGTCTACGAACAGCCGCTGCTCGCGCACGCGACGATGGAACCGGTGAACTGCACGGTGCACGTGCGCGGCGACGGCTGCGAGATCTGGGTCGGCACGCAGGTGCCGACGCGGGCGCGCGATACCGTGCAGCAGCTCACGGGCTTGCCGCCCGACAAGATCGTCGTGCACAACCACCTGCTCGGCGGCGGCTTCGGCCGGCGGCTCGAAACGGACATGATCGGCCAGGCCGTGAAGGTCGGCAAGCAGGTCAACGCGCCGGTGAAGGTGATCTGGACGCGCGAGGAAGACGTTCAGCACGACATGTACCGGCCGTGCTACTACGACAGGATCTCGGCCGGCCTCGACGCGAACGGCAGGCCGGTCGCGTGGCAGCACCGGATCGTCGGCTCGTCGATCATGGCGCGCTTCGCGCCGCCCGCATTCCAGAACGGCGTCGATCCCGACGCGGTCGAGGTCGCGGCCGAGCTGCCGTACGACCTGCCGAACCAGCTCGTCGACTACGTGCGGCAGGAGCCGCGCCACGTGCCGACCGCGTTCTGGCGCGGCGTCGGCCCGACGCGCGGCACGTTCGTCGTCGAGAGCTTCATCGACGAGCTCGCCGCGCAGACCAAGACCGACCCCGTGCAGTACCGCCGCGCGCTGCTCGACAAGACGCCGCGCGCCCGCAACGTGCTCGACGTCGCGACGAAGGCCGCGGGCTGGGGCCCGTCGCTGCCTAAGGGGCAAGGGCGCGGCGTGTCGGTGATGCACGCGTTCGGCAGCTTCTTCTCGATCGTCATCGACGTCGCGGTGGATGGCGGCGAAGTGCAGGTCAGGCGCGTCGTGTGCGCGGTCGATTGCGGGATGGTCGTCAATCCGAACACGATCGAGGCACAGGTGCAGGGCGGCATCATCTTCGGGATCACGGGCGCGCTGTACGGCGAGATCACGATCGAGGACGGCCGCGTCGTGCAGGGCAACTTCACCGACTACCGGATGATGCGGATCAACGAGACGCCGCCGATCGAGGTCCATCTGGTGAAGAGCGGCGAAGCGCCGGGCGGGATCGGCGAGCCGGGCACGGCCGCGACCGCGGCGGCACTGGCGAACGCGATCTTCGCGGCGACCGGCACGCGGCTGCGCAAGCTGCCGGTCGGCAACCAGCTGAAGACGGCCTGAGGGAGACGACGACCATGCGAAACCTCACGCTGAACACGCTCCGCGCGTCGCTGCTCGCGCTGTCCGCACTGCTGGCCGGCACGGCCGCGCATGCCGCCGAGACGGCGCCGGCCGACAGCGCGCTCGTCGCGCGCGGCGCCTATCTCGCGAAAGCCGGCGACTGCGTCGCGTGCCACACCGCGCCGCGCGGCACGCCGTTCGCGGGCGGCCTGAAGATGGTCACGCCGATGGGCGCGATCTACACGACCAACATCACGCCCGATCCGGAAACCGGCATCGGCGGCTACACGGAAGCCGAGTTCGCCGGCGCGCTGCGCAAGGGCGTCGCGAAGGACGGCCACAACCTGTATCCGGCGATGCCGTATCCGTCGTACGCGAAGCTGAAGGACGACGACGTGAAGGCGCTGTATGCGTACTTCATGCACGGCGTCGAGCCGGTGAAGCAGGCGAACCGGCCGTCCGACATCCCGTGGCCGCTCAACATGCGCTGGCCGCTCGCGTTGTGGAACATCGTGTTCCTCGACACGACGCCGTACGCGGACAAGCCGGACAAGGACGCGATGTGGAACCGCGGCGCGTATCTCGTGCAGGGGCTCGGGCACTGCGGGTCGTGCCACACGCCGCGCGGCGTCGGCTTCCAGGAGAAGGCGCTCGACGAAGGCGGCGCGGCGTTCCTGTCGGGCGCGCCGATCGACAACTGGTTCGCGTCGAACCTGACCGGCGAGCACAACACGGGGCTCGGCCGCTGGAACGAGGCTGACGTCGCGCAGTTCCTGAAGAGCGGCGCGAACCGGCACGCGACCGCGTTCGGCTCGATGGTGAGCGTGATCAACCACAGCACGCAGGCGTTGACCGACGACGATCTGGCCGCGATGTCCCGATACTTGAAATCGTTGCCGGCCGCAGGCGGCACGGGCGCGCCGCCGTACAGTTACGATCCGAAGGCGACGCAGGTGGCGCTGGGCCGGCCGGCAGCCGATCCGGGCGCGAAGGTGTATAACGCTTACTGCCTGCATTGCCACGGCGTGGACGGGCGCGGCTATGCGCCGCTGCTCGCGCCGCTCGCCGGCAACCCGAACGTGCTCGAGGCCGATGCATCGTCGCTGATCAACGTGACGCTGAACGGCAGCGACACGCTCGTGATCGGCGGTGTGCCGTCCGCGTTTCCGATGCCGGCGTTCTCGAACCAGCTGAACGACCAGCAGATCGCCGACGTGCTGACGTTCATGCGCACCGGCTGGAACAACGGCGCGCCGGCCGTGCAGGCGGCGGACGTCGCGAAACTCCGCAAGGCGACGGCGGCCGCGCGCTGAGCGCGGCGCGATGCGGAACGATGGCGGGCCGGCGTGCCCGCCGTCGACGCCACCGGGTGCGTGCCTGCCCCGGCGGCTTGCTCTTTCTGTCAACCGGCGCGCGGCCGTTCGCGGCAGCGCGCGTTTTATCGACGCAATGTAGGGGTGTCTGGATGGCTAACGTGACTTATACGGATACGCAACTGCTGATCGACGGCGAGTGGGTCGACGCCGCGAGCGGCAAGACGATCGACGTCGTGAACCCGGCGACCGGCAAGCCGATCGGCAAGGTGGCCCACGCGGGCATCGCCGATCTCGACCGGGCGCTCGCCGCCGCGCAACGCGGCTTCGAAGCGTGGCGCAAGATCCCCGCGCACGAGCGCGCGGCGACGATGCGCAAGGCGGCCGCGCTGGTGCGCGAACGTGCCGACGCGATCGCGCAGCTGATGACGCAGGAACAGGGCAAGCCGCTCACCGAGGCACGTGTCGAAGTGCTGTCGGCGGCCGACATCATCGAGTGGTTCGCGGACGAAGGCCGTCGCGTGTACGGCCGGATCGTGCCGCCGCGCAATCTCGGCGCGCAGCAGACGGTCGTGAAGGAGCCGGTCGGCCCGGTCGCGGCGTTCACGCCGTGGAATTTCCCGGTCAACCAGGTCGTGCGCAAGCTGAGCGCGGCGCTCGCGACCGGCTGCTCGTTCCTCGTGAAGGCGCCGGAGGAAACCCCCGCATCGCCGGCCGCGCTGCTGCGTGCGTTCGTCGACGCCGGCGTGCCGGCCGGCGTGATCGGCCTCGTGTACGGCGATCCGGCTGAAATCTCGTCGTACCTGATCCCGCACCCGGTGATCCGCAAGGTCACGTTCACGGGTTCGACGCCGGTCGGCAAGCAGCTGGCCGCGATGGCCGGCCTGCACATGAAGCGCGCGACGATGGAGCTGGGCGGCCACGCGCCGGTGATCGTCGCCGAGGATGCCGACGTCGCGCTCGCGGTGAAGGCCGCCGGCGGCGCGAAGTTCCGCAACGCGGGCCAGGTCTGCATTTCGCCGACGCGCTTCCTCGTGCACAACAGCATCCGAGACGAATTCACGCGTGCGCTGGTCAAGCACGCGGAAGGGCTGAAGGTCGGCAACGGCCTCGAGGAAGGCACGACGCTCGGCGCGCTCGCGAACCCGCGCCGCCTCACCGCGATGGCGTCGGTCGTGGACAACGCACGCAAGGTCGGTGCGCGCATCGAAACCGGCGGCGAGCGGATCGGCGCGGAAGGCAACTTCTTCGCACCGACCGTGATCGCGGACGTGCCGCTCGAAGCGGACGTGTTCAACAACGAGCCGTTCGGCCCGGTCGCGGCGATTCGCGGCTTCGACAAGCTCGAGGATGCGATTGCCGAAGCGAACCGCCTGCCGTTCGGGCTGGCCGGCTACGCGTTCACGCGGTCGTTCGCGAACGTGCACCTGCTCACGCAGCGCATGGAAGTCGGGATGCTGTGGATCAACCAGCCGGCGACGCCGTGGCCGGAAATGCCGTTCGGCGGCGTGAAGGATTCGGGCTACGGGTCGGAAGGCGGGCCGGAAGCGCTCGAGCCGTACCTCGTCACGAAGTCGGTCACGGTGATGGCGGTCTGACGGTCGCTTGACCGGGTGCGTGCCGCCGTCGGTGCGGCGCGCACGAACGAACGGCGCAGATCGGGTGTCATGCCCGGCCTGCGCCGTTTTTCGTTGGTTTTCACGACATCGGCAACGACACGCCCGCGTTCAGTCCGGTGTGGTCACCAGCGCCGCGGTCTGGCCCAGCCAGTCGGCCGGATCGCCGCGATGGTAGATCTGCTCCGACGGCTCGATGTTGTCGATGAAGCGCTGGTAGATCACCGCGCGCCGGGCCGTGGCGATCGGCGCGAGGAGGGCGGCCGCACGCACCGGGTCGCAGCCGGGCACTTTCGCCAGCCATTCGCGGTTCCAGTGCGTCTTGATCGCGGCCGCGTATTCGCGCGGCACCGCGTCGAGAAACGCGGACTGATCGAGCAACGGGTGGCCGATTCCGCTGTCGCCCCAGTCGAGCAGCGTGAGCGCCGATCGCGTGCCGCGAAAATTGCCGGGATGGCAGTCGCCGTGCACCAGCGTATTCGGCAGTCCGCACGCGTCGATCGCGGCCAATCGCGCCGCCAGACCGTTCGCGAAGCGAAGCAGCGACGCACGTTCGCCGCCCGACAATGCGTCGCCGTTTCGTTCGACGATATCGGCGATTTCCGCAGACAGATCCGCGCGGCTCCAGTCGGGCAGGCGCATCGCCCGCAATGCGTCGACGCGGTCGATCCATGCCGCCTGCAGGTCGACCAGCAGCGTCACCATGTCGAGCAGTTGCGGCAGCGCGGCATCGTACTGGTCGTCGCCCGGAATGTCCGCGAGCAGGATGCGCCCGCATTCGTCATGACCGAGCAGCGTCGGCACGCGCCGGCCGGC
The DNA here is from genome assembly GCA_031253835.1 of Burkholderia sp. GTDB lineage: Bacteria > Pseudomonadota > Gammaproteobacteria > Burkholderiales > Burkholderiaceae > Burkholderia. The sequence goes on along the minus strand of JAIRVP010000004.1, from coordinate 23,233 downwards.
CAATGCCGTGATGACGCGGCCCTCGTGCCCCAGGAATGGCGGCACCACTTTCAGCCAGGCCGACTGGCCGCCGAGCGGGATGCGCCAGACGCTGGACAGGTTCCAGGTTCGCACCTGCACGGGCCGGGCGCTCGCCGACAAGCCGCGATCGGCCAGCACGCGCGCCGCCCAGCCGAGATCGGCCGCGGGGCCGCCCGGCCGGGCGTAGGGTTGGCGCAATGAATGGGGTTCGATGTTTCCGGTCCAGCATTCGGCCGGAACCGGCGATGCAATCTCGGCCAGATAGGTGACTTCGCCGCCGGGCGCGCGGTCGCGAGCGGTTTCCAGCAGACGCAGGATCGTCACGTCGACGCGATGGCGTTCGCGCGCGGCACGCACGACCGATTCGACTTCCTGCCACCACGGGATCGCGACCGGGATCGGCGGCAGGCAGCCGACCACCGTGCCGTCGGGCGTCACCAGCACGAGCCGCGCGACGCGCGGAGCCGGTGCGGCTGGATCGAGGGTCCCCGTTATCGTGCTCATGTCGCTCCCGACAGCATTCATGGACTGTGCAGGACGAGCTTATCCCGATTCGCGCGTGCCCGGCCGTGCCGTTGCCGGTCGCGCGGCTCAATGCCGGCTGCTGCCGCGGTAGCTTTCCACTTCGGCGTCGTACGCGGCCAGGAACGCCTTGCCGAACACCGACGCGAAATCGTCCTCGATCGCGAACACCGTATCGCGATGGGTTGCCGCGTAGCGATCCCACATCCGCGCCTTGTACAGCGCCGGCACGCGCTTCTCGTACCAGCGCATCGCGTCGTCGCGTTCGCGCAGCCGTTGCGGCGAAAAGCGCGTGAGCAGGTCCATCAGCGCGGCGCGCATGCCGGCGACCATGCCGATCTGGTGCGCGTGCAGATCCTGGAACGCGTCGCTGACCGCGCTCTGCGGCGACATGAAGCCCGGCAGCGGCAGCCCGAACATCTGCCGCAGCACGGCGCCGCCGTCCGGCAGCAGCTTCAGCGGGTTGTTCTCGCGATCGAGCAGCATCGTCATGTGCGCCTTGACCTCCCGCTTCAGGATGCTGCGCGACGACAGCAGCTCGACGGTGCCGTTCGCGAACAGCGCCAGCAGCTGGCCCGCGATGTACAGCTGTTCGGCCGACCACTGGTGCGATTCGGCGGCGACATCGAGCCCCGCGCCTTCGAAAAACGCGTTCAGCAGCTCGTCGGGCGTCGGCGGTGCGGGCGTGGCGCGCGCGGCGTGTGGCGCCGGTTCGTCGGCCGGCCGCGTGTCGTCGGCACGCGCGGCGGCCGGCTGAACGCGCACGTGCTGCGTCCACTCGGGGGCATGGTCGGCCTGCGCAGCGTGCGACGTGTCGCGATCCGCGTCGGCGCGCCCGGCCGGCGGCGCCGCGCTCGGCCCGCTCGGCCCGCTCGGGTCGCCCGACGCGTGCGCGAACAGATCCAGCGGATCGATCGACAACTGGTTCAGGTCGCGCTGCGACGGCGCGGGCGGCGCGGCCTGGGCCGCGCGGTTCGCCGGCTGCGGCGCATCCGGGCGGGCGGGACCGCCGGGCCGTGCGGCGGCATCCGCCGCCTTGCCGCGTGGCGCGAGACGATCCTGGAGCAGCCCCCACAGCCGGTTGCCGGCGCCTTTCGGCAAAGGCGAGGGCGCCGCCGCGGCCGCCCCGGGCGCACCGCGCGTGTCGGCGGGCGCCCCGGTATCGGGGGCCATGTCGATGACCGGCGCGTCGTCGCCGTCGCCGCCATCGTCGCGCTCGGCCCGCAGCACGTACGGCCCGATGCGGATGATGTCGCCGGTATTGAGCGGCCGTTCCTGCGCATAGCCGACCGGTTCGCGGTTCACCTCGATCGTCGACACGCTGCTCAGGTTCTTCAGCAGGCACGCGTCGTCGCCGACCTGCAGCAGCGCCTGCAGCCGCGAAATCTGCCGGGTGTCGTCGCGCAGCACCAGATGGTTGTCGGTTGCGCGGCCGATGGTGCCGCCCGGCGGATGAAACACGACGGCGTCGTAGGAGTCGTTTTCGACCGGCTCGCCGGCATGTTCGATCACGATCAGTTGCATGTCATACGTCGCTCGGTGGATGAAGCGCTCGCGTGGAAACCGGTTCGTTCAGGATGCCGGCGCATGCCTGCGGCGCGCGAATTCGAACGCGGGCCCCCAGATCGGATGCCCCTTCTCGGCGGGGGACAAGTCGAAGCGCGGGTTGAGGTCGAGAATCTTCGAGAACTCGGCGCGGCATGGCGCGACGCGGTTCGTCACGCAGTAGCTGAACGCGAGGAGCTTGTGCGCGGCGACCTGCGTGTCGACGTCGGCGCCGTCGATCTCCTTCGCATGGTTCAGCAGCGCGATCGTGCGCCCGTAGTCGCCGGCGGCGTACGCGGTGCGCGCGCTGTCGACCGTCGCGCGCGCGGCCGACTGCGTCGGGGACGTGCTGCACCCGCCGGCCCCCAGCAACAACGCGCCGAGGAAAAGAACGATCGATGAACGACCTTTCATTATTGAAATAAAAATTGTGGTATTGGAAGGTGGCACACAAACGCTGTTGGATTCTAGTGCCAATCATCGGCGCCGATATCGCTGTTACGTTTTGTTTCATCTGGCCGATCCGATTCCATTTCGGATTGAAAATAGACTACGAATTTCAGTGCTTGTTAAACCGGGAAAACGATCTATAGTTCGCTGTGTTTTTCGGATTCGTCAGTTGTTTTGTCAGCGCTCGTCAATGCACGAAAAAATGGACCGTCCGTTCGGGCGGAACGAATAGCCTGGCACACCATCAACGTCGCGAGCGCCCCTTGCTCGGCGGCCGGCCGGCTTATGCCCCGCGCCCATCCGACAGGTGTCCATGCAATAGAACCGGGCCGCCCAGGCGAACCGGTCGGATTAACTTTTTCCGTCAAATGCCAATCTCGACTCAATTACCTGTCATCCAGCCAAATCGACTTTTACGAACCCCGGATGATTTGACCCGGCTTTTTACTAGAACAATCTGCCGGAATAAATTGCAATGGAAGGATATGCGGGCTACACAATTACCGATCAATTAATTGTCCCTTTTTTTGATCCGATCACCCGGTTTCGTAGTTGAAAATCGGCGCATGGCTATTGGGTGGCGAGGGTGGAATATGCAATGGCGGTCGAGCAGTTTCATCGTATGGGGATGCGCGTTGCTGCTGCCGGGGTGCGGCGCGACGGAACACGCGGCCGCGGTGCCGTATGCGATCACGGTCGACGTTGCGCCTGACGTCAACCCTGACATGAACCGCAAGCCGTCGCCGATCGTGCTGAAGGTGTTCCAGCTGCGCGCGGCGTCGGCCTTCGACAGCGCCGACTTCTTCTCGCTGCAGGACAAGCCCGAGAACGTGCTCGGCGCGGACCTGCTCGGCACCGACCGCGTGATCCTGCGGCCGGGCGAGTCGCGCACGCTGCACTATCGCGGCAACGTCGAGGCCGGCGCGATCGGCGTCGTCGCCGAATACCGGATGCTCGAAAAGAACCGCTGGCGGCTGACGGTGCCGTTGCCGCGCGCGAAGCAGCTCAACCTGTACAAGTTCTGGCAGACGTCGCCGGGTGAATTGAAGCTGTCGATCGCGGTCCGGAACGGCGGCGTCGCGCTGAACAATCCGCAGGGGCGCCCATGACCGAACCGACGATGTCCGCGACGCCGGTCGCGGCGCTGCGCCAGCGCGTGGTGTGGACCGAAGGCATGTTCCTGCGCCCGCAGCATTTCCAGCAGCTCGAGCGGCACTGGGAACGCTACGTCGCGTTGCGCTGCCTGCCGCTGCAAGGCTTCTACTGGGGTTTCGACACGCTCGAGATCGATCGCGAGCAACTGGCGCTCGGCAAGGTCGCGCTGCGCGCCGCGTCGGGCGTGATGCGCGACGGCACGCCGTTCGACCTGTCGCATCCGGACGATCTCCCCGAGCCGCTCGACGTACCGGCCGACGCGAAGGACCAGCTCGTCGTGCTCGCGCTGCCGCTGTGGCGCGGCGGCGGCGAGGAGGTGTCGTTCGGCTCGGGCGCGGCCAACGGCGGCGACGGCAACGCGGACGTCGCGCGCTACGTCGTGCGCGAATACGAAGTGGCCGACGCGAACGCGGTCGCGCTCGGCCCCGCGCTGCTGCAGACGGGCCGCCTGAACGTGCGGCTGATGCTAGAAGCGGAACTGACCGGCGACTGGCACGCGCTCGGCGTCGCGCGGATCGTCGAACGGCGCACCGACGCGCGGCTGCTGGTCGACGACGGCTACATTCCGCCGCGGCTCGTCGCGCAGCGCGATCCCGTGTTGCTCGCGTATGCCCGCGAGCTGCACGGGCTGCTCTCGCAGCGCAGCGAGGCGCTGGGGGAGCGGCTGTCGGAACCGGGGCGCGGCGGCGTGTCGGAAGTCGCGGATTTCCTGCTGCTGCAGCTCGTGAACCGCTATCTCGCGCTGACCTGGCATGCGCAGCAGCACGTGGCGACGCATCCGGAAACGCTGTTCTGCGACTGGCTGAAGCTCGCGTGCGACCTGAGCACGTTCACGGCGGCCGGCCGGCGCCCCCAGTCGCTCGCGGTCTACGTGCACGACGACCTGCGCACGAGCTTCGCTGAACTGATCGCGGAGTTGCGGCGGTCGCTGTCGACGGTGCTCGAACAAAACGCGATCCAGATCGAGCTGCGCGATGCGGGCAACGGCATCCGCGTCGCGACGCTGGCCGATCCCGCGCTGCGCGACACGGCCGGCTTCGTGCTCGCGGTGCGGGCGGACGTGCCGGCCGACAGCCTGCGCACGCGCTTTCCCGCGCAGGCGAAGCTCGGGCCGGTCGAGCGGATCCGCGATCTCGTGCAGTTGCAGCTGCCGGGCATCACGATGCGCCAGTTGCCGGTCGCGCCGCGCCAGATCCCGTATCACGCGGGCCATACGTACTTCGAGATCGACAAGGGCAGCGACCTGTGGAAGCAGCTGGCGCGCTCCGGCGGTCTCGCATTTCATTTCGCCGGCGAATTCCCCGGACTCTCGATGGAGTTCTGGGCGATACGCGGGTGACGCCGGGGCGACGCGATGAATTCTTCTTCCGATCCGATCTCCGCCGGCGCCGGCGGATTCGTGCCGCCGAATCCGGGCGGCATGCATCCGGCTGCCGCGTCGGGCACGGCCGGGCCGACGGCCACGCAGCCGCGGCCGGGCCGCTGGGCCGCGAGCGGCACGAATCCGCTCGTCGCGGCCGCGAACCCGCTGCTCAATCTTGTGCCGCAGATCCGCTCGACCGTCCACCATCCGAATCCGGCGTGGCTGCGCGAGCACCTCGTCGTCGAGATCCGGCAGTTCGAGGTGCGCGCGCAGGAAGCCGGCGTGCCGTCCGAGGCGATCATCGGCGCCCGCTACTGCCTGTGCACGGCGCTCGACGAGGCGGCCGCGCTGACGCCGTGGGGCGGCAGCGTGTGGTCGTCGCACAGCCTGCTCGTGTCGTTCCACAACGAGACCTGGGGCGGCGAGAAGTTCTTCCACCTGCTCGAACGGCTGTCGCAGCAGCCGCGCCAGCATCTCGACCTGCTCGAGCTGCTGTATTTCTGTCTCGCGCTCGGCTTCGAGGGCCGCTATCGCGTGCTCGACAACGGCCATGCGCAGCTCGACGCGCTGCGCCACCAGCTCGCGCTGACGATCCGCTCGGTGCGCGGCGAATTCGAGCCGGCGCTGTCGCCGCACTGGCGCGACGTCGTCACGCGCGATGTGGCCCGCCGCTTCGTCGTGCCGCTGTGGGTGTGCGTAGCGCTCGCGCTGCTGATCGGCTTCGGCCTGTTCGTCGGGCTGCGCATCGCGCTCGCCGGGCATTCGGACCGGCTGTTCGCGTCGATCGACGCGCTGCACGTGCCGAAGCTGCAGCCCGCGCAGGCGCCGCCGCGCCCGGCGCCGGCGCCGCGGATCGCGAAGTTCCTCGCACCCGAGATCGCGGCCGGCCTCGTGTCGGTGCGCGACGATGCCGATCGCAGCGTGATCGTGCTGCGCGGCGACGGGCTGTTCAAGTCCGGCTCGACGTCGGTGATCGACCGTTACGCGCCGGTGCTCGCGCGCGTCGCCGATGCGCTGAACAAGGTGCCCGGCAACGTGCGCGTGACCGGCTACACCGACGACACGCCCGTGCACACGGCGCGCTTTGCATCGAACTGGGACCTGTCGCGCGAACGCGCGGAAGCCGTGCGCACCATGATCGCCGCGCGGCTCGACCATCCGGAGCGGCTGGCGGCGGAAGGGCGCGGCACGCTCGATCCGGTCGCGCCGAACGATTCGCCCGCGAACCGCGCGCTGAACCGGCGCGTCGAGATCACGCTGCTCCCGGCGCCCGGCAGTGCCGCCGTCGGCGCGACGCAAGGAGCGAACTGACATGAACCAGGCTGTCGCGCGTTTCGTCCGGCCGTTGCCGTCGCGGGAAATCTGGACCTTCGCCGGTCTCGTCGTGCTTGCGTGCTTCGTGTGGCTCGCGGGCCCGCTGTTCGCGTTCGCCGAGATCCGGCCGCTCGAAAGCGGCTGGGCGCGCGGGCTGACGATCGCGGTGCTGTTCATCGCGTGGGGCGCGCGCGTCGCATGGCGCGGCTGGCGCGCCGGCCGCCTCAACGCGCAGTTGCTGAACCAGTTGCGCGAAGCCGCGCCGGGGCCGGCCACCGCCGACGATCCGGCCAAGGCGCAGCTCGACGAGCTGCGCAGCCGCTTCGACGAAGCCGCGACGCTGCTGAAGAAGGTCCGCTTCGGGCAGGCCGATACCGTGCGCAAGGGCCTGCCGCGCTGGTTCGACCGGATGTCGCGCCAGTACCTGTACCAGTTGCCGTGGTACGTGTTCATCGGCGCGCCCGGTTCGGGCAAGACCACCGCGCTCGTCAATTCCGGGCTCAGCTTCCCGCTCGCCGAACAGTTCGGCCGCGCGGCGATACGCGGCGTGGGCGGCACGCGGCATTGCGACTGGTGGTTCACGAACGATGCCGTGCTGATCGACACGGCCGGCCGCTACACGACGCACGAAGGCAATCGCGCGCTCGACGAGGCCGAGTGGAAAGGCTTCGTCGAGCTGCTGAAGAAATACCGCACGCGCCAGCCGCTGAACGGCGCGATGCTGACGATCAGCGTCGCCGACCTGCTCGGCGCGTCGGAAGCCGAACGCACGCAGCACGCGATGGTGCTGCGCAAGCGGCTGCTCGAATTGCGCGCGCAGCTCGGCATCCGCTTTCCCGTGTACCTGCTCGTGACGAAGGCCGACCTGCTGGCCGGCTTCGCCGAGTATTTCGGTGCGTACGGCCGCACGGAATGCGCGCAGGTGTGGGGCTTCACGTTCCCGCTCGCGCAGAGCGAGGCGCCGGGCTTCGACCTGCGCGCGGCGTTCGACCGCGAATACCGGCTGCTGCACCAGCGGCTGAACGACGGGCTGCCCGAACTGCTCGCCGCGCAGACCGACGCGCGCCAGCGCGAGATGACGTACCTGCTGCCGCAGCAGATCGCCGACCTGCAGGACATGCTCGGCCAGTTCGTCGCCGAAGTGTTTTCGGTGTCGAGCTACGAGCCGATGCCGATGCTGCGCGGCGTCTACCTGACGAGCGGCACGCAGGAGGGCACCGCGTTCGATCGCGTGATGAGCGGCATCAAGCGCTTCCTGAAGATCGAAGGCGTGCCGCCGGTCGCGCAGGTCGGCTCGACCGGGCGCAGCTTCTTCCTGAAGTCGCTGTTGCAGGAACACATCTTCCGCGAAGCCGCGCTCGCCGGCAGCGACCTGCGCTGGCACCAGAAGCGGCGCGTGCTGCAGATCGCCGGCTACGTGCTGCTCGCGCTGGTGTGCGTGGCCGTGCTGGCCGCGTGGCTGCGCAGCTATGCGAACAACCGCGCGTATCTCGACCAGATCGCCGCGCGCGTGCCGGCCGTCGATTCGCAGATCGCCGGCGCGAAATTCTCCGATGCGTCCGACATCGCGCGGCTGCTGCCGGTGCTCGACGCGCTCGGCGGGCTCGCGAATGCCGGCGGCGTCGACCTGCAGCATCCGCCGCTCGCGTACCGGTGGGGGCTGTTCCAGGGCGAGAAGATCGACGAGGCCGTCGACGCCGTGTACCGGCGCGCGCTCGAGGACGTGCTGCTGCCGATCGCCGCGAGCCGGATGGAAGCCGCGCTGCGCGACGCGCGGCCCGACGAGACCGAATACGCGTATGCGGCGCTGAAGGCGTACCTGATGCTGTACGACAGCGCGCACTACGATCCGGCGTTCGTGCAGGCCGTCGTCGATCTCGAAATGGAGCGCTCGCTGCCGCCCGATTTTTCGCCGGCCGAACGTGCGGCGCTGCGCGCGCATCTCGCCGCGCTGTTCGGCAGCCGCGTCGCGGTGTCGCCCTATCCGATGAACGAGCGGCTCGTGGCCGACGTGCGCGACCGGCTGCGGCAGGTGCCTTTCTCGCAGCGGCTGTACCGGCAGCTCACGCGCACGCTGCGCCCGGCGACATCGGCGTTCGACTTCAGCGTCGCGCGCGCGGTCGGCCCCGACGCGTCGCTGGTGTTCCGCCGCCAGGGCGGCAAGCCGCTGTCGGAAGGCGTACCGGGCTTCTATACGCGCAACGGCTATCGCAACGTGTTCGCGCCGCGCCTGGCCGGCGAGGTCGAAGCGTACGGGCGCGAGGAAGTGTGGGTGCTGAACCTCGGCCTGTCCGAGATCCCCGGGCCGAACGACGCGGCCGCGTGGGCACGCGACATCCGCCAGCTCTACCTGAACGACTACCTGAAGATCTGGGACGACTATCTCGCCGACATCAAGCTGCAGCGCACGGCGACGCTCGCGCAGAGCATCCAGGTCGCGCGTGCGCTGTCGTCGGCCGATTCGCCGCTCACGCGGCTGATGGTGGCGCTCGCGCGCGACACCGCACTGGGCGACGCGCCGGGCGGCGCACGCAATCTGGCGTCGCGGGCGCAGGACAAGGTCGACGAGGCGCGCAGCTCGCTGTCGCAGATCTTCGCGGGGCAGGCGAGCGACGCGAACCCGTCCGCGGCGGCGCCCGCGAGTCCCGAGCAGGTGGTCGACAGCCACTTCGCCGGGTTGCGCGCATTCGCACCGGGCAGCGGCGACCAGGCGCAGGCGTTCGACGCGGTGCTGAAATCGATCGACGCGCTGTACACGTACCTGACGGCCACCGACGATGCGCTGCGGAGCGGCGCGCAACCGCCGCCGTCGGACGCCCCCGCACGGCTGCGCGCACAGGCCGGCCGGCTGCCGACGCCGTTCCGCGAAGTGCTCGACGACCTGTCGAACGTCGCGAACGGCAGCGTCGCGACCGTCGAACAGCGCAGCGTCGCGCAGCGCGCCGGCGCGAACGTCGGCGACTTCTGCCGGCAGGCGATCGCCGGCCGCTATCCGTTCGCGCGCGGGGCGTCGCGCGACGTCGCGCCGGCCGATTTCGCGCAGATGTTCGCGCCGGGCGGGCTGATGGACGACTTCTTCCAGAAGAACCTGCAGTCGATCGTCGATACGACGTCGCACCCGTGGCGCTTCGCGAACCGCAATGCGGACGCCGATCCGTCGGCCGCGGCGATGCTGGCGTCGTTCGAGAAGGCCGCGGTGATCCGCGACGTCTATTTCGGCGGCGGCGCCCGCACCGCGCAGTTGAAGGTGCAGGTCCAGCCGCTCGAAATGGACCCGTCGATCACCGAGATGGTGCTCGACGTCGACGGACAGATCGTCCGCTACGCGCACGGCCCGCTCGTGCAGAGCGCGGTCGACTGGCCGGGCCCGCGCGGCAGCAACCAGGTGCGGCTGCAGGTGTCGGGGCAGGCCGGCGCGACCGACGGCTTCTCGACCGACGGGCCGTGGGCGCTGCACCGGCTGTTCGACCGCGCGGCCGTGTCGGCCGGGCGCGGCTCGGACCAGATGATTGCGCGCTTCACGGTCGACGGCAAACCGATCGTGCTGCAGGTGAATGCGGGCAGTGTCCGCAACCCGTTCCGACTGCCCCAGATGGAGTCCTTTACATGCCCTCCGAAGCCATGAGCCCGACACCGCCGCTCGCGCGCGCCGACGGCGGCGCGCCGGCCTGGTACGGGAAGATTCCCGGTGCCGGCGACTTCGTGAACAGCCGGCTGCCGCATGCGCTCGCGCTGTGGTGGGAACGCTGGCTCCAGCAGGGGATGGCCGCGATGCGCCAGCGCGGCACCGACGAGATCGAGCGCCACTACACGGTCGCGCCGGTCTGGAATTTCCTGATCCCGGCGGGCGCCGGCGCGTCGTGCGTGCAGTCGGGCTGCCTCGCGCCGAGCTGCGACCGCGTGGGGCGCTATTACCCGGTGATCGTCACGCTGCCGATGCGCGCGGCCGATTACTGGAACGGGCTGCCGGACGCCGCCGACACGTTCTACTGGCAGGTCGGCCATGCGTTGCTCGACGCGATCCGCCATGCGCGCGCGCCGGGCGATCTCGAGCGGACGCTCGAGCGCGTGCGGCTCGCGCCGGACGTCGGCCGCGACGCGGCGGCTCTCGCCGACGGCGCGCCGGCAGCGCTGCCGGAACGGCCGGCGCCGGCCGCCTGGCCCGGGCTGTCCGGCTATTTCGATCCGCACGGCGGCACCAGCTTCTGGTGGACCAACCGCGCGGACGGATCGCCGCTGCGCACGCACGCGCATACGGGCACGCCCGACAACGCGCTGTTCCTGACGCTGTTCGGCGGCGGCTAGCGGCGCGGGTGACGGTCGGCGGGCCGCCACGCGCGGCAGGCGGAAAGGACGCGGTTTCGAGAGGTGGTGGACATGAAGGACGCTGGATCGAGAGACAACGAGCACGACACGGCGACACGCGGCGACGCATCCGAATTCACGGTGCGGCCGCTGCCGCTCGGCCATCGCCTCGGCGAGCTGCAGCTCGACGAGGTGCTGGGCATCGGCGGTTTCGGCATCGTCTATCGCGCATTCGACCGCACGTTGCGGCGCGCGGTCGCGATCAAGGAATACATGCCGTCGATGCTCGCGACGCGCGGCGGCGACTACACGGTGTCGCTGCGTTCGGAGCGGTTCGCGCAGGCGTTCGACGCGGGGCGCGGCGCGTTCCTCAACGAGGCGCGCCTGCTCGCGCAGTTCGATCATCCGGGGCTCGTCAAGGTCCTGCACTTCTGGGAAAGCCACGGCACCGCGTACATGGTGATGCCGTTCTACGAAGGGCGCACGCTCAAGCAGCTGCTCGACGGCGGGATGCGGATCAGCGAGACGCAGTTGCGCAACATCGTCGGCGCGCTGCTCGGCGCGCTCGACACGCTGCATCGCGCGCAGTGCTTCCATCGCGACGTCGCGCTCGACAACGTGCTGATCCGCCCGAACGGCAGCGCGATCCTGCTCGACTTCGGCGCGGCGCGCAAACGGATCGGCGACATGGTCGACGACGGCGCGATGATGATCAAGCCGGGCTACGCGCCGATCGAGCAGTACACCGACGATCCCGCGTTCAGCCAGGGACCATGGACCGACCTCTATGCGCTCGGCGCGGTGATGCACGCGATGATCACCGGCGAATTGCCGCCCGCGGCCGTCGTGCGCAGCATCAAGGACACGTACCGGCCGCTCGCGTCGCGCGAACTGCCGGCCGGCGAGGTGTACAGCCCGGCGTTTCTCGCGGCGGTCGATCATGCGCTGCAGCTGCGGATTCCGGACCGGCCGGAATCGGTCGCGGCGTTCGCGGCGGAACTCGGGTTGCGCGACTTCGACCGGACCGGCAGCGGGTATGGCGCGGCGGTCGCGCCGCCGGTGGGCGAAGCGGGCCAGGGCGGGGAAGGGAAGGCTTCCGCTGCGTCCGGTACCGCGTCGGCGGCGGCTGCGGCGGCGATCGGTGAAGGCGGGACGGCTTCGGGCAAGGCCGGGCCGGATACGCCGTCTTCGCAACCCGTGCGCCCGGATAACGTGTCGACGCCGGCGGACACCGCCTCCGCTTCGCCCGCCGTGTCCGGCGCGAAGCCGGAATCGGACGGATCGCCTGCGTCGAAGGCGGCGGCACAAGGCGCGGTGATGGGCGCCGCGGGAACGCTCGCGGCGTCGGCGGCAGCGCATGCGGTGAAGCCCGCTGGATCCAATGCGCCGGATGGCATCGCGGAACACGCGAAAGAGCCGCCCGCAGCGCACGACAATATCGGCATGCGGCCGCCAGGTGCCGACGCCGGTACCGGCAAGCGCGACACGGTACCGGACGCCGGAAATGGCAACGCGAATGCTGCCCCGATTGCCGGGGTCGCTGGCGCGACCGCGTCGCGGCCCGCCGCGTCGGCCGCGTCGTCTGGCGGCGCATCGCCGCCGACCGCCGCCCCGCGTGCGGCGGCACCGGCCGGATCGCGCAACCGCCGCGTGCCGGCCTATGTCGGCGCCGCAGTCGTTGCGCTGATCGCCGTCGGCCTCGCCGCGACCTATCTGTCGCGGCCGTCCCGCGTTGCCGACGACACCGCGCCCGCCGCGAGCCAGCCGCTGGCCGGTACGTCACCGCCCGCAAGTATCCCGGACGCCACGCTGGCCCAGCGGGGGCCGACACCGACCGTCGTGCCGCCATCGAGCCTGCCGGCCGGAACGTCCGCGGATGTTCCGCCGCCGCCCGTCGCCGCCGCGCCGGCCAGCGCGCCTGCCGTCGAAGCCGCCGTGCCCGCGCCGCAGGTCGCGACGACCGTGACGAACCCGCCCCCGGCGCACGCCGGCGCGAGTTCGACCATCGCACCGGCCGGCAGCCTCGACGCATCGGAACGCGTCGTCAACGTGCCGCCGTCGGAAGCGGCCGCGGCACCGGCGACAACGCCGACGCAAGCGCCGAAGCCGCCGCCGGAAACCGAGACGGCCGTCGCCGCCGTGAACCCGCCAGCGGCGGAATCTCAACCGCGTCCGCCGAAAGCGCAGGAAACCGTCCAGGTGCGTTTCAACGTGCGGCCGTGGGGCGACATCTACGTGAACGGCGCACGGCGCGGCGCGAGCCCGCCGCTGCGCTCGGTGTCGCTGACGCCGGGCGTCTACGTGATCGAGATCCGCAACGGCTCGCTGCCGCCGTTGCATCGCACCGTCGCGATCGATTTCGGCAGCAAACCGGTCAACATCGACTATGCATTCGAATGACGTCAGCCAGGCGGCGCTGGCCGCCGCCGAATCTTCCGCGGCATCGCCCGGCGTGCCGGCATCGCCGCGCGCCGACCTGATCGGCCGGCTGCTCGCGGACGTCGCGCCCGACGCGCCGTGCGGCGCGAACCTCGAATACGACGCCGAGTTCCTGCAACTGCAGGAGCGCGCGACGCCGCGCGCCGAGCAGCAGTACGGCGACACCGTGATCCCGGCCGAGGCGCCCGACTGGCGGACGGTCGAGCGGCTTGCGCTTGCGCTGTCCGCACGCACGAAGGACCTGCGCGTCGTCGCGTATCTCGCGCGCAGCTGGACCGAGCAGCACGGCATTCCCGGCTATGCGGACGCGCTTGCGGTCGTCGCAATGCTGCTCGAACACCGCTGGGACGACCTGCATCCGCGACTCGACGCGGACGGCGAGCCGGACCCGACGCCGCGCATGAACGCGCTCGCCGATGTGGCCGGTGCGCACGACTGCGCACGCGCGGCCCGCCGCCAGCCGCTGTTCGAAGGCGGACCGATCGTGCGCGACGCGGAACGGCTGCTCGACGGCCGCGACGAAACGGGCGCCGCCGCGACCGGCAGCCGCGACAGCCTGATCGCCGCGCTGTCGGCCGCACGCGACGACGGCACGACGCCGCTCGACGCAACACGCACCGCGTTGCAGTCGCTCGACGCGATCCGCGCGTGCATAGCCGGCAAGCTCGGCCGCGAATGGGCGCCCGATGAAGGCGATGCGGAAAAGGCATTGCGACGGATCGTGCAGGACGTCCCGCTGCCCGAGCCGTCGCCACCCGTACCGGACGGCGCGACGCCTGCACGGCAGGCTGCACCCGGCGGCACGGCATCGGCCGCGCAGGCGGCCACGCCGAACGCTCACGCGTGGCGCGATGCCGAAGTCACGAGCCGCGACGACGTGCGCATCGGCCTCGACAAGATGTGCCGCTATTTCGAGCTGCACGAGCCGAGCCATCCGGCGCCGCTGCTGCTGCGGCGCGCGCAGCGGCTGCTCGCGCTCGACTTCTACGCAATCATCCGCGATCTCGCGCCGGAGAGCCTGCCGAAGCTGGACCTGCTGAGCGGCGAACGGAGCGAATGAACCGAACGAAGGAAGCCGCCACGCGGGCGGCTGCAACGACTCGCGCAACCTGATCGAAGTGAAGGAGTGGACGATGACGGACAGAACCAAGGCAGCGGGCAGCGGACAGAAGTTCATCGCGCGCAATCGGGCGCCGCGCGTGCAGATCGAGTACGACGTCGAGACCTACGGCGCCGAACGCAAGGTCCAGCTGCCGTTCGTGATGGGCGTGATTTCGGACCTGGCCGGCAAGCGCGCCGAGCCGCTGCCCGACTTGCCGGAGCGCAAGTTTCTCGAGATCGACGTCGACAACTTCGACGAGCGGATGAAGTCGGTTGCACCGCGCGTCGCGTTCCAGGTGCCGAACACGCTGACGGGCGAAGGGATGCTCAACGTCGACATGACGTTCGAGCAGATCGACGATTTCTCGCCGGCCGCGATCGCGCGCAACGTCGACGCGCTGCGCCGGCTGCTGGAGGCGCGCACCGAGCTGTCGAACCTGCTGTCGTACATGGACGGCAAGCACGGCGCCGAACAGCTGATCGAGCGCGCGATCAACGATCCCGACCTGCTGAAGACGCTCGTGCGCGAACCGCGCGAGCCCGCGCAGGGCAGCGACGCGACCCAACCGGAGGCCCGCGATGAATGATCCCGTCCAGTCCCGCGCCGACCCGCGCCAGCCCGCACAGCCGGCCGTCGCGCACGACGAGTTCGCGGCGCTGCTGCAGAAGGAATTCAAGCCGAAGACGGCCGAGGCGCGCGAGTCGGTCGAGCGCGCGGTGCGCACGCTCGCGCAGCAGGCGCTCGAACATACGGTCGGCATGACGAACGACGCGTACGGCAGCGTGAAGCAGATCATCGCGGAGATCGACCGCAAGCTGTCCGAGCAGATCAACCAGATCCTGCATCACAACGAATTCCAGACACTCGAAGGCGCGTGGCGCGGGCTGCATTACCTCGTCACGCACACCGAGACCGACGAGCTGCTGAAGATCAAGGCGCTGCCGGCGTCGCGCAACGAGGTCGCACGGATGCTGAAACGCTACAAGGGCGTCGCGTGGGACCAGAGCCCGCTGTTCCGCAAGATCTACGAGGAGGAATACGGGCAGTTCGGCGGCGAGCCGTTCGGCTGCCTGGTCGGCGATTTCCATTTCAACCACAGCCCGCCGGACGTCGAGATGCTCGGCGAGCTGTCGAAGATCGCGGCGGCCGCCCATGCGCCGTTCATCGCCGGCGCGTCGCCGGAGCTGATGCAGATGGATTCGTGGCAGGAGCTGTCGAACCCGCGCGACCTGACGAAGATCTTCCAGAACACCGAATACGCGGCGTGGCGCAGCCTGCGGCAGTCGGAGGATTCGCGCTACGTCGGCCTCGCGATGCCGCGCTTTCTCGCGCGGCTGCCGTACGGTGCGCGCACCAATCCGGTCGACGAATTCGACTTCGAGGAAGATACCGACGCCGCGAACCACGACCGCTACACATGGGCGAATTCGGCGTACGCGATGGCCGCGAACATCAACCGCTCGTTCAAGCAGTACGGCTGGTGCTCGTCGATCCGCGGCGTCGAATCGGGCGGGGCCGTCGAAGGGCTGCCGAGCCATACGTTCCCGACCGACGACGGCGGCGTCGACCAGAAATGCCCGACCGAGATCGCGATCAGCGACCGCCGCGAGGCCGAGCTCGCGAAGAACGGCTTCATGCCGTTCGTGCACCGGAAGAACTCCGATTTCGCGGCGTTCATCGGCGCGCAGTCACTGTACCAGCCGGCGGAGTACCACGATCCCGACGCGACCGCGAACGCGCGGCTGTCCGGCCGCCTGCCGTACCTGTTCGCGTGCTGCCGCTTCGCGCATTACCTGAAGTGCATCGTGCGCGACAAGATCGGCTCGTTCCGCGAACGCGACGACATGGAGCGCTGGCTGAACGACTGGATCATGAACTACGTCGACGGCGATCCCGTGAACTCGTCGCAGGAAACCAAGGCGCGCAAGCCGCTCGCGGCCGCGCAGGTGGTCGTCGACGAGGTCGAGGACAACCCCGGCTACTACACGTCGAAATTCTTCCTGCGGCCGCACTACCAGCTCGAAGGGCTCACCGTGTCGTTGCGGCTCATCTCGCGGCTGCCGACCGCGAAGGCGGCCAACGAGTGAGCGGCACAGCGGGCAACGATCGGCATTCAACGCGGCATTCATCCTGACATCGCACTGAAACGGAGACGGCAATGGGCGTGGCAATGTTTATGAAGGTGGACGGCGTGACCGGCGAATCGGCGGACGCGCAGCACAAGGGCTGGACCGACATCCAGTCGTTCACGTGGGGCGCGAGCCAGCCGGGCGCGATGGCGAGCGGCAGCGGCGGCAACGCGGGCAAGGCGAGCTTCAACGATCTCGTCGTCGCCGCGTACATGGATAAAGGTGCGCCCGCGATCATCAAGAACTGCGCGAACGGCAAGCATCTGTCGTCGGTCGAGATTTCCGCGTGCAAGACGGGCGGCACGCAGGTCGAGTTCATGCGCGTGACGCTGCAGGAGGTGCTCGTCACGTCCGCGCAGGTCGCGGGCATCGATCCGGGCGACGTCGCCGACCGGCTGATGATGCATTACGGCTTCCAGGCCGCGAAGGTGAAGAAGCAGTACTGGCAGCAGAACGACAACGGCGGCAAGGGCGCCGAAGTGACGGTCGGCTGGAACATCAAGGAAAACACCGAGATGTAACGGCGCGGAGACGACGATGGACGACCCGCGAACCCGCGACGGCCGGGAGGGCAACCTGCGCGACCGGCTGCAGCCGGCATTGCTCGACCGGCTCACCGACGACGCACCGCAGCGCGCCGCCGAAGCGCCCGGCGCGCAATGGATCGGCACCGAACGCCTGCGTGCGGCCGTGCTGCGCGATCTCGCGTGGCTGCTCAACACGCGCAACGCCGAGGACGGCTTCGTCGACTGGTCGGCGTTCGCGTACGCGCAAGCGTCGGTGCTCAACTACGGGATGCGGCCGCTCGTCGGCAAGCCGATGTCGGGCGTCGAGCGGATGTCGGTCGAGGCGTCGATCCGCGATGCGATCGTCCGCTTCGAGCCGCGCATCGCGCCCGACAGCATCGATGTGCGCAGCGTGATCGACGCGCCCGGCGGCCGCGCCGGCGAACGGCGCCACAACGTGCTGCTGTTCGAGATCCGCGGCACGCTGTGGTCGATCCCGCATCCGCTCGAGTTCGTGCTGCGCTCCGACCTCGATCTCGAGACGGGCGCGATGTCGCTGCAATCCGTGGCGGGGGCCTGACAGGATGGATACGCGCCTGCTCGACTACTACAACCGCGAACTCGCTTACTTGCGCGAGCTCGGCGGCGAATTCGCGCAGCAGTTCCCGAAGGTCGCCGCGCGGCTGCGGCTCAACGAATCGGGGCCGCCCGACCCGTACGTCGAGCGGCTGCTCGAAGGCTTCAGCTTCCTCACCGCGCGCGTCCAACTGAAGATGGACGCCGAGTTTCCGCGCTTCACGCAGGCGCTGCTCGATGCCGTGTATCCCGGCTATGTCGCGCCGTTGCCGTCGATGGCGATCGTGCGGTTCGCGCCGATGCTGAACGAAGGCAGCCTCGCGCAGGGCTGGCGCCTGCCGGCCGGCACCGCGCTGCGCGCGCGGCCGGTCGCATCCGAGCAGACCGCGTGCGAATTCCGCACCGCGCACGACCTGACGCTGTGGCCGCTCGAACTGACCGATGCGACCGTCACCGGCGCGCCGTCGTGGCTGCCGCGCGGCGCCTTCGCCGCAAGGCAGGACGTGCGCGGCGCGCTGCGCATCCGGCTGAAGGCACGCGGTGGCGCCAAACTGTCGCAACTGCCGCTCGACCGGCTGACGTTCCATCTCGCCGGCCCCGAGCGCGACGCGCTGCATCTGCTCGAACTGATCGCTGCGCACGCGCTCGGCGTCGTGTGCCACGACCCGGGGCAGCCGCCGCGCTGGCTGCACACGCTCGACGCCGACGCGATCGTCCATGAAGGTTTCGACCCGGCGCAGGCGATCCTGCCCGACGACGGCCGCAGCTTCCACGGCTACCGGCTGCTGCGCGAGTATTTCGCGTTTCCGGCGCGCTTCCTGTTCTTCAGCATCGGCGGGCTGCGCGCCGCGCTCGCGCGCGCGACCGGCGACGAGTGCGAGCTGACCGTGCTGTTCGACCGGCACGACGCGGCGCTCGAAGCAGCCGTCGATGCGCGCCATCTCGCGCTGAACTGCACGCCGGCCGTGAACCTGTTCGCGCGCCGCGCCGACCGCATTCCGCTGCAGCCGGGCGCACGCGAACACCATGTCGTCGTCGACCGCAGCCGGCCGCTCGACTACGAGGTCTATGCGGTGCAGCGGCTCGCGAGCGAACAGCGCGACGACGGCCAGTCGCGCGAATTCCGGCCGTTTCACGCGTCGTTCTCCGGCGACGACGGCAACTACGGCGCGTACTACACCGTGCGGCGCGAGCCGCGGCTGGTGTCCGCGCAGGCCCGCTCGAACGGCACGCGCACCGGTTACGTCGGCAGCGAAACCTACGTGTCGCTCGTCGACAGCCAGTGCGCGCCGTACGACGAGACGATGCGCTACCTGGCCGCCGACACGCTGTGCACGAACCGCGACCTCGTGCTGCTGCAGCCGCCCGGCGACGCGAACACGTTCACGCTGCGCGTGTCGGCGCCGGTCGAGCGGGTCGTCGCGATCCGCGGCCCGTCGCGGCCGCGCCCGCCGATCGCCGATGCGCAAACCGCGTGGCGCCTGATCCGCCATCTCGGGCTCGCGCGCCACACGCTGACCGATCTCGACGACGACGAGGGCGCGCATGCGCTGCGCGAACTGCTCGGCCTGCATGCCGACCCGGCCGACGCCGCGATGCGCCGGCAGATCGACGGCGTGCAGCGTGTCGCGTTCTCGCCGGTGTTCCGCCGGCTGCCGGCATCCGGGCCGCTGATGTTCGGGCGCGGCGTGCAGGTCGACGTGACCGTCGACGACCATGCGTTTTCCGGCGACAGTCCGTTCCTGCTCGGCGCGGTGCTCGAACAGTTCTTCGCGCGGCATGTCTCGATCAACGCGTTCGCCGAATGCGTGCTGACCAGCACGCAGCGCGGCACGCTCGCGCGCTGGCCGGCGCGTATCGGCAGGCGGCCGGCGATATGAAACGCGAATCGTCATCCGGTATCCGGCCGGCCGCCGACGCCGCGCGCCGCGACGCGTGGTGGGCGCGGCTGCGCGCCGCGCCGCACGGCTACGACCTGTTCCAGGCGCTGCGCTGGCTCGACGCGCTGTCGCCCGGACGCCCGCCGCTCGGGCGCGCCACCCGGCCGCGCGACGAACCGGTGCGGCTCGGGCAGCAGCCGTCGCTCGCGTTCGCGGCGTCGATGCTGGCCGGCATCCACGACGAAGGCGGCGCCGTGCCGCCGCGCATCGCGATCCACGGTTTCGGGCTGTTCGGCCCGAACGGGCCGCTGCCGACGCACCTGACCGAATACGCACACGAACGCGCAGCGCAGCACGACGACCCGACGTTCGCCGCGTTCGCCGACCTGTTCCATCACCGGCTGATCCTGCTGTTCTACCGCGCGTGGGCCGACGCCCAGCCGACGGTGAGCCTCGATCGGCCGGATCGTGCACGGTTCGACGGCTATGTCGCGAGCCTGATCGGGCGGGCCGCCGCGCATGGCGACAAGCCGACCGCTCCAGCCGACGCCGACGCCGATGCCGATGCCGACACGCTCGCCCCGCACGCGCGCTATTTCCATGCGGGCCATCTCGTGCGGCACACGCGCAACCCGGAAGGGCTCGTGCAGATCCTGCGCCGGCATTTCGGCGTCGACGCGCGCCTCGTCGAGCACGTGCCGCAGTGGGTCGCGATCGAGCGCTCGCAGCGCTGCACGATCCGCGCGACACGGCCGACGTTGCGCGTCGGTGCCGTCGCGCTCGGCATCGCGGTGCGCGACGCGCAGTCGCGGTTCCGGATCGTGCTCGGCCCGCTGTCGCTCGATGCGTATCGCCGCTTCCTGCCGGGCGGGCCGCACGCACGCCAGCTCGCGCAGTGGGTGCGCGAATACGTCGGCATTGAATTCGACTGGGACGTTCAGCTCGAACTGGCCGCCGACGCGGTGCCGGCGATCGCGCTGGGTGCGCCGCAAGGCATCGGCCGTACCGCGTGGCTCGGGCAGCGGCTCGCACCGGGCCCCGCGCGCGATCTCGTCGTCCGCTACGACGTGC
The DNA here is from genome assembly GCA_031253835.1 of Burkholderia sp. GTDB lineage: Bacteria > Pseudomonadota > Gammaproteobacteria > Burkholderiales > Burkholderiaceae > Burkholderia. The sequence goes on along the minus strand of JAIRVP010000004.1, from coordinate 2,855 downwards.
GGCGCGACGGCACGCCCCTTCATCGCGCAACCGCCTAACCGGGAACCGTCATGTCCGATATCGGCCGCGTCAACCTGTTCGGAAAACTGAATCCGTTCCTCTACGAAACGCTCGAGCAGGCGACCGGGTTCTGCCGGCTGCGCGGCAATCCGTACGTCGAACTCGCGCACTGGTTCAAGCAGATGCTGCAGCGGCCCGACGGCGACCTGCAGCGCGTGCTGCGCCGCTTCGAGATCGACGAAGCCGCGATCGAGCGCGGGCTCGTCGCCGCGCTCGACAAGCTGCCGCGCGGCGCGGGATCGGTGTCGGACCTGTCGGTGCACATCGACGACGCGGTCGAGCGCGCGTGGGTCTATGCGACGCTGAAATACGACGCCACACGCATTCGCGGCGCGGTGCTGCTGCTCGCGATCCTGAAGACGCCGCAGCTGCGCAACGTGCTGGTGGCGATCACGCGCGAATTCGAGCGCATCGTGCCCGACGTGCTCGCCGACGCGCTCGAATCGATCGTCGACGGTTCGCCGGAAGCGCAACCGGCGTCGCAGGCTACGCCGGGGGGCGACACGGCGATGCGCGGCGCGAGCGCCGCCGCCGACGGCTCGGCGCTCGCACGCTTCGCCGTCGACCTGACCGCCCGTGCACGGGCCGGCGAGATCGATCCAGTGATCGGACGGGATCCGGAGATCCGCCAGATCGTCGACATCCTGCTGCGGCGCCGGCAGAACAATCCGCTGCTGGTCGGCGAGGCCGGCGTCGGCAAGACGGCCGTCGCGGAAGGTTTCGCGCTGCGGATCGCCGCCGGCGACGTGCCGCCGTCGCTGCGCGACGTCGCGCTGTACCTGCTCGACATCGGGCTGCTGCAGGCCGGCGCGAGCGTAAAGGGCGAGTTCGAGAGCCGGTTGCGCGGCGTGATCGACGAAGCGATGTCGTCCGAGCGGCCGGCGATCCTGTTCATCGACGAAGTGCATACGCTCGTCGGCGCGGGCGGCGCAGCCGGCACCGGCGACGCCGCGAACCTGCTGAAACCGGCGCTCGCGCGCGGCCTGCTGCGCACGATCGGCGCGACCACGTGGTCCGAGTACAAGCAGTACATCGAGAAGGATCCCGCGCTGACGCGGCGCTTCCAGCTCGTCCACGTGCACGAACCGGAGGAAGCAGCCGCGCTGACGATGCTGCGCGGCCTGGCCGCGAAGCTCGAGGCGCATCACCGCGTGCTCGTGCTCGACGACGCACTGCAGGCCGCCGTGACGCTGTCGCACCGGTACATTCCCGCCCGCCAGTTGCCCGACAAGGCGATCAGCCTGCTCGATACGGCCTGCGCGCGCGTCGCCGTCAGCCAGCACGCGGTGCCTGCGCCGATCGAGGACGCGCGCCGCCGCATCGACGGCCTGCGCGTCGAGCAGGAGCGGATCGGGCGCGAGTGTGCGCTCGGCACCGGCGACGCCGCGCGGCGCGACGCGATCGACACCGGGATTTCGGCAGCACAGACGGAGCTCGACCGGCTCGACACCCGCTGGCAAACCGAACGCGACGCGCTGGCGGCGATCGTCGAATCGCGTGCCGTGTTGCTCGACGACGATCCGTCGCACGCGCTCGATGCAGACACCCGTGCCGCCGCGCAGGCGCGCCTCGCCGCCGCCCAGCAGGCGCTGGCCGACCTGCAGGGCGATGCGCCGCTCGTGCTGCCCGCCGTCGACACGCACGCAGTGGCGGCCGTCGTCGCCGACTGGACCGGCATTCCGCTCGGCCGGATGGTGCGCGACGAGACGCAGGCCGTGCTGAAACTGGCCGATACGCTCGGTGAGCGCGTCGTCGGCCAGCGGCATGCGGTCGAACTGATCGCCGAACGCATCCAGACCGCGCGCGCGAAGCTCGACGATCCGACCAAGCCGCATGGCGTGTTCCTGCTGTGCGGCCCGTCCGGCGTCGGCAAGACCGAAACCGCGCTTGCGCTCGCCGACACGCTGTACGGCGGCGAACACAACGCGATCACGATCAACATGAGCGAATTCCAGGAAGCGCACACCGTGTCGACGCTGAAGGGAGCGCCGCCCGGCTATGTCGGCTACGGGCAGGGCGGGGTGCTGACCGAGGCCGTGCGCCGCCGGCCGTACAGCGTCGTGCTGCTCGACGAGATCGAGAAGGCGCACCGCGACGTGCACGAGATTTTCTTCCAGGTGTTCGACAAGGGCTGGATGGAGGACGGCGAAGGGCGCGACATCGATTTCCGCCATACCGTGATCTTGCTGACGTCGAACGTCGGCGCCGATCGCGTGATGGCGCTGTGCCGCGATCCCGAGCGCCTGCCCGATACGCAGACGCTCGCCGATGCGCTGCGCGCGCCGCTGCTCGACGTGTTTCCGGCCGCGCTGCTCGGGCGGCTCACCGTCGTGCCGTATTACCCGCTCACCGATGCGACGCTGGCCCGGATCGTCGCACTGCAGTTGCGGCGCATCGAGAAGCGGATCGACGCGCATCACGGCATCCGGCTGCACTGTACCGACGCGGCGACCGCGCTGATCGTCGAACGCTGCCGGACCATCGAATCCGGCGGCCGCATGGTCGACGCGATCCTCACGCATACCGTGATGCCGCGCATCAGCCGCGCGATCCTGCAGGCCACGCTCGAAGGGCGCGCGCTGGCCTCGATCGAGGTGAGCGCGGCCGACGGCGAATTTGCTTACCGGTTCGACGAGGAGGCCACGACGTGAATCGCGTATTCACCCTCGACAGCCCGCACGGCGACGACCTGAAATTCCACACGCTCGACGGCAGCGACGCACTCGGCCGGCTGTTCGAATTCCGGATCGAGGCGCTGGCGGACAGCCACAGCCTGTCGCTGAAGGACCTGCTCG
>JAIRVP010000059.1 GCA_031253835.1 Burkholderia sp. | reverse complement strand
CTGTAACACCTGCAAGGGCCGCTTGATGCGGCGCTAGCGAGTGGAGCACAGGCGTTACCCGAACGCGATTGACCGCCGGGGCGAACCCGCCCTGGCCATCGCTGCGAACGCCGCGACTCACACCCACCTCTACCTTCAACAACTGTCACGACCGCAACAAGGCCCGTGAGGCCAAAACACGCCTGCGAAATCGCGCTGTCCGCTTTCGGCATTCATGCGAAGATTACCCATATCCCAAAAATCCGAGACCGCCGTGACCCGATCGACCCCCGAGGGCAGCCCGGAAGCGACCGCCCACTCGCCCTGGATGCCTGTCGCCCTGGCCGAACTCGGCATCCGCCGCCACCCGCCGGGCAGCATCAACCCGCGCATCGTCGAGTACAACAACCACACGAACCTGGTCGGCTACGACGACAAAATTTCCTGGTGCTCGTCCTTCGTGAACTGGTGCATGACGCACGCCGGATTCCGCGGCACCGGCTCGGCACTCGCACGCTCGTGGCTCGAATGGGGCCACCCGCTGGAGCGTCCAGTCTACGGCTGCATCGCGATCCTGACGCGCGACGACCCGGCGAGCTGGAAAGGGCACGTCGGTTTCTACCTGCGTCACGACGCCGAACACGTGTACCTCTTCGGCGGCAACCAGCTGGAAGAAGTCCGCGAACTCGCGTACCCGTTGAACGAAGTGATCGGATACCGCTGGCCCGCCACCGCATGACCACGCAGCAGCAGCGCACACAAAACACCGAACAACGCGTTTCCTGCCGCTGCTAATCTGTCGGACACACCGCATTTGACCCACCTGGAGCCCGTCGGCGCGCCAACCCGCTGTCGCCGACCTCCGCACCCACAAGGAGCCTGCAGTGCAAACCGGTAATCTCCGTCTCTACGCGGATGCGCAATTCACGAGCCCTTACGCGATGTCGGTCTTCGTCGCGCTCGAGGAAAAATCGCTGCCGTACGAACTGGTGACCGTCGATCTCGGCAACCGCGCGCATTTCGCGCCGGACTATGCGGCGACGTCGCTGACGCAACGCGTGCCGACGCTCGTGCACGACGATTTCGCGCTGTCGGAATCGTCGGCAATTACCGAGTATCTCGACGAGACGTTCCCGGGCGCACGGCTCTATCCGGCCGAGCCGCGCCAGCGCGCGCGGGCGCGGCAGGTGCAGGCGTGGCTGCGCAGCGACCTGATGCCGATCCGTTCGGAACGGTCGACTGAAGTGCTGTTCTACGGCCCGTCGAGCGAGCCGCTGTCGAGTCTCGCGCAGGCCGCCGCGCAGAAGCTGTTCGCGGCCGCCGACAAGCTGCTCGCGCCGGGCGCGGCGAACCTGTTCGGCGAGTGGTGCATTGCCGATGTCGATCTGGCGGTGATGCTGAACCGTCTGGTGCTGAATGACGATCCGGTGCCGCAGCGCCTCGCCGACTATGCGCGTGCGCAGTGGGAGCGGGCGTCGGTGCAGCGCTGGGTGAAGCTGAAGCGGCCGCCGCTGTAACTTGAACGCGGTCGCATCGGTAGAGCAGGGCGGCCATGCTTGCATAAAGATGCAGGCGGCCGGCGCGGCCTGTACTCGTATCCGGCTTCAGGTGAAGCCGCGCGCGATTGATGCACCGGCTCAAGCGCGATAAATGGGTAGGCGGAAAAATTTCACGTGGCGTAGTGATATTTCCGCCAATGAAAAGGGCCGGTCAGAACAGCCGACCGGCCCAGCCAATGACGATCACTCCCCTGCAGCCGCCTCGATCGCGTCCGTGTCCCACTTCCCGCGTCGTGTTGCTTCAGCCAGCATACCCAGCGTCAGCGGGTAGCGTTTTGGCGGTCGGAGCCGCTTCACGAATAGCCCAATGAGTGACGACAGCAGTTCCTGACCTTCCGGGCCGAAGTAGCGTCGGTACGGGAACCCTTCGGCGTCGACGTTGAATGTCTCGGCCCACTTGTCGATGAACTCGACCCCGTCGAGGCCGGTGATGCCGAGATCCTCCTCGAGCCGTGATTCCGGCTGAAGGTTCAGCTTGCCGCCGAACAACGGCCGGCCAAGCTCCTGACGGGCGAAGGCTTCGAAACGTTCCCAGGTATCGTCTTTCATGGCTCAGAGCACTCGATCTTCGGGCTTCACGAGTCGGTTGTAGGTCGTCACGGTGTTGCGCATGATCAGGAAGGCATCGCGAGCCAGAAACACCTCGCCTACGACGGGAATCGTCCGGCCGACCCATGCGCCGAGGCGGTGGGTGAAGGCGATCCGAATACCGGACAACCCCACGCCCATGATCATCGGCAGGCGAAATGGTAGCGTCTGCGGGAACAGCTTGCGGGCAGCAAGCGAGGCGACGGAGGTGCCCGGTGTAGCCCCTGCGAACTTGCCGGGGACAGGGACGTCAGCCTGACCGAGCAGCATTGCCGACGCGGCTGCCAGATCGTCCAGGCCCAGCTGCTTGCGCGTCTCGTCGAACGCCACCAGGGCAAAGACGTCGACGGGCCGTAGATTCTGCCAAGTGCCGTAGGTGTACCGGTTTTCACTCATTCATTGTTCTCCTGATCCCGCAAGGGCGCTGCTCTCTCAGCGTGTGCCCCTCGCGAAGGCGATACTTTACCGCATCGCCTGCAACGGCCCGGCCGGCACCGTATCGTGATCCCGCCTAGTTCTTCGCCAAAGCCTCCACCCCCGGCCCACCGGCCGCATCATTCCTGCTCCACCCACCCCCAAGCGACCGATACAACGCCACCGCCGCCAACGCATGCTCGCGCTTGACCTGATTGAGCGAATCCGAATCCCGCAAATAAGCCTCCTGCGCCGACAGCACATCCAGAAAATCCGTCGCGCCGCCCTTATAGAGCTGATTCGCCAACCCGAGCGCCTTGTCCGACGCAGAAAGCGCGCTACCCAGCTTCCGCGTCGCTTCATCGGAACTGACGAGATTCGCGCGCGCATCCTCGACTTCGCGCAGCGCTTGCAGCATCGTCTGCCGTAACCCGAGTTCCGACTCGCGCATCCGGCTTTCGCTCTGCGAGATATCGGCGGTAATCCGCCCCGCGTTGAAGATCGGGCTCGTCGCACTCAACGCCGCGCTGAACAGGTTATCGGTCAACGTCGGCAACCCGAGATACGAAGCTGCCAGAATCCCGTCCGTCAGGTTCAACGAGAACTTCGGATACCGCTCGGCCTTCGCCACGCCCACTTGCGCCGCACGCCGCTCGACCTGCGCATAAGCCGTCAGCACATCGGGCCGCCGCAACAACGCCTGCGAGGGCAACGTCCCCGGCGCGCCAACCGGCGGCGCCGGAATCTCGCCGGCCTGCGCCAACACGAGCCGATCGACCGATTCCGGTGTCCGCCCCGAATACACGGCGATCAGGTTGAGCTGATGCGAGATCTGCGCCTGCGTCGGCGGAATCCGCGCCTCGAGTGCATCGAGCTGGTTCTGCGCACGCGTGACATCGAGTTCCGTCGACAACCCGAATGCCTGCCGCTTGCGCGTGAGTTCGAGCGCATGCTGCCGGATCTTCGCGTTGTCCTGCAGGATCTTCAACTCTTGCTGCGCCCAGCGCAGATCGACGTACGCGGATGCCGCATCGGCCGCGAGCGCGAGCCGCATCGCATCTTCCGCATGCTTTTGCCCGACCAGTTCGGACTGAGCGGCAAGCAGATCAAGCCGTTCGCCACCGAACACATCGGGCGACCAGCTCAGCGCGAGTCCCACGCCAGCCTGCCTCACATACCCGAGCGGCGGCGGCGTGTTCTGCCGCGCGTCGGCCGCGTGCGCAGTCGCATCGAGTTCGGGCAGCAGCACCGCGCGTTTCTGCACGGTCAGCGCCTGCGCCTGCTTCACGCGTTCGGCGGCAGCCTGCAGATCGAGGTTGCCGTCGAGCACGGTCGCGATCAGCTGGTCGAGCACGGGATCGTGGAATTGCGCCCACCAAGCGGCGGCGTCAATGTCCGCGCGCGGCACGTCGGTATCCCACGCAGCAGGCGCGAGCGTCTGAACGGATTCGGGCAGCGCCGGATGCTGCGCGGGCTGCACCGCGCACCCGGCGGCGAATGCGCTGACAGCCAGCGCGAGAAGTAGCTTTTTCATGATGATGATCCCTTGGCCTCAGTGCGCGTCCGGCGGCGGCGCGTTCAACGTAATGGGTTTGGAAAACGCGACGGCCAGCAGCGCGACGACGAAGCACAGCGACAGCGCGTAATACGCATCGGCATACGTGAGCGTCAGCGCTTCGCGATAGATCAGCCGATGCAGGTTCGCGAGCCCGGCCTGCGCGGTATTCAGCGTGTTGCCGGCCACCGAGCCCCAGTAAGCAGCCTGGCGATCGAGCAGCGAAGCGACCTGCGGTTCGCCGGCGCTCACGTGCTCGTTCAGCCGCAGATAGTGAAAATTCAGCCGGTCGTTGAGCATCGTCGCGCTCACCGCGATGCCGATCGCACCGCCGAGGTTACGCATCAGGTTGAACAACCCGCTCGCCGATTTCAGCCGAGACTGCGGCAGCGAGCCGAGCGCCATCGTCACGATCGGCGGCACGCTGAACTGCTGGCCGATGCCGCGCAGCGCCTGCGGCAGCAGCAGTTCCTGCCAGCCCCAGTCGTGCGTGATCGGCGTGTAAAGGTAACAACCGAGGCCGAAGCAGATCAGCCCGAACACGAGCAGCGCGCGCATGCTGAAGTAGCGCGCGGCGAACGCGTACGCACAGAGCGCGAGCAACTGGAACGCGCCGACCGACAGCAGCGCGATGCCGATCTGCAGCGAGCTGAACGCACGTACCTGTGCGAGAAACAGCGGCGTGAGGAACACGGTCACGAAGATCCCGATGCCGGTCACGAACGACAGCAGGCTGCCGATCCCGAAGTTGCGCACGGCAAGCGCGCGCAGGTCGACGACCGGATCTTTCGCGGTCAGCGCATGCACGAGGAACAGGAAGCCGCAGATGCCGGAGATCCACGCGCAGATGACGATCGCGTCGTCGCCGAACCAGTTCTTGCGCGGGCCTTCTTCGAGCACGTATTCGAGGCAGCCGAGGAAGCCCGACATCAGCACGATGCCGAGATAGTCGCCGCGCTTGATGAGGCTGAGGTCGGGCTCGTCGATATGCACGTAGCGCGGCACGAGCGCGGCCACCGCGATGCCCGGCACGAGGTTCAGGTAGAACAGCCAGTGCCATGACCATTGGTCGGTGATCCAGCCGCCGATCACGGGCCCGATCGCCGGCGCGAGCGACGCGAGCGCGCCGATGGTCGTCGACGCGATCAGCCGCTGCTTGCCGGGGAACAGCACGAACGCGGTGGTGAACACGGTCGGGATCATCGCGGCGCCGAGCGCGCCCTGCAGCCCGCGAAACAGGATCATCGAGTTGATGTCCCACGCGAGCCCGCACAGCATGCTGGTGATCGTGAAGCCGACGGCCGATGCGACGAACAGCCAGCGCGTCGACATCACCTTCGACAGCCAGCCCGACATCGGGATCACGATGATCTCGGCGATCAGGTAGGCGGTCTGCACCCACGACAGTTCGTCCTGGCTGGCGGAAAGCCCGCCGCCGATGTCGCGCAGCGACGACGCGACGATCTGGATGTCGAGCGTCGCCATGAAGAAGCCGACGCACATCAGCGCGAACGCGAACACGCGCTGTCGGGTCGGCTGCGACGCGGGGTCGCCGGAAAACGCGGTGGTCATCGTCGGCTCCCGCTCAGTTTGCGTGGTCGGTATGCACGGTCACGACCGCGGACAGGCCGGGGCGCAGCACGTGCTCGATGCCCGGCTGCGGATCGAGATGCACGCGCACGGGCACGCGCTGGACGATCTTCGTGAAGTTGCCGGTCGCGTTCTCGGGCGGCAGCACGCTGAAGGTCGCGCCGGTCGCGGGCGCGACGCTGTCGACGCGGCCGTGCAGGCGCGCGCTCGACGCATCGAGCGCGACGTCGACGCGATCGCCCGCGCGCATCTTGCGCAGCTGGTCTTCCTTGAAGTTCGCGTCGATCCACAGCCCGGACGCCGGCACGACCGTCAGCAGCGGCACGCCGACGTTCGCGAGCATGCCGACGCGGCCCGTGCGGTTGCCGACGTAGCCGTCGACCGGCGAGCGGATCGTCGTGTATTCGACGTTGAGCGCCGCGACGCGCTGCGCGGCGAGCGCGGTGTTCACGCGGGCCTGTGCATCGGCGAGTTGCGCGCCGAGCACGTCGAGCTGCCGCTTCGACGCGAGCAGCGCGGCGTCGCTGCGTTCGACGGCCGCGCCGGCCTTCGAATAGTCGGCGTCCGCGCGCTCGACAATCTGGTTCGACACGGCGTCGGATTTGACGAGTTCGCGGTAGCGCACGCGGTCCGACGCGGCGCGCGTCAGTTCGGCCGACGATGCGTTCTTGTCCGCCGCATGCTGGCCGATCACCGCGAATTGCAGTTGCTGCTTCGCTTCGAGTTCGGTCGCGGCGGAACGCGCGCTGTCGACTTCGGCGGTCGCCTGCGCAAGCTTCGCGTCGTAGTCGCGCGCATCGAGCTGCACGAGCACGTCGCCGGCCTTCACGCGCTGGTTGTCGGTCACGAGAATCTTGTCGACGAAGCCGTTGACCTTCGGCGCGAGCACGGTCACGTCGCCTCCGACATACGCATCGTCGGTGCTCTCCTGGAAGCGCAGCACGAACAGCCAGTCGAGCACGGCCGCGGCCACGACGACGGCGGTGACGCCCACCGCGATGCGCATCCACGGCACGCGGCGTTGCTGTTTCGCGGGCCGCTCGGTTGTGGCTGCTTCGCGTGACGCGGCAGCGGCTTGGGTCGTTTCCATCGATTCACCTATGTATATGCACTTATCAAAGCGATCGACGGCATCGCGTCGATCGGGGAAGGGGCTAGCGTTCCGGCAGGTTGTGCGTGATCCGGAACAGTTCGTCTCTCAGGCGGGCCGCCTGCGTCGGCCCGAAGCGCCGCTCGAATGCTTCCTGCGCGGCGCGCCAGTGCACGTGCGCGTCGGCGACCTTCGTTTCGCCGTCTGCCGTCAGCGTGAAGGTCTGGCGACGGTACGGCGGTTCGATCCGGCCCGTCACCAGCGCTGCGCCGACGAGCGGCTTGAGCGCGCGCAGCAGCGCGGTGCGCTCGATCACCAGGACGCTCGACAGCGCGGCCATCGTCAGGCCCGGCCGGTCGCGCAGCAGCGCGAGAATGCTGTACTGGGACGGCGTGACACCCGCCTGCGACAGATAGCGCTCGTAGAACTGCGAGATCCGGCGGGCGGCTTGCCGGACGGCAAAGCAATCGTCGTCGGTGAGGGTGATCTTGTGCATGTGCACATGTTAGGGCGCAGGGCGCCGCGAAGCGATGGGCGGGGCAGGATCAGATTGGTGTCGTGGCTGTACCAATCGCCGTCAGGCGGCGGCCGGGACGATCCAGCCTTCGCGGTCGCAATAGGCGGCCGTGTAGTCGATGAACGCCTTCACCTTCGCGGGCAACAGCACGCGGTTCGCGTACGCGAGCTTGATCTCGACGAACGCGTCGACGAGGTCGGCGTCCGCCAGCAGCTGCACGAGCGTGCCCGACGCGAGTTCGGCCTGGACGAGCGTCTTCGGGACGACGCCGATGCCGAAGTCGTGCATCACCATCTCGCGGTTGAAGACGGGGCTGTTCGACGAGATGTCGAAGCGGAACGGCACGGTCAGCAGGTCGCCGTCGACGCGGAACGACAGCGCGGGCCGGCGCAGCGACGGCGACAGCGGCACGAACGGATGATCGGCGAGATCGGCCGGCGTCGCGGGGCGTGAATGTTCGCGCAGGTAGGCAGGCGTCGCGACGATCACGACCGGAATGCGCTCGACCAGCCGCACGACGGTCGATTCGCTCGTCAGCATGTACGGCACGACGATGCCGATGTCGTAGCCTTCGCCGACGAGATCGACCGGGCGCTCGGTCAGCGTGACGTCGAGGCGCACCTTCGGATGCGCGCGCTTGAAGCCGGCGATCAGCGGCACGAGCCGGTTCAGCGCGGCCGTCGTGTGCGCGACGAGGCGCAGCAGGCCCTCGGGTTCGCGCGTCTGCGTCTGTGCTTCGACTTCGAGCGCGTCGAGTTCGTCGAGCACGGCCGCGCAGCGTTCGTAGATGCGCTCGGCCGTTTCGGTCAGCGACACCTGGCGCGTGGTCCGGTGCAGCAGCCGGCTGCCGAAGCGCGCCTCCAGGTCGGCGACCGCGCGCGACACGACCGGTCGCGCAAGGCCGTGCATGTCGGCGGCGCGCGTGAAGCTGCGCATCTCCACCACCGACCGGAAAATCCGCAGCTTGTCGATGTAGTCCATGTCCGTCTCCTTGACGCGAGGGCCGGCCGCCGGCCTGGTTACGGCGGAGTGTACATTGACTTTATGCATATGCACATATAAATTGCCGAACATGAACGACACCTCGATTGCCCAAGCGTGCAACTGCCTCGCGCTGCGTCAGGCGGCGCGCTTCGTCACGCAACTGTACGAACGCCATCTGGCCCCGGTCGGCGTCACGCCCGCGCAGTTCTCGATCATGGCGAACCTCACGTACCGGCCCGGCCTGTTGATGAGCGAACTCGCCGACACGCTCGTGATGGATCGCACGACGCTGCTGCGCGCGCTGAAGCCGCTGCAGCGCGACGGTTACGTCGCGACGGTCGCGTCCGAGCACGATGCGCGCGCGCACGCGCTGCACCTGACGAAGCTCGGCGAGCGCACGTTCGCGCAGGCGAAAGTCGCGTGGCAGGCCGCGCAGGACGAATTCGAGATGCAGTTCGGCCGCGATCGCGCGAAGGCGTTGCGCGGTGAGCTGTTCAGCCTGACCGCGGCACGCTAGGCGAACTGGAGCGGAATTCGAGCCATCGATCGCCTTGGCAGCTTTGCATCGCGTCAATTGGTTTTGAAACTGTCCGGATCGGCGCCGATCTGGACAGTTTTTATTTCCAGTTGTAGAGTCCTCTGACGGATTTCACGGGCCGGCGCCGCCGCCCGAGTCACGAGGAGCAACCGATGCTGCAGTTGAGTGACCGCGACGACGCGATGTTGCGCGGGGATTTCGGCGAGGGCGTCGCGCGCGCGATGCGGATCGTCGCGCGGACGGCGCAGGTGATGTCCGCGCCGCACCTGATCGACATTACGTCGGCCCATATCGACGGCTGTCTTTATCACGGCCAGACGAGCCTCGACTTCGTCGAGTATTTCGTCGATACCGGCGCGAAGGTCGCGGTGCCGACCACGCTGAACGTCGGGTCGCTCGACCTGATCCATCCCGAGCTGTACCACGGCGACCGCACGATCCAGCGCGATGCGCAGCGCCTGATGGACGCGCATCTGCAACTCGGCTGCGAATCGAGCTTCACGTGCGCACCGTATCAACTGAAGAACCGTCCCGCGAAAGGCGAGCAGATCGCGTGGGCCGAATCGAATGCGATCGTGTTCGCGAATTCGGTGCTCGGCGCGCGCACGAGCCGGTACGGCGATTTTCTCGACCTGGCCGCCGCGATCACCGGGCGCGCGCCGTATGCGGGGCTGCATGTCGAAGCGAACCGCGCCGCGCGGATCGTGTTCAACGCGCCGGACTTCAGCCGCCTGGCGTCGCGCGACATTTACTTCGCCGCGCTCGGCTTGGCTGTCGGCAAGATCGCGGGTGCGGTCGTGCCGGCGATCGTCGGGCTGCCGGCGGACACCACCGAAGACGAACTCAAGGCGCTCGGCGCGGCCGCTGCATCGAGCGGCGCCGTCGCGCTGTTTCATGCGGTGGGCATCACACCCGAGGCGCCGACGCTCGACGCCGCGCTGCACGGGCACGCGGCGCAACGCACGGTCGATGTCGCGATGGCCGATCTCGACGAGATTCGCCGCACGCTGAACCACGGCGCGGCCGGCGACGCACTCGTCGCGGTCGCGCTCGGCACGCCGCATTTCTCGCTGGCCGAATTCCGCACGCTCGACACGCTGCTCGACGCGTTCGACGGCAAGCCGGCCTGCGATTTCTACGTGAACACGAGCCGCTTCATCCTGTGGGAACTGGAGGAAGCCGGCCTCGCTGGCAAGTTCGCCGCGCGCGGCATCCAGATCGTCGTCGACACCTGCACGTACATCACGCCGGTGATGAAGCAGCTGTCGGGGCTGGTGATGACCAATTCGGGGAAATGGGCGTCGTATGCGCCCGCGAACATCGGCGTGACGGTCGCGTACGGCAGCATGCGCGAATGCGTGCGGTCGGCGTACGAAGGAAAGGTGCGATTCGATGACTGACGCGACGGGCAAGATACTGACGGGCGACACGCTCGTGCCGGGCAGCGCGTGTGCGCGGCCCTTCGTGCTCGACAAGCCGCTCAGCTTCTGGGGCGGTTACGACTCGGGCGCGGGCAGGATCGTCGATCGCGGCCATCCACAGGCCGGTGCGAGTCTCGCCGGCAAAGTGATGGTGATGCCGCACGCGAAGGGTTCGAGTTCGAGCAGCAGCGTGCTCGCGGAAGCCGTGCGCCACGGCACGGGGCCGGTCGCAATCGTGCTGAAGGAGCGCGACCTGATCATCTCGATCGGCGCGATCGTCGCCGCCGAGCTGTATGCGATCGCGGTGCCGGTGGTGTGCGTGACCGACGACGTGTACGACGCGATCGTCGCCGCGACCGGCGATGTGCGGATCGACGCGGGCGAGGGCGATGGGGGGGCGCGGATCGTCGTCGGCGGCTGACGTATCGCGCGCGAGATTCCGGTTTTACTCGCGTGCCGTGGCAGCCGCCGCGTCCCGATACGCGCTCGGCGTCTGCCCGGCCCAGCGCCGGAACGCGCGCGTGAAATTCGCCGGGTCGGTGAATTGCAGCCGCTCGGCGATCGTCTTCAGGTCGAGATCCGACGCGGCGAGCAACTGCTTCGCGTCGCGAAACCGCGCTTCGTCGAGCAACTGCCGATAGCTCGACCCGGCTTCCTCCAGCCGGCGCCGCAGCGTGCGCGTCGATACGAGCAATGCGTCGGCGAGCGTGTCCGGCCCCGGGTAATCGCCTGCCGCGCGCGCCAGCTCCGCACGCACGCGCTCGACCAGATCGCCTTCTTCCTGCCGCACCTGCGCATATTCGCGCTCGACCTGCACGAGCGCCTGCCGGTGCGCGACTTCGTCGGCGAGCGGCAGCGGCCAGTCGAGCACGTCGCGCGCGATCCACAGCGCGTTGGCCGCGCAGCCGAATTCCACCGGCGGCAGCTGGTCGCGATAGCGCGCGAAATACGCAGGCTCCGGCCACGCGAACCGCAGCCTGATCGGCGGCGACGCGCGCCCGGCCCATTGCGAGATGTTCTGCGCGAGCCCCGTCAGCACGAATTCGAACATCACGTGATGCTGCAGCACGGGGCTCGCCTGCACGCCGTGCAGCTCGAGCGTCGCGCCGTGTGCGTCTTCCGCATAGGTCAGCCGGTACTGGCGGTTGCGCATCCGGAAGTAGCGCTGCGTGACGGACAGCGCTTCGCGGATGTCCCGCGCGGTCAGCGTCGCGTAGCCGAGAAAGCCGTGCACGGTCGGCTTCAGCAGCAGCCCGAACGCGAGCCCGATGCCCGGATCGCCGCCGATCTCGATCGCATTGAGCACGAGCCGGCCCCATTGCGACGGCGCGACGCGCGCGTCCGGTTCGGCCAGCACCGCGTCGCGCAGGCCGGTGCCGGCGCGCACGGCGGCCAGGTCGACGCCGCGCGCGGCCAGCGCCTGCAGCAGCAGGCGCGTATAGGCAACCGGAATCGTCGGCCGGCGCAGCCCGAGGCGGTCCTTGGCGAGTGGCGAGGTCATGTCGTTTTGGCCGGAAATGACAAGCATTATGGCTGTTTGCCCCCTCACGCTCAAGGCGGCGCGCGCCTACGATGGCAGGCATCGACTCTGGGCTGAACCATCATGACAACCTCCTTTCCCCACCTGCTCGCGCCGCTCGACCTGGGCTTCACGACGCTGAAGAACCGCGTGCTGATGGGCTCGATGCACACGGGCCTCGAAGACAGCCGCAAGACGCTGCCGCGCCTCGCCGAATATTTCGCCGAACGCGCACGCGGCGGCGTCGGCCTGATCGTGACGGGCGGCTTCGCGCCGAACGTGGCCGGCTGGACCAAGCCGTTCGGCGGCACGCTGATGACGTCCGCCGCCGCGCGCCGGCACCGCGAGATCACGGGGGCCGTGCACGCGGAGGACGGCAAGATCGCGCTGCAGATCCTGCATACGGGCCGCTACGGCTATCACCCGTTCGCGGTCGCGCCGTCGAAGATCAAGTCGCCGATCTCGCCGTTCGCGCCGCATGAGTTGAGCGCGGGCGGCGTCGAGCGGCAGATCCGCGCGTTCGTGCGCTGCGCGAAGCTCGCGCGCGAAGCCGGCTACGACGGCGTCGAGATCATGGGCTCCGAGGGCTACCTGATCAACCAGTTCATCTCGATGCATACGAACAAGCGCACCGACCAGTGGGGCGGTTCGTACGAGAACCGCATCCGCCTGCCGATCGAGATCATCGAGCGCACGCGCGAAGCGGTGGGCCGCGATTTCATCCTGATCTACCGGCTGTCGATGCTCGACCTGATTCCGGACGGCAGCGACTGGAACGAAACCGTGCAGCTCGCGAAGGCCGTCGAGCGCGCGGGCGCGACGATCATCAACACGGGGATCGGCTGGCACGAGGCGCGTGTGCCGACGATCGCGACGTCGGTGCCGCGCGGCGCGTTCGCGTGGGTGACGAAGAAGATGAAGGGCGAGGTCGGCATTCCGCTCGTGACGACCAACCGGATCAACCGGCCGGAAGTGGCCGAGCAGATCCTCGCGGACGGCTGCGCGGACATGGTGTCGATGGCGCGCCCGCTGCTCGCCGATGCCGAATTCGTCGTGAAGGCCGCGCAGGGCCGCGCCGACGAGATCAACACCTGCATCGGCTGCAACCAGGCGTGTCTTGATCACGCGTTCAAGAACAAGATCGCGTCGTGCCTGCTGAATCCGCGCGCGTGCCACGAGACGGAACTGACATACACGCCCGTGCAGCAACCGAAGCGCATCGCGGTGGTCGGCGCGGGGCCGGCCGGGCTCTCATGCTCGACCGTGCTCGCGCAGCGCGGCCATCATGTCGACCTGTTCGACGGTGCGGCGGAAATCGGCGGCCAGTTCAACATGGCGAAGCAGGTGCCGGGCAAGGAAGAGTTTCACGAAGCGCTGAGCTACTTCGGCCGCCAGGTCGAGCTGACCGGCGTGAACCTGCACCTGAACCGCCGCGTCGATGCGAGCGACCTGATCGCGGGCGGCTACGACGAGATCGTGCTCGCGACGGGCGTCGCGCCGCGCGACCCGAAGATTCCGGGGCAGGACGGCCCGAACGTGCTCAGCTATATCGACGTGCTCGCCGGCAAGCAGCCGGTCGGCCGGCGCGTCGCGGTGGTCGGCGCGGGCGGGATCGGCTTCGATGTCGCCGAATATCTGGTGCAGGACGGCGAATCGCCGGCGCTCGACCTGGAAGCGTGGAAGGCCGAGTGGGGCGTGACCGACCCGGCCGCGACGCGCGGCGGCGTGACGCGCGCGCAGGTCCCGGCGCCCGCGCGTGAAGTGACGCTGCTGCAGCGCAAGGCCGCGCCGCTCGGCAAGGGGCTCGGCAAGACGACCGGCTGGATTCACCGCGCGACGCTGAAGATGAAGCAGGTGAAGATGATCGGCGGCGTGAACTACGAGCGGATCGACGCGCGCGGGCTGCACGTGTCGTACGGCGAGCAGCGCACCGATCACGAACTGATCGAAGCCGACACGATCGTGCTCTGCACGGGGCAGGAGCCGCAGCGCGCGCTGCTCGCGCCGCTGCAGGCGGCCGGGCGCTCGGTGCACCTGATCGGCGGCGCGGAACTGGCCGCCGAACTCGATGCGAAGCGCGCGATCGATCAGGGCGCGCGCCTCGCGGCGCGGCTGTAACGGCCGGCGCGGCTCAGGCCGCTTCGGCCCGTTCTTCCTCTTCCGCGTCGAGCATCGCCTTGACGATCAGGTAGATGGCCGGCAGGTCGTCGTCGTCGCGGCGCCAGTCGACCGGTTCATCGACGTCAGCGGCGACCATCCGGCTGTCGCGCAGCCGGATGAACGCGTCGACGACGGCCGGATCGTTGCGGTTCAGGAAGCCGGCATTCGAGAATGCCAGCTCCTCGACGTTCAGCAGCGCCTGCCAGCTCATCGTGCGGACAGCCGCGGGATGAGTGCGGCGCCGCAGGCCGAGCGCCCGCTGCGCGGGGCCGCCTGCGACACGCTGCAGATCGACGACCGCCCGCTGCGCGGCGCGCTCGAAGTGGACGGGATTGAAGCCGGGTTGCTCGGGATCGAATGCGGATGCCTGGAACATGGTCGCCTCACAAAAGTCCGTTCGTCTGTGGATGACGGAATTCGGGTCAAATGGTGCAAAAGCACTGTAAATATATACAGTGTTTGGCGCGGTTTCAAGCCCCGGATAAAGGATTTTGTGCAGCGGCGATGGAGGCGGGCGGCCGTACCGATCGGGCGAACGGATTACACCGCCGCCGCAATGGTCTCCCGCAGCCAGCGATGTGCCGGGTCGCGATGCACACGTTCGTGCCACAGCATCGACATTTCATAGCCGGGCACCTCGACCGGCGCGTCCACGACGCGCAGCGCGGGTATGTCGCGCACCAGCCGCTCGGGCAGCATCGCGACGAGATCGGTGCTCGCGACGGCCGACATCACGAACAGGAAGTGCGGCACCGACAGCACGACGCGTCGTGCGGCGCCGACCTTCGCGAGCGCTTCGTCCGTCACGCCGAAGAAGCCGCCGCCGTCGGGCGACACGATCACGTGTTCGAGCGTGCCGAACTGCGCGAGCGTCGGGCGCCGCTTCAGCTTCGGATGCCCGGCGCGGCCGATCAGCACGTAACGCTCGACGAACAGCGGCAGGCGCCGCATGCCGGGCGGCGACCCCTCGGTCGTATGGAACGCGAGGTCGATGCCGTTTCGTTCGGCATCCCGATCGATGCGCGGCGGCACGAGTTCGACGACGGCGAGCCGCGTACCGGGCGCGGCCGAACGCAGCGTGTTCAGCGCGGGCAGCACGATCGTCGATTCGCCGTAGTCGGTCGCGGCCACGCGCCACGTGTGCGTCGCGGTCGCGGGATCGAACGGCGTGGCCGGAATCACCGCGCGCTCGACCGCTTCGAGCGCATCGCGCAACGGCTCGCGCAGCGCTTCCGCGCGCGCGGTCGGCCGCATCCCGCGCGGCCCCGGCAGCAGCAGCGGATCGCCGAACACGTCGCGCAGTTTCTGCAGCTGCACGCTCACCGACGGTTGCGACATGTTCAGCTTCTCGGCCGCGCGCGTGACGTTGTGTTCGGCGAGCAGCACGTCCAGCGTGACGAGCAGGTTCAGATCGAGCCGTCTGAGATTATTCATGGTTATGCCTGGCATATCAGGAATTCATTTCAAATATACCGTCGACGGCGGCATCCTGCAGTCATTCAATCCACGGAGTGACGAAAATGAATGTGCTGATCGTGTATGCCCATCCCGAACCGCGTTCGCTGAACGGCGCGCTGCGCGACTTCGCGGTCGCGCATCTCGAAGCGGCCGGCCACGCGGTGCAGGTGACCGACCTGTATGCGATGAACTGGAAGGCGGCATTCGACGCGAACGACGTGACCGATCGCGCGCCCGACGCGCGGTTCGATCCGTCGCTCGACTCGAAACGCGCATTCGCGGCCGGCACGCAAAGCGACGACATCGCGCGCGAGCAGGAGAAGCTGAAGTGGGCCGACGCGGTGATCCTGCAGTTTCCGCTGTGGTGGTTCTCGATGCCGGCGATCATGAAGGGCTGGTTCGAGCGGGTGTATGCGTACGGTTTTGCGTACGGCGTCGGCGAGCATTCCGATACGCACTGGGGCGATCGCTACGGCGAAGGGATGTTTGCCGGCAAGCGGGCGATGGTGATCGTCACGACGGGCGGGTGGGAATCGCACTACAGCGCGCGCGGCATCAACGGGCCGATCGACGACGTGCTGTTCCCGATCCAGCACGGCGTGCTGTATTACCCGGGGTTCGACGTGCTGCCGCCGTTCGTGATCTACCGGACGGGCAAGATGAACGACGCGCGGTTCGACGAAACGCGTGCGGCGCTCGGCCTGCGTCTCGACGCTCTGTGGGCCACGCCGCCGATTCCGTTCCGTCGGCAGAACGCGGGTGACTACGCGATCCCGGCGCTGACGCTGAAGGACGAGATCGCGCCGGGGAAGGTCGGGTTTGCAGCGCATCTGACCGCGTGACGGGTGTTGCGCGCGCCGATGCGTGGCGACACCGATAACCGTCGCCGAATGCAAAACGCCCCGGGCGGCCTGCGAGACATCGCAGGCACGCACGGGGCGTACATCTAGCGGCCGTCGGTCACGGCTGCGATGCAGCGTGGCTCAGCGATCGTCTTCCCGCACCGAAGAAGGATGCCGGCACAGCGCCCGCACTTCCATCTCCATGTACGGGAACAGCGGCAGCTGGCTCAGCAGGTCATGCAGTTGCTGCACGCTCTCGACGTCGAAGATGCTGACGTTCGCATATTGCCCGGCGATCCGCCACAGATGACGCCAGGTGCCTTCGTTCATCAGCCGCTGGCACATCGCCTTTTCTTCCGCCTTCAGCGTGGCCGCCTTGACCGGATCCATGTCCGCCGGCAGGCGAACGGTCATTTCCACATGAAACAGCATCCTGCACTCCTTGAGTTGTCGGGTCGTCGAACGGGAGGGGCGCTCAGGCCTGTGCGCGTGCCCGCTCGACGTCGCTGCCCGGTACGTCCTGCTTTTCCTTGAGCAGCGAGAAATCGAAGTCGATCAGCGCGAACTGCCCGTCGACGCCATACGGCTTGCCTTCCGCGCCTTCGGCCTGCTTGACCGGCGGGATCAGCCCGTCGCGCGTGGCGAACGCGAAGTCGTCCCACAGATGCGGATCGCCGTCGATATTGATCTGCGTCGTCAGCTTACGATAACCGTCCGCCGAAACGAAGAAGTGAATGTGCGCCGGACGATGGCCGTGGCGGCCGAGCTGGTCGAGCAGCTGCTCGGTCTTGCTGCCCGGCGGCACGCTGTAGCCGACCGGCAGCACGCTGCGGAAGCTGTAGCGGCCGTCGGCATCGGTGCGGATCGAGCGGCGCAGGTTGAACGCCGGCTGCGACGGGTCGAAGTACGAATAGTTGCCCAGATGGTTCGCGTGCCATACCTCGACCAGCGCGTTCGCGAGCGGCGCGCCGTCGTGGCCGAGCACCTGGCCGCGCATGATCAGCGTCTGGCCCGGATCGGTGCCGTCGTCGAGACGCGCATGGCCGACCGATTCCGGCGCACCGGCCACGTACAGCGGCCCTTCGATCGTGCGCGGCGTGCCGCCCTGGATGCCGGCCTTCTCTTCGGCTTCGTCCATCCGCACGTCGAGGAAGCGCTCGAGGCCGAGGCCCGCGGCGATCAGCCCGAATTCGCGGCCGGCTTCGTTCAGGTAGTTCAGCGCCGTCCAGAATTCGCTCGGCTGCACGTCGAAGTCCTCGATCGTGTAGCAGATGTCCTGCACGATCCGGTTGACGATCGCGCGGACGCGCGGGTTGCCCGGCTTTTCCGCGGCGTCGTCGAAGGTCTTCAGCAGTGCGTCGATGGCTTGCTTGTTCATCTGTGTCTCCGGTTTCGGTTGTCGTGTGGGGATCAACGGGCGTCGCGTCGCATCCGTTCGATGCGGGCCCAGTCGAAGGTGATGCCGAGGCCGGGCGTCGCCGGCAGATGCAGCTTGAAATCCTGGTAGCGCAGCGGCTCGACGAGGATTTCCTCGGTGAGCAGCAGCGGGCCGAACAGCTCGGTGCCCCATTTCAGCGAGTCGAACGTGCTGAACAGTTGCGCGGACGCCATCGTGCCGGCCGCGCCTTCGAGCATCGTGCCGCCGTACAGCTCGATGCCGGCCGCCGCGGCGATCGACGCGACGCTCGCCGCGCCCTGCAGGCCGCCCGACTGCGCGATCTTCACCGCGAACACGTCGGCCGCGCGGTCCTGCGCGAGCGCGAACGCATCGACGGGGCCGTGCAGCGCTTCGTCGGCCATGATCGGCACCTGCGCGAGCTGCGTGAGGCGTTTCAGCCCCGCGCGGTTGGTTGCGGCGATCGGCTGCTCGACGAGGCTCACGCCGGCGTCGGCGAGCCGTGCGCCGGCCCAGATCGCATCGGTTTCACTCCATGCCTGGTTCACGTCGACGCGCACGTCGCCGCGCGCGCCGAGCGCGCGCTTGATCGCGACCACGTGGGCGACGTCGTCGGCGACCGCGTTCGAGCCGATCTTCAGCTTGAACGCGCGGTGGCGGCGCGCGTCGAGCATCGCTTCGGCTTCCGCGATGTCGCGCTGCGTGTCGCCGCTCGCGAGCGTCCACGCGACATCGACCGCATCGGTCCGGCGGCCGCCGAACAGTTCCGACAGCGGCACGCCCAGACGCCGCGCCTGCGCGTCGAACAGCGCGGTCTCGATCGCGCACTTCGCAAAACGGTTGCCCTGGAACAGCTTGCGCGCACGCGCCAGCGCGGCGCCCGGACGCGTCGCGTCCATGCCCTGCAGCAGCGGCGCGAAGTAGGTGTCGATGTTGACCTTGATGCTTTCGGGGCTCTCCTCGCCGTACGCGAGGCCGCCGATGGTCGTCGCCTCGCCAACGCCTTCGATACCGTCCGTGCATCGAACGCGGACCAGCACGAGGGTCTGGCAATTCATCGTCGCGACCGACAATTTGTGGGGCCGGATCGTCGGCACGTCGACGAGCAGCGTCTCGATGCGTTCGATGGTGGCGGCAGTTGCTATCATGCGATTCCTCCTGTTGGTGCACATGGTAGGAATTCCCGCCCCGCGTCGTCCAACACTCTTTCCGACTACTTCCATACCTTTGAGGCATGAAATGGAATTGCGTCAGCTCCGCTACTTCATTGCCGTCGCCGAGGAAATGAACATCACGCGGGCGGCGGAGCGGCTGCACATGACGCAGCCGCCGCTGAGCCGCCAGCTCCAGGCGATCGAGGACGAGATCGGGTTGCCGCTGTTCGAGCGCGGCGCGCGGCCGCTGAAACTGACCGATGCGGGGCGCGTGTTCTATGCGCAGGCCAAGCGCCTCGTCGACCAGGCCGACGAGCTCGGCCCGCTGACGCGGCGGCTCGCGCAGCTGTCGGAGCGGATCGTGATCGGCTTCGTGCCGTCGACGCTGTACGGCGCGCTGCCGGATGTGATCCGCGCGTTTCGCGAGGCGCAGCCGGACGTCGAGCTGTCGCTGATCGAAATGTTCACGCTCGAACAGCTCGGCGCGCTGAAGGGCGGGCGGATCGACGTCGGGTTCGGCCGCCTGCGCTTCGACGACGACCAGCTGGTGCGCGAGGCGCTGATCGAGGAAAAGCTGATCGCGGCGCTGCCGGTCGGGCATCCGCTCGCCGATCCGGACCGGCCGCTGACGCTCGCGGATATCGCGAACGAGACGATGATCGTCTACCCGAGCACGCCGCGGCCGAGCTTCGCCGACCAGCAGCTGTCCGCGCTGCGCGACGGCGCGGTCGTGCCGGCGGCCGTTCACGAGGTGCGCGAACTGCAGACGGCGCTGGGGCTCGTCGCCGCGCAGGTCGGCGTGTCGCTGGTGCCGGAAAGCGTGGAGGGCGTGCGCGTGCGGGGCGTCGTCTACCGGCGGCTGCCGGAGCCGGCCGCGACGTCGCCGATCATCATGAGCCGCCGGCTGCACGGCGAAAGCGCGGCCACGGCGGCGTTCTGCGCGATCGCGCGGGAGATGATCGTGCCGGCGGCGTGACGACGGCGGTTGACGGCATGAATCGCAACTAACGGTCTGTTTCGGCGTGCGCCGCCGAATTCGGAAAGGAGGGCGCGACGAGAGGGCCTTCCGGCTTGTGCCACAGCCAGCCGGCAAGCCTGGCGGTAACGGCTACCGCTTCGCGTCGAGCGTCTCCGATGGCGATTCGCCGAACTTTTCCCGATACGCGATCGCGAACCGCCCGAGGTGCGTAAACCCGCAATCGAGCGCGACATCGGCGATCCGCCGGTCGGACGCCGCGCCGCGCAGCAGCTCGCGCGCATGGTCGAGCCGCGTCGCGCGCAGGTATTGCATCGGGCTCATCCCGCGGAACTGCAGGAACGCGTCGCGCAACGTCCGTTCGGGCACGTTGGCGGCCTGGACGATATCGGCGAGCTGCAGAGGCTGCGCGTAGTGCGCGTTCACGAATTCCTGCGCGCGCCGGACGAAACCCGGCGCCGGGTCGCGGTGCGACGGATGCAGCACGGACGGCGGATGGCCTTCGATCAGCAGGTCGATCAGCAGGTGCTCGAGCTGCGACGCGACGCGCGGATTCGCGTTCGCGCGTTCGAGCAATTCGGGCGACCGCGCGACGAGCATCAGCTGCTGGCGCCACGCGGAAAGCGCAGCGTCGCTGACGTGCAGCACGGGGTCGAGCGTCGCGCGCGGGTCGCCGGTCAGCGAGCCGACGGTCGCCGCGTCGATGCGCAGCACGAACTGCTCGCAATCGGCCGACAGCACCGCGTCGAAGCGTTCTCCGGGTGCGCACAGCACGCCGGTCTGGCCGTCGACGCCGAGCTGCCGCCCCATCGCGCGGACGTCGGCATGCCCGGACAGGCAGAACATCAGCAGGTAATAGCCGTCGACCGCGTCGACCTGTACGCGCATCGCGTCGCCGAACGCGATGGTGCCCATCCCGAGCCCGCCCAGCTTGACGAAATCCATGTGCGACGCGCCGTGCACGCGGCCGTTCGGCAGCAGGGCATGCGGCTGCATCACGCGCGAGATGCGCTCGCGCGTCTCGTCGAGATCGCGGGATTCGAACAGCCGGTGCGCGCGCAGCGCGAGCGGCTCGAACGACGTTGGGGACATGGGCCTCAGCCTTGGTATGGGCGACGCGCGTTTCGATCCGACGAATGGGTCGCGATCGTGCGCCGGGTCGCGTGTGCCGCCATGCTAGCGCAGAAATCCGCCGAAAGTGGATATTGCGCCGCCGCAATCGCACTTTCCGGATAGACGGCGAATATTAGCTTTTCAAAAATCGGCTCCATGCATTCAACGCAACGGATCGACAAGGAGTCCGACATGGAGCAGACAGAATCGCCCGTCGTTTTCGCCGCGCACGGCGACACATCCGACGTGACCTTTCCGCACGACGACGGCTCGCGCGTGCCGTACAAGGTGTTCAGCTCGCGTGCGGTCTACGATCGCGAGCAGGAGCGCATCTTCCGCGGGCCGACATGGAACTTCGTCGCGCTCGAGGCGGAAATCCCGAAGGCCGGCGACTTCAAGAGTACGTTCGTCGGCGACACGCCGGTGGTCGTCACGCGCACCGAGGACGGCGCGCTCTCCGCGTGGGTGAACCGCTGCGCGCACCGCGGCGCGCAGGTATGCCGCAAGTCGCGCGGCAACGCGAGCTCGCATACGTGCGTGTATCACCAGTGGAGCTTCGACAACTCGGGCAACCTGCTCGGCGTGCCGTTCCGGCGCGGCCAGAAGGGGATGACCGGGATGCCGGCCGACTTCGACCCGAAGCAGCACGGGCTGCGCAAGCTGCGCGTCGACAGCTATCGCGGGCTCGTGTTCGCGAGCTTCAGCGACGAGGTTGCGCCGCTGCCCGAGTATCTCGGCGAGCAGATGCGCCCGTGGATCGACCGGATCTTCCACAAGCCGATCGAGTATCTCGGCTGCACGCGCCAGTATTCGAAGTCGAACTGGAAGCTGTACATGGAGAACGTGAAGGACCCGTATCACGCGAGCATGCTGCACCTGTTCCATACGACCTTCAACATCTTCCGCGTCGGGATGAAGGCGCGCTCGATTCCGGATGCGAACCACGGGCTGCACAGCATCATCACCGTGACGAAGACGAACGACGACACGTCGGCCGCGTACAAGCAGCAGAACATCCGTTCGTTCGACGAGGGCTTCCACCTCGAGGATGAATCGATCCTCGATCTCGTATCCGAATACGACGAGGACTGCACGAACCATATCCAGCCGATCTTCCCGCAGCTCGTGATCCAGCAGATCCACAACACGCTGGTCGCGCGGCAGATCCTGCCGAAGGGCCCCGACAACTTCGAGCTGATCTTCCACTTCTTCGGCTACGCGGACGACACGCCCGAGCTGCGCGCGCTGCGAATCAAGCAGGCGAACCTCGTCGGGCCGGCCGGCTACATCTCGATGGAAGACACCGAAGCGACCGAGCTCGTGCAGCGCGGCACGGTGCGCGATGCCGATGCGACGTCGGTGATCGAGATGTCGCGCGGCAATCCGGACCAGCAGGACACGGTGATCACCGAAAGCCTGATCCGCAAGTTCTGGGTCGGCTACCAGAAGCTGATGGGCTATTGAGGCGGGAGCGAAAAATGACGGAAGACATGAAGACCTGGTTCGAGATTTACATGCTCCAGAACCGCTACATCGGGCACCTCGACAACGACCGGCTCGAACACTGGCCGGAGATGTTCACCGAGGAGTGCACGTACGAAATCGTGCCGAAGGAGAACGCCGATCTCGGGCTGCCGGTCGGGATCGTGCACTGCACGAACCAGCGGATGCTGCGCGACCGCGTGGTGTCGCTGCGGCACGCGAACATCTTTGAAGAGCACACGTACCGGCACATGACGTCGGGCCTGACGATCGTCGCCGAACGCGACGGCGAGATCGATACCGAGAGCAACTACGTCGTCGTGCAGACGCGCAGCAACGGCGAATCGAACGTGTACCAGGCCGGCAAGTACTACGACACGGTCGTGCGCACGCCCGACGGGCTGCGCTACAGGACCAAGCGCGTGATCTACGACACGTCGCGCGTGCAGACGCTGCTCGCGACGCCGATCTGACAGCCAAGGAACCGACATGACCGAAGCAACGCTGACCGAGTGGCATCCGCTCGGCGCTTTCGACGAATTCTCCGAAGACGAACCGGCGGCGCGCGTCGCCGGCCAGAAGCCGATCGCCGTGTTCCGGATCGGCGACGAACTGTTCGCGATGCACGACCTGTGCACGCACGGCCATGCGCGGCTGTCCGAAGGCTATGTGGAGGACGGCTGCGTCGAATGCCCGCTGCACCAGGGGCTGATCGACATCCGCACCGGCGCGCCGAAATGCGCGCCGATCACCGAGCCGGTGCGGACTTATCCGATCCGGATCGTCGACGGGCAGGTGGAAGTCAATGTCGGCTGATCCGTTCGTGATCGTCGGCGCCGGCCACGCGGCGCGGCGCACGGCCGAAGCGCTGCGCGAACGCGATGCGACGGCGCGCATCGTGATGATCGGTGCGGAGCGCGAACTGCCGTACGACCGGCCCGCGCTGTCGAAGGACGCGCTGCTGACGGACGGCGGCGCGCAGCGCGCGTTCGTGCGCGATGCCGCGTGGTACGACACGCAGCGCATCGAGTTGCGGCTCGGCACGCGCGTCGATGCGATCGAGCGTGACGCGCAGCGCGTGCGGCTCGACGACGGCGCGACGCTGCCGTATGCGCGGCTCGTGCTCGCGACGGGCTCGCGCGTGCGCACGTTCGGCGGGGCGGTCGACGAAGGCGTCACGCCGCACTATGTGCGCACGGTCGACGATGCGCGTGCGTTGCGTGCGCGACTTGTTCCGGGCCGCCGCGTGGCGGTGCTGGGCGGCGGTTTCATCGGGCTCGAGGTGGCGGCGGCCGCGCGCCAGCTCGGCTGCGACGTGACGGTGATCGATCCGGCGCCGCGCTTGCTGCAGCGTGCGTTGCCGGAAGTGGTCGGTACCTATGCGCGCCAGCTGCACGATGCGCGCGGCGTGGTGTTCCAGATGGCGACGCTGCCGCGCGCGATCCGTCGCGCAGCGGGCGGCGGCGCGATCGTCGAGACCGATCGAGGCGACGTGCCGGCCGATATCGTCGTGGTCGGCATCGGCGTGGTGCCCAACGTCGAGCTGGCGCAGGCGGCCGGGCTCGACGTCGACAACGGGATACGCGTCGATGCGGGCTGCCGCACGGTTGATCCGGCGATCTTCGCGGCGGGCGAGGTGACGATGCACTTCAATCCGCTGCTCGGGCGCCACGTGCGGATCGAGTCGTGGCAGGTGGCCGAGAACCAGCCGGCCGTCGCGGCCGCGAACCTGCTCGGCGCCGACGACACCTATGCGGAGCTGCCGTGGCTGTGGTCCGATCAGTACGACTGCAACCTGCAGATGCTCGGGCTGTTCGGCAACGAGCGCACGATCGTCGTGCGCGGCGATCCGGCGAGCGGGCCGTTCACGGTGTTCGGGCTCGGCGACGACGGCAGGATCGTCGCGGCGGCCGCGGCGAACCTCGGGCGCGACATCGGCGCATCGCGCCGGCTGATCGCGGCAGGGGCCGTGCCCGATCCGGTGAAGCTGGCCGATCCGGCGGTGAATCTGAAGTCGTTCATGTAGAAACGGCATGCGCGGCGCACGCGCGTTTGTCGGTTGCGGCGAAATCGGGGATATTAGCGGCATCGCCGATCCGCCCGTCCTCCATGACGCCAGACAAAGCCCTCGAACTGAAACGCAGCAAGCGCCGCGCGCTGTGGCTGCTGCTGGCCGCCGTCGCGGTGTTCGTCACGACGATCCTGCTGCCGCGCGGCCCGTGGGTCGACGGCGTCAAGGCCGTGGCCGAAGCCGCGATGGTCGGCGCGCTCGCCGACTGGTTCGCGGTCGTCGCGCTGTTTCGCCGCGTGCCGATTCCGTTCGTGTCGCGCCATACCGAGATCATTCCGAAGAACAAGGACAAGATCGCCGACAACCTCGCGGTGTTCGTGCGCGAGAAATTCCTCGGCCCCGACGCGCTCGCCGCGCAGATCCGCCAGCACGATCCCGCGCAGAAGCTCGGCGCGTGGCTCGGCGAACCGGCGAATACCGACGCGCTCGGCGGCTACGTGACGAAGCTGATGAGCTTCGCGCTCGACATGACCGACGACGCGCGGATCCAGTCGTTCGTGCACGACGCGTTCCGCGCGGTGATCGACCGGGTCGACCTGTCGCAGTCGGCCGGCGCGATCCTCGATACGCTGACGAAGGACGGCCGCCACCAGGCGCTGCTCGACGACGCGATCGGGCAGGTGGTCGACGTGCTCGACAAGGAGGAGAACCGCGAGGTGATCGCGGGGTTCATCGTCGAATGGCTGAAGACGCAGTACCCGAAGGTCGAGAAGATCATGCCGACGCAGTGGTTCGGCGAGAACGGCGCGCGGATGCTCGCGAGCGCGGTGAGCCGCGTGCTCGAAGGCGTGGCGGCCGACCCCGAGCACGAACTGCGGCGGCGCTTCGACCGGACGGTCGCGCGGCTGACCGAGCGGCTGAAGCACGATCCGGCGTTCCTCGAGAAGGGCGACGAGATCAAGCGCTATATCCGCGACGGCGATGCGTTCAACGCGTATGCGCGCGACTTGTGGGACCAGTTGCGCGCGTGGCTGAAGGCCGATCTCGCGCGCGCCGATTCGGCGCTGCACCGGCAGGCTGCGACGCTCGGCGGCTGGCTCGGCGCGCGGCTGTCGGAGAGCCCCGCGCTGCGTGCGTCGCTGAACGAGCACGTGGAGAAGGCCGTGCACGAGATGGCGCCGGATTTTGCCGATTTCCTGATGCGACATATTCGCGATACTGTGCGCAACTGGGATGCGCGCGAGATGTCGCGGCAGATCGAGCTGAACATCGGCAAGGATCTTCAATACATCCGCATCAACGGCACGCTGGTGGGCGGGCTGATCGGGCTCGGGCTGTATCTGGTGTCGCTGGTGCCGCGCTGGGCGGCCGGCTGGCTGCATTGACGCGGCCGTAGGCATCGCGCGCCGCGCGCGACACCGGCCGCGCCCGCATCACGCGTGCGCTTTCGAGCCGTGCAGCTGCAGGCCGAGCGCCTTGATGACTTTCAGGATCGTGCCGAAGCTCGGGTTGCCGTCGTGCGACAGCGCCTTGTACAGCCCTTCGCGCGACAGGCCGGCATCGCGCGCGACCTGCGACATGCCGCGTGCGCGTGCGATCACGCCGAGCGCATGCGCGATGAAGGCCGGATCGTCGCCGGCTTCCTGCAGGCAGGCCTCGAAGTAGTCGGCCATGTCGTCTTCGGTTTTCAGGTGTTCGGCCGAATCCCACGGCCGGGTGCGGATCTTGTCCATCGATCACTCCATGTCGAGGTGCGCGAGCAGCGCGTGCGCGGCGCGTATGTCGGCCTGTTGCGTCGCTTTATCGCCGCCGCAGAGCAGGATGACCCAGATCGGCCCGCGCCGGACGTAGTAGACGCGGTAGCCGGGGCCATGGTCGATCCGCATTTCGACGACCGGCGAGCCGGCGGACTTCCAGTCGCCCGGATTGCCCATCGACAGGCGGTCGATGCGTGCCTGGATGCGGCGCTTCGCGACGCGATCCTGCAGGCCGGCAAACCAGGCGTCGAAGACGTCGGTGGTTCGGATGCTGAACGTAGGCGCACTGTAGGGCATCGATTGCAGTATGTCAACCATGGTTCACAGGTGAAGTGGATGGGTGGCGGGTCGATTCATGGCCGCTACGGTAGGGCCGTCCACTTCGTTTGTGTGCCGATTGGCCGTTCGGCCGAAGTCGAAATCCGTCGAATCCGTCTACAATCGAACACGTCTTTGCCGCCCGTGCGCGCCCGCCGCGCACGGGCGGGTCCGTTCGTCCTCCGGCATCCGGAGGCGCCGCCGCGCATCGTTCGTCGCGTGGCGGGAAGTGCCGTGGTCTGTGTCCAGTAGGTAGAGCGTCCGCGTGCCGTAGGCCGGCGCGCGTTATGAACGCCGCGTGTCCGTAGGCCGGGCAGGCGGCATAACCGAGAGTCCCCCATGAAAGCATCGGATCTGTTCGTGAAGGCGCTGGAAGCCGAAGGCGTCGAGTACGTGTTCGGCATTCCCGGCGAAGAAAACCTCGATCTGCTCGAATCGCTGCGGCGATCGAAGATCAAGCTCGTGCTGACCCGGCACGAGCAGGCGGCCGGGTTCATGGCCGCCACCTACGGCCGCCTGACGGGCCGCACCGGCGTGTGTCTCGCGACGCTCGGGCCGGGCGCGACGAACTTCGTCACGGCCGCCGCGTATGCGCAGCTCGGCGGCATGCCGATGCTGATGATCACCGGGCAGAAGCCGATCAAGTCCAGCAAGCAGGGCCACTTCCAGATCGTCGACGTGGTCGACATGATGCAGCCGCTCACGAAGTTCACGCGGCAGATCGTGTCGATCGGCAATATCCCGTCGGCCGTGCGCGAGGCGTTCCGCCGCGCGGAGGAGGAGCGCCCGGGCGCCGCGCACCTCGAGCTGCCGGAAGACATCGCGCACGAGGAGGGCGACGGCAAGCCGATTCCGCGCAGCTACAGCCGGCGGCCGGTGGCCGAGGAGAAGGCGGTCGCGCATGCGGTCGACGCGATCCAGGCCGCGCACCATCCGCTCTTGATGATCGGCGCGGGCGGCAACCGCAAGACCACCTGCAAGATGCTGCTCGAATTCGTCGACAAGACGGGCATCCCGTTCTTCACGACGCAGATGGGCAAGGGCGTGATCGACGAGACGCACCCGCTGTGGCTCGGCAACGCGACGCTGTCCGACGGCGATTTCGTGCACCGCGCGATCGAGCATGCGGACTGCATCATCAACGTCGGCCACGACGTGATCGAGAAGCCGCCGTTCTTCATGCGCACCGACGACAAGACCGTGATCCACGTGAACTTCCTCGGCGCGCAGGTCGATCCCGTCTATTTCCCGCAGATCGAAGTCGTCGGCGACATCGCGAATGCTGTGTGGCAGATGAAGGAAGCCGTGTCGCCGCAGCCGCACTGGGATTTCGCGCGCTTCGCGATGATCAAGGCGCATTTCGACGCGCACCTGGAGAAGGGCCAGCACGACCCGCGCTTCCCGATGTATCCGGTGCGGATCGTCAACGACCTGTACAACGCATTGCCGCTCGACGGCATCGTCTGTCTCGACAACGGGATGTACAAGATCTGGTTCGCGCGCTACTGGCGTGCGCACGAGCCGAACTCGCTGCTGCTCGACAACGCGCTCGCGTCGATGGGCGCGGGCCTGCCGTCGGCGATCGCGACGAAAATCGTGCATCCGCAGCGCAAGGTGATCGCCGTGTGCGGGGACGGCGGCTTCATGATGAATTCGCAGGAGCTCGAAACGGCCGTGCGGCTGAAGCTCGACATCGTCGTGATGATCCTGCGCGACGACGCGTTCGGGATGATCCGCTGGAAGCAGGAGAACATGAATTTCCCCGATTACGCGATGACGCTGCAGAACCCCGATTTCGTCGCGTATGCGCAAAGCTACGGCGCGCACGGGCATCGCGTCGAATCGGCCGACGATCTGGAGCCGCTGCTGCGCGAGTGCTTCTCGTCGCCGGGCGTGCACGTGATCGACGTGCCGATCGATTACTCGGACAACGAGCGCGTGCTGAACCGCGAGATCAAGCGCCTGTCGGCGCAGCTCTGAATTCCCCGTTCACAGGAAGGAGTCGTTCCATGTTGAAGGAAACCTATCCGTACTACCTCGCCAACGAAGCCGTCTACGCGAACACCGATCTGGAAGTCACGGACAAGTTCAGCGGCCAGGTCGCGACGCGCGTCGCGCTGGCCGACGCGAAGGCGATCGATGCGGCGATTGCCGCGGCGGTCGATGCCGCGAAGCCGATGCGCGAGATGCCGGCGTTCAAGCGGCAGGCCGTGCTCGACCATTGCGTCGCGCGCTTTCGCGAGCGTTTCGACGAGCTGGCCGAGGCGCTGTGCATCGAGGCCGGCAAGCCGATCAACGATTCGAAGGGCGAAGTGACGCGGCTGATCGATACGTTCCGCGTTGCGTCCGAGGAATCGGTGCGCATCGACGGCGAGATCATCAACCTCGAGATCTCTGCGCGTGCGCAGGGCTATACGGGCTACACGAAGCGCGTGCCGGTCGGCCCGTGCTCGTTCATCTCGCCGTTCAACTTTCCGCTGAACCTCGCCGCGCACAAGGTCGCGCCCGCGCTCGCGGCCGGCTGCCCGTTCGTGCTGAAGCCCGCGAGCCGCACGCCGATCGGCGCGCTGATCATCGGCGAGGTGCTCGCGGAAACCGATTTGCCGAAAGGCGCGTTCTCGGTGCTGCCCGCGCATCGCGACGGCGCCGACCTGTTCACGACCGACGAGCGTTTCAAGCTGCTGTCGTTCACGGGTTCGCCGGCCGTCGGCTGGGCGCTGAAGGAGAAGGCCGGCAAGAAGAAAGTCGTGCTGGAACTCGGCGGCAACGCGGCCGCGATCGTCGATGCGGACCAGCGCGACCGGCTCGACTACGTGGTCGAGCGTCTCGCGTTCGGCGCGTACTACCAGTCGGGCCAGAGCTGCATCGGCGTGCAGCGAATCCTCGTGCATGCCGACCTTTACGACGCGCTGCGCGAAAAGCTGATCGCGAAGACGCGTTCGCTGAAGATGGGCGATCCGAAGGATCCGTCGACATTCGTCGGCCCGATGATCTCCGAATCGGAGTCGCGCCGGCTGTCGGGCTGGATGGACGCAGCCGTCGCGGCGGGCGCGAAGATCGTCGCGGGCGGCAAGGTCGACGGCGCGATGTTCGAGGCGACGCTGCTGGAAAACGTCGGGCACGAGCAGGACCTGTACCGGAAGGAGGCCTTCGGCCCGGTCGCGATCCTCGAGAAGTTCGAGCAGTTCGACGACGCGCTTGATCGCGTGAACGACAGCGACTTCGGGCTGCAGGCCGGCGTGTTCACCGATTCGCTCACGCATGCGCAGCGCGCGTGGGACGAGCTGGACGTCGGCGGCGTCGTGATCAACGACGTGCCGTCGTTCCGCGTCGACAACATGCCGTACGGCGGCGTGAAGGATTCGGGCCTCGGCCGCGAAGGGATCCGCTACGCGATCGAGGACATGACCGAACCGCGGCTGATGGTCGTGCGGCGCCGGTAACGCGCAGGTACGCGGCGCGGGTTCGCGACGGCACGCAGGCGGGCGATCGGGCCGGCCTGCGTGCCGTTTTTCATTGCGGCGCGCGCATCGGGCCGGCACAGCGCGCGCGCCCCGCCCGGCGCGCGCTCGACTGCGGGCCTCGCCTCGTGATGTAATCGCGCCAAACTGCCGACCGGGGTACGACACCGGAAAGCGCGAATTCATTCTTCACGAGGTCGATTCATGTCCCCCGTCTCGGCATTCAAGCTGGTTCTGTTGTCATTCCTGGCGATCGTTGCGCTCGAATGCATCGCCAAGCGGCTGCGGTTGCCGCCCGCGGCCGCGCTGCTGATCGGCGGTATCGGCATCGCATTCATTCCCGGCCTGCCGCCGATCAACCTCGATCCCGAACTGGTGCTGCTGGTGTTCCTGCCGCCGCTGCTGATGGACGGCGCGTACTTCTCCGTCTGGGAGGAGTTCAAGCGCAACGTCGGCGGCATCCTGATGCTCGCGATCGGTGCGGTCGTGTTCACGACGTTCGCGGTCGGCTTCGCCGTGCACTGGGTCGTGCCGGCGCTGCCGTGGGCCGCGTGCTTCGCGCTCGGCGCGATCGTGTCGCCGCCCGACGCGGTCGCCGCGAAGGCCGTGCTCGAACGCGTCGCGCTGCCGCGCCGGCTGATGGTGCTGCTCGAAGGCGAGAGCCTGCTGAACGACGCGGCCGGCCTCGTGCTGTTCCGCTTCGCGGTCGCGGCCGCGCTCACCGGTGCATTCAGCCTCGAGCACGCGGTCGTGCGTTTCGCGGAGCTCGGGCTCGGCGGCGTGGTGGTCGGTTTCCTGGTCGGCAAGCTCGTCGTGTGGTTCCTGAAGCTGCTCGACGACGACTATCTCGTGATCACCGTCGCGGTGATCGCCGGCTGGATCGCGTACATCGCGGGCGAAATGGTCGAGGTGTCGGGCGTGATCGCGACGGTCACGGCCGGCATGATCGTCGGCTGGCATCAGCACGAAGTGTTCTCGGCCGCCGTGCGCACGCGCGGCACCGCGTTCTGGCAGGTCATCGTGTTCCTGCTCGAAGCGATGGTGTTCGTGCTGATCGGGCTGTCGCTGCGCGGCGCGATCCACCGGCTCGGCGGTTTCGAGCAGGTGCTCGCGACGATGGTGCCGCCGGTGGTCGCGGTGCTGGCGGCGGTGATCGTGTCGCGCTTCGTGTGGATCTACGCGGTCGAGGCATTGAAGTGGCCGGTGCGCGGGTTTGCGCGGCGCGGCGAAGCACCCGACTGGAAGGCCGCGACGATCATGAGCTGGGCCGGGATGCGCGGGGTCGTGACGCTCGCGATCGCGCTGTCGCTGCCCGAGGCGCTGCCCGGCCGCGACGTGATCCTGGTCGCGTCGTTCGCGGTGATCCTCGTCACCGTGCTGCTGCAGGGCACGACGATCGGGCCGCTGATCCGGCTGCTGCGCCTGCCGCAGCGCGAAGAGCGCGCCGCGCATCACCTGACCGAGCCGCAGACGTGGGCGCACGTCGAGGCCGCGCAGCTCGCGGCGATCCAGCCGCTCGTGCGCGACGAGAACGGCGTCGTGATCCACCCGCGCCTGCTCGAGCAGTACACGTATCGCGCGGAGCTGACCGAACGCGCGAAGAACGAACCCGAGTACCCGGCGGAAGTGCGCATCGCGCACTACGACGTCGTGCTGGCCGCGATCCGGGCCGGGCGCGCGGAGCTGTTGCGCCTGCATCGGTCGGGGCGCATCCACGACGAGATGCTGCATACGCTCGAACGCGATCTCGACCTGCAGGAAGTGTCCGCGCAGCACGCGCGCGGCTAGGCGGGCGCGTTCCGCCATCACACGGGCCGGCGTCCTGCCGGCGCCGCACCGCGCGCGGGCCGATCCTTGCCCGCCGCGCGATTTTCGTTCCCTCTCGCCAGCCGATGCGACGTATCGGAATCCGGCCCCCAATACGTCCGGCAAACAGCCTTGCAGCCCATGCAAGCCTTATGGCGCCGGTCTCGCAAACGTTATCGTCTTTCGAATCCGGAAATGATCTGATTTATCTGATTCCGTCTCTTTCTGCATATTTGGCAAAACTAAACCGGAAGGAGATAGATGCTGTGTTCTAATTTCATTTAGAATCAGCCGGTTATGTTTATTGAGAGAAAGAATGCGGAGGTAATGCGGTCGCCAACGGGGAAAGTAACGGCGTCCGAAGCCCCGCAAGGCAGTGCCGACGGGCCAATTCGGCGGAATCAGGCGGGTTTTTCAACCGCCAAAATAAGATAGCGTCCAAGTCGGATAAACAACTCCTATGAAAGAATCGATTGGAGATTCGGCGTTTGAAACTGTATTTATGAAAGAATCGAGCAGTGATAATGCCTCGGATTGTCTCGAATCGGGGTTATCGGTCCTCCTGGTCGACGATCAACCGTTCGTCGGCGAGGTGATCCGTCGCGCGCTGCGCAGCGAGCACGACATCGACCTGCACGTGTGCACCGACGCGCACCGGGCGATGGCGGTCGCGCGCGACGTGAAGCCGACGGTGATCCTGCAGGACCTCGTGATGCCGGAGATCGACGGCCTCGATCTCGTTCGCGCGTGGCGCGCGGACGCCGGCACCGCACGCGTGCCGATCATCGTGCTGTCCGCGAAGGAGGAGCCGATCGTCAAGCGCGAGGCGTTCATTGCCGGCGCGAACGACTATCTGGTGAAGCTCCCCGACGCGATGGAGCTGACCGCGCGCATCCGTTATCACTCGAATTCCTACCTGATGTCCCGGCAGCGCGACGAGGCGCTCGATTTCCTGTCGCACGACATGCGTTCCCCGCAGACGTCGATCCTCGCGCTGCTCGATGTTTACCGCACCGAACACGGCGACATGCCGGCGATCATGGAGCGCATCGCCGGCCATGCACGGCGCGCGCTCGCGCTCGCCGACGGCTTCATCCACCTGACCCGCGCGCAGTCCGAGCGCCGCGCGCACGAGGTCGTGAGTCTCAACGAGATCGTGCTCGACGCCGTCGACCAGCTGTGGGAGAAGGCGGCCGGGCTCGGCTGCCGCGTCGTCGCGCACGTGCCCGACACCGAGTGCGTGACGATGGGCGACCGCATGATGCTCACGCGCGCGGTCGCGAACCTGATCGACAACGGGCTGAAGTACGGCCCGGCCGGCACGGACGTGCACTGCACGCTGAGCGGCGAGGACGGCGCCTGGCTGATCGGCGTCGAGGATACCGGCGCCGGCATCGCACCGGAGCAGCGCACGGCCGCGACCGAGTCGTTCGTGCAGCTCGAATCCGCGCATGGCGCGGCGCGCGGCGGCTTCGGCCTCGGGCTCGCGTTCGTCCGCGCGACGGCGGCGCGGCACCGCGGCCAGATCCTGATGCGCAATACGGCGCGCGGCTTCATGGTCGCGCTTCGGCTGCCGGCGCAAGCGGAGCGGTGATTTCGCGGCGCGGCCTGCCGGCGCCGCGTCGTCCGCATCCGACCCCGATGCGCTCGTGGCGCGCCCTCCGGCGCGCAGGCGGGCGCGGATTTTTTCAACGCTGATTTTAGAAAGCCCATAACGAACATGGCCACCGTGACGCCCCGCGCGACCAATGAAAGCCTGCATCCGACGATCGGCGCTGCCCGGCTGACGCTCGGCAATCGCATCCTGCTCAGCTTCGGCGTGCTGTTCGTGCTGATGCTGGTGACAGCCGGCGTGTCGTACGAGCGACTGCGCGCGATCAACAGCGAAGCCGTCAGCATCGAGCGCGACTCGCTGCCCGGCGTCTACCTCGCGTCGTCGCTGCGCGGTTCGGTCAACGAATCGTTCACGCTGCTGCAGCAGGCGACCTTCGTCGACACCGAGTCCGAAACCGTGCAGCGCGATCTCGCGAAGATCTCCGACGCGCTGAAGGACATCGAGTCGCTGTCGGTCGACTACCAGAGCACGACCTTCCGCGACGACGACCGGCAGCGCTTCGCGACGTTCCGCGGTGCGTACGATCGCTACGTGCCGCTGCTGAACGAAGCCGTGCAGAAGAGCCGCGTGTCGCGCGAGGAGGCCGTCGCCGCATACGCGAAGGCGCTGCCTGCGTGGACCGAGGTCGTGCGCAACGCGAACGTGCTGGTGCAGGAAAACCGCAAGTTCGCGGAGCAGTCCGCGAAGCTGATCCGCGAATCCGTGCAGGACACCGAAGTCGTGCTCGCGACCGCGCTCGCGTTCGTGCTGCTGTCCGCGCTCGGGCTCGGCTACGTGCTGTACCGTTCGGTGACCGTACCGATGGCGCGCCTGGTGGAAGTGCACGACGTGATGCGCACCGGCAACCTGACGCGCCGCCTCGACCTGCGCCGCCGCGACGAATTCGGCACGCTCGAGACGGGCTTCAACCGGATGGCCGACGAGCTGACCGAGCTCGTCGCGCGCGCGCAGCAGTCGTCGCTGCAGGTGACGACGTCGGTGGCCGAGATCGCGGCGACGTCGCGCGAGCAGCAGGCGACCGCGAACGAAACCGCGGCGACGACGACCGAGATCGGCGCGACCTCGCGCGAGATCTTCGCGACGTCGCGCGACCTGCTGCGCACGATGAACGAGGTGGCCGGCGTGGCCGAGCAGTCGGCGACGCTCGCGGGCGTGAGCCAGAGCGGGCTCACGCGGATGGGCGAGACGATGCGCAGCGTGATGGACGCGGCCGGCTCGGTGAACGCGAAGCTCGCGATCCTCAACGAGAAGGCGCTGAACATCAACCAGGTGGTCGCGACCATCACCAAGGTGGCCGACCAGACCAACCTGCTGTCGCTGAACGCGGCGATCGAGGCCGAGAAGGCCGGCGAGTACGGCCGCGGCTTCGCGGTCGTCGCGACCGAGATCCGCCGCCTGGCCGACCAGACGGCGGTGGCGACCTACGACATCGAGCAGACGGTGAAGGAAATCCAGTCGGCCGTGTCGGCGGGCGTGATGGGGATGGACAAGTTCTCCGAGGAAGTGCGCCGCGGGATGCTCGACGTGCAGCAGGTCGGCGGGCAGCTGTCGCAGATCATCGCCGAGGTGCAGACGCTCGCGCCGCGCTTCCAGATGGTCAACGAAGGGATGCAGACGCAGGCGAACGGCGCCGAGCAGATCACGCAGGCGCTGTCGCAGCTGTCGGAGGCCGCGCAGCAGACGGCCGAGTCGCTGCGCCAGTCGTCGCAGGCGATCGACGACCTGACGCTGGTGGCGAACCAGTTGCGGACCAGCGTGTCGCGCTTCAAGGTCGACGCGTGACGCGCGCCGATCCGCAGAACGGCGCGCATGCGCTGTTCCTGATGTTCGAGCTCGACGGCGAGCGCTATGCGCTCGACGCGGCCGGCATCGACGAGGTGCTGCCGCTCGCGGACACGAAGGCCGTGCCCGGCGCACCCGACTG
This sequence comes from Burkholderia sp., assembly GCA_031253835.1. GTDB lineage: Bacteria > Pseudomonadota > Gammaproteobacteria > Burkholderiales > Burkholderiaceae > Burkholderia. The sequence continues at coordinate 23,050 of JAIRVP010000059.1, read as the reverse complement.
GATCGCCGGGCTGCTGATGCGCGGCGGCCAGCCGGTGCCGGTGATCGACGTGCCGATGCTGGCGCTCGGGCGGCGCGCGCATGCGCTGCGCTCGACGCGGCTCGTGATGGTCCGCTACCGCGCGGGCGACACCGGCGCCGAGCGCACGCTCGGCCTGATCGTCGAGCGTGCGACGCAGACGATGCGGATCGACCGCGCGGCATTCCACGCGAGCGGCATCTCGACCGCGCGCACGCGCTGGCTCGGGCCCGTCGCGAATACGCCGGACGGCGTCGTGCAGCAGGTGTCGGTATCCGACCTGATCGACGATGTCGCGCGCCTGTACCTGTTCGACGGCCTGCCGGGCCACGGGGGAGAGTTCGCATGAAAGAGTCCGAATCGCGATTTCGCGGCTGGCTGTTGCGCGAGACCGGCATCGACCCCGATTCGCTCGGCAACGATTTTCTGACGCGGGCGCTGACGGAGCGCGTGCATACGCTGCAGGCGGACGGCGAGCGCCTGCCGTCGGCGGCGCGGCCGCCCGTCACGCCGGAAGCGCTCGACGCGTACTGGCAGCAACTGAACGCATCGGCCGACGAGCGGCGCGCGCTGATCGAGCTGTTCGTCGTGCCCGAGACGTGGTTCTTTCGCGACCGCGAGGCGTTCGCGACGCTCGCGCGGCTCGCGACCGAACGGCTTGCCGCGATGCCCGGCCGCGTGATCCGCGTGCTGAGCGCGCCGTGCTCGACGGGCGAGGAGCCGTATTCGGCGGCGATGGCGCTGCTCGATGCAGGGCTCGAACCGGCCAGCTTCGCGATCGACGCGATCGACCTCAGCGCGCGCGCAATCGAACAGGCGCGGCTCGGCTGTTACGGACGCAACGCGTTTCGCGGGACGGCGACGGAGTTTCGTTCGCGGTACTTCACGCCGGCCCATGACGGCTGGCTGCTCGACGAGCGCGTGCGCGCATGCGTGCAGTTCCGTCACGCGAACCTCGTCGAACCGGCCGCGGAGACGGGCATTCGCTACGATTTCGTGTTTTGCCGCAACGTGCTGATCTACTTCGACCGCGACGCACAGGATCGCGTGATCCGCTCGCTCGACGCGCTGCTCGTCGACGACGGCATGCTGTTCGTCGGGCCGGCCGAAACGGGCGTCGCGATGCGGCACGGGATGCGCTCGGCGCGCGTGCCGCTGGCATTCGCGTTTCATCGCGAACCGGCCGGCACGGTGGCCGACGCGGGCGCGGCCCGGTCGTCGGTGCCGCTGTCGGCAGCGGCGGCTTACCGGCGGGCGGAGCGCTTCACGGTCGCGCCGCTCGCGGCGACGCGCTCGGTGCTGGCCGTCGCGCCGCCGTCCTGGCTGGGCGATGCGCGTCAGCCGTTCGCGGTACCGCCGCCGGCCGTGAACACGGTCACCTTCGATGCACGGGCCGACCTGTCGGTCGCGACGGCCGACGCGGTCGCGCCGGTTGCCGAAGGCGTCGCGCCGACGCTCGAGGATGCGCAGGCGCTCGCGAACGCGGGCGCATTCGACGAGGCCGAGCGCGTGCTTGCGCAGTTCTCGGCGCGCGTCGGGCCGCATGCCGACGCGTTCTACCTGAACGGATTGATCGCGGATGCGCGCGGGCGCGCCGCGGAAGCGGGCGACTTCTACCGGAAGGCACTGTACCTGCGACCCACGCACCACGAAGCGCTGACCCATCTCGCGACGCTGCTCGACGTCGGCGGCGATCGCGCGGGTGCGCAATGGCTGCTCGAGCGCGCACGGCGCTCGGCCGGCTGACACGACGACGGGAACGGGACCGACACCGCGATGACCAGAGGAATTCATGAACCGCGCCGCCGCTGCCATTGACGACACGACGATCGACGTCGACGATTGCTGGAACCGGATCGGCACGCGCGGCGACCGCTCGTGCGAGCGGCTGAACGACTGCCTGCGCTGCCTGAACTGCTCCGTCTACGCGTATCACGCGGCGAAGCTGCTCGAGCGCCCGCTCGACGCCGCCGAGCGGGCCGACGCCACGCGCCGGATCAGTGCGTTCGGCGCGACGCGCGCGGGCGACGACGACGGCGATACGCACCACGCGGCGCTGGCGTTCCGCGTGGCCGACGAATGGCTCGCGCTGCCGATCGGCGTGCTGCGCGAGATCGCCGGCACGCGCCCGATCCATTCGCTGCCGCATCGCCGTAATTCGGCCGTGCGCGGCGTGGTCAACATTCGCGGCACGCTGCGCATCGCGATCTCGATCGGCGCGCTGCTCGGCCTCGATGCAGGCAAGGGCGGCAACCGCGACGGCGATGGCCGTTTCACGCGGCTGCTGGTCGCCGCGCACCAGGGCGAACCGGTCGTGTTTCCGGTCGACGAAGTCGAGGGCGTGCTGCGCTTCGGCGCATCCGACTGGGTGCCCGTGCCGGCGACCGTCGGGCGCGCGAGCGCCGGCCTGTCGCGCGGCGTGCTGTCGTGGCGCGGCAAGTCGGTGGGCCTGCTCGACGATGATCGTTTGTTCGACGCCGTGACACGGAGCATGCGATGAGCGGCGATGACGACCTGAGCCACCTGTCGCTGCTCGAGCTGTATCGCGAGGAGACGCGCACGCAGACCCAGGCGCTGTCCGAGCGGCTGCTCGCGCTCGAATCGGGCGAGCCCGATTCCGTCGCGCTCGAAGCCTGCATGCGCGCCGCGCATTCGCTGAAAGGCGCCGCGCGCATCGTCGGCGTGCCGCTCGGCGTCGACATTGCCGGGCGGATGGAGGAATGCTTCGTCGCCGCGCAGGCCGGCACGATCTCGCTGACGGCCACGCACGTCGACGTGCTGCTCGCGGGCGTCGACCTGCTGGTGCGCGTCGGCGATCCGCAGGCGCAGCCCGTCACGCCGACCGAGATCGACGTGTTCGCGGCCGCGCTGACGGGCGCCGACGGCGCGCAGACGATGCAGGCGACTGCCGCGATGCCGCCGCCGGTGCCGCCGTCGGTCATGCCGTACCGCGACCATGACGGCGCCGCGAACGAGCCGGTCGGCGCGAGCGCCGCGGTGCCGCCGCTCGCCGTGTCGGGCTCGGTGCCCGATCCGGCGCAGGCCGGCCGCGTGGCCGGCGCCGGCGCGATGCGCCGCGTGCGCGCCGATACGCTGAACCGGCTGCTGAGCCTGTCCGGCGAATCGCTGGTCGAATCGCGCTGGCTCAAGCCGTTCGCCGAATCGATGCTGCGCGTGAAGCGTGCGCAGCGCGATGCGGCCCGTTCGCTCGACCTGATGTACGAGCAATTCGCCGACGATCTCGACGCGGGCATGCTCGCGTCGATGAACGAAGTGCGGCACATGCTCAACGACCTGCAGCGTTCGCTGGCCGAGCGCATGGACGAATTCGACCGCTTCGAGCGGCGCAGCACGCATATCGCCGAGCAACTGTACGACGAGGCGCTGCAGTGCCGGATGCGGCCGTTCGGCGACGCGACGCGTGCGTATCCGCGCATCGTCCGCGATCTCGCGCGCTCGCTCGGCAAGCAGGTGCGCTTCTCGATCGTCGGCGAGGGCACGCAGGTCGATCGCGACATCCTCGACCTGCTCGACGCGCCGCTCGGCCATCTGCTGCGCAACGCGATCGACCACGGCGTCGATTCGCCCGATGCGCGGCGCGCGCGCGGCAAGCCGGCCGAGGCGAGCGTCACGCTGGAAGCCCGCCACAGCGCCGGCTCGCTGCTCGTCAGCGTGATCGACGACGGGCCGGGCGTCGACATGGACGCGCTGCGCGCGGCCGTCGTGCGCCAGCGCCTGACCGATGACGAGACGGCCGCGCGGCTGTCCGATCCTGAATTGCTCGAATTCCTGCTGCTGCCGGGCTTCTCGATGCGCGAGGCGGTGACCGACGTGTCGGGGCGCGGCGTCGGCCTCGACGCGGTGCAGGAGATGGTGCGCGGCGTGCGCGGCGCGGTGCGGATCTTCAACGAGCCGGGCGCGGGCATGCGCTTCGTGCTGCAGTTGCCGCTCACGCTGTCGGTGATCCGCAGCCTGCTCGTCGAAGTCGGCGGCGAGCCGTATGCATTCCCGCTCGCGCATGTGCGCCGCACGCTCGAACTCGCGCACGACGACATCGACGTGCTCGAAGGGCAGCCGCATTTTCCGTTCGACGGCCGGCGCGCGGGCCTGGTCGCCGCGCACCAGCTGCTCGACGCGGGCGAGCCCGACGTCGCGCGCACCAGCACGGCCGTCGTGGTCGTCGGCGGCGAGCCCGAGCTGTACGGCGTCGCGGTCGACCGCTTCCTCGGCGAGCGGATGCTCGTCGTGCAGCCGCTCGACAGCCGCCTGAACAAGATCCAGAACATCGCGGCCGGCGCGCTGCTCGAGAACGGCGACCCCGTGCTGATCGTCGACGTCGAGGACCTGATCCGCTCGGTCGACAAGCTCGTGCGCGGCGGGCAGCTCGCGCGGCTCACGCGCGATCCGCAGCTCGCGCTCGCCGACCGCCGCCGCCGCGTGCTCGTCGTCGACGATTCGCTGACGGTGCGCGAGCTCGAACGCAAGCTGCTGGAAAAGCGCGGGTACGACGTGACGGTCGCGGTCGACGGGATGGAAGGCTGGAACGCGGTGCGCAGCGATGCGTTCGATCTGGTCGTGACCGACGTCGACATGCCGCGCATGGACGGCATCGAACTTGTCACGCTGATCAAGGGCGATCCGATGCTCAAGCGCGTGCCGGTGATGATCGTGTCGTACAAGGATCGCGACGAGGATCGCCGCCGCGGGCTCGACGCCGGCGCCGACTACTACCTCGCGAAGAGCAGCTTCCACGACGAGGCGCTGCTCGATGCCGTGCACGACCTGATCGGGGACGCGCGAGGATGAACATCGGCATCGTCAACGACCTGCCGCTGGCCGTGGAGGCGCTGCGCCGCGTGATCGCGCTGCGCGCGGACCACCGCGTGCTGTGGGTCGCGACCGATGGCGACGAGGCGGTGGATTTCTGCGTCGCGCATCCGCCCGACGTCGTGCTGATGGATCTCGTGATGCCGAAGGTCGACGGCGTCGCGGCGACGCGCCGGATCATGGCGCGCGCGCCGTGCGCGATCCTGATCGTGACGGCGAGCGTCAGCGCGAACACGTCGTCGGTGTACGAGGCGATGGGGGCCGGCGCGCTCGATGCGGTCGACACGCCGACGCTCGCGCTCGGGTTGTCGACCGATGCGTCGCCGCAGGCGCTGCTCGCGAAGATCGACCAGATCGGCCGGCTGCTCGAAAGCCGGACCGCGGCACTGGTACCGCCGGGGCCGGCGCCCGCGCGCGGCCAGCCGACGCTCGTCGCGATCGGCGCGTCGGCGGGCGGGCCGACCGCGCTCACCGCGCTGCTGCGCGCGCTGCCGGCCGATTTCCCGGCCGCGCTCGTGATCGTCCAGCACGTCGACCAGGCGTTCGCGTACGGGATGGCCGAGTGGCTCGACGGCTATACGCGGCTGCCGGTGCGCGTCGCGCGGCAGGGCAGCGTGCCGCAGGCCGGCGAGGTGCTGCTCGCGGCCACCAACGATCACCTGACCCTGTCGCCGCGCGGCGTGCTCGGCTATACGCAGCATCCGGTCGAGACGCCGTACCGGCCGTCGATCGACGTGTTCTTCAACAGCGTCGCGGACGGCTGGCAGGGCGACGCGCTCGGCGTGCTGCTGACGGGCATGGGGCGCGACGGCGCGCTCGGCCTGAAGGCGATGCGCGCGAAGGGCTGCTACACGATCGCGCAGGACGAGGCGACCAGCGCCGTCTACGGGATGCCGAAGGCGGCCGCGGCGATCGGCGCGGCGTCGGCGATCCTGCCGCTCGAGCGGATCGCGCCCCAGCTGATCTCGCGCATCACGCGCCCGCTGCGCGACTGACGGCGCGCCGGCGGCCGGATTGCGGGCGATGCGCGGCGTCGCGTACAATGGCGGCCTGCGGAGATGGCATGCCTCCCTGCGGTCGTTCCCGGCGCGTTGCGCGCGGTGCGGCCCTCAACCGCCGGTTTGCCCGGCTGATGATGCCTGCGTGTTCCTGGGTCGTCAGGAGGTCGCAGGCCGTCCATGCGGAATTCCGCCGCCCAGGTTTTGATGTTCCGTCGAATCTGGAAATCATGTTTTTCACGACTTCTTCCGATCTCCTCGCGACCGTGCGCTACGTGTGCCGCTGGCTCGCGCTCTCGGCGCTGCTCGGCGCGCTCGCCGGCACGGCTTCCGCGCTGTTCCTGATCGCGCTCGACTGGGCGACCGGCACGCGCGTCGCGCATCCGTGGCTGCTGTGGGGGCTGCCGGCCGCCGGTTTCGCGACCGGCTGGATCTACCATCGATTCGGCCAGTCGGTCGCGCGCGGCAACAACCTGCTGATCGACGAGATCCACGACCCGAAGGCGCTCGTGCCGAAGCGGATGGCGCCGCTCGTGCTCGTCGCGACCGTCGTCACGCATCTGTTTGGCGGCTCGGCCGGCCGCGAGGGGACGGCCGTGCAGATGGGCGGCGCGCTCGCCGATCGGATCACGCACGTGTTCCGCCTCGATCGCGAGCATCGCCGTGTGCTGCTGATGGGCGGCATCGCGGCGGGCTTCGCGTCGGTGTTCGGCACGCCGCTCGCGGGCGCCGTGTTCGGGCTCGAGGTGCTCGCGATCGGGCGCGTGCGGTACGACGCGCTGCTGACCTGCGTCGCGTCGGCGATCGTCGCGGACGTCGTGTGCCGCGCGTGGGGCGTGCATCACACGGCCTATGCGATTCCGTTCGTGCCGGCCGTGTCGGCGACGGGGCTGGCCGTGACGATCGTCGCGGGCGTCGCGTTCGGCGTCGTCGGGCGGCTGTTCGCGTTCGCGACGCATGCGCTGACCGCGTGGTTCCGCCGCGTTGTCCGTTATGCGCCGCTGCAGCCGGTGCTCGGCGGCCTGCTGGTCGCGGTGGCGGCCACCGTGCTGAACGTGCCGCAGTATCTCGGCCTCGGCATCCCGACGATCGAAGCGGCGTTTCACGGCCCGCTGCCGCTGTACGATTTCGCGGGCAAGTTCGCGTTCACGGTCGTCACGCTCGCGTCGGGGTTCAAGGGCGGTGAAGTGACGCCGCTGTTCTACATCGGCGCGACGCTCGGCAACGCGCTCGGCCAGGTGCTGGCGCTGCCGGTGCCGGTACTCGCGGGGCTCGGCTTCGTCGCGGTGTTCGCGGGCGCGGCCAACACGCCGATCGCGTCGACGATCATGGCGATCGAGCTGTTCGGCGCGGACATCGGCGTGTATGCGATCGTCGCGTGCGTCGTCGCGTACCTGTTCTCGGGGCACGCGGGGATTTACCGCGCGCAGCGCGTGGCGGTGGGGAAGGGGACGCAGGCCGAGGCGGAGTGAGGCGGGGGCGAAGGGGCGCATGGCCATCGGCCCTCCCCATCGGCCGCGCGGACGGATGAGCCATGGGCTGGCCCGACGACGAACCGCCCGACCTCGTCCTCGTTCTCCGGACGTTCGAGGAATCGGAACCGTGGGCCGAGGTGTTTGCCGACGGAAGCCGGTGCCCGGTGATCCGGCGGATCACCGGGCACGCGGGCATCCGTTATTTTTTCGGCAGTCGCGCGACGTTGCGCGCCAGCAGTTCCTCGATGTCGATGCCCTTTTCCGCCAGCAGCGCGGTGACGACGCCGGTCAGCTCGCCGAGCGTTTCCTTGACCGATTCGCGGATCGTGTCGACGACCACCTGCGTGCTGCGCTCGATCTCGATGTTGACCTTGTCGTTCACGCCCTTCGTTTCGAAGGTCGTCGCGCGGCGCGTTTCGGGAATCAGCCAGATATCGAACCAGCCTTCGTCGCGATTGATGTCGGACACCGTCAGGCTGCAGCCGTTGATCGCGATATAGCCCTTCGCGAACACATAGCGCTTGAAATCGTCCGGCACGCCGATGCGCACCATCCGGTTGTGTTCGGACTCCGCGACGTGCCGGATGGTCCCCGTGAAGTCGACATGGCCGGACAGCGGATGCCCGCCGATCTCCGCGCCGTCCTTCGCGGCCCGTTCCACGTTGACGTGTGCGCCTGCCTCGAGGTCGGCCAGCGTGGTGATCCGCAGGCTCTGCAGCATCACGTCGAAGTCGATCAGCGCCGGCGAATGGATGGTCGTCACCGTCAGGCAGACGCCGTCGACCGACACGCTCGCGCCGATCTCGATGTCGTCGGTAAACCGCTCGGGGAAGGCGATGCTGAAGGTTCTCAGTTCGCCGTGATCCGCGATGGTCTTGATGGTGCCAACACCCTGAACAATGCCTGTAAACATGGTCGATCCCTCGTTGCAAATTTCCTGGCCGACATGATAAGTGATCCCGGAAACGGCGGCGCGGCGGCGCGCGCATCGGCGGTGGGCGGCGAACGCATCGCGCGGACGAAAAAAAGGCCGTGCACGCGGCACGGCCTCGATCCGGATCCGGTCGCGGGCCCGGCGGCGATGACCTCGCCGCCGGGCCGTGTCGCGACGCGCGTGCGTCACACCTCGGCCGGCTCGCCGAGCGGGCCGGCGGCGTCATCCACCATGCGCCGCGGCGCATCCGCGAGCCCCTTCGCGAGCTCCAGCGCCTGCCGCTCGAACAGCCGGCGGTAGATGCCGCCGTCGATGCGGATCAGCGCGTCGTGGTTGCCTTCCTCGATCACCTTGCCGCGATCGAGCACGAGCAGCCTGTCGAGCGCGCGCACGGTCGACAGCCGGTGCGCGACCACGAGCGTCGTGCGGCCGACCATCAGCCGCTCCATCGCCTGCTGGATCAGCAGCTCGCTTTCGCTGTCGAGGCTCGACGTCGCCTCGTCGAGGATCAGGATCGGCGCATCGGCGAGGAACGCACGCGCGATCGCGACGCGCTGGCGCTCGCCGCCCGACAGCTTGATCCCGCGTTCGCCGACGAGCGTGTCATAGCCGTCCGGCAGCGCGACGATGAAGTCGTGCGCGCTGGCGAGACGCGCGGCGCGCTCGATGTCGGCGCGGCTCGCGTCGGGGCGTGCATACGCGATGTTCTCCGCGAGCGTGCGGTGGAACAGCACGGGCTCCTGCTGCACGATCGCGATCTGGCTGCGCAGCGAGTCCTGCTGCACGCGTGCGATGTCCTGGCCGTCGATCGTGATGCGGCCGCCCGACACGTCGTACAGACGCTGGATCAGCTTGATGAACGTCGTCTTGCCCGACCCCGAGTGGCCGACGAGGCCCACGCGCTCGCCCGGTGCGATCCGCATCGAGAAGTCGTCGTACAGCGGCACCGGATGGTTGCCGTAGCGGAACGTCACGTGCTCGAAGCGGATCTCGCCTTGCCCGATCCGGATGGCCGGCGCGTCGGGGCGATCGTCGATGCCGAGCGGCTGGCGTTCGAGCGCGACGAGTTCTTCCATGTCGTTCACCGAGCGCTGCAGGTTGCGGATGTGCATGCCGACGTCGCGCAGGTAGCCCTGCAGCATGAAGAACATCGTCAGCGCGAACGCGATGTCGCCGACGCTCGCCTCGTTGTTCACCCACAGCCGCAGCGCGACGCCGATCATCGCGGCCTGCATCGCGACGAGCATCGCACCCTGCAGCCCGCCGTTGAACGTGCCGCGCACCCACGTGCGGCGCGTGCGCTGCCGCCACTTGCCGATCACGCGCGCGAGCCGCGCTTCCTCGCGCGTTTCCGCGCCGAAGGCCTTGACCACGGCATTGCAGCTCACCGCGTCGGCGAGTGCGCCGCCCATGCGCGTATCCCACAGGTTGCCGAGCCGTGCGGCCGGCGCGACGATGCCGAGCGACACCGCGACCGTCACCGAGATGTACAGCAGCGAACCCGCGCCGACGACGAGCCCCATCACGGGCCAGTGCGTGCCGAGCAGCACGGTCGCGCCGACCAGCATCGTGACCGACGGCAGCAGCGCGATCAGCACGGTGTCGTTCAGCAGGTCGAGCGCCCAGATGCCGCGCGTGATCTTGCGCACGGTCGAGCCCGCGAAGCTGTTCGCGTGCCAGTCGGTCGAGAAGCGCTGCACGCGATGGAACGACGCGGCGGCGATCTCGCTCATCATCTTCAGCGTGAGCGTGATGATGTTCAGGTACACGCCCTGGCGCAGCACGGTCGCGCCGATGCCGAGCGCGGCGAGCGTGCCGAACGCGGCGAGCGCCGAATGCCACGCGGCGGCGCGGTCGGTCAGGCCGGTCGACAGCGCGTCGACGAGGCGCCCGGCGAACAGCGGCGTGAGGACATCCGCGAGTGCGGCGAGCAGCGCGAAGCCTGCGACCGTGGCGATGCGCGCCGGCTGCTTGCGCCAGTAACGAAGGGTGAAGCCGAAGACGGCCTGGAATGCGTGGCCGCCCAGATGGGCAGTTTTTCTGGTCATTTATCGTTGCCCGGCGCATCGCGCGACGGGACTTTCCGGTTCGGAGAACGTCGAAAACGCAACAGCCGGGCCGCGCGGAAAACGCGGGCGGAGCGAAAAACGGGCTGTCGGGAAAAGCGCGGCTGACGGGTTAGCGGAAAACTCGGGAGCCGGCGCGGACGGCGGGCTGGATCAGCTGCGCCGTGGGACCACGTTCGAGAAGGTGGCTGGCATTCGGAACATCTGCACCTCCTCTGAAGTGAACGTTGAAAGGACGCCGAAAAGACGTGAAAAGATTTTATCAGCAGTGTACGGCGCGCTGCAACGTCTGACGAATGCGGCGTTGCGGCGTCGATACGGTTAGTATTCAGGGTTTCGGCCCTGCTTTCGCGGGCGTTCCGCGGCGCGGCAGCGCAGGGGCCGGCAGGGGCATCGATTACACTTCGACGTCCACGGCGCACGCGGGTGCGGCCCTGCAGATTCACCCCCGATATACACCTGAGGAAACGATGAGCGACGTTCAGCAAGGCATCCTGGCTCCGATCGACACGGCAGCCCGATACCTCACTTTCACGATTTCGAATGACGGCAATGTGGCAGCGGCGCTGGCCGCGCTGCGCGAGATCGTCGACGGACGCGACACGGTCGTCGGTTTCGGACAGTCGCTGGCCGCGCACCTCGGGCGTCCGGTGCCGGGCCTGACCGACTTCCCGGCATTCGCGGTGAAGGATCGCACGCTGCCGGCCACGCCGGCCGACGTGTGGGTCTGGCTGCGCGCCGACGACCGCGGCGAGATCGTGCTGCGTGCGCGGGCGATCGAACGCGCGCTCGCGCCGGCATTTGCGCTGCAGGATGCCGTCGACGGTTTCCGCTATTCGAACGATCGCGACCTGTCCGGCTATGAGGACGGCACCGAAAACCCGGAAGGCGACGACGCGCTGGCCGCGGCGGTCGTGACGGGGCAGGGCGCGGGGCTCGACGGTGCGAGCTTCGTCGCGGTGCAGCAATGGCTGCACGACTTCGACCAGATGGAGCGCATTCCGTCGGGCGACATGGACAACATCATCGGGCGCCGCCGCTCGGACAACGAGGAGCTCGACGACGCACCCGAGTTCGCGCACGTGAAGCGCACCGCGCAGGAAAGCTTCGAGCCCGAGGCGTTCATGCTGCGCCGTTCGTCGCCGTGGTCGGACGCGCGTCGCGCGGGCCTCTACTTCGTCGCGTTCGGCTGCTCGTTCCGTGCATTCGACGTGCAGATGCGCCGGATGAGCGGTGCGGACGACGGGATCGTCGACGGCCTGTTCCGCTTCACGCGGCCGCTGACGGGCGCGTATTTCTGGTGCCCGCCGATGAAGGGCGGCAAGCTGGACCTGTCCGCGCTCGGCCTGTAAGCGCCGGCCGGTATCGATGAACGGGCGGGTCGCGCATCGTGCGCGGCCCGCCCGTTTTGTATTTCACGCGGCGATCGCGCGCCGCGTGTTACTTGCCGCGTGCATCAGTTCAACGTCGTTTCGATCCGTGTGCCGCGCTTGATGAACTGCGTCACCGGCGTCTTCTCGCAGATTTCCGCGAGACGCTGGCGTTGCGCGTCGTCGAGCGGGCCGTCGAGCGTCACGACGCGGCGCACGTACTGCACGCCTTCGCGATCGGCATGCAGCTCGGTGCGCACGGCGATGTGCGTGGCCGGCCACGTCTTGCGCTGCATATACATCCTCAGCGTCGCGGCCGTGCATTGCGCGAGACCGGCCAGCACGAACTCGTACGGCGCCGGCCCGCGATCCTGGCCGCCTTCGCGCGGCGCTTCGTCGCCGGTCAGCGCGTGCGTGCCGGCCTGCAGCTGGACGACGTAGTCGGGTGCGTCCGCGTCGAGCACGGCGGCGGCATGGATGAGCGACATGGCAAGTCTCCGGTAAGCGGGAAGTAGAAAGCGGGCGCCGCGTGGCGGCGCGCAGCCGTCAGCATACCGCCGCGGCGTGCCGCTAGACGTCGGCGCCGCCGGCGCTGCTGCGCACGAGCGCGGCGATGCGCTCACGTACCCACTGGTGCGCGCGATCGGTGTCGCGCGATTCATGCCAGTACGCGAGCAGCGGGAACGGCTTGAGCCGCAGCGGCAGCGGCCGCACGACGATCGGCAGCAGCGCGGCCATCCGCAGCGCATAGGTGTGCGGCAGCGTGACCAGCAGGTCGCCGGTCGCGGCAATCTGGCACGCGGCGAAATAGTGCTGGCAGGTGAGGCGGATATCGCGGAAGCGTCCGTCGTTGCCGAGCAGCACGTCGAGCGATTGCGGTTCGCCGAGCGACGACACCGCGATATGCTGCGCCGCGAAATAGTCGCTGCGCCGCAGCGGGTCGTGCGCGAGCGGATGATCGCGGCGCAGCGCGACGACGAGCGAATCGTCGAGCAGGTGTTCGGTGGTGATGCGCGGGCCCGTCTGCACGCGACGATCGACGACGAGATCGGCATTGCCCGATGCGAGTTCGCGCTCGATGTCGGGCACCGCGATACGGCGGCTCACGAGCCGCAGGCCCGGCGCTTCGTCGGCGAATGCGGCGACGATCCGCGGCAACGCAATGGATTCGAGCACGTCGCGAATGCCGACCGCGATGCTCAGGTCGAGCGTCGCGGGATCGAATGCCGACGGGTCGCGCACGGTGCGTTGCAGGCCCTTCAGGTGCAGCTGCACGTCCGCGATGATCGCGCGCGTGCGTTCGGTCGGCACGACACGATTGCCCTGGCGCACGAACAGCGGATCGTCGAAATGCGCACGCAGCCGGTTGAGCGCATGCGTGACGGCCGGCTGTGTGAGATGCAGTGCGCGGGCGGCCGCGCCGATGCCGCCGTGCACGTAGACGGCGTCGAGCACGCGAAACAGGTTCAGGTCGAGTCGATGATCGGCGGGCACGGAGCGCGGCTGGCGTGGTGAGCGGTGGATCGATTCTAAAGGATGCGCAGGCAACGGATGCGCCAGTTGTCGTGCGCGGCAATCGCGTGCGTTCGATACGGTTCGATACCGTATCGAACCGATACGCGAGTGCGGCTTTGCCCGATGCGCCATGCAATCGAATGCGCACGTCATGACGCAAGACGGTCGCAATAATCGGCCGCATCGCATGCGCGATTCTATGCCGGCATACCGGCAACGCATGACAGCCTGTAGTAATCCGCCATCATGCTGTCCGCGTCGGCCATTTCGTGCCAAAGGCGCTACCCGTTCGGCTAAGATGCCGTCGCTTCATATTTCGGGATAGCCGTCCTGTCGCACGCATTCAAACCAAATATAAGCCTGACAGTTCGACGGTATTAGAAGAAGTCGAACAAGTCGGGGGCTTGGCCAGTGAATGCAGCAGATCAGCGGTGGGTCGTTATCTATTTGAGTACGGGGTTTTCGTTGGCCCAGGCCGCGCGTCTTGGCGAGGCCTTCAACCTGGCGAATCGCCTGCATGCGTACAGCGCGGATTACCAGCTGAAGTACGTATCCGAAAGCGGGGGGCTGTTGCAGTCGTCGTCCGGCGTGAGAATTGCGGCCGATCCGCTCGGTGACGAGCATGGCCGTCGCGCACTCGCGTTCTTTCATCTGCACGGCGACCGCGCGGCCGTCAACTGGGACGACGCGTTGCAGCGGCGCCTGACCGACATTCGCCGGCATGCGCGCTGGATCGTCGACGCGATGGATCTGCCCGCGCTCGCGGCCACGCAGCGGCCGTCGGCGGCGATCGACGTGCGGCCCAGCCGCGGCGGGCGCCGTGCCGCGACGACGGTCGAGTTGCAGGCCGGCGAGACCGACGTGTTCGCCGCCGCGCTCGACATGTTCCGCGTCGACCTCGGCGACAGCGCCGCGCAGGAGATCGCGTGCAACATGATGCGGCCGGTCGAGCAGCGCTATGCGCAGTCGATGTGGGCGTTCCGCGAGTTGAGCGCGAGCCCGTCGATCCGGATGTCGGCGCAGCGGTTGCGCGCGCAGAGCGTGAGCCGCATCTCGATCGCGAACGCCGCACAGGCCGCCGCGATGAGCGAGCGCAATTTCCTGCGGCGCTTCAAGAAGGAGATCGGCGTGACGCCGACCGAGTTCGTCCAGCACGTGCGGCTCGAGCGTGCGTGCCACATGCTGATCCATACGACGCTGCCGGCCGACAAGGTCGCGCGGCGCACCGGGTTCGGCAGCGGCGAGCGGCTCGCGAAGCTGTTTCGCCAGCGCCTCCTGATGTCGCCGACCGAATTTCGCGTTGCGGAGCGGGACCGGATCCTGAATCACGGCACCGTGTCGCCCGATGCGGACGACGGGCCCGGCGCCGCGTTTTGCGCTGGCGACGGGGCGCGTTGCGACGCGTGTATCGACGCGCACGAGAAAACGGGACGGATACCCGTAAAATCGGCCTGTCGCGATCACGATTCCCGGTTTCCATGCCCTTCCTCCCCACTACTGCCACCGCCCCTTTCTGCCCGTCGGAAGTAAAGGGCAGCATCACGATCGATGCCGGCGCGCCGCGCTGGCAGAAGCTCAAGCGCTTTTTCGGCCCCGGCCTGCTGGTCGCGATCGGCTACATGGATCCCGGCAACTGGGCGACCGACATCCAGGCCGGCTCGCAGTTCGGCTATTCGCTGCTGTGGGTCGTCGCGTTCTCGAGCCTCGCGGCGATCTTCCTGCAGATGCTCGCGGCGCGGCTCGGCCTCGTCGCGGGCAAGGATCTCGCGCAGGCCAGCTATGACCGCTACGGCCGGTTCGGCCGTGTCGTGCAGTGGGTGACCGCCGAAGTGTCGATCATCGCGTGCGACATCGCGGAAGTCCTCGGCTGCGCGCTCGCGTTCAAGCTGCTGCTCGGCGTGCCGCTCGCGTGGGGGATCGTGCTGACCGCGCTCGACACGGTGATCGTGCTCGGCCTGCAGGGCAAGGGCTTCCGGCAGATCGAGGCGATCGTGCTCGGGCTGATCGCGACGATGGCGTTCTGCTTCGTCGCGCAGGTCGCGATCACGCCGCCCGACTGGCATGCGGTGGTCGGCGGGCTCGTGCCGGGCGATCCGGGCCACGACCGCAAGGACGCGATCGTGCTCGCGCTCGGCATCGTCGGCGCGACGATCATGCCGCACAACCTGTACCTGCATTCGTCGGTCGTGCAGACGCGGCGAGTTGTCGGCGGCGCGCGCGGGATGATCCGCGACACGCTCGCGCTCGTGCGCATCGATACCTGCGTGTCGCTGTTCGTCGCGATGCTCGTCAACGCGGCGATCCTGGTCGTCGCCGGCGCGGCGTTCCATGCGACCGGCCAGCACAACGTGACCGACATCGAGCAGGCCTACAAACTGATTACGCCGATCGCGGGCGGCGCGGCCGCGCTGCTGTTCGGCATCGCGCTGCTCGCGTCGGGGCAGAGCTCGACGCTGACGGGCACGATCGCCGGCCAGGTAATCATGGACGGCTTCCTGCATACGAAGATCCCGTGCTACCAGCGCCGGCTGATCACGCGCGGGCTCGCGCTCGTGCCGGCGCTGATCGGCGTGCTGTGGCTCGGCGACGGTTCGGTCGGCCAACTGCTCGTGTGGAGCCAGGTGCTGCTGAGCCTGCAGCTGCCGTTCGCGATGTGGCCGCTGATCCGCTCGGT
Organism: Burkholderia sp.; assembly: GCA_031253835.1. Taxonomy (GTDB): domain Bacteria; phylum Pseudomonadota; class Gammaproteobacteria; order Burkholderiales; family Burkholderiaceae; genus Burkholderia. The sequence continues at coordinate 7,173 of JAIRVP010000059.1, read as the reverse complement.
CAGCGATCGCAACACGATGGGCGAGCACACGATCGGCCGCGGGATGCAGGTCGCCGCGTGGGCGCTGTTCGTCGTCATCACCGGCACGAACCTGTTGTTGATTACCGGTGTCGCGGGCTGATACAGCCTGTCACAGGCTGACACAGTCGCCGCGCGCGCATGCGGTAAACTGCGGCCTTTCCATCGTTGTCCGAAGTCCGTTATGTGGAGTGAAATCAGCAACATCGGCGATGCCGCGCTGACCTTGCCGATCGCGCTGACGTGCGCGGCATGGCTGGCGTTGACCGACTGGCGCCTCGCCGCCCGCTGGGGCGTGCTGCTTGCCGCCGGCATGGGCGTCGTCGGCGCAACGAAGATCCTCTATGCCGGGTGCGGCATCGAGCTTCCGCAATTCGATTTCCGCGTGATCAGCGGCCATACGATGCTGTCGACGTCCGTGTGGACGGTCGCGCTGTCGATGCTGTGGCAGGCGTTCCGGCCCGGCAAGGCGCCCGGCATCGCGGCCGGGCTGGCCGTCGGCGCGATCACGGCCGTCGCGCGCGTGTTCGACCACTCGCACACCATTCCTGAAGTCGTCGTCGGCTGGATGCTCGGCGCGCTGGTCGCGCTGGTGTTCCTGCGCGGCTACGACGGCGCGCGGCAGCGCGCGTTCTCGCCGCGCATCGCGGCGGTTTGCCTGCTGCTCGTGTCGGGTATCGCGTACGGGAATCGCGCGCCGTTCCAGCAGATGATCGACACGCATTCGCCGCAGCTCTGCGCGTTCGTGCGCGCGCCGTCGGGCGACGGATTCTGACGGTTGACTGTTTCCCGCCGGCGTTCGTCCGGCGGTCCCCCCGATTTTCTGCCCTGAACGCCCATTCCGCGTCCCGCGTCCACCGGATCAGCCGCGTCGGCTCGCGCATTGACGCAGGTGCGCGCAGGTCATGAGCAAAATTTATGACCGGGCATAACGAATATTCATTTCATCGATTGGCGGCATTCGCGTACGCTGGCTGACGTTCGACCGGGGCCGATCGCCGGGACTGCGCGGTGCGTGTCACGGTCATCTCGATATACTCGCGGAAACCGTGCGGCGCGTCGTCACGACGACGCACGGTCAACCGGCCCGTGTCGGCCGGGATACGTACGGCAAACCCGTCGCGGCAGCGTTCCGCGACGACGATTCACGACAGGAGCCAGTCACATGACAGCCGTTTCATCGCGCCTCGCAGGCAAGTGCGCATACATCACGGGCGCCGCGGGCGGCCTCGGCCGCGCGATCGCGCGCCGGATGGTCGAGCAGGGCGCGCGCGTGTTCCTGACCGACATCGCCGAAGCGGCGGTGCTCGACGCGTTCGCGCAGGAACTCAACACCGGCCACGCAACGCCGGTCGCGTTCGCCGCGACGCAGGACGTGCGCGACGAAGCGCGCTGGCAGGCGCTGCTTGCACAGGCGGTCGATGCGATGGGCGGGCTGTCGGTGCTCGTCAACAACGCGGGCGTCGGCTCGATCGGCTCACCCGCGCAAATCGAACTGGACGAATGGCGGCGCGTGATGGCGATCAACGTCGAGAGCATCGTGCTCGGCTGCAAGCACGCGCTGTCGTACCTGGCCGAGAGCCATCCCGCATCGATCATCAACATCTCGTCGGTCGCCGCATTCAAGGTCGAGCCGGATTTCACCGCGTACAACGCGTCGAAGGCGGCGGTCGCGTCGCTGACGAAGTCGGTCGCGATCGACTGCGCGCGCCGCGAGATCGACGTGCGCTGCAATTCGATTCACCCGGCGTTCATCCGCACGGGGATCGTCGAGCCGTTGTTCCAGTCGCTCGGCGAACGCGACGCGACGCGCAAGCTCGCGCGCGGCATTCCGCTGCGCCGCCTCGGCGAGCCGGACGACGTCGCGCATGCGGCCGTGTATCTCGCGTCCGACGAGAGCCGCTTCGTGACGGCCGCCGAACTCGTGATCGACGGCGGCATGTGCGCGGTCTGACGCGCATCCCGAACAACAACGACTGGAGGAGAACATCGTGACGACACCCGTGAATCGCCAACTGCTGCTGAAGACGCGCCCCGAAGGGCGCGTCGGCCGCGAACACTTTTCGCTCGTCGAGACGCCGGTGCCGGCGCTCGAGGACGGCGAGGTGCTCGTGCGCGTGCTGTTCCTGTCGATGGACCCGACCAACCGCGTGTGGATGAGCGACGTGCCGCAGTACCTGCCGCCCGTCGCGATCGGCGAGGTGATGCGCGCGCTCGGCATCGGGCGCGTGGTCGCGTCGCGCCATGCGGGTTTCGCGGAAGGCGATCTCGTGCAGGGCCTGGTCGGCTGGCAGGACTACGCGGTCGTGCCGGCCGACCAGGCCGCGCAACTCGTGAAGCTGCCCGCGCAGTCGGGCCTGCCGCTGCCGACGCTGCTCGGCGCGTGCGGGATGAGCGGGCTGACCGCGTACTACGGGCTGACCGACATCGCGCCGGTGCAGCCGGGCGAGACGCTCGTCGTGTCGGCGGCGGCCGGGTCGGTCGGCTCGATCGCGGGGCAGATCGGCAAGATCCACGGCGCGCGCGTGGTCGGTATCGCGGGCGGCGCGGACAAGTGCCGCTACCTGACCGAGACGCTCGGCTTCGACGCGGCCGTCGACTACAAGGCCGACGATTTCCGTCAGCAGCTGAAGGCGGCGACGCCGGACGGCGTGCACGTGAACTTCGAGAACGTCGGCGGCGAGGTGATGCGCGCGGTGCTGTCGCGGATGGTGATCGGCGGGCGCGTCGCGCTGTGCGGCGTGATCTCGAACTACAACAGCGGCCGCGCGGCCGACGACGTCGGCGTGCTGATCTCGAAGCGGCTGACGATGCGCGGCTTCCTGATCCTCGATTACCGCAAGAGCCGCGAAGCCGTGCAGACGCTTTCCGGCTGGTTGCGCGACGGCCGGCTCAAGGCCGAGGAAACCGTTGCAGATGGTCTCGAAAACGCGCCGGACGTGCTCAATCGCCTGTTCGACGGCGACCATCGCGGCAAGCTCGTGCTGCGCGTCGATCCGGACGCGTAAGGGCCGTGCGATGCGGGACGCCCTGTGTCGCGACGGCGTGTCGATCGCAGTGAGTTCGATCAACCGGGCCGCAATTTAGGACTTGTCCCATATATTGTCCCGGCCGCGCTCCCTAAAGTGATTGCCAGCAGACAGGCGGCGTGACCGACGCGTCACGCCGCTTTTTTTTCTGGTCATGCGGAAAGGGAGAGGGAGCATGAGAAACGACGTGAAGCGGGCGGCAGCGGCAACGGGTGCGGCGCGCAATCGAACGGTGTGGTGTACGGGGGCCGTGCAGCGGGCCGCTCTCGGGCTCGGTGTCGCGCTGGCCATGTCGAATGCGATGGCAAGCGGGCAGGCCAGGTCCGACGGCGTCGTGCATTTCACGGGTGCACTCGTCGATCTGTACGACGTCACGTTCGATGCGCCGTCTGGCATGCTCGTCGAAGGGCGGGCGGTGGCAATCGGCGCGGCGGCGACGCTGCGGTTCGATGCGCACGGCCGGCGCTTGCCGGGCGCGCATGTGACGCTGGCCGCGGCCGATGGCACGTCGTTCACGCCGGATGCCGGTTCGGGCGTGCGCGCAACGTGGCGCGATGCGCACGACGATCGAAGCGTGCCGCTGGTATCGGGCCGCGCGTATCGCGTCGGCCCGTATGGCGGGGTGATGACGCTAGCGGCAGATGGCGAAACGGGCGCCGTGGCGCCCGTCGTGATCAGCATCCGTCATCCTTGACGGACGGTTTGCGCAGGTGGGCAGATCACTGCACGCCGGCGATGCGGCGCGTCATTCGCCCTGTTCCGAACGTGCGTAGATGTCCCAGCTCGCCATGAACAGCGCGGCGACGAGCGGCCCGATCACGAAGCCGTTGATGCCGAACAGCGCCATCCCGCCGAGCGTCGAGATCAGCACGACCCAGTCGGGCATCTTCGTGTCCTTGCCGACGAGGATCGGGCGCAGCAGGTTGTCGACGAGACCGATCACGCCGACGCAGAACGCGACGAGGATCACGCATTTCCAGATCGCGCCGATCATCAGGAAGTAGAGCGCGGCCGGCACCCACACGAGGCTCGCGCCGATCGCGGGCAGCAACGACAGGAACGCCATCAGCGAGCCCCACAGCACGACGCCCTCGATCCCGAGGATCCAGAAGATCAGGCCGCCGAGCGCACCCTGCACGAGCGCGACCGCGATGTTGCCCTTCACGGTCGCGCGCACGACCGTCGTGAATTTCGCGAGCAGCAGGTTCTTGTGCTCTTCGTCGAGCGGTATCGCGCGGCGCACGCGTCGGCCGATCTCGCCGCCGTCGCGCAGCAGGAAGAACACCATGTACAGCATCACGCCGAAGCTCACGACGAACTGGAACGTGTTCTGGCCGATGCTGAGCGCCTGGGTGGCCGCGAACTGGCTGATCTGCGCGGCGCCGTCGGTCAGCTTCTTCTGGATGCCGGGGATGTTGGTCAGCCCGTACTTCTGCAGCAGGTGCTGGATCGACGACGGCAGCGCGTGGATGATGTCCTGGAAGTATTGCGAATAGTTCGGCTGCGCGGTCTTGATTTCCTGGTACACGTACGCGATTTCCTGCACGAGCGTCGCCGCGACGAACACGAGCGGCAGGATCACGATCAGGATGATCACCGACATCGTCACGAGCGCGGCCAGGTTGCGCCGCTTGCCGAAGCGCGCGGCGAGCCAGCGCTGTACCGGCTGGAACAGGATCGCGAGAATCGTGCCCCAGAACACGGCGCCGGAGAACGGCGCGAGGATCCAGCAGAGCCCGACGGTGACCGCTGCCAGCAGGAAATAGAAGAATTTTTGGTGATCGTGTCCGCTTTCCATGGATGGCGTTCGCGCAGATTGTTGCTTCGTTTGATTGAATTGCGTTGCCCGGGGCGCGATCGGCTCGCGAACGTCACGGGTTCGCGGCGGAACGCGGCGTGGGGCGGCCCGAACGGGAGTATGCCCGCAAAGGCCCCGCCATCATAGCCGCTGCGTGTGACCCATGCGAAAACGCCGCGGCGAGGGCCGCGGCGCTGCCGGGAAGCGAACGCGGCGCGCCGCCGCGTGCCGCATCGTCAGATGTTGAGCTTCGTGACCTTGGTGCCGTTCACCGACAGGTCGCCCATCAGGCCCGCGTTGGTCAGGACCAGCACCTCGACCGGTGCGGTGGCCGTGGTGGTGTCGACCGCGCCGTTCGCGCCGACCTTCACGACCGCGACCGAGGCGTCGGCGCCGGCGGCCCAGCCTTCGGACTTGCGGAACGAGTCGAGCGCATCCTGCGTCATGAACAGGAACACGATCGCCTTCGACTGCGCGCCGGCCTGCAGGCCGACCGACAGCGACGACGTGTTGTAGTAGCCGACGGTGCTGCCGCCGACGCGCAACGCGCCGTTGCCGGACTGGCCGCCGATGATGAGGCCGGCCTGCAGCACGTTCGGGAACACGAGCACGCCGCGCGATTTCGCGACGAGCTCACGCGAGCCCGGCACCGTCGAATAGAGGCGCGACAGCGTGGCGTTCACGCTGGCGTCGATCGACTGGCGCTTCGACGCGCTGGTCGACGCATTTTCGGGTTTGTCGGGCGTGGTCGTGCAGCCGGCGAGCGCGAGGCTGCCGAGCATCACGGCGGCGGCGGCTTTCATGGCGAGGGATTTCTGCATGGCGGTTCTCCTTCGTTGTCTGGGTGAGGATGGGCGGTGCGGGCAGCGGGGCGACTGGCCGCGGTCAACGGCGGGCAAGGAGCAGGCCCGCAACGAACGCGAGACCCGCGACGACACCGGCGGTTTGCCACGGGTTGTCGTGCACGGCCTGCGACACGCGTTCGGCCGAATCGCGCAGCCGGGCGGCTGCACTGCCCGACGCGTGGTCGAGCGTGCTGCGCGCTTCATCGAGCCTGGATTGCACGCGCTTGCGCAGCGCGGCGATATCGCCGTCGCCATCGTTTTTCAGCAGGTCTTCCAGTTCGTCGACCAGCCCGCGCAGATCGTCGGTCACGTCGGCATGCAGGTCGCGGGCGGCCGAGCGCGTCGTGCGTCCCACGCGCCGGCCGGTGCGACGGATGTCGGCCAGGCCGCGGTCCAGCTTGTGTTCGATCGAGTCGGTGAGCGCCATGATGTTTATCCTCCTTCGATTCAAGGCCAGTTTGAAGATAAGACGAATCCCAGCAACTAATGTGATTCACTTGACCCGCTTGAGTTTCGAGACAATTTTTCAATTCGTCGGCAGGATCGCCGGGAAGCCCCGCCATGCGGGGCGGCGCGAAGATTGCAAAATATTCTCAATTGGGCAAAACGCGTGCGGCGGACCGCGATACGACGGGAATGTCCGGTAAATATCGCGTCGCCCGGGGGCGCCAGGTAAATAGTGCCGTTCCAGGCGATCGGCTGATGCAGATGCACTGATCGACGGCGTACTGGCGAGCAGGGTTTGTGCCCGCGACCGGCATCCGGGCGCGGTGACCCAGTGCGAGGTCGACGACGACGGGATCGTGGTCCGACGAGCGATAGGCGTCGGGTGCGTAATAGGACGCCCGGTGCGCGGCCGTCTTGTAATCGGGCACGGGTTGCAGTGCAATCGGTTCATCGGCGTTGATGTGCCAGACGTGCACGGCTTTGACGCGCGCGGCCAGTGCCGGTGTCGCGAGCGCGTGATCGAGGCTGCCGGCCTCGCCGCGAAATATGTAGCTGTACGCAGTATCGCCGACGAAGCGGGCCGCCAGGTTCGCGTAGCCGCGTGCTTCGAGCGCACGAACGGGATCTTCCTTCGCATAGCTGTTCAGGTCGCCGATCAGCAGCACGCCGCCGGCCGCGGCGCCCGTCGGCGATGTGGCGAGCCAGTCGGCGACGCGCACGGCTGCCCGCGTGCGCGCCGCATTCCAGCAGCCCTGGCCGTCCGACTGGTCGCGATCGGCGCCGCTCGCGTTCGGGCAGTTCTTCGACTTCAGGTGATTGACCGCGACCGTGAACGCGCGGGTGCCGTCGCGGCGTCGGAACGTCTGCGCGAGCGGCGGGCGGTTCCGGCCGTCGAGCGCGACGGTCGCGGCGTGCCCGCCGGGTTCGAGCGTCCGGCTGTCGTACAGCAGGGCGACCGCGATCGTATCGCGGCCGAGCCGCGCGCTGCCAGGGTCGACCGCGCGCCAATGGTCACCGAGCCGGGCTGCGAGCCGCT
>JAIRVP010000049.1 GCA_031253835.1 Burkholderia sp. | reverse complement strand
TCGCGCGCGGCAGTCGACGCCGGCTACGTGCCGAACGACTACCAGGTCGGCCAGACCGGCAAGATCGTCGCGCCGCAGCTGTACATCGCGGTCGGCATCTCGGGTGCGATCCAGCATCTGGCCGGCATGAAGGATTCGAAGGTGATCGTCGCGATCAACAAGGATCCGGAGGCCCCGATCTTCAGCGTGGCCGACTATGGCGTGGTCGGCGACCTGTTCACGCTCGTGCCGGAAGCGGTCGCGGCGCTCTGACGATGCCGCTGTTCGAATTCAACGGGATGCGGCCGCGCATCGATCCGTCCGCGTATGTCGATCCGACGGCGGTCGTGATCGGCGACGTGACGATCGGCGCGCGCTGCTACATCGGCCCGCATGCGAGCCTGCGCGGCGACTTCGGCGCGATCGTCGTCGAGGACGGCAGCAACGTGCAGGACGGCTGCGTGCTGCACGTCGGGATCGGCGAGACGTGCCGGCTCGGCGTGAACAGCCACATCGGCCACGGCGCGATCGTGCATGGCGCGACGCTCGAACCCGACACGATGATCGGGATGAACGCGGTCGTGATGGACGGCGCGACGATCGGTGCGACGACGATCGTGGCGGCGTGCGCGTTCGTGAAGGCCGGTTACGACGTGCCGGGCGGCGTGCTGCTCGCGGGCATGCCGGGGCGCGTCGTGCGGCGGCTGAGCGACGCGGAGATCGAAGCGAAGGCGAACGGCACGCGGATCTATCAGCAACTGGCGGCGGACTGCCTGAGGACGATCAGGCCGGTCGACGGGTGAGCGAAAGCGCGCATCTTTCACGCGTGCCGGTCAATCGGACGATACCCGATCAATTGCGTGACACATCGCCATTGGCTTAAGATCGGCAGGAGTTCACCACACGCGTCCAGCACCAATGAAAAAGAGCATGAGCCTGCGGGTTGCCGTCATCGCCTCGGCCGTTGCGGTATACAGCATCTACATGCATATCGACCAACTGATCAGCGGCTGCATGTGGGTCCGGGGCCGTCAGCGCTGCAGTTTCGAAAACAGCGCGAACTTCGAAGGCTGGATGAATCTCGACCTGCTGGTCACGTGTTGCTGGGTCGCCGCGGCGGTCGTGGGCTGGATTTCCGTCGCGCAGGCCACGAAGAAGGCGGGTTAGCGGCGCGACGTGCGGGTTCGCCGAACAGTGACGAAACAACCCGCATTGGCGGCGATTCTGTCAATCCGTGACAACGCGTATTCGGCGGCTCGCGGCGATCGCGTTCCCGATTCGGCCGAGTGACGCATGCACGCGCGCGCCGGCCGCCGACGGTCGCGGTCATGACGATCGCCGGCGGTTCGGCGACTACGTCGTGATCCTGCCTGCGCTCGCGGGCTTCGCGTGCCTTGCCAGCGTGCCGTTTTTCGCGACGTCGCGGACGAAACCGCCCGACGACGCGTCGCGGATGTTCGTCGCGCGGCGCGTGTCGACATGCCTGGTGCCCCGCCGGTACGCAGGGTTTTCACGCCGCCTTCCTGCTTTGATTTCCCCATTGCGTGCACTAGATTCGAAGCGTTTACGTGTCACCGAGCGCGAGGTGGAGCCATGACGCCGTGGGAGATTCAGGGTACCGAAATGATCAGTTGCAATTGCTCATACGGTTGCCCGTGCCAGTTCAATGCGCTGCCGACCAACGGCCATTGCGAAGCGATGGGCGCGCTGTCGATCGACAGCGGTCACTACGGCGACGTGGTGCTCGACGGCGTCAGGATCGCGGTCGTGTTCCAGTGGCCGGGCGCCGTTCACGAAGGCAGGGGCAAGTGCCAGCCGATCGTCGACGAGCGGGCCAGCGCCGAGCAGCGCGATGCCGTGCTGAAGATCATGACCGGTCAGGATACCGATCCATTTGCGACGATGTTCTCCGTGTATGCGTCGACGCTCGAGCACGCGTTCGATCCGATCTTCACGAAGATCGACTTCGACGTCGATGTCGATGCGCGGCGCGGCCGGATTCACGTCGAAGGCGTGTTCGATGTGACCGGCGAACCGATCCGCAACCCGGTGACGGGCGCCGAGCACCGCGTGCGGATCGACCTGCCGCAAGGTTTCGAATACGAGCTGGCGGAAATCGGCTCGGGCACGGGGCGCTCGCAAGGCAACATCGCGTTGAATCTCGACGGCACCTATGTGCAGTTCGCGCGGCTGCACATGAACAACCACGGACTGATCCGGCATCGCGTCGCGGCATGACGCCGTCCGACACCTGGCTCGGGCGCGAGCGCGTCATCACGCTGCTCGCGATGGCCGCACTCACCGGCGTGTGCTGGTTCTACCTGTGGACCGGCGCGGGGACCGGCATGTCGGCGCTGGACATGACGACGTTCGCGCTCTTTCCGCACCGTCTCGCGGACGACATGGGCAGCATGGCTCCGTCGCTGCCGACCGTGATCGCGATGTGGTGGGTGATGATGATCGCGATGATGACGCCCGGCGCCGCGCCGCTCGTGATGCTGTACCGGCGCGTGCTGCGGCAGCGCGGCGACACGGCTTCGGGCTCGGCGTTCACGTCGGTGTCGCTGCTGGCCGGTTACCTGACGGCGTGGCTCGCGTTCTCGATCGGCGCGGCGCTGCTTCAGGCGATGCTGCAGCCGGCCGGATTGATCTCCGCGATGATGCTGTGGTCGAAGAGCGCCATCCTGTCCGCTGTCGTCCTGGCGCTGGCCGGGCTCTATCAATTCTCGCCGCTGAAGCGCGCGTGCCTGCGGCAATGCCGGGCGCCGGCCGCGTTCCTGGTCGCGCACTGGCGTCCTGGTGTCGTTGGCAGTTTCCTGCTCGGCGTGCGTCACGGCGCGTACTGCGTGGGCTGCTGCTGGCTGCTGATGGCGCTGCTGTTCGTCGGCGGCGTGATGAACGTCGTGTGGATTGCCGCGCTGTCGCTCGTCGTGTTCGCGGAAAAAGTCCTGCCCGGCGGCGAACGCATCGGCCGCGCGCTGGGCATCGTGCTGATCGCGTGGGCCGGTGCGACGTTGATCGTGTGACGCGCGGCGCCTTTCTGCGGCGGAAATGTGCCGGACGTGACGGGAGACTATCGATGAAGCGCTGCGCTCGCGCCGTCGCCGCGTCAGCCGCGGTTGCCGTCGAGCTTCGACGGCGGCCGCGCCAGCCCGCGCACCGGCACGGGCGTCGACATCACGATCGACGTGCGCGTTTCGCCGTACAGGTTGATGCGCTCGATCAGCTGTTCGAGATGGGTCATGCTGGTGGCGACGAACTGCATCACGTATGAATCCGCGCCCGTCACGTGACGGCATTCGACGACTTCGGGAATCGACTCCAGCAGCTTGAGGAATTTCGACTTGGCCGGCTGCGGCACCGTGATGCCGATCAGCGCGCTCACCGGGTAGCCGGCCGCGGCCGGATTGATCCGGGCCGTGTAGCCCTCGACGACGCCGGTCGCCTCGAGGCGCTTCACGCGCTCCGTCACCGCCGGCACCGACAGGTGAACCTGGCGCGCGAGTTCCGTATAGCTGATGCGGCCGTTGGCCTGCAACAGCGCCAGTATCTTCCAGTCCAGATCGTCCATCGCGGCGGGATTTTTTAAGGTGGAGCGCCTATTTTTCCTTAAAAACCGCATTCAGCGGTGACCGGATTTTCCCTACGATGCCTGTTCCACCCGTTGCATGTCGCAAGGAGCAGGCGATGCTGTTCATCAAGTCCGTCGTGATGGGGCTGTCGATCGCGGTGCCGGTCGGCCCGATCGGCATGCTGTGCATTCAGCGCAGCCTGAGCCGCGGTTTTCAGGCAGGGTTCGCGACAGGTATCGGCGCCGCGTGCGCCGATGCGATCTACGGCCTGCTCGGCGCGCTGGGCATCGCGGGCATCGTCACCGCCTTCCCGATGCTGACCGTCGCCCTCAAGCTCGGCGGCGGCGCGTTCCTCGTGTGGCTCGCGTGGTCCATCGCGCGCCAGCCGCCGGCCGCGGCCGCGCTGCAACGCGACCTGCCGCGCACGACCGTCCTGCGCGATTTCCTGACGACGTTCGGCCTGACGCTGTCGAACCCGATGACGATCCTGTCGTTCGTCGGGATTTTCGCGGCGCTCGGCCCGCTGTCGGGCCCGCACGACGGGGCGATGCGGCCGGCGGTTGCGTGGATGGTTGCCGGCGTGTTCGCCGGCTCGGCCATCTGGTGGCTGTGCCTGAGCGGCGCGACGGCCGCGCTGCGCACGAAGATGTCGTTCACGTTCATGCACGGGTTGTCACGCGTGTCGGCGGCTGTCATCGCGGTATTCGGCGTGATCCAGCTGGTCGCGGGCGTACGTGGCCTTGCCTGGTCGTGAAGCGGGCTGCCGTTCGGTCAAACGGCTTCGTCAGCGTGCAACGCCCGCATATGCGCCCGCACGAAGCGCGTGATCTCCTGGCTCAGTTCGATGTCCTCCGGCGCCCCCATGAACCCGCCGTGCGGCATCCCTTCGAACACGTGCAGCTCGGTCGGCACCTGCGCGCGCCGCAACGCGCGATGCATACGGACCGCATTCGACAGGAACAGGTCGCGCGTCCCGCTCTGGAGGAACGTCGGCGGGAACCCGGCCGAGAAATCGCCGAACAGCGGCGACAGGTACGGGTGCGCGAGATCGGCGCCGTTCGCGTAGAGCAGGTTGTTCGCCATCAGCGACGCCGGCAGCACGACGTCGACGAGCCGGTTGGTCTCGAAGCTGTCGCCGGATTCGGTCAGGTCGGCTTCCGGCGACAGCAGCACGAGCGCGGCCGGCAGCGGCAAGCCTTCGTCGCGGGCGCGCAGCACCATCGCGGCCGCGAGATTGCCGCCGGCCGAGCGGCCGCCGATGACGATGTTCTCCGGCGCGTGGCGCTCCAGCACGAACGCATAGGCCGCGAGGCAGTCGTCGAGCGCGGCCGGATACGGATGCTCGGGCGGCATCCGGTAGTCGACGCCGTAGCAGCGCATGCCGAGCCGGTCGGCCTGCATCTGCGCGCCGGCGCGGCACGCGGCGCCGCCGCCGACGATCAGCGCGCCGCCATGCAGGTCGATGTAGGCGCATGCATCGGACACCGGCGCTTCGGGCGTCGCGACATGCACGTCCGCTTGGCCGGCCCGGATCGTCTCGACGCTCGAACGCAGATACCCGGCGAGTTTTTCGACGGCGGCCGCGTAGTGTTCATCGGCGGCCGCTTTCACGCGCATCCACGCGTCGACGTCGTCCGGCGCCGGCATCACGTGCAGCGCATTCAGCGGCACGCCGTCGTCGCCGACGAGTCGTTGCAATGCGGTTCGCGCTTCGTCGCTGATCGACGCCGGGAAGGGCACGACACGGCTCGGCAGCACGACGCCGTCAGGTTTGTCTTTCATCGCTTGAATTCCATTCGGTGCGTCAGGCGGCCGAAGGCCAGTGGCGCAGCATCACGTCCAGCGCATCGAGGCTGCGCGACCACGACGCGTCGGAATCCGGCGCGCTGTGCGAGAAACCGCCGGCGCCTTCGAGCGTCGCGTAGCCCATGAAGAAGCCGCCGAGCAGGCGGATCGCATGGGCCTGTTCGGCTTCCGGCAGGTCGTAGCTGCGCAGCACGGCCGAGGTCATCCTGACGAGCCGGCCGCCCGCGCTCTCGGCGGCGCGCCCGGCGTTCACCGGATGGCGCGCGGCCGCAAAGCGGCCGGGGTGCGTGCGCGCGTAGTCGCGATAGACGTTTGCCAGCGCGGCCAGCGCGTCCTTGCCGGTGCGGCCGGCCAGCGCGTCGGTCGCGCGTTCGGCGAGCTCGTTCAGCGCGAACAGCGCGATCCGGCTCTTGAGGTCGTCGAAACTCGGGACATGGGAATACAGGCTGGCGAGCTTGACGTCGAAGTGTCGCGCGAGCGCCGCGCCCGTGAGCTGGTCGAAGCCGGTTTCATCGGCGAGCTGCGCGCCGGCTTCGACGAGCTTGTCCACGGTAATGCCGGCACGGGCCATGGCGAATGCTATGAGAATTAGTCAAAAACCTAATTCTATTAGTTTTCGCCGTGGTGTCAATTTCCCGCGCGTGCCGGTCGCGCCGGCCCGCGTCGGCGCCCGCGACGCCGGCGCCGACCTGACGGGCCGTCAGAACGTATAACTGACCTTCCCGAACGCGGTGCGGCCGAGCGTGTTGTAGCCGTACGCGGTCATGTACTGCCGGTCGAACAGGTTCGACAGCGTGGCCGACACCGTCAGGTGCGAATTGATCCGGTACGACGCGCGCAGGTTCACGGTCAGGTACGACGGCAGGTACGTCGTGTTGACCGGATCGTCGAACGTCGTCCCGCCGTAGTTCAGCGAGGCGCCCGTGCTGAGCGCGTGCAGGTGCAGTTCGTCCCACGTGTGGTCCACGTTCAGGCTGACCGTCTGGCGCGGCCGGCGGTTGAGCCAGCTGTCGTTGGTCTCGTCCTGCGGATTCAGGATGCCGATCGCGACGCTCACCGGCGTGTAGCGGCCGATCGTCCCCTTGTACGACAGGTCGATCCCGCGGATATGGGCACGACCGATGTTCATCGGCGAATACGTCGCCGGGTTGTACGCGATCAGGTTGGTGACGCGCGTGTCGTAGATCGCGGCGGTGAACGTGCCGTACGACGTGTTCGCGTCGAGCGCGGCCTCGACCGACGTGCTGCGTTCCGGGCTGAGGTCCGGATTGCCGTAGCCGGGGTAGTACAGGTCGTTGAAACTCGGCAGGCGGAACGCATTGCCGTACGACACGCGCGCCGTGTAGACCGGCGTGATCGCCCACGACAGCGCGGCGTTGCCGGTGTTCACGCCTTGCCCGGCGATGATCTCCCGGCGCCCCGCGAGGAACAGCGTCACGCTGCCGAGCGTGGCCGACTGATGCAGCGAGAACGCGGAGTCGTTGCGCGTCGGGATGCCGCCGGGCGCGTCGATCGGCAGGAACGCCTGTTCGCGCGTGAAGTCGTACGCGAGCTTGCTCTCGCCCGACAGCGGCAGCCCGAACAGGTGGAACCCGCGTTCCTGATGGGTCAGGGCCGTCGACGTGCTGATGCGCTGCGAATCGATCCGGTCGGTTGGGATGGCCGGATCGCTCGCGTAGAGGAACTGCCGATCGTTCGCATAACCGAACGACTGGTCGAACTGCGTATCGGGCGTGATGTCGAGATGGAACGCGAGCCCCGTCGTCAACTGGTGATCGAGCTGGCGGTTCGCATAGCCGCTGTTGTCGTAGGACAGGTCGGAGCGGTGATACAGCGCGAACGTCGAGATCGACCAGTTGTCGCGCGCGTAGCCGAGGCGCGCATCGAGATCCTGCGCGTGATACGGATTGCGGCCGTCCTCGTGATACGGCAGGACGGGCCGCGTCGAATCGATGCCGGCCGTATTGTACGAATGCAGGCCGAGCGAGTAGGTGAGCCCGCCGAGCACGGCGAGCGGCCCGGTCGACGGCACCGTGCCCGACGTGCGCAGTTGCGTGTCGAAGGTCTTGTTCGATCCGCCGCCGAACGACACGGTGGTCTGGTTCGGCTGGTCCGACGAGCGGCGCGTGAACAGTTGCACGACACCGCCCATCGCGTTGGCGCCGAACGACGCGGCGGCCGGCCCCGAAATCACCTCGACCCGCTCGAACGCTTCCGTCGGCAGGTCGGCCCACGGCGCGATGCCGGTGGTCGGCGAGCCGATCCGGATGCCGTCGATGAACACCGCGACCTGGCTCGCCGACGAGCCGCGGATGCTGACCGAGGCGGACGAGCCGGGGCCGCCGGTCTGCGAAACCGTCACGCCGGGCAGCGTCGCGAGCGCCTGCGTGATGCTCGGGTCGCTCGGCGAGAGCCGGTCGAGATCGGTTCGCGTGAGAACCTGCGTCGACGCATAGCGCCCGTCGAACGATTCGGGCAGGCGACGCGTGTCGGTCACGCTGATCGTCGGCAGGTCGACGCTTTCCGCGGGCTGGGCGGGCGGCTGCAGCACGGTGTCGCCGGCGGCATGGGCGATCGGGGCGAGCAGCGCGGTGGCGGCGGACGTGGCGAGCAGGTAACGGATGTTCATGAGACAGCGGGAGAAAGCGTGTTGCGCGTACGGCGGCCGTGAGCGAAGGGCGGGCAGGTTGCGCGTGCCGACAGCGTGTCGGTGCGATGCTTCCGGCAGGGAAGCAGATTCGGGAACGAAGGACATCTGACGGATCCTGAGGTCGGGTCGTCCATGCAACGGGCGACCGCCAACGGCGGTGCTTGCGCATCGGGACACCCCGCCCGGTGCGGCTGCTGGACCTCGGGTCGATGGCAGGTCTCCTGGCTCGCGGGTCGTCATCCGTGCAGGCCTTCCCGGTTGCCCAGTGGCATGCAGTGGCACGGATTCGCCGCTCACAGTTGCGGGGGCAGCCGCAGATTCGAGGCGTGGCCCCTCCTGCGTTCCCTTTTGATCCCATCCCTGGGAACCATCAGCGCGCAAGGGTAATGGCGGGCGCTCGGGCGCGTCAATCGCCGCGCCGCGCGGGGATGCGAAAAAACGTCATTGCCCGGCCACTGCTTTCCGAATCCTTGCGCTCATGCGCCGGCGCTGCGTTTTTCGTCTGACGAATCGAGGTGGTCAGGTGCCGCGTACGCGCGCCTGAACCGGCTCGGCGCGACGTCGTTCCAGCGCACGAACGCGCGCCGGAATGCCTCTTCGCCGCCGAAGCCGAGATACGCGGCCACGCGAGTAATCGGCCAGTCCGTCTCGTGCAGGCATCGCCGGGCCGCATCGGCCACGCATCGTTCGCGCAGCACGTGATAGCCGCTGCCTTCCGCCGCCAGCCGCCGCCGCAGCGTCGCCCCGCTGACGCCGAGCCACGCTGCCAGCTCCGCGAGCGCCGGCAGCGGCTGTTCGCGCGCGAGCGCCGCATCGAGGAACCCGCGCACCTGCTGCGCCCAGGACACGACGGCCGGCGCCGCATCGATCAGACGAAACGGGAAGTCGACGAGAAACGCGTCGAGCTCGCCCGGCTGCCGGATCACGCGGCCATCGAGCCGCGCCGCATCGAACGCGAAGCCGTAGGTTTTCCGGCCGACGTCGACCGGCGCGTTGAACAGCCCGAGCAGCGGCATCGCGTCGTCGCGGCGCGGATGGCCGAGCCATACGTCGGTCGGCCGCAGCGGCTGCCCGATCAGCCAGCCGAACAGCTGCAGATAGCAGAACAGCCCGGTCAGGTCGACGAGGCATGCGGCCGGGCTGCGCGTGCGGCGCAGCGAGTCCATCCGGAACGTCGCGCGCCCGTCGCGTACCGCGAGCGACAGCAAGCCGGCGCGCGGCGTCAGCATCTCGCAGAAATCGCGCGCGCAGCGGATCGCGTCGGCGAGCGTCGCGCAGCTCAGCAGGCAGCGGCACATCAGGTCGACTTCCTGCTTGCGCATCGGCGGATGGCCGTCGCCGCGCGCGACCTGTGCCTCGAGCCGCTCGATTGCGTCGCGGTACAGCGCGACGAAGCCGCCCGGTGTCGTCGCCGCTTGCGGCGGTTGCGCCGGGCGGTCGGCCGGCGGCGTGCCGCTGCGCGTGAGTTCGCTCAGCAGGCGCGCGCCGAGGCCCGGCAGCACGCGTCCGCTCGCCGGCAATACACGCTGTTTCATGAGTCTCCCGATCTGATCGCTGCGACAGGGGCCGGTGAGCGGGCCGGTAGGGGTTCGCGAGACGCCCCCACGCAAGAATGCTATCCACGCCGGCCGCCTTCGGCCTCGCCGGAACGGCGTAGGCCAGCTCCACCCATCCCGCCCCGAACGACCACGGACGACACGCGAATGATCCAGATCGTAGACGAAATCACGCTCGCGCCCGAGCGCATTCCCGACGTGCTCGCGCTGCTGCGCGAGCGCTATCTGCCCGGCCATGCGGCACGCGGACTGACGGCGGCCGGCCGCTGGGTGTCGCCGCCCGTCGCGGTGCCGGGGCAGCCCTGCACGCTGTGGCTGACGTGGCGGGTCGACGATGCGTATTCCTATTACCGGATGCGTGCAATGACCGATGGCGACGTGGTCGCGTTCTGGATCGCGGTCGACGGGCTGTGCGAGGCACGCCGCCGCCACGTGATGACGGGCGCCGATGCGCCGCTGCCCGCGCTGACGGAGGTCGACCATGCGGCATGACACGGCACAGGTATTCGTTGCGGCGGATCACGACGCGGAAGCGATCGAGCATGCATTGCGCGAAGCCGCGCACGCGCTGCCGGGCGCGAAACGGGTGGCGCTCGCGCGCAATCTGGAAGGCTGCTGGGGCGCGGGCGACTACACGCTCGACGTGCTGCGCGATGAACGATCCGTCGATTCCGCAGCCGCATTCGCCGCACTGGCGCAATTGCCCGGCATTGCACGCCTCGACGGTGCAGCGTGCCGCGCGATCGGCGGCGGCCTGCGCGAGCCCGCGTTGCGCGACGGCGTGTGGCGCACGCTGATGCTGCGCGTGCGTCCGCAGGCCAGCGAAGCACAGGTCGCGTCGCTCGAGCACGAACTGCTGCACATGCCCGCGTTCATCCCGGGCATCCGCAACTGGCGGCTGAACCGGATCGAAACCCCCGGCGCATGGACGCACGTGTGGCAACAGGAATTCGCACAGGTCGGCGATCTGCTCGGCGAATACCTGCTGCATCCGTATCACTGGGGCTGGGTCGACCGCCGGTTCGACGCCGAAAGTCCCGACTGGACGGTCGACGCGATCTCGCATGCGTTCTGTCCGCTCGCGTCGAGCCTGCTGGCCGATACGGCGGCGTGACGCGCCGCACACACCCACCGACACCACTACTGGAGACACGAGGATGCGAGCGCTTCTGATCGACCGCGTCGGTCATTCCGACGCCTTACGGCTGGCCGACGTGCCGGCGCCGAAACCGGGCCCCGGCGACGTGCTGATCCGCGTCGCGTACGCGGGCGTCAATCCCGCCGACTGGAAATGCCGCGAAGGCTATCTCGGCGCGTTCATGCAGTACACGTTCCCGTTCGTGATCGGCTTCGATGCGGCGGGTGTCGTCGAAGCGGTCGGCGACGGCGTCGACGGATTCGAACCGGGCATGCGCGTGTTCGCGCAGACCGACGTCGGCGCGGGGCGCTGGGGCGCGTACGCGGAATACGTCGCGGTGCGTCACGACTCGGTCGTGCGCTTGCCCGACGCGGTGAGCTTCGCGGAAGCAGCCGCGACGCCGACGCCCGCGCTGGCCGCATGGGCCGGCCTGTTCGACGACGGCGGGCTGCGCGCGGGGCAAACCGTGCTGGTGCACGGCGGCGCGGGCGCGGTCGGCACGTTCGCGATCCAGCTGGCCGCCCAGGCCGGCGCGCGCGTTGCCGCGACGTGTTCGGCGCGCAATCGCGACACCGTCGAATCGCTGGGGGCGGAAATCGCCATCGACTATCGCGCGCAGGACATTGCCGCCGCCGTACGCGCATGGGCGCCCGGCGGCGTCGATCTCGTGCTCGACGCGGTCGGCGGCGACACGCTGCCCGACGCGCTCGACCGGCTCGCGCCGGGCGGCACGCTCGTGAACATCATGACGCTCGCGGCCGGCGATGCCGAACGGCTGGCCGCGACCGGCGCCGAAGCCGCGCGTCGCGGTCTGCATGTCGCGTTGACCTACAGCCGGATGCCGAGCGGCGCCACGCTCGCGTCGATCGCCGAACGGCTCGGCCGGCGCGCGTTGCGCGTGCCGCGCTTCGACCGTTTCCCGCTCGAACAGGCGGCCCGCGCACTCGACCTCGTTCAAACGGGCGAGGCGAAAACCAAGCTCGTGCTGCACGTTGCGGATATCGCGGGCTGAACAACACGCATCGAAATGACTGGAGACATCATGACCGATACCCCATCCCGGATCCTGGCCGGCAAGTGCGCGCTCGTGACGGGCGCGAGCCGCGGCATCGGCCGCGCGATCGCGCAGCGCCTCGCATCCGAAGGCGCGACCGTCGTCGTGACGGCGCGCAGCCTCACGCAATCGGCGACCACCGCCGGCACGCTCGCCGAAACCGTCGCGCTGATCGAACAGGCCGGCGGCCGCGCGATCGCGCTCGCGGCCGACCTGTCGAACGCGGCCGAGCGCGACGCACTCGTCGGGCGCGCGGCGCACGCCGCCGGCGGTCTCGACATCCTCGTGAACAACGCGGGCATGGCCGATTACGCGTGCGTCGACGCGATGCCGATGACGATGTTCGACACGACGATCGAACACTATCTGCGCATCCCGTTCGCGCTGGCGCAGGCCGCGATCCCGCGGATGCGCGCACGCGGCGCCGGCTGGATCGTCAACGTCGGCTCGGTGACGGCGCTGCCGCCGCTGCGGCCGTTCGACGATTTTTCGCGCGCGGGCGGCGCGACCGTCTATGCGGCGGTGAAGGCCGCGCTGTCGCGCTTCACGCAGGGGCTCGCGGCCGAACTCGAAGCCGACGGCATCGCGGTGAATCTCGTCGCGCCGAGCACGGCGATCCGCACGCCGGGCGCCGCGCGCTACATCCCCGAAGGCTATCCGACCGAGGACGTCGCGTATCTCGCCGAAACCGCGCTCGCGCTGTGCAGCCTGCCGGCGCGCGAACGCACGGGCCTCGTCACGCACAGCCTGCATTTCCCGCTCGCGCAGCAACTCGCGGTGCGTTCGCTCGACGGCCGCGCGCCGCTGCCGCCGCCGGTGATTCCCGCGTACGCGCATCCCCTCATCGACCCCACAGGACTCTGACTGACATGACGAATTCGATTCGCTTCGACGGCGGTACCGCCGTAATCACCGGCGCGGCCAGCGGCATCGGCAGCGGGCTTGCACGCCGCGCGGCCGCGCTCGGCATGCGCGTCGTGCTGGCCGATCTCGATCCGGCGAAACTCGACGCGTTCGCCGCGACGCTCGATACCGACGTGCTGTGCGTGCCGACCGACGTGAGCCGGCCGGAAGCCGTCGACGCGCTGGCCGAAGCCGCCTGGCGGCGCTTCGGCGGCGTCGACCTGCTGTTCAACAACGCAGGCGTGATGGCGACCGGCTTCAGCTGGGAAATCACGCCGGAACGCTTCGAGCGCAGCTTCGCGATCAACGTGCACGGCGTGCTGAACGGGATCCGCAGCTTCGTGCCGCGGATGCTCGAACGCAACGTGCCGGCGCGCGTCGTGAACACCGCGTCGGTCGGCGGTTTCCTGCCGAGCCCGCTGATGTCGCCGTATTCGGCGACGAAGTTCGCGGTGGTCGCGCTGACCGAATCGCTGTATGGAGAACTGAAGATGCTCGGCGCGCCGGTCGGCGTGTCGCTGCTCGCGCCGGGCCCGGTGCAGTCGGGCATCTTCAACGATCCGTTCGGCGCCGCGCACGACCGGCCCGAGGTGCAGGGCTTCGTCGACACGATGCGCGCGATGCTGAACGCGCACGGGCTCACACCCGACGCGTTCGCCGAGCGGGTGTTCGACGGTATCCGCGCAGGGCGCTACTGGCTGATTCCGCAGCCGGAGACGATCGACGGCGCGCTGCAGCGGCGCACCGGCGACATCCTCGCCGCGCGCGATCCGTCGCTGCCGTCGTTCTGAATGCCGGCGGGGCCGGGCGCGGCAGCGGCGCCCGGCGCGCGCCGTTACATGTGCGTGCCGGTGTGCGTGCGGCCGCTCGGGTCGCCGCCGCGATCGGGCGGCGTATTGTTCTGATCGATCTTCGCGAGCACGAAGCCGGCGTGCGGCAATGCGCCGGGCGAGCGGTGCATCGCCTGCGCGACGGCGTCGTGCGGCGATGCGGCGGGGAAACCGGATGACGTCGCGCCCGGTTGAGCGAACGCCGAAAGGGAGGCGGCCGCCAGGGCGGCGGCGACGATCGCGTGCATGTTCATGGTGGCTCCTTCACGACTGACTGCGGGACAACGTAATCAGTCTAGGGCGCGAAACTTAACGCGTCGTGAAGGCGCAATGGCGCACGGATTACAGGATATTCATGTACGGCGCGACGGTCAGGCCGGCGCCGACACCAGCGCGCAGAAGTTCTCGAGATCGACGTTGCCGCCGCTGACCACGACGCCGACGCGCTTGCCCTGCAGCGCGTCCTTCATCCGTCGCGCGGCGGCGAACGACAGGCAGCCGGTCGGCTCGACGACAATCTTCAGACGTGTGGCGAAGAAGCGCATGCAGTCGACCAGCTCCGCGTCGGTCGCGGTCAGGATGTCGTCGACGTCGCGGCGGATGATCGGGAACGTCAGGTTGCCGAGGTATTGCGTCTGTGCGCCGTCGGCGATCGTGCGCGGCGTGTCGATCCGGACGATCGCGCCGGAGCGGAACGACTGCTGGCCGTCGTTGCCGGCTTCGGGCTCGACGCCGTACAGCGTCGCGTGCGGCGACAGCGCGCGCGTGGCGAGCGCGGTGCCCGACAGCAGCCCGCCGCCGCCGAGCGGCGCGAACACCGCGTCGAGCGGGCCGACTTCGTCGAACAGTTCCTTGGCCGCCGTGCCCTGGCCGGCGATCACGTCCGCGTGATCGTAGGGCGGGATCAGCGTGAGCCCATGCTGCTCCGCGAGATCGCGGCCGATCTGCTCGCGGTCCTCGGTGTAGCGGTCGTAGGTCACGACGTTGCCGCCGTAGCCGCGCGTCGCGGCCATCTTCGCGGCCGGCGCGTCCTGCGGCATCACGATCGTCGCGGGAATGCCGAGGATGCGTGCCGACAGCGCGATCGCCTGCGCATGGTTGCCGGACGAGAACGCGACGACGCCGTGGCGGCGCTGTTCGGCATTGAAGCGCGACAGCGCGTTGAATGCGCCGCGGAACTTGAATGCACCCATGCGCTGCAGGTTTTCGCACTTGAAGAACACCTGCGCGCCGAGCGCTTCGTCGACCGTTCGCGACGTCATCACCGGCGTGCGGTGCGCATGGCCTTCGAGCCGGGCCGCGGCGGCGGCGACGTCGTCGTACGTGGGGAGAGTCGGAGAGTTCATGGTTGCTCGAGATCGGAAAGGTCAGTCAACTGAAAGACAGCGCGCGGATATCACTTCGCATCGTTGTAGACGGTCGCGCGCGAGACGCCGAGATGCTGCGACACGATTTCCATCGCGCGGCGCACCTCGAGGAAGCCGTCGGCCTTCAGCATCTGCAGCAGCTCGCGGCGCTGGTCGGTCTTCAGCTCGCGCGGCGTCGTCGCGAGGCGCGTCGCGAATGCGTCGATGCGCTGCCGGATCGCGTCGGCGCCGGCCGGGTCGAGCGTCTCGACGACGGTCTCGCCGTCGGTGCGGCAGAACTGGTTCAGCATGCCCTGGAAGCCGCGGAACAGCGTGACGTCGGCATTCAGGCACAGCGCGGCCACGTAGCGCCCGGTCGAATCCTTGATGCCGATCGACGTGCTTTTCGCGGTGCGGCCGTCGGCGAAGCGGTTCGGGTAGTTCGCGAGCACCTGCGGGAAATCGTTGTCGGCGATGCGCGCGAGGCCGAGTTCGGTCGCCGGATCGCCGACCGCGCGCCCGGACAGGTTGTTGTGGATCGCGAGGATCGCGTGCTGCGGCGTGCGCAGGTCGTGCACGACGACCTCGGTGAACGGCGCGAACATCTCGCCGAGCCCTTCGGCAATGCGCTGCACCTGTTCGATCAGCGACGCCTGCTCGGACAGCGGCGGTGTGCGGGGCGCGGTCATGCGCTTTCCTGCGGCGACGGGGCGTCGGCCGTTTCCGGCCGCGTGATGTCGGCCAGCAGCGGCCGGGCGATCCGCACGTAGTCGGCCGAGTCGAGCACGACCGAGCGGTCGAGGCGGCCCGCGTTGAAGGCGATCTCGGCGTTGCGTTCGACCAGTGCGGGATCGACGACGAGCGTGACGTTTTCGTCGAACGCGAACGGCGGCACGGCGCCCATCACGCAGCGCGTGACGGCGGCCGCGACGTCGGGCGACGCGAGCGTCGCCTTGCGGCGGCCGACGGCATCGGCAACCTTGCGGAAATCGATCTTCAGGTGGCCGGGGATCACGGCGAGCGCGGTGGTGCCGCCGCCGTCCTTGAACGTGCAGAGCATCGCCTTCGCGCCCTGTTCGGGGCGCGTGCCGCGGATCGCGGCGATCACGTCGGATTTGCCTTCCGCCGGATGTTCGAGCACGCGGAACCGCGCACCGGACGTATTCAGCAGATCGCAAAGCGTGTCGAAAACGGGAGAGTCGTTCATGTCGCTCCGGGCAGGAGGCGCGCACCGCGGTGCGCGGGGAGCGAGCGTGCCGCTCGCGGTCGATGGATTGTCCAAGTATAGACGTTTTGTCACATGCTGTGGCGGCAGCAGGGACTGCCGCGCCCGGCCTTTCTTCAACTGCGAAAGGGCTTTTCACATCGCGGAATGCGAGTGGAATTCCGGTCGCGTCGCCTTTCCGCCGCGTGAAAACTTGTTTTGCATCGCAAAATCGCTTGCCTATCTCATTGAAAAACAACAAAAATTTATATCTTATGTCTTATATAAGACTTGGCCGAAAACGCACCGGACAGGATTAATATTGAGTCCATGCAGTTCGCTTCGTCACACGAAGCGGGCACGCTGAACCCTTTACTCAAATGCGCTTCGTTCCCAGGAGATTGACATGTCCCAGTACCAAGACGACATCAAGGCAGTGGCCGGCTTGAAGGAAAACCACGGCACCGCGTGGAATGCCATCAGCCCCGAGTACGCCGCTCGCATGCGTGCCCAGAACAAGTTCAAGACGGGCCTGGACATCGCGAAGTACACCGCGAAGATCATGCGTGCCGACATGGCCGCGTACGACGCCGATCCGGCCAAGTACACGCAGTCGCTGGGTTGCTGGCACGGCTTCATCGGCCAGCAGAAGATGATCTCCATCAAGAAGCACTTCAACAGCACCGAACGCCGCTACCTGTACCTGTCGGGCTGGATGGTCGCCGCGCTGCGCTCGGAATTCGGCCCGCTGCCGGACCAGTCGATGCATGAAAAGACGTCGGTCAGCGCGCTGATCCGCGAGCTGTACACGTTCCTGCGCCAGGCCGACGCCCGTGAGCTGGGCGGCCTGTTCCGCGCGCTGGATGCGGCGAAGGACGCAACCGCGAAGGCCGCGATCCAGGAAAAGATCGACAACCACGTGACGCACGTCGTGCCGATCATCGCCGACATCGATGCCGGCTTCGGCAACGCGGAAGCGACCTACCTGCTGGCCAAGCAGTTCATCGAAGCGGGCGCCTGCTGCATCCAGATCGAAAACCAGGTGTCGGACGAGAAGCAGTGCGGCCACCAGGACGGCAAGGTCACGGTGCCGCACGAGGACTTCCTCGCGAAGATCCGCGCGATCCGCTACGCGTTCCTGGAGCTGGGCGTGGACGACGGCATCATCGTCGCGCGTACCGACTCGCTGGGCGCCGGCCTGACCAAGCAGATCGCCGTGACGGCCGCGCCGGGCGACCTGGGCGACCAGTACAACGCATTCCTCGATTGCGAAGAGCTGTCGGCCGATCAGCTGGGCAACGGTGACGTCGTCATCAAGCGCGACGGCAAGCTGCTGCGCCCGAAGCGCCTGCCGAGCAACCTGTTCCAGTTCCGCGCCGGCACGGGCGAAGCGCGTTGCGTGCTCGACTGCATCACGTCGCTGCAGAACGGCGCCGACCTGCTGTGGATCGAAACCGAAAAACCGCATATCGCGCAGATCGGCGGCATGGTCAACGAGATCCGCAAGGTGATCCCGAACGCGAAGCTGGTGTACAACAACAGCCCGTCGTTCAACTGGACGCTGAACTTCCGCCAGCAGGCGTACGACGCACTGAAGGCCGAAGGCAAGGACGTGTCGGCCTACGACCGTGCGCAGCTGATGAGCGTGGAGTACGACGAGACGGAACTGGCGAAGCTGGCCGACGAGAAGATCCGCACGTTCCAGGCCGATGCATCGCGTGAAGCCGGCATCTTCCACCACCTGATCACGCTGCCGACGTACCACACGGCCGCACTGTCGACCGACAACCTGGCCAAGGAATACTTCGGCGACCAGGGCATGCTGGGCTACGTGGCAGGCGTGCAGCGCAAGGAAATCCGCCAGGGCATCGCCTGCGTGAAGCACCAGAACATGTCCGGCTCGGACATTGGCGACGACCACAAGGAGTACTTCAGCGGCGACGCGGCGCTGAAGGCGGCGGGCAAGGACAACACGATGAACCAGTTCTGATCGTCGTCCGGCCCGAAGCACAACGCCAGCCCCTCGGGGCTGGCGTTTTTTTTCGCTCGATCCTGCGCGTTATCCGCGCACGGCCTTCACGACGTACTGGCTCGTCGGCACCACGTCGATCTTGTCGAAATCGATGAAGCGCCCGCAGCTGTCCATCATTTCAGCCACGTTGCGCTGGAATTTCTCGTCATCGCCGACCGCATCGAAGAACGCATGCGGATCGGTCATTGCTTCAGCCGGGAAGCACTCCTCGACGATCGCGTCGTAACCGGGCGCCGCATGCGTGAGCGCGCGCACGACAACGTTCTGCACATACAGGAAATTGTCCTGCGTATCGATCGCGACGCGCGTGTGATGACCGTGCCACACGTCGAGCCACGCTTCGTGCGTGAGACGCGGCGGCCGCTTCAGGAATGCTAGCTGCGAGAAGCCGGCCGTGCGTTCGCCGGGGCGCGCAGGGAAGCGCGTGTTCGGAATCGGCTGCGACTCGGTGACGAGATACGCGGCCATGTGCGGGACCGCCGCACGCACCGCGTCGTCGAACGGCTGGCGGAACATCGCGTTCGCGCTGTCCATCCACACCGCGACGATCCCGTCGATGCCCGGGTGCGTGTTGGTCTGCTTCAGTCCCGCGGCCGGCGCGACCGCTTCATCGACGACGTTCACCTGCACGCCATGCGCACCGAGCGACAGCAGCTTGTCGGCGAGCTGCGCGCGCACCGTGCGGTTCCACTGATCGGGCGTGGCCTGCGCATCGCGCCACAACACGTAAATGACTTTCTCCATTGCTCCGGCTCCAGGGGGAATGACGGGATCGGCGGCGCTGCCGCCGGGGTTCAGGAAGCGGCTTCGGTCGAGCCGGCCGCGTGATGCGCGCCGGGCGCGAACCGGTTCGCGGTCAGCGTGCACGACGGCGGGATCGGCGACGTGACGGTTTCGAACAGCCGCTCGTGACGCGTCGCGTGAATGCGCCACACGCCGTCGCGCTTCACGTACTGGTCGTCGTAGAACGCGGTGCCGTGCAGCAGGTAGTTGTCCTCGAGATTGATCGCGTGATCCTCGAGAAACCACACGCCGCACGCGTGATCGGCGGACACCAGCGTGAGTTCCGGGTGATGGCCGTGATGCATCGTCAGGAAGGTCGGCTTGCCGATCAGGTCGCGCAGGCTCGACACGAACGCGTCGCGGCCGTCGTACGCATAGCGGCCGCCGTACAGTCGCGCCTCGCAATCCTCGGTCAGGCAATCCGCGAGCAGCGCCCAGTCGTGCGTGTCGACCGCGCGGAAATACCGGTATTTCAACTGTCGGATCTGCTCGTACTCGTGGAGCGTGCGGGTCGTGTCGTCCATCGCCGTGTCTCGTGGTGGTGTCGTTCGATGGTAGGAACGAAGCTGCCTGCATCACATCGTCTGTTCGGACGAAAGCGGAATACATGAACCGCCGGCTTAATCCGAACGGGTGATGGCCGACGCATCGCGCGGCGGTAACGTGGCATCGACGCGGCCTTCGAACCGCGCCAGCACCGAACAAGGAGACGGGATGACCCTCATCGAATCGCTGGAAACGCGCGTGCGCCGGCTCGAGGACGCCGACGCGATCCGCCGGCTGAAGGCGCGCTACTTCACGTGCTGCGATCGCAAGGATCCGCAAGGGATGCGCGACTGCTTCGTGGCCGGCCCCGTGCAGATCGACTACGGACGGATCGGCACGTTCGACACGCGCGACGCGCTCGTCGACGTGTTCGAGCAGCTCGGCTGCCATCCGCACATCGTCGAAATGCATCACGGCGTGAATCCCGACATTGCCGTGCTCGACGACACGCATGCGCGCGGCACGTGGGGCCTGCACTACCAGATGATCGACACGAATGCGCGCACGCTCACGCAGCTCGGCGCGTACTACGACGACGCGTACCGGAAGGTCGACGGCGAATGGAAGATCGCGGCCACGCGCTGCGTCGTCACGTCGACGCTGTCGGCCCGCTACGACGGCGACGCACCGGGCGTGCTGTTCGCCGGCGCGCAGCCGCCGGCCGCCTGACGCGCGTGATTGCCACGGTCGTGGCGGACATTCCACAGGAGACATCGAACATGACACAGAACCACGATGCGCCGGTCGCCGTCGTGACGGGCGCGTCGCGCGGCGCGGGCAAGGGCATCGCGCGCGCGCTCGGCGCGGCCGGCATGACCGTCTACGTGACGGGCCGTTCGCAGAACGAAGGCGATGCACCGCTGCCCGGCACGATCCACGAGACCGCGCGCGAGATCGACGCGCTCGGCGGCCGCGGGATCGCGGTGGCCTGCGATCACGCGGACGACGCCCAGGTGAAGGCGCTGTTCGAGCGCGTCGAGCGCGACTGCGGGCGGCTCGACATCCTCGTCAACAACGCGACCTCCCTGCACGACCAGCTGATCCTGCCGGGCCCGTTCTGGGAGAAGTCGCTCGACCTCGTGAACATCCTCGACGTCGGGCTGCGCTCGGCGTATGTCGCGAGCTGGCATGCGGCGCCGCTGATGGCGAAGCGCCGCAGCGGGCTGATCGCGTTCACGTCGTCGTTCGGCGCGAGCTGCTACATGCACGGCGCGGCGTACGGCGCGCAGAAATCCGGCGTCGACAAGTTCGCGAAGGACATGGCCGTCGACCTGAAGCCGTTCGACGTCGCGGCCGTATCGATCTGGATGGGCCCGCTGCGCACCGAGCGCACGACGCGCGTGTGGGAAGCGCACCCGGATCTGTACAAGGAATTCTCGCTCGTCGCCGAAAGCCCGGAGTTCACGGGCCGCGTGATTCACGCGATCCACGGCGATCCGCAGCGCATGGCGCTGTCGGGGCAGGTGCTCGTCGGTGCGGAAGCCGCGCTGCAGTACGGCATCGCCGATCTCGACGGCAAGCAGCCGCCGTCGTACCGCGAGCTGCTCGGCGGGCCCGTGCAGGCCCATCCGGCGATCGTCGCCTGAGGCGCGCACATGGGCATCCTGAAGAGCAAGGTCGCGCTCGTGACGGGCGCGGGGCAGGGCGTCGGCCAGGGCGTCGCGCATGCGCTCGCGGCCGAAGGCGCGCACGTCGCGGTGGTCGGCCGCACGCGCGACAAGCTGCTTGCGACCTGTGACGTCATTCGTGCACGCGGCGGCGTGGCCGAGCCGTTCGTGTGCGACGTGATGGACGCCGCGCAGATCGCGCGGTGCGTCGATGCCGTCGTCGAACGGCTCGGCGGCGTGCAGATCCTGATCAACAACGCACAGGTCGTGCCGCTCGGCCGCCTGCTCGACGTGACCGACGCGGATTTTATGGCGGGGCTCGAATCGGGGCCGATCGCGACGCCGCGGATGATGCGCGCATGCCATCCGCACCTGAAGGGCGACGGCGTGATCGTCAACTTCGCGTCGTCGGCCGCGGTGCGCTGGGATGCATCGGGTTACGGCGCGTATGCAGCAACCAAGGAAGCGATTCGTGCGCTGACGCGTGCGGCCGCATGCGAATGGGGCGCGGACGGCATCCGCGTGAACGCGGTCGCACCGCATGCGCTGTCGCCGGGGCTGAAGGGCTGGGTCGATGCGAATCCGCAGGAAGCCGCTGCGTTCTTCCGCACGATTCCGCTCGGCCGCGTCGGCGACTGCGAGCAGGACATCGGGCGCGCGATCGTGTTTCTCGCGAGCCGCGACGCCGCGTACCTGACGGGCGCGACGCTGCCGCTCGACGGCGGGCAGGCGTACTGGGGCTGATGGCACGCGGCCGGTGCCAACCAATCATGAATTCGGCAGCCGTGCATGGCGGTGCGCATGGCGGCCGGCAAACCGGAATCCAAGCGAGGACGAAATGGGTCGACTGGAAGGAAAGGTAGCGATCGTCACGGGCGGCGCGCGCGGCATGGGCGCGGCGACGTGCAGGCTGTTCGTCGAAGAGGGCGCGCGCGTCGTGATCGGCGACGTGCTCGACGCGGAAGGCGAGGCACTCGCGCGCGAACTCGGCGACGCGGCGCGCTTCATGCGGCTCGACGTGGCCGACGAAGCGAGCTGGGTACGCGTGACGGAGGCGACCGTCGAGCAGTTCGGCCGCATCGACGTGCTCGTCAACAACGCGGCCGTGCTGACGTTCGGCGGCATCACCGAGCTGTCGAAACGCGATTTCGAACGCGCGGTGTCGATCAATCTCGTCGGCACGTTCGTCGGCATCCGTACGATCGCGCCGCGCATGATCGCGCAGAAGAGCGGGTCGATCGTCAACATCTCGTCGGTGGACGGGCTGCGCGGCGTGAACGCGCTGGCCGCGTACGTGTCGAGCAAGTGGGGCGTGCGCGGGCTGACGAAGGTCGCGGCGCTCGAACTCGGCCACCAGGGCGTGCGCGTGAACTCGATCCATCCGGGCGGCGTGAACACCGCGATGTCGAACCCGACCGGCGCGCCGCTCGAGGAAATCAACAAGCACTATGCGAACGTGCCGCAGCAGCGCGTCGGTTTGCCCGAGGAAATCGCGCGCGCGACGCTGTTCCTCGCGAGCGACGAAGCGTCGTATTGCAACGGCGCCGAACTGGCCGTCGACGGCGGGATGGCGGCGGGCGCGTATTACCCCGGATTGCCCGGCGGGCCGTTTTGAGCGGGGGCGTGCATCGGGCATTCGATCGGGATGTTTGTGTACGCAACCTAATTCGGGGTTTGCCTGAATAGCGAAAACGCGAATTCGCCCGGCGCGCATTCGCGCTTTCGTCACGCGGGCGCGGCACATCGAAATTGCCGCGCCTGCGAAACCCACAGCCGGCGGACGTCCCGGCCGTTTCGTCCCCGAAGCGCGCGCGACGGCGCCGTAAAAAGAACCGGCCCGCAACGCGCATGCCGGCCTGTCGTCACAGTTGTTTCTTGTTGCAACGCAACGCCCGTCCAATAACGGCGATGGTATGCTGGCCGGAATGGAGTTGTATGGCAGGTTGCTTGCATGGCGAAACTCGCGTTCGCACCCTCTAACGAGACTTCACCTTCTCTCGCACGCATCGCGGCATCGACGCGCGCTCCGCTCGCGCGTCCCGTCCTGCGCGCTGCCTCCTCCTGCGCTCCAATCGCACTCCCCATCTCGCGGGCTCGCCCCGCATCCCCCATCCCCGCCCAATAATCTGGAGACATCCCCATGTCGCAAAACACTATGGCCGAAGCAACACACGGCCCGCTGATCGCTCCGCCGACTTTCGTCAAACATCGCAAGCTGATCGACTGGGTGTCGCGCATCGCGGCACTCACGGAGCCCGAGCGCGTCGTGTGGTGTGACGGTTCGCAGGAAGAAAACGACGCGCTGTGCCAGGCGATGGTCGACCAGGGCACGCTCACGCGCCTGAACCCGGCGAAGCGCCCGAACTCGTATCTCGCGCAATCCGATCCGTCGGACGTCGCGCGTGTCGAGGATCGCACGTTCATCTGCGCGGCCTCGCGCGACGACGTCGGCCCGACCAACAACTGGATCGAGCCGGCCGAAATGCGCGAGACGCTCAACGGGCTGTTCCGCGGCTCGATGCGCGGCCGCACGCTGTACGTCGTGCCGTTCTCGATGGGCCCGCTCGGCTCGCCGATCGCGCACGTCGGCGTCGAACTGTCCGACAGCCCGTACGTGGCGGTGAACATGCGGATCATGACGCGCATGGGCCGCGACGTGTACGACGTGCTCGGCGAGGACGGCGAATTCGTGCCGTGCGTGCACAGCGTCGGCCATCCGCTCGAAGCCGGCCAGCAGGACGTGCCGTGGCCGTGCAACCCGGTCAAGTACATCGTGCATTTCCCCGAGACGCGCGAAATCTGGAGCTTCGGCTCGGGCTACGGCGGCAACGCGCTGCTCGGCAAGAAGTGCTTCGCACTGCGCATCGCGTCGACGATGGGCCGCGACCAGGGCTGGCTCGCGGAACACATGCTGATCCTCGGCGTGACGTCGCCGGCGGGCAAGAAGTATCACGTCGCGGCTGCGTTCCCGTCCGCGTGCGGCAAGACCAACTTCGCGATGCTGATTCCGCCGCAGGGCTTCAACGGCTGGAAGGTCACGACGATCGGCGACGACATCGCGTGGCTGAAACCCGGCCGCGACGGCCGCCTGTATGCGATCAATCCGGAAGCCGGTTTCTTCGGCGTCGCGCCGGGCACCGGTGTGAAGACGAACCCGAACGCGATCTCGACGCTGACCGGCAACGTGATCTTCACGAACGTCGCGCTGACCGAAGACGGCGACGTGTGGTGGGAGGGGCTGACCGACACGCCGCCCGCGAAGCTGACGGACTGGCAAGGCAACCCGTGGACGCCGGAGATCGGCAAGGAAACGGGCCGCAAGGCCGCGCATCCGAATTCGCGCTTCACGGCACCGGCCGCGCAGTGCCCGTCGATCGACGGCGATTGGGAGAACCCGGCCGGCGTGCCGATCGACGCGTTCATCTTCGGCGGCCGCCGCTCGACGACCGTGCCGCTCGTGACCGAAGCGCGCGACTGGACCGAAGGCGTGTACATGGCCGCGACGATGGGCTCGGAGACGACCGCCGCTGCAGTCGGCCAGCAGGGCATCGTGCGTCGCGATCCGTTCGCGATGCTGCCGTTCTGCGGCTACAACGTCAGCGATTATTTCGCGCACTGGCTCAAACTCGGCAAGCAGCTCGAAGCTGCGGGCGCCACGTTGCCGAAGATCTACTGCGTGAACTGGTTCCGCAAGGATGCGAACGGCAAGTTCGTGTGGCCGGGCTTCGGCGAAAACATGCGCGTGCTGAAGTGGATGCTCGATCGTCTGGAGGGCACGGGCGGCGGCGGCGAGCATGCGTTCGGCGTGTCGCCTGCGTATGAAGACCTGCACTGGGACGGCCTCGATTTCACGCGCGACCAGTTCGCCGCCGTGACGTCGATGAACGTCGACGAATGGCGCGAGGAGCTGAAGCTGCATGCGGCGCTGTTCGACACGCTGAAGCTGCGCCTGCCTGCCGAGATGACCGACACGATGCAGAAGATCGCGCAGCGCATCGGCGCCTGACGATCCGCGTCGTCGCATCGACGCATCGCCCCTGACGTCCCGCCGCCGGCAGGCATCGCCGGCGGCGGGACGTTCTTGCATCCGCGCCGCTTACTGCGTGCTGCAATGCGCGACGACTTCGTTGACGGCCCGCTGCACGTCGCCGCGCCGGTAGCGCAGCCGCGCGAGGTCCGCCGCATCGGGCTCGTACGACACGACGTTGCCGCGCCCCGTGTAGATCGCGATGTCGGGCAGCAGCGGATGCTCCTGGTCGAGCGACGGCACGTCCTGCGGGTTGCCGGCCGCGCGGAAGAACGCCGCGAAGTAGTCGGCAAAGCTCAGGTTCTCGTCGCCGACGAGGTAGGCCTTGCCCGCTTCGCCGCGCTGCAACGCGCCCCAGATCGCTTCCGACAGCGATTGCGTCGAGATGAAGTTGCTGCCGCCGGCCGGCCCGTACACGGGCAGCCCCGCGAACTGGCCCAGCGCATAGCCCGTGTACGCGGCGAACATCTCGTTGCGCAGCCCCGGCACCGACCCGACGACGAACGGCGCATTCACGCTGCACACCGCGAACGACGGCGTCGCGAGCGCTCGCACGCGTTCGTCGGCGAGATGGCGCGAGCGGACGTACGGCACCGTGTCGACGAGCGCCGGTGCGACCTGCGGATAGAAGCTGCCGACCAGCACCGCGCGTTTCACGCCGGCATCGCGGGCCAGCGCGAAGAAGCGCGGCACCGCGTCGACGTTCGCGCGTTCCCAGTGCGCGGCTTCGTCGGTGCCGGGCGGCAGGTGGCGGATGTCGTTGCCGGCCGCGAACACGACCGCGTCGAACGGCGCGAGATCGTCGCGCGTGAAGTTGTCGGCCACGTAGTCGCGCTGCAGCACGTCGAACTGCGCGAGCGCGCTGCCGGCCGCGGGCGGCTTGCGCGCGGCGAGCGTGACGCGGTTGCCTTGCGCCTGCAAGTGCAGCGCGGCGTGGCCGCCGATGAGGCCGGTGCCGCCGACGATCAGGATCTTCATGGAGTCTCCGGTGGCGGCGCGAACGCGCCGCATGAAATGAACGGATGAAACGGCAGATGCGGTGGGCCGTCGCTCAGAAATTGAAGCCGTTGCCCGTGACGACGGGCATGTTGGTCCAGAAGCCGTTCGGGTCGCGATACCAGCCGGCCGCCGCGAGCGCGCCGCCGTCGACGTGCAGCGTCGTGCCGGTGACCCACGCGGCGAGCGGGCTCGCGAGGTACAGCGCGGCGCCCGCGATATCACCGGCCGCACCGAAGCGCCCGAGCGGAATCCAGCGCGGGATGTGGCCGTGATGCTCGGCCGCGACCATCGCGGTGACAGGCACCTGCGGCGTCTCGGTGGTTTCCGGCGCGATCTGGTTCACGCGGATGCCGGCCGGACCGAGTTCGAGCGCGAGGCTTTTCGTGAAGCCGGTCAGCGCCGCCTTGAACGACGCATACACGGTGCAGTTCGGAATCGCGCGAAAGCCTTCGATCGACGACACGCCGACGATGCTGCCGCCCGCGCCGCGCTTGCGCAGCAACGGCAGCATCGCGCGCGTGACCGTGAACACCTGCCGCAGGTTCACGTCGAACAATCGGTCGATGTCGTCGTCGGTGCAGGTGTCGAACGGCTTCGCGATCTGCAGGAAATCGCCGACGTTGTTGACGAGCACGTCGAGGCCGCCGAAGCGCGCGTCGATCGTCCGTGCGAACGCATCGACCTCGTCGCGGCGCGTGACGTCCACGGTGCCGACGAGCGCGTCGACGCCGGCCGCTTCGAGCGCTGCGCGCACGTCCTGCGCGCGTGCCGCGTCGAGCTCGGCCACGGCCACGCGTGCGCCGGCCGCGCCGAACGCTTCTGCACAGGCGCGGCCGATGCCCGCGCCGCCGCCGGTGACCAGCACGGTCTTGCCGGTGAATGAAATCATCTGGAGACTCCTCCGAACGGAAAAGCGTCGGGCCGCGTCACAGCGACGACACCAGTTGTGCGTTGTCGATCCGCAGTTCCGCGCCGTTGACGAAACGCGATTCGTCGGACGCAAGGAACAGCACGAGATTCGCGACGTCCTGCGGGTCGCACATGCGCGCCATCGGGTCGCTGCCGATGCCGAGCGCGACCGGGTCGAGATCGGGCATCAGCGCCTGCGTCATCGGCGTCCAGATGCCGTCCGGATGGATCGAGTTGCAACGGATCCGGTAGCCGCTGCGCTTGCAGTGCACGGCGACGCTGCGCGCGAGGGCCGTCACCGCGCCTTTCGAGCCGGTGTACGCGCACATCATCGGCAGCCCGCCGAGCGCGGCGACCGACGACATCATCACGATCGAGCCGGGCGTGTCGTTGCCCTTCATCGCGCCGATCGCGTATTGGCAGCCGAGGAAATAGCCGTCCGCATTGGTGCGCATCACGCGCCGCCACGTGTCGAGGCTCGTGTCCTCGATCGAGCCGACCGGGCAGATCGCCGCGTTGTTGACGAGCACGTCGAGGCGGCCGAAGCGGTCGAGCGTCGACGCGATCGCGTGCCGCCAGCCGTCTTCGTCGGCGATGTCGTGGCGCACGAACAGCGCCGTGTCGCCGATCTCGCGGGCGAGCCCACGGCCCGCGTCCTCGTCGATATCGGTCAATACGACGCGCGCGCCTTCGGCGGCGAGCAGCAGCGCATCCGCGCGGCCGACGCCGCTTGCCGCGCCGGTGATCAGCGCGACCTTGTTTGCGACTCGATTCATGGTCGGTCGATGTCCCTGGTGAGTGAGGAAAGACGGGTGCTCATGCGGCGCCAGGCGCGCGGCCGGCCTTGATCGCATCGAGTGCGGCCGCGCCGTAGATCTGCGCGATCGTGGCGTCGACGCGCGGATTGGTGCGCAGTTCGTGGCCGCCGTCGACCGCGAAGCTCTGGCCGGTGACCCAGCCAGACTCGGGGCCCGCGAGATAGCGCACCGCATGCGCGATCGCTTCCGGTTCGCCGAGCGTGCCGAGCGGGATCTGTTCGAGGAAGCTGTCGACGAGCGCCGGGTTGTCGAACATCGGCGCCGTGGCTTCGGAGCGCGTGAGGCCCGGGCGCACGGCGTTCACGCGGATCTTCGCGCCGGCCAGTTCCTCGGCCGCGCCGCGCACGAGCGCTTCGAGCGCGGCCTTCGCGGTGCAGTACGCGGACAGCCAGCGGAAATTGATCTGCGCGGCCGTCGACGAGATGCAGACGATCGCGCCGCCGCCGCTGTCGGCGAGCCGCGGCGCCGCATGACGGATCGCGGCGAACGCGCTGTGCAGGTTCAGGTCGATTTCCGCGCGGAAGCTGTCGGCGTCGTGCAGCAGCAGCGGCCGGAAGCCGGCGCCGCCGACCGTCGGCACGACGATGTCGAGGCGGTTGTCGAGTGCCCATGCGCGGTCGAGCGCGGCCTGCAGGTCGCCTTCGTCGCACGCGTCGCCGGCATGGATCGCGACGCGGCTGCCGGGCACCGCGTCGGTCAGGTGCTGCCGCGTACGTTCGAGCGCATCGCGGCGGCGGCCCATCAGCACGACGGCCGCGCCGTCGGCGACGAGCGTGTGCGCGCAGGCCGCGCCGATGCCGCCTGCACCGCCGGTGACGAGCGCGGTGCGGCCGGCGAGGGGAGCAGAAGTGCGCATCCTTCAGCCCTCCAGCGGCAGGTCTTGCGACCAGTCGACGTGCAGCGTGCGCGCGGCGAAGCGCCACGTGCCGCCGTCGAACACGCAGCGGTCGCGATAGCGCAGCCCCCAGTCGAGCTTGCGCTTCACGCCGTCGCACACGTACACGTGGCACGCGACGCCGTAGGTCTCGACGTCGGCCTCGCCGCCGTCGAGCGTGACGAGCTGGTTGTGCACGTGATGCTGGGTCGCGTCGTAGCGCTCGATTACGCGCATGCCGGCGACGATCGCGTCGCGGTCGTCGAAGCGGAAGCCGGGGCCGGCCAATGTGGCATCGGCGGTGAAGAGGGACGTGAGGCGCGGCCAGTCGCGCCGGTCGACGGCTTGTGCGTAGCGGCACGCCAGGTCGTACAGCGCGTGGCGGGGATTCGAATCGGTCATGCAGTACTCCCGTGGCAGAACGGTACGAGTCAGTCGCGTCGCGAGAGCGGACGCGGCGGCATTGCGACGTCGATGCGCAGGTTCGCATCGGACCGATCGATGCTCATCATCCATACGGAGCAGGGAGTGGGTCGGGGAAAACACCGGGGTCGACGGCCGTGCGCAATGTAAAGCGGCGGCGATGGTGCGACGCAGCGTCCGATGCGCGGCATGCGTCTGACGATTCGCGTGACAGGCCGGGAAAGGCCACCGACGTGTCGCGTTTTCTTCCTGCGTGAGAAATCGGTGACGACGATGCTGCGACGCCGCATGCCACGACCCTTCCGCTCAGCGTTTGCCCCTAGTCGAAATGGACGATGGCCGGCGGCCGGGCGCTGGCTACCGTGCAGTCATCCGGTGCCGCAAGCGATGCGCGCCGGACACGAACCGCACCAGCGGCCAACCGGAGGGGACGACGATCATGAGACTGACGACTCGCAAGCTGTGCGTACTGGCGATGGGCACGTTCGCTGCCATGGCGATGGCGCGATACGGTGCCGACGAGGTCCCGTCGCCGCCGTATGCGGCCGGCATCCTGCAATGCCGGTCGGTCGATCCGAACGGTTTGCCGGCCGGGTGCGTGCCGATCGATCCGTCGCACTTCGGGTTCGCCGCGTTGCGCGGCATGTGACGCGGGCGCGGCCCCAGGCCGCAGTCGCCGGGATCCCGGCGCCATCGTTGCGTATGGCGTCGGATCGCATTGCCGGTTCGGCTTCACACCATTCGACTTCCATCGAGCCGGACGCCACGCACGGCAGTCATTCGCCGTGCCGCGCGCTCGACAGGCCGCTTCCACGGTCATCGCTTTCCGCAGATTCCCTTCACGCTGCCCCAATCCTCATGTCATCCGACTATTCCCTGACTCGCCCCCTGAACCTCCGCGACGTACACCGCTGGGATGCCGAACACGATGTCGTGATCGTCGGCTTCGGCGCGGCCGGCGCGTGCGCGGCGATCGAAGCCGCGAGCGCCGGCGCCGACACGCTGATCGTCGAACGCGCATCGAGCTACGGCGGCACGAGCGCACTGTCGGGCGGCGAGATCTATCTCGGCGGCGGCGGCGGCACGCCCGCGCAGCGGCAGGCCGGCTTCACCGACGACACCGAGGACCTGTACCGCTACCTGATGCTCGCGGGCGGCCGCGACGCCGACGAGGCGAAGGTGCGCCTGTACGCGAACGAGAGCCTCGCGCACCACGACTGGCTCGTCGCACAGGGCCTGACCTACAAGAACACGTTCGTCGCCGAGCGGATCGTCGAGCCGGAAACCGACGACTGCCTGATCTGGTCGGGCAGCGAGGAAGCCTGGCCGTTCAGCGAAGCCGCGAAGCCGTGCCCGCGCGGCCACACGCCGCAATGGCCGGGCTGGGGCGGCGGGCAGATGCTGATGCGCGTGCTGGCCGAACGCGTGGCCGCGCTCGGCGTCGCGACACGCTATGACACACGCGCGCTCGCGCTGATCGTCGACGACGGCGGCGCGGTGCGCGGCGTCGTGCTGCGCGCGTATGGCGAGACGGTATTCGTGCGGACGCGCGGCGCGGTGATCCTGTGCGCGGGCGGCTTTGCGATGAACCGCGACATGGTGCGCCGGCACGCGCCGCAATTCCTGCGCTCGGACGAGCCGATCGGCAGCCCCGGCGACGACGGCTCGGGCATCCTGCTCGGCCAGAGCGCGGGCGGCGCAGCGATCCACATGGACCAGGGTTTCGTCAGCCTGCCGTTCTATGCGCCCGAATCGCTGATAAGGGGGATCTTCGTGAACGCACGCGGCCAGCGCTTCATCAACGAGGACGGCTATCACGGCCGCACGGGCCATCACGCGTTTCACCAGGCCGGCGACCGCATCTACCTGCTGGTCGACCAGGCGACGTACCAGGAGCCGCCCGCGATCGCGCGGATCGGCATCGCGGCGGCCGGCGAAACGTGGGAGGAAGTCGAGCGCGACCTGCAGATGCCGGCCGGCACGCTGACGGCGACCGTCGACGTGTACAACCGCCATGCGGCCGAAGGCGCCGATCCGCTGTTCCACAAGGCGAAGAAGTGGCTGCAGCCGCTGATCGAGCCGCCGTTCGTCGCGCTCGATTGCCGGATCGACTACGCGTTCTATCCGCACTTCACGCTTGGCGGGCTCGATACGCTGCCGACCGGGCAGGTGCTCGACGCGGCGCGCGCGGCGGTGCCGGGCCTCTACGCGGCCGGCCGCACGACGTGCGGGCTGCCGCGCTGGGGCGCCGGGTACAGCTCGGGGCTGTCGCTGGCCGACTCGACGTTCTTCGGCCGGCAGGCCGGCCGTCATGCCGCGCAGGCAGGGCGCGACGCCTTGCGCAGCGCCGCGTAGTTTCGCCGCGCGTCAAACGAACGACGCCCCGGGCAATCCATCGTATTGCCCGGGGCGTCGCCGTTTCAGGCGGTCAAGCGGTCAAGCGGCCAACCGGCCGTCAGCCGAGATCGAGCGCGTTCGTCAGGTCGCCCGGCGGCGTTGCACCGCGCGCGGCGAACGCCTTGTTGCGCACGATCACGCCGTCGAGCGGCGCGAGCCCGTGCACGCGGCTGATGAAGCGCAGGATCGAGTTCGTGTCGTACAGCGTGTGATCGACGAAACCCTTCTTCGCGAACGGCGAGATCACGATCGCCGGAATCCGCGAGCCGGGGCCCCAGCGGTCGCCGACCGGCGGCGCGACGTGATCCCACCAGCCGCCGTTCTCGTCGTGCGTCATCACGATCACGGTGTTGTCCCATTGCGGGCCGCGCCGGATATGGTCGATCACCGTCGCGATGTGGCGGTCGCCCGATTCGATGTCCGCGTAGCCCGCGTGCATGTTCAGGTTGCCTTGCGGCTTGTAGAACGTGACGGCCGGCAGGCGGCCCGCGTCGATGTCGGCGATGAAGCGGTTGGTCGACGATTCGTCGCCGAGCCCCGCGTCGCGCAGGTGCCGGCGGCGGGCTTCGGTGCCCGGCGCGTAGTTCACGAAGTAGTTGAACGGCTGGTGGTGGTACTGGAAATCGGGCACGGTGCCCGTGTCGCGATGCTCGAGCGCGTACTGCCACGCGCCGCTGTACCACGCCCAGTCGACGTTCTTCTCCGACAGGCGGTCGCCGATCGTCGCATAGCCCTGCGGCGGCATCACGCGATGGTCGGCCGGATCCGCATACGCCGCGTTGCCCGGATCGGGCGGCGGCACGTAGCTCGGCTGGTACGGCGGTGCCATCGTGTTCACGCCGTAGCCGTCCGGCGTCAGCGGGCCGTCGACCGCGAATTTCGGCGGGCCGTCGAGCGCG
Organism: Burkholderia sp.; assembly: GCA_031253835.1. GTDB lineage: Bacteria > Pseudomonadota > Gammaproteobacteria > Burkholderiales > Burkholderiaceae > Burkholderia. Next base: position 89,296 of record JAIRVP010000049.1, on the reverse strand, counting down.
GACGCGGGCGAATCGTCGGCGAGCTTCAGGCGCGTGCCGGCCGGATCGTCGCCTTCGACCTTCGACAGCAGCTTCGCCGCATGCGGATGCTTGTGCGCGTCCGGATACAGCGGCGGCTGCGCGGAGATCAGGAACATGTGGTTCATCCACGAGCCGCCGAAGGCCGCCATGAAGAAGTTGTCGCACAGCGTGTATTGCCGCGCGAGGTTCCACAGCCGCAGCGAATCGGCCGAGTTGCGGTAATGGCCCATCACGAGGCCGCCCGAATCGGCCCACGCGGCGAACTGGTTGTTGCGGCCGGCCGCGATCTGCATCTGGTTCTGGTAGAAGCGGTGCCACAGGTCGCGCGTGATCACGCCGTTCGGCAGCGGCTTGCCTTGCGCGTCGGCGATCCGGAACGGCGCGTTCGGCAGCTTGTCGATGTCGCGCTCGGCGATCGCATAGCGCTTGCCGTCCACTTCTTGCGCCTGCGGTACGAGCCCGCCCCAGATCTTCGGCAGCACGGGCAGCGGCGTCTTGCCGTCGCGATCGAGCTGTTGCGCGTGTTCGGCCCGCACCTCGCCGAGCGGATGCTGCACGCCGGGGAAATCGCCGTACAGGTTCGCGAAGCTGCGGTTTTCCGCGTAGATCACGACGATGTGGCGCACGCGCTGGCGCAACGCTTCGTCGATGCGCAGGTCGGCGGCCGAACGCGGCGCGCTGCCCGCGGTGGTTTCGCAGCCGCTGAGCGCGACACCGGCGCCGATGGCGGCGAGGCCGCCGAGTACGCGGCGGCGGTCGGGATCGGCGGGAAGGTCGTCGGGGCGATCGGGGGTGTCGGTCACGTCGTGGGTTCCTCGAATGGGCGATGGGCGGTGTCGTTCGATGCGCGGCAGCGTCGCTCAGGCTGCCGCGATGCGTGACGGAATGCAATGCCGGGCGCGGCGCGGAAAGCGCGGGCAACCGAATTGTCATAAAAATGTCACGAATGCGACTATAACGCGCCGAGCGCCGCGAATGAAAGCCGTTTGTCGGACGAATCGACTCGCGCGGCGGGGCATGCGGGACGCCCGCGCGCGAACTAGACTGGATTCAGGGGCGGCGCGTCGCGGCGTGCCGCCCGGGCGAGGATCGCCCGGCGGCGCCGGCCGACGGCGTCGCCGCGGCGTCGTCGATGCGACGAAACGAGGCGACACAGCGAGGCGACGATGGCGCGGATGGATGCCGTCTTCGCATGGCCGCCGATGCCGCGTGCCGGTTGCACGCGCGTGCCCGCGTGAGCGCACGCCGCGCAGCGCACGAGGCCGGCCCGATGCCATGGACAGGAAATTCGACTACCCGGGATTGCTGATCGCGGCGGGCTTCTTCGTGCTGTTCGCCGCGCAGTTGCTGATGCTGCACCCGGCGTCGGCGTCGATCGCGTACAGCGATTTCCACAAGCTCGTCGCCGCGCGGCTCGTCGACGATCTCGAGGTCGGCCCCGCGTCGATCTCGGGCACGCTGAAGATGCCGCAGGCCGGCACGATGCTGCCGGCATCCGAGGCTGCTGCCGTGCAGCAGGCCGGCGCACCGTGGCGCTTCACGACCAACCGCGTGACCGACGAGCACCTGACCGACATGCTGACTGCCGCCGGCATCCGCTATCACGGCACGCCCGACACGGGCTGGATCGCGTCGCTCGCGTCGTGGCTGCTGCCGCTCGTGCTGTTCGTGTTCGTGTGGAACATGATGCTGCGCAAGCGCGGCGGGCTGCAGGACTTCACCGGGATGGGCAAGAGCCGCGCGCGCGTGTACGTGCAGCAGGAAACCGGCATCACGTTCGACGACATCGCGGGCATCGACGAGGCAAAGGCCGAGCTGCAGCAGCTCGTCGCGTTCCTGCGCAATCCCGACCGCTACCAGCGGCTCGGCGGCAAGATCCCGAAGGGGGTGCTCGTGGTCGGCGCGCCGGGCACGGGCAAGACGCTGCTCGCGCGTGCGGTGGCCGGCGAAGCGGCCGTGCCGTTCTTCTCGATCAGCGGCTCGGCGTTCGTCGAGATGTTCGTCGGCGTGGGCGCGGCGCGCGTGCGCGATTTGTTCGAGCAGGCGCAGCAGAAGGCGCCGTGCATCGTGTTCGTCGACGAGCTCGATGCGCTCGGCAAGGTGCGCGGCGTCGGCCCGATGTCGGGCAACGACGAACGCGAGCAGACGCTCAACCAGTTGCTCGTCGAGATGGACGGCTTCCAGGCCGGCTCCGGCGTGATCATCATGGCCGCGACGAACCGGCCCGAGATCCTCGATCCCGCGTTGCTGCGGCCGGGCCGCTTCGATCGCCACATCGCGATCGACCGGCCCGACGTGAACGGCCGCCGGCAGATTTTCGGCGTGCACGTGAAGCATGTGAAGCTTGCGGCCGACGTCGACCTCGGCGAGCTCGCGTCGCGCACGCCGGGCTTCGTCGGCGCCGATCTCGCGAACGTCGTCAACGAAGCCGCGCTGCATGCGGCCGAATTCGGCAAGCCGGCGATCGGCATGGCCGACTTCGACGAGGCGATCGACCGCGCGCTGACGGGCCTCGAGCGCAAGAGCCGCGTGATGAACGAGCAGGAGAAGCTGACCATCGCGTATCACGAAGCCGGCCATGCGCTCGTCGCGGAAAGCCGCGCGCACTGCGACCCGGTGAAGAAGGTGTCGATCATTCCGCGCGGCGTCGCGGCGCTCGGCTATACGCAACAGGTGCCGACCGAGGATCGCTACGTGCTGCGCCGGAGCGAACTGCTCGACCGGATCGATGCGCTGCTCGGCGGACGTGTCGCGGAAGAGCTGGTGTTCGGCGATGTGTCGACCGGTGCGCAGAACGATCTCGAACGCGCGACCGCGATGGCGCGCCACATGGTCATGCAATACGGGATGAGCGAGAAGATCGGGCTCGCGACGTTCGACGACGGCGATGCGCGCCAGGGCATGCCCGGCGCATGGCATGCGGGCGACGGCCGCTGCAGCGAGCACACCGCACGGATGATCGACGACGAAGTGCGCACGCTGCTGGCCGACGCGCATGCACGGGTCGCCGCGACGCTCGGCGAGCGCCGTGAGGCGCTCGAACGCATCGCGCGACGGCTGTTGCAATGCGAGGTGCTTGAACGCGACGCGCTGCAGGCGCTGATCGACGGGCGTGTCGATTCACCGTCGGCCATACCGGCGGTGCCCGGTGAAGAGGCCGGCGCACGCGGCGGCGCCATCGAAACGGAACAGGCCTCCTCGGTCGAGCGCGATTTCGTTGCATACGGGCGGCCGCACGAACCCGATCGCTGAATGCGTCGCGCCGACCCGTGACAGGCGCGCGTCGAGATGTCGACGTCCCGCGCTTTCTTTTCCTCTTTCCAGTCCCGGAGTCGCCATGAGCGACGCGCACGTATCGGTCGATGTCGCGCAGCACGCGCGCTTCTGCTTCGAAGTCACGTTTGCCGGCACGACGCTGTCGCCGATCCTCATCGACGAACCGCCGCCGCTCGGCGAAGGACGCGGGCCGAATCCGATCCGGTTGCTGGCCGCGGCTGTCGCGAGTTGTCTGTCGGCGAGCCTGCTGTTCGCGCTGGACAAGCAGCATGTCGATCCGCAGCCGATTGCCGCGCATATCGACGTCGACATGGTGCAGAACGAAGCAGGGCGGGTGCGCGTGGGTGCGATGGCCGTGCGGTTGTCGATCGGCAAGAGCTGGGCCGATCTCGCGGCGGCGACGCGCGTGCTCGATCAGTTCGATGCGTATTGCGTGGTGACCGAGAGCATGCGCGCGGGCATTCCGGTGTCGGTCGACCTGTGCGACGTGAACGGCGCGACGCTCGAATTTGCAGCGACCGATGCGTGAGCGTGCGTCGGCGTGTCAGGATTCGGTCGCAGCCGCGACTTCGGCCGCTTCGGCGAGCGCGTCGAGAAAGCGTGCGCGCCACCAGTGCACGTCGCTCTTGCGCACGATCGCCATCAGCGCCGAGTGACGCTGGCGGCGCTCTTCGAGCGGCATCGTGAGCGCGCGCTGGATCGCCTGCGCAGTGCCTTGCGTGTCGTACGGATTGACGAGCAGCGCTGACTTCAATTGCTCGGCCGCGCCCGCGAAACGCGACAGCACGAGTACGCCCGGATCGGCTGCGTCCTGCGCGGCGAGGAATTCCTTCGCGACGAGGTTCATCCCGTCGCGCAGCGGCGTGACGAGCGCGACGCGGCTCGCGCGATAGAGGCCCGGCAGGCGCTTGCGCGCGACGGTGCGGTGAATGTAGCGCATCGGCATCCATTCGAGCTCGCCGTAGTCGCCGTTGATCCCGCCGCACAGGCTGTCCATCTCGCGCCGCAGGTCGTCGTACGCGCCGAGATCCTCGCGGCTCGGCGCGGCGATCTGGATCAGCGTCGCGCGGTTGCGGTTCTCCGGATACTGTTCGAGCAGCTGGCGGAACGCATGCACGCGCTGCGGCAAGCCCTTCGTGTAATCGAGCCGGTCGACGCCGACGAGCAGCTGGCGGCGCGAATATTCGTCGCGCATCCGTTCGAACATGTCGATGCCGTCGCGATCGCGCGCGAGCGATTCGAATTCGTCGACGTTGATGCCGATCGGGAATGCACCGGCCGACAGCGTGCGGCCGAACGCGCGCAGGCGGCCGTCCTGCAACCGCGCCGCGCCCGCTTCCGCCTCGACGTAATGCTCGAAGTGCAGCAGATCCGATTCGGTCTGGAAGCCGACGAGGTCGTACGCGAACAGCGAGCGCATCAGCCATTCGTGTTCCGGGATCGCGGCCATGATCGGCGGCGGCGGCATCGGGATGTGCAGGAAGAAGCCGATCGGATTCGTGCAGCCCATCGCGCGCAATTCGGCCGCGAGCGGAATCAGCTGGTAGTCGTGGACCCAGATGGTGTCGTCGGGCCGCAGCAGCGTGCGCAGCTTGCGCGCGAACAACTGGTTCACGCGCCGGTAGCCGTCGGCGAAGCGCCGGTCGAACTGCGCGAGATCGAGCCGGTAGTGAAACACGGGCCACAGCACGTTGTTCGAATAGCCGAGGTAGTACGCGTCGTAATCCTGCGGATCGAGGTCGATCGTCGCGAGCTGGATGCCGCCGACATTCTGGATCTGCACGTCGTCGCCATGCGTGGGCTGATCGTCGCCGCCGCGTAGCCTGCCGCTCCAGCCGAACCACACGCCGCCGGTTTCCTGCAGGCTGTCCTTCACGGCGACGGCGAGGCCGCCGGCCGCGGCTTTACGGGGATCTGCGATGCGATTGGATACGACGACGAGTCGGCTCACCAGCTCTCCTGACGATTGTTGGGGGAAAGGTTCGTGCGGCCAAGGCGCGAGAAGCAGACGCCGCCACCGGCGCGCAGCGCGCGATGCGATGGGGCCGCAATGCGAACGGACGGGAGTCAGGGCACGCGATTCGCCGTCCGAACGGGGAGTGCTTTTTTAAGCATACTCGTCATTCGTTCGTTTTAAAAGACTGTCTCGGCGAGCGGTGCGGGTCGCGAATGCAGCGCGATATCCATGACATCGGTATGGCAACGCGCGATATGCGGGCGGGATCGAAACTTGCGCGACGTCGCGCACGCGGCGTGCGCGATGCGATCCGGAGCCGCTACATGCACGCGTGCCGTGAACGCGCGACGCGGACCGGCGACGCGCGGCGCCGTGCGTGCGCGCAGGCCGCACCGGACGACGATGCGCTGCTGCATCGCGTGCCGCGCGCGGCCGCGCATCGTGCGGTGCGCGCACGCGGCACGCAGGCGGACAAGCGGAATAGCGTGCGCATCGTCGTCTCCTTGCCGTGTCGGTTACACGGCGGGTTACACGGCAGCCGGTTGCCAGTGATGCAGGTCGGCCTCACGCGCATGCGCACCCGGCGACGTCGCGTGGGCACCGGACGGCATCCGGAACGCGGCGACCGTTTCGGACAGCTCGCGGCCTTGCGCCTCGAGCGACTTCGATGCGGCCGCGGCCTGCTCGACGAGTGCCGCGTTCTGCTGCGTCGTCTCGTCCATCTGCGTGATCGTCAGGTTCACCTGGTCGATGCCGCGGCTCTGCTCGGCCGATGCGGCCGCGATCTCGCCCATGATGTCGGTCACGCGCGCGACGGCCTGCGTGACGTCGGACATCGTCTTGCCGGCTTCGCCCGCGAGCGCCGAGCCGTCCTGGATCGTCTGCACCGACGCGGAGATCAGCTCCTTGATTTCCTTCGCGGCCGTCGACGAGCGCTGCGCGAGACTGCGCACCTCGCTCGCGACGACCGCGAAGCCGCGGCCCTGTTCGCCCGCGCGTGCGGCTTCGACGGCCGCGTTCAGCGCAAGAATGTTGGTCTGGAATGCGATGCCTTCGATGATGCCCGTGATGTCGGCGATCTTCGACGAGCTTTGGCCGATCTCCGTCATCGTGTCGACCACGCGGCCGACCACCGAGCTGCCGCGCTGCGCGACATCTGACGCATTCGCGGCGAGCGTGCTCGCTTGCTGCGCGTTCTCCGCGTTCAGCCGCACCGTCGACGTGAATTCCTCCATCGTCGCGGCGGTTTCCTGCAGCGACGCGGCCTGTTCCTCGGTGCGCTGGCTCAGGTCGAGGTTGCCTGACGCGATCTCGCTCACCGCATGCGCGATGCTGTTCGACGAATCGCGCACGCGGCCGACGATGCCGATCAGCCGCTCGTTCATCGTCCGCAGCGCGTCGAGCAGGTCGCGCGTTTCGTCGTTGCCGCTGACCTCGATGCGGCTGCCGAGATCGCCGTCCGCCACCGTGCGCGCGACGTCCACGGCCGAGCCGATCGGCGCCGTGATCTTGCGCGTCAGCCACAGGCCGCCGGCGACGGCGACGGCAACCGCGGCCAGGCAGATGCCGGCCAGCAGGTTGCGCTCCATCGCGTAGCGGTCCGCGAATTGCTGCGCGATCGCGAGTTCGCGTTCATGCGTATAGGTTGCATACGCGTCGGTCGCGCGCACCAGCTGCGCGAGCAGCGGGCGGCAATTGTCGTCGATGTCGGCGGTCGCCTCGTCCTTCTTGCCGGCCTGTGCGAGCCCGACGATGCGCAGCGCGACGGGCCCGTAATTGCCTTCGATACGGACGATGTCGCCCACGAGTTCGCGCGCGCGATCGGAGGTGTCGGTCGCGTTCGCCATCATGTCCTTGAGTTTCGCGAGATGCTCCTGCACGTCCTTGTGCGCCTGGTTCACTTCGGCGAGTTCGACCTCGACGTCGGACGGCTTGGTCACGAGCACGAGGTTGCGCGCGGCGATCGCGCGACGGTCGACCGAGGTGCGGATCTGCGCGGACAGGGTCGCCCGCGCGTTGATGCCGTTCATGTAGCGTGAAAACTCGGCATTCGTATCGGACAGTGCCTTGAGGGCCATGCCCGACACGATCACGACGACCGCGGCGAGCAGGCCGAAGCCGCCAAGGAGTTTTGTCTTGATGCTCATTCTGGCGATTTTCACGTTGTGCCTCTGCGCGAGTGGTTGGCAAATGGAATTTATTGTTCGACCAGATACGGGCTCGTGCCGGCATTAACGGGTATACGGGATGTTTCTTTACCCTTCGAAAACCCTGATATTCGTTTTTTTAGCAATGAAACCGTTGTCACGCGGGCATTCTTGATCCTGATCAAAAAGCCGAAACTCGCCCATGATTCAAGGGTTTATACATGGAATTTGAAACCGGTTTTATTGGGTGAAACAAAAAACGTCTTTTTGCTAATAATCGTATGATGATTTTGTTTCGATTTGTGGGTGAATAACGGAATTTCGTTTTCGGCGAATCGGGGGAGGGCGCCGATACGGATGTTCGGCGTGCGCCGCTTGATTGGCGCAATGGAAGAATTAACAGATGCGGGCGCGCCATGTCGACGCGCCCGACAAGCCCGCGGCGTGCGCCGCGAGCCGTACAAGGGTCAGAACGTGGTGCGCAACCCGGCCATCACGCTGCGGCCGCCTTCGGGCGCGAAGCCGCGCACGACCGACGTCGAGTAGCGGATTTCCTGGTTCGTCAGGTTGTCGCCGCGCAGGTACGCGAGCCAGTGCGTCGGGCCGACACGGAACTTGTAGGTCAGCATCACGCCGAGCGACGTGTAGCCATCGGTCGAGAAGTCGCTGTCGGGCACGCGATGCTGCGACCAGGCGTGCGTGACCTGTGCACGCGCGCCGAACGGGCCGTAGCCGTAGTCGGCCGCGAGCGTCGCGCGCAGCGGCGCGATGCGCGGCAGCGGCTGGCCCGTGTCGACGTTGCGTGCATGCGTGTAGTCGGCCGTCAGTTCGAGATCGACCGTGTGGCCGCGCCGCGAGAACGCACGCCATTTGCCGTCCAGCTCGACGCCGTAGAACTCGGCGCGCACGCCGCGATAGATCGCCTCGTTCAGCGAGCCGTCGGTGCCGGGCGCGACGGGCTCGCCGTCGTCGTCCACGACGCGGCCCGTGTTGTACTCGGTCAGGTAGTTCGAGAAGCGGTTGTAGAACACGCCGACGCTGCCGCGGTTCGGGCCGCTCGCATAGCGCAGCGACAGGTCGGTCGACACGGCTTTCTCCTTCGACGCGTTCGGGTTGCCGATCAGGAACTGGCCGGTCGCATCGTGCGGGCCGTTCGAATACAGCTCGTAGAAGGTCGGCGCGCGTTCGGTGTACGCGACGTTCGCCGCGACCGACCATACCGGCGTCAGCGAGAACAGCGCGCCGGCCGACAGGCTGCCCGCGTTGAAGTCGCGCGGCTGCGCGCCCGCGAATTTCTCGACGCCGGCCGGATCGGGATCGACCTTCACGTGCTCGAAGCGGCCGCCGAGGCTCAGCTTCAGCGCGGGGACGACCTGCCATTCCTCGAGGCCGAACAGCGCGACGCTGTTCGTGCGCGTGGACGGCACGAGCATCTCGTCGCCGAGCGCGGAGAACGTGTTCTGGCCGAACTGCACGCCGATCGCGCCTTCGAACGGGCCGATCTTGCGATGCCGCGCCTCGATGCGCGCTTCGTAGCCGCGATTGCGGAAGGTGGTCGCCGTCTCGCCGTTGTCGACTTCCTTGTGGCGATAGTCGGTGTACGCGAAATCGAATTTCAGCTTCGTGAACGGCCCGCTCAGGTTGCGCACCTCGGACGCGAACGCGAGGCGTTCCTGCCGCATCCGCAGCCGCACGTCGCTTTCGGCGACGGAGCCGTAGTTCGATTCGTAGCCGCTGTACGACAGGCCCGCGAAGCCGTCGGCCCACGTGTACGACGCACCGACCGCGCCGCCGTGCACGCGGCCGTCGCTGTTCGGCACGTTGCCTTCCGGCTGCGGCTTGTCGGGGCCGTCGATCGCGCGTTGCTGGCTGCTGCGCGCGTAGCCGGGAATCCGCAGCTTGCTCGTTTCGCGGTCGAACGCGTCGACGTGGAACGCGAAGCGGCCGTTGCCGCCCTCGACCTGCGCGGCACCGGCGCGCACGGAATTCGCGCCGCCGTAGCGCGCGTCGAGCGCGCCCGTCACGCCTTCGATCGCTTCGCGCGGAATCCGGTTGTCGATCGTGTTGACGACGCCGCCCACCGCGTTGCCGCCGTACAGCAGCGCGGCCGGGCCGCGCACGATCTCGACGCGTTCGACCGACAGCGGATCCTGCGGCACCGCATGGTCGTACGACAGCGACGACGCATCGTAGGCTGCGACGCCGTTCTGCAGCAGCCGGATCCGGTCGCCGTCCATCCCGCGGATGATCGGGCGGCCGACCATCGGCCCGTAGGTCGTGGTCGACACGCCGGGCAGCCCGTTGAGCGTTTCGCCGAGCGAATCGGCCTGGCGGCGCGTCAGCGCGTCGCCGGAAAGCTGCACGGTCGGCGCGATCAGTTCGGTGTCGCCGAGCGGGTTCGCGGTGACGAAGATCGGCGCGAGCGGGGCGGCGGCCGGTGCCGGATTCGACGACGCGGGCGTATCGGTCTGCGCATGGGCAACGGCGGCGAGCAGCATCAGCGAAAGGGGCGAGAGCGGGCGAAGCGGTAAACGAGGGAGGTCGCGCATGGTCGGTGAATCGGTTGGAATCGGATCGGATAACGAGCGATGCGGATCACGGCTAGATACGATATATTGTTGCGTCACTGACGCGCAGTGACCCGTTGGAACAACGCTCGACGAGGCTCGGCCACCCACGGTGGAGCGGCGTCGGGCGGACGAGCACACGAAATGATATGTTATATCATTTCAAATTCCAAGCCGGCCGGCAGGTTCCCGTCGGGTTTCTGTCGGATCGGTGAAAAGAGCGGCTGGAGCGGAGGGCCGGCCCGCGAGGCGCGTCGAGCGCATGGCGCGGGCGGCGACGTTGGAGAACCAACACGACGAGACTGTGATAGATTTCCGGCGCGGCCAATGTGCCGCGAACGTTCTCAGGGCGGGGTGAAATTCCCCACCGGCGGTAATCGCGCGATTGCGCGTAGCCCGCGAGCGCTTGCCGGCACGCATGTGCCCGGCAAGGTCAGCAGACCCGGTGCGATTCCGGGGCCGACGGTTAAAGTCCGGATGAGAGAGAGCGGGGTTCGTTGCGTACGCAAGGTACGCGGCTTGTCCCTGTGCGCCCATTCAACTCACACAGGACCCATCGATGACCCAACTTGCTTCCCCCTCCCAAACTGCAACGCCGCGTATCGCCTTTGTCCAGTCGTGCTGGCACAAGGAGATCGTCGACCAGTGCAAAACCGCATTCGTCGACGGGCTCGCCAACGCGAACCTGAGCCAGGCGGATTGCGACTTCTTCGAAGTGGCCGGCGCGTTCGAGATTCCGTTGCATGCCAAGTTGCTCGCGAAGACCGGCAAATACGCGGCCATCGCGTGCGCCGGCCTGGTGGTCGACGGCGGCATCTATCGCCATGACTTCGTCGCGCACGCGGTGATTTCCGGCCTCATGCAGGTGCAGCTCGAAACCGGCGTGGTGGTGCTGTCGGCGGTGCTGACGCCGCATCATTTCCACGGCGCCGAGCATGTCGCCTACTTCCACGAACACTTCCTCGTGAAGGGCGCGGAACTCGCGCATGCGTGCGTCGACACGATCGGCAAGGTCGCCGCGCTGAAAGCGGAACCCGTGGCCGTCGCGATTCCGCAGGCTGCCTGACGCATTGCCGTGTGCATGCCGCCGCGCGACGAATGATGTCGCGCGGCGGCATCGCGGTCAGCTTCGCGGTCAGCTGCGCGTCACGGTGCGAAGAACACGTCCGTGCGGTTCGTCAGGTTGCCCGCGTTGGTCTGGACGAAGAACGGGTGGAACGACGACGACGGGAGCACGTCGAGCCCCTGGTAGTCGCCGATGAAGAACCCTTCGGCGTTGGGCGCGAGCTTCAGGTCGAACGGGCCGCCGACGCGCCGCTCGTCGGCGAACGTCGTGCCGCCGTCGTGCGAGATCTTGCGCCAGAAGCCGGTCGGCAGCGTCGTCGTATTGCCGGCCAGCAGGTCGCGGAAGTCGTAGTAGGTGACCATCACGGCGCCCGTGTTGTCGACGCGCACCGACGGATTGAACGCGGGGCGCCCGGTCGGCGTGTTCAACTGCTGCGGCGTGCTCCACGTCGCGCCGTCGTCCTTCGACGTCGATACCGCAATCTCGTCGTACTTGCCGCCGTTGAAGCGGCTGTCCTGCCACACCACGTAGAGCTGCCCCGATGCCGGATCGATCGCGGGTTCCGGAATGATGTCGCCGGTGCGCACCGGTTCGCCGGTATTCGGATCGGTGACGCCGACCGTCTGCAGCCCCGCGATCACCTGCGGCTTCGTCCACGTCGCGCCGTCGTCGGTCGACTTGATGAACGCGACCTTGCCGGCGGCCTTGCTGAACGGCGGCTGGATCAGGTCGAAGAAATCGTAGAGCGTGCCGCTCTTCGGATCGACGACGATCTGGTTGCCGATCGTCTGCTGGCGCGAAGGCACGTTGACGATGACTGTCGGCGCGCTCCACGTCTTGCCGCCGTCGGTCGTCTTCGCGAACAGCGTCGGCCCGCGGAACGCCTGCGTATGCAGGTTCGCATAAGGGTTGCCGTTCGGCAGCTCGAGGCGATCCCATACCGCATAGGCCGTGCCGGCCTTCACGGGGTTTGCCGTCACCGATTCCTTGTCGTTGAAGAACTGCGTCGTCGGTTCGTCGTTCGCGATCAGCACGGCCGGGCTGCTCCACGTCTGTCCGCCGTCGGTCGATACCGATGCGGCCACCGCATTGCTGTTGTTCGACTGGTTGAACGAGATCGACACCGAATACGCGGTGCCGTCCGGCCCGAACGACACCCACGGATCGGATGCGCGCTCGTATTTCAGCCCGCCCGGCGCGCATGCGCTGAACGGCTGCGGCGTGCGGGCCCAGGTCGCGCCGCCGTCGAACGTGTAGCCGGCGACGAGGCCGTGCGCACCGCCGTTCGACCAGCGGTCCTGCTGCCACACGCCGATCATGTTCGTCGGGTTCGCCGGGTTGACCGCGAGCCACGGTTCCACTTCGGCATTCACGTAGTTGGTGCCGGGGCCGCCGATGGCGCACGCGGCGAACGGGCTCGGGCCGGACACGACGACAGGCTCGGCGTGCGCCGCGGCAGCGGCAGCCATCGCCATCGCGGCGGACAGGCGGGTGACAAGCGAAGGGGACACGATCGTGCGTCGCATGGACTGCTCCTCGTTGACGTGCGGCTGCGACGGCATGGCACGACACGGCCGCGCGAGCCGGGGCACGGCGAATCATGCCGCGCGCGTCGCTGCGTGCCGTTCAGGATGCCGCTTCAGTCATCGCAATCCGCGTGCGCTGGATGCCGCCAGCACTTCGGTCAAGACTCCTCTTCATTTTCATTGCTTGTCGGGCGTGTCTGCGATGTCGACCCGACGGGAAAACCGGTCCGGGCATACGACGAATGTGTCGAAGTGGATTGCAATGTAGGCGATTCGAATGCCGCCCGACAGGCAGTTTTTTGTAACAGTCGGTAGCCGGAAAGCGTTGCCGGCAGCGTGTGCCGGCAACGCAAATTTTGCCGTCGCGACGGCATGAAAATCGAATCGAAAACGCGAATCGCAATCGCTTTCGATTGACGCCGGCGCAAGCCGGTTGCGAAGAGGGAACGTGCCGCTCAGCGCTCCGCCGGAAACCGGTCCTGCAACGCGTGCAGCCAGCGCGCGACGACATCGAGTTCGTCGTCGGAAAACCCGTCGCACAGCTTGCCGTTCAGTTCGCGCAGCAGCACGCGCGCGCGCTTGAGCGCCGCGTGGCCCTCGTCGGTCAGGTACAGCCGCGTTGCGCGGCCGTCGTCCGAATCGGCGTGACGCGTGATGAGGCCGGCCTTCGCCATGCGATCGGCGAGGCCCGTCATCGCGGATGGCGCGAGCTGCAGCGCGGCGCCGACCTCGCCGATCAGCGCGCCATCCTGCTTCGCGAGGCAGAACAGCGCGCCGGCCTGCGCGGCGCTCGCGCGCGTCTCGGTTTCGGCCTTGCGGTCGATCCAGCGCTGCACGCGCCGCTGGCCGATGTTCAACATGAAAAACAGTCGTCGGTCTTCGCTCAAGCTGGGTTCCCGGCTGCAATGGAAAGGGACGGACGGCCCGCGGTGCGTGGCGTGTCGAGCGCCTGCGCGAGCCAGTCGGCCACATCGGGCCACAGCACCGTGCCGGGCCGGCTGCGAAAGAAGCCCATGTGCCCGACCGGGCCGCTGCCGGCCGCGTGCGGATCGATCTGGCGGCGTTCGACCTTCGCGCGGGTCAGATAGCTTACCAGCAGGCCGATCGCAGCCGGGTTCGCCCATGGATCGTCGTCGAAGCCGAGCGCGAGGATCGGCAGCTGTTGCTTCGCGAAACGCTCGGCCGCGCCGAGCGCCGGATCGTCGAAGAAATAGTGCGGCAGCGTCGTCCAGCGGCTCCATTCGCGGAACACGCCGGCCGGCAGATCCTCGCCGAGCCCGAGCCGCTTGCCGGGCACGTAGCCGAGCAGCGCGGACATCAGCGGCCCGAGCACGCGCAGGATCAGCCGCACCTTCAGGCGTTCGGTCGCCTGCGTGATCAGCCGCGTGCTGCCCGCATGCGCGGCGACGAGCACGGCGGCGCGCAGGTGCGGCGTGGCGGCGGACAGCCCGATCGCATGCCCGCCGACACTGTGGCCGACCGCCAGCAGCGGCAGTCCTTCGTACGCGTGTCGCGCCCATGCGGTCGCGGCGCCCACGTCGAGCTCCATCCAGTCGAGCATGCGGGCCTTCAGTGTACCGAGGCGCGCGGGGCGCGATGCGCCGATGCCGCGGTAGTTGTAGGTCAGTGCGGCGAAGCCGCGTTCGGTCAGGAAGCGCGCGAAGCCCGCATACAGCCGCTCGGGCACGGCCGTCGCCGGATGGATCAGCACCAGCGCGCGCGGCGCGGTGTCCGGCGACCACAGCGTGCCGCGCAGCGTGTAGCCGTCGGCGGCGGAAAACTCGATGGGTTGGGCGGTCATGGCGTCCTCGTTCCGGGGAGTTATTTCGTATGCGAAATATAGTGCGGGATTTATTTCGTGCGCGAAATATCTGTCGAGGATTCATTCGAACGGCAGGCGGTGGCGGCCGGTGGCGGGCACCGTGCGATTGCGCGCGTTTCATAAAATATCTGCATCTTTGCAAAGCAGAATATTGCGTTTGTCTCATGAAACAGATCGACGTATCTTCATCGGTTCCATCGTTTCCGCCGGCCATCGCGCACCGCGGACAAAGGGCGCCGCCGCCATGCGGCCGCCCGCCAACCTTCCGGGAGATCACGTTGTCGAGCCGAATCGTCACGGCGCTCTTGCTGGCGCTTGCCGCGCAGCCGGGCATTGCCAAGGACACCGTCACGCTGCGCGTCGGTGAACAGAACTACTTCAACATCCAGGCGTCGATGGAGGCGTCCGGCGTGCTGAAGGACCTGCCTTACACGATCGAGTGGAAGCACTTCCAGGCGGCCGCGCCCGTGGCCGAAAGCCTGAACGGCAACGCGATCGACATCGGCTTCCTCGGCGATTCCGCGCTGCTGACGCTGGCCGCGCGCGGCGCGCCGGTCAAGGTCGTCGCGGTATCGCGGCAAAGCCTCGACGGCGTCGCGATCCTCGTGCCGAAGCATTCACCCGTGCGCACCGTGGCCGACCTGCAGGGCAAGACGATCGCCGTATGGCGCGGCGCGTGGAGCCAGCAACTCGTGCTGCGCGCGCTCGAACATGCGGGGCTGCGCGCCGATTCGGTCAAGTACGCGTACCTGATGCCGATCGACGCGACCAACGCGTTCGCGAACGGCTCGGTCGACGCCGTGTCGCTGTGGGAGCCGTTCGTCAGCACGCTGGCGTTGCGGCAGGGTGCGCGGCCGGTGACGACCGCGCAGGGGCTGATGCCCGCGCTGAGCTTCGTCGCCGCGAACGGGCAGGCCGCATCGGGCAAGCGTGCCGAGATCACCGATTTCCTGCGGCGCGTGGTGGCCGCGCGCCAGTGGGTCGACAGCCATCCGCGCGAGTACGCGGACCTGTGGGCGAAGCGCGCGAAGCTCGAACCGGACGTCGCGTACCGCTGGCTCGACAATGCGAAGCAGCGCGTGGGCCCCGTCGACGATACGGCCGCGAAGGACGCGCAGAACACCGCCGACTTCCTGCACAAGGCCGGCGTGATCCCGGCCGCGTACGACACGTCGAAGCTGCTCGACCGCTCGTATGCGGGTGCGTTCGCCGTGCCGGCGCAGAAGACGGCCGCCGCGCAGTGACCGTGCGGCCATTGCGACGAGTCTCCCGATGCCCGATCGGCAAACCCGAGGACATTCCCCCATGCTCACCGCGACGCCCGGCGCGGAGGTTGACGTACCGGGCGGCGCGGCGGTCCAGTCTGACGACGTGCGCCGCTTCGCGCAGGCGCACGAGGCGGCCGGCTTCGACCAGATCCTGGTCGGCCATTTCAGCCACGCGGCGGACGGCCTCATCGTCGCGTCGTTCGCGGCCGGGCGCATCCGTCTCCTGCTCGCGCACCGGCCGGGCGTGATCGTGCCGTCGGCCGCCGCGCGGCAGATCGCGATGCAAGGCTCGTTCCCGTGACGAGAAAACACCATGAGTGGGGCTGGCCACCAGAAGGCCGATCGCCCCGGCAATCCCGTCGCGGCATGCCGGGGCGATTGCCTTGGGGCGTCAGAACGACGGCAGCCCCGGCGGATTGGTCTCCGCGCGCGCGATCGCCTCGCTCTGCAACCCCCAGCGCGCAAGCGCCTGTCCATAGCGGCCGCTGCCGATCAGCGCGTTCGTCGCGAGCGTCAGCGCCGAGGCGAGCCCGCTGCCGCGACGCGTCGCGATCGCGACATCGGCATTGGCCGGCCAGCCCGCATTGACGACGCCGACGCGGCGAATCTTGCCGCTGCGCGCGGCCTCGTACGCGAGCGACGCGTTCGGGTTCAGCTCCGCATCGGCGCGGCCCGACAGCAGCGCGACGCGCGCCGTCGCATCGTCGTCGAAATAGAGCAGCTCGGCCGGCTTCAGCCCCTGCGCGACGTTGCGCTTGCTCCATTCGAGCAGGATGCGCTCCTGGCTCGTGCCGGCACCGGTGATGATCCGCAGCCCCGCGATGTCCTTCGGCTCGGCGATCTTCGCGATCGGGCTGCCGGTGCGCACGTAGAAGCCGTGCAGCCCGAGCCGGTAGGTCGTGAAGTCGTATTTCTCCTTGCGCTTCTCGGTCACGCCGACGTTCGAGATCACCGCGTCGTACTTGCCGGACGTCAGCCCGAGCGGCCAGTCGGCCCATGCGATCGGCACCAGCGCGAGCGTGCGGCCGAGCGCGTCGGCGACGAGTTGCGCATAGTCGGGATCGGCGCCGACCACGGTGCGTGCGTCGGTCGCGTAGGTCGACACGGGCGGCGCATGCGGTGAAATCGCGACCGTGAACGCGCCGTCGCGCACCCAGCGATAGCCGGCTGCCGCACGGATCGCCGCGTCGTCGCGATCCGCGCGCAGGCGGCCGGCCTGGCGCGGGTCGAGATCGGCTGTGGCCGCCGCCGCGTGCGCGGCCTGCCACGGCAGGACGGTTGCCGCAGCCAGCGCGGCCGAGATGAACTGGCGACGGTCGGTCGTCATACGGTCCCTCGCGGGTCGGAAGCGGTGCGCATCACAGCACCCGCGACAGGAACGCGCGCGTGCGCGGATGCGACGGCGCGTCGAGCACGACGGCCGGCGGCCCGGCCTCGACGATGCGCCCGCGCTCCATGAACAGCACGTTGTCCGCGACTTCGCGTGCGAAGCCGATCTCGTGCGTGACGATCACGAGCGTCGTGCCCGAGCGTGCGAGTTCCTTGATTACGTCGAGCACTTCGTTGACGAGTTCGGGGTCGAGCGCCGACGTCGGTTCGTCGAACAGCAGCACCTTCGGCCGCAGCGCGAGCGCCCGCGCGATCGCGACGCGCTGCTGCTGGCCGCCCGACAACTGGCGCGGGTACGCATCGGCTTTATCGGCGAGGCCGACGCGCGCGAGCAGCGTGCGCGCGGTGCGCTCGGCCGCGTCGCGCGCCACGCCGCCGACGGCGACCGGCGCTTCGACCAGGTTCTCGAGCACCGTCAGGTGCGGGAACAGGTTGAAGTTCTGGAACACCATGCCGACGGCCGTGCGGCGCTTCAGCACGTCGCGCTCCTTCAGCTCGTGGAGCACGTCGCCGTCGCGCCGATAGCCGATCAGTTCGCCGTCGATGTCGATGTAGCCGTCGTCGACGCGTTCGAGATGGTTGATCGTGCGCAGCAGCGTCGACTTGCCGGAGCCCGACGGCCCGACGATCGCGGTCACGCTGCCGCGCGGCGCGACGAACGAGACGTTGTCGAGCACGCGCTGCATGCCGAACTGCTTCGACACGCCGTGCACGGCCACTTCGCCGCCCGTGCGCGGCGCGGCGGCCGCAACGGTATCGGTGCGGGTATCGCTTTCGGCTTGTACGACCGACGCCGTGCGGCGCGTCGAGATACGCCGCCACAGCGCGCCGATGCGCGCGAGCGCGAACGTGAGCACCGACGGCGGCGGATTGCGCAGCGCGCCGCGTGCATAGTGCCGCTCGACCTGCACCTGGATCGCCGACAGCACGGTCAGGATGATCAGGTACCAGACGGTCGCGACCATCAGCAGCGGAATCACTTCGAGGTTGCGTCGATAGATCACCTGCACCGTGTAGAACAACTCGGGCATCGCGAGCACGTACACCATCGACGTGCCTTTCGCGAGCGTGATCAGGTCGTTGAACGCGGTCGGCAGGATCGCGCGCATCGCCTGCGGCAGCACGATCCGCGTGGTCTGGCGGCCGCGCGGCAGCCCGAGCGCGGCGGCGGCTTCGAGCTGCCCCTGGTCGACCGCGAGAATGCCGCCGCGGATCACTTCCGCGGAAAACGCCGCGTGGTTCAGCGTGAGGCCGAGCACGGCCGCGAGGAACGGGCTGATCAGGTCGGTGGTCGGCGCCTCGAACCACACGATGTCGGTGAACGGCACGCCGAGCCGCACGTGTTCGTACAGGTAGCCGAGGTTGTTCAGGATCAGCAGCAGCACGATCAGCGGAATCGAGCGGAACAGCCACACGAAGGTCCAGGCGCTCGCGGACAGCAGCCGCGAACGCGACAGCCGGGCCAGCGCGACGAACGCGCCGAGCGCGAAGCCGAATACCGCGCCGAGCAGCGTCAGCACCAGCGTGCGCGCGAGCCCGGACAGCACCGGCGGCGACAGGAACCATTCGGCGAACACCGGCCAGCCCCATTGCGGGTTGCCGAGGATCGAATGCAGCGTGATCGCGATCAGCGCGAGCGCGAGCACGGTGCCGGCCGTGCGCGACCGGTGGCGCGCGGGCACGATCCGGAAACGCGTGCCGGCGTCGCGTGCGCCGGGAGAAGAGAGCGGCGGCAGCGCGCCGCCGAGATGGGTCGTGTCGCTCATGTCGTTGGAGTTCCTCGAGTCGTCGGGCAGGCGCGCCGCGCACGGGCGGCGCGGCGGCGTCAGGCGTGCGCTTCGGCCGCCGTTTCGTGCGACGCGCCGGGCGCCGCGTGGCGGCTCGCCTTGCGCGGCAGGCCGAGGTGGTCGCGCAGCGTCGCGCCGGGCAGGTCGCGGCTGTAGCGGCCGCGTGCCTCGAGCACCGGAATCACGAGTTCGACGAAATCGTCGACGCCTTGCGCCTGGACCGGGAAGCCGAGGATGAAGCCGTCGCCGGCGCCTGCGTCGTGCCAGCGGATCAGCTCGTCGGCGACGTGCTCGGCCGTGCCGATGAAGTTCGGGCGCGGCGTGGCGACCGCGAGCGCCGTCTCGCGCAGCGACAGGCCCTTCTGTTTCGCGTCGGCCTTGATCCGGTCGGTGGTCGAGCGGAAGCTGTTGCGGCCGAGCTCGCCGAGCTCGGGGAACGGCGCGTCGAGCGCGTACTGCGTGAAATCGTGGTGATCGAAATAGCGGCCGAGGTACGCGAGCGCCTCGTCGATCGTCAGCAGGTCGCGGATCGCCTGGTATTTGTCTTCCGCTTCGGCGGCCGTGCGGCCGACGATCGGCCCGACGCCGGGGAAGATCTTCACGTCGCCGGCCTGCCGCCCGTGCTCGATCGCGCTCTGCTTCACGCGCTGCGTGAACGCGGCCGTTTCGTCGATCGACGGCGAATGCGTGAACACGGCATCCGCGTACTTGCCCGCGAGGCCGATCCCGGTATCGGACGAGCCGGCCTGGAAGATCACCGGCTGCCCCTGCGGCGAGCGCTGGATGTTCAGCGGGCCCGCGACCTGGAAGAAGCGGCCGTGGTGATCGAGCGTGTGGAGCTTGTCGCGATCGAAGAAGCGGCCGGTCGCGCGATCGCGCACGAACGCGTCGTCGTCCCAGCTGTCCCACAGGCCCTGCACGACGTCGAGGTGTTCGTCGGCGATCTCGTAGCGCAGTTCGTGATCGGGGTGGGCCTTGCCGAAATTCTTCGCGGTGCCTTCGAGCGGCGTCGTCACGACGTTCCAGCCCGCGCGCCCGCCGCTGATCGCGTCGAGCGACGCGAGCTGGCGCGCGACCGTGAACGGCTCGCTGTACGACGTCGAGATCGTGCCCGCGAGCCCGATCTTCTTCGTCGCGACCGCGAGCGCCGACAGCACGGTCAGCGGCTCGAAGCGGTTCAGGAAATGCGGGATCGACTTCTCGTTGATGTAGAGGCCGTCCGCGACGAACGCGAATGCGATGCCGGCGGCTTCCGCCTTGCGCGCGACACCGATCGCGAAGTCGAGGTTGATGCTCGCGTCCGGCGGGTTGCTCGGATGCCGCCATGCGTTCATGTGGCTGCCTGCGCCTTGCAGCATCAGGCCGAAGGGGATCGATCGTCGGGTCGTCATGGGAGCGTCACGCGTTCTGGTCAGGGGAGAGGGCGCGGTCGGCCGCGAGGGCCGCCTGCAACGGGGTGGCCGACAGTGCGCCGCCGAGCCATTCGGCCGACGCGAGCCGCGCCGCGTAGTCGGTCACCGGCGAATCGATCACGAAGGCATCGACGTCGAGCCGCCGGCTCAAGGCATCAAGCGCGCGGTGGATGCGCTCGGGCGTATCGGCCAGCACGGCCGGGCGCAGCTCGTCGATCCGGTAGTCGGACGCGCCGCTTTGCCGCGCGAATTCGGCAGCTGCCTGCGCGCTGGCGAGGTTGAAGCTCTGGCCGCCCGCGAACTGCAGCTTGAAGATCTTCAACGGCCCGATCAGTTGCTCGGCTTCGTCGCGCGTCGGCGCGGCAACCGCGTACAGCGCGACGATGGGCGTCGTGCCGCCCGCGCTGCGGTATGCGTCGAGCGAGCGTTCGAGATTCGCGTCGTCGCCGTTGAAATGGCCCGCGTAGCAGAAGCGCCAGCCGTTGCGCGCGGCGAGCGCGCCGCTGTCCGGCGAACCGCCGAGCAGGATGCGCTCGGGCGGCTGCGGCGGCACCGGCATCGCGACCGCGCCGGCCAGCGGATGATCTTCGGCGACGCCCCAGCCGAGGAACGCGTCGAGCTCCGCGAGCTGGCCCGCGAAGTCGGGCTTGCGCGCCTTGTCGTGAAACCACTGCAGCGCGCGCGTGGTCAGCGGCAGCCCGCCGGGCGCCTTGCCGATGCCGAGGTCGACGCGGCCGGGCGCGAGCGCGGCCAGCAGCTTGAACGTCTCGGCAACCTTGAACGGGCTGTAGTGCTGCAGCATCACGCCGCCCGAGCCGACGCGGATGCGCGACGTATGCGCGAGCAGGTGCGCGACGACGACTTCCGGCGCCGAGCTCGCGAAGCCCGGCGTGCCGTGATGCTCGGCGACCCAGAAGCGTTCGTAGCCGAGCTGTTCGGCGCGTTGCGCGAGCGTCGTCGTGAAGCGCAGCGCGTCGGCGGCG
Organism: Burkholderia sp.; assembly: GCA_031253835.1. Lineage (GTDB taxonomy): Bacteria > Pseudomonadota > Gammaproteobacteria > Burkholderiales > Burkholderiaceae > Burkholderia. The sequence goes on along the minus strand of JAIRVP010000049.1, from coordinate 68,075 downwards.
GTCGAGCCGTCGGCGATCGGACTCTTGTCCAGCAGCGAAAGCGAATAAGACATGATGGGCGGCGTTCCTGCGTAAGCGTGAATGGACGATGGGCGCGCGCGGCGCTCAGCTCTTCGGCAGCCCCGGCGGATTCGTGCGCGACTGGTCGATCGCTTCGGACGCGAGGTTCCAGCGGTCGAGCACCTGCTGGTAGCGGCCGGTCTTGATCAGCCCGTTCAGCGCGACGGTCAGCGGATCGGCGAGCCCGCTGCCGCGGCGCGTCGCGATCGCGATGTCGGCCGTGCGCGGCCAGCCGCCGCTGATCGCGCCGACGAGCCGCGTCTTGCCTTGCTGCGCGCTCTGGTACGCGAGCACCGAGTTCACGCTGAACACCGCATCGGCGCGACCCGACTGCACGGCGACGATGCGCATCGCCTGGTCGTCGTAGTACTGGATCTGCACGGGTTGCAGCCCGTGCGCGACGTTCTCGCGGTCCCACGCGAGCAGGATCTTTTCCTGGTTGGTGCCGGCGTCGGTCACGATGCGCAACCCCGCGACGTCCTTCGGCTCGCGGATCGCCTGGATCTTGCTGTCGTTGCGCACGTAGAAGCCGACCTGATCCTTGCGATAGGTCGAGAAATCGAGCTTCTGCTTGCGTTCCTCGGTGACGGTCACGTTCGAGATCACCGCGTCGACTTTCCCCGATTCGAGCGCGAGCGGCCAGTCGGCCCATGCGAGCGCGACGATCTTCAGCTTGCGGCCGAGGGTGTCGGACACGAGCTGGCCGATGTCGGCGTCGAAGCCGATCACGGTGCGCGCGTCGGTCGCATACGAGCTGATCGGCGGCAGGCTCGGCGCGATGCCGATCGTCAGCGTGCCGGGCTCGGCGAACTTGAACGACGCGGGCACCGCGCGCTCGACCGCCGCGTCGGCCGTGCCGCGCGGACGGCCGCGCTGCTCGGGGCTCAGGTCGAACGTCGCGGCGGTGGCCGCGGCTGCGGCGGCGAAGGCGGTCAGGCCGATCAGCGCGGCGGCCAGCGTGCGCACGGCACGGGAAGAAAGCGGTACGGCTCGTTGCATGAAAACGTCCTGTCGTGGAAAGCGGAATGTGTGAGGTGAAAGGCGGGGCGTTGTCCCGTCAGCGCGGCAGTACCGGTTCCGGCACCGGCGCCCACAGGTCGGCCAGCGTCGACGTGCGCGACGGATCGACGAGATTCTTGCCGAAACGCAGGTGGAAATACGTTTCGGGGTCGATCGACGAATCGAACAGCCGCGTATAGCCGGTGCGGTCGTACAGCGCCCACGCTTCGGGCTGGCGAAAGCCGGTGGTCAGGTAGAGGCGGCGGTAGCCCTGCTGCGCGGCGCGCAGTTCGAGCGCTTCGACGATGCGTCGCGCGAGGCCCTGGCGGCGCAGGTCGGGGTGCGTCCAGATGCGTTTGAGTTCGGCGGTCTGCGCGTCGTAGCGCTTGAACGCGCCGCCGCCGATCGTTTCGCCGTCGCGCAGCAGCAGCACGAACGCGCCTTCGGGCGGCGCGAACAGTTCGGCCGGGTAGCGCGCGAGTTCGTCGCGGGCGGACGCGCGGCTGTCGGGGCGGTACGCGTCGTAACGGGTCGAATACTCGTCGATCAGCGCGTCGATCAGCGGTTGCGCGCGGACGTCGAGCGGCGTCGTGTCGATGATGCGGTCGTTCGTGGCCATGGGCATCGCGGAGAGCGCGCGATGCGGACGTTCCTGGCGGGGTGCGGGCACGCGGCCCGTCCGGTCTGTTCCGTTATCGCGACGCAGTTGTCGTGATGGCGGCGGCCGCTGCGCATCCTGAGATGCCGGTGGCGCGCCGCCGCCGTTTCGAACACGTTAGCGGCGCGGCCGGCAAAGGCGAACGAAGCAATTTCGATAAGGATTTCGCGGGAAGCGTCAGAAGGCTTGCAGGGGGAGTGCGGTGGGGTGAGGGGATCGGTGCGGCCGCGACCCGCCGCCACTGTGGCGGCGGTCCTCGTCGAATTGTCGCGTCGGCGCGAAGCCCCGCCGTCGCGGGGCGACGATCCCCGGCGACGACGGCGTTCAGGCTGCTGCCGCCTGCTGAACCGATTCGTGCCGATCGCCGCCCAGGATATCGACGAGATCGGTCAGCATCCGCGCCAGTTCACCCGTCATCAGCGTGACGTCCGAGTCGAAGCGTTCCTCGTCATTCTGCGCGGTGGGATCCGTCGCTTCCTTGATGACGTCGAGCGGCGTGACGCGCTTGATCGTCAGCGACGGCGTCAGCACGAACGAGACCCGGTTGTCCCAGGTCATCGCGAGGCGCGTGCATTGCTTGCCGGTTTCGATGTGCCGGCGCATGTCGTTCGCTTCCAGCGCGTGGCCGACGTATCGCACCGTGGCGCCGCCTTCGCCGCTCGAGCGCAACTCGGCATCCTGGTCCACGGTGAATCCGCCCGGCGCCTCGCCGGACAGCAGCCAATCCGTCATCGCGGCGACCGGCGAACGCGTCACATGAACGCCGGCGAGCGGCAGCTGGTCGATCGATTTGACGAGCAGGCTGCGAACCTCGTCGCCAAGCGCCTGTGCAGCCGCATCGATGACGAGCCAGCCGTTCGCCGTATCGATCCACACGCGGGTATCGCGGCGAATGCTGAACGCGCGCGGCAGCAGTTCGTCGACAACCTGCTCCTTGAGTTCGCGCAGCTGTTTTCGGCCGACCTTGAAGCCCTGCTGCTCCTCGACTTCGAGCGCACGAGCCTTGGTTACCTGATTGACGACCGACGCCGGGAGCAGCTTCTTTTCGGTACGAAACACCAGCAGCATTTGCCGGTTGATCGAATACACCAGCGCGCCGTCGTCACGCGGCGACGCCCAGCCGACGCGCTGCATTTCGATGCTGTTGCCCGGCTGGAACGCGTGAGGCGCGAGCCATTTTTCCATCTGGTCGGGGGTCACGGCCCAAGGTGCCGGAAGACGGTGAAGCTGAAGATTCTTGAACCACATAGGAGGACGGGCAAAGCGCACCATTCTATATGACGGCGACGTTTCCCGGCCAGAAGCAGGCGCTCGCGGAAGACCGCGTTCGGCGGCAGATCAACGCGTCTGCGGTAAAGTTCTCGGCAGACGCGACCAACAAAGGGGAAATGAACAATGATGACTTCCGGCGACGTCCTGACCAGTCCAGCGCGGCTCCTGCGGCTTGCCTCATGGGCGATTGCGATCATCTTCGCCGTCTTTCTGAACATGCTCGGCAGTCTCGTGATCCGCGACATGGCGTTCGCGCCGCGGGGAGGTCCGCCCGTCATCGAGCAATTCGCCGACGCTCAGGCAAAAGCGCCGCTGGACGCGGCGCGGCGCCATCTGCAGGCGCAGCACGACGCGCTTGCCGAGAAGGTCGACACACTGGAAGTTGCGCGCGGTCGCGCCGCGAAGGAGTACGCGGCCGAGAAGGAAAGTTTCCGCAACTGGCTGGCAACCCGCTCGGTGACGGGAGACAGCGCGAGGGATCCGGACATCCTGGCGCGAACGCACAAGCTGGATACGCTCCAGGCCGTGGTGGTCAACTGGCAGCATCAGATCGATGCGCTCGGCGACCAGCAGCGGGCACTGGCATCGCAGCAGACTCAGGTCGACGCGCAAATCGCCGAAGCGGACGCAGCAGCCGAACGGCGCTTCGACGCGGCAACCCGGCACTACGAGATGCAGGTGTTCGGACTGCGGCTCGCGCTGACGTTACCGATACTGCTGGTTGCGACCTGGCTGTTCATACGCTACCGCAAGATGCGCTACTGGCCTTTCGTGTACGGTTTCGGCCTGTTCACACTGAGCGCATTTTTCATTGAACTGGTCCCGTACTTGCCCAATTTCGGCGGCTATGTCCGGGTCCTGGTCGGCATTGCGCTCACGGTATTCGCCGGCCTTTACATGATGAAGGCATTTCAGCGCTATGCCGAACGCAAACGGCTCGAATTGCAGCAGGATCAGGGGGAACGCGCGCGCACGATCGGATACGAAAAAGCCGTGCGGTCGCTCGAAAAAAAGCGCTGCCCGTCATGCGACAAGCAATGGAATCTCGGCGGCGACGATTCCACTTTCTGCGTACATTGCGGCTTGAGGCTGTTCAATGTATGCGAATGCGGCGGCCGGAATTTCTTCTTCTTCCCGCATTGCCATCAATGCGGCGCCGTGCAGGGAAATGAGTTGCCGGTGTCGTCCGACTGACGGCCAACGTATTGGCAATCCGCGCAGGCGCAGGCGCAGGCGCCGGCGGGCGACGGTTGCGAAGCGTTGCCGGTATCCTGCGCGGGGCGGGGCCGCGATTTCCTGAATGAGCCGATCGCGTTCGTCACTCGATGACACGCGCCGGCGTCGACAGCTCCGCCAGCTGAAACATGCAATCCCCGCGCTGCACCTGCGCGGGCACGCGCTTGCACACCACCTCGCCATCGCCCTTGAACCGGTGCAGCACCGGTTCGCGCAACGGCGTATCGGGGAAATGCACCCACGCGGCCGGCTGCCCCGCCTTCACCTGATCGCCGAGTTCGACGAGCGGCTCATACAGCCCGCGCTCGTACGCATAGACGAAATGGCGATCGCCGTCGACGCGCATGAAGCGCGTGACGGTCGGCGGCGCGTCGGGTACGAGTGCGCCGTGCAGCAGGCCGATATACCCGAGGTAATGCAGCAGCCCGTGGCGGCCGAGCCGGATCAGCGAAGGATCGGCCATGCCGGCGCCGCCGAGTTCGGTCACGATCGAGATCGCGCCTTGCCGGCGCGCAGCCGATGCCGAATGCACGGGATTCGGTGCATGCAGCAGCGCGTTCTGCAACCCGAACGCGGCCAGCAGCCCGTTGAGCTTCGCGGCTTCGTCGGCATCGAGCGGATCGATCGCGAGCATGTTGCCGCCCTGGTACAGCAGCGAACTGCCGCCCGAATGCAGGTCGACCAGATACTGCGCACGCGACAGCAGCGCGTGCTCGATGTAGTGGGCGATCATCTGCGTCGGCGTGCCGGTCGGGTCGCCGGGGAAGCTGCGGTTCAGGTTGCCTTCGTCGAGCGGCGACACGCGCAGGCCCGCGTCCGCCGCGGGGAAATTCGCCATCGGCAGCAGGATCAGCTGCCCGCTGACCATCTCGGGATCGATCTCGCGCATCAGTTGCGACACGATGATCTGGCCTTCGTACTCGTCGCCGTGGTTGCCGGCCATCACGAGCGCGACGGGGCCGTCGCCGTTGCGGATCGACGCGATCGGGATCGGCAGCCAGCCGTATGCCGAGCGGTGCACGGAGTGCGGCAGGCGCAGGTAGCCCGCATGCTTGCCTTGCGCGTCGAGATCGATTTCGCAGTGAATGGGATTTCGGTGTGAAGAGGAGGCGGTCATGGCGGCATCGTTCGATGAACGGAATCTGCCATCTTATCGGGAAACGGCCACCGCGCGGCGCGCCGGGCGCCGGCCACGCCGAACGTCCGCATGCCCTCAAGCGAAATACGGCTCCAGTACCGGTTCGATCCAGTCCATGAACGCCCGGACGCGCGGCGAGAGATTGCGCCGATGGGCGACGACGAGCGACGCGGCGAGCGGCTCCGGACGCAGGTCGGGCAGCACCTCCACCAGCGCGCCGCTGGCGACGTGATTCGCGACCCCGGAATAGCCGGCCTGGATCAACCCGATGCCGGCGAGCCCGGCCGCGTGATAGGTCTGCACGTTGTTGACCTGCATCGCACTCGGCAGCGCCAGCGTCGCATAGCCGTCGCCGCTCGGATATTCCCAGCCGGCCTGCCGGGCACCGAGCGTCGGCGAGTAGTGGACCATGCAATGCCCCTGGCCGAGCAGATCGGCGAGCGTGAGCGGCACGCCATACCGCGCCAGATAATCGGGACTTGCCGCATTGATCATGCGCAGCCGGCCCAGCGGCCGGGCAATCAGCGTCTCGTCCACGATCGGGCCCAGGCGGATCACGCAATCGAATCCTTCCTGCACGAGATCGACACGCCGATCGGTGCTCGACAGCTCCAGTTCGAGCTCCGGATGAGCCGCCATCAGTTGCGGGAGCGCAGGCACCACGACGCTGCGTGCCAGCTCGGTCGGCATGTCGACGCGCAACTTTCCCCGGATGCGCGTGGCGTCGCCGGAGAACATCGATTGCAGCGCCTGGACATCGGCCAGCAGGTCCCGTGCGCGCGAATAGAACGCGCGGCCGTCGTCGGTCAGCTGCACGCTCCGCGTCGTTCGATGCAGCAGCGCAACGCCCACGTCGCGCTCGAGTTGCCGGATCACCATCGAGACGCGGCCTTTCTGGATGCCGAGACTTTCGGCCGCCCGCGTGAAGCTCGTCATTTCGGCGACTCGCGCAAAGATCAACAGCGCATCGAGGTTTTGCATTGTTCACCCACGGAGTAACAGAACGTTCAATCGGTCGTCATTTATAACTCAGTTGTGACTCAGTAGAGTGCTTTCCGACGTCGTCACCCGACGACGACCTCAACGGAAGGGCACCGCCATGACGCAACACACTTCTCCGGTTAAGACGGCCGTGGTCTACCACTCCGGCTATGGACATACTCGACGGCTGGCCGAGGCGGTGGCCGAGGGGGCCGGCGCCGTACTCGTCGCCATCGATGCCGACGGCGACCTTGCCGAGGACGCGTGGGACACGCTGGCCGGCGCCGATGCGATCCTGTTCGGCTCGCCGACCTACATGGGCGGGCCCAGCTGGCAGTTCAAGAAGTTCGCCGATGCGTCGTCGAAGGCCTGGTTCGACGGCGCGTGGCGCAACAAGATCTTCGGCGGCTTTACCAACAGCGCGAGCCTCAACGGCGACAAGCTCAATACGCTCGAGTACTTCGTGTTGCTGGCCGGGCAGCACGGGGGGATCTGGGTGAGCATGGACATCAAGCCGGCGAACCTGAAGGCATCGGCGCGCGACGACCTGAACCGCATGGGCTCCTATATCGCGCCGATGGCGCAGACGCCGGCCGACGCGTCGCCTGACGAGATGTCGCCGGGGGATCTCGAGACCGCACGCCGCTATGGCGCACGCGTCGCGACGATCGCGGGACAGTTTCGGGCCGGGCAGTCCTGACTCGACCGAAGTCCTGGCATGCGCGGTGCGCCGGACCGGACGCCGCCACGTTTTTTCCCCGAGCCTGAAGGAACACGACCATGAAATACAAGCGACTGGGCCGCACCGGCCTGTATGTCTCGGAGCTGTGCCTCGGCACGATGACGCTGGGCGGCCATGCCGATGCCGGCATGTGGGCGGCGATCGGCACACTGGATCAGCGCGACGCGACCCGACTGATTGCCCGTGCGCTGGAGGCGGGAATCAACTTCATCGATACCGCCGACATCTACTCGTTCGGCCAGTCCGAACGCCTCGTCGGACAGGCGCTCCGCGACCTCGGCGTCCCGCGCAACGAGATCGTGCTGGCGACCAAGACGGCCGGCGCGATGGGCCCGAAGCCCAACGATCAGGGCGCGTCGCGCGGCCACATCATGGATTCCGTGCAGCGCAGCCTCGAACGCCTCCAGGTCGACCATATCGACCTTTACCAGATCCACGCCAGCGATTCGGTCACGCCGGTCGAAGAGACGATGCGGGCGCTCGACGACCTGACGCGCCAGGGGCTGGTTCGCTATGTCGGCGTGTCGAACTGGCGTGCCGGAAAAATCGGCAAGGCGCTCGGCCTCAGCCAGGCGCGCCATGCGACGCGCTTCGAGACGCTGCAGGCCTACTATTCGATCGCCGGGCGGGACGTGGAGCGCGAACTGGTGCCGCTCGCGATCGACGAGCAGATGGGGCTGCTGGTCTGGTCGCCGCTCGCCGGCGGGCTGCTGTCGGGGAAGTTCGGTCCCGGTGCGTCCACCGAGGAAGGCGCGCGACGCAGCCATTTCGACTTTCCGCCGGTCGACCTCGCGCGCGCGTGGCCGTGCGTTGCCGCGATGCGCGCCATCGCCGACGCGCATCGCGTCTCGGTTGCGCGGATCGCGCTGGCCTGGTTGCTCGCGAAGCCGCACGTCACGAGCGTCATCATCGGCGCCAAACGGGGCGAGCAGCTCGAAGACAATCTCGGCGCGGTCGATGTCGTGCTGAGCGAGGACGAGCTTGCGCGTCTGGATGCCGTGAGTGCGTTGCCGCCGAGCTATCCCGGCTGGATGATCGATCGTCAGGAAGCGGGCAGGGTGCCGCAGCCTTTTACGGGGGCGCGTTGAAATAAGCCGGTGGCGAACAGCGTACGAGCGGCGTCCGATTCGACGAGGACGACACGCGCGACCATGCCGATGTTGCAGCGATGAACGCATGCCGGCGCGCGGGCCGGCTGCATTCGTGTGCGGGATTTCGCGCCGGTCCCTTGCTGCGACAGGGCCGGCGCGCGCAATCGGCTTACCGTCCCGATGTTTCAGCTTCGAGACGTCCTTCTTCCCACAGTGCCCAGAAGCGGCTGCCGGCGCGATACGGATTCGCGCGTCGCGTGCCGTGATCGGCGACGCCCTGGCGATACGCGCCGTACAGCGTCAGCGGCGGATTGTCGACGCAGGCGGCTTCGCGTGCGGCCGGCAGGCGGCGTTCGGACACGAGCCGGCGGATCAGCGATGCGCCGTCGATCACATCCAGTTCGTCGATGGTTTCGCTGCGGCTGAGGACTTCGACGGTATTCATGTTGGGTCTCCCTGACAACCTGTTTCCCTGACAGAGAGCAATAAGAGTGCCAACCATGAAAAGCCTTGCGCTGCGTCGATCGTGCCGGCTTCTGCGGCCAACGTGATGCGCGGCAAACGCCGATGTTACGGAACACGTCACGTGACACGCGAATGCGCGACGCCACGCGCGAACCGGCAAAGCGTTTCGGAATTGAATCGTCGGGAGGAGGCGGCCGGCAGGGAAAAGACGGAGACTCAGCGGGCCGTGCGTGCGTCGCCGGGTCAGCTCGCGACGACCGGCGCCACGCGGCGGCTGCCGCTCGAGTAGAAGCAGTAGATGCCCTTGCCGGCGGACTTCGCGTCGTACAGCGCGCTGTCGGCCTGCCGGATCAGTTCGTCGGGCGAGCCGTGCCCGTCGTCGAGCGCGATGCCGATGCTGATGCCGATGCAGACGGTCTCGCCGATCGACAGCGCGTACGGTGCCGAGATCTGCCGGATGATCCGCGCGGCGAGGATCGAGCACGCCTGCATCGTCGTGTCGTCGATCGCGACGATGAACTCGTCGCCGCCGATGCGCGCCGCGAGCTCGCCGGGCGGCAGCGTCTTGCCGAGCCGCTCGGCGACCTGCGTGAGCACTTCGTCGCCGGCCTGGTGGCCGAAGCGGTCGTTGATCGCCTTGAAGCCGTCGAGGTCGAGGTACATGACGGCGAACGCGGGGCTCGGCAGGCGCGGCCGGCGGGCGAGCATCCGCTTGAGTTCGGCATGCAGTTCGTGGCGGTTCGGCAAACCCGTCAGCGCGTCGTGCCGTGCGAGGTGCCGGATGTGCTGTTCGGTCTGGCGGCGCGCGGTGACGTCCTCGACGATGATCACCGCATTGCCGTCCGGCACGCGATGGCGCGTCAGTTCGAGCTGGCGGCCGTCGGCGAGCGCGATGTCGAGCGGGCCCGGTTCGACGCTGCGCAGCCACGCGTCGCATTGCGCGGCGAGACCGTCGCCGGCGCCGGTCACGGCGTTCGCGCCGAGCGTGGCGACGACGTCGGGCAGCGGCGTATCGAGCATGATCTCGCGCGGCGAGCCGAACAGCTGCGCGGTGCGCCGGTTCGCGACGATCACGCGGCTGTCGCCGTCGATCATGCACAGGCCGTGCGGCATGTAAGTGAGCGCGGCATCGAAGCGCGCGACGAGTTCGGCGTTGCGCTGGCGCGCGGCGATCAGCGCGACGAGCACGCGATAGTGGCGCTGGACGACCGTGCGCATCGCCGCGAGGTAGATCGCGAGCGGCGGCAGCAGCAGCCACGCGCCCGACCGGTGGGCGAGCAGCGCGCCGACACCGATCGGCAGCACGCCGAGCGTGACCTGCGTCATCGCGAGCCGCGGCAGCGCCGAATTGCGCGACGCGATGCCGCCGAACACACCGCCGGCGACCATCACCGACAGCGTGCCGAGTTCGACGTCGACGGCCTGCACGCACCCCATCACGCCGAGGCCGAGCACGAAGCACGCGACGAGCGAGACGGGCGCATAGCGCATCGCCCAGTATTCGGCGCGGTCGTCGCCGGCATCGCGCCGCACGGCGTACGCGCGCGCGATCGCGAGCCTCGCGATGAGCAGGCCGAAGTCGACGATGAGCCAGGCGACGCACCAGAGCTGCTGCAGCCGGATCAGTGCAACGGCCGCGACGAAGCTGCTCGCGAGCCCGGACAGCGCCATCGGGCGCACGTCCTCGAACAGCGTCACGAGCATCGACGGACGCAGCGCGGCCGTCACGCGGTGGTTGCCGGAGGGGGGAGTGGCGAGAACGGAGTTCAGGAGAGATGTCCTGACTGCCATGGTTTTTTACCTCGACACGATGTCGCGATGGCTGGCGGCGCCCGCACGGCACGTGGCGGAAGCACCGGCCGGGCCGGATGCGCACGACATTACCATGAAAAATGGACGGCGCGGGCAGGGCGGCAGTACCGCACACCGCTTCGGACGCTAGTCGTAAACCACGCCAGTGAAAGTCTTGCGCATTCGTCGGCGCGCGGGCAGCATCGTTGCGAACGGATCGATGCGCGGTGGCCGATCGGAGACCGGCCACGATATGCGAGCCCGGGGTAAACGCAGACGAATGTGCACCCCGCGACCGCCCGCCGCAGCCCGGCTGAATTCCATTATAAGAAATTCAATAAGTATTTCATGCGAGAAATACTATAGGCGATATATCTAAAACAATGCCAGAATGCGCGCCGCTCCGAACGTCGCGACACCCGATCGCCGTCCGAGCCGCATCAGGAGGTTCCCCCCAATGAAAAACCACGGCCTGTCACGGCGGGGTTTTCTGAAAGCCAGCGTGCTGGCGGGCGTCGCAGTGTATGTCGCGCCGCTGGGCAGCCGCGCATTCGCGGCGCTCTTCGAAGAAAAACTCCTCACCCCCGTCAAATGGGATAGCGTCACCGGCATCCCCCAATTCCGCATCGACGGCATCGCGAAGGTCACGGGCTCGAAAGTGTTCGCCCGCGACGTGCGCGCCGCCGACATGCCGCACTGGCCGCAGCAGCAGTCGCATGCGCTGATCCTGCGCGTCACGCAGGCCGATCGCACGTACGAAGGCTTCGACCTGTCGCTGCTCGGCGACGACCTGAAGCCGGACCGCGTGGTCACGGCCGACGATCTCGCGCGCGACGGCGTCGCGTTCCCGACGTTCTACGGCGACGACATGCTGTTGCCGGCCGGCAAGACGCCCGCGTACCTCGGCCATGCGGTCGCGATCCTGATCTATCACGACTTCGCGCGCTTCCGCTTCGCGAAGAACGCGCTCAAGTTCCGCGACGACGTGATCCGCTACGGCGCGGTCACGGGCCCGCTCGAGCGCGATCCGTGGGGCACCTTCCGCTACGTGCGGGTGGGCGGCAAGACGGCCTATGACGACGACGTCTATTCGAGCCTGAAGGATGCGCCGATCTTCCCGAGCATGATGCGCAAGCACCTGCCGGTCTGGCCGGACGGCAAGGAGCACGGCAAGCTCGACGAGCAGGGCATGTTCCTGGCCGGGCAGATCGCCGGCGAGCTCGACCATCCGTCGGCCGACTGGCTCGTGTTCGATCGCGAATACAACACGCAGTCGGTCGACACGGCCGCGCTCGAACCCGACAACGCGAACTGCTGGTACGACGCCGCGACGCAATCGCTGCACCTCGTCGTGCCGACGCAGTCGCCGCTCGAAGTGTCGGAGAACGCGGCCGCGATGGTCGCGAAATGCCGCTTCCCGGTGAAGAAGCTGTTCGTGCATCCGTGCTACACGGTCGGCTACGGTTCGAAGGATCACTTCAACGTGCCGTTCTACGGCCTCGTCTGCGCGCTGTACGCGGACGGCCGCCCGGTGCGTTTCGCGAACGACCGCTACGAGCAGTTCCAGACGTCGCTGAAGCGTCACGCGTTCAAGATGCACTACCGGATCGCGGTGGACCGCAACACGGGCCTGCTGCAGTCGTTCAAGGGCGATTTCGAGGCGAACGGCGGCGGACGCTCGAACTTCTCGCCGTCGGTCGCGATGGTCGGCGCCACGGCCGCGCAATCGATCTACTACTTCCCGAAGAGCGACCTGGCTTCGGTCGCGATCGCGACGCGCGCGATCGACGCCGGCTCGGCACGCGGCTACGGCACGCTGCAGAGCATGGCCGCGACCGAGATGGCCGTCGACGAGATCGCCGCGCAGTTGAACATCGACCCGATCGATTTCCGCCTGCGCAACGCGCTGCGTTCGGGGATGAAGAACACGCAGGGTGCGATTCCGGCCGGCGCGCTGCGCGTCGACGAGGTGCTGGAGCGCGCGAAGCAGCATCCGCTGTGGACGCGCCGCGCTGCGCGCAAGGCCGAATTCGAGGCCGCGAACCCGGGCAAGCGCTACGGCGTCGGCTTCGCGTGCGTGCAGAAGGATTTCGGCACGGGCGCGGAAGCGTCGTTCGCGAAGGTCGAGTTCGACGAGAACGGCAAGGTGTCGCTGCGGCACACGGCGGCCGAGATCGGCACCGGGATGTCGACGTCGCAGGCCGTCGCGGTCGCGAAATGGCTCGGCCGTCCGGCGACGGACGTGCTCGTGGCCGTGACCGAATGGCCGGACCTGCCGGTCGAGACGAGCGGCGATCCGTACCTGATGTCGCAGGCCGACCAGGATCGCCTGAGCGCGAACCCGCGCTGGTCGCCGGGCTATGCGTCGCCGTCGAGCGCGACGAACTCGGCGTACTACTTCACGCACAGCACGCGCGAAGCGGCCCGTGCGGTGTTCCGCTACGGCCTGTGGCCGGCCGCGATGTCGATCTGGACGCGCGGCCTCGGCGGCGGCCAGGCGGCGCCGTACACGATCCGCATCGAGGATGCGCGCTGGGTCGACGGCAAGCTGACGGCCGACGGCCTCGAGCCGCTGACGTTCGAACAGCTCGCGAAGCAGGCGCATGCACTCGGCCTGCCGACCGGCGCCGTCGTGCACGTGTTCAACCGCTGGCAGTGGACCGACGCCGAGTTCGAAGTGGGCGGCGCGGTCGAGCGCCTGCCGATCGACGCGCTGTCGCTGCGCGTCGGTGCGCCGAAGACGGGCGCCGACAACGGCCCGGTGCCGGGCACCGCTGCACCGGCCGGCGCGACCGCGATGCGCGGCACGCTGGCGCCGACCGCGAACGGCTATCGCGTGCTGGACCGCAAGCGCGTGTTCATCCCGCCGACGAGCCGCAACAACGCGGCCGTCACGTACTACACGGCGGTCGGCACGCTCGTCGAGCTGGCCGTGCACGAAGCGACCGGCAAGGTCGAGCTGCTCACGCACCACTCGATCATGGAATGCGGCAACCAGATTTCGCCGCAGCTCGTGTCGGGCCAGTTGCAGGGCGGCCTCGCGATGGGCATCGGCCATGCGCTGCACGAGTACCTGCCGCTCTACGAAGACGGCCCCGGCAACGGCACGTGGAACTTCAACCGTTACCAGCTGCCGCGCGCGTCGGACGTCGCCGTGTGGACGCAGACGGGCGACGTGCTGCCGCCGCTGTCCGAGACCGATCCGCCGAAGGGCGTCGCCGAAGTGGTGATGATTCCCGTCGTCGGCGCGATCGTGAACGGCATCGCGCACGCGATCGGCCATCGTTTCACCGACCTGCCGGTGACCCCGCAAAAGATTCAGGAGGTGCTCGCATGACGACCGCCCAAACCGCGGCTTCGGCCGCGAGCGCCGGCGCGGCTGCGACCGGCGCTTCCGCACCGGCGGCCGCTTCGGCCGCCCCGGCATCCGTTCCTGCCGCGCCGGCTGCGCCGGCATCGGCACCGGCCGCCGTCGAGCGTCCGCTCGTCCGGTTCCAGCAGAAACCGCTGTCGGTCAACATCAACGGCAAGTCCGTCGGCCCGATGCAGGTGCCGGAAGGGCTGATGATGATCGAGTTCCTGCACGAGTACGCAGGCCTCACCGGTTCGCGGCTCGGCTGCGGGCAGGGCATCTGCCATGCGTGCGTCGTGATCGTCGACAAGCCGGACGGCACCAGCGAGGAAATGCGCACCTGCATCACTGGCGCGCACTTCTTCCATGGCCGGTCGATCCGCACGATCGAAGGCCACGCGAAGCGCAACGACGCCGGTGAAGTGGTCGAGCTGTCGCCGGTCCAGCAGAAATTCCTCGAGCACTTCAGCTTCCAGTGCGGCTACTGCACGCCGGGCTTCGTCAACGCGGCGACCGTGCTGATCGAACGCCTGAAGCGCGAGCCGATTGCAAAGGCCGACGTCGAACGCACGATCACCGAAGCGCTCGACGCGCATATCTGCCGCTGCACGGGCTATGTCCGCTACTACGAAGCCGTCAAGGACGTGGTGCTGACGACGCCGGGACTCGTGAAGGACGCCGCATGAAACGCACACTCGCTCATCGTGTCGCGCGGGCTGCGGGCCTGCCCGCGCTCGCCGCGGCCTGCGCGCTGCTGCTCGCCGCGTGCGGCGGCCACGACGCGCCGGCCTCGAACGCGGCGTCCGGCGCGCCCGGCGCCGACCAGGTCGCGCGCGGCCGCTATCTCGTCAAGGCCGCCGACTGCGCCGCGTGTCACACCGCGAAGGACGGCGCGCCGTTCGCCGGCGGCGCGGCGCTCGAATCGCCGTTCGGCACGTTCTACGGCTCGAACATCACGCCCGACAAGGATCACGGGATCGGCAGCTGGAGCGCGGACGAGTTCTACGCCGCGCTGCACGACGGCAAGGCGCCGGGCAAGCGCCTGTATCCGTCGATGCCGTACACGTCGTACCGGCAGCTCACGCGCGCCGACGCCGACGCGATGTACGCGTACCTGATGACGGTCAAGCCCGTCGCGCAGGAAAACCGCGCGCACGACCTGAAGTTCCCGTACAACCTGCGCTTCGGCATGGTCTTCTGGGACATGGTGTTCCTGAAGGACAGCCTGCCGGACGCGTCGGTCGGGCAATCCGCCGACTGGCAGCGCGGCCGCTATCTCGCGGGCGCACTCGGCCACTGCGCGGAATGCCACACGCCGCGCGCGTTCACGGGCCAGCTCGACGGTGCGAAACCGTTCGCCGGTGCCGCGCTCGGCCGCGTGGCCGCGCCCGACATCACGCCGGCCGGCCTCGCCGCGCGCGGCTGGACGGGCACCGACCTGCAGACGTTCTTCGGCGTCGGCATCGCGCCGCAAGGCTCGGCGTTCGGCGAGATGTATCCGGTCGTGCACCTGAGCACGCAGTACCTGACGAAGGACGACCTGCGCGGTCTGTCGGTATATCTGCTCGGCGACAAGCCGCCCGCGCCGGAACCGGTGAAGCCGGTGTCGGCCGATGCCGCGCAGCTCGCGGCCGGCCGCTCGGTGTATCTCGCGGTCTGTGCGGGCTGTCACGGCTTCAACGGCGAAGGCAAGCCGCACGTCGCGGTGCCGATGAACGGCAACTCGACGGTGCGCCAGGGCGATCCGCGCAACCTGCTGGTCGCGATGCTCGACGGCATCGGCGAGCAGAAGTTCGCCGGTTTCGAGAACCTGCAGCCGATGCCGGGCTTCGCGCACACGCTGAGCGACGACGAGCTTGCCCAGCTCTCGAACTACCTGCGCGCGACGTGGGGCGGCCAGCCCCCGAGCGTCACGCCGGCCGACGTGAAGGCGATGCGTTAAGTCGTGCCGCGGGGCGGTGCGTCGCGTGCGAGGCCGCCGGTTTCCGGCGCCTGCGCGCGATGCGTCGCCCCGTTTTTTCGGGCGGCGCTTCAGTAGCCGCCACCTCCGCCGCCGCCTCCGCCTCCGCTGCCTCCCGAGCCGCCGCCGCCGTACCGGCTCATACCCGGCCCTTGCGACACGCCGCTGCCGGACGACGTACATCCCGCCGACAGTACGAGCATCAGTGCCGCGATCAGCGCCGCGGCCAACGTTGCCGATTTCATTGCAATCTCCTTGCAGCGCGCAGGCCGCAGGACAGGCCGGTTCGCGTGAACCGCGCGTCTGCGCGATGAAAAGACGTTTCGGCGGGGCGTTTATTCCATCTTTTTGCGTATCGTCGTGTGCGAAGGGGCCGGTCGAGCGCGACGCGAACCGTGACCGCGCACGCGACCGACGACGCGCACCGACCCGGGCGCGTCGAATCGCACCATGCGGCCGCGGCCGAGGCCGGCGGCCTGCATCGCCAGCCTTTATTGCGGACGCCGCCGTTGCGGCGGCGCCGGATCAACGATCAACGATAGACGAGATCGGCGCGACGGTTCTGCGCCCACGAATCCTCGTCGTGGCCGAGTGCGACCGGCTTTTCCTTGCCGAGGCTGACGGCCTCGAGCTGCGTCGCCTGCACGCCGAGCGTCTGGAGCGCGCTGTACACCGCCTGCGACCGGCGCTGGCCGAGCGCGAGGTTGTATTCGGACGTCCCGCGTTCGTCGGTGTTGCCCTGGATCAGCACATGCCGTGCCGGATGGCTGCGCAGGTAGTCGGCGTGCGCCTGCAGCAGCGACTGGAATTCGGGCTTCACGGTGTACTGGTCGAAATCGAAGTAGATGCTGCGCTTCGCGAGCGGGCTGTTCGGATTGTCGAGATCGTCGGCCGACACCGTTGCGACGGCTTCGCTCGACGGCGTCGGCGGCGTGCCGGCGTTCTCGGGCGTTTTCGCCGCGTGGTGGCAACCGGCCAGCAGTACGAAGGTTGCCAGGACCGCAAATCGGTTCATTTTGCTCATCGTTCGTCTCCAGCGGTGGACTGCGTTGAAAGCGTGGCGCATGCCATCGGCACGCGCGTATCCGGCCGCAATGGCGCGAAAGGTCCGGCCCCGTCGGCGTGATGCGGATTCGTAAGCCGGCGGTGCGCCATATGAAAGAGTGTTGCGTCCGGAGCGCCGAAATACGGCGTCGCTGCAAACAGATTAGGAAAAATGTCACAGCGTGACCAGTTTCTCCGCATTTTTTGCGCAGACGCGACAGCCGGCTAGGCATTCTTGCTCCCGCGGGCGGCGTGCGGTACGGGCGCCACAGCAACAAGGCCGCGCACGGGCGCGGCCTTGAGGGAGGCGAGTGACGACGAGCGCGCGGCGCGTCGTCAGAACTTGTGCCGCAGCCCCAGCGCGACGACCACCTGGTTGCTGTTCGCCGAGGGCGTCAGCGTCCAGACGGTCGCGTTGAACGCCGGATTGCCGTTGCCGCCGCTCACGCTCTGGTAAACGCCTTCGAGATAGGCGTCCGTGCGCTTCGACAGCGCATAGTCGGCCTGTGCGACGACCTGGTTCCATTTCGGGCGTGTCTGGCCCGTGCGTGTGTCGAAGCGGCCCATCGTGTACGTGTAGGCGGCGGCGACGCTCAACGCGCGCGTGACGAAGTAGCGCCCGTCGACCGTGAAGTTGTCGAATACCAGCGATTCGCCCTTCAGCGGTGCGATGTTGCTGCCCTGGAGCACGCCCGTCACGCCGTCGGTGGTCGAGTGCGACCACGCGGCGCCGACCGAATGCGGGCCGAACGCGTAACGGCCGGCCGCGGCCCAGATCTGCTGGTTGCCGCCCGTGATCGTCGCCGATCCGTCGACCGTGCTCAGCGCACCGTCCGGGTTCGGCGAGTTGCGGTCGCGGCTGATCTTCAGGTAGCCGGCGCCGAGCTTCAGCGGCCCGTTCGCATACGACACCCCCGCGCTCCACGCCGCGTTGTTCGCGAACTGGCCGGCCGTGTTCGAGAAACCGAACATCGCGCCGAACGTCAGCCCGCGGTACGTCGGGCTCGTGTACTTCACTGCATTGTTGATGCGGAGGTTGCGGTTCGAATCGTCGTTGTCGTACGGGTGGACCGCGAGGTTGCCGCCCCAGCCGGGGCCGGACGCGCCGAGCGGCGTCACGAAGTCGAGGATCAGGTCGTACTGGCGGCCGAAGGTGAGCGTGCCGGCCGCCTTCGAGCTCACGCCGACCCATGCCTGGCGGCCGAACAGGTCGACGCCTTTCTGCGACAGCTTGCCGTTCGTGCCCGAGAAGCCGTTCTCGAGCGCGAACACCGCGGCCATCCCGCCGCCGAGATCCTCGCGGCCGCGCAGCCCCCAGCGCGACGCGTTCAGCGCGCCGCTCGTCAGCGCGACGGTGCCGCTACCGGGCGAGCCCGCGCCCTGCGTGCGCTGGTTGGTTGCATAGGTGATCGACGTATCGATCAGGCCGTACAGCGTCACGCTGCTCTGGGCGTGCGCGACGCCCGGTGCGATGCCGGTCAGGCATGCGGCAATGACGGTCCCCGCGACGCGTGCGCCCGCATGCTTGTTCATCTGGTAGGAATGCATAGGATTTTTTATCGTTGGTCCGGCACGATGGCCGGCGGGTCGCGTCGGCGTACCGGCCGACGGATCGAGCGGCCATTATTGGAGATCGAGCGGCCGTCGATTAAGGCGTTGCACAGGAAAGGTCCTCTGCGAAATCGAATGGAATCGCGGTGAGGGCGGCGGGCGGAATCAGGCGGGGCGGAGAAGCGATTGCCGGGTGCGCCGATCTGCGGCAAGCGTTGGCGCCGCCGGGAGAGGGCGCGCCGTGTCGATGCGGTTGGGTCCGGCTTGAACGGTGCGATGCGGTGCGCCGAGCGTGCCGCACCGCATCGTGCTGCGTGCCTTACTTGACGGAACTCGCGCTGACCTTCGCGAAATCCAGGCTGCCAAAGCCGGTGTCGTCGTCCCAGCCGGCCTTCGCGGTATAGCCGTGGCCACTGTAGCCGTTGTTGCCCGACGTCACGTCGTGGCGCAGCGCGGTGTTGGTCGGCAGGCCCTGATAGAACGCCGAAGTCGGCAGCCCGAGACTGTTGTTGTTGGCCGATTCGACGCGCGCCCAGCCACCGACGAAGATCGGCGACGCGAGGCTCGTGCCGCCGACGAGCTGATTCGCCTGCCCGTTGATCACGATGTACGCACCCGTCGACTGTGCGGCATCGAACGCCACGTCGGGCACCACGCGCTTCGTCACCGTGCTTCCGAGTGCCGCGGTTTGCCAGCTCGGCGCGGCCTCGTATGCGCTCACGCCGCCGCCCGTCGCCCAGATCCGCACGGCGCTGTCGACCGGGTTGCCGTTGCTGTCGAGGTCCGCATAGGCGACGCCTTCGTTCCACACGGTTTCGCCGGCCCACGTCGTGGTGCCGGTGGTCGAGAGCGTCGTGCCGCCGACGGCGACGACATACGGCGAGCTCGCGGGAGACGACACGCTGTATTTGGACAGGTTGATCGTCGTCTTGACCGAGGTGCCGTTGTACGTGCCGATATAGCCGGGCGCGCCTTGCGGCGACGTCGACCATTGATAGACGCCTGCGTCGCCGGCGGAGACGGAGAAGATCTGCCCCTGCGCGACAGCCTGCTTGAACACCGCGTCGTCGGCGGCAAGCGAGCCGTCCGAATTGGCGGCGGCTTCGTCGAGGCCGAGCGAGACGTTGATGACGGTCGCCTTGTTGTCGGTCACCGCCTTGTTGTAAGCGGCGGTCAGCGTCGCGTCGGTGAGCCCGCTGTCGTTGCTGTCGCCGTTGATGGCCGAATAGAAGATCAGCTGCTTGACGCCGCCCGAGGTGCCGATGATGTCCTGGCTGTCGAGGTCCCATTCGCTCGGGTCGCCATCGTTGGCCAGCGTGCCCGACCCGCCCGCGACCACCGCCGTGTTGACGGTCGGCAGGCCGGCGTTCTGCGTAAAGGTGTTCAGGTCGGCAATCGTCTGGGTCATGTCGCCCCAGGTGATGATGCCCACCGTGGTGTTCGTCGCGGCGGGCAGGCCGCTCGCGTCGTAGATCGCCGCGAAATCGGTCGGCTGGTGGCCGACTTGCTGCGACGCGGCGGTCGCGTTCTTCGAGATCGCATTCGGCTCGACGACGGCGGCCGGCGCGAAGCGATGGAGCAGGCGGTGCGGCACGGCGGCATTCTGCAGGCCGAGCACCGAATCGACGATCGGGCCGAGCGATGCCGGGATCAGTGCCGCCGAATCGTTCGCGTAAACCGGCTTGCCGCGATAGGTGAAGCGCTTGATGCTCGCCTGGAAGCCGCGTTGCACGCTGCCGGCATTGCCGTCGGCCGCGATCAGCGCATTGTTTTCCGAGACCGTGATGTTGCTGAAGCCGTTCGCCTTCAGGTGAGCGACCACGGCCGCGACCTGCGCGTCGCTCGGCGAGAAGCGGGCCTTGAACTGGGCCGGCGTGAGGAACTTGTGGTAACTCGCGCTACCCGGCTGGTTGACGTCGTGAAGGAAGGCATCCAGCTGGTCGGTGTTGCGGTTCTTCAGGACCACGGTGACGTGCAGCGGCTGGCTCAATTCGAGCGGCGTCACGTGCGTATCCGTGAGCGCCGGCGTGCCGACGCTGTTCAGCGAGTAGCTGGGCGCCGTAGCGGATGCTGCCGTTGCCTGCGATGCGGACGCAGCCGGTGCATTCGACAGGAGGAACGCGCTGGTGCGTGTCTGGACCCAGTTGGTTGCCGCCTGCGCGGACAGCGGGACCATCGTGGCTGCTACTCCAACTGCAATTGCCGTCAGCGCAAAGCGTTGCAGGAATGTGCGATTGACGTATTGAGTTCTCTGCATTGTGAGCTCCGATATTTCGACGAAGAACGGATGCAGCGCGCGGCCCGGATCGCGGGTAGCGAAGGGCGGCCGATGCAACCTGACGCAAGCCGGAACGATCAACAGGATTCAAGGCGACATATATGGTCCTCCCCACCCACCATCAGGATTGGAGGCCGGTCGGGTATCGGGCTCGCGTATCGCGGGCATCGATTCTGCGCACGGCCCTCTTTTATGTCGGGCCGTGCCGCAATCCTGCGTGCGGCGGCCCGACAATTGCATCGGGTACAGTCCTCGGTTTGCGGATACAGCGGTTTCGATTCGTTGCCTATTGATTAGGAATCCAATTCATTAAGTGCGGGCGAAAGGATAATGCGGCGTCGTGTGGCGACGTGGGCTGCTACGGGTATCCCGGGCTACTGCCATGCTGCATGCGACTGACGATGCAACGGGGCGCGGTGTGAACGATGTGGCTCGATCAGCGGGGCGCGGCGGATGAAACCTGCCATGCCATCAAGCAGATCGCGATGCTGGCGACATCCCGGAGGTAATCGCAGTTTTGCGAGCCGGATATCGCCCTCGTAATGACGTAATTCAAATGGAAGTTATTTGTCGGGAGTTTGATTTACTGGCGCCATTCAAGCTCCCGTCGGTATTTCTTGCAGGAAAAGATAGCAAGGAAGAAAACGGACCGTCAAACAATTTTTGATGGAATCTAAAATGTTTAGATTGAAGTTTGACCAAATGGCGGAGCAAGGTTTCAAGTCTTAATTAAATCGAAAGGTGAACGTAGGGTGTCGGGCTGAATGTGTGAGGCGATACAAGGCGTGAGAGGTGGCCTCGTTGCGTGACGGGGGGATCCGTCGACGGTCATGCCGGTTGGCGCCGGGCAATCGCCACGGCAGTGGCCACGTCGCCGTTGCGATAGGCGGTACGAACGGCGGAGGTCTTCGCTGCAATGTCTTCCGGCGACGAATGGCGACGCAGGCGGACGGCGACGCGTGGCAACTGCGCAAGCTGATTCCGCAGGCGAACGATCAGCACGCGGCATGGGGAGATCGCGAGTGGGGCTGACGCGTTCACGGCCGCTTCCGCGAGTTCGGCGGCCCATTTGACGCCGCGATGGGATCTGACTGCGTCGAGGTGCGGCAAGTAGCGTGCGTCACCCGACAACGCGATCAGCAACGCGGCCCAGTGCGCGCCGCGCCAGCCCTGGTTCATGTTCCGGGTCAGGTCGCGCAGGAGCGCATCGTCGAGTGCGGACAGGCTTTGCTGGCAGACATAGTGAAAATCGAGCGGCGCGCAGCGGACATGCGGGTAGTCGCGCAGGACATGTGCGAGTGTGTCACCCGTGCCGGCGATGGCGCCCAGGAATCGTTCGGCTGGAGCGGGGCGATTCAGCAGCAGCGTCGGGACGCTTGAAAACAGCCGGTTGATGTCGTCGGGGTGGTAGTGCGGTTTGTCGTTCAATCGCGTTCCCGTTTGATGGAAACAGGCCTGTCGGATGTATTCGTCCGACCTATATTAGTGGTTAACCGCGCAAGGTCGAGGCGATCGACGTGCTCCCGCCGCAGGTTCGGGATTTTCGCGGTCGCATCAAAGGGTGATGTCACGCCTCAGCGAAGGCTGGTGACACCCATATCGACGAATCGATACGCGTGAACAGCAACCTGTAACCCGTCGCTGAATGGACGGTGTCGCAGGTCAGGGCGACGCGTTCAGCGACAAGGTTGCCGCGTGATGCGGCACATGCTGAAAGGAGGGGCAATGGCACTGCCGGCGATCAAGCATCTGGATCCCGTGGTCGGGGTCGATGTTCATTCGGTACTGGTCACGCCGGGTACGCCGCCGGTTTTCCTGCCGCATCCCTATGTCGGTTTCATGCTCGATCGTCGCGAGTACATCGACGCCGCGCTGGGCGTGATCGGCAGCATCGTATTTACGTTTACGCCTGTCGGCAAGGCGGCTGAAGCCGGCCTGAAGTGGGCAAAGAAGGGGGCGAAGAACGAACTGACGAGCGACCCGCTGATTGCCGAAGGCGTGAAGCTCGGCAAGGCGGTGGCTCCGGTTGCTGGAGAAATTGCCGGCGCGGTCGGCGCGGGCGTGGGGATGGGAAGCATGATGGGCCGCCCCATCTTCGTAAACGGCTTTTTGCGGGCCACGGTGGGCACTCATTCCTTCCATGTGCCGGGTCTGCATTTCCCGTTGGGCGAATCGTTCGCACCGCCGCCGGAGGATTTTGAGCCGTCGAACGACGGGGAATCGTACATGGGTAGCAGGACCGTGTTGGCCAACAACGATCCGATGTCGTTCCTGGCGCTGCCGGTGATGAGTTGCTGGTCCGTGGGGCTGGAGCCGCCACCGCATAACGGCGCGCATACGCATCGAACCGCGCTGTCGATGCCGAGTTCGGTGATGTTGCCGATTCCGATTGGGCGGCCGGTGTTGGTGGGCGGACCGCCGGTCATGAACATGGCGGCATTGGCTTCGTCGTTGTTCAAAGCGTTTCGTGGCAGTGACTGGGCTAAGGCGCTGGCGGACAAGCTGCATTTGAAGTCCGGTTTCTTGCGCTGCAATGTGTTAAAGGCCGAGCCGGTGGATATGACGACAGGGGAGGTCGTTGTCCAGCAGAGCGACTTCACGGTGAGAGGGCGGCTGCTGCTTACGTGGGAGCGGCATTACGCGAGCGATAACGCTTATGCCGGTGCGGTTGGTGTGGGATGGCAGACCCCGGCCGATATACGGCTTGAGCTCATGTCGCACGATGGTTCGATCGGCGTGGCTGCGTATTTCCCCAATTACGCGACGGCGTTCGACGCCCTGCCCGCAGGGGATGGCTGGGACGCCAAGATATACGACTGGCAGCATGGTTACGCGTTGTATCGGCACGGTGATCGGCTGGTGCTGCGCACGCTCGCCGGAATCGAATACGGCTTCGCGCTGCCGCAACGATGGCGACAAACGGTCGATGCGCTCACGGGCGACGCCCGGCTCGAATTCCGCATCGGGTGCATCGCCGATCTGAGTGGTAACGCATGGGTTTTCGAGCGCGATGAATATGGACGCGTCGAGCGCATTGCCGAATGGACCCGCGACTGCGCCACGGGACGCGCGATCGAATGCGGCATGCGGCTCTGCGCGGGCGGAGACTCGCACGCGGGTTGGCTGAGCGCGCTGGTCCTGATCGATGCGGACGGCCACACGCATCAGCTCGTCATGTACGAGCACGATGGCGAACGGAACCTGAGCGCCGCTGTCGACGCGATGACACAGCTGCACCGCTACGAGTATGCGGACGGGCACCGAATGACCGCTCATATCAGTGCGCGAGGCGTGGCGTTTCGATACAGCCATTGTGTCGGGGACGATGGCGTGTGGCGCGTCGATCGAGCCTGGGGCAACGAGGGATTGTTCGATTACCGCTTCGTGTACGACCGGGCGCGAATGGAAACATGCATCATCGATTCGCTGGGCCATATCTCGGTGATGCAGCTGAACGCGCGCGGGATGCCAGTGGCCGAAATCGATCCGCTCGGAGGCGTGACCAGCTATCTCTACGATGTGCAGGGACGTGCGAACGCGCGGACCGATCCGGCTGGACGCACGACTGGATGGGAATATGACCGCTACGGCTGCCTCGTCGTACAGACGCTGCCGGACGGCAGCTCGATCCACACGGAATTCGACGCGGACCACCGTCCCGTCTGCGTCACGTTGCCCGGCGGGCGGCAGTGGCGCTACGAATGGGACGCGCGCGGCAACCTGCTCGCGCAGACTGCACCGGGGGGCGCGACTTCGAGCTACGTGTACGATCAATATGGCCAGCCCGTCAAACATGCAGGACCGCGCGGTGCGCTTACGCGCTTCGACTACGACCGCGACGGCAATCCTGCTGCGAGGACAGACGCATTCGGCAACCGTGCCCGGTATCGGTGCGACTGGCGTGGAAACGTCATGGAGAGGATCGATGTGAACGGACGCTGGAGCAGCTACGAGTACGACCGCAATGGTAACCTGACCCGTGTGATCGAGCCCGGCCGACACGAGATTCATTGCGTATACGACGCGGATGGGAATCCGGTCCGTTACCGTGACGCGGCGGGCTATGGGACGCAGATGGAGTACTCGGCCCTCGGGAGGTTACGTCGGCGGGTCGCGCCCGACGGCAGCGTGGTCGAATACCGGTACGACACGGAGGAGCAGCTTGTCGGTGTGGTCAACGAACGCGGCGAACTGTATGGGCTTGAGCGTGACGCACTCGGCCGTATCGTCACGGAGACGGACTACTGGGGGCAGACGCGACGTTACCGGTATGGCCCGACGGGCGAACTGCTGGACAGCATCGATCCGCTGGGCCAGACGACCGGGTACCGATACGACCGCCTGGGCCGCATCGTGCAGAAGTGTGTGCCGGACCCGGAGCAACCGGACGGCTTGCGAATCGACCGCTTCGAGTACGACCGGCGCGGCGACCTCGTGCTGGCGCAGAACGCTTGTTGTCGCGTCGCGTTTCGCTACGACGATGCAGGGCGCGTGATCGCGGAGCAGCAGGGCGATGAGTTCACGATTTGCAGCCTCTACGATGCGGCCGGCAATCGGACCGAACGCCGGACCCGGTTCGCTGCCGGCACTGAGGTCGTCGAACATACGGTTCGTTACTCGTACGACGCACTGGACGCCGTAACGTCGATCCAGATCGACGACGCAGCGCCGGTACTTCTCGAGCGCGACGCACGCGGGCAGATTTGCGCCGAGCAACTGGGCGCAAACCTGCGGCGCGAATTGTCATACGAGGCGGGTGGCCGGCTTGCTTCGCAGCGGACGCTGCTGGTGGACACCGGTGTGCTGTTCGCAAGCGAATATGCATACGACGCCAACGGCGAACTGGTCGAAACGCGCGATTCGCACGGCGGTGTTGAGCGCTTTCAGTATGACCCAATGGGCCGCGTGACCTCGCACCTCGAACCCATCGGCCGGCTACGCCACTACCTGCATGATCCCGCCGGCGACCTGCTGAAGACGCATATCCACGAACACCGC
The DNA here is from genome assembly GCA_031253835.1 of Burkholderia sp. Taxonomy (GTDB): domain Bacteria; phylum Pseudomonadota; class Gammaproteobacteria; order Burkholderiales; family Burkholderiaceae; genus Burkholderia. The sequence continues at coordinate 42,459 of JAIRVP010000049.1, read as the reverse complement.
GGCGCGGGTGCGCCCGCGCAGGGAACGTGGGTGCGCGAGGGCGAATACGACGGCTGCTACCACGCGTACGACCGGGCGGGAAACCTGATTAGCCGGCAGGACGCGAGCCAGAACCTGACGCTGCGTTGGGATGCCGCCGGACAACTGGTCGAAACGGTGGCGGTGCGGCCAGCGCTTGCCGGAGCGAAGGAAAACCAGGTCTGGATTTGTGCGAGGTACGAATACGACCCGTTCCACCGGCGGGTCCGCAAGATTGCCCATGTTGGGCCAGCCGACAGCGTGGCGCCAATCTCGCCATCGCGCATCAGCCACTTCTTCTGGGATGGCAATACGCGCGTAGGCGAGCATGTGACGGGCGAAGACGGGGGGCGTGTGACAGATCGGGATCTGCACGGCGACACGCTCCCGGATGCTGGTCGTGTCAAAGAGTGGATCTACTATCCTGAAACGTTTCGGCCGCTCGCAATGGTGAATTGTGATTTGGCGGCGGGCGGAGTATCGAAGCAGGCGACGGGACGAGCGGCACCGGGCTTGGAATGGACGTACTTCTACCAGAATGGTCCAAACGGGGCGCCCGTGCGGATGCATGATGCCTCTGGGCAGGTCATATGGGAGGTGCGTTACCGGTCGATCGAAGGCGCCGAACATTGGGAGGGGAGTGATCAACCGCTCAGGTTGCAGGGACAGGACTTCGACGCTGAGAGCGGGCTGCATTACAACCGGTATCGCTACTTCGATCCAAGCACGTGTTCATTCATCAGCCAGGATCCCGTTGGCCTTGAGGGTGGACTCAATCTTTACGGATATGCACCAGCAACGAACAATTGGGTCGATCCGCTAGGCCTGACTGCCGGAAAATTTGACCCGCATAACAAACTACCTCCTTGGGAAGGGCGCGAAACGACCGGGGTGCATTACGGTTCAAGTCAGGACGAAGGCTTGAAAATAGTCAGCGGAATGGATGAATACCGGCCCGCTGTCACTAGAAAAATAGGCGAATATAGCGGGACGCTAGCCTCTTTGATGCGGGGCGCCAGTTGGGATGTCGAGCCGAAATCGGGTCTTCTCCTCCCAGGTGAAGGCAGCGTCGCTTCCGTGCACATCAACTATCCTGGCGGGCCTTGCATAAATTGTCGACGGGCAACACCGCTGTTCATGCCGGATAACACAACCCTTTGGGTGTGGCACCCGACAGAGGAAGGCGGACATTCGTTCGGTCACTTTCATGGGGGATTGGAGGGTTATGACATAGGGTTCCTTAAAAGGGGGGCTCCTTGCGCACTCCGCCATCTTCACCCCCAATAGTCCACCTCCTTCATTGACGTCTCTCGCACCGGGAAACCGAATTTCGTGGCATTCCAACGGATGACCGACAGCGCCCGGTTGGCGCCTCATGGATCCAGACGGCGGTTGCCGGGTTTGCTCGCGGTCGTGCTGCGAAATACGCTGGCTTTGTCGCTGTAAAACGCTACCGGCTTGCCGTGGCGCTCGATGTACGCCCGCGTCGACTCGAAGTAGCTGAAGGTCGATTCGGTTCGCGTAAAGTGCAGCATCATCAGCCGGCTCGTCGCGTCGTCCACATACACCAGCAGCGTGCAGGCCGACGCCCGCTCCTCGAACCACCGATGGTCGCTGCCATCGATCTGGATCAATTCGTCTAGGCAGGCTCGCCGTGCTCGCGGCTGATACACCTTCGGCGGTCGCTGCTGGCGCGGAATCCAGAGCCCGGCGTCTGTCATCAGCCTCCAGACCGTTTCCTTCGACGACTGCAGCCCGTGGCATTCCCACAGCTTCTCGCAGGCCACGGGTTGGCTGGATGCCTGACGATGCTTTCAAGCGATCCAGGTGCTTTCGAGGCAGGGGAATACCCTGCTTTTTTTGTGACCAGTTGTTATGTATTATGACCTATATTAGTCACCATTTTCTATTTAAGGGCGTCCCGGTCCGCTTGATCCAAAGCTGTTCGATAAACAAGGAGGGAAGCGACGAAGGGTGACATGCGGTGTCGCAGCCGGTGTGAGCGGGAAATACGAGTACGCCGCTGGGCGTGCTCAACCGCGTCGAGCGAGCGTTGGTCTGGGAAAAATGAAGCATCGAACCGAATCGGTACTGGAAATTTCATGATGAATTTCAGATCTCCTGACATCTGGTTGTCCGTCGCCTTGCTGGCGTGGGCGACAGGAACGTATGGCCTGAAGTTTGTCCGCAAGCGCAATCCGTTGCTCGGATTCGCCTGGTGGGTCGTGACGGCGTCCTCCATCAATGCGCTGATTTTCATGGCAACGGGCTGGTCATGTTCGTCCGGCGTGGCCCATTTCCTGGACATATTCACGAGAGCATTCGGCATCCCGGTTATCGCGGCTGCCGGCATGATGGCCGTCACCCATGAGTACCGGCCGATGGCCCAGCAGGTCGTCATGTTGTTCGGGATGGCCGTGGTGGGAACGCTGGCGCTGATGACGCTCGAGTTCGTCGATATCGTCCTGCCGTATTTCTACGTTGCGATGTGGGCCTTGCTGGCGCTCTATCTGGGTTATGTCGCCGTGCGGCTGTTGCGCGCCGGGGAAACGTTTCATGCGGCGACGACGACGCTTGCGCTCGTGCTGTCGCTGATCGTCGTGTACGTCGATGACCTGTACAAGATGCCCGCCAATGCGCACGGGGCCGTATTCAGCTTTCCCGTGCTGGCGTTGCTGACGTGGTCATATTTCGCGGTTGCGATCTACTACGCTTACTGCGCGCTGGAACGGAAGCATCATGTCGAAATGACCGACGCAGCAGGCATGCTCCGGTGGCAAGAGTTTTTCTCATTCGAATAGGAATCCTGACATGAATGAGGATCTGGAAGCGTATGAAAGTGCCGATGCGAATCGGTCTGGAAATGCGGTGAAGTCGACGCCCGCGCGGAGAAAGAACGGCGGCGACACACGCGAGCGTCTGCTGCAAGCGGCACGAACGATCTTTGTTGAACGGGGGTATGCGGCGGCGAGCATCGAACGCATCGCCGTCGCGGCGGGCTATACGCGCGGCGCGTTCTATTCGAATTTCCGCGACAAGACCGTCGTGCTGCTCGAATTGCTGAGGCGCGATCACGAGGATGTCGAGCGTGAACTGATGCTCATCGTCGAAGCGCGTAACGACCGCGAGGTGACGGAGCGCGCGATGCAAGCGTACTTCAGGCAACGCTATCGACAGCCTGACGCATGCGTCATGTGGATGGAAGCGGCACTCCTGTCCGTGCATGACCAACCGTTCCGCGTTCGATTCGCCGCATTCCTGAACGAGCGGCGTGTTCGGATCGAGGCTTGCGCCTGCGCGCTCGCCGAGCACGCGCATAGGTGGCTGCCGTTGCCGGTCGAGTTGCTGACGCTCGGATTGGCGGGGCTGGATGACGACGTGTTGGCTGACGGCGCGAGCGGACGATGGCACCTGACCGACGCGTGGGTCGACGCGGGGGGGACGCGGGTGTTCGCGGGCAGCCGATGCGACGAGCCGATGGAATGACCACGCGATCGCGGCATGCCGGTGAAAGGACAAATTGACGAGGACGGAAGGAATCTGACAATGAATCGCAAACCCAGGCCGGATGCACAGACCCGGCGCAACATCTTGCGCCTCGCTGCGGTCGGTGCAGCATCGCTTGCAGCCGGCGATGTGTCGCTCGCGCAGGCGGCCAGCGCAGTCGCCGGGAACGACGGCGTGCTTGACGTCGCGATCATCGGCGCGGGGCTCGCGGGGCTGACCGCCGCGCGCGACCTGAAGCGTGCCGGATGTGAATCGTTCGTCGTGCTCGAGGCGCGCGATCGCGTCGGCGGGCGAACCTACAACCACGACCTCGGTGGCGGGAGGATCTCCGAGGCCGGCGGCCAATGGTTCGGTCCCGGCCAGACGGCGATCGTCGATCTCGCGCGCGAGTTGAAGGTCGATACGTTCGATACGTACTACGCGGGCAAGACGGTGTTTCTCGCGGACGGTGCCCGGGTGGCCCAGGATACGCAGGGCACGGTGGGCGGCAACCGCACGATTGCCGCCCGGCTCAGCGCCATGGCGAAGCACGTGCCTTCGGCGGCACCGTGGAAAGCGCCGAACGCGGCGGCGCTCGACAAACTGTCGCTGGGCGCGTGGCTTGCGCGGCAAGGCCTGACCAACGAGGAGAAGTTCTCGTTCACCCTGGCGGCCCGATTGTCGCTCGGTACGGCGCCGGCGCAGCTCGGTTTGCTGCACTACCTGGCGACGATCAACAGCGCGAAGAGCGACTACGACCAGCTCGAGTCGATCAAGGGGGGCGCACAGGAATCGCGCTTCGTCGGCGGTTCGCAGGTGCTGAGCATCAGGATGGCGAGCGAACTGGGCGAACGGGTGAAGCTGTCCTGCCCGGTGCGCAAGATTTCCGGCTGGAATCGCGAGGTGGTCGAACTCTTCACCGACCAGGGCGTCGTGCGCGCGCGTCGCGTGATCGTCGCGTTGAATCCGGCGCTGTGCAACCAGGTCGTATTCGACCCGCCGCTGCCGGACGGTCGCGTGCAGTTACAGCGCCTGTGGCCAGCCTACGCGCCGATGCGCAAGACGGTTCACGTCTACGACCGGCCGTTCTGGCGGGACGACGGGTACAACGGGCAGGTCATCCCGGTCAACGGTCCGCTGTTGTGGACCTATGACAACTCGCCGCCCGACGGCTCGATCGGCGTCATCAACGCCTTCATCGCACCGGGCGCGCTCGCGAGCGACGCGAAGCTGGCGGAACGGACGCTTTCCGCGATCTATGCGCAGGCGCTCGGGGACAAGGCGTTGCGGCCGACGCAGTTCCACGATTACGACTGGGGCAAGGTGGACCCGTGGTCGCTGACCTGCATTCATCCGATCCCGCCCGGCTTCTGGACGACATGGGGCGAGTATCTGCACCCGCCGGCGGGGCGGCTGATCTGGTCCGGAACGGAGACTGCCGACATCTGGGCCGGCGCAATGGATGGCGCTGTGCGTTCGGGGCATCGTGCCGCACTGCAGGTATTGGGTGCGCTCGCGCATCGGACGACGGAGGTTTGAGTGAAGCGCGCATTGATCATCGGGGTTGTCGTGGTGGCGGCCGTGTCGGCGGCTGGCGTACTGTTCGGGCGCGATCTATATGGCTATTACCGCTTCGGGAAAGCGCTGGATGGCGAGGTCGACACGCTCAAGGCCGATGCCGGCCCGTGGCCTCAGCCGCAGGAGACGTGCTTTATCTGTCACGGTCCGCGCGGGCAATCCGGTAACGGCGGATATCCTGCGCTGTCCGGTCAGTCGTCTGCCTACATCGAGGCCCAGCTTCGCGCGTTTGCCAGCGACCGCCGGCCGGACCCGTACATGGGGCCGCTCGCGCGCGGCATGGACGAGAAACAGATGAAGCTGCTGGCCGAGTATTTTGCGCGCCAGGCGCCGGTCCAGAACGAGAAGATCCGGGTCGACGGGGTGCTTGCCGCGCGCGGCCTGTCGGTGGTGCAGGCGAGGAGCTGCGTCGCATGTCATGGCGCGGGCCTGACGGGTAACGAGCACGCGCCTCGCCTCGCGGGACAGGGCGAGGCCTATCTGGCGGGCCAGCTCGCCGCGTTCCGGGCGGGCAAGCGGCATGACGAGACGGGTGCGATGAATGGTGTGGCCGCCGCATTGTCGGATGAGGACATCCGGGCCGTCGCGCATTATCTGGCGAGTATCGCGCCGACACACGCTGCAGCCTCGACCGCATCGGCGGATCAGGTGAAGCAGATCACGGCCGTCAAGACCGGGGATCGTGCCAATGTGGGCGGCCCGATGCATGACGTCGTCGCCAGGTTGTCCGGCGACGACATCCATGCAGTGGCGTACCACCTGGCCAACGTGCCTTCCGGGCACGACGTCGGCGTCAGGTAACGCCGAGAAGGCACATCGACCCCGTGCGCTTGTTGCGGCGACGCGGGTGGACGGGCGCGCCGAGGGGGAGCGGGCAGGCTCGGGGCGGCGGCGCTCCGGATGGAAATTGGTGTCGGCATCGGGTATAGTCGTTCGCGACCGGCGAAACGCCGGTCCTATCACATCAGGAAGGCGGAAACGCCCAGATCACGACGGAAGCGATGACAGTGCCTATTGAGCAACCGACCAGGAAACGGCGCACATCGAGTGCAGCAGCCACCGGCGCGCAGCCTGACGGCCTCCGAGCCCAAGGCGTGCGTACGCGCAAACTCATCGTGCGCGTGGCGAAGAAACTCTTGCTCGAGAGCGGTGCGCTGGAGTTCTCCCAGCGTGCGGTCGCGCAGCGTGCCGGCATCAGCGTCAGCAACCTCCAGTACTACTTTCCAACGCGGCTTGCCGTGCTGCGGGCGGTCGTGGAGCCCGAGATCGACGCATACCTGAGCGAGTTGAAGCGGGCGCTCGAAAGCGGCGCGTCGCCACGTGAAACGCTCGATGCATTGCTCGGTATGGCGCTCGAGAATGTGAAGGACGTCAAGGGCACGGCCCTGTGGGCCCACTTCGTTTCATTCGCGTCGATCGATCCCGAATGTGCGCGGCTGATCGACGAATGGTATGCGTCCCTGACGCAAGCCATCGCTGCGCTTGTCTGTGCTCTGAATCCGAGCCTGAAGGGGGCCGACGGCGAGCACGTGGCGATGCTGCTCGTCGCGATGGCCGACGGGTTGGCGCTCCAGTACACGATGGGGCGGCAGACGGCGGGGCTCGACGCGAGGTTCCTGGCGACGGTGTACAGCCTGGTGGAGGGCAAGGTGCCCGGCGGCAAGAGCCGATAGCGGCCGCAGCGTGGCCAGGTGACACAGGAAGACAGGGCATGCCCCTGTCTTTTTTCTTTTGCCGCCGTGCATGATCCCGCATGACGGGCGCCCCGTTTTGCGATGGCGATACGCACGGTGATCCTTCAGATTGCCCGAGACGGGTTGCCGAGTGTGCCGCGGAATTTCGCGAGCTGACGCGATTCCGCCACAAACTTCCCGTTCGAATCCCGCAATTCACCGTCGATGACCAGCAGGCCATCGCGAACCTCCTTCGTCAGGAAGCGTGCGTGGATGAGCCCAGGGCGGGGGGGCCTTGAGGTGTACCGCATAGTCGATCGTCGGCACCGATCCCCACTCGCCGCGATCGATCACGTTGTAGATCGGCGGTGGGAACGCATCGGCGAAGAGGAGCGGCGACGCGAGTGCCGGTGATGCTTCGTCACCCAGATAAATCCATCCCTCGATGACCGCGGCGTGTTCCGGCCCGCTGTTCTGCAATGCCCCGGATGCGAGACGCAGGTCGAAATTCTCGCGTGAATTCGTGACCCCGAGCATAGCGAGTGCGTGTGCCGCACTGAAGTTTATTTTGTGAATCGGTGTGTATTCGTGCGATGAATGATTTGCTTCGAACATCGTCTTCTACGAGCGTCTTCTGGTTAGCCAAAGGCAGGGTTATCCCCTGTCTTTTCTTTATTTTGTTTGTATGTATCATGACCTACGTTTGTCACATATTCCTACAAATGGATTGCGTGGTTGGCCGATTTTCCTTGCGCCACGAGCGGAGCAGGGGCAGCGGCCGCACTCCGATCGATTCGGAACGACGTGCCGAACGGGCCGTATATAGTTCGTTATCCTGATGGACGGCTCCCGAGCGAATTTTATTGCAGTAGCCAACACAAAATGCCAAAGAAGTCTTTCCCCAATGGAGCCGCCGATCTGCACCGGAGACAGTGGCTCAAGTATGCGGGCGCGTCAGTCGCCGCCGTGGGCACGCTTGCGATCGGCGCACGGCAGGCGAGCGCCGGCGAAGGCGGTACGTCCGGTATGCCGGACGACGTGCTCGACGTGATCATCATCGGCGCAGGGCTGGCTGGACTGACCGCCGCCCGCGATTTGCGGCAGGCGGGTTGCGAATCGTTCGCGGTGCTGGAAGCGCGAGACCGTGTCGGCGGCCGGACCCTCAACTACAACGTGGAAGGCGGATACGTCACCGAGGTCGGCGGTCAATGGATCGGGCCGGGCCAGACCGCCGTCGCCGATCTCGCCCGCGAACTGGAGGTCGGCACGTTCCCGAGCTACTACGAAGGCAAGACGGTCATCCTGGGTGGTGAAGGCCGCGTGGCGGTCGACCTGAAAGGCACGTTCGGCACCGACGAAGCCATATCGTCTAAGCTCGGCACGCTGTCGCGCGACGTACCTTCGGGCGCGCCGTGGACGTCGCCCCAGGCTGGCGAGCTCGACAAGATGTCGGTGGCCGACTGGATGGTGACGCAGAATATCAAGCCGGAAGACCGGCTGGGCTGGGACGGCTCGGTCTCGCTGAGCGGCGGTGTTCCGCCGGTCAAGATGGGGCTGTTGCACTTCCTGTCGATGATCAATTCGGCGTCGTGCGACTACACGCAGCTCGATTCCATCAAGCACAGCGCGCAGGAAACGCGCTTCATCGGCGGCTCGCAGATCCTTTGCATGAAGATGGCCGGGCAATTGAGCGACAAGGTACGACTGTCGACCCCGGTGCGCCGGATCTCCGGCTGGGATCGCGACATCGTCACGCTGCATACCGATCGCGGAGATGTACGTGCGCGCAAGGTGATCATGGCCATCCACCCGGCCCTGTGCAACCAGGTGCAGTTCGAGCCGCCGTTGCCCGAGAAGCGGGCGTCGCTGCAGCGTGCGTGGCCTGCCCACTCGCCGGCGCGCAAGACGGCGATGGTCTATCGCCGTCCGTTCTGGCGGGAGAAAGGGCTGAACGGCCATATCTTCCAGGCAGGCGGGCCGATCATCTGGGCGTACGACAACTCCCCGCCCGGCGGGGAGATCGGAATCATCAATGCGTTCGTCCGGAACGCGCTGGTGCCGTCGGACCGGAAGGCCGCACAACGCATGCTCGCGGAAATTTATGCGCAGGCGTGGGGTGACGACGCGTTGTCGCCCGTGTCGTATCACGACCACGACTGGAGTCGCGTCGATCCGTGGACGATCACGTGCGTGTCCGCGATTCCGCCAGGTTTCTGGAGCGCACATGGTGACGGACTGCATTTGCCGTGCGGCAACCTGATCTGGTCGGGGACCGAAACCGCGAACATCTGGGCAGGCTACATGGATGGCGCAGTGCGGTCGGGCCACCAGGGCGCATTGCAGGCGCTGAACGGCCTGCGCCGCGCATAGGAGAGCAACCATGAAGAAATGCATTTTGCTCGCCGTTGCCGGGCTCGTCGCCGTATTGCTCGTCGGATTCGGGCCGACGGTGCTGGATATGTACCGTCTGCAACAGTTCGTGTCGACGTCGGAGGATGCGTACCGCGCCGACGGCGGCCCGTGGTCGCACCTGTCTGACGCGTGCCTTGGCTGTCACGGTGTCAAGGGTACGTCGGTCGCGCAGGACTATCCGAGTCTTGCGGGACAACCGGCTTCCTACCTGGCGGTCCAGCTTCACGACTTCGCGAGCGGCAAGCGCGCCAATCCGAACATGGCGCCGCTGGCGATGAGCCTGAGCGAGACCGACATCAAGTCGCTGTCCGACTACTACGCACGGCAACCAGCCCGAAGCAATCGCTACTTTGAAGCCGACCCGCAACTGGCGGCGCAAGGCAGGCAACTGGTCGAGAAGGGGACCTGTGCCGCGTGTCACGGCGTCCGCCTGACGGGCCAGGCGCAGTTCCCGCGGCTGGCCGGCCAGGGGCACGACTATCTCCTGAAGCAATTGGAGGCGTTTGCCACCGGCACGCGAACGGAAGCGACCGGTACGATGCAGCGCGTCGCCGCTGCACTGTCGCCGAAAGACCGCGAGGCCGTCGCCCAGTACCTGGCGAGTTTGAATCCGGAGAAGGAATGATGAACCGTATGCAATCGGAATGGAGTATTTGATCATGGACAGCAGATCGCTCGTACTTTGTTTTGCCAGTGCGTTGCTGGCAACCACATCGGCCATTTACGGCTGGAAGTTTCTCAAGAAGCGCAATTTCCTGCTCGGGTTCGAGTGGCTCATCGTGACGGTCTCCTCGACCAATGCGCTGATCTATTTCGCGACTCACTTCGAGATCTCGGGCTTCATCTCGCACGTCCTGGATGCGTTTTCCCGCGGCTTCGGGATGCCGCTCGTCGCCGTCGCGGGCCTCATGGCCGTGACGCGCGGCTACAGGCCATCGGGCCGTCAGGATGCCGTGCTGTTCGGGATTTCCATCGTTGGCACAGTCGTGCTGGTGTCCGGCCTGATCGCGAAAGTGCAGCCGTATTTCTATGTCGCGGCATGGGCATGCCTGACGATCTATCTCACCGAATTCGTGCGGAAGTTGCTGGCGGCAGGCGAGCGGCTTCATGCGTTGACTACGACCGTCGCGATGGTGGCGTCGCAGGCGATCGCGTGCATCTACGATTTCTATCCGATACCGGGAGGCGAGCACAGCGTCTTGCTCAATTTCTATGTGCTCGCGCTGGTGACGTGGTCGTACATGACGGCCGTGCTCTATTACGCCTATTGCGCGCTGGAGCGCGCAGGTCAGACGCACGACGCCAGCCGTTTTCGATCGACACGGAACGGGGGCAACGCCTCGCGTAAGTGCGTGGCGTCGTGCGACGACACACGCCAGGGACGGCCGTCGTGTCGTCGGGCCGCGCAGGATTGAATGGCTGCCGGAGCTCACTGCGGCCGCGATCGACTTTGCGTGGCCGGCAGGGAGAGGTGCCGTCATTCCAGGCGCTCCATTTCTCCACGAATTGAATCCGGACCGGGAATACCCTCTCTTTTTATTTTCTTCTAAATTAGTCACTATTACCTAATATTGTTGTTCCGTTCTACTTTTTAGGTCGTACAGGACACCCGCAAGCAGGGCGGGTGCGCACCAACAGGAGGTGACCGATGGACAATGTCAAGCGCAAGGCTTTTGCAGAGGACGGCGCGGTTCTGATCGAAGGTCTGTTGAACGAGGAACAACTGGCCCGATGCCGGCTCGCGTTCGACTGGGGTATCGAAAATCCGGGGCCGATGGCGTCGAGTCTCCTCGACGGTACCGACCTCCGGTCACACGTCGACAACGCGAATCCCTATGCGAAGGAGCGGCTCGACGAACTGGTCGGCACGCTGCCGCTCGGTCGCCTGTTTGCCGACATGTGGGGATCGAAGCACGCGTGGTTTTTCGCCGAGGAGCTCTTCCTGAAGCAAGGCGGAAAGGGCGCGCGCTCGCTGTGGCATCAGGACACCTCGTACCTACCGTGGGCAGGGATGCACTTCGGCAATGCGTGGATTAGCTTCGAGGCCGTTCCGAAGCGAAACGCGCTCGAGATAGTACGGGGATCGCATCGCGGCGTGCGCCACGACGGCACCACGTTCCAGAACATCGAGGATCCGACCGAGCCGCTGCATGGTGGAGGTATCTGGCCGCGGATGCCGGACATCGAAGCCGAGCGCCGCGCCGATCCTGGCAAGTACGACATCCTGTCGTGGGCCACGAAACCGGGCGACGTCCTGTTGCTGCACCCCGGCGTGCTGCACGGCGGCGGTGTGGTGGATCCGGCCTTTCCGGATCGCCACACACTCGTGCTGCGCTTCTTCGGCGACGACGCCACGTTCAGCCCGCTGCCGGAAAACAGCGCATCCGGTTTCACGCCGGCTGGCGTGCTGTTCGTGGACGAGATCGCGTCCCTGAAGGCAGGCGATCCATTTCGCGCGCCGTGTTTCCGTCAACTCGTCTGAATCCGGAGGAATCCAGCCATGGCAACTACCAGCAAGCGTCAACCGATCATTCCACTCGGGTTCAAGGCGTGGTACGACACCTACCATTTCGCGCCCGCAACGCGGGTGGGCGACATGATCAGGGTGTCCGGCCAGGTCGGAATCGGCGCGGACATGCGGCCGGGCGACGGCGTGCAGGCGCAAGCGCGAATCGCGTTCGAATCGCTGAAGGCGATTCTGGTCGAGGCCGGAGCGAGTCTTGCCGACGTGGTGGAACTGACGACTTTTCATACCGATCTGCGAGCTGAGGTTGAAGCTTTCACGGTCGTGAAGGACGAATACTTTCCGGATCGCTATCCGTCGTGGACGGCGGTTGGGGTGACGCAGCTTGCGTTGCCGGAACTGTGTGTCGAAGTGCGAGCGGTGGCAGTTGCCGGATCCGGAGCTGCCTGAGCCGGCAGGTCGCTCGGCAGTTGGGCCGGCGCAGCCGCGAAAGGAAGGATTCGAAGTCGCCGTAACCTCCGGTAGAAAAATACCGAAAATATTTCGTATTACTGATGAAGTGAAACGCGCCGACTCAATGAATGTCGTGCGTTTCGCGGTTGCGGAAGTCTCGCGACAGCTCGTCAGGAAGCGGCGCGTTAGCCGCCCGAAACGGAACGAACGCCTGTCGCCCGTCAACCGCATAAATGGTGAATGAAAGCTGAGTCTCGGAAGGAGAACATGATGAAGAAGTACACGATCGGAACCGCGTCCGCAATCGCGGCGGCGTTGTTGATGATGGCCGGCGTTGCTGCGGCCGACGACCTCACTTCCGTGGGAGCCGAACGCGGCGCAAGCAAGGACGGCACCATTCCGGCCTTTTCCGGCAGGCAGGAGCCGCAGTCGGGCTGGGAATACGGCAAGACGCGAGGCGATTTCTGGAAACACAGGAACGAGAAGCCGCTTTATTCGATCGATGCCGCGAACGTCGACAAGTACGCTGGCAATCTGTCGCCCGGCCAGATCGCGTTGATCAAGCAGCGCAAAGGCTACTGGATGGATGTCTATCCGTCGCACCGCGAGTGCCAGTTGCCGGAGTTTGCCGAGCAGAACGCGAAGACCAACCTCACGGCAGCGAAACTCGCATCGGATGGAGAAACGGTCGAAGCGGGCGTCTTGCCCGGCGTTCTGTTTCCCCAGCCCAAGAACGGTGCCGAAGCGATCCTGAACTACGAGAACCGGTATCGGGGTGTCGGTATCGAATGGCCGCAGGTCGTCACGACCATCTCGCCGCGTCCGGGCGGTGGCGACTGGATCGACGGGATCGGCCCGCAGGTCTTCTATTTCCCATCTGGAAAAACGGGCAAGAGCGGACCGAAGGATGTCGACCAACTCAGCCTGGCCGCCTATTTCTCGGCCACGTCGCCAGCCGCTCTGGCCGGGCAGGCATTCGTGCAGCGCCAGTATTTCAACAAGGACTCGGAAACCTATTACTACTTTCCGGGCCAGCGCCGCGTGAGACGCATGCCGGCCTATACGCACGACGCGCCGCTGATCGGCTTCGAGAACCAGTACCTGATCGACGAAGCCAACATGTTCAACGGCTCGATCGACCGGTTCAACTGGAAGCTCGTCGGCAAGCGCGACATGCTCGTTCCGTACAACGCATTCGGCATCTACAAGTTCAAGGGCAAACTGCACGACGTCGCGACACCGGACGGTATCGCTTCGGCGAACCGACGCTACGAAATGCATCGCGTCTGGGTCGTCGAGGCGACGGTCAAGCCGAGTGCACGCCACGTCGCTTCGAAGAAGGTGTTCTACCTGGACGAGGACAGCTGGCTCGCGCTCGTCGGCGAGGACTACGACGCGCAGGGCAAGCTGTGGAAGGTGCGTGAGAGCTACCCGATTCCGGTTTGGGAGCTGGGCGGTGCCTGCGACAACGAACCGATGGCGCAGTACGACTTGCTGAGCGGGCGTTATGTATTCGATTCGTCGACGATTGGCCAGGGCAAGGATATCCGCTGGTATCAGGAGATCAACGATCCGCGATTCAAGTCAGATTTTTACTCGGCGGAATCGCTGAGATCGGTCAGCGAACGCTGATTGCGGTAGTCAAAAAAAAAGAAAATAGGCCCGACGTGCGCACTCGCGCCGTCGGCATCCGGTCTGGAGATGGGTGGGGCGATGAAAGCAAGCCATATCGTTAAGAGTACTACGGTGTCGATTGCAATGCTGGGTGCGGCAACATCGACTGCGTACGGGTACGAGTTCACGCTCGGTGACGGGGCGGTCCAGGGTTCGTGGGTGAGCAATCTCACGGCGGGCGGCGGGATCCGGACCAAAAGTCCGAGCTGTTCGCTGACCGGCGATCCGAACGCATACGGCTGCGGTGCGGCCGCTAATACGAACCAGTGGGGCTATGGCGACGAAGGCGATCTGAACTACCGCAAGGGACAGCCGTTCAGCACCTACGTGAGCGCGACCAGCGAGCTGTTGCTGAAGATGCCGAGCGAAGGGCTCAAATTTATGGTGCGCGGGACGGGGATGTACGACTTCCTCGCCGGAAACACGGCCCGGACGCCGTTGTCGAGTACGGCCTCCGCGCAGGTGGTGTACAACGCGCAGTTGCTGGACCTCTGGGCACAGAAGGACTTCACGATCGACGGGCGCAACGCGCACGTTCGGATCGGCAACCAGGTGATCAACTGGGGCGAGAGCATCTACGCGCAGAGCGGCATCAACGCGACCAACTCGATCGACGTCCAGAAGTTGCTGATCCCGGGTTCGCAGCTCAAGCAGGCGTTGCTGCCGGCGCCGATGCTGAGCCTCGCCGCCGATCTGTCCCACGGCTTCAGTACCGAAGCGTATTACCAGTTCCAGTGGAACGGCAACCGCCTTCCGCCGGTGGGTTCGTACTGGTCACTGGCGAACGTCATCGGCCGCGGCGCCGAGCCGTTCACGATCAATGCGAACAACCCCAACGTGGCCGGCCCGGGCGTCGGCACGATCGCCAATGCGATCGGCGGCGGGGCTGCGGCGGGCAACCAGGATACGCTGAACGCGATCAAGAACGGGCTCGTGAACGGCGCCTTCTCAGGACCGCCGTTCAATGACCTCGGCATTCCGGTCACGACGCAACTGCCGGCGAAGTACCGGCCGCAGTTCGGCGTGAAGTTCAATTACTCGCCGCGCTCGTTCGATGCGAACTTCGCGTTCTACTACCTGAACTACACGGACAAGTCGCCGGTGCTGTCGACGCTGGCTAACGGCACCGCGCAATGGTCGTATCTCCAGAACCGGCAACTGTTCGGCGCGAGCGCGAACTTCGGGGTCGGGCCGTGGGCCATTGGTACCGAGCTGTCGTACCGGCCGCGCGATGCGGTCGCGCTGTCGAGCTGCTACGGCGCGGGCGGCCCGACCGACCTGGTCACGAACGGTGCACAAGGTGTCAACTGCCAGCAGTGGGCCGACAAGAAGAAGTTCCAGCTGGACGTCAACGGGCTCCTTGCACTGACTCGCAGCGAGTATCCGTTCCTGAAGCTGATCGCTGCGGATTCCGCCGCGTTGACGTGGGAACTCACCTGGATCTACTACCCGGGTCTCGGTTCGGACGTGACGCGCACGGTGGACGGGCAGCCGGTCACGCAGGTGCCGGCCACCGGATATTTCCCGTGCCTGAACAACAACTCGGGGCTCGGTTATCCGATCACGCAAGGGCAGGGCACGTCGAGTTCGGTGGGGGCGACGGTCGATTTCAACTGGACCTACGACGGCTCGCTGATTCCCGGTTGGCAGGTGACGCCCGGCGTGACGTTCAGCACGGGCCTCTACGGTTACACACCGACCTTCACCGCGAACTACATGCAGGGCGCGAAGTCGGTCAACGTCTATGTGCTGTTCAACCAGAATCCGCCGACGTGGCAGGCGGGCATCAACTTCGCGGCGTTCTTCGGCGGCCATCAGTCGGTGGGGAACCCGTATTCGGACCGCAATTTCGTCGGTGTGTTTGCTACCCGGAACTTCTGACGGGTGGCAGCGGAAGCGAGCACGCGCGTCGGGCATCGCCGGAAAACATGAAGGGGTAATGCAGTGCTTAATCGTCTGGTCAGCCGCCTTGAAAGGCTCTTCTTCGGTCATCGCGCGATCGTGCTCGTGGCGATCGTCCTGTTTACCGTCGTGATGGCGGTGTTCGCGATGCAACTGCGCATGGATGCCGGCTTCGAGAAACAGATGCCGATCGGCCACGAGTACATTCGCACGTTCCAGAAATACCGGAACGATCTACTCGGCGCGAATCGGATCACCGTCGTCGTGCGCGCGAAGCACGGCTCGATCTGGACGCCGGATGGTCTGACGCGGCTGTACAAGGTCACGCAGGCGGTGACCTACCTGCCGAACGTCGACCGGATCGGCGTGCGCTCGCTGTGGACGTCGAATGCGTTCGTCAACGAGATCACCGACGAGGGTTTCCGCGCGGAACCGATCATTTCCGGCACGATCACGCCGGATCAGCTCACGCCGGAAATCGTCGAGAAGATCCATCGCGCGACGACGCTGGGCGGTTATGTCGGCACGCTCGTGTCGCACGGCGAGGATAGCGCGATGATCACGGCCGAGCTGAACGAGCGCGATAGTGCGGGCAAAGTACTCGACTATGTCGCGTTCAATCACGTGCTCGAGCAGAGGATCCGCCAGCCCTTCGAGGATGCCGGCTACGAGGTGCAGATAATTGGCTTTGCGAAGCAGATCGGTGACATCGCCGACGGAGCAAAGGCCGTGCTCGGCTTCTGCGCGATCGCGCTGCTGCTGACCGCACTTGCAGTGTACTGGTATTGCCATTCGCTGCGGTTCACGGTGCTGCTGATCGCGTGCTCGCTGACGTCGCTGGTCTGGCAGTTCGGCACGCTGAAGCTGCTGGGTTTCGGCCTCGATCCGCTCGCGGTGCTGGTGCCGTTCCTGGTGTTCGCGATCGGCGTTTCGCACGGGGTGCAGCAGGTGAACTTCATCGTGCGCGAGATCTCGCACGGACACAGCTCGTACGAAGCGGCGCGGCGCAGCTTCAGCGGGCTGCTGATTCCAGGCGTGCTGGCGCTGATTACCGCGTTCGTGTCGTTCATCACGCTGCTGCTGATCCCGATTCCGATGGTGCGTGAGCTTGCGATTACCGCATCGCTCGGCGTGGCCTACAAGATCGTCACGAACCTGATCCTGCTGCCCGTGGCCGCGTCGTGCTTCAACTTCACGAAGCGCTATGCGGACAGCGCGCTCAAGCGCGGCGAGCGGCGAGCGGCATGGCTGCGCCCGCTGGCGCGTATCGCACAGCGGAAGTATGCGGGGGCGACCGTCGCACTGACGCTGGTGGTGTTCGCGCTGGCTGCATGGCAAAGCCGCGATCGTGTGATCGGCACGCTGCAGCCGGGCGCTCCGGAACTGCGTGCGGACGCACGTTTCAATCGCGATGCGACGGCGATCGCCGGCAACTACGACATGGGCCTCGACTGGCTGACGGTTGCGGTCGAGTCGTCCGGCAACGCCTGCGACAACCCGGCGGTCGGCCTGTACGAAGACGACTTCTCGGCCGCGATGCGCACCGAGCCGGGCGTGGTGTCGGTGCAATCGTACTCGAGCATGCTGCGCGCATACAACCAAGGCTACAACGAAGACTATCCGAAGATGAACGTGGTGCCGATCGACTCCGAGAACTACGGGGCGGTGTCTGTCGACGTCGGCCGCGTAAAGGGTTTCATGAAAGCCGATTGCACGATGTCGGCCCTGCACCTGTTCCTGACCGACCACAAGGCGACGACGATCAACCGCATCCTCGACGACGTGAAGCAATATCGCGCATCGCATCCGTTCCCCGGCATCACCGTCCGTCTCGCGGCCGGCAACGCTGGGGTGTTGGCGGCGACCAACGAGGAAGTCGCGGGCAGTGAGCTGCCGATGATGCTGTACGTGTACGGCGCGATCCTGACCCTCGTGTTCTTCGCGTACCGCGACTGGCGCGCGATGGTCGCTTGTTGTGCGCCGCTGTCGGTCGCGACCTTCATCGGCTACTGGTTCATGAAGGAACTGCAGATCGGGCTGACGGTCGCGACGCTGCCGGTGATGGTGCTGGCGGTTGGGATCGGCGTCGATTACGCGTTCTACATCTACAACCGCCTGCAGGTGCATCTCGCGGGCGGGCAGGACATCGTGAAGGCCGTCCAGCACGCGATGCTCGAAGTCGGGGTGGCGACCATCTTTACCGCGATCACGCTGGCGATCGGCGTGGCGACGTGGAGCTTCTCGGCGCTCAAGTTCCAGGCCGACATGGGCAAGCTGCTCGCGTTCATGTTCATCGTGAACCTCGTGATGGCGATGACGGCGCTGCCCGCGCTGGCCTCGGTGCTGGAGCGCCGGTTCCCGCGCCGCAAGCCGGCCCGCGCGCCGGGTTTGTTCAGCCACTGACACCGACACACATCCTGACGGAGATTCAGCCATGGTCAAGACACTGACTACCTGCGCCGCACTTTGCATCGCGGCGGTTGCCTTCCCGCGATTTCATGAAGCCGGTGCGGGCCGGCCCGCGCCGGCTCATGCGTTCGTGACCGACACGACTCGCACCGATGTGGGCCGCTCCGCAGCCGGTGAAACGGGTGTCGCGGTGTCGTCGAGCGACAGCAAAGCCGAACGACGGCCACCGGCCGCGCAGGGGGGCGACCTGCCGCCGGTCGTCGCGCTTGGCGAAGCGCGTGCCGGCTGGTCGGCGCTCTTCAACCACTGATGCCCGCACACACGACAGAGATTCACCATGATCAAGACGTTAGTTGCCTCTATTGCGCTGTGCGCCGTCGCGACGGCCATCGCCCAACCGCAGGACGGAACGGTTGCGGCCTGGGCCGCGCAGCCCGCGCATGCGTGGGCCGCGCCGACGCACATGATGCTGATGGACGCCACCCGCGCCGGGTCGAGGATCGTCGCCGTCGGCGAGCATGGCATCGTGCTGCTGTCCGACGACGACGGCAAGACCTGGCGGCAGGCGCGGCGCGTGCCGGTATCGGCGACGCTGTCGGCCGTGTCGTTCGCGGATGCGAAGCACGGCTGGGCCGTCGGCCAGTGGGGCGCGATTCTCGCGACCGACGACGGTGGCGATACGTGGGTCACGCAACGGCTCGATACGTCGGTCGACCAGCCGCTGTTCTCGGTGCTGTTTACCAGCGCGCAGGACGGCATCGCGGTCGGTCTATGGTCATTGATGCTGCAGACCCATGACGGTGGCAAGACGTGGTTGCGCACGACGCTGCCGAAACCGCCGGGCGGCGGCAAGGCTGACCGCAACCTCTATCACGCGTTCGCCGACGCCGCGCACGCGCTCTACATCGTGTCCGAACAGGGGATGGTGCTCAAGTCGGCCGACGGCGGAGCGAACTGGAGGTATCTGACGACCGGCGGCAAGGGCACGTTGTGGACGGGAGTCGCGATGCCCGACGGCCGGATCGTGGTCGGTGGGCTGCTCGGCAGTTTGTACCAGAGCAGCGACGGTGGCGAGAACTGGGCGGCCGTTGACAGTCGCACGCGGAGTTCGATCACCGATCTGGCAGCGGCAGGTGACGGCCTGATCGGCGTCGGGCTCGATGGCCTGGTATTGAAGCTGCAGGCGGGGGCAGCAACGGTCGAGGTCGCGCAGCGCCCGGATCGTGCGACGCTGACCGCCGCACTGCCCGGCAAGGGCGGCACGCCGATGCTGTTCTCGCAGGACGGCGTGTTGACGTCGCCCTGATTGCAGCCCGGTCCGCACGGGAGTCTTGTTGGAATCACTGAGTGATGGAGGCACGCATGAGCGATACGCAGTACAGGATTCGGGATGATTCGACCGGCAATGCAATGCGGCTCGATGCGTCGCACGCAGACCACGCGTTGCGAACGTACCGGCCCATCGGCGGGTGGATCGAGCGGCCGGACAACATCCGGCCTCAGCTGGAAGGCGATGTTCGTGCGGACGTGGTCGTCGTGGGCGCTGGTTTCGCGGGCCTGTCCACTGCGCTGGAACTGACCGCGCGCGGCGTCAGCGTCGTCGTGATCGAGCGCGAGTTCGCGGGCTTCGGTGCGAGCGGGCGCAATGCCGGCTATCTGGCGGGCGGGCAGGGGCTTGAATACGACCTGTTCGTGAAACGCGTGGGGCGCGAGCAGGCGAAACGAATCGTCGGGTTTTATGACGAGGGCGTCGCCTACGTCGAGCGCAAGCTCGTCGAATACGGGATCGACTGCGACTACCGCGCGTCGGGTATTGTCCGCGCCGGCGTGCACCCGTCGCAGGAGAAACGCTTGCGCGAAAACATGGAGACCGGCATTGCGCTTGGCTCGCCCGCCCAGTATCTCGACGGTATGGCGATGCGCGCGCGCGGAATTCCGCCTGCGTTCCTGTTCGGTTGTCATATTCCTGGCGGCGGCACGCTCGATCCCGGCAAGTACGTGACGGGCTTGCGGCGCGCGGCGCTCGCCGCGGGGGTGAGGCTGTACGAGAACACCGCGCTGCTGGACTTCGACGCGGGCGAGACCGTGCGAGTCCGGACGGCTCGCGGCAGCGCAAGCGCACCTGTCATGGTGCTCGCCACCAATGCGTATACGCCGCAACTCGGCTTGCTTGGCAACAAGGTGCTGCCGTTGCGCGTGTCGGCGCTCGAAACCGAGCCGCTTTCCGATGTGCAACTGGCGGCACTGGGGTGGCCGAACCGCGAGGGCATCGTGACACCGCACCTGACGATGGAGAGCCACCGGCTCACCGCGCGGAATACGCTGTTGGTGACGACCAAGCGGCTGGATTACGTCTATGGCTCGCGGACGCCGAACGTACCGGACGAAGCGGCCTATCGGGCGCTGCTCGCGACAATGCACGCACGTTTTCCGCAACTGGGCAACCAGCCGGTGCGTGCGTGTTGGAGCGGCTATATCTCGGTCGCCAGCGATGCACTGCCGGTGGTCGGTGCGACCGGCACGTACGGCAACGTGTTCTACACGGCGGGATGCTCGGGGCACGGCGTCGGCACGCAGTCGCTGATCGGGCAGGTGCTGGCCGACCGGATTAGCGGCGCGGAGTCGCCGCTGCTCACGGCGCTCATGCACCGTACGCCCGCGATGCCGCCGGAACCGTTGCGCTGGTGTGGGATCAAGGCGGTGCTGGGCATCGCGAACCTCCTCGACGAGCGCTTGAACCGCCAAGCGGATCGCGGATAGTGCCGCGCGACATCACCACGACGAACCGAACACGATGACCGAACCCAAAGCGCACCACGGCGGCAGAAGGCGGCGTCCGACGAATGCCACTTCGTCGGGCAGCGATCCCGATAGCTTGCGGGCCCAGGGCCTGCGCACGCGTAACACGATCGTCCGTGTCGCGCGGGAACTGCTGCTGGAAGGCGGCCCGCTGACCTTCTCGCAGCGTGCGGTCGCCGCCGGGGCCGGAATCAGCGTGAGCAATCTGCAGTACTACTTCCCGACCCGTCTGGCCGTGCTGCGGGCCGTGATCGAGCCGGTCATCGATGCGTACCTGGTCGAACTCAGGCGCGTGCTCGACAGCGATGCATCACCGGACGAGGTACTCGAACGCGTGACGGCGCGCTCGCTGCGCGAAGCAAAGGATGCTCAATATGGTGCGCTGTTCAGGCATTTCCTGTCCTTCGCCACCATGGATCCCGAATGCCTCAAGCTGTTCGACGGGTGGTACGGCACACTGACGCACGAGATGGCGAAGCTGTTGCGCATCGTCAATCCAATGTTCGATGTGGCCGACAGCGTACACGTTGCCACGTTGTTGATTTCGATGGCCGATGGCCTGACGTTGCAGTCTGGAGCGGCACGACACACGCAGAGCTTCGATGCAAGGTTCATGGAGGCGGCCCGGTGCCTCGTCTATGAAAAGCGACCCTGAGGCAACACCCGGGGCGGCACCGGCCGACCGCAGCTTCCCGTTACGCGCCAAGGGTTGTTTGCACCCGTCATTCGGGCGTGAATGACCGCGATAAAGTCGCCGCAATCAATCCTGATCGCTGCCGATCCAATACAGCACTTCCAGCGCTGCCGCGACGTGCAGGCGATGCTGCGCGAGCGGACGGGGCAGCAGCGACTCGGCGCGTTCGAGCCGGCGCAACAGCGTATTGCGGTGAACATGCGTTTTCTCGGCCGCGTCGATCACGCTGCAACCTTCCGCGAGAAACGCGCGCAGCGCGTCGCGTAGCGCCTTGTCGGCAGTGGCCAGGTCGCCGAGCGTATTGGTGACGAACTGTTGTACCGACTCCATATGGTTGGTCATCAGCGCGATCAGGCTCATGCTGTCGGCATGCACCACGCCGACGTCGGCGTGCAGCCTACCGAGCAGCCGCTGCGTCGCCAGCGCGTCCAGGTGGCTATGCCGGAATCCTTCCATGCCGCTCCCGGCGGTCGCGACGGCCATGTGTACGCCGGGCAGTGGGGTGATCGCGCGCTGTAGCCAGGGCATGTCGAGCGGTTTGCCGTCGTGATACGCCCAGACCCACAACGTCGCCGTGTTCGCGACGACGACCAGTGCATTGCGCGTGCCCGCGCATTGCGCCAGTGCATCGGCCGCCCGCTCCAGCAACCCCAGTTCGATATCTGCTTCCTCGCTCCAGATGATCCCGGCGTGGTGGCGTTGCTCCAGCGTGTATCCAAGGCGCCGGCTGGCCTCTTGCGCGCTGATGGTCGCGCCTTCGACGATCTGCGTGACCAGTTCGCGACGGTCGGCGTGCGTGCCGCGCAGTCTCGCTTCTCGTTCGGCGCGCATGAACTCCGCCATGCCCACCATGTTGGTGTCGATGAAGGACGCGATCGAACGCGACGACACGGCCAGAAACTCGCGCAATTCGTCCGGGTCCTGGGTCAACGTAAATGCCAGCTCCATCCAGCGTTGCCACAGGACACTTTGCGACGAACGGGCAGCGACGAACACGAGGTCGGTCAAACCGCGCCGCACCAGTTCCTGCGCACTGCTTAGCATGTCGGCGGAAAGAAAGCGGGAAACGGGCGCGCAAGGGTTTTCAAGGTTGGCTGTTGCCCAGTGAATGAGCCCGTTGCGGTTGATTCGCCGCACGGCCGCCGCGAGCACCGGATCGCTCATTGTCGGGCTGGTCGCCACGTTCTCCTTGTCCAGTTCCTGCAGCCATTCCGTCTGCACATTCAGCGTGATCTCCGCACCCTGGCGCATCAATTCCCGGATGCGTGGCGATGGCAGAGGCCAGGGCGGCGGGGTGACGGAGGCAAGGTTCTGGGACATGGCGGGCACGATCGAAGCAAAGAGGTGCAAGTTGCACCAATTGTATTCGCATACGGTGCGTTCGACACCTTGTTCCGCCCATTTCGGTTAATGACAATACGGTCATATAGCGCATTTCGACGCGATCTGGAGACAAGCCGTGACCGTACATCCTCTTCCGTCCACCGAGCATGTGGACGTGCTCATCGTAGGCGCCGGCCTTTCCGGAATCGGCGTTGCTCGTCAGCTCGAGACGGACCGTCCCGGCACGTCGTACCTCATTCTTGAAGCGCGTGCCGCGACCGGCGGCACGTGGGACCTGTTCCGCTATCCGGGCATTCGCTCCGATTCGGACATGCACACCTACGGCTACGGCTTCAAACCGTGGGCCGACAAGAAGGCGATCGCCGGCGCGGATTCGATCCTTTCGTACCTGAGAGAGACGGCGGCCGAATACGGGATCGATCGTCACATCCGCACGAATCACAAGGTGATCCAGGCCAGCTGGTCGAGTGCACAGGCCCTGTGGAATGTCGAAGTCGAGCGCCTCGACACCGGCGAACGCAAGACGATCCTGGCCAAGTGGTTCTTCAGCGCCGCAGGGTTCTATCGTCACGACGAAGGCTACACGCCGAAACTCGACGGGATCGAGAACTTCGGCGGCCCGGTGGTGCACCCGCAGCACTGGCCGGAAGATCTCGACTACAGCGGCAAGCGCGTGGTGGTGATCGGCAGCGGCGCGACTGCCGTCACGCTGTTGCCGGCCATGGCCGGCAAGGCCGGGCACATCACGATGCTGCAGCGCACGCCGACCTACGTGGTGAGCTTGCCGTCGGAAGACATCATTGCCAATACGCTGCGCAAGCTGATGCCTCACACGTGGGCCTACGCGATCGTGCGGCGCAAGAACGTCGCGATTTCCCGCTTCATCTGGCGCTTCTGCCGGTCGCGTCCGCAGGCGGCGCGGCGCCTGATCCGCTACCTGAACAAGCGCCAGTTGCCGAAGGATTATCCGGTCGACGTCCACTTCAACCCGCCGTACAACCCGTGGGACCAGCGCCTGTGCGCCGTGCCGGACGGCGATCTCTTCAAGTCGATCCGCGATGGCCGTGCGTCGGTCGTGACGGACCGCATCAAGACCTTCACGGAAACGGGCATCGTGCTGGAATCCGGGCAGACATTGCCCGCCGATATCATCGTCACGGCGACCGGGCTCAGCGTCAGGTTCTTCGGCGGGATCAAGCTGGCGGTCGACGGTGACCTGGTCGATCTCCACAGCAAGGTGGCTTTCAAGGGCATGATGCTCAGCGGCGTGCCGAATTTCGGGTTCTCGATCGGCTATACGAATTCGTCGTGGACGATGAAGGTCGGGCTGCTAGCCGAACACTTCTGCCGCTTGCTCAAGCATATGGAACGCGGCGGCTACGCCGTCTGCATGCCTGAATTGCCGGACGGCGACATGCCGACGCGCCCGTTGCTCGATTTCGGTGCCGGTTACGTACAGCGCGCGATCGGCGGCCTGCCGCGCCAGGGCCCCGGCACGCCGTGGATCATGTCGATGGACTATCACGTCGACGTCAAGATCTTGCGGCATGGTCCGGTCGACGATCCGTGCCTGCGCTTCCGGTCTGCGCAGGCAGCAGGCGGCACGGATCGCGTCGAGGCCCGTCGGGCCGTCGGAGCCTGATCATGACGATCCACGCCATGGAAGCGATCCAGGACGCGTTCTGCGATCTGCGGAGCGGAGTGCGCCTCTGCTATCGCACCTACGGGCCGGACGACGGCGAGCCGTTGCTGCTGATCGCGGGCATGACGCTGCAGTTGACCTTCTGGCCGCCTGCGCTGATCCGCGCGCTGATTCAATGCGGGTATCGCGTGATCGTGTTCGACAATCGCGATGTCGGGCGCTCGTCCCGCACGCCGCGGCCGGGACCGAGCGTGCTCCAGCAATTCCTGCGCCGGCCCGTCAAGGACGGCTACGACCTGGAAGACATGGCGCAGGACACAATCGGCTTGCTCGACAGCCTGCAGGTGGCGCGCGCACATGTCGTCGGCATGTCGATGGGCGGCATGATCGGCCAGGTGCTCGCCGCGCGTTATCCGCAACGCGTGCTGTCGCTGACCTCCATCATCTCCACGACCGGCGCGCGCAAGGTCGGCCAGCCGGCCATGTCCAGCATGCTGATGCTGACCGCGCCGCCTCCGCGTACGCGCGAAGCGGCGGTGGAGCAATACAGCCGCATCATGGCCCACATCGGCACGCAGGGGTATCCCGCGGATGACGTCGCACGACGCGCGTACGCGGCCCAGGCGTGGGATCGCGGCCAGCAGGCGCGCGACCATGAGAGCACGACCCGCCAGATCGGCGCGATCATCAATTCAGGCGACCGGACCGACGAACTCCGGCGAATCCAGGTGCCGACGCTGGTCGTGCACGGCGATCGCGACCTGCTGGTCGCACCCAGCGGCGGTGTCGCGACCGCCGCCGCCATCGCGGGTGCCGACATGGTCATGGTGCGCGGCATGGGGCATGACATTCCCGATGGCGTCGTGCCGCTGCTGACGAGCCTGATCGATGGCCATATCCGGCGCCGTGCGATACGCGCTACCGCGGAACCCGTACCCGTACGCGCCGGCAGGCACATTGCGTGAGCGGGGTCGCCTGCGGCACGCGTTCCGCGCGTGACGCCGGCCACTGAACCGTCCCGTCGCCGCGTGACAACCTGGAACATTTTGCAAGCCGCTTGTCGTCGTGACGTGATGCGATCGCACGATCGACAAGCCGGAGGAGACACCATGCATCAAGGCTACCCGACCAACCTTGCGGCGCGCTTCGAGCGCCAGCGCCGCGCCTTCGCACTGGAGCCGAACCCGGCGCTGGCGACCCGGCTGGCGCGCCTCGGGCGGCTCGCCGCGTGGCTCGATGCGCACGAGCACGACATCGTACGCGCCATCGACACCGATTTTCAGGGCCGCTCGGCTCACGAGACACGGCTGGCGGAGGTGTTCATCGTGCGCGCCGGCATTCGGCACGCGCGCCGGCATCTGAAGCGCTGGATGCGGGCGCGCAGCGTGCCGACCGCACTGCATTTCCGTCCCGGTTACAACCGGCTCATGCCGCAACCGCTGGGCGTGACGGGCATCATCTCGCCGTGGAACTACCCGCTGCAGCTTTCGCTCGGGCCAGCACTCGCGGCACTTGCCGCCGGCAATCGCGTCTTGATCAAGCCGTCCGAGCTCACCCCCGCACTGTCCGACCTGCTTGTGTCGATGGCGCACGAGACCTTCATGCCGGACGAGCTGGATGTCGTGGTGGGCGACGTCGAACTCGGCAAGGCGTTTGCCGGCCTGCCGTTCGATCACCTGTTCTTCACCGGTTCGACCCAGGTGGGGCGTGTCGTCGCACAGGCGGCCGCGGCCAACCTGACGTCCGTGACACTCGAGCTCGGCGGCAAATCGCCGGCCATCCTCGATACGTCGTGCAACGTCGCGGTTGCCGCGCAACGCATCGCGTTCGGCAAGCTGTTGAACGCTGGCCAGACCTGTGTCGCGCCCGACTACCTGCTCGTGCCCGCCGGAATGGCCGACAGCGTCGCGTCGCAACTGGCGCGCGCCGTCGCGCGCCTGTATCCGACGCTCGCCGCCAATCCCGACTACACGGCCATCATCAGCGAACGCCACCGCGCGCGCCTCGCCGACATGGTGGATGAGGCGCGTCGAGCAGGCGCGCGCATCCTCGAAATCAACCCGGCCGGCGAATCGTTCGGCACGTCGTCGCGCAAGTTCGCGCCGACGATCGTGGTCGGCGCACCGGCCGATACGCGGCTGATGAACGAAGAGATCTTCGGCCCCGTTCTGCCGATCGTCGAATACGCGAATTTCGACGATGCGCTGGCCTACGTTCAGGGCCGCGCGCGTCCGCTGGCGTTGTACTGGTTCGGCGAAGACGCATCGCGCCGCGATCGCGTGCTGCGCGAGACGGTGTCCGGCGGCGTCACGATCAATGACTGCCTGTGGCATCTGGTACAGGAAAACCAGCCGTTCGGCGGCGTCGGGCAGAGCGGTATGGGCGCCTATCACGGGCAGTGGGGCTTCGACACCTTCAGCAAACTGAAGCCGGTGTTTCACCAGACCCGCTTGAACGGCGCCGTGCTGTTCCATCCTCCGTACGGTCGCGTTTTCGACTTGCTGCTGCGCACGCTGTCGCGTCTCGCGTGATTTCCGAATCCTGTATCGAGAGAAATGCCATGAATCATCAGTTCGACTACATCGTCGTGGGCGGCGGCTCAGGGGGCAGCGTGGTAGCAGGGCGCCTGACCGAAGACCCGAACGTCACCGTCTGCCTGCTGGAAGCGGGAGGCAGCGGCAACGACATGGCGATCAACATCCCGGCGGGCACGGTCGCGATGCTGCCGACCCGCCTCAACAACTGGGCGTTCGGTACGGTGCCGCAACGCGGGCTCGGCGGGCGCGTTGGCTATCAGCCGCGCGGCAAGGCACTGGGCGGTTCGTCCGCGATCAACGCGATGGTCTACATTCGCGGCCACCGCAGCGACTACGACACGTGGGCCGCGCTCGGCAATCCCGGCTGGTCGTACGAAGACGTGCTGCCTTACTTTCGTCTGAGCGAGCACAACGAACGCATCAACGACGCGTGGCACGGCCAGGACGGCCCGCTGTGGGTCAGCGACCTGCGTTCCGACAACCCGTTCCAGGCGCGCTTCCTCGCAGCGGCCCGCCAGGCCGGCCTGCCGCTGACGGACGACTTCAACGGTGCACAGCAGGAAGGCGCCGGCATCTACCAGGTCACGCAGAAGCAGGGCGAGCGGTGGAGCGCGGCACGTGGCTATCTGTTCCCGCACCTCGGCAAACGCGCCAATCTGGCCGTCGAAACGCATGCGCAGGTCCAGCGCATCCTGTTCGAGGGCAAGCGGGCAGTGGGCGTGGAAGTGCTGCAGAAAGGCACGCTGAAGACATTCCGTGCCCGGCGTGAGGTGGTGCTGGCAGCGGGGGCGCTGCAGACGCCGCAGTTGCTGATGCTGTCCGGTATCGGCCCGACGGGCGAACTCGCGCGCGCCGGCATCGAGACGTTGCATCATTTGCCCGGCGTGGGCCGCAACCTGCAGGATCACCCCGACTTCATCTTCAGCTACCGCACGCGCAGCCTCGATACGATGGGCATCTCGCTGGGCGGCAGTGCGCGGATGCTGCGCGAGATCATGCGCTTTCGCCGTGAGCGGCGCGGCATGCTGACGTCGAATTTCGCCGAAGGCGGCGCGTTCCTGAAGACGCAGCCGGGCCTCGACGCGCCCGACATCCAGCTGCATTTTCTGGTGGCGCTGGTCGACGACCACGCGCGGCGCATGCACCTGGGCCACGGGCTGTCATGCCACGTGTGCCTGCTGCGCCCGCGCAGCCGCGGATCGGTCACGCTGCGCAGCCGCGATCCGTCGGACGCGCCGCTGATCGATCCAGCGTTCCTCGAGGATCCACGCGACCTGGAGGACATGGTGGCAGGATTCAAGATCACGCGCGGCCTCATGAACGCGCCAGCGCTCGCCGAGTGGATCACGCGGGACATGTTCACGCGCGACGTGCACAGCGACGACGAGATCCGGGCGGTGCTGCGCGCGCGCACGGATACCGTCTATCACCCGGTCGGCACGTGCCGTATGGGGCAGGACCCGATGGCGGTGGTCGATCCGCAGTTGCGCGTGCATGGCCTCGACGGGCTGCGCATCGTCGATGCATCGGTGATGCCGACACTGATCGGCGGCAACACCAATGCGCCCACCATCATGATCGCGGAGAAGGCGGTCGACATGATGAGCGGCGTGAGCCGCGTGGCGCCCGCGGCGCGCGCGACAACCGCGGAAACGCACCGGTTCGCGACGTCAGGCATCGAGACCGGGCGATAGGGGGAAAGTCCGATTGTCGTCAGCGTTGGACTTTCGCGCGACCACGCGAATGCGTGCATGCAGCGTCGGGACGACGGGTCCCGTCAATGCCATTTATCACCCGCAGTTTTGACGAAGAGTTGCCGAACCATGTCTGCCATCCGATCGCCATTCTGGCCCGCGCATCTGGCCACGCATCAGCTGCCACCCGCGACCAACCTGTTTCGTCACGTGGAGGCCGCGGCGGCGCGTCATCCCGACAAGCCGTTCATCCTGTTCTACGACACGCCTGTCTCGTTCGCGCGCTTCCAGGACGAAGCCGAGCACGTGGCGGGCTTCCTGCAGCAACGGTGCGGGGTGAGGGCGGGCGACCGCGTGCTCCTGTACATGCAGAACAGCCCGCAATGGATGATTGCGTACTACGGCATCCTGCGCGCGAACGCGGTGGTCGTGCCGGTCAATCCAATGAACATGGCCGACGAGCTGGAGCATTACATCGAGGACAGCGGCGCGAGCACGGCGTTCGTCGCGCAGGACCTGTATTCGCGCATTGCGCCGCTCGTGGGCGGCGCGAGTGGCCTCGCGAACGTCGTCGTGGCGACGTATGGCGACTACGTGGCACAACCTTCGGCCGTCGCGTTGCCCGATTTCGTGGCCGCGCCGCGTCACGTCGACGGGCCCGGCGTGGTCCACTGGCGCGATGCGCTCGCTGCGGCGATGGCGCCGGGAGAACTGACTGCGGGCCCGGACGACATCTGCCTGATGCCCTACACGTCCGGCACGACAGGCAAGCCGAAAGGCTGCGTGCATACGCATCGAAGCGTCATGTGCACGGCAGCCGGCTTCGTCGACTGGTTCGACGATCCGGAAGACGCGATCCATCTGGCGGTGCTGCCGCTGTTCCATGTCACCGGCATGCAAGGGGGGCTGAACGGTCCGCTGTACCGTGGGTCGACCGTCGTGGTGCTGTCGCGCTGGGACCGAGATGCCGCGGGCCGCGCGATTGGTCGCAACCGCGTATCCGTGTGGCAGTCGATCTCGACGATGATGGTGGATTTCCTGTCGAACCCGAACCTGCACGAATACGACCTGTCGAGCCTGCGCTCGTTGCGCGGTGGCGGCGCGGCGATGCCGGACGCGATCGCCCGGAAGCTCAAGGACGCGGTCGGGCTCGATTACGTCGAAGGCTACGGGATGTCTGAAACGATCGCCGCGACACACATCAATCCGCCGGCGCACCCCAAGCCGCAATGCCTCGGCATTCCCGTATTCGACGTCGATGCCCGGATCGTCGATCCAGTCACGTTCCAGCCGGTGCCACAAGGGGAGGTGGGCGAGATCGTCATGCATGCGCCGCAACTCATGCAAGGGTACTGGCGCAATCCGGATGCCACGCGAGATGCGTTCGTCGAGATCGACGGCAAGCGCTTCCTGCGCACCGGCGATCTCGCCCGTACCGACGCGGACGGTTACTTCTTCATGGCCGACCGGCTGAAACGGATGATCAACGCGTCGGGCTACAAGGTGTGGCCGGTCGAAGTCGAGACGATGATGTATCGCCATCCGGCGATCAAGGAAGTGTGCGTGATCGGCACGCGTAGCGTACATCGAGGCGAGACCGTCAAGGCATGCGTCGTGCTGGACCCGACGTATCCCGAGGGTGTGACACCCGACGACGTGATTGCATGGGCGCGCGAGCATATGGCGTCCTACAAAGTTCCACGCATCGTCGAATTCGTCGAGTCACTGCCGAAATCCGGATCCGGAAAGATCATGTGGCGGGAACTGCAGGAAAGGGAAGAGGCGGCGGCCGCTCAGGGAAACGCAGTGGTTTGATGGTCGTGCGATGCGTCAAGCGTCGATCTGGACGAAGCGGAAACGAGGGAATTCCCTCGTGTGTTGCGTCGAATTTATGTTTGTCATTTCGACCTATCATTGTCGTAGTGAACTAGCGATCAGGCAACCCGGTTCGAGACGTCGTCCGATCGGGGCGGTCACTGTTATCGAATGGTTCCCGACGCGGGAGCCGGACATGGTGTACGGAGAAAGAGAATGAGGAACGATTCACACAAGGTCATGCGTTTCACGGCATGGAGTGCGATCATCGGCGGCCTGCTGGCCTACGCGAACGTCGGGCTGGTGTCGACGGTGGCCGGTACGGATGCCGGGATGTTGCTGCACGGTGCGACGATGCTGAGCTTGCCGTCCGACACGCGCGACCTGTTTCGCTTGTCGATGCTGGCCGACGTGTTCGGCTTCTATCTCGCGGTGCTCGTGATCGGCGGGTACTTTCTGCATACCTTCAAGGATGAACTCGGCGCGTTGGGTTACATGATCGCGTTCGGAATCGGGGCGTACGCGGTACTCGGTATCACGGGCGCCGCACTCCAGTTGTCGGTGCTCAACCCGCTGGCGCAAATGTATGCGGGCGGAGACGACACGACGAGGGCCGCCGCGGCGGCAGCATGGACGACGGTCGCCAACGGCACGCAAAGCGGGTTGTGGTGGTCCGAAGGCCCGCTGGTGTTCTTCTGGGCGCCGATCGTCGCCAACCAGCTGAAAAAGGCCGGATGGCGCGGGTCGTTCCTGCTCAAGGTAACCGCATGGTTTTTCGCGATCATTTTCGCGTCCGGATTCTTTCCGGAGTTCGAAGCCGTGACGGGGGCGAGCGAGATCGTCGTCGTCCTCCTGCTGCCGTTGTGGATGGTGTGGTTCGGCTTGCAGTTGCTTCGCCGCGCACGAAAAGCACCGGCACGCGTGCAAGGTGCCGGCGCGATCGCCTGATGCGACTCGCGCGCGTATTCGCGATCGGCGCGCAGGGCTGGAATGCCGCAACCCATTCAAATGGAGACATCCATGACGCTTGCACACCATTCGACAGCAGCCTCCGAAGTTTCCTTGCCGGATGCCAGGCCCCCGGGGTTGCTCCTTCAGTGCGAGGACTTCGAGAACCATGGCGGTTGGGTTCTCGATTCACAGTTCGAAACCCGGATGGGCGCTCCATACCTGCTCGCGCATGGTCTGGGCCGACCCGTGGCAGATGCCACCACGTCCATCAGCGTACAGGCGGCGGGTGAACGTACCGTCTGGGTGCGTGCGAAGGACTGGGTTCCATCCCATCACCCGGGCCGTTTCCAGATTTCGATCAATGGCGAGCGGCTCGAGACGGTACTCGGCGAGAACGGTCGTGACTGGTCATGGCAGGTGGCAGGCCGGGTCTTCCTGCAGCAGGGAGAGAACCGGATAGCCCTGCACGACTTGACGGGTTTTGACGGCCGATGTGATGCGATCTACTTTGCCGATGACGACACGGTTCCGCCTGACGAGGTAGGCCCGGAATTCAAGGCGTGGCGCAAGGCCCTGCGGGGGATTCCCGCGGAGCCGCTGGATGGGGGCTTTTACGACGTCGTCGTGGTCGGCGGCGGCATCTCCGGGTGCGCCGCCGGCTTGACCGCAGCGCGGTTAGGTTTGCGCGTCGCGCTCATCCACGATCGGCCGGTGCTGGGTGGCAACGCCAGCAAGGAGATCGGGCTGATGCCGCGTGGCGCCCAGGGAGCCTTGCTCAAGGAGCTATCCGAACGCAGCGCAGACGGCGATTTGGCTGCGATTCGACTGCTGGAGGCGGAAGCAACGGCTACCGCTTACCTCGAGCACCGGGTCGTAGCCGTCGCGCGCGAAGGTTCCCGCATCGTGTCCGTCGACACGGTGAGCGCGCGTGGCGGGCACGAGCGTCGCATTCGTGCGGGGATGTTCATTGATGCGTCCGGCGTTGCCATTCTCGGCATGCTTGCGGGTGGGGCGACGCTGTTTGGTCGAGAAGCAAGGTCGGAATATGACGAGCCGTATGCGCCGGAGGTTGCCGATGAGATGCACCATGGCAACACGCTCTTTTTCCGGACGCGGATGGCCGACCATCCCGTGCCGTTTCCGGACGTTCCGTGGGCAACCGAAGTGGCAAAGGACTATGCGAACCTGAGCGGCCAACTCTCGGCGGTCGGTCACGAAAACGGGCAGGGCCCGGCGGCAGGACCGAATCCGGCGACACCGGAATTCAGGTTTGGCAGCAAGGCCGACGTATTTCCCGCCACGCATTTCTGGGAGTACGGCCAGTGGCTGGATCCGTACACTTCCGGCGAGCAGGTTCGCGACTATCTGATGCGCGCGCTGTACGGCACGTTTGCCAACGTCAAACGGCTGGACGCGGAAAAGTACGCGAACCTCGAATTTGAATGGATGGCCCATGTCGCGGCCCAGGGCGAATTCCGTCGATACCGGGGCGACTATGTGCTGACCGAAAACGACATTCGGAACCATACGCGTTTCGACGATGCGCTGATTGCCAACGACGGCGCGTTCTGCATCCACTGCGCATGGGCCCCGGGCGAAGGAAAATACGACTTCCGCCTCAAGGACTGGATTTTCGATCAGCGTGACAAGCAGTCCTACAGTGTGCCATTCCGGTGCCTTTACTCTGCCGATATCGACAATCTGCTGATGGCGGGCAAGCATATCAGCGTGACACATGTGGCTGCTTCGGCAATCAAGCTGATGGGGAACGGCGCGCAACACGGGATCGCCGTGGCTGCGGCTGCGCATCTTTGCACGAAGCACGGCACGTCGCCTCGTGATCTTTACTCCGGTCATCTCGATGAGTTGAAGATGCTCGTGTACAACCTGACCCGATGCGACCACGACATGGAAAGTGATCCGCCTCGAAGGCTTTTTGTGTCTGTCCCGGGTTAATACAGATTTGGAATCGTCTGGATTTTACGGATATATCGGTGTCAGGATGACACGCCATTTCACAACAAAGGAGTTTTTGCATGATCAAGTCCCGCCGCAATTTTGTGATCACGTCCGCAGGTATTGCTTCGGGATTGGCACTGTCACGCGTTGCGTTTGCAGATGCAGCCAAGGTGTCGGAAACACCGGTCTTGCCTGGCTTCACGTTGCGGAACACGCTGGTCTTGTCGCTGTAGAACGCCCCAGGTTTGCCGTGCCGTTCGATGTACGTTCGCGTCGCTTCGAAGTAGCTGAAGGTCGATTCAGTCTGCGTGAAGTGCAGCATCATCAGCCGGCTCGTCGCGTCGTCCACATACACCAGCAGCATGCAGGCCGGCGCCCGTTCCTCGAACCACCGATGATCGCTGCCGTCGATCTGGATCAGTTCGCCTAGGCACGCCCGGCGCGCTCGCGGCTGGTAGACCTTGGGCGGACGCTGCCGACGCGGAATCCAGAGCCCAGCCTCCGTCATCAGCTTCCTGACCGTCTCCTTGGCCAGCCGAATGCCGTGGCATTCCCAGAGCTTCTCGCAGGCCAGTGTCGGCCCGAAATCCGCGTAGCGATCGCGGATGATCGACAGCGCCCGGTCCGCGGCACCTGGATCCAGACGGCGGTTGCCGGGCTTCGCTCGGTGTCCCGACACCAAACCCGCTGGGCCGTGCTCACGCAGCCGGGCGACCAGCCGGCGAACCTGCCGGGTCGTCAGCTCCAGCCGTTCTGCCGCACGCCATGGCTTGAGCTTGCCATCGGCTACGTCCTGAATGACCTTGAATCGGTCCAGCTCGCGCATCGTCATCGTGATCCGTTCCGTTACAGCCATCGCAGCCTCCGGCGCCGGACACCCGGCGGCCGGACAGCTTACGCGGCCCGAAAGCGGACATTTCTATGTAGCCCAAAGCGGACATTTCAATCTAGCCACTACAACCAGTCATGTTGATAATTCACGTTATGTAAAATAAGAAATGAGCCATATTGGCCGATTCGATTCTGTTTGCCGCGCGCTGTCCGTCGTCCCCGGGCGCGCAGCCTTCCGAGTTCGTGCCGATCGATCGCAACTCAGCGGGAGCTCCGCCCGCAGCGATGCGATGCGCTTCTTCGACGGCAGCCTGTTGATCGAGCGGTTTTTGCCCGATGGAAGCCGCCGTCTGCGCAGCGCCGTCCTTGATACGCGCCTGTGCGACAGCTGCCAGCAACGCTTCGAGTCCGGTTGAAGCGAAGCCGGTGCTCGCGCGAGCGGTTCAGCTCGTCCTGCTGCTGTTGCATCAATTGCGCACGTTCGCGATCATCCTGCGCGAGATCAGCCATAGCAGCGCGTGCTTGCGTATCGAATTCGTTCAACTGGGTTTCGACGGTCCTCAGGATTTCCTGCAGCGTCTTGACGAGTTGGTCTTTGGCCTACGTCGTCATCCAGTCGGTCCATATCGGCATCTTCCGCGGAGCCGGCTCTGATCGGGAAATAAACGCGCGCATACGCCGTCGCGGAGGCGTTGTGGTTGGACATGCCGCGACGAGTGGTGCAAACCTGGGTCATCGGACGTGTCGACGTTACAACTTGGGGTCGCGCTTTCCGGTCATGCATTCGTGCCGTCCGCCTCTTGTATAAACGTCCACGCGCGCAATTTGCGACATCGAACCACCGGAGTACACGGTCAAACGGCCAATTCCCAGCGGGGCCAGTAGCCGGGACAACATCGGTCTGCAAGCAGGCGCGCATGTCGTCCGGTCATTGATCAGGGTGACCTCATCTCCGAGCAAGCCTTCACGATGTCCCAGCAATAAAGTGCCCGCCTCAGAGTGAAATAGAAATTGAAACGTGTTGCCCTTTGACCCATCAAGGCCGAGGCATTGCCGCCACGCCCTCGTCAATTGGAAATCCTGGGTCTCCCGCAAAGTGGAATTGATCCCGTACACGCGATCCGAGCCCAAAATCGTGCCGATCGATCCCAACTTATCCCCAGTCTTGAACCGGCCATCAGGGTTGTTCGGCAGATCCAGTCCCCTCCTTTCCCGAAATGACCTGATTCTTTGATAGCCGTCAAATGGCGTTTCTTCTCGTTTAAGACCGAGAGGATCCTTCCAGCCAAATACATTGGGCGCGAATTGGTATAGGTTGATTCCACCATCGATTCGAATGGGATCCTGGGTGATAAAGCTCCCGATCATCGGATCGTAATATCGGTATCGGTTGTAGTGCAGACCCGTTTCCCAGTCCTCGTACTGCCCCTGGAGCCGTAATGGCTGATCATTTGCAGCATGTATCCGGGCGGCATCGACATGGCCCCACGCCCCGTAACAGCCCTCCCAGACGATTGCATTGAATCGATCGATCAGTCGTGTCGGCGCCCCGCTCGGCTCGGTATGGAAGAACACGTTGCGCGCCGCTGATTCCGACGCCGCCGCCGATTGATCCGAACCATTTTTCGGTGCGTATCGCATCGCTGCCAGCGGCCGAAACGTTCCCGGGTAATAAACCCACTCGTACAGTTCTTCGCAGCCACCCGCTGGCAATTTGGCGACCGGGCACGCCCCCCAGCCTGGATTCGGCTCGGTTACAACATCCGTCAACGGCATGTCTACGTTCTGGTCCCGGCGCGCTATTTCGCCCACCAATGCGTCGCCGTCCCAAAAGTAATCGTGACGGTGCGACCCGACTGTCGATCCTGACGCCGACCCGGCCGGCGTGTCAGGCTTGTCGAGGATCTGCGTAGTCTTCCGGACGCGTCGCTGGAAGACGTCGTATGCATAGCGGGTATGAACACGACTAGCCTGGATCGTCGGCTCCGCGGGCACGCGCACCATTATTGTTTCGATCAGCAGCCCGTCGCCGTCCCATCGCAACAGCAAATCCTGTTGCGCGTCACGCTTGCGTATCAGGTTGCCGGTACGATCGAACGTATAGTGACTGCCATCGTGCACGCCTTCGCGTACCCAGCCATCGACTGGCGACGGCTGGTCCGACACACCGGTGCGATGGCCCCTGTTGCCTCTCGTCGTTAACAGATCGCCCGCAGGATCGTGCAGGAAGTGCTGCAGTTTGCCGCCCGGGTCGAGGTAAGCAGTCAGCTTGCCCATCGGGTCGTAATCGAAACGCTCGATACCAAGCTGGGAGTCGCGCTTCTCGATCATCTCGCCGTTGGCATCGTATGCGTACTCGGTGGCAAAGATGGTGCCAGTACCTGACAACAACGTTTGCCGCGCCAGCTGCCCTTCCTGGGTGTACACCAGTTCGCGCCGCAACGCCTCGCCCAGGTATTCCACGCAGATCCGGCCAAGCGCATCCCGCTCGAGCGTGACGGGTGCGGCATCGTCGATCTTGATCCAGGCGATAGCACCGAAAGCGTCGTAACCATAGCGCACGGTGCGCGTGATCGTTTCGCGACCGGTCGCGAGCTGTGTGCGGCGCTCGATGCGTCGTCCAACCGAGTCGTACCGGTAGGTGATGACGAAATCGTCGCCCTGCCTTTCTTCAATGAGACGGCTAGCGTCGTCGTAGCAAAGACCGAGGTGACTGTCCGGATTCTGCGCCCCGACGAGCCTGCCAATGCGGTCATATTCGAATGTCTCAATACGAAAGCCGTCAGTCTGCCTGGAGTCCGCTACCTGCTTCTGTACCACACGCCCGAACCCGTCAGTCCGATAGAGGACAGCCTGCCCGGCCGGGTCGACACTACGTCGGAGTTCCCCGAACGCGCCATATTCGTAGCGACGCAGCTGGCCCCAGTAGTCGACTTCTTCGACGATTCGGCCCAACGCATCGCGCTTGAGCTGGTATCGTTCGCCGCGTTCGTTGACGACGCCAACGAGCTGGCCTTCCGTATCGTACTGGTATTCGACGCTGGTTCCATCCAGCGATAGCCGTTTGGTGATTCGCCCTAGCGCCGAGTACTGAAGTTGTGCCGTAGAGCCAGCCGGATCGCGATAGTGCGCCAGGTTGCCATCGGCATCGTACCCGCACAGAATCTCCTTCCCGCTCGGCTCGATTGCGCGCGTCATATTGCCGTTGCGGTCGTATTCGTACCGACTTGTCTGTCCCAGCGCGTCGATCACTTCGACGAGGTTTCCTCGCGCATCGTGCCGATAGAGCGTTCGATGGCCGAGTGGGTCCGTCACCGCCGCCAGATGACCGTCGCGGTCGTATTCGAGTCGGGAAAGCTCGCTGCACGGCCCGATCTGTGCGACGAGCTGCCCGTACGAGTCGTACTGGTAACGAGAGGCCGCATCCGACGGCGTCGTTTGTGCAAGTAAATTGCCTCGCTCATCCCATTCGTAGCGCCACTGCCGTTCGCCGGGTAATGTCACGCGGACCGGATGATGGTCCAAGTCATACTCGGTGTGAATCGATCTGCCATCCGGCAGCGTCTGCGCCACGAGATTGCCGTACCGATCGTATGCCCACAACGTGATACGTCCCGCAGCATCTGTCAGGGTACTCGTGCGTCCCTTTGCCTCGTACCGGTAACTCGTGACACCGCCGAGCGGATCCAGCTCGAGTACCGGCATGCCCTGCGCGTTTAGCTGAAGTACTGTCGTATGCCCTAACGAATTGGTGATGCTGGTCTGCATTCGTACGCGGTCGTACGCAAATCGGTAGTCGAACAAGCCGTCGTCGCCCCATGCATGGTCGACACGCCAAACGCCGTCTACGTCGGCGCAGTAATGGTAATGAAACGACGCGCCCCGCGCGGTCGTGTGGCTGACGATCCGATGCCCGTCAGCATAATCGAAGCGATACGGGTATCCCATTGCATCGACCGCGGCACGCAAGTTGCCGTCGCGATCATGCTCGTAGGCAACAAGCGGATGCGCGAGCCCATTCGCGTCGACAAGCGTCAACGCGGTCAGCCACGCAGCATGCCCGGGGCCGTTCGCATCATGACGGGTGGCGTCTCGGATCTCGCATGCGATGACGCGCCCCGTTGTCCCATCCCGTCTCCATTCGGCGATTTGTTCGAGCCGACCGCCATGATCGCGTTCGAAGACCCACGCATTCCCGTTCAGATCGGAGATGCGCTGGATGGGCAGTGTCAGCCTCGACTCGCCTCTCATCAGGGTAATCGTTTGCCGCCATTGCGACGGCAACGTGAATTCGTATTCGATGCTTTCGCGCGTGCGCAACACGAGCCGGTCGTCCTGTCGATACAGCGCATCCGCTTGCTGCCAGTCGTATTCGCGAGAGGGCAAGCCTTCGGTCGTCGGCAGTGCATCGAACGCAGTCGTATGATCCGGAAGATATGCGATCGCGCCGATCGCGTCGCCGTGCGACAACAGCTCCAACCGGATATCGGCCGGCGTCTGCCAACCCGCCCCAATGGCACCGATATGCGTATCGTGACTTGAATAGTATCGATCCCACTCGAGCGGCAATCGCCCCGAAACAGTGAAATCGCGTTGCTCCACGACCACTTCACCCGTCGTCGCATCGACCGGCTCCGCCTTCAACACATTGCACCGCAAGAACCCCGACTTCAAATGCAGCTTATCCGCCAGCGCCCTCGCCCACTTCGACCCCCGAAACGCCTTGAACAACCCTTTCGCCGCCGCAGCCATGTTCATGATCGGCGGCCCACCCACCAAAACCGGCCTTCCCGCCGGAATCGGCAACATCACCGAACTGGGCATCGACGGATAAGTCCGATCCGTATGCGCGCTGTTATGCGGAGGCGGCTCCATCCCGATCGACCAGCAACTCAACGCCTCCAGCGCCATGTACGACATCGGATCGTTGTTGGCGAGCACCGTCTTGCTGCCCATGAACGATTCCCCGTCGTTCGACGGTTCAACCTTCTCTGGCGGCGGAGCGAACGATTCGCCAAGCGGAAAATGCAACCCCGGTACGTGGTACGCATGCGTCCCGGCCGTGGCCCGCATCATCCCGTTCACGAAAATCGGCCTGCCGCTGCTGCCCCCTGACCCGACGTTCGAGCCAAGATCGTCACTGATGCGGTTCTTGATCTTGTTCGCCTCGTTCGCGAGCTTCATCCCCTCCACGACAGTGTCAGGCAGCTTGCCGTCGCCCATCAGTTCACCGACCTGCTGGTTCGCTTCATCGGCGAGGTGTTCCAGCTTCTTCACGTCTTCGGGATGATCTTCGATGTATTCGGTCAGCTTCTCCTGCGCGATCATCGTCGCAATGCAGCCGACCACGGCCTTTGCGGCCTGGATGTACTCGCGCTTGTCGAGCATGAACCCGACATGAGGGTGCGGCAGGAACACCGGTGGCGTACCCGGCGTGACGAGTACCGAATGAACGTCCACGCCAACAACCGGATCGAGATGCTTGACGGCGAGCAGCGCCACGATTTCAGCCCTCCCCGTTCAACGCCCGCTACGCAACGCCGCGACCTTCTCGCTGAGCGCGCTACGCCGCCGGTCCTGCGCCCCCAACTGCGACACCATCCACTCGACCACCATCGGCAGATTGCTGTTCGGCCGCATCCGCTCGTCGATCATCAAACCCGCATCGAGCGCATTGAACCCGGCCTCCAGCGCATGCTCGCGCTCCCCTGCCCGTTCCCAGCACACGGCACTCATCCGCCAGGCCTCGACCGTCATCAACCCGTCCTTCGCCGCCGTGGTCGATGCAGCCGCTCGCTCGTAGCAATAGGCCGAGTGCGCATAATCCTTGTGCGTCAAATGCACGCTCGCCTCGCCGAACAACCCGTTCGCCACGAGCTTGTGCCCTGCCGGATGCCCGGCTTCAACCGCCCGCGTACCACTGCTGGCCGCGCTCCGATACGCTTCGATCGCCTTCTCCCGATCACGCCATTTCAGATAAGCCGCCCCCGCGATCAGATGCACGACCACGCACTGATCGAACCACTGCTCGCGCTCCGCGACCTTCAGCGCCGCTGCGCGCAGTTCCTCCAGCCGAGCAGGACTACCGCCTTCGATCATCTCGGTCAGCATCACGAAATGCCGTCGAAACTCGCCGCTCGGCCCGCGCTCGCCCGATTCCGCCAGCAGTTCGCGCGGCACGCTCGCCATCGAATACGTGCCGTGCACGACGCGCACCGCGGCGCGATGCCGATGCATCAACGCCGCAAACGGCGCGATATCGATACGCGGCGCGACGAAGCGCACGCGCTCGGCAAGCTGCGGCGCGACCGCGATGATCGACAGCAAATCGTCCATCCACCGTACCCACGCCGCGTCATCCCGCACTTTCACCGGCTCCAGCACGAACACCATCGCCGGAAAAATATCCGGATGGTGCTGCATCAGGCTGTCGGCAACCGCGAACAGATACAGCAACGGATTCTTGCCGTCGTCGTGCGGCGGCTGCCAGTCCGCCCGTACGCCCTGCGCAGCGGACCCCTCTCGCCGGCTGTCGTAGAACGCGATGAGTTCATCCGTCAACGCTTTTGCATAACCGGCTTCATTGACGAACGACGCGCGCATCGTCCTGACCGCACACGACGTCTCGTCCTGAACCTGGAAATAGAG
Source organism: Burkholderia sp. (assembly GCA_031253835.1). Classification (GTDB taxonomy): domain Bacteria; phylum Pseudomonadota; class Gammaproteobacteria; order Burkholderiales; family Burkholderiaceae; genus Burkholderia. The sequence continues at coordinate 1,476 of JAIRVP010000049.1, read as the reverse complement.
CCGCACGAGCTCCGCATCCGTCTCGTCGGTCTGCCAGATCATCAATCGCGCGTCCCGCGCTTTCGCGAAACTCATCCAGTCCGAATGCGCATCCATGAACCTGCGCTCTATCGGATTGGTCGGCTGCCAGTTCTGCATGCGTGCGGGCCTCCGTCACGGATTCAGTTTCAGGACGGCGCCTTCGACCGTGTGCTCGGCGGTCGCCGACGACGTCACCGTCTTGCCGTTCACGCTGTGCTTGTTCGTACCGGTCGATGTGACGTTGACGCCCTGGATCGTGATCGTGCCGTCGCTCTTCATCACGATGCTCGAATTCCCGCAGACGAGCGAAAGCTGATCGCCGGCGTTGACGGTCACCTGATGCTGTACGTTCGTCGTATGGTTCGCGCCGACGTTGACGGTGTGTTCACCGCCGACCGTGTGCGTATGGGCTTGGGCGATCGTCGAGGTCCGCGTGCCGATCTCTTCGGTATGCGCGGACGCAACCAGCGTCTTCATGTCCTGCGACGTCGTCTGATACATCTGCCCGACGTTCAGCGTCTTGGCCTCGCCGATCGTTTCGGTCTTGGCTTTCGCAACCGTCTCGTTGTGCACGCCACCGATGGTCGCGTCGCGATTGGCGGCGATCGTGACGGATTCGTTCTGTCCAACGGTCCGCGTGCGATTCCCCGTCACCCCATGCGTCTCGTTCGCCCCGATCTGCGCGACCCGGTTCTGCCCGATATTCACCGTCTCGTTCTGCCCCACACTCCGCTGCCGGTTGTTCTTCACCTGCATCGTCTCGTCGTTCCCGACCGTATGCGTATGGTTGTTCCCGACCGACAGCGTGTGATCGGCCTCCGTCTCCGCGTCGAAATTCCGTTCCGCATGCATCCACAGCTGCTCGGCGCCCTTCTTGTCCTCGAACCGGAACGCGTTCGCATGGTCGGTCGTCCCGCCTGGCGACGATCGCGACAGCAGCCCGCTCTGCGTCGCACTCCCCGGCAGCCCCCACGGCGGCATCTTCTCGCCGTTGAAAACCCGTCCGGTGACGATCGGTTCATCCGGATCGCCGTTCAGGAAATCGACGACGACCTCATCGCCCACCCGCGGAATCTGCACGCCCCCGAACCCGCCACCGGCCCACGGGCTCGACACGCGCACCCAGCACGACGAATCCTGATTGCTCTGCCCGTACCGGTCCCAGCGAAACTGCAGCTTCACGCGCCCGTACTGGTCGGTCCAGATTTCCTCGGCCGGCGGCCCGACGACGGTCGCCGTCTGCGGCCCGTTGGTACGCGGCCGCGGCGTCTCGCGCGGCGACCGGTAAGGCAGGCTCGACGGCTGCACGAGCATCATCGTCTGATGCACGACGGCTTCCGCGCCCGGGTCGCTCGCATACGCGTTCTCCTGAAACCGGTACTGGCACCGCACGATCAGGTACTCGCGGTTCTGGTCCGCACGCGGACAATGCGCCAGCGTGAACAGGTAACCCGG
>JAIRVP010000032.1 GCA_031253835.1 Burkholderia sp. | reverse complement strand
GACATCGCGGCGCTGGCGGCGATCGCGAAGTCGCAGCCGATCGCCGCATGCATGGTGATGCCGAACTTCCAGAACCCGCTCGGCTTCCAGATGCCCGACGAGCGCAAGCGCGAACTGGTGGCGTTCGCAACGAAAGCCGATCTGCCGATCATCGAGAACGGCGTGTACAACGAACTGTACTTCGGCAACATGCATCCGAGCACGCTGAAGTCGTTCGACCGCCACGACATCGTGCTGCATTGCGCGTCGTTCTCGAAGAGCCTGACGGCCGCCTACCGGATCGGCTGGGCATTGCCGGGCCGCTAGCGCGAGCAGGTCGAGAAGCTGAAGTTCCTGAACACGCTCGCGACGCCGTCGCTGCCGCAGCTGGCGATCGCCGAGTTTCTCGAACGCGACGGCTACGAGCATCACCTGCGGCGGATTCGCAAGGCGTATGCGCAGCAGGCGAACCTGATGCGTGCGATGGTGTCGCGGTTCTTCCCGGAAGGCACGCGCATCTCGAGCCCGGCCGGCGGCTACGTGCTGTGGATCGAGCTGCCTGCGCAGGTCGATGCGATGCGGCTGTACCAGCTCGCGCTGGAGCAGGGGATCACGATCGGCCCCGGCTACATGTTCTCGATCGCGGACAGCTACCGGAACTTCATCCGCCTGAACTACAGCAGCCCGTGGTCGCCGGAGATCGAGCAGGCGGTCGTGACCGTCGGCAAGCTCGCCGCGCACTGTCTCGACTGACGGTACAGCCGCGCGCCGCGCGTTGCGCGTAGCGTCACGTCAGCCGGTACGATTGCGCGCCCGTTCCCGCGAGCGTGCCGCCGTCGACGATCAGGTATTCATTGCGGATCGGCGTGCCGTCGAACCAGCATTGCAGGATCTCCAGCGTACCGGCCGCATAGCGTGCCTGCGCGGACAGCGACGTACCCGAGATATGCGGCGTCATCCCGTTGAACGGCATCGAGCGCCACGGATGGTCGGCCGGCGCCGGCTGCGGAAACCACACGTCGCCGCCGTAGCCCGCGAGATGCCCGGACCTGACGGCCGTCACGACCGCGTCGCGGTCGACCAGCTTCGCGCGCGCGGTGTTGATCAGGTACGCGCCGCGCTTCATCCGCGCGATCATCGCCGCGTCGAACAGGTGCTCGGTCGACGGGTACAGCGGGATCTGCAGGTTGACGATGTCGACGGCGCTCGCCAGCGACGCGGGATCGGCGTGATACGTGAGCGCGAGTTCCTGCTCGATCGCGGCGTCGAGCCGGTGGCGCTGCGTGTAGTGCAGCTGCAGGCCGAACGGCCTCAGCCGGCGCAGTACCGCGAGCCCGATGCGCCCGGCGCCGACCGTGCCGAAATGCATCCCTTCGACGTCATAGCTGCGCGACACGCAATCGGCGATGTTCCAGCCGCCTTGCTGCGCGACCGCATGCGACGGCAAGTAGTTGCGCACCAGCGCGAGCGTCGTCATCACCACGTGTTCGGCCACGCTGATGCTGTTCGAGCCGGTGACTTCGGCAACGGTGATGTGCGCGCGCGCGGCGGCGTCCAGGTCGACGTGATCGGAGCCGATCCCGGCCGTCAGCGCGAGCTTCAGCTTCGGTGCGCGGGCGATCCGCTCGGCCGTCAGGTACGCGGGCCAGAACGGCTGCGAAATCACCACGTCGGCTTCGGGCAGCCGGCGCTCGAATTCGGAATCGGGGCCGTCCTTGTCGCTCGTCACGATCAGCGTGTGGCCATGCGCTTCCATGTAGCCGCGCAACCCGAGCGCGCCGGACACCGAACCGACGAGTTCGCCGGGCCGGAAGCCGAGCGGGCCGGCCGGCGTCGGCGCGGTCTGGCCGTCCGCGTACCGGGTGATGACCGGAATCGCGTCGCGCACGTAGTGCGGCGGATAGCCGTCGACGGGATCGGGGTAGAGCACGCACAGGACGGTGGCCATCGGGAGCGCTCCTGATGAGTGAGTGAAGGCGGCACGCGGATTGCGCGGGACGCGCAGCGTGCGTGCCGGGCGGCTGGCGTGTTGCGCCGCAACGTTGATGACGTTCTACGCCCGTCGCGGATCGCCTGCAAGCTACAGTCGGTGTTTGCGTGCGCTGCGGGGTCGTCTGTACCTGTTCTTTTCATGAAGGACGCCGATAATGGGATCGTTACCTGACTCTGCGGGAGCGACGTCATGTCCGGAAGCGACACCTCGTCTTCACGCCCCGATCTCGCGCAAGGCATCGCGCTCGACGAGCTTGCCGACGGCGCGATGATCGAGGGCCATGTCGGCGAAGCAGCGGTGCTGCTCGTGCGCCGTGCCGACGAACTGTTTGCCGTGGGCGCGCAATGCCCGCACTACGGCGCCCCCTTGGCCGACGGCCTGCTGGTCGGCGACACGATCCGCTGCCCGTGGCATCACGCGGCGTTCTGCCTGCGCACGGGCGAGCTGCAGCGCGCACCGGCGCTCGACGGGCTGACCTGCTGGCGCGTCGAACGCCGCGATGGCCGCGCCGTCGTGCTCGATGCGCGGCCGGCCGCTGCACCGCCCGCACTGAAAACTGCCGGGCTGCCTGCGTCGGTCGTGATCGTCGGCGGCGGCGCCGCGGCGATCGCGGCGGCCGTGACGTTGCGGCAGGAAGGCTATTCGCATCCCGTCACGCTGCTGAGCGCCGATCGCGATCCGCCGTACGACCGGCCGAACCTGTCGAAGGATTACCTCGCGGGCACGGCTGAGGCCGACTGGCTGCCGCTGCGCGCGCCGTCGTTCTATACCGAGCAGCGCATCGACGTGCGGTGCGACACGCGCGTCGCCCGGATCGATCCCGTGCAGCACGCGGTCGAGCTGGCCGACGGCAGCCGCGTCGGATACGGGGCGCTGCTGCTCGCGACGGGTGCCGAGCCGAACCGGCTGACCGTGCCCGGTGCCGACCTGCCGCACGTGTGCGTGCTGCGCTCGCGTGCCGATTGCGACGCGCTGATCGGCAAGCTGAAAACCGCGCGCCGCTGCGTGGTGGTCGGCGCGAGCTTCATCGGCCTCGAGGCGGCCGCCGCGTTGCGCACGCGCGGGCTCGACGTGCAGGTCGTCGCGCCCGATGCGCGTCCGATGGCGCGCGTGCTCGGCGACGCGCTCGGCGATACGATCAAGGCGCTGCACGAATCGCACGGCGTCGTGTTCCATCTCGGCGCGACACCCGCGCAGATCACACCGGACAGCGTGACGCTGTCGACCGGCGACGTGCTGCAGGCCGATGTCGTGGTGGTCGGCATCGGCGTGCATCCGAACGTGGCGCTGGCGCAGGACGCCGGGCTCGCCGTCGAACGCGGCGTGACGGTCGACCGGTTCCTTCAGACGAGCGCGCCCGGCATCTACGCGGCCGGCGACATCGCGCGCTGGCCCGATCCGCTGACGGGCGAGCGGATTCGCGTCGAGCACTGGGTCGTAGCCGAGCGGCAGGGCATCGTCGCGGCGCGCAACATGCTCGGCCAGCAGCGGCCGTTCGAGGCGGTGCCGTTCTTCTGGAGCCAGCATTACGACCTGACGATCAACTACGTCGGGCATGCGGAGCAATGGGATCGCGTCGAGATCGACGGCGACCTCGGCGCGCACGACTGCTCGATCGCGTACTGGCGCGGCAACACGCGGCTCGCAGTCGTGACGGTCGGCCGCGACCTCGGCAGCCTGAAGGCGGAAGCGGCCTTCGAGCAGCAGATTGCAGCCGCGTGACAGCGGCGTGACGACACAATCCGAACCTGGAATGGAGAAGCAATGAATCCTGATGCCCGTGCCCGTTTCGAAACCGAGTTCGCGCCGCGCATCGCGGCGCGCCTGCTCGGCCTGTACCAGCCCGGCGAAGTGAAGGTCGACGTCGTGCCGCACGACGGTCAGGGCAGTCCGACCTGCGTCGATGTCATCGGCCTGACGTCGACGGTCGGGCTGCCGAACCGGCTGAATGCGCGGCTCGCGTGGCGCGACGAGGCGATCGCCGGTCTGCTGGCCGAGCCCGACCGCAGCCGCTTCGACCGCTATCTCGCGGCGCTGCCGGTCACGATCGAGCGCTGGCAGATGGAATTGCCGGTCGATTTCAGCTCGCGGACCCAGCGCGACCGCGAGATCCTGATCGGCGACCTCGATTTCGATGCATGAACCGCGCGGTGCGATGCCGGCCGGCGCTGCGCCGATGAATCGCGCGACGTTACCGGTCGCGCGTCTTGATGATCACGCGGCCCTGGTCGATCCCGCCGCGCAGCGCCTCGTCGCATGTGAGCCATTCGGGCGTGACGAGCTCGGGCGCGGGCAGGTCGACGACCGGCGCGCCGTCGCGGAAGATCCGCACCTGCGCGACCCACGCGCCGTTCGCGTTGCGCGTCGCTTCGACGCGAATCTCGTGATCCATGAAGGTGTCGGTGGCTTGCATCGGTCGGGGCCCTCCGTCGTGCGTGAACGCGGTGCGTCGATCGTATCAGCATGGCGCGCGCCGCGCACCGGAAACCGGCCCGAATCCATCCTCGACCTGCCGCCCGATACGGGAGCGACCCTGTGGCCTTCGACCTGACCTTTTCCATCAAGGTGTTCGCGGCGCTGTTCGCGATCATGAACCCGATCGCGAACATCCCGGTGTTCCTGTCGCTGACCGAAGGCGCGGCGGACGGCGTGCGCCGCAAGGTCGCGCTGACGGCTGCGATCGGCGTGTCGGTCGGCTGCATCGTGTCGGCCGTCGCGGGCGGCGCGATCCTGCACGTGTTCGGCCTGACGATCGACGATTTCCGCCTCGCGGGCGGGCTGCTGGTGCTGCTGATCGCGCTGTCGATGCTGCATGGTGCGCCGAGCCGCCAGCATGCGCCTGGCGCCGACGAAGGCGCCGATCCGGCGGCGGCCGAGAGCGTCGCGATCTATCCGCTGACGATTCCGCTGCTGGTCGGCCCCGGCACGATCGCGACGATGATCGTGCTCGGGCACGGTGCGTTCTCGACCGGGCAGGAATTCGCGTTCGCGCTCGGGCTGGCCGCGTTTCTCGTGCTGCTGGCCGTCTCGCTGCTGTCGGCGCCGCTGATCGGCCATTACCTGTCGCCGCGCGTGACGGCCGTCACGCAGCGGTTGATGGGGATGATTCTCGCGGCGATCGCGATGCAGATGATCGTCGCGAGCCTGAAGGCCGCGTTCGGGCTGCCGCATTGAGCGCGGCGTGCCGGGTCGCGGCCGTTTGATTGCATGGAGTGGCTGATGAACACGCTGATCGTGTTGTCCTATCCCGATCTCGACGCGGCCCGGCGCGTGATGGCCGAACTTGGCACGTTGCGCGACCGGCACGTCGTCGCGCTGTCGGGCGTCGTGATCGTCGAATGTACGACCGACGGACAGTTGCGCACGCATTCGGTCGATCCCGGCCGCGTGTCGTCCGGATCGCTGCTCGACAGCGTGGTCGAGCACATCGAATCGTCGCTCGACGCGTGGCGCGAGCGGCCGGTGGACGACGCGCTGGCCGACCGCGTCGCGCGCAAGGCGCGCCCCGGCACCGTATCGCTCGGGCTCGCGGCGACGCAGCTCGACATCTACGCGCTGAGTGCGGCGCTGGCGCCGTTCGGCGGCGAAGTGACCGACACGACGCTGTCGATCGACGACGAACTGAAACTCGTCGAAGCGATTTCGAAGGCGCGCGACGGCGGCAGCGCTGCGACCGACTGACCGACGTCGCGCGCAGGCCGCGCGGTCGCACGTTCAGTGCGCGGCGACTTCCGCCTGAGCGCCCGCCTTGTCGTGCGTCGCATACTTGTCGATCATCGTCGCGCTCGCGCGATTCAGGCCGTGTACGTCGACGTCGATTCCGTTGCGGCGGAACTTGTGGACGATCCGGTCGAGCGCATCGATCGCGGTGATGTCCCAGAAGTGCGCGTGCGACAGGTCGAGCCGCACCAGCTTCACCGGCTCCTTGAAGTCGAACGCCGACACGAACGCTTCCGACGACGCGAAGAACACCTGCCCGCGCACGACGTAGCGGCGCTCGCCGTGCGCGTCGTCGCGCGACGATTCCACGCGCAGCACGCGCTGCACCTTCGACGCGAAGAACAACGCGCTCAGCAGCACGCCGATCCCGACGCCGATCGCGAGGTTGCCGGTCGCGACCACGACGGCGACGGTCGCCACCATCACGAACGACGAACTTGTCGGGTGTGTGCGCAGGTTCGCGAGCGAACGCCAGCTGAACGTGCTGATCGACACCATGATCATCACCGCGACGAGCGCGGCCATCGGAATCTGCCGCACCCACGGGCCGAGGAACACCACCAGCACGAGCAGGAACACGCCCGCGACGAACGTCGACAGCCGCCCGCGCCCGCCCGATTTGATGTTGATGACGGTCTGCCCGATCATCGCGCAGCCGGGCATTCCGCCGAGCAGGCCGGCCGCGATGTTCGCGATCCCCTGGCCGCCGCATTCGCGGTTCTTGTTGCTCGGCGTATCGGTGAAGTCGTCGACGATCGCGGCCGTCATCAGCGATTCGAGCAGGCCGACCACGGCGACGCCGGCCGCATACGGAAAGATGATGCGCAGCGTGTCGAGCGTGAACGGCACGTGCGGCAGCGCGAACGACGGCAGCCGGTCCGGGAACGCGCCCATGTCGCCGACGGTCGGCAGCTTCAGGTGCAGCGCCATCGAAATGGCCGTCAGCACGACGATGCACACGAGCGGCGACGGCACCGCGCGCGTCACGCGCGGCAGCAGGTAGATGATCGCGAGGCCGCCCGCGACCATCGCGTACACATGGGCCGGCACGTCGTGCAGTTGCGGCAGCTGCGCGAGGAAGATCAGGATCGCGAGCGCGTTCACGAAACCGGTGATCACGGAGCGCGACACGAAGCGCATCAGCGTGCCGAGCTTCAGCAGGCCGGCGCCGATCTGCAGCAGCCCTGCGAGGATGCCGGTGGCGAGCACGTATTCGACGCCGTGGTGCTTGACGAGCGACGCGATCACGAGTGCGACGGCACCGGTGGCCGCCGAGATCATGCCGGGGCGGCCGCCCGCGATCGCGGACACGACGGCGATGCTGAACGCGGCGTAAAGGCCGACTTTCGGGTCGACACCCGCGATGATCGAGAACGCGAGCGCTTCGGGGATGAGTGCGAGCGCAACGACCGTGCCGGCGAGAAGATCGGCGCGGAGATTGGAAAACCATTCGTCGCGAAGGGAACGGGTCTGCATGGCGATGGCAATAAAAATGGATGACGGACCAGAGGACCGTCAGGGGCGCGGTTCGAGACGAAGGCGATGCGATGCGCTGTGCGGCCGCGCACGGCGGCAACGGCTGCACGCGCGGCGGCTGTAGCGGCTTCGAAAACGAAAAGGCGATGTGCGGCCGGCGCGCGAATGCGCGGGCATGCACAGAGCGGGTACGCGAACCCCCTGTCGGTCAGGCTGGATGACGATGGGTGGTTCGCGAGGCGCTACATAGGAATCTCGGGGAATTCGGGGAGAAAGCGGGGAAATGTCGCGCAGCACGGAGGCTGCCGAGGCGCCGAAGCTTACAGAATTATCGGCCGTGCGTCCAGATACAGCGGCACAGCGGGCACGCGCGCGATGTTTTGCGGCAGGGTCCGAATCGAACGGGAACCGTCCCTGACGGGTTTCAACATGCGAAAAATCGAGCAGGGCGTTTTGACCGCATGTCTCTGCAAATCGTGCAGAAGTGACGGCTGCGCCGCTCAAACGACGTATGATCGGTGCAACGACGATGACGTTCTTACCGATTGCGATGCATTGAATCTGGCAATGCGGGTCACGTGCACGGATAGATTTATTCGATGATCGGCGAATGCGCGACATGCCTCTTCTATACTGATAAGGACCGCTTTTCACGGGAGGGCAGCCAGTCCGCACGAGCGCATCGATCGTGAAGTGTCGTCGCGCAAGCGGCGGCCGGACCGCGCTGCACCCCGCCGCGGTTTCGGCCGACCTGTGCGCCGGGCCGCTTCACCAGGAGCGACGATGCCTTATGTCCTGATCGTCGAAGACGACGCCGATACGCGGACCATGCTCGCGGCGCTTGCGCGCACGCAGCAACTCGCGTGCGATACGGCCGCGACGCTCGAAGAAGCGCGCACGCTCGTCACGACGAATACCCCCGATCTCGTGCTGTGCGATCTCGTGCTGCCGGACGGCAACGGGATGGACCTGTTCGATGCGTTGCCGAAGCGTTCGCACTGCGAAATGGTGCTGACCACCGGTCACGCAAGCCTCGAAACCGCGATCGACGCACTGCGGCGCGGGGCGACCGACTACCTGGTGAAGCCGCTGAACATGCAGCGGCTGAACAGCATCTTCGCGCGCGTGCCGCGCACGACCGCACTCCATGAGGAAATCGCCGAGCTGCGCTCGGAACTGCAGCGTCTCGGCCGTTTCGGCCGCATGCTCGGCAGCTCGCCCGCGATGCAGGCCGTCTACGACGCGATCGGCCGCGTCGCGCGTACCGAGGCATCGGTGTTGCTCACCGGCGAATCGGGCACCGGCAAGGAGCTGGCCGCGCAAACCGTGCACGACCTGAGCCTGCGCCGCCGCGGTCCGTTCCTCGCGGTGAACTGCGGTGCGATCGCCGCGAACCTCGTCGAGAGCGAGATGTTCGGCCACGACCGCGGCAGCTTCACCGGCGCCGAGCGCCAGCACAAGGGCTTTTTCGAACGCGCGGACGGCGGCACGCTGTTTCTGGACGAGATCACCGAGATGCCGCCCGAATCGCAGGTCAAGCTGCTGCGCGTGCTGGAAACGGGGCGTCTCACGCGGCTCGGGTCGACGCGCGAGATCGACGTCGACGTGCGCATCGTCGCCGCGACGAACCGCGATCCGGAAGCCGCGATGGCCGACGGCAAGCTGCGGCCCGACCTGTTCCACCGGATCAACGTGTTCCCGATCCCGCTGCCGTCGCTGCGCGATCGCGGCGACGACATCCCGATGCTGGCCGACGCGTTCCTGCAGCAATTCAACGAGGAAGGCGGCCGCAACCTGCGTTTCGCGCCGGCCGCGCGCGATGCGCTGAAAACCCATGCATGGCCCGGCAATGTGCGCGAGCTGCGCAACTTCGTGCAGCGCGCGAGCATCTTCAGCGACGGCGACGTGATCGACACGCTGCCGCCGCCGATCATGGACGAGCTGTCGAGCCTGGCCGATTCGCACGAGGATCGCGTGACCGTACCGTTCGGCACACCGCTCGAGGAAGTCGACCGGCGGCTGATCCTCGGCACGATCGCGCAATGCGGCGGGGTGAAGGCGCAGGCGGCCGAGGTGCTCGACGTCAGCCTGAAGACGATCTACAACCGGCTCGCGCAGCTCGAAGACGAAGCGGACAAGCCGGAGTCCTGATGCCGCTGACCGAACCGGCCGGCAGGAGCGCGACCGATGACTGATCTCTCGCGGACACGCACCGGCAACTACGTGACGGCCGTGATGCTGGTTGCGATCGCGACCGTGCTGCAGGCGCTCGCGATCCGCTTCGGCGGCGTGAACCTGCCGCTCGTCCTGTATTACCCGCTGCTCGCGGGTGTCGCATGGGCGACGTCGTTCCTGTTCGGGATGGTCGCGACCGCGGTCAGCGGCCTGCTCGTGTGGACGCTGTTCCTGTCCGATCCCGCCGCCTATACGCAGCCGCTGTCCGAGCGGCTCGTGCGGCTCGGCACCTTCGTGCTGGTCTGCGCGCTCGCGTGTGCGATCGCGTCGATGCTGCGTCACGCGCGGCTCACCAACGATGCCGCCGGCCGGCGTGAAGCGGCATCGCGCCGGCGGCTCGACGCAGTGCTGCAGGCGCTGCCGCATGGCGTGATGGCCACCGACACGAACGGACGCATCAGCTACCTCAACGAGGCCGCGGCGGCGCTTGTCGGCTGCCGGCCGGACGACGCGATCGGCCGTGCCGCGCGCGACGTGTTGCGGATCGTCGATCGCGATGGCCGGCGCGTCAGCGCGACGCCGCTCGATCTCGCGCTCGGCGGCGCGGGCGTCGTGTCGGATCGTCACTGGCTGCAGGCGGACGGCGGCGAGCCGGTGCCGGTCGTCGAGGTTGCGTCGCCGCTCGGTGATGCGGACGGCAACGTCGACGGCAACGTCGACGGCGCCGTGCTGCTGCTGCGCAATGCCGGCGCCGATCGCGCGCGCGCCGATGCGGCGCGGTTGCAACGCGCCGTCGTCGACGCATCGCCGGACGCGATCGTCGGCATCGACATCGACGGCCGCGTCGTCAGCTGGAATCCGGCCGCGCAGCGCATGTTCGGCTACACGGAAAGCGATGCACGCGGGCGCACGTTCGAATCGCTGATCGCGATGCGCTGGCTGAGGCGCAAGCCGTTTGCCGAAGCGTTCGACGACATGCGCGAAGCGGTCGGGCCGATCGATCTGCTGTGCGTGCGGCGTGACGGCCGGCGCTTTCGCGCGACGGTGTCGGCGGGCCCCGTGCGCGGCGATGCGCGCGCCTGCGTCGCGCTGTCGCTGACGCTGCGCGAGGCCGGCGCGCAACGCCGCCGCGACCTGCGTGCGCAGCGCTCGCTGCAAGGTGCGCGCGATGCGCGCGACCAGGCCGATACGTCGAACCGCCTGAAGGACGAACTCCTGGCGACCGTATCGCACGAACTGCGCACGCCGCTGAACGTGATCTACGGCTGGGTCGAGGTGCTGCGCAATTCGGGCGACAACGCGTTGCAGCAGCAGGCCATCGACGCGATCGACCGCAGCGCGCGCTCGCTCACGCGCATGGTCGGCGACATCCTCGATGCGTCGTCGCTCGCGACCGGCAAGCTGCAGCTCGATGCGATGCCGGTGGATCTCGTGCGATTGTTCTCCGATTCGGTCGTCGCGTTCCAGACGGCCGCGTCGTCGGCCGGCATCGCGCTCGAATTCGACTGCGCGGCCACGACCTGCGTCGTGTCGGGCGATGCCGAGCGGCTGCGGCAGATGCTGTCGAACCTCGTGTCGAATGCGCTCAAGTTCACGCCGGGCAACGGTCGCGTGACGGTCCGGCTCGCGCGCGACGGCACGCAGGCGGTGCTGACCGTGTCCGACACGGGGCAGGGCATCGTGCCGGCGTTCCTGCCGTACTTGTTCGACATGTTCCGCCGCGCGGACGATTCGCCGGTGTCGTCGCGGCGCGGGCTGGGCCTCGGCCTGTCGATCGTGCGGCATATCGCCGAGCTGCATGGCGGCAGCGTGACCGTCAGGAGCGCGGGCCGCCATCGCGGCGCGACGTTCACGGTGACGCTGCCGGCCGGCTGGCGCACGAACGGCGCGACGGCGTGGGGCATCGCGCATGCGGACGGGCATCGCGATACGCCGCTGCTCGACACGCAACGCATCCTGATCGTCGACGACGATGCGACGACGCGCGAAAGCCTTACGGCCGCGCTGACGACGTTCGGTGCGGCCGTCGCGATCGCGTCGACAGGCCGCGAGGCGCTTGCCGTGGCTGCGGGCATGCGCCCGACCGTCGTGCTGTCGGATCTCGCGATGCCGGACGGCGACGGCTTCTGGCTGCTCGATGCGTTGCGGCGCGACGGCACGAACGGCAACGGTGGCCCGCCCGACGTGCGCGTGCTGGCCGTCACCGCGCATGCGGGCCTCGCCGACGAACGCCGCGCGCTCGAGGCCGGGTTCGACGGCTATCTGTGCAAGCCGGTCGACGTGCGCGAACTGGCGGACAAGATCATGCGCGTGACGCAGCACGACGGCTGACGTCGTCGTTACGTCCGCGTCGGTTGCGACACGCGTTCGAGCGTGTTCGCGACGTCGTCGCGCGCGGGGCCGGCCGTGCGCGTCGCGATATCCGCGAGCGACAGCATGCCGACCAGCCGCTTGCCGCGATCGACGACCGGCAGGCGGCGCAGTTGCGCGTCGGCCATGTAGTGCTGGATCTCGTCCAGCGCATCGTCGTCGAAACACCATTCGACCGGGCCTGACGCAACTTCGTGAATTCGCGTCTCCGGCGGCTTGCCGGCCGAGATCGCGCGCACCGCGAGATCGCGATCCGTCACCATCCCGACCAGCCGGTCGTTGTCGCACACGGGCAGCGCGCCGATGTCATGGCGCGCCATCAGTTGCGCGGCATGACGGATCGAATCGGTCGGCGCGATGCGCACGACGTCCCGCGACATGATTTCGTTCACGCGATGCATGACATCCTCCTTGCGGGTTGGGAGCGGGCGATACACCGGCGGATCAGCAAGCCGCATGCCGTCCGGCACGCACTGCAGGTCGTTTGCCGAGCGCGTGCGGCACGCGGATTGCGGATACGCTGCGAACCGATTCGACCGGCTCCGCGCACGCCGCGGACTCAAGGAGGATTCCGATGAAACCGATCCGGACGATACGCGTGGGCGCATGCGTGATTGCTGCCGCATGCGCGCTGGTCGCGTGCTCGCAAGCTACCCCCTACGGCGCGCGGGTGGCGCCGCCCGCACCGCCGGACGGCCGCGCGGCGCCGCCGACCGCGACGATGCCGGACGCCAATACGCGGGTCGAGACGCGTCCGTCGCCGGGCAACATGATGCCGCAGGGCGCGGCCGGCGGCGAACCGGCCGATGTGCCGCCGCCGGGGCCGAACGGTGTGCAGGGCGACCCGCCGCAACCGGGTACGCCGCCATCGTCGCAGTATTGAGTCCGACACAAGGCACGTCGGTAGCCGGCGCGCGAAATACGTGCCCAAAACTTGCCGCCGGCTTGTAAAAAAGCGGCCTCGCCACATTGCGTGGCGGGGTACGAACCCGCGAAAGCCGCGGCACGACGCGCGCGGCCAGGCTGGCACGAAAGCTGCGTGAATCCTGTGGACGAAATATCGCGAACGAACCGTCAGGAGGACTTTCGATGTCCGTCACGCTTGCGTTGCAGGTGCGCCAGCATCTGGCACTTACGCCGAGGCTTCAGCAGTCGTTGCGGCTGCTGCAGTTGTCGTCGCTCGAATTTCAACAGGAATTGCGGCAGGCGCTCGACATGAATCCGTTTCTCGAAGACGGCCAGGGCGACGAGGAAACCGCGGCGGATGCCTCCGCGCAACCGGCGGAAGCCGCCGCGCCCGACGCGGCGCCCGAACCCGACGAAGTGCGCCCGCCGGACGGCGAGGTGCCGCTGACGGCCGCACCGGCGCCGCGTGGCGCGGGCCGCCAGGGTGAGGACGCGGACGGCCTGTCGCCCGGCGAATGGATGGCCGCCGAGCTGTCGCTGCATCAGCAACTGCACGATGCGTTGCGGCTCTACCCGCTGAACCGGCGCGACCGCGAAGCCGCGCGCATCGTGATCGACGCGCTCGACGACGACGGCTACCTGCGCCAGGCGCTGCCTGAACTGCTGATCGCGGCGGATCCGGCGCTGCTGCTGTCGGAGCAGGATCTCGCGATTGCGCTGCGCCTCGTGCAGATGCTCGACCGGCCGGGCATGGCCGCGCGGTCGCTGTCCGAATGCCTGGTGCTGCAACTCGACGCGATTCCGGCCGGCACGCCGGCGCTCGCGGAAGCGAAAGCGATCGCGCGCGAGCATCTCGAACGGCTCGCGCGCCGCGAGACGGCGGAGATCCAGCGGCGCGTCGGCTGCAACCAGCAGACGATGCAGGCGGCCTGCGCGCTGGTGCGCGGGCTCGACCCGCGCCCCGGCAATCACTATGGCAGCACGCGCGGCGACTACGTGGTGCCCGACGTGATCGTGCGCAAGGTGCGCGACGACTGGATCGTGACGATCAACCCGGCCGTGCTGCCGCGCGCACGCCTGCACGAGCGCTACGCGACGCTGTTCGCGCAGTCGAGCGGCGAACGCGATTCACCGCTCGGCCAGCAATTGCAGGAGGCGCGCTGGCTGATCCGCAACGTGCAGAAGCGTTTCGACACGATCCAGCGCGTCGGCGAATGCATCGTCGCGCGGCAACGCGACTTCTTCCGCTACGGCGAGATCGCGTTGAAGCCGCTCGTGCTGCGCGACATCGCGGAAGAACTCGGCCTGCACGAATCGACCGTGTCGCGCGCGACGGGCAACAAGTACATGGCCACGCCGCACGGCACGTTCGAGTTCAAGCATTTCTTCCCGCGCAAGCTCGAGGCGGCCGGCAAGGGCGTGTGCTCGGCCGCGGCCGCGAAGGTGCTGATCCGCGACATGATCGCGGCCGAGCGGCATACCGATCCGCTGTCCGACGTCGCGCTCGCGCACAACCTCGAGGGCCGCGGCATCCTGCTGGCGCGCCGCACCGTGACGAAGTATCGCCAGGCGATGAAGATTCCGCCGGCCGATCTGCGGCGGCGCGATGCCGCGTGACAGGAGCGCAGCCATGCACGAGAAACGGCCGATCGGCTCGATGAGCGGGAACCCGCCGGGGGCAAGCGCTTTTGCACTGGCATGCGGCACACCGGGACGCCCGCACGATGCGTGACCGACGCCGACGTGCGGTGACGAGCGCGGTCATCCAGGAGGTATCCATGCTTCGATACGCGATCATCTTTTTCATCATTGCGATCGTCGCGGGCGTATTCGGCTTCGGCGGCATCGCGGCCGGCGCGGCCGAGATCGCGAAGATCCTGTTCTACATCTTCGTCGTGATCTTCCTGGTCACGCTGCTGCTGGGCGTCGTGCGACGATGAGCCGCGCGCCCGACCGGTCGCAGCGTGTCGCGGAACTCGAGCACGCGCTCGCGAACGGCTTTCCGTCGCAGTCGGAAGTCGTCGTGCATGCGGACGACACGTCCGGGCGGCTGACGATCCAGGTGTCGTGGGTGCGCGAGCCCGCCGACGAAAGCGCGCGCGAATGGCGCTGCGTGGTCGACCTGCGATTCGACCCGGACGTGATGACGCGCTACGCGTCGCTCGGCGCGGCCGACCGGCTACGGGTGCGCACGCAATTGTGCGACCTCGCGCGACGTGCGGTGGACGAGCGCAAACCGCGCGTCGAGGCGGCCGCGATCGAATGCAATGTCGCGCTCGACGTGACGCGCGCCGAGCTCGACGCGGCGTTGCGCGCGCCGTGACGCAGCCGAAGCGCGGCGCGGCTTCCCGGACGGGCTGTCGTCACCACGCAGGAGGACATCATGCAATCGAATTCCAGGATCCAGCTCGAAGAGGGTGAGGTCGATGGCGATGAGATCGACGCCGACGAGCTCGATACGACGGTCCATCTCGACGTCGCGACGGGCAGGATCACGTTTGAGGCGGCATGGGCACCGACGGCCGACGCGCCACCGGAGATCGCGCGGCATGCGGTCGTGCTCGTGCTCGACTGCGACACGATGGAGCACTACGCGGATCTCGATGAAAGCGCGCGGATGCGCGTGCATGCGATCCTGCACGACACCGTGCAGGACCGGCTCGCCGACGCCGACGAGAACCCGACGCTGACGATCGAGCTGACCGATGCGATGCTCGACGCCGCGCGTCACGTGCAGTAAGCGCGCCGCAGGCAGTCACGCGGCCGGTGCGGACCGGGTACCGTAACGTGGACGGAGGTGCTCATGAGCAGCAAGCTGGACCCTCGCAAGATTGCGATGCTCGCGGTCGATCGCGTCGCGGCGCGGGGCGCGTAAGCCGATGCCGGCCGATTCCCCCCGCCGCGTGACGCTGACCGACGCGCCGCCCGAGTTCGACGGTGCGACGTTGCAGCTGCGCTTCACCGTCGACGTCGATGGCCGGCCGGAAACCTGTGCGATCACGGCGGAGGCACTCGAGGATCATTTCGGTGCGCCGTCCGCGCTGGAGGCCGACCTGCGCGACGCATTCGAAGGCGGCCGCGCGCGCATCGAAGCGGCCTGCGCGGACGTGCTGGCCGGCGGCAGCGGCGGCGTGGTGCTGCACAGCGGCTACTTTCGAGCGCCGCCAGGCCGCGCAAAGGCCGGCCTGTTCCGCCCCTGACCGAGTCCCCGCGCGTGATGCGTCCGGCCCGCAGTCGCGTCCGGCGTTACACGCCGTTGAAAACTTTGCACAGGCTGCCGGATGCCATGTCGCGCCATGTCGCGCCGCGTGCTCGCGGCACGGTTGCCCGCTGCGTCGCGCGTATTGGCACGATCCCTGCGTGCATTGACGGTTGCCGGCGCATGCATTGCGCCGCGCGCCGATGCCGCGCCGTTGCCGCATCGCGCGAAGCCGTCAACGGGGAAGCGAGCATGCTGACCGCCCATGAACTTGCCACGCTGTTCCTCGCGTATCGCGCGCCGGAACAGATCCAGATCGACCGCGAGGATGTCGTCGCGCTGGTCGAGCAGCACCTGATCGTGATGCAACGCGACAACGCGTCGGGCGAGCGCCGGCCCGCGCTGACGGCCAGCGGGCTGTCGGTCGTGCGGCGCGTGCAGCGGCACGACGACAGTGAATCCGGAGTCGACAGCACCGACGCATGACGCACGAAAGCGGCGCGTATTCTTGCCCTGTCGTCGCAGACAGGCACTGGGGGCCATCATGCAACAGCAACAGGACGCACAGATTCGCGACCCGTATCGCGGCCACGAGATTCGCGTATGGGCACGGCGCAACGACAGCGGCGCGTGGCGCGACGAGGTGCAGGTGTATGTCCGCGGCGAGCGCATCGAACTGGCGACGCCGCCGGCCGCCGGCCCCGAGTGGCTGACCGAGAACGAGGCGCTGCTCGCGGGTGTCGAGCGCGGCCGCTACCTGATCGACAAGCGGATCGACGACGACTGACCGGCCGGGTTGCGCCGGTCCGGCCCGCTCACGGCCGCGCGGCAATCTCGTCGAGATGCCACAGCAGATCGGCCGGATCGTCGTACACGCGCAGCGCACCGGCGCGCTCCAGTTCGTCGCTGCCGTAGCCGCCCGACAGCAGCCCGACGCCGAGCGCGCGGCAGCGGGCCGCGGCGAGCATGTCCCAGATGCTGTCGCCGACCACGACCGTGTGCTCGATCGGCACGTTCAGTTGCGCGGCCGCGGTCAGGAACAGGTCGGGGTCCGGCTTTGCATACTTGACCTGGTCGCGCGTGACGACCACCTGCTTCGCCGGATCGACGCCGAGCGCCTCGAGATTGATGGCGGCCGTTTCCATCCGCCCGCTGGTGGCGATCGCCCAGCGGATGCCCGCACTCGACAGCGCGGCCAGCAGTTCGCGCGCGCCCGGCAGCGGCCGGACCTGCGCGCGCAGCCGCTGGTACGCGGCCGCATGCAGCCGCGCGAGCCGCTCGACGCGCTCGGCGTCGATGTCGCCCGCCGTCTCGCGCAGCAGCTGATTCAGGAACAGGCCGCCGCTCATGCCGATCTTGCGGTGGATGCGCCACACCGACAGTTCGATGCCCTCGGCATCGAGCGCTTCCTTCCACGCGAGCACGTGCTGATAGACGCTGTCGACGAGCGTGCCGTCGAGATCGAACAGAAATGACGTTTCAATGCGCATGTGAATCTCCTGGTCCGGTGACAGGCGGGCAACGCGTCCGCAAAAATCCTGGTCGACACATTATCGGCGCACGGCCGTGTCATCGCCATGTCCCGCCGCCGGGCCGTACCGCGACGTGTCATTTGCCGCTGGTACAATCGCGGCGATGCGCCGGGCCGGGCTTTTCGCGCCGGGCCCGCGCCGTACGCGCCGCATGCGCCCCCAACCCTCGTCTCGTCGATTCCACGCATGGCAACACCGGACGCCATCAGTTCCAGGCACTCGTGGTGGGGCGTACTCGCCCTGGCACTCACCGCCTTCATCTTCAACACCACCGAATTCGTACCGGTCGCGCTGCTCAGCGCGATCGGCGACAGCCTGCAGATGCAGCCGACCGCCGTCGGCCTGATGCTGACGATCTACGCGTGGGCCGTTGCCGTCGTATCGCTGCCGCTGACGTTCGTCACGCGTCACGTCGAGCGCCGCAAGCTGCTGGTCGGCGCGCTGCTGGTGTTCATCGGCAGCCACATCGTCACCGGCGTCGCATGGAATTTCACGGTGCTGATGATCGGCCGGCTCGGCATCGCGTGCGCGCATGCGGTGTTCTGGTCGATATCCGTCCCGCTCGCGGTGCGGCTCGCGCCGAGCGACCGCAAAAGCCGGGCGCTCAGCCTGATCGCGATGGGCTCGGCAATCGCGATGGTCGCCGGCATTCCGCTCGGGCGCGTGATCGGCGAGGCGTTCGGCTGGCGCGTCACGTTCCTGATCATCGCGGGCGCCGCGGGCGGGGCGGCGCTGTTGCTGCGCACCATGTTGCCGGTGCTGCCTAGCCAGGGCGCCGGGTCGCTGAGCAGCATCGGCCTGTTCCTGCGCAAGCCGGCGCTGGTGGCGCTCTATGCGATCACCGTGCTCGTCGTGTCCGCGCACTTCACGTCGTACACGTATATCGAGCCGTTCGTCCAGAGCGTGAACCACGCGAGCAGCAGCCGGATCACGTACGTGCTGATCCTGTTCGGTGTCGCCGGCCTGCCGGCCGCGATCTGCTTCAATCGCGTGTACCCGCGCGAGCCCGACACATTCCTGCTGGCGTCGATCGTCGCGCTGTCGGGCTGCCTGCTGATCCTGTTCCCGTGTGCGCTCAACATCGTCACGCTGTCGGTGCATACGCTGGTGTGGGGCGGCGCGATCGTCTGCTTCGGCCTCGCGATGCAGGCGTGGGTGCTGAAGCTGGCGCCCGACGCAACCGATCTCGCGGTGTCGATCTACTCCGGGCTGTACAACGTCGGCATCGGCGCCGGCGCGTTGCTCGGCAACCATATCGCCGGCGACTACGGGCTGCCGTGGGTCGGCACGTTCGGCGGCGTGGTCGGGGCGTTCGCGGTCGGGATCGCATGGCTCGCGCTGCGCCTTCACGCGAAACGGGAGGCGGCGGTCGCGGCGCAGTGAAGCCGCGCCGCGGATCGCGCCCGGCGTGTCATGCCACCGAATAGCCGCCGTCGGCCACGAGTGCATGCCCCGACACATAGCTGGAATCGTCCGACGCGAGGAATGCGACGATCGTCGCCATTTCCTCGGCGGAGCCCCACCGTCCTGCCGGGGTCGACGCGGCAAACGCCTGCTGCGCGTCGTCCGACGGCCAGATGCCGCGGTGATGGAACGGCGTTTCGATCAGCCCCGGGCACAGTGCGTTGACGCGGACACCGCGCTTGAACCATTCGATCGACGCCGTCTTCGTCATTCCGATCACCGCGTGCTTGCTCGCGATATAGACCGACGCATTCTCGAAGCCGATCAGGCCGCCCATCGACGCGTTGTTGATGATGCTGCCCGAGCCCTGGCGCAGCATGATCTCGGCCGCATACTTCATCGAGTTGAATACGCCGCGCACGTTCGGCTCGAACACCTTGTCGAAGGTCTCGGCATTCTGCTCGAGCAGCGGCGCGAACACGCCTTCCGTGCCGGCGTTGTTGAACGCGATGTCGAGGCGGCCGTAGGTCGATACCGTGAAATCGAAGAGCTTGCGCAGGTCGTCTTCGTTCGCGACATCGGCGACGCATGCGCGGGCGTCGCCGCCGGCCGTCACGATCTCGTCGACCAGTCGATCGAGTTCGGTCTTGCGGCGGGCGCTGACGACGACCTTCGCGCCGCGTCGCGCGAGTTCGATCGCCGATGCGCGGCCGATGCCGGAGCTGGCGCCCGTCACCACGGCGATGCGGCCGGCGAGTTGGGCGGTTTGCGTGCTTGCGTTCATGATGCGTTTCTCCCGAGTGGTTGACCATCCACGTCAATGCGACGTCTGGTGCTCATTGTGGTCGCTCGGCCGTCGCAATAAAATGGAACAATCACGCATTCAGAATTCCTGATTCAGGAATGAATCGCGCTGCTTCCGGCGCATCAGAAGGGCCGTCATGCTCAACCGACTCGACTTCCTCAAGATCTTTGCCGCGGCCGCCGCGGCACCCACGTTCCGCGAGGCGGCGGCGCGCCTCGGCGTGTCGCCGCAGGTCGTGACGCGCGCGGTGCGCGAACTGGAGGAACTGCTCGGCGAAACGCTGTTCCACCGGACGACCCGCAGCATCCGGATCACCGCGTTCGGCCAGTCGTTCGCGCGTGACGCGCAGGCGGCGCTTGCCACCGTCGACGGGCTGTTCGGGCCTGCGGCCGGCCAGGTCGACGAGCCGGCCGGTATCGTCAGGATCACGGCGCCGTCCGGCATGGGGCGTCATTACGTGCAGCCGATCCTGACCGGCCTGATGCAGCGGTATCCGGGCCTCGTGCCCGACCTGCGGCTGTCGGATGTGCCGTCGCCGGTGGTCGACGAACAGATCGACATCGGCGTGCGGGTCGGCGCGATCGGCGACAACCGCTTCGTCGCGCGGACGGTCGGGCCGTTGCCGATGTGGGTCGTGGGCGCGCCGTCGCTGATCAAGCGGCTGGGTGAGCCGAGGAACCGCAAGGAACTCGAGGTGATGCCGGTGACGTGCCTGATCGACCGCGCGAGCGGTCGCGCGTGGCCGTGGATCTTCCGGGGAGAGCAGCACTTCATCCCGGCGTCGCCGGCCTATCTGACGGACGACACCGAGGTGGAGATCGAGGCCGTGTGCGCGGGGGCGGGGTTCGGCCAGTGCTCGGAGTACCTGGTCCGGCCGTACGTCCGGAAGGGGCGCCTGGTGCGCGTGTTGCCGAGCCTCGAACCCGAGCCGTGGAAGCTGCACGTCTACCGGCCGCGGCGCGGCCCGATGCCGCGGCGTATCCGGGTGGTGTACGACGAACTGGTCGCGAAGCTCGCGCACGCAACGTCGCGAGGCTAGGCGGTGCCGACGGGCGCGCCACACTCCTGGAAGGAACCGGACGATGTTTGCCACCACCCGTCAGAACGCGCGTGAAAGCCGGCATATTGCGGCATCATCATGGTGCCGCCGCACCGATGCCCGGTGCCCGATATTCGACTGGAGCCCCTGCATGCCGATACCCCGGATTGAAACGCGCGACGCGATGGGCGACCCCGATGTGGTCTATCTCAATCCGGCGCATGTGCTGTGGATGTCGCTGCCGACCGCCGCGCACCGGCGGCCGGACAGCATGGCGATCCGCGTGGACGACCGCGTGAAGGGCGGCGCGTTGCTGATGGCCGACCACCCGCCGGCCGCGCAGCTGCTGCAGGATCTCGGGCCGTTCGTGACGGTGACGCTGGCGAACCCGTCATCCGACTATCCCGATGGGCGCGTGCATGTCCGTGCGCGTGCGATCGTCAAGATCGCGACGGACGGCGACGACAGGCCGCTGGCCGAGCGCACGCTCGGCTGGGTCCATGTCCAGGACGGCTCGGCCTTCCGGATCAAGGATTACGCGGGCGTGGCCGCGCAATGGCAGGCGGCGGTCGCGGCGGCATCATGAACCTTGCCGCGGCCGGTCTGCCGGTCGGCCTCGCGCTGGACGGCGCGGCCGGCACGGATCGCGAACTCATCGCGGTCGCGCTGCAGGTCGAACGGGTGCTCGGGCGGCTGCCGGCGCCGGACGACGGGTATGGGGTGGAAGGGCGGCTGGCTGGTTGCGCGGGCGGCGGCGGCGCGTCGTAACGGATGCGGCTGTAACGGGCGCGCCGTCCGCCGGGGCGCTCGCCCACGCGATTGCGATACGAGCCGGTCGACCTTGCTTGCGCGCCCCCGGCCGCGCGCCGATCCCGCCGGGCACCTTGTCATCCCATCAGGAAAACCCTGAGCGTGACCCGGCAAGGCGATGCTTTCGCCCCCGCTGCGGTCACGGCGACGGCCGTGGTGACGGCGGCCGGCGGCCGGCACCCCGGGTTGCCCCTTCCCCTGATCCAGCAGGGGTTTCCGGTTGCATTCCTGCCATGTCGGGTATGGCGAATCGTCCAACTTGGCGATTGTTTCCGTATTTCAATACCTGTCAGGTATTGAAATGGCCGCACAAAAGTATTGGACGGTGGTTTTGGCCGGGGCGTATAAATCCGTTCCATGAACACCCCCCACGCCGCGTGCCCCATGTCCTCCGTCACCATCGAACGCATTGAAACCCGCCTCGTCGACCTGCCGACGATCCGCCCGCACAAGCTGTCGGTGGCCACGATGCACGGCCAGACGCTGATGCTCGTGAAGGTGTTCTGCAGCGACGGCGTGACGGGCCTCGGCGAAGGCACGACGATCGCCGGCATGGCCTACGGCCCGGAAAGCCCCGAGGCGATGAAGCTCGCGATCGATGCGTACCTTGCCCCGGCGATCGTCGGCAAGGACCCAACGCGCATCCAGACGCTGATGGCGTTCCTCGGCAAGCTCGCGAAGGTCAATCACTTCGCGAAGAGCGCGCTCGAAACCGCGCTGCTCGATGCGCACGGCAAGCGGCTCGGCGTGCCGGTCAGCGAACTGCTCGGCGGCCGCCGGCGCGATCGCCTGCCGGTCGCGTGGACGCTCGCGTCGGGCGACACGGCCACCGACATCGCCGAAGCCGAGCGGATGCTCGACCTGCGCCGCCACAACGTATTCAAGCTGAAGATCGGCGCGAAGTCGCCGGAGACCGATATCCGGCACGTGGCCGCGATCAAGCAGGCCGTCGGCGATCGCGCGTCGGTGCGCGTCGACGTGAACATGGCGTGGAGCGAAACGCAGGCCGCGCGCGCGATTCCCGCGCTGGCCGATGCGGGTTGCGAACTGGTCGAGCAGCCGGTCGCGTCGGCCGCGGCGCTGGCGCGCCTGATGCGCCGCTTCCCGGTCGCGCTGATGGCCGACGAAATCCTGCAGGGCCCCGACAGCGCATTCGACATCGCGAAGCATCACGGCGCGGACGTGTTCGCGATCAAGATCGAGCAGAGCGGCGGCCTCTTTGCCGCGCAGCGCGTGGCCGCGATCGCGGATGCGGCCGGCATCGAGCTGTACGGCGGCACGATGCTCGAAGGCGCATTCAGCACGGTGGCGTCCGCGCACCTGTTCGCGAGCTTCGCGAACCTGCAGTGGGGCACCGAACTGTTCGGGCCGCTGCTGATTACCGAAGAGATCCTGACGCAGCCGCTGGACTACAGCGACTTCGAACTGACCGTGCCGGGCGGCCCCGGTCTCGGCATCGAGCTCGACGAAGACAAAGTCACGCGTTTCACGCGCGACGGACTGACCAAGGTCGCGCGGTAGCCCGAGTCAGGCAACGCCGTCATTCCCCCCAATACACGTGGAGACACCATCATGAGCGTCAAAGTTTTCGAAACCCGGGAAGTGCAGGATCTGCTGAAGGCCGCCTCGAACGCAGGCGAGAACGGTACGAAGGGCGGCAACGCGCGCACGCAGCAGGTCGTGCTGCGCCTGCTCGGCGACCTGTTCAAGGCGATCGACGATCTCGACATCACGCCCGACGAGGTGTGGGCCGGCGTCAACTACCTGAACAAGCTCGGCCAGGATGGCGAAGCCGCGCTGCTCGCGGCCGGCCTCGGTCTCGAGAAGTACCTGGACATCCGGATGGACGCCGAAGACAAAGCCGTCGGCCTCGACGGCGGCACGCCGCGCACGATCGAAGGGCCGCTCTATGTGGCCGGTGCACCGGTGCGCGACGGCGTGTCGAAGATCGACCTCGACGCGGACGACGGCGCGGGCCCGCTCGTGATCCACGGCACGGTCACGGGGCTCGACGGCAAGCCGGTCGCGGGCGCACTGGTCGAGTGCTGGCACGCGAACTCGAAGGGCTTCTATTCGCACTTCGACCCGACCGGCGCGCAGACCGACTTCAACCTGCGCGGCGCGGTGAAGACGGGCGCCGACGGCAAGTACGCATTCCACACGCTGATGCCGGTCGGCTATGGCTGCCCGCCGCAGGGCGCGACGCAACAGCTGCTGAACGGCCTCGGCCGCCACGGCAACCGCCCGGCGCACGTGCACTTCTTCGTCGACAGCAACGATCACCGCAAGCTGACGACGCAGTTCAACATCGACGGCGACCCGCTGATCTGGGATGACTTCGCGTATGCGACGCGCGAGGAGCTGATCCCGCCCGTGGTCGCGAAGACCGGCGGCGCGGCGCTCGGCATGAAGGCCGATGCGTACCAGGACATCGAGTTCAACTTCGTGCTGACGCCGCTGGTGCAGGGCAAGGACAACCAGATCGTCCACCGCCTGCGCGCAGCCGCGACGGCGTAACCGCCTGGCGGCGCGGCGCGCATGCGCCGCCGCCGGCCGGGTTTCCGCGAGATTCAACCGAAACCGATGCGAGCGTGCTTGCAGGACGCGGCACGCGCATGGGAGGAGCCAACATGTCCGCCACGATCGACCAAGCCAACGAACTGGATCACCTGCTCGCCACCGCCGTGCAGGATGACAAGGAGGCCGGCGTATTCCGCTGCCGCCGCGACATCTTCACGAACGAGGAACTGTACGAGCTCGAGATGAAGCACATCTTCGAGCGCAACTGGGTGTACCTGGCGCACGAAAGCCAGATTCCGGCCAACAACGACTACTACACGACGTGGATCGGCCGCCAGCCGATCGTGATCACGCGCGACAAGACCGGCGAGCTGCACGCGGTCATCAATGCCTGCGCGCACAAGGGCGCGATGCTGTGCCGCCGCAAGCACGGCAACAAGGGCAGCTTCACGTGCCCGTTCCACGGCTGGACCTTCTCGAACACCGGCAAGCTGCTGAAGGTGAAGGACGAGAAGACGACCGAGTATCCGGTGCAGTTCAACACGCACGGCTCGCACGACCTGAAGAAGGTCGCGCGCTTCGAGAACTATCGCGGCTTCCTGTTCGGCAGCCTCAGCGCCGACGTGCTGCCGCTCGAGGACTACCTCGGCGAAGCGCGCGTGATCATCGACCAGATCGTCGACCAGGCGCCGGACGGGCTCGAAGTGCTGCGCGGCAACTCGTCCTACATCTACGAAGGCAACTGGAAGATGCAGATGGAGAACGGCTGCGACGGCTACCACGTCAGCACCGTGCACTGGAACTACGCGGCGACGATGGGCCGCCGCAAGGAAGACGGCACCAAGGCCGTCGACGCGAACAGCTGGAGCAAGTCGGTCGCCGGCGTGTACGGGTTCGACAACGGCCACATCCTGCTGTGGACGCAGACGATGAACCCGGAAGTGCGGCCCGTGTACCAGCACCGCGACGAGATCCGCGCGCGCGTCGGCGACGTACAGGCCGATTTCATCGTGAACCAGACGCGCAACCTGTGCGTGTATCCGAACGTGTTCCTGATGGACCAGTTCAGCACGCAGATTCGCGTGGTGCGGCCGCTCGGCGTCGACAAGACCGAGGTCACGATCTTCTGCTTCGCGCCGAAGGGCGAGAGCGAAACCGACCGCACGCTCCGCATCCGCCAGTACGAGGATTTCTTCAACGTGACGGGCATGGGCACCGCCGACGATCTCGAGGAGTTCCGCGCGTGCCAGGCCGGCTATGCGGGCATCACGGCGATGTGGAACGACCTGTCGCGCGGCGCGCCGCTGTGGGTCGACGGGCCCGACGAGAACGCGAAGAAGATGGGGCTGAACCCGCGCATCTCGGGCGAGCGCAGCGAGGACGAAGGGCTGTTCGTGTGCCAGCACGAACACTGGGTGCACGTGATGCGCGATGCGCTGCAGAAGGAACGCGGGGAGGTGGCAGCATGAGCTTCGATTACCGGACGATTTGCGCGGCGCTGTATCGCGAAGCGCGCCTGCTCGACGATCGCCAGTGGGACGAGTGGCTGACCTGCTACACGGAAGACGTCACGTACTGGATGCCCGCGTGGGACGACGACGACCGGCCGACCGACGATCACCAGAGCCAGATCTCGCTGATGTACTACCCGGACCGCGGCGGCCTCGAGGATCGCGTGTTCCGGATCAAGACCGAGCGCAGCGGCGCGTCGACGCCCGAGCCGCGTACCAGCCACAACGTGACGAACGTCGAGGTGCTGGCCGAGCGCGATGACGAAGTGGACGTGCGCTACAACTTTCACACGCTGAACCATCGCTACCGCGTGACCGATCACTTCTTCGGCACGATGTTCGTCACGTTGCGCCGCGCGGGCGATGCGCTGCTGATCTCGCACAAGAAGATCGTGCTGAAGAACGACTACATCCGGCAGGTGCTCGACGTCTATCACGTCTGACGCTGTTGTTTTGTCATGAAAGGAAGTGGAGGTGACACCATGTCCAGCTACAAGATTGCATTGAATTTCGAGGACGGGGTAACCCGCTTCATCGATTGCAAGGCCGGCGAGAAGGTTCTCGACGCCGCCTTCCGCGCGAAGATCAACCTGCCGATGGATTGCTCCGACGGCGTGTGCGGCACCTGCAAGTGCCGCGCCGAAAGCGGCCGCTACGACCTCGGCGACGATTACATCGACGACGCGCTCACCGAGGATGAAAAGGACGGCGGCCTCGTGCTGACGTGCCAGATGGTGCCGCAAAGCGATTGCGTGATCGCGGTGCCGACCTCGTCGGTCGCGTGCAAGACCGGGCAAAGCGGCTTTGCCGCGACGGTCACGAAGGTCGAGCAGCACAACGATGCGGCCGTCGTGCTCGAGCTCGATGTCGGCGCGGCCGCACCGGTGTTCCTGCCGGGCCAGTACGTGAACATCGACGTGCCCGCGAGCGGCCAGCACCGCGCCTATTCGTTCTCGTCGGCGCCGGCCGACGCGAAGGTCAGCTTCCTGATCAAGAAGATTCCCGGCGGCGTGATGAGCACGTGGCTCGAATCGGCACGGCCGGGCGACACGCTCGAACTGCACGGGCCGCTCGGCAGCTTCTACCTGCGCGACGTGCAGCGGCCGCTGCTGTTCCTCGCCGGCGGCACGGGCCTCGCGCCGTTCCTGTCGATGCTCGAAGTGCTGGCGCGCAGCGGCTCGCAGCAGAAGGTCCACCTGATCTACGGCGTGACGCGCGATCTCGATCTCGTGCTGGTCGACGCGATCGAGGCCTATGCGGCGAAACTGCCGAACTTCAGCTTCGCGACCGTGATCGCGGACGCAGCATCGGACCATCCGCGCAAGGGCTGGGTCACGCAGCACATCCCGGCCGATGCGCTGAACGACGGCGACGTCGACGTGTACCTGTGCGGGCCGCCGCCGATGGTCGACGCGGTGCGCAAGTACTTCGACGACGAAGGCGTGAAGCCGAACAGCTTCCACTACGAGAAGTTCACCCCCAACGTCACGGCGAAGGCGGCATGACCATGGAACGATTTTCCGGCAAGGTCGTCGTCGTCACCGGCGCGGCGCAGGGCATCGGCCGAGGCGTCGCGCTGCGCGCGGCGGCCGAGGGCGGCACGGTGCTGTTCGTCGATCGCGCGGATTTCGTCGCCGAGGTGGCGGCCGAGGCGGCCGGCGGCGAGACGGCGGGCTTCGTCGCCGATCTCGAAACCTACGCAGGCGCGCACGCGGCGATCGCGTACGCGGTGCAGACGTTCGGCGGCATCGACATCCTGATCAACGGCGTCGGCGGCGCGATTCGGATGCGCCCGTTCGCCGAATTCGAGCCGGCGCAGATCGACGCGGAAATCCGCCGCTCGCTGATGCCGACGCTCTATACCTGCCACGCGGCGCTGCCGCACCTGCTCGCGCGCGGCGGCGGCACGATCGTCAACGTCTCGTCGAACGCGACGCGCGGCATCCGCCGCGTGCCGTACTCGGCGGCGAAAGGCGGCGTCAACGCGCTGACGTCGGCGCTCGCGATGGAGTACGCGGCGCACAACATCCGTGTCGTGGCCACCGCGCCGGGCGGCACCAGTGCGCCGCCGCGTCGCGTGCCGCGCAATGCGGCCGGCGACAGCGCGCAGGAACAGGCGTGGATGGGCGAGGCCGTGCAGCAGGTGACCGATTCGACGTACTTCAAGCGCTACGGCAGCCTCGACGAGCAGATCGCACCGATCCTGTTCCTCGCGTCCGACGAGGCGAGCTACATCACCGGCACGGTGCTGCCGGTCGCGGGCGGCGATACGGGTTGAGCGGCGCGCCGCCTGCCTTCGTTCATCGACAGCCTTCATCGACAACCAGACGGCCGGCGCGACGCCGCCGGCCACGGAGACATCCATGCGTGATCGCAAAGCCATCGTTCCGGCGGGAATGGAAGCGGTGTACGAGAAAATCGGCTACGCGCCGGGCCTGCAGGTCGGCGACACCCTGTATGTGTCCGGCCAGATCGGCCGCGATGCGGCGATGCAGCTGGTCGAGGGCCGCGAAGCGCAGATCGTGCAGGCATTCGAGAACCTGAGGCAGGTGCTGGAGGCGGCCGGCGCATCGTTCAGCGACGTGGTCGACCTGACGACGTTCCATACCGACATGCGCGACCTGCCGCTCTTCATGCAGGTACGCGACCGCTATCTCGACGCGCATCCGAAGCCGGCATGGACGGCGGTCGGCGCGCACATGCTGGGCGGCTCGCCCGGGTATATCGTCGAGATCAAGGCGGTGGCCGTGCTGCCGGACTGACCCGGTTCGCCGCCGGGTGCTACTTCGCGTTCTCCGGCGTGAGCGGCTCGGTGATCTCGACGAACGACCCGGCCGGCCACGGCTTCCCGTGCCACGTCACGGGCGCGGCCAGAAAACACGATCTCAGCGCGGGCCCGGCCGGCGTGAGGTCGAACATCGTATCGCCGCAGGGCCAGCCGTCGATGACCGTGCCGGCGCTGACCTCGGCCCGGGCCTGGTCGCAACAGTTCTCGGGGATGAAGATCAGGCCGTCGATCGGCACGTTGCCGAGCAGCACGGGGCGCGGGCTGTGAATGGACTGCAGCGTGCGTTTTGCCCCCCAACCGAAAAAGCCTCCTTCGCCGTTGTAGACGGCGCGGCTTCCGGGCGGGAAGGTCGCGCCGAGCACTTCCTGCGGTTGGGTGGTGACCTCGGGCCGTTCGACGTATCCGCCCAGCGCGTATTCCCTGAGGAGTTCGCCGCCGAGCAGCAAGAAGGGCATGAAGAAGAACAGCACGCTGCACGCAAGCCGCTTCGGCATCGGCAAGCGGCGGCAGACCAGCACGAACATCAGCACGGTCAGCACGATCCAGATCACCGATGCAACGGTGAGCGCGGCCATCGCGATGCCGCCCAGCTCGCCGGCTTCGGCGTGGCTGACGGAGGGGAACAGCGCCAATGGCAGCGCCGGCAGGGCAAACTTGCCGGAGCGGGGCGGGACGTGTCGGAATCGCATCGGTCTTCTTCTTCAATGAACGTTGATTGTTGTTCGAGGCCGTCGAGGACGATTGCAGACACGACTTTACGGCATTCGGGCCGCCCGGGCACGCCGCGTCGCGCCACGCATGCACCGGCCCGAAGGTGCCCGGATCGTCAATCCGGCGCGCCGGTTGCCGGGCCGCTCGTATTCGCGCGCCGGCGCACGAACCACGAGCGGTTGCCGGCATGAAGACGGTCGCGATCGCGAGCGC
Organism: Burkholderia sp.; assembly: GCA_031253835.1. Lineage (GTDB taxonomy): Bacteria > Pseudomonadota > Gammaproteobacteria > Burkholderiales > Burkholderiaceae > Burkholderia. Next base: position 126,202 of record JAIRVP010000032.1, on the reverse strand, counting down.
TAGTATGGATGCTGGCCCTGACAGCCATGCAGCGTCTCATCCGGAGAAAACCGATGACCGACCGCCAGCCCCCCGACACGACGCCTCCGCACGCGGAGCCCAGTGCGCACGACGCGCTCGAACACCTGCTCGGCAGCCTGCACCGGCATGGCTTCCTGCATTTCGCCAACGAGGTCGTCAGCGCGAATGCGCGGCTGGCCGACACGTTCGTCGATGCGCTCGACAAGCCGGGCATGCAAAGCGGGATGCAGAATCTCGCGGTCCTGCTGACGGCGCTGTCGCGCATTCCACCCGAGCAGTTCGGCAAGGCCGTGTTCGCGGCCGCCGATGCGCTGCATCATGTCGGCGCATGGCAGCCGTCGCAGCACGCGCACGTCGCGCCCGGCGTGCGCGGCGCGTACCGGCTGCTGCACGACGAAGCGCTGTGGGATGCGCTGACGCCGCTGCTCGAGGGCTTGAAGGTGTTCGCGCAAGGGCTCGCGCGCGATCCGCAGTCGCCGGTGGCCGCGCCGGTCGAGAAGACGACGGGCACGTAATCCGGCGCGCCGTACGGCGGCATACGCGCCGCGTCATTCCCACGCGTGCTTGCTGAACTGATACCCCCTGGAGCGGATGGTCTTGATCCGCTTCGGCTCGGTCGCGTCGTCGCACAGTTTGCGGCGCAGCTTCGAGATGCGGCCGTCGATCGAGCGATCGAGGCCGTCGAACGCGATGCCGCGCAGCAGCAGCGTCAGGTCTTCGCGGCTGACCACTTCGCCGGCGCGGCAGGCCAGCGCCCACAGCAGGTCGAATTCGGTCGACGTGAGGCGCGGTACGCTGCCGTCGGGAAGGTGGACGCGGCGATCCGCGCGGTCGATCGAGAACTTGCCGAAGGTGAACCGCTGCGGCGATTCCGGTACGCGGTCGGCCGGCTGAGGGCGCACCCGCCGCAACTGCGCCTTGATCCGCGCGAGCAGGATGCGCGGCTCGACCGGCTTGCGGAGAAAGTCGTCGGCGCCCAGTTCCAGGCCGAGCAGCTCGTCGAACGGTTCGTCGCGGGCCGTCACCATGATGATGACGCCGTCGTATTGCAGGCGTGCCGCGCGGCAAATCTCGAAGCCGTCCTTGCCCGGCAGGTTGATGTCGAGCAGCACCACGTCGGGGCGGCTCGCGACGATCGCGGCGGCGTCGCCGGTGCCGTCGAACAGCGTGTCCACCTGGTAGTGATGCTTGCGCAGATAGTCGGCGATCAGCGTGGACAGAGGAACGTCGTCTTCGACGAGCAGGATTCGGATGGGCATCGCTGAACGAGGGGGCAAAACAGGAAAGGGGCGAGCGGTCAGGCCCAGTCCGAACGCGTGGTAGCCGACGCGACGTGCATGGTACTGCGCAACATTCCGGCGGAATGTGACGAAATCTGATTCGTTCGGTGAACATATCGATGTGGAAATCGCCGCTGCCTGGCGGAGCGGCGAATGGCCGTCGGTGTGCGGTCGCGCGTTCGGCCGAAACGGCTCGGTGCGATATCCGGCGCGGGGCCGGCGAGGATGCGCGGTCGCGCATCCTTCAGACGAAAACGTTTGCGGAAATCCGTTGTCGCGAACGTCGCCCGAATCGGCGGAACCGAGGCCAGGCAAGGTTACTCGACATATCATTACAAAATATTACCAACCTCGCCGAGCATCCGTCCCTACAATTGCAGCACCTGCCGCGTGCTGCACGATGGGCCGCGATTCGTTGGTGTCCCGGCCGTATTGCGCGCTGGTCGCCGGGCAGGCAAACGAACCGCGTGCCATGACGGGGGGGGGAAATGACGCCGTTGCAAGTCGTCCAGCGTCTCGATGCGCTCACGAACGCGATCGAAGTCGCGGTGGCGCGGGCCGACTGGAGCGAGGCCGTTCAGGCTGCCGACACGCGGTTGACGTTCGTGGCTGCGCTTGCCCCCGAACGACCGGACGAGGTGCTGGCGGCGCTCAGGCGCATGCAGGAGATGGACGTCCGGATCTCCGCGGTCGCCCGCGACACGTTGCAGGTGCGCATGGCCGAGAGCCGGGTTGCGTTGCACGAAACCCGCGTGGCAATGAACGCGTTGAAAGCGAGACAGCAACTGCTCGGGGTGGGCGCTGCAGCATCGCGCCGTGCGTCCCGCACGGGCACCCGATCCGATTCCCGCCCTGCAACGCGAAGCTGATGGTCGCTTCCATTGGGAATGGCATGAGATTCAGAAAACGCACCAGTTATGTCGATGCGACACAGTGGTTCGCCGACGGCGATCATGACCGGGTGGAGAGCCGTCACGGCGTCTGGGTCGTCGCGACGCCCGAAGGCTGGCGCTCGGTGAAGCCGGGCGACTGGATCCTGCTCGACGAATGCGGAAACTGCTGGCCGATGGACAACGGCCTCTTCAGGCATTTCTACGAACCGGCAGCGGAGTGACCCGGCCACCGGGTCGACGCGGTGGCCGCGCCTATCGGCACGTGCGCGAGAACAGCAACGAATCGGCGTCGTTGAAGCGGATGCGTTCCGGCTCGCCAAAGCCGGCTTTCTCCGCCACGCGGATCGACGCGACGTTCGTCGGTGCGATCAGGCACACGCTGCGCTCGAAGCGTTCCTGCCCATCGAGCCACGCCAGCGCGGCCGCGAGCGCCTCGGTCGCGTAGCCCTTGCCGTGCGCCCAGGTCGCGAGCGCCCAGCCGGCTTCCGGCACGCCGCGAATCGACGGCTCGATGTTCCGGTGGAAATCCGCGAAGCCGAGATCGCCGACATAGCGACCGGACGCCTTTTCACGGATCGACCAGTAGCCGTAGCCGAGCAGCGGCCACAGCCCGCGATACCAGAGCATGCGCATCCACGAATCGCGCCGCTCGGACGGCTGGCCGTTGAAGATATGCGCGACGACGTCGGGTTCGGCCCACATCGAGGCAAGTGTGTCGAAGTCGCCGAGCGAATGGCCTTCGAGGATGAGGCGGGGCGTGTCGAGAACGGGCGGGGAAGAGACAGGCGGCATCGAGGTTTCCGGAACAGAGTTGAACAGAACAACCAGACCGTCAAAGCCGAAAATCATATCAAAACCACCGAGCGACGGCGCCGGAATCACGCAGCCGCCGTTTCCCGATGAAACGGCGGCGCATACCCGTACGCCTCGCCGCCGTCGCACGCCGTGCGGCCGTAACGCCGGCACCGTGCCCGGCCGCTCACCGGCGGCCCGGGCAGCCTACTTCCGGCTTTTCAGGAACGTCCGCCCTTCGGCCGTGATCGACGCGCCGGAGCGGCCGTGCACGGGATGGCTGACGAACCCGGCGCTGACGAGCTCCCGCGCGATCGACCAGCCGAGTGCCGGTGCATCGCGTCCGTAACGGACATCGGCGAGGCGTTCGAGCGCCCAGAGGGCGGAGGCTGACAGGTTGGGGGTGTTGGACATGTCGGTATCGCTCATCGCTTCCTCGGAGAGTGGAGATTCGGGGTGGGCGGCGCAATGCCGCGAGACTGGCGGCGCACGCATCAGCGCGCCTGGAGCAGCGGCAGCAGCGCGTGCAGCGCCGCTTCTTCGTCGGGCCCGGTGGCCAGCACCTGGGCCGACGTGCCGCCGTGTACCTGCAGCGACGCGATGGCCGCGGTGTCCTTCGCGTTCCCGCTGATCCCGTTCGCGATCAGCAGGATGTCGCTTTCGAAGCGGCGCGCTGCGTCGGCGGTTGCGTCGCGGGCGGCGGCGCCGCGGTTGCGGTTCCACGCGGGGCCGATCTGAACGTACACAACGGTTGCCACGATGCTGGAAATCCTCCGGACGGGGGCGGGATCGGTGTGCGGCGGCGGGCCGGCCACGCACCGGGCCGCGTGAAATGCGGTGCCGGGGCGCGTGCCGCGTGCGCCGTCGGGCCGGGCTTTCACGGTTTCCCGCAAGGCCGCGGCGCGCGATCCGGTGCGAACGTGCCGGCAACCTCGGTAAAGCTGCCTTCAAGTTCGCTGAATGTCGCGAAGTCGAGGATTATAATGCATCGGTCAGAACATGTGTATTGCATTATAATGTCGTGTGCGCCGATGCCGGCCTGCCGCTCCGCCGGCCGGCGTGTCCCGGCCGCATGGCCGCCCGGGTGCGCAACCTGCCCGCCCGGCATTTTTTGAACGACCCGACTCCCCGAATGGAAGCTGCAATGAACGCCGCCCCCGCCTGCCCGCAATGCGCGATGGAAAACACTTACCCCGACGGCACGCTGACCGTCTGCGCCGACTGCGGCCATGAATGGTCGGCCGGTGCCGGCGCAGAAGCGGGTGATGAGCCGGCGGGCGACGTCGTCAAGGACGCGAACGGCAACGTGCTGTCGGACGGCGATTCGGTCGTGCTGATCAAGGACTTGCGTGTGAAGGGTTCGTCGATCACGCTGAAGATGGGCACCAAGGTGAAGAGCATCCGGCTCGTCGGCGGCGATCACGAAGTCGACTGCAAGACCGACATGGGCGGCTTCATGCTGAAGGCCTGCTACCTGAAGAAGGTCTGAGCGTCCGCGCACCTGCCTGTTTCCATCCGATTGCCCGACCATGATCGACGATCGAGCTTCCTACGACGCGTTCGTCAAATTCCTGGCGACGCCGCTGAACGACGGCCGGCCCTTCGTGCTGGAGACGCGGCACGCGCTGTCGCTGCATTTCGATCATTTCGGCACGCAGAGCTTCATGTCGCTGCGCGATCCGGTCCGGCTCGAGCTGGGCTATACGCGCGTGATGATGGGCTTTCTGCTGCTGCAGCCCGAGCCCGCACACGTCTGCATGCTCGGGCTCGGCGGCGGCTCGCTCGCGAAGTACTGCTACCGGCACCTGCCCGGTACGGCGATCGACGCGGTCGAGATCAATCCGGACGTGATCGCACTGCGCGATGTCTTCAGGATTCCTGCCGATGACGCGCGGTTCGCGGTGATATGCGCCGACGCCGCGGATCATGTGAACAGGGCGGATGTCCGGACGGACGTGATCCTGCACGACGCATTCGTCGCCGACGGCACGCCGGGCCGGTGTACGGGCGCGGCATTCCTCGACGCGTGCCGCACGCGCCTGGGCGAAACCGGCGTGCTGGCGATCAACCTGATGGACGACGATCCGGCGCTGCCGCAGCATCTCGAGCAGTTGCGGGCGGTGTTCGGTGCGTCGTATACGCTCGTGCCGTGCGGCGACGACAACAACTTCGTCGCGTTCGCGTGGAAGAACGACAACAAGCTGCCGTCGTTGCGGATCCTGCTCGAGCGCGCGCTCGCGTGTGCGCAGGCCGGCACGCTCAAGCTGGCGGCCACGGCGAGGCGCATGAAGGCAGGGGAGAACGTCGATCCGCAGCGGCTGGTGCGGTGCGCGCAATCGCACGGGCGATGGGAAATCGGCGCGAAACCGGCGTGACCGGCGCCGTGGGCGTGGCCGGTGCGGCCGCGCTTACTTCACGCGCTTACTTCACGCGCTTGCCGAGTGCGCTCTTGGTCTTGTACGTGACGCCGTGCCGGTCGAGATATTCGCGGATCAATTGCCGCACGACCTGCGAAGGCGTGAGATCCTGCTCCGCGCAGAGCATTTCGAAGGCTTCCTTCTTCGCGGGGTCGATCAGGACGGTCAGGCGGGCGGTTTTCGTTTCCATTACGGGGCGAGCGTGGTCGGTATGTTAATCAAATTATAATCGATCCGCCTTCGGTGCCGCTGCCTGAATGAGGGGCCTCGAGGCCGATCAGCACCTGCTGCGGAGCAGCGCGAGCAGGTCGTCGATCACGGGCACGATCGCGAGCAGCACGAGCAACGCCGCGAGCGGCACCGTCGACACGTAGCCGACATGCTTGAAGCCGATCGCGCCGGCCAGCCCGCCGACGAAGAACGACGCGAGCATCGTCGCGTGGATCCTCAGTTTCGACCGGTTGGCGATCACCGCATGCGCGTCGACGTCGACGGCCGACCGGTTCCAGTAGAACAGCTTACCGAGCTCGATGCCGAGGTCGGTCACGATGCCCGTCATGTGCGTCGTGCGGATCTCCGCGCCCGACAGCTTCGTGATCGTCGCGTTCTGCAGCCCCATGATGAAGCACAGCAGCGTCACGGTCACCGGTACGAAAAAGGTTTCCCACAGCGCGAGATGGCTGCCGAGCAGCCCGAACAGGAGCAGCAGCGCGGCCTCGACCAGCAGCGGCAGCATGAACTGGCTCTGCAGGCCGTGGCGGCGCCCCCAGTTGACGAGGATCGCCGAGCAGCTCGCACCGATCAGGAACGACCCCAGCGAGCTGATGCCGGCCAGGGCCAGCCGAACGTCGCCGAGCGCCGTCTGGTCGGCGATCGCGGACACGATGCCGCTCATGTGCGACGTGTATTGCCTGACCGCGAGAAAGCCGCCGGCATTGGCCGCGCCGGCGACGAACGCCAGCGAAAACCCGAGCTGACGGTTCGCGGTCGCGCTGCGGTGTTTTCCCGTCAGGTTTCGAAAGTACTGCGCTGGCATAGGGGCTTCGCTCAATCGCCGCGGATCGCGGGCACGGACATGAAGACCGGCGCCGGCCGGCGGGGCGGGCACGTGCCCGCGCCGGAGACCGGATCTGCCGATTCATGTGACTAGTATGATAATGTCATTATCATACTCTGTTAGCCGGATGGGGCTTTCAGTACAATGTGACCGGTACGACCGGCCTGCGGCATCGCTGCCGCACGGCCCGCGTTCGCGACCCTTTCGACCCACCGCTTCATGACCCCGATCAAGTTCATCCTTCGCTATACGGCGATCCCGTTCACGGCCATCGTGGCCGTGGTGCTCTGGACTGTCATACCATCGTCGAAAGAGATCGATGCGAGACAATACGCGGCGCTGTCGCGCGCATACGCGAGTTTCCCGCTGCCGTTCCGGCACGAGATCTCGGAAGCCATGGACCACGGCCGGATCAACGACCGGCGCTACCAGACGCTCGTGCGCGATTCGCTGGGCAACGGCGTCGCGCTGGACTGGCCGGCGTCAGGCGTCGGCGGCATCGACGACGAACGGAATAAACTGGCCGAACTGATTCAGGCCGATTCGGATCTTCAAAGGCAACAGCAATGAAAACCCTGCTGGTTTCTGTGGCATTCGCGATGATCATCGCGAGCTTGATCTTCGCGCTGTATTTCATGAATCACGATCGTGGCAAATCCAAGCGGATGGCGTGGTCGCTCGCGGCACGCGTCGGGCTGTCGGTCACGCTGTTCCTGTCGCTGCTGATCGCGTACAAGCTCGGCTGGATCGAACCGACCGGTTTGCCGATCGGGCGCTGAGCGGGGCGCCTCGCGGCATGCGGGGCGTTCTCGTAAATGCAGGTTTGAGTCTTGAACGATGCTGTTGTGATAAGAATACTTATCCTGACGTCTGTGATGCGAATCAATCCGGTCAGTGCAGCGGCAGCGTTGGTTGTGCCGCTGAAGCCGTCTGCGGGCGTCAATCGGCGTTGACGCCGCTGGTGTTAGCTGCCCGACCCGTCGGCCAGGTCATGGCGATACGCGCGCGGCGAGCAGCCCACGATGCGCTTGAACGCGTGACCGAACGCGCTATCCGAGTCGTAGCCGAGGCGTTGCGCGATCGTCGATATCGATGCGTTCGAGCGTCGCAGTTCCCGCATCGCAAGCTGTATCCGCCAGCGCAGCACGTATTCGAGCGGCCCGAATCCCAGCCGCCGCTTGAAATGCAGCGCGAACGTCGAACGCGACACGTGGCAGCAGGCCGCGAGCGCGTCGACGGTCCAGCGGCGTGCAGGTTCCGCGTGAATGGCGGCCAGTGCCGCGCTCACCCGCGAATCCGCGAACCCGGCAAGCCACCCGACATCGCCGTTCGCGCCGTCGTCCACGTAGCGCCGCAGGATCTGCACCAGCATCATGTGCCCGAGATGCCGGACCATCAGCGATCCGCCCGGCGACGACGCGCCGAATTCCTGCGCGAGCTGTTGCAGCGCCCAGCGCAGCACCGCCGCCTGTTCGGAGTCGCCGCTCACGACGACCACCGGCGGCAGGCTGCCGAGCAGCAGCGGCATGCCTTCTTCGTACGCGAAGCGGCCGCCGATCAGAAAGCAATCCGCCGGTTCGCCATAGTGCGCGATGCCGTGTTCGACATTCCGGTACACGTCGGCGGCCGGCACCGGCACGACCGACGGATCGCTCGCCAGCGAAAATGTGCGCGGCGATGCGAGCAGGAAACAGTCTCCCGTGCGCAGCCGGACGGGCGGCCCCGCACCGTCGACGGTCAGCCAGCAGCTTCCTTCGACCACCGCGTTGAACTTGATCCCGTCGGGCGGCGGAATCGCGACCGCCCATGCACCGCCGGCGCGCAAGCCGGTGAAAAACGAGTCGCGCGTTTCCAGCAGCGACAGCACCTCCGACAGCGGATCCACACGCAACTCCCGGACGATCTCGACGAAAAACCGGATTCTATTGCATTCACAGTCCGGATGCGCGGCCGGAGAATGACCTTGTGCCGCGACGCGACCGACGGGCGGTCGCGTGCTGCACGCATCGTTCCTGGAGCCTTCAATGACGAGCAGGCAACACCCCCTTCAATCCGGATTCGGCGCCGCATCGACGGCGAGCGACGTACTGGCCGGTCTCGATCTTCGCGGCAAGACGGCCATCGTCACGGGCGGCCATTCGGGTCTCGGCCTCGAAACGACACGTGCACTGGCACAGGCCGGCGCGAACGTCGTCGTCGGCGCGCGGAGCGTAGAAGCCGCACGCGACGCGACGCGCGGCATCGCCGGCGCGGAGGCTGCGGCACTCGACCTCGGCGATCTCGCGAGCGTGGCCGCCTTCGCCGCGCGGTTCGTCGACACGCGGCGCGACGTGCATATCGTCATCAACAGCGCGGGCATCATGGCGTGCCCCGAAACGCGTGTCGGCGACGGCTGGGAAGCGCAGATGGCCGTCAATCACCTCGGCCACTACGCGCTCGTCAACCGGCTGTGGCCTGTACTCGCGCACGGTCACGGCGCCCGCGTGGTCGCGGTGTCGTCGCTCGGGCACCGGCTCTCGCCGATTCGCCGGGATGACATGCAGTTCGTTCACGGCTACGACAAATGGCTGGCCTACGGGCAATCGAAGACCGCCAATGCGCTGTTCGCGGTACAACTCGACGCGCTGGGCGCGCGGTTTGGCGTCCGCGCCTACTCGCTGCATCCGGGCAAGATCGCGACGCCGCTGCAGCGTCATCTCACGCTCGAAGAGATGATGGCGCAGGGCTGGGTGGACGCGCACGGTGTGCCGATCGACCCGACTTTCAAGACGCCGGCGCAGGGAGCGGCGACGCAGGTGTGGGCGGCCACGGCGCCGTGCCTTGCCGACATCGGCGGCGTTTACTGCGAGGATTGCGACGTCGCGGCGGTGACGCGCGGCAACGAGGAATCGGGCGTGCGGCCGCACGCGATCGATCCGCAGGAGGCTGCACGTCTGTGGACGTGGTCCGCAGCGTTGACGGGGGTCGATGCCTTTGCGGCGCGCCGCTGACACCCGCGTCGACGCGCTCGGGGAGCGTGCGGATATCGGCGGCGGCGCGCTACTCGCGCGTGGCGGCCTTTCGAAGCGCGGCGCCCATTTCCGCGATCGGCATCGCGACGATCGAGTTCAGCAGCCGGATTTCCCCGGCATCGGGGCGGGCGATCTCGCGCACTTCGTCGAGCGTGTGCGCGACGCTGCGCTCGAGCGGCTCGAGAAAGCGCTGCAGCTCGCTTTCGGCCGCCTTTTCCCTGAGCCCGAGCGCGCCGCCGAACGCGACCAGCGCGTCCGTGTCGATGTCGGCGAACCGCGTCGCGGTGCCGAGCGGCATCGTCAGTTCGCAGTGGGGCCAGTGATCGCCGCGATGGTCGGGGCGGTGCGTGGGCGTGTGATAGACGACCGTGCTGACGATGTCGTAGAACGGCGCGAGCCGGTAGCCGCGCGCATCGACGAAGAACGACAGGTTCTTCAGGTGGGCGTCGCCGTTGCCGACCACCACGTTGAAGATCGTCCAGCGGAATACCGACAGGCGCGCGAGTGCGCGCGTGCTGGTCCGCCCGATCGCGCGGCCGAGCTCGTGCGCGTTCGCGCGCTGGTACTTGAAGCCGCGATCGTAGTTCAGCAACTGCATCGCGTCGATCGTGTGCAGGCGCCCGGCCGGCTCCGACGCGGTATCGCGGTCGAAGCGGTCGATCACGTAGCACGCGGACGGCGCACGCAGGAAATGGACGTCCGGAACGTCGAGGCCCATCCGCTTCGCGAGCTTCATGCAGAAAAATTCGTTGATCGCCGAGTGCGGGTAGCCGGCGGCGCGCATGTCCGGTTTCAGCAGATGCATCGACGGCTCGCTGCCGACCGGTTCGAACAGCGTGTAGTCCGGCGCATCGCCGCGCAGGATCAGCAGCAGCTTCTGCTGCGCGCCGGCCGCCGACATGCGCTTGGGTGCGGTGGCCGTCAGCGCGCGTTCGGGCATCGCCTGGATGCGGCGCTCGAGTTCGTCGAGCGGAAGCGGTTGCGTGCTGCCTGCGGCTTCCTGTTCGCCGTCGGCCAGCAGCGTAAGTGCACCAGCCGATTCGCGCCCGAAGTAGGCAAGCAGGCCCCATGCATCGGCCGCGTCGACTTTCGCCTCGCGCGCAAGCGAGGTACGCATGCCTTCTTCCGGCAGCAGGTTGTCGAAGAACCACTGGACCGGGCGATCGGTCGAGTCGTCGGTGAAGGTGTCGGCGCGTAATGCGAAGGCGGGCGACAGCGGGTACGCCAGGGGCGATGCGAGCCACTGCGCGTCGTACGTAAACGACCAGACGCCCCGGTCGTCGGTCAGCCTGCCCATGCGCAGCCCGTTCGCGGAGGCGATCAGCGTTCTAGTCGCCATGTCGGCTCCTGCGGCGTTGTGCGGCCTTGAGCACGTTTTCGGCCGAAATCTCGATCGACGATTGCGCGAGCAGGCTGACGCCCAGCTCGCCGAGCAGCAGCAGCACCTTGCCGATCTGCGCGGTCGGTTTCCCGGCTTCCACCTGGCTGATGAACTTCGGCGAGAGCCCCGTGGCGTTCGCGAGCTCGTCGCGCGTGAACCCCTGCTGGAGCCGCGCCGCGCGGATCAGGTTGGCAAGTGCACCGATCGTGTTGACGGACCGGGTTTCCGACATGACGTTCTCCGTGCTTCGTATCTGAGCGGGAACAGTATTGCACAACTTCCGGGTGGGAGGCATCCGTTCGTATCCGTATGGAAACGAAAATGCCACATGATCAGCGAAGCGATCGTTTCGATTCCGAGCGGGAACGAGGGCGGGAAAAATCGGGGCCGATGAATGGATCGTACCCGTACGGATACGAAAGTGGCCGACGCGCCGCGTCATTCGGCAAACAGGCCCGGCCGAACACCTCGTAGTGGAGACGCGCTTCCGGGACGCCGAGGTGCCCGAGCGCGTCGGGCAACAGGATCGTGTTCACGTCAACTCCGCTCTGAGGCGGGCGGCCACTCACGCCGAATGGTTAGAATGCCGGCGGTACATCTGTCCTTCCTGTTGCACGTCACCCGATCGACACGAACCGATGACATTACAAGAGCTCGAAAAACTGATGCGAAGCCTGTTCGAGGACGAGAGCCTCGACGACTTCGGCAAGAGCGACTACAGCCTCACGTTCGTCGTGCCCGGCAAGGTCAAGGACGTCAAAGCCGCGTTGCTGGCCCGCACGGACCCGGCGGGCTGGGATGGCGAGTCGGTGCACTGGTTCTACCGGAACGACGCGGAGGACTGGGCGCTGTATCTGCGCGCGGTTCCGCACGCGGTGTTCTGCATCGCGACCGTGCAGTCGCTGCATGCACAGCACATGCAGAACCATCTGGACGCATCGGCGGTCACGCCGGAGCAGCAGGCGATCTACGATGCCGACGAAGCGCAGCGCCGCGAGGAGGCCGAAGCACGGCAGCGGCGCGACACGCGGACCGAGCCGCTCGCGCCGCTCGGCGGGCCGTTCCATACCGATGGCGAACGCGTATGGGCGCGCGTCGGCAGCGGGCATCGCTATCACGCGCTCGATCATTTCGACCTCGGCAGCTTCCGGCACCTGGTCGACAACTTCGCGGTCGATGCAGCGGGCCTGCGCTACTACGCGGCCGACGCCGCGTCCCGCTACGACGACGCACGCGAGGGGCTCATTGCCGACGGCGAGGCGGCCACGCTGGAAGCGCTCGGCGGCGACTGGTACCGCGATGCACGGCAGGCTTACTACTTCGATCGCGACGTTCACGATCCCGATCGCGGTCAGTGCCACCTGACCGTGGTCAAGGCCGACGTGGCCAGCCTCACGCCTATCGGCGGCGCGTATGCGCGGGATGCGAAGCACCTGTTCTGTGCCGGCGTGCGCAAGCGCGGGATCGACGATCCGGCCGGGGTGGTCGGCCTCGGCTACCGGTATGCGCGGCTCGGCGCGCAGATTCTTTACGACGGCAAGATCGTAACGAAGCCGGGGCGCGTCGACGTTGAAACGGCGCGCGGCGTCTTTCACGACATGCTGATCGATGCGGACGGGCACGTGCTGTGGGGGCAGAATTACCGCAAGCCGTTGCCGGGGATCGATGCCCCAAGCCTGCGTTTCCTGAACTGGTCGTTCGCCGTCGACGACCAGCGCGTCTACTACCGTACCAACACGAACCTGGCCGTGTGCGAAGGCGTCGACCGCGCGAGCGTGGAGGCCGTGCCGCCGATGGGCATTCGCGACCGGCACGGGGCGATCGAGCTCCGCTATCCCGACGGCATCGCACGGGTGCCGGACTCGCCGACGGAATCCTGAGCGGCGCGGGCACAGCCACGTGCCGCCGGGCCGTATGCGCGAGCAGCGATCTTTATCGCCGCAGCAGATAAACGTATCCGAATCGCTTCGTTGACGCAGTCCGGCACGCACTCGTAGATTCGCGTTTTGACCGAATCAGGGGCCGTGCCGTGACGACTACCGCCATCCGCGATGCCGCATCGATTGCCGCCGGGCATCCGCCCGCGTGGCAGCCGGGCGATGCCGAGCAACGCTTCGACATCGTTCCGTTCGACGGGCCGCTCGGCGCCGAAGTGATCGGCCTCGACCTGTCGCAACCGCTCGATACCGACGGTTTCGCACGCATCCATCGCGCGCATCTCGACCATCACGTGCTGGTGTTTCGCGACCAGCGCATCACGCCGGACGAGCACATCGCGTTCAGTCGCCGCTTCGGCCCGCTGCAGATCCACGTGCTGCACCAGTTCGCGCTCGCCGGGCATCCGGAAGTGCTGATCGTGTCGAACATCGTCGAGCACGGCAAGCCGGTCGGGCTCGGCGACGCCGGCCATTTCTGGCACTCCGACCTGTCGTACAAGGAAAAGCCGAGCCTGGGCTCGCTGCTGCACGCGCAGGAGCTACCGGCGGAAGGCGGCGACACGCTGTTCGCGAACATGCACGTCGCGTGGGACACGCTGCCGGCCCACTTGCGCCGTGCGATCGAAGGGCGGCGCGCCGAGCACACGTATCTCGCGCGCTATGCGGAGCTGCAGGCGCGCAGCCCGTGGCGGCCGAACCTGTCGCCCGAGCAGATCGCCCAGGTGGCCGCGGTGGTCCACCCGGTCGTGCGCACGCATCCGGAAACCGGCCGCAAGGCGCTGTTCGTCAGCGAGCATTTCACGACGCGCATCGTCGGGCTGCCCGACGACGAAAGCCGTGCGCTGCTCGACGCGCTGTTCGCGCACAGCGTGCGCGCCGAACACCTGTATCGGCACGCGTGGCGCGAGCACGACCTCGTGTTCTGGGACAACCGCTCGCTGATGCATCTCGCCGCCGGCACGCCCGACCACCTGCGCCGCAAGCTGTTCCGCACGACGATCGAAGGCGACGCGCCTTTCTGAGCCGCGTGCCGCGTCATTCATTCGCCCCATCCTGACCGGAGTTCCGATGTCGTTTTCGTTCTTGCCGGCGCGCCGCGCGCTGGCGGCCACGCTTACCGCCGCGCTTGCGCTTGCCGGCGCGGTCATCCCGCAAGCCGCGCACGCGGAGGGCCGCATCCGCATCGCCGAGCAGTTCGGCGTCGTCTACCTGATGCTGAACGTCGCGCGCGACCAGCAACTGATTGAAAAGGAGGGGCGCAAGGCCGGCCTCGACATCAAGGTCGACTGGGTGCGGCTGTCGGGCGGCGCGGCCGTGAACGACGCGCTGCTGTCGGGCGCGGTCGACGTCGCCGGTGCGGGCGTCGGGCCGCTGCTGACCGTGTGGGACCGCACGCGCGGCCGGCAGAACGTCAAGGGCGTCGCGTCGCTCGGCAATTTCCCGTACTACCTCGTCAGCAGCAATCCGAACGTGAAGACGATCGCCGACCTCGGTGCGAAGGACCGCATCGCGGTGCCGGCAGTCGGTGTCTCGGTGCAGTCGCGCGTGCTGCAGTACGCGGCCGCGAAGCAGTGGGGCGACAAGCAGTTCGACAAGCTCGATGCGCTCACGCAGGCGATTCCGCACCCCGATGCGACGGCCGCGATTCTCGCGAACAGCAGCGTGATCACCGGCCACTTCGGCAATCCGCCGTTCCAGGAGCAGGAACTCGCCGGCAACCCGAACGCGCACATCGTGCTGAATTCCTATGACGTGCTCGGCGGCCCGAGCTCCGCGACGGTGCTGTACGCGACGGAGAAATTCCGCAACGACAACCCGAAGACCTATCGCGCGTTCGTCGCTGCGCTGGCCGACGCCGCGCGGCAGATCGCTGCCGACCCCGAGCGCGCGGCCGATACCTACATTCGCGTGAATGCATCGAAGATCGATCGCGCGTTGCTGCTGAAGATCTTGCGCAATCCTCAGGTGCAATTCAAGATCGCACCGCAGAACACGCTTGCGCTCGCGCAGTTCATGCATCGCACCGGCGCGATCCGCAACGAACCGAAGTCGTGGCGCGACTACTTCTTCGACGATCCGGCGACTGCCGGCGGCAGTTGAGCGATGCCGACGCTTCGACGCCGCGATCGGCGCTTATGCGTCGGCGCGGTTTCGATAGGTGCAATCGATGGTTGGTCTGCATGGCGCCCGGCCGTATGTTGATGTTTTTCCCGCAAGAGATTCGATCGTGAACGCCACTTCTCTCCGAACCTGGCTGCCGCCGTATGCGGCGCGCCGCAGTGCGTCACCCGACGCGCGTGTTGCCGGCCGGTCCGGCATGGATGCCGCGCAGGCCGGCGCGCACAGCGAACGCCTGCTGGCCATCGACCGCGTGAACCTCGAATACCGGAGCGGCTCGCGGATCGTTCGCGCGACCCACGACGTGAGCTTCGACGTGTACGGCAGCGACCGCTTCGTGCTGCTCGGCCCGTCGGGGTGCGGGAAGTCGACGCTGCTGAAGGCGGTTGCCGGATTCATCGAGCCCGTGTCCGGTTCGATCGCGCTCGACGGCAAGCCCGTACGCGGGCCGGGTCCCGATCGGGTCGTGGTGTTCCAGGAGTTCGACCAGTTGCCGCCGTGGAAGACGGTCGTCGAGAACGTCGCGTTTCCGGTGCGCGCCGCCGCGAACCTGTCGCGTGCCGCTGCGCGCGAGCGCGCGCTGCACTATCTCGACAAGGTCGGCCTGAGCGCATTCGCCGATGCGTATCCGCACACGCTGTCGGGCGGCATGAAGCAGCGTGTCGCGATCGCACGCGCGCTCGCGATGCAGCCGCGCGTGCTGTTGATGGACGAACCGTTCGCCGCGCTCGATGCGCTTACGCGCCGCAAGATGCAGGAGGAACTGCTGCGGTTGTGGGACGAGTTCCGCTTCACGCTGCTGTTCGTCACGCATTCGATCGAGGAGGCGCTCGTCGTCGGCAACCGGATCCTGCTGCTGTCGCCGCATCCGGGCCGCGTACGCGCGGAACTCAACAGTCACGAACATTCGCTCGACAGCGTCGATACCGGCGACTTCCGTGACAACGTCGCGCGGATTCACCACCTGCTGTTCGATACCGATGCGACGCGCGCGCAGGCGACGGAGGAGGCCGCATCATGAGCACGATCGACCCGGCCCTGGCGCCGTTGCCGCCCGTTCGCGCCGAGTACGTACGCACGCTCGACCCGCTGCCCGATGCCGAACGCGCGGCGCCGGCGCCGCTGTTGCGCCGCATCGTCGATGCCGGATGGTTTCGTCGCGGCGTGATCGCGCTCGTGCTGATCGCCGCGTGGGAAATTGTCGCGCGCATCGTCGCGAACGACCTGCTCGTGCCGACCTTCGGCGCAACGCTGGCTGCCTTCGTGCAGGGCATCGAGTCGGGCGAACTGCTCGTCAAGACGGGCATCTCGATGTCGGTGCTGCTGCGCGGCTACGCGCTCGGCGTGTTTTTCGCATTCGTGCTGACGTCGCTCGCGGTGTCGACGCGCATCGGCCGCGACCTGCTGACGATGCTCACGTCGATGTTCAATCCGCTGCCGTCGATCGCGTTGCTGCCGATCGCGCTGCTGTGGTTCGGGCTCGGCACCGGCAGCCTGCTGTTCGTGCTCGTGCATGCGGTGCTGTGGCCGCTCGCGCTCAGCATGTACACCGGCTTCGCGGGCGTGCCGGCCACGCTGAAGATGGCCGGGCGCAACTACGGCCTCACGGGCCTGCGCCAGATCGCGCTGATCCTCGTGCCGGCCGCGCTGCCGTCGATCCTGTCGGGCCTGCGCGTCGGCTGGGCATTCGCGTGGCGCACGCTGATCGCGGCCGAGCTCGTGTTCGGTGCAAGCGCCGGGCAGGGCGGGCTCGGCTGGTACATCTTCCAGAACCGCAACGAGCTGTATACCGACCGCGTGTTCGCGGGCCTGGCGGCCGTCATCGTGATCGGCCTGCTCGTCGAGCACCTCGTGTTCGACACGCTCGAACGCGTGACCGTGCGTCGCTGGGGCATCCAGCACTGACATAGTGGCTGCGCCCGACCATTCCCGGCGCGCGCATAACAAAAGCTGAAATCGGCTTTTCACGTGCGCCGGATGCGTCCCTATACTTTGCGGTGCCGCGATCGCGCCACGTCGCGACGCTCCCGATCTTCCCGTACAAGGATGTGCCCGATGACTGCCCGTGATGCCGTCGATCCGCGCGACGCGTTGCGCGACACGCTCGCCACGCTGCCCGATCTCGCGAACGCGATCGGCGAGGATGCCGCGCAACGCGAGGCGCGCCGCGAACTGCCGTTCGAGGGGTTCGCGATCTTCCGGCGCTCGTCGCTGGGCGCGCTGCGGATTCCGGTGGCGCGCGGCGGCCCCGGCGGCACGCTGGTCGACCTGTTCGACACGATCGCGACGCTGGCCGCCGCCGATTCGAATCTCGCGCACGCCTTGCGCATTCACTACGACCAGACCGAGACGCTGCGGCTGTCGCCGCGCACGCCGTTCAACGACGTGCAGCTCGAACGCGTGCTGGCCGGCGCGATCTTCGGCGGCGCATCGACCGAGCTCGGCACGTCGCGGCCCGGCGAGAACACGACCGTGCTGCGCCGGGATGGCGATCATCATCGTCTGACGGGGCGCAAATACTATTCGACCGGCACAGCGTTCGCCGATTTCGCGCGCATCAACGTGGAAAACGAGCAGGGCGACGCGCTGGCCGTGATCATTCCCGTCGCGCGCGACGGCGTGCAGGTGCTCGACGACTGGGACGGGATGGGACAGCGCATGACGGCGAGCGGCAGCCTGCTGCTCGACAACGTGCAGGTGTTCGCGGACGAAGTGGCCGCGCGCGACGGTTCGACGCTCGTCGGCCGCCATTGCGGCGCGCTGCGGCAGCTGCATCTCGTCGCGACGGGCGCGGGCATCGTGCGCAACGTGGTGGCCGATGCTCGCCGCTATGTGCTCGCGCACGGACGCCCGGCGCTGCACAGCCCGGCGCCGACCGCGCGCGACGATCATTTCATTCAGCAGGTTGTCGGCGAGCTGTCCGCGCACAGTCACGCGATCGACGCGCTCGTCCGTGAAAACGCGCGGGCGCTCGATCGTTCCGCCGACGCGATCGAAGCGGGCGACGCCGACGCGCATGCGCACGTGCTCGACAGCGCGCTCGCAACCGCGCGCACGCAGCTGATCGTCAGCAAGCTCGCGCTGCACGCGGCCGAGCGGCTGTTCGAAGTCGGCGGCGCGTCGGCGACGGCGCGTGCGCACAACTTCGACCGCCACTGGCGCAACCTGCGCACGATCTTCAGTCACAACCCGCTGCTGCACAAGGCACGCGTGATCGGCGACTACGAGCTGAACGGCGTGACGACGCACCTGACCGAAGGGCGCGTGTTCTGATCGTGCCGCGGCGGGCTTGTCAGCGCCGCAAGCCGGCTTCGCGCAGCAGCGGCAGCACGCGCTCGCCGAAGAAGTCGAGATCGGGCCTGAAGTCGTAGAAGCTCAGCTGGATACCGTCGATGCCCGCGCGGTGCAGCCGCACGAGGGTGTCGGCGACTTCGTCGGGCGAGCCCGTGATCGAGATGTTGCCGCCGATCGCACGCGCCGCGGCCTGCGAACGCTGGTCGAAGCCGCCGCGCCACGCATGCGCATCGCTGTCGAAGCGGTGGAAGCTGCCTTCGTCCGCATGCGCGACGATCGCGTCGCGGTACGCGCGCGCCTCCGCCGCCGTCTCGCGGCAGATGACGAGCGGATTGAGCAGCGTGCGGATCGTCCGGCCGCGCGCGGCAGCGGCCGCCTTTACGCGTGCGGTATGCGCGGGCAGCGCGTCGATCGCGCGTTCGGCGTCGGGGCCGGCCGGGCTCGTGACGAACACGATGTCCGAATAGCGTGCCGCGAATTCGATGCCGGCATCGGAGCCCGTCGCGTTGATCAGCAACGGGCGGCCATAGCGCGGCTTCGGCGTCACGAAGGCGCCGCCCAGGCGCCAGCTCGACAGCACCGGCGTATAGCTGAAGTTGTCCGGTTGCGCCCACAACTGCTGGACCGCGTCGAGGAATTCGGCGGCCATCTCGTAACGCCGGTCGTGCTCGATCCGGTTCCAGCCGAACATCTCGTGTTCGACCGCGCGGTGGCCCGTCACGACGTTGATGCCCCAGCGCCCGCGCGAGATGTGGTCGAGCGTCGCGGTGAATTTCGCGAAATGCAGCGGATGCCAGGGCCCGTAGAGCACGTGGCTCGTCGCGACGAGGATGATCCGTTCGGTGCGCGCGGTCAGCGCGGCCAGCGTCATGAACGAATCGAGCGCGTGGCCGTCGAACACGCCGCCGTAGCCGCCCTTCGGCAGCCACTGCGACAGCGCGAACACGAGGTCGAAGCCGAGTGCCTCGGCACGTGCGACCAGGTCGGCGTTGTAGTCGAACGTCCAGTCGGTCGAACGCGGCAAGGTCGACGCGCTCCATCCGCCGGCCTGGATCGGCAGGAACAGCCCGAGCATCAGCGGCTGCGCGAGCGCGTGCGACGCGGGGCTGTCGGGGAAATCCGCCGGCGATCGGACATCGACGAACGGCGATGGCGCGAGCGGGGCGGCGAGGGAAGTGTCGCTCATGACGGGCTCCTGGCGCGGGTTGCGCGCGCCGGGCAACGACGACGGGCAAGCCCGTGCGGTTCGGCGCCGGCGCACGCGGCCGCGCGCGGGGAAACGGACATTCTCGGCAACCGGGCGCGGCGCGGCAAACAACGAATCGCGCTTTGCTTATCGCGCCGCCCCGATGCGCGTGGCGTCAGAACTTCACGCGCAGCCCGCTGACGAACGCGAGCTGCCGGTTCGTCGACGACGCGCTGCCGATGTTCGAGATCGCCGCGATCTTGCGATAGCCGCCCGGCGTGGCCGTGCTCGCATCGCCGGCCGCGAGCTGGTAGATGCCCGACACGTAGATATCGGTGCGCTTCGACAGCGCATAGTCGAACCCGAGCGTGAACTGGTGCCAGCGCGGCTTCAGCGTCTGGCCGCCGGTACCCGGCAGGCCGCTCGCGCGCCCGTCGGTGAACGTATAGACGCCGATCAGCGTGGCGGCCGGCGTGATCTGGTAGCGCGCGTTCACGTCGTAGTTGTTGAACTTGCGCGACGAGCCGTCGACATAGTCGAGCTGCGTGTGGCTCCATGCGAAGCCGACCGTCGCGCGGCCGAGCGCGTAGTTCGCGCCCAGCGCGCCGATCTGCTGCTTGAGTACGCCGCCGTTCAGCCCGTAGAAGAATGCGCCGCTGTAGTCGTTGCCGGTGGTCGAGGTCGCGCCGCCCACCGCGCCGCTCGTGTTCGACGTCGAGTTCGGGTGGTTGAACCGCACGTAGCCGCCGCCGACCGACAGCGGGCCGTTCACGTAGTTTGCCGACACGCCCCACGCGTTGTTGTTCGAGAAGCCCGTGCCCGCACCGCCGTTCGCCTGGTTGCTGAACGCATAGAGCAGGTCGGCCGTGAAGCCGGCGATCGTGTCGCTGCGGAACTTCACCGCGTTGTTCAGCCGGAAGCTCTGGTTCAGGTTGTCGTTGTCGCCCACGTGCGTGGCCGGCGACCAGAAGCCGGCGCCCGAGTACTGCGCGACGAGGTCGGTGATCGGCTCGTACTGGCGGCCGAACGTCAGCGTGCCGAGGCCCGACTTGGCGAGGCCCACGTATGCGGAGCGGCCGAACAGGCGGCCGCCCTGGCCGAGCCCGCCGTCGCTCGGCCGGAACCCGCTTTCGAGCGTGAAGACCGCCTGCAGGCCGCCGCCGAGATCTTCCGCGCCTTTCAGGCCCCAGCGGCTGCCGCTCAGCTTGCCGCTCGTCTGCTGGATGTTGCTCGCGCCGCCCTGGTTGTTCGTATACGCGATGCCGGCGTCGACGACGCCGTACAACGTGACCGAACTCTGCGCGTACGCACTGACCGAACCGATCGAAACCAAACCCAGGACTACCGATTTTTTGATCATGACTATCCTCTGTTTTTTATGGGTACGTCTGTGAGGATCACGATGCTATTGACGACGGCCGCGCCGACGAACGGTCGATCCGTGGTTTGTAAATCGCTGCGCGGCCGATTTGTAATGTGCGTTGCCGCCGGCCCGGCATGTCCGTCGCGATCGCGTCCGGCGCGCATGTTGCGGCGAACGCATCGCACGGACGGCGTACGCCGGGCAACGGAAACCCGTGAACGCCGTCATATCGATCGATGAAATCGTTCGATGTACGCAGCACATGCGGTTGCGATCGCGATGTTTTTACACAACGCCCGCTGTGCGACGAACCACCGATGCGCTACGCGTGCCCGCATATCGATTCCGCAAAACGTTGGTAGGGCCGTGCCATGCGCGACGGTAGAGTCGGGCATCCGGTCAAGGGCCGGCATGCGCCGGGAACCGATTCGCACGCAAGCGTGCGTTCATCCCGGTCGGATGGATCAACGAACACAGGAGCCGTTTGACATGAGCCGCGATGTGCTGTTTCTGCTGGAACCGGGTTTTGCCGATCCGAAGCATCCGGGCCAACGCTTCGTCTGTCCGCACGGACTGTCGATCGAAGGGCTGCTGGCGAGCGCACCCGATCGTGCCGGCCGCATCGACGTGAAGCGCGTCGGGTTCGAGCGGCCGCGACCCGCGGTGATCGACGCACTCGACGATGCGCACCAGGGTTTGCCGGTCCTCGTACTCGGCCGCGACCAGCCGGCGCCGGACGACGCGCAGACGCTCGGCGACGTGCGCTTCGTCACCGACGCGCGCCGCATCCTCGAGCTGCTGGCCGAACGCCACGGATTTCCGGCGCTGCATTGACGCGTCGGTTCCAACGACTCATCCAATAGACAGGAGTACCTGATGTCGTCACGCTCGGCGGCACGCCGCCGCCTGCTGCTCGCCGGCGCCGCGGTCGTGGCGTCCCCCCTGGCCGCGAGATCCGTGTTCGCGGCGTCGGCCGTCAACACCGATCTCGCCGGCACGACATTGCGCGTCGCGACCTACAAGGGCGGCTGGCGTGCGCTGCTGCAGGCGGCCGGGCTCGGCGACACGCCGTACCGGATCGACTGGCGCGAACTGAACAACGGCGTGCTGCATATCGAGGCGCTCAATGCCGATGCGCTCGACATCGGTTCGGGTAGCGAAATACCCGCGGTGTTCGCCGCGCGCCAGAACGCCAATGTGCGGTTCATCTCGCGCGTGCGCGAAGACCTGAACAACCAGGTCACGCTCGCGCGCAAGGACACGCCGATCCGCAGCATCGCGGACCTGAAGGGCAAGCGCGTCGGTTACGTGCGCGCGACGACGTCGCACTATTTCCTGTATCGGCAGTTGACGGAGGCCGGTCTCGGTTTCGACGATATCCAGCCGATCAACCTGTCGCCGACCGACGGGCTGTCCGCGTACGATCGCGGCGACATCGACGCGTGGGCGATCTACGGCTACAACGGCCAGCTCGCGCGCAATCGCTACGGCGCGCGCGTGCTGAAGACGGGGAAGGGCTATCTGTCGGGCAATTTTCCGGTGTACGCGAATCCCCGCACGCTCGACGATGCGCGTCGTCGCGCGGCCACCGGCGATCTGCTGCTGCGGTTCCGGCGCGCATATGCGTGGGCGAACGGGCATTTCCGCGACTATGCGCTCGCGCAGAACCGCGAGACGCGCGTGCCGGTTGCCGATCTCGTCACGATGTTCGACCAGCGCAGCGAAGACTTCGCGCTGCTGCCGGTGACACCCGACGTGGTCGCACGGCATCAACAGGTCGCGGATGTGTTCGCCCGGATCGGCGTGCTCGACGGGCCGGCCAACGTCGCGCCGCTGTGGGATACGTCGTTCAATCCGGTGGTGGCGGGGTGATGCGGTGCCGCGGGACGATGCCCGTGTGAACGGGCGATGCTTCATGCTCGGCGCGGAGCGCGCGAGCGATCCGGCTCGACGGAATCAGGAGAACGTCGTCGCGACCATGATGCCGAATACCAGCCCGATCGCGATCCCGCTGAGCCGGCCGTAAATCGACGCGCGAACATTGTCGTCGAGCACGAAAGGCGAGCGCTTGTGTTTCCAGATCGTGCTGAACGCCACCGGGCGGGTGAGCAGCGCGATGCACGCGATCAGCACGGGCGCGGCGATGAGCATCGCGACGCGCTGCCCGTTCCAGTCGACGCCGTGCATGGCCAGCGAAACCAGCGCGGCGAGCGGCACCTCGACGCACAGGCCGAGCAACGAGCCGCTGACGAATGAATCTCCCGGGGACTGGAACATGATCGGTCCTGGCGTGCGAATGAAATCGGCGCGCGGTTCAAGCCGCCGACAGAAAAAACCACGGCCGTTGCCCGCGGCCGGTCGACCGCGTTCGGCATCGGCGAGGATGACGGCCGGATGGTAAGGCAAATTGCCGGCCGGTAGTCGGTCATTCAAGCTATTTAACAAATACCGGTGGAGTGGCGGGTTTTTATGCCACAGCGGGATATCGCGTTGTGTTATTAATCGGACATCATGTTGCCGCGGGCAGCGCCGGTGCGACCCATTTCGCGACGGCAATACTGTCCCGGCACGAAAATATGATTGTCGTCGGTTTGTCGCAGGTGCAAGACCCATTCATCTTCAGCGTGACCCTGCTTGATGGCGAACGAGGAGTAAGATGTGTCGCCGAAGTTGACGCTCTGGTTGCATCGCATTGATGCGCCCGTTGTCGTGCCAACGATGCCCGAATCAGAATAGAAATCGAACGAACAGAAATTCACGCGGGGATAAATTGATCAGCGACCAAACCGGGCTCGACAGCGCATACAACGCCTACCTCCGGGAAAAATCCGCCAGTACTGGGCTCGCGCTGAGTCGCGCGCTCAGGCTCTCGGGTCACGCAGAGGAAGCAATCCGGGTGGTGAAGGAGCTCGTGGATCGTGTCGAAGAGCCATTTTTGCGTGCGCAGATCGGCATCGACATGAACTATCTCGGCCTGTTCGCGCAGGCCGAACCGCTATTGACTCGAGCGCTCGCCGAGCTTCACCACGAACCTGACCTCAGGGTCCTGAGGGTTGAACTCGCGATCTCGCAATACGCTCAAGGGCGCTTTCGTGAGGCCCATGCCCTGACTCGGCGACTACGCGATGCATGGGGACGGGCCGCAATCGTTTCAAATATCTATCCAGGCAACACGATCGAGTACGAGAAGGTCGTCGGCAAGTTGCTGCGGTTCGACGAATCGGTCGCCGGCAAGCGCGTCCTCATCATTCAGGAAGGTGGCCTGGGTGACGTGATCATGTTTTCCCGGTACTTGCACCTCTTGCGCGATGAAGGTGCGCTGGCTGTCGTCTTGCAGGCACCTGACACGCTGGCGCCGGTATTTTCCTCGTTCGACTGGATCACGATCGTCGCGGACGCCCGCAGCGCGATTGACCAGAGCGATTGCGTCATCTGTACCTTCGACCTCTTTGCGCGATACCAGACGACGCCATACTTCCCGGGCTACAGCGATTCATACGTGCAGGCACCGGCCGGACGAGAACTGCCGACACGTGTCGCCGATATTTTCAGGGATCGACGTCAGGGGGTGCGCGAGATAGGCCTGATCTGGCGCAGCAATACTGCGGTGCGCCATGAACCCTATCGATCCATCTCGCTGGAGCAACTCGCGCCGTTGTTCAGCGCACCGGATAGCCGTTTCCATGCGCTGCAGTTCGGCAAGCTTACCGACAATGAACATGCCGTACTCAATAAGCACGGCATTGGAATCATTGGTGACGAATTGCGCGATCTCGGAGACACCGCAGTCGTCTTCAACGCGCTCGATTTATTGATCACGGTGGACACCGGGCCGGCCCACCTCGCTGGCGCACTCGGACGGCCAGTGTGGGTGTTGCTGTCGGCTGCATGCGACGAGCGCTGGTACAACAGCCATCGTGATACACCGTGGTACAGGTCCATGCAGTTGTATCGACAAACAACGTTGGGCGACTGGAGCCGGCCGATATCCGAGATGGCAGATGTGTTGTCCGGCAACGATGCAACCTGGTAGTCGCGGTCGCTTTCGGCCATAGCGAACGCGTCGACGTTGGCAACTGTTCGTCGTCGAAGCAAAATGGCCCGCATATCAAGACTGTTTTTTCGTGATTGACGACCGGGGCGCGGATGTCGTTTGATGAAGAATTCAATAGCGTTGCCTCGCAGGCGAGCGACGCAGAGGCGGTCGGGCAGTTCGACCGCGCAGCGGATCTTTTCAGGATCCTCTTCGAAAAATATCCCGATAGCGATACCGTTTTTCGTCCCTACGTGGATGCACTGCTGCGCTTGGGGCACACCGAGAAAGCGCTCGAAGCCTGCGATCGTGCCATCGCTGCGACGCCTGCATCGACCATCCCATGGCGAGACAAGGCGCTGATCTGTTTCAATCACCTGAACGATCGCGCCGCCGCCATCGCCAGCCTGAAAGCGGGCGTGGACGCGTTTCCATCGAATGCCGAGTTGCATCTGATGCTGGCCGACGCGAGTTTTCAGGTGCTCGACTTCGAGGCCGCGCGCCGGCATGGCGCGAAGGCGGCCGAATCCGGCGATCCGGGGATCGTATTGCGGGCGCGGCATCGATTTCTCGACGATCATGAAGGTGCCGTCCAGATCGCCCGCGCCATCCTGGCGCAGTACCCGACCGATCTCGGCACGCTGGTACAGTGCGGCATCTCGCTCTACCTGCTGGGCCGCCTGGAGGAAAGCCTGGGCTATCTGTATCGGGCCGCCGAACAGGATCCCTACCGGGGCGATGTCCTTTTTCCGCTGGC
Source organism: Burkholderia sp. (assembly GCA_031253835.1). GTDB lineage: Bacteria > Pseudomonadota > Gammaproteobacteria > Burkholderiales > Burkholderiaceae > Burkholderia. The sequence goes on along the minus strand of JAIRVP010000032.1, from coordinate 100,662 downwards.
GAATCTGCTGTTGTTGCTGGGTGACACGAAAGCGGGCTGGCGTCGCTATGAAATGCTCACGGATCTTGTGCCGCTCGGCAGCGGCCCTGGCGTATTGACCACCTATCACGATCGTTTGTGGCGCGGGCAGCCGCTCGACGGCAAGCGCCTGCTGGTGATCAGCCATCTCGGCCTCGGCGATTGTCTGATGTATGCACGCTACGCTCGCACGCTGAAGGCAGCGGGCGCGCATGTCACGCTCTGCGTCAAACCGGAACTGATGCAGCTTCTGCACGGCCTCGACGGTGTCGACGAGCTGTTGAGCGCCTGGCCCGTCGAGACCTGGGGCGACTACGATTTCTGGATATTCGAGAACTTGCTGCCCGCGAGACTGGGGGCAGTCGACGGCGAGGTGCCGACCTATCGGGATGGCTATATCAAGCTGAAGGATCCGGATGTCGCCAGGGCACACGCCGACCGCCGACATGCATCCGATCGGCTGCGAATCGGGTTGTGCTGGGACACGTCGCCGAATTACTTCGCGGGGCGCGCGCGCAGTCTTGCACCGGAAGATCTCCGGCCGTTGGCCGGGATTGAAAACGTCGACTGGTTCGTGCTTCAGAAACATCCGCTTGAACCGGATTTCGCGGCACGCAGCGGATTGTCGATCCTGAATCGATCGGATGAATGGAACGATCTTTACGATACGGCTGTATTTGCGGCATCGCTGGACCTGACCCTCTCGATCTGCTCGGCGCCCGTGCACCTGGCCGGCGCGCTAGGGCTGCCGGCGTGGGTCATGCTCGGCGCGCCGGAGTGGCGCTGGGGCGCGCGCGGCGACACGGGGCCCTGGTATCCGCATATCCGGATCTTTCGTCAGGCGGCACCCGGCAACTGGCGAAGCGTCACCGAAGCCGTGCGCGACGCGCTGGAATCGCAGCGCGGTGTCCTGCGCGAAGCCGACCGACGGGAAATGCGTTGAATTGATTCGCCCTGCTATCGCATGGCCACAATTTTGGCGAGATTGATTCCTGGCAATCGATTGTGCGCGCAACAAACGCAGCCGGACTGATTCAAAATCCGGTCTCCCCGTTATCGCCGCGCATGACGGACGCGTCGCGTTCGCCGGATACGCGGTGCCGATTCGTGCCGCGCGGATTCGTCAGGCAGCAAAGATCCGGCGTTGGTAGTCGAGGATCAGGCGATCGATGTCCTGGTCGGAACGCCGCGGCTGGCTCTTCGGCTCGAGCCAGAGCCATCGCATCATCCGGTAACGCGCCTCGACGCACATCAGCCATGCATCCCAGTCCGACCAGTAGCGCAGCAACGGGATATTGCGAATGTCCCGCAAGCCGTCACGGATCTCGTACACGTGGAAGTGCCGGCTCGCGCGCTGGCTCAATTCGTCGAATGCGCGCGCAGCTTGTTCCGGGTCGGACAGCAGAAAGTCGTGGATTTCGATGATCATGTGGCTGCCGGAAAGCTGTTCCAGCAGCGTGTCGTCGAACAGGTCGAACTCGGCGCCCTCGATATCGCACAGGATGACGCGTTCAGCCGGAGCGCCGCCTTGCTCCGACAGGATTGCCGGCAGGTTGCGATCGGCCTTGCCGTGGACCGCGACGCGATCCGCCAGCCCCATCTCCGCGGCGCGGTGCTGGATGGCCTGGCGGCGCTGGTCGTCCATCTCGAAGCACAGGCTGCGGGCAAAGACGTTGTTCCGCACCAGGCCGATGCCGAAGATCCCGTCGGCGGCCCCGAGGTCGACCAGCACCTTGTCGGGTGACCCGAGCGCTTCGAGGATCGCGCATACGGCGATTTCATAGGTGCCGAGCAGGTAGCCGCCGACCGCGACCTCCGCCCAGTGACTGAAGCCGATGGGATAGCCGCGCAGGATGCCGTACTGGACGATCGATCCCGTTTGCTCGCGCAGTAACTGCGACAGGTAGTGCAGACGAAGATTCGCGGCCTGGATCGAGCTCTGGTTGAAGTATTGCGCGTGGTCCATCTTTTCGTTCTCGCTGGGTGAGGTAACGCGGCGGAGCATGCGGCGACGGCGGGAGTCTTCCGCGGATGCGAGCGCGTCGTTCTGTCCCGGACGAGAATATAACGCGTTGTCGGTACGTCGCCGGCACGGGATGAACCCGAACGATGCCGGAATGCCGGCTGACGGATCAGCGCAAGGCGTCGAGCACCTCATCGGCTGCCCGGATCCCGGATTCCAGCGCACCCTCGAAGTAGCCGATGCACTCCGTCGCCGTCTCGGTGCCGGCCCAATGAATCCGGCCGAACGGTTCGCGAATACTGTCACCGTACGAGGTCAGGACCCCGGGCGGCATATGGGATGCGTATCCGCCGAGCGCCCATTCGTCCGTCGTCCAGTCGTGGTCGGCATAGTCGAGCGGGGCCGCCGCGTCGTCGCCGAAGTAATGCACGAGATCGGCAATGACATGCTCGCGGCGCGCGTCCTTGCCGAGCCCGCTCAGTTCGAGCGCGTGGTTTCCTTCGATCAGGCCCACCAGCACGCCGACACTTTCATCCGCCGGCGACTGGTCGAACACGAAACCCAGATGACGGCCGACGCTGGCGACCGAGCCATTGAGCCCGCGGCGGCGCCAGAACGGGGTTGGGTACGCAACGTGCATCTTGATGACGGCACCCATCTGCATTCGTTGCAGCAGTCCTGCGCGTTTGACGGGTAGCGGCGGCGTGAACCGGATGCGGGAGGCGAGCGCGGGCGGGGCGGTGACGATCGCATATTTCGCCTCGTATGTGCGTTGCGGGCATATCGCACGAACGCCGTTCGCATCCTGTTCGATCGTGCTCACCGGTGTGCCAAGGACGATGCACCCGTCGAGGCGGTCTGCCATTCTTTTCGGGACCTGCCACGCGCCCCCGAGGAACTTGTCCTGCTGAGCGCCTCCTTCGACACCCATCATCGTTTCCAGGCCGCCGCCCTGTCGCAGGCATTCGAGGAAGAACAGGTACGACACATGCAGCGTCTCGGTGCAGGTGATCGCGCTCGTGACGAGGCGGGCAAAGTCGCGCGCAGCGCTGGTGTCCACGTGCTGGTCGATCCATACCTCGATCGACATTGCATCCCACTGGAGCGCATTCTCCGCCAGCCACGGCGCGCCGGCGGGAAGCGTCTGCATGTCGCGCTTCCACCGATGCAAGGTCAGGCCAAGCTCCAGCGTCGACAGGAACGGCAGCTTCGGCGTGCTGGAATACGCGTGAACCTTGCCGTCGATATTGACGAGGCTGTTGCCCTTCGTATATTGGCTGTACATCGGCACGCCGAGCGCCGTCGCTTGCTCCCGCAACAGCTTCTGCGACGCGCCGACCCATTGGCCGCCGAAGTCGACCGTCTGGCCGCCGACCTCTCCCGGCATCGATCGCCCGCCGACCCGGTCGCGTGCCTCGAGAATCAGGACGCGCTTCCCGGCGTTCCGGAGCTCGAGCGCGGCCTTCATGCCCGAGAGGCCCGCGCCGATAATCAGGACATCTGATTCGTGGTTGGCCGACTGGTCAATGGTTGCCATGGTTTCCCTCTCCTGGTGACGATGTCTGCCGCGCCGGGGTACGACGTTTCCATCGTTCCACGCAGCCGACTTCAATTCAATCGATCCTCTATCCCGGTGTCGATACGACGCCGACGCCGATGGTGCTCGTGGCGTGCTATCGCCCCACGCCGGCGCACGAGGTTGCCACGTGGCGCGATGCGTCGGGCGACGACTCAAGATGCTGGAATGCATTGTTATAGGTCGAATGACCGAATTTTGCAAGCCCCGGGATAGATCGGCGCCAGGGGTTCGGCAGGCAAAAAGTGCTTGTCACATACTTTCCAGGCAATCGCCTCGGATGGCGCATCGATACCTGGTGTCTGGCGTGGCTTTCGTCTCAATATTGCCATGTCTGGCCGGTTTGTCGGTAATTATCACCGCATTTCGCGTGCTCGAGCGTTGGTGCATCGGCCTTCCCGGCCTTCGGACTCCGGATCGCTTCTCGCAGTGCAACAGCGATCCAGGTTGCACCACTCCGGATTGTGTTGTATAACGCGAATTAGGTCATATGACATAATTATCGTCGACCTGACGAGATGGCGTACCGATTCGGCCGAGAGCGGGACGTGCGATCGACAGGGTTGGCGCATGGCCTCGGAACGCGATCGCGCAGTGGATGGCCATGGGGCGCGCATCCGGCGCTTCATTTTGAAAGGGAACTACCATGACGGTTGAAAAGGCAGCGCTGGAACGCATTCTCGACGTTCAGCGAGCGGCATTCGTTGCCGAGGGCGGGGCGTCCGCGGAGGTGCGAAAGTCGCGGGTGGGGCGGCTCGCGATTGCCATTCTTTCCAGCTTCGATGCGATTGCGGATGCCCTCAGCGCCGACTACGGCAACCGCCCGCCCGAACTGAGCAAGGCGCTCGAAGCGCTGCCGTGGTCCGAAGACATTCTCCACACGCTCGACAACATCGAGAAGTGGATGGAACCTGAAGCAATCCCCGGGGGCTTCATTCAGCAGAAGCCCAAGGGCGTCGTTGGCGTGATGGGTGCATGGAATTTTCCGGTGACGCTCACGTTCGAGCCGGCCTTGAGCGCGCTCGCCGCGGGGAATCGCGTCATGATGAATTTCCCGGAATATCAGGTCGAAACCGGGCGCGTGCTCGCGAAAATCATCTCGGACACGTTTGATGAGGCGGAGGTGGCCTTCATCCACGGTGACCTGTCGACGTCGCAGTCCTTCTCCGCGCTGCGGTTCGACCATCTCTTCTTCACCGGCTCGCCCAAGATCGGTTCGATCGTCGCGCAGGAAGCGGCCAAGAACCTCGTTCCCGTGACAACCGAGTTGGGCGGCAAGAATCCGGTCGTCGTCGCGCCCGATGCGGACCTGGATCTGGCCGCAAGCAGAATTGCGGCCACGCGCGTCGTGAACGGGGGGCAGGTTTGCCTGTGTCCGGACTATGTCTGGGTACCCAGAGGCATCGTTACCGGGTTCGTTGACAAGCTGATTGCTCAGTACAACTCGATATTTGGCTCCTGCCTGGATAATCCGGCCGTCGTTTCCATCGTCAACGAGCGAAATTTCGACCGGATCGTCGGCCTCGTGACCGATGCGACCGCGAAGGGCGCCAAGCAATATGTGGCGGCGCCGGAAGGCGAGGCTGCGCGGCTACCGGATCGGGCGTCGCGCAAGATTCCGCCGACCGTCCTGGTCGATGTTCCCGCGTCGGCCGAGATAACCGACGAAGAAGTATTCGGCCCGGTGCTCGTCGTGTATGGCTACGACGATCTGCAGGAGGCCATCGATTACATCACGGCACGCCCCGCGCCGCTGGCCGCGTACTGGTACGGCGACGACGGTGCGGATTTCCGGCGCTTCCTGGATCGCACGACGAGTGGCGGGGTCACGCGCAACGACGGGTTGTTGCATGCACTGCTTCCTGGCGCGCCGTTCGGTGGAATCGGAAATTCCGGCTCGGGCGCTTATCACGGCAAGGCGGGATTCGATACGTTCACGCATCGCCGCTCGGTGGCCACGGTCACGCGCCCCGACGGCGTCGCGAATCCACTGGTGGGCGACGCGTTGGTGTCGGCGCCGATGCAGGGCTATCTCGACGGAGCGATTGCCGCGGCCATCAAGGCGTTCGAGGACAGACTGCCCGCACGAAGTAAGTCGAAACTGCCGTGATGTCACGTCGCAGATTTTCGATTGGGGAATCAAAAAAATACTGCCTGGATAAATTGATTCGAGCCAGGCATGCGTTATGTGAGGCGGATATTTCCATGATTGCCAGTACTTTTGCCAAAGGATTCAAAGGCGAAATCCAGAACCGGGCATTTGCGATTCGTGCCATCGGCCGCCTTGCGAATCGACTTGACGGAGACCCGCGGCAGCCACTTTGGGCGGCTTACCTGAAGCTGGAAGAATTCAATGTTCCGATTTATCGGCAAGCAGCAGCGCGATGGGGGCTCGACGTGACGCCCAAGGCCGGCACGCTGATCAAGGCGTGGATGCTTGGCTCGGTTCCGAAATGTCTTCTGGGACCGTTCCTGAAGCTTGTTTACTCGAAAACGGTCGTCTATTGCGAGGAATTGCGCAGGCTCAGAAATATCGGCCCATCGGATTCCAGGGATTTTCTGGATTACATGGTCGATCAGGAGGATCTGCAGATCGAGATGATGCGGCTGTCGCTTGACGGGCAGGATGCCGCTTTGGCACGAAAGATCGATTCGTTTTTCAACAAGTACGACGGAAAGTTCATGCTTGAAAGAGCATGGACGCAAGCGAAGTAATTCGAGGCAACCTGGGCTGCTCCGGAATCTGGTCCCGTCAAGCGAACACATCACTATGTCATTTGATCAAGCATCGATGCTGCAAAGCAGATCGTTCTGGCAGCATGCCTATGGCGAGTACTCGCCGAATCCACCATTGACGGAAGATCTCAAGGTTGACGTAGCGATCATCGGCGGGGGTTTCACGGGGCTGAACACCGCATGGCAGTTCAAGAAAGATCACCCCAATGCACGCGTCGTCGTGCTCGAGGCCGCCATCGTCGGCTTCGGTTCCAGCGGCCGCAATGCCGGGTTCAGCACGAAGATGTTCGGCCTCGAACCCGAGATGGTCCTGCTGCGCTGGGGCAAGCAGAAGATGATCGACGCCCATCGCTATCTGAAGCTCGCGGTAGCCCATACCCGGCGCCTGATCGAGGAAAACGACTTTCAGTCGGAGTACCGGCACAGCGGGCTGGTGCGAGCCACGTATACGAAGCAGCAACTGGGCCGGATGCAGAAGACCTACGCGTTGTTTCAGAAGCTGGGCATCGACGAGGACATGGTGTGGCGGAGCGCGGAGCAGTTTCAGCAGGACTTCCATTCGGAACGCTTTGCGGGCGGCATCTACGAGTCCGAGACGGGATACCTCAATCCCTGCAAGCAGGTGCGGGCGCTCAAATCCCTCGCGGAATCCGCCGGTGTGTCCGTGTACGAGACGACCCAGGTCACGAACATGGAAAGGACATCATCCGCGATCCTGGTTACGACACCGCACGGCAAGATCACGGCGGACAAGCTGGTCGTCGCGACCAACGCCTACTCGCGCGAGGTTCCCGGCCCGGAACGGCTGCGCTCGCGCCAGTATCCGCTGTGGACCTATCAGGTCGTCACCGAACCGTTGAGCGCCGCGCAATGGGACAGCATCGGCTGGAATGGCAGGCAGTCCTTCGGCGACAACCGGCAGATGCTGCACTACTTCAGGCCGACCGCAGACGGCCGGATCGTCATGGGCGGCGGTGACGCGATCACGTACCGGACAGCGGCGTCGGAAGAGGTGTCCGCACCGGTGGCCTGGCAGCATTGCGAAGATCACCTCAAATGGATCTACCCGCAACTGAAGCACACGCGCATCGACTATCGATGGGGCGGCCCTGTCTCGGTCACGATGGACATGGCGCCCGAAATCAGCTTCATCGACGACGAACGCATCATCTACTCGGGCGGATGCTTCGGTCACGGCGTCGCGTTGACGCACCTGAACGGCCGGACCATCGCCGATCTGCTGGCGGGGAAGCAATCCGAACTGACGGACTTCTGGATCGTGAACCGAAAGTCGCTGTCGATGACGAGCGACACACTCTCGTATCTCGGCGGCAGGGTCGCGCGTCGGGCGCTGAAGTCGTGGGACTGGTGGGAAGAGAAGGCGCTGAAAAAGTGATGCGAACCGCGCTTCAGCGGTGCGTGCCCGGTGGCCTCGGCGTGATCGAGGCGATGGGCGATGCGGAATACGTGCGCGAGCTGCGCCGGCTGGCAGCGGGCGCGCGCGATGTCACGTCGGTGTGCCCGGGATCGCTGCTGTCGGGCGCGGCAGGGTTGCTGCGCGGCAAGCGGCGCGTGTCATCGGTCGTGGCGCGATCTGGTGCCGGCGTTCGACAGCGGGCGGCCGGAGCGCGCCGCGCACGATATCCTGCAGGCGGTGACGGCGCAACTGGGGCGCATGAGGATGGACCGCTACGATGCCGTGGAGCAGGCGGCAAGGGCGCTTGGATAATCGAGGCCGATCGCCCGGCGGTGTCGCTTGCGCGAATCCGCAATCCTGCAGCGAGAAGGCCATGTCTGCCGATCAACCGCCTGAAAATCGCAGGCGGTTGATCGACACAGACCCGTCATTCGCTTGAGTGTCGCGTGACCTCGTTCGGGTCGCTTGCCTCCGAAGCGAAGTACTGAAGTACTGCTATGCGATCTCCGGGCGTTCGACAGGCTCGCACACGCGCGATCAATTCACCCCGACCGCACTCCAGGCACGTGCGACCGTTGCGCTTTCGGCCGAATTCGCGCCGTACAGGTCGTTTGCCGCCTGGATCGCCGCGCGTCGCGCATTCGGGTAGCTCGAGTTGGCGTTCAGGTACACGGTCAGCGTCCGGTACCAGATCTTGCCGGCCTTCTCGCGGCCCAGGCCGCTGAAGGTCGTGTCGCCATTGCAGACAAGTTGCGTCCTCGACAGCCCGGTGTCGGTCGACGGCACCGCCGGGCCTTCCGACAACAGGTAGAAGAAGCGGTTGCCGACACCCGACGTGAAGTGCGGATCGTGGCGCGGATTCGACCACGAGAAGCCGCCGGACGGGTAACAGCTGAACGACCGCCCGTCGAGATCCTGCTTGTACATCTTGCGCAGGCCGCCGCTCACCACGCGCGCGCCGATCACGTAGTTGCCGGGATCGTTCGGGTTGTTCGCGTAGTACTTCACGAGCGTGCCGAAAATGTCGGACGTCGATTCGTTCAGGCCGCCCGCGTCACCCGAATAGTTCAGGTTGGCGGTGGCCTCGGTCACGCCGTGGCTCATCTCGTGCCCGGCGACATCGACCGAAACGACCGGTTTCGGCAGGCGGGTGCCCGGATCGCCGTCGCCATACACCATCACGTGCGACGACAGCCATGCCGCGTTCGCGCCGGTCGTGCCGCTGCCGGTGTTGAACACCACGTGAGCGTAACTCTTCACGCCGCGGCCGTCGTTGAAGATGCCGTTTCGGTTGTGCGTGGTCTTGTAGTAGTCCCAAGTCAATGCCAGACCATAGTCGATATCGGCGGCGACAGTCTGCCGGTCGGTTGTCGTGTTGTTGCCCCACACGTTCGTGCTGCTCGTGAAGATCGGCAGGTCGGTCGCTTGCTCGACATCGTCCGAGCTCAGGCCACGGCCGTCGTAGACCGAGCCGCTGCCGCGGCTCGGATCGAGCATCCGGTATGCGTTCGTGCCGGTCTGGTCCGTGGTGAGCGTCAGGTTGCCGTAGTACAGCGAGCGGCCGGTGCCGGTCGCGGCGGCGGTCTTGATCAGGTCTTGCGCATCGAGCACGGTGCCGGTGCGCGCGTCGACGTAGTACAGCACCGCATCGCCGTGCGCATCGGTCGCCTTGCCGAATACGCGCACCGCGTAGGCCAGAACCGGTGCGGCATCGCGTGCGAACACGACGAGCTCCGCGTCATCGACGCGGCGGACGTCCGAGTCGAAACGCGCGGCCGCGATGCGTCTGGCCTTGACCGCGCCGACGTCGGGTGCGTTGCGTACCACCGAGCGGCTTCCGACCTTGCCGATCGTGGCGGCGAGATTGATCGGTGCGAGCTGGGTCAGGCTCGCTTGCTTCAACTGCCCCTTGCTCGAATGGACGACCACGTCGCCGCCTATCACGGGCAGGCCCGCGTAGAAGCGATCGAAGCGCACGTGCTCGGTGCCGTCGGGATCGACGATCACGTCGCGTACCTGGAACTGATCGCCGTCCGTCGGCGCGTTCGCTTGCGGCCCCGCGAATTTCAACGTGCGTGCTGTGCCGCCGGTAGCCAGGCTGAAGGCGGACGGGTTCTGCTGGATCAGTTGCAGCGCCTTGTCGACCGCGGCCGACGGGTCGCCGGCCTGGGCAAAAGCGCTGAGACTCGCGACGGTAATCGCGGTGACGGGCAGCAGTCGAGACAGTTTCTTCATGTAATTCCCCAGATTATGAATGGGTTTGTTCGAGGAATGAATCAAGTGAAGACTTCGATATAAGACATGTCGCGAACAGCAGAGGCATGCTAGAGGGTCGTTTTTATAATTACAAGATATTTCCAGCGAGATTAAATTTTCATGTCGACCCGGTTAATCAAATCGTGATTTGGTGAGGAATTTGAAATGATTTCGTCGGCTGGGTTGGAGGTATGGGCGACATCGCGTCGATGGCATGGGGTGGTGGAGCGTTGCGTCGCTCTGGGCAAGGCCGGATAGGATGTGGGGCGAGTGGGGGCGGTGGAAAGCAGAATTGAAGAGGTCGACGAAACTTGCCTTATTAAATATTCGTCGCGATTGTTGATGTTTCAGACGCGTCTGACGGCATTGACAATGCTGCCTATATTTTCATTTCCTGATGGCAATGCCATTGAATTCATAGGGAGCGCCTGACAGACATCAGCCCAGTTACGAATTTAAAATGTGAGTCGGTGAGATATCTTGCGGCCGTGTTGGTCTCCACCTGATAGTCGGTAGTGGCAATCGTGCAATCCGCCTTCGACTCGACTCGCTCAGTGCCTCGCTACAGCATCAGGCATCATATTTGACATAATGCTGATGATCAATTTTTTGCTTTGTGACAGCCATATCCTAATGTCGTGTTCTGGCTATTTACAGATGTCGTGTTTTCGACTGCTGGCATGCTGGACGGCCCGCCTCGCAGCGACCGCGGCCATCGCACAACCTGGCCGATTTTCGGTGACGCTTCGCGCAGCGTTAGAATAGCGCCCCTTGTCATGGGAGACGAAAATGTCCTGGTTCGTTTACGAAGTGCCCGAATACCACGAAGATGCTGCACGCATCGAGCCCTTCAGCGACCTGCGCAGCCGTGTGCTGAAAGGCGCTGGCATGGTCATGGCCGACGAGCTGGAAAGCGTTCGCGAGAACGCTGCGGCGACGGCGGACAGCCCCGAGCGCCCGCTGCGTACGCCGGAAAATCCGCATGTCTTTCCGATCCCTTATGCCGACTCCATGATCCTGGTCGGGTTCATCTTCGATCTGAAACGCGAATTCCGGCAACTGGTCGTGTCGCCCGTGGAAATGCCCTGGCTGAAAGACGCGTAAAGGTGGGCGGAACGGAAGCCCGCGGGAGCGTTGCGCCTGTTCTGGAGCCGGGGCCGAATATCCAGCGCACACTTTCGGATACACAGGCCTCGAGTCCTGGAAAGCTTCATCCGCCAACCTGTCCAATTTAGCTTGCAGCAGTCATATCCTCATGTCGCCATCGATCCCGTTGTCCTGGCGAAAACCGACGATCCTCACCAGCCCGGGGCTTCGATATCGGCCTCGGCAGGCGCGATAGAATACGGTCAAAACATGGGAACGCATCCGTGCCGAAAACTTCCACCATCAGCGATGTAGCCAGCCTCGCGCAGGTATCCAAAGCGACGGTTTCGCGCTATCTGAACGGCAATCTTGCACTCCCGCCGGACACGGCCAAACGCGTCGACGATGCCATCGTCGCGCTGAACTTTCGCCAGAACAGCCTCGCGAGACGGCTCAGCAAAGGCTCCAGCGAAACCATCGGACTCGCGATGCCCAACGTGGCGAACCCGTTTTTCGCCGAAGTCGCGGATGAAGTCGAGGAGGCGTTGCGCGAGCGCGGCTACGGCCTGTCTCTATGCATCACGCGCAACCTTGTCGAGCGCGAGGCGTTCTATTTGCGCTGGCTCGACACGCGCCATCTCGACGGTCTGATCCTGATCACCAACCGGCCGGATGACGGCCAGTTGAGGCAACTGATCAAGGGCCATCGCAATATCGTGCTGATGGACGAAGACGTCCCGGGCACGGAGGTGCCGAAGGTCTTCGTGAACAACGTCGAAGGCGGATATCTCGCCACCCGGCACCTGCTCGACGCCGGGCACCGAAGAATCGCGCACGTGAGCGGCCCGCGCTTCCTCTATACGGTCGGAGAGCGTCACGAAGGATATTGCAAGGCACTGGCCGAAGCCGGCGTGCCGTACGACGAGACGCTCGTCAAGTTCGGCACCTATGAGCGGACGTTCGGGCAGGAGGCTGTTGCCGAGCTGTTGGCGCTGCGCGAGCCGCCGACGGCGGTCTTTGCGGCGAGTGACTACCTCGCGGTCGGCATGCTGGAAGCGCTGCGGAGCCGCGATCTCAAGGTGCCGGACTATATCTCGATCGTCGGGTTCGACGACATGGAGTTCGCGAGTCTCCTGATGCCACCGATTTCGACCCTGCGGCAATCCGCGCGTGAACTCGGCCGTGCCGCCGTCGCGTCGTTGATCGACATTATTTCCTCCGATTCCATCGCCGACAGCGTGACCGGCTCGTCGATCCAACGGTTGCCGGTGAGCCTTATCGAACGCTCGTCGGTCGGCGCACCACGAAGCAACTGAGCCGGCTCGCCCCCCCTTCCCCACGCTGACCGACGCCTCGTTCCGAGGTAAGCGTATACCCCGAACGACATTCCGTTGACACCGGAAAATCAGCAGCATATCTTTCTTGTAAACCGGTTTACATTAACGTTTATCGACGATATCTCTCGATATCGACGGGTGGGCGGTGCAGTTCCGCCCACTCGCTGCCTGCTACCCGGAGAAAACACATGAAGCTCCTGAATTGCCGCATCGCCGGTGCTGCCTTGCTCGCCGCGTCGTTGTTCGGGGCGGCGAGCGCCGCCGACGCGGCGCCGCCGAAGACGGTCGCGCTGGTACAGATCAACCAGCAGGCGTTGTTCTTCACGCAGATGAATTCCGGTGCGCAGGCGGCGGCAAAAGCGGCGGGCGTCAATCTCGTGATCTTCAACTCGAACAACGATCCGATGGCGCAGAACAATGCGATCGAGACGTACATCCAGCAGAAGGTGGGCGCCATCCTCGTTGCTGCGATCGACGTGAACGGCATCAAGCCAGCCATCACCGAAGCGAAGAAGGCCGGCATCCCGGTCGTGACAATCGATGCGATCGTGAATGGTGACAACGCGGTGCAGGTCGGTGTCGACAACAAGCAGGTCGGTGCGGATATCGGCAAGTACACCGCCGCGTATATCAACAAGTCGATGGGCGGCAAGGCCCGGATCGGCGCCCTCGCCGCGCTGAACTCCTATGTCCAGAACGTTCGGCTCGACGGCTTCAAGGCCGGCCTTTCAGGTGTCTCGGGGGCCAGGCTCGTGTCGGTGGTCGACGGGCAGAACGTGCAGGACCAGGCCCAGACGGTCGGTGAGAACCTCATCTCCGGCAATCCCGATCTGCAACTGATCTATGCGACCGGCGAACCGGCGTTGATCGGGGCGATCGCGGCCGTGTCGGCGCAAGACGCGGGCCAGCGCATCAAGGTGATTGGCTGGGATTTGAGTGCGCAGGCGATCAAGGGCATCGATCAGGGCGGCGTGCTGGCGGTCGTCGAGCAGGATCCCGCCGGCGAAGGCCGGGCGGCGGTCGATGCGGCCGTCAGGTTGATGGCGGGCAAGCCGGTCGAGAAGCAGATCTCCGTGCCGGCCACGATCGTGACCAAGGCGAACGTCGACAAATATCGCGCGCTGTTCAAGTAGGCATCGCCGGCTGTCCGAAACAGCGGGCCGGTATCACGTTTTCCCAGTCGAAAATGGAGGGGGCATGAACGCAACGCTGCAACTGCCGCGCGTACGAATGAAAGGCATCACCAAGAGCTTCGGCGCAATCCAGTCGTTGTGCGGCGTGGATCTCGACGTGGCGCCGGGCGAGGTGCTCGGGCTCGTCGGCGACAACGGAGCAGGAAAGTCGACCGTATCCAAGGTATTGTCGGGCGCAGTCATCCCCGATGGCGGGCAGATCGAAATCGACGGCGAAGCCGTGCATTTCACCGGCCCTGCCGACGCGAGAAAGCATCACATCGAGATGGTGTATCAGGATCTTTCGTTGTGCGATACGGTAGACGTCGCGGGGAACCTGTTCCTGGGCCGCGAACCGATGCGCCACGTGTGCGGCATCCCGATGCTCGACCACAAGGCCATGCATCAACAGGCGCAAACCATGCTGAAGGGCCTGGGCATTCGCATCCCCGATACGCGGCTCGAGGTCGAGAACCTGTCCGGCGGGCAACGGCAGGCGATCGCGATTTCGCGAGCGGCGTCGTTCGATCCGAAGGTCCTGATCATGGACGAGCCGACGGCCGCGCTTGCGGTGGCGGAAGTCGAAGCCGTGCTCGAGTTGATTCGCACCATCAGCGCGCGCGGCGTGAGCGTCATTCTCATCACGCACCGGCTGCAGGACCTGTTTCTGGTCTGCGACCGCATCAGCGTGATGTACGAAGGCAGGAAGGTCGCCGATCGCAAGGTGAGCGAGACCAGCCTCGAAGAGATCGTCGACCTGATCGTCGGTCACAAATTCAGCGCGAAGTCTGCCCGAAAGCTGGCGGAGGACTGATCATGGAAGCTGCAATGACCCCTACCCCCACCCGAAAGGACGAACGCACGCCGCTCAAGCGCATGCTGAGCCGCAACGCGGGCATCACCAGCATCGCCGCGTTCTTCCTGTGCTGCGTCGTCGCTTTCTCGCTGTCGACCCATACGTTTTATCTGCCGAACAACCTGCTGAACATCGTGCGGCAAAGCGCCCCGCTGCTGATCGTCGCCACGGCGATGACGCTCGTCATCACGACGGCCGGCATCGATCTGTCGATCGGTTCGACGCTTGCACTGGTCGGTGCGCTGTCGGCGATTGCGCTCAGGGCCGGCATCCCGGACGTCGTGGTGATCGTGGGCGGGATCGGCGTCGGTTGCGCCATCGGTGCGATCAATGGCTACTTCATTGCCTTCGCGGGCATGCCGGCGTTCATCGTCACGCTGGGAACGCTGTCGATCGTTCGCGGCGTCGCGCTTCTGCTCACGCAGGGGTATTCCATTCCGATCGAAAGCAACGGCCTGTTCACGAGCCTGGGTCGCGCGTGGCTGCTGGGCATCCCGCTTCCAGCCGTGATCGCCATCGCGACGCTGTTTGCCGGCTGGGTCGCGTTGCGTCACACGCGCTTTGGCCGCTATGTGATCGGTATCGGGACCAACGCCGAATCCGTTCGCCGTGCCGGCGTACCGGTTCGTCGCGTGATCATGCGCGTCTACATCCTCAGTGGCGCGTCTGCAGCACTCGCGGGTATGCTGATCACGTCTCGTCTCGGCAGCGGATCGTCCAATCAGGGCGTGGGCTTCGAGCTCGACGTCATTGCTGCAGTGGTGCTCGGCAGCACGAGTCTTTTCGGCGGCATCGGGACGATCATCGGAACGGTCCTTGGCGCGCTGACCATCGCGGTGCTCGGCAACGGCCTGATCCTGCTGCACGTCTCACCGTTCTACACGCAGATCATCCAGGGGACGATCATGCTGCTCGCGATCTGGATGAACACCCGCATCTTCGCGCCTCAACGACGCCGGAAGGGTTAAGTCATGAATCGGGAAAAGTCGATGTTCGGGCACGCGGACAACATGCCGATCGGCGTGACAAGCGGACACGTGATGACGGTCCTCGGTCCGATACCGGTGGAGCGCATGGGCGTCACGCTGATGCACGAGCACATCCTGGTCGATGCATCGGGAAAATGGATCGCACCCTGTGCGTGCAGCGACCGTCATGTCGCCGAGCAGAAGGTGCATATCGGGATTCTCGGCGCGCTGCGGGCGAATCCGTTGAGGAATCGCGACAACTGCCAGCTGTTCGATCCCGAAGTGGCGATAGACGAATTGACGCGGTTTCGCGAGTTGGGCGGGCAGACCGTCGTCGATCCGACCAACATCGGCATCGGCCGAGACCCGCAGGCACTGCAGAAGATTTCACGGCGCACGGGCCTGAACATCGTAATGTCGACCGGGTTCTATCTGGAGCCTTCTCATCCGTCTTACGTTGCCGAGCGGTCGGTGGACGAGCTCGCCGCGCAACTGGTCTTCGACGTGGGCGGTGCCGACGAGAAGCCATCCGTCGTTGCCGGCATGATCGGCGAAATCGGCGTGTCGGCAGCCTTCACGGAAAGCGAGCGCAAGTCGTTGCGGGCCGCGGCCAGGGCCAGCGCCGCGACGGGCGTGCCGCTATCCATCCATCTGCCCGGCTGGGCCCGTCTGGCGCATGACGTGCTGGATATCGTCGAGGCGGAAGGTGCGGACCTCAACCATACCGTGCTGTGCCACATGAATCCGAGCGGCGGCGATCCCGAATACCAGCACGCGCTGGCTGCGCGCGGCGCATGGCTGGAATACGACATGATCGGGATGGACTTCTACTACGGCGACACCGACGAACAATGCCCGTCCGACGAGAAGAACGCACGCGCGATCCGTTCATTGATCGATGCAGGCTACCTCCATCGGGTACTGCTTTCGCAGGACGTGTTTCTGAAGATGATGCTCACCTGCTACGGCGGCAACGGGTACGGCTACATCCTCGAGCATTTCGTGCCTCGTTTGCGCCGGCACGGCGTGACGGATCGACAGATCGACACCCTGCTCGTCGCAAACCCCGCCGCAGTCTTCACGAAAGCCGGTTGAGACCGGCATGGCTTCCACCGTGTTTCGAATGTCGCGTGACGTCTCGAACAGCCCATACGCAGCGTTTTTTTGACCAGATTGTAAACCGGTTTATACGCGAGATTCGCTGAGCGATCCGGATGCATCACCACCACTTACTGGAGAAGGAAAATGAAGAAATCGGTTCTGCTTGCAGGCGAAACCTGGACCAGCACGTCGACGCACGTCAAGGGCTTCGATCAATTCCCGACCGTGACGTACCACAGCGGCGCGACGGCCTTCCTCGAATGGATGCGAGACAGCAACTACGACATCACGCACATGCCCAGCCACGAGGCACAGGAAGACTTCCCGCTAACGCTCAAGGGGCTTCAGGAATATGACGCCATCATCCTGTCGGACATCGGTGCCAATACGCTGCTGCTTCACCCCGACACTTGGGTGAAGAGTCAGCGCACGCCGAACCGGCTGAAGCTCCTGAAAGAGTATGTCGGCGCCGGGGGCGGCCTGATGATGATCGGTGGCTATCTGAGCTTCCAGGGTATCAACGGGAGCGCGCGCTTCCGGAACACGGCCGTGGAAGAGGTGCTGCCCGTTACCTGCCTGTCGTACGACGACCGGGTCGAAGTCCCCGAAGGCTTTACGCCGGAGGTGCTCGGTTCGCATCCGATTCTGGAAGGGCTCGGCAACCGCTGGCCGCATCTGCTGGGCTACAACGAAGTCGAGCTCAAGGCCGGCGCCACGCTGCTCGCCACTGTTCCGGAAACCGGGCATCCGCTACTGGCGGTCGGCGAGTTCGGCAACGGGCGGACGATGGCGTGGACGAGCGACATGTCGCATCACTGGATGCCGCCGGAATTCTCGAGCTGGGACGGCTACCGGCGGCTCTGGATCAACAGCCTCGACTGGCTGACGGCCGGTTCCCGCGCGTAACGTCTGCGTTCGCGCGTCTCTCCATCGAACGGATATCGAGGTGTTCGCATGCGGCTTTCCGATCCGGTCGCACTGACCCGGAAACTCGTCGGCTTCGGGACGGTCAACCCGCCCGGCAACGAGGAAGCGCTCGCGCGGTTCCTGGCGGACGAACTCGCGGGCGCGGGGTTCGACGTCGTCCTGCACCCGTTCGGTGAAGGGCGATTGAACCTGATTGCCCGTCTTCCCGGCGCCGACGGTCGAAAACCGATCGGATTTACCGGGCATCTCGACACGGTGCCGCTTGGTGCCTCGGCGTGGAAGTTCGCGCCGCACGCAGGCGAGATCGAGGACGGCCGCCTGTACGGACGCGGGTCCAGCGACATGAAAGGCGGCATCGCCGCCTTCATCGTGGCATGCATCGCACATCGCGATCGACTGCGCGGCAGCAGCGGTGTCGAACTGATCCTCACGGGCGGCGAAGAAACCGGTTGCGATGGTGCCCGCGCGCTCGTCGACGCCCGCGCCGGTCTGCTGCGCCCGCTCGGTGCGCTGATCGTCGGCGAGCCGACCGCGAATCGCGCGTTGATCGGTCACAAGGGGGCGCTCTGGCTCAAAGGCACGGTGCATGGCGTCACGGCCCACGGCGCCATGCCGCAGGAAGGCGTCAACGCGATTTATCTCGCCGCCGAGTCCGTGCTACGGATACACGAGTTCGATCCGGGCAGTGCGCACTCGATGATGGGGGCGCCGACGATCAATGTCGGCACGATCCAGGGCGGGTTGAACATCAACTCGGTTCCCGACCGCGCGGAATTCTCGATCGACATGCGTACGGTACCCGGCACCAGTCACCGATGCCTGGCCGACAGGTTGCGTACGCACCTCGGTTACGTCGAGTTGTCGCCGGTCGTCGACCTTCCTCCGGTCATCTCCGACCCGGACGACGGCTGGGTCGCGCGCGTGCTGGCGCTGTGTGATGCCGCCGCGGGTTCCGGCGCCGCGATGCGAACGGTCCAGTATTTCACGGATGCGGCACTCCTCTCGCCCGCCACGGGCTATCCGCCCACGGTCATTCTCGGGCCTGGCGAGCCCGACATGGCTCACAAGACGGATGAATACTGTCGCGTTGACCGCCTGCAGGAAGCGGTCCGTCTCTACGATGCCATTCTTCACGACTGGGTCTCATGCGCTTCGCGCTGATCCCGGGATCCAACAACAGTCTGCAGCGGTGTTCGTGCAGTGTCGGCGCGACACGAGCGCCACGACGGCCACGTGCGTCACTTCTTGCCGCTACTTGAAACAGCACAATGCACATACAGAAACCAGCAATGTCCACGGGCCGGGTGACGGTGATCGGCAGCCTCAACATGGATCTCGTGATTCGCGCCGTGCGCCTGCCGCAACCTGGCGAAACATTGATCGGCCGGTCCGTCACGCACGTCCCGGGAGGAAAAGGCGGCAATCAGGCGGTTGCGGCTGCGCGGCTCGGCGCCACGGTCGCGATGATCGGCCGGGTGGGATCCGACTCGCATGGCGCGCAGTTGATCCGGCAACTGAACGACGAGGAGGTGAATTGCTCGGGGCTCGAGGCAAGCGATGTTTCTCCGACCGGTACGGCGATGATTGTCGTCGCCGACGACAGCCAAAACGCGATCGTTATCGTTCCCGGCAGCAATGGCGAGGTTTCGGCACACACTGTTCGAGAACATTCGCGGCTCATTGAAGCAGCGGACGTGGTCGTTTGCCAGATGGAAATCGAACGGGACGCGGTCGAAGCCGTCCTGCAAACTGCGCACGCAATGCGCCGTCCCATTGTGCTGAACCCGGCCCCGGTCACGTCATCGCTTCCGGCGCATTGGTATCCGCTGATCGACTATCTCATTCCGAACGAGATCGAAGCCTCCGTACTCTCGGGGGTGCAGGTCAAGGATCCGCAAAGCGCTCGGGAAGCCGCGCAAATGCTGCGATTCATGGGGGCTCGAAACGTGCTGATCACCTTGGGTGCGCAAGGCGTGTATGCCGTGATGGCCGACGATCCTGCAGGCGGCGGTCGACACTATCCGGGCAGGCACGTTGACGCGATCGATACAACCGCCGCCGGCGACACGTTCGTGGGTGCATTCTGTGCCGCGATCGCGGCACGGAAACCGGTAGGGAGCGCGATCGAATTCGGCATCGAAGCCGCAGCGATTTCCGTCACACGCGCAGGCGCTCAGCCGTCGATTCCTTACCTCGAAGAGTTGGCCACGTTGAGCAGTCGCTGACGTGCGGCCGACCGGAAGCACGACGCAATCTATCGCACGGCAAAGAGAGCAATGTCACGAATCTCCCGGAGTCAACGATCGGCATTCGCGAAAAAGTCGATTCGCTGGCCAAAGCAATATCTGCTGCCGATGCCTGGAGAATATGTCCGGGATCTGTCTTTGAAGCATCATCTCGCGTTGGCGGGATGCATGACGCACGATGGAAATCATCATCTCCTGATCGAACTGATACGTACGACCTATCTCGCGTTTTACCTGTGGGAAGTCGGTATCGGGGACGCGACGCTGGATTTGTTCCATGATGCCGAGAACGTTCTTGATCGAGCTGTGCTGCGTTCTGAAACATCACATCGATGGCGCCTTGAAGACGACGAACACGATGCCGTCAAACCCGTGCTATGTCTGCACGACGCACAAATTGCAAGCGCGTCGGCGCGCCAGTTTATCGAAGCCCGAGCACGCCTGGAAAAACTGCTGAGTGGCAGGCAGTCATTTTCTCCTCTGGCCAAGTACGTGCTTCGGGGGAAATGCCCGTGACATCCGGGTCGGGCCGAAACACATGCGGCAAGTGCGCCATCGATCGAATTCCCGTCAGTCCAGCGGGACAACGCTCCCGAGCAGAACCCGCACGAGCGTGGCCTGACTGGTGGCGCCCGTTTAGCGAAAATAGAACGCAGATGGGCTCGCGCCGTATTCCTCGTGATCCCTGATGCGTCATGCGCGCATCCGCACCGTGGTAACCACGAACCACTGGCCGCCCGTGTTCGATATGGTGGCATCGGGAGGCGGGATCGGCGTCGTACAGCATCCCGTCTACATGGAGGCGAAGCGGAATGGGGCATTGATAGAGATCCTTCCCCAGTACAAGATCGAGCGATTCCCGCTCAACGCACTGGTCCATCCTCAACGCCCGCTTCCTCCCCGCGTCGGCGGTGTCCTGGATATCATGAAGCGCGAGATCCCGGCCCTCCTTCGGGAGGGCATGCCGTAGGGTGTTCGAACGTAAAGGGGGATGTGCGGCAATCAGGTTCGGACGCCCCCCAAGATCCGCTGCGCATCCTCGCGCACGAGGCGCTTCGCCCGAGAAAACGAAGCCGGCCGCTCGACGAGCTGCGCAGTCCTCGCCGGGCTGAATACGCCCGGAATCTCGATCATGATCGTGAGCGCTCTTTCCCCCCCACCCGCCGAAAAACCGCAAAATCTGCAAACGCGCCACCCCTACATTGCTCCCCAGGAGCCCGCAATTGAAACCCCGAACCCGTACCCAATACGCGCTGCGCATGGAGCCTGTCCTGCGCTGGCTGGCAAGTCACCCCGAGGCCGACCCGGATCTGTATCTGCTGGCCGACCTCGCGTGCCTGTCGCCGTATCACTTTCACCGCGTCTACCGCGCGCTGATGGGTGAGACGGTGAACGCCACCGTGCAGCGCCTGCGCATGCACCGCGCGGCGGTCGCATTGGGCGGGACCGGGGCGCCATTGCGCGACGTTGCGCAGCGCGCCGGCTATGCGTCGGACGCTGCCTTCAACCGTGCGTTCGGCGCGACCTTCGGCCTGTCGCCGGGGCGCTACCGCGCGGCCCGCTCCCGTCCGTTCAATCCCAAGGAGCTCGGCATGTATCCCGTCACCATCGAAACCTTCCCCGGCGCCGTGCTGGCCGCGTTGCCGCATCGCGGCAGCTATCAGGAAATCGGCCCGGTCTTCACCCGCGCGTTCATGCTGGCCGCCGCCCGCGGCCTCGCGCGCCCCGAAGCGATCGGCTTCGGCGTGTATCTCGACGATCCCGAGCAGGTGCCGCCCGACCGGTTGCGCTCGATGGCAGGCATGTCCGTCGCATCCGATGCCGACCTCGGCGATGAACTCGAACGCTTCGAGATTCCGGCCGGCCGCTGCGCGATCCTGACTTACACGGGGCCGTACAACGAAATGGACCGGCCGTATAACTGGATGTTCTCCGAGTGGCTGCCCGCCAGCGGCATGGTGCCGGCCGATTTCCCGATGTTCGAGCAGTATCTGAACGACCCGCGCACCACGCCGCCCGCCCGCTTGCAGACGCGCATCTGCATGCCGCTGAAGTAAGCGCCGCGCGGCCCCGGCCGATGCTGCCGGGGTCTGCCGGCCGGGCACGATCGCCGCGGGGTGCCCGGCTGCCCTAGCCGAGCCAGCGCGCGTCGGGCCAGTGGCCCTGTTCGAACGTGTCCTTCACGCAGTCGAGCAGCACGCCGACCACGCAGCGAACCGGTGCCGTGGCCTGCCGGCTGCTGGGCGCCGCCAGCACGATCGTGCGCCGCAGCCCCAGCGGCGCGAGCGGCGCCGCGCCCAGCGTGCGCTGCTCGAGCTCCTGCGTGACGGCGACGGCCGGCAGGATCGTCCACCCGTGACCTTGCGCGACCAGTTCCTTCTGCACGCTCAGCGCATTGGTTTCGGCCACCACCCGCAACGTCACGTCGGCCTCGGCCGCCGCATGCTCGATCGCCGCGCGCAGGCCCTGCGGCGCGGACGGCAGGATGAACGGCTCGTTCGCGACGCGCGACAGCGCGACCGGCCGCTTGCGCGTCAACCCCGCCGACGGCGCGGCCACGGCCCACAGGCTCTCCTCGATCAACGCCTTGACGTGCAGCGCGGGCGTTTCCTTCTGCCCGTACAGCAGCGCGGCATCGACGTCGCCGGCTTCGAGCCAGTCCTGCAGGTGCCCCGCGTAGCCGATCGTGAGCCGCAGGCGGATGTGCGGGTAACGCCGCGCGACCTCGCCGGCCAGCCGCGTGGCCAGCAGGTCCGACGTGCTGGCCAGCAGCCCGATGCTCACGATGCCGGCGACGGGCCCGTCGGTCGGCTGGATCTCGGCCTTGGCGCGCGCCACCTCGTTGAGGATGCGCCGCGCGTACTCGAGCATCGTCTTGCCCGACGGCGTGAGCTGCATCCCGTGACGGCTGCGGTCGAACAGCTCCGTGCCCATGTCCTCCTCGAGCAGGCGCAACTGGCGCGACACCGCGGGCTGCACGAGGTTCAGCAGGCTCGACGCCCGCGTGACGTTGCCGGTTTCGGCGACGGTGACGAACGCGCGCAGTTGCTTCAGATCCATCGCAGATACCTCGATACCGAAAACTGATCCATCGATCAAAAAATTCTATTTTTTAACGAATCCATCAAAACTTATTATGGACCGCGACGATGCCAGTGACGAGACAGGATTGATGAGCGCCTCCATTTTTTCCGCCCCCGACCAGTACCAGGCAATCCGCGACGCGGTGCGCGGCCTGTGCAACCAGTTTCCGGCCGACTACCACCGCAGGATCGACGAGGCCCGCGGCTATCCCGAGGCATTCGTCGATGCCCTCACGCAAGCCGGCTGGCTCGCCGCGCTGATTCCGCAGGAATACGGCGGCCCCGGGCTGTCGATGGCCGAGGCGTCCGTCATCATGGAAGAGATCAACCGCGCCGGCGGCAACTCGGGCGCGTGCCACGGCCAGATGTACGTGATGAACACGATCGTGTTCAGCGGCACGGAAGCACAGAAACAGCGCTATCTGCCGCGCATCGCGTCGGGCGAACTGCGCGTGCAGTCGATGGGCGTGACCGAGCCGACCACCGGCAGCGACACCACCAGGCTCCAGACCACGGCCGTGAGGAAAGACGGCCGCTGGGTCGTCAACGGCCAGAAGGTGTGGATCTCGCGGGTCCAGCACAGCGACCTGCTGATCCTGCTCGCGCGCACCACGCCGCTGGACCACGTGCAGAAGAAGAGCGATGGCCTGTCGTGCTTCATCGTCGAGCTCGACAAGGCGATCGGCAACGGCCTCACGGTGCGGCCGATCCTCAACATGGTCAATCACGAGACCAACGAATTGTTCTTCGACAACCTGGAGCTGCCGGAAGACGCGCTGCTGGGCACCGAGGGCAAGGGGCTGAAGGTGATCTTCGACGGCCTGAACGCCGAGCGCACGCTGATCGCGGCCGAGTGCATCGGCGACGGCTACTGGTTCCTGGAGAAGGCGCGCGACTACGCGGTCGAGCGCAAGGTGTTCGGCCGCCCGATCGGGCAGAACCAGGGGATCCAGTTTCCGCTGGCCGAGTCGTTCATCGAGCTGGAAGCCGCGAACCTGATGCGCTGGCGCGCCTGCGGGATGATCGACGCGCGCCAGAACGCGGGCGTCGAGGCCAACATGGCCAAGTACCTGGCCGCGAAGGCGAGCTGGGAAGCCGCCAACGCGTGCCTGCAGACGCATGGCGGCTTCGGCTTCGCATGCGAATACGACGTGGAGCGCAAGTTCCGCGAAACGCGCCTGTACCAGGTCGCGCCGATTTCCACCAACATGATTCTCGGGCATGTGGCCGAGCACGTGCTGGAACTTCCCCGTTCCTACTGACCATGCAAGCTCGAAAAGGCCCCCTGAGCGGGATGACCGTCGTCGCGCTCGAACATGCGATCGCCGCCCCCTTCTGCACGCGCCAGCTCGCCGATCTCGGTGCACGCGTGATCAAGGTGGAGCGCCCCGGTGTCGGCGATTTCGCGCGCGCCTACGATCAACGGACCCACGGCCTCGCGTCGCATTTCGTCTGGACCAACCGGTCGAAGGAAAGCCTCACGCTGGACCTGAAGCAACCCGCCGCGCAGGACGTGCTCGGCGAGCTCGTGGCCCAGGCCGACGTGCTCGTGCAGAACCTGGCGCCCGGCGCGGCCGCGCGCATGGGGCTGTCGTTCGATGCGCTGCATGCCCGCTATCCGCGCCTCGTCGTCTGCGACATCTCCGGCTACGGCGGCGACGGCCCCTATCGCGACAAGAAGGCCTACGACCTGCTGATCCAGAGCGAGGCCGCGTTCCTGTCGATCACCGGCACGCCCGACGAGCCGAGCAAGGCCGGCGTGTCGATCGCGGACATCGCGGCCGGCATGTATGCGTACACGGGCATTCTCAGCGCGCTGCTGCAGCGCGGCCTCACGGGCGAAGGCTCGCACGTGGAAATCTCGATGCTCGAGGCGCTCGGCGAGTGGATGGGTTTCCCGATGTACTACGCGTACGACGGCCAGCAGCAGCCGGCCCGCAGCGGCGCGGCGCACGCGACCATCTATCCGTACGGCCCGTTCACGGCCGGCGACGGCCGCGTGGTGATGCTGGGCCTGCAGAACGAGCGCGAGTGGACGGTGTTCTGCGACGCCGTGCTGCGTGACCCGGCGCTCGCGACCGACCCGCGCTTCGACGCCAACGTGCGCCGCTCGGAACATCGCGCCGAACTGAAGGCCGTGATCGAAGCCGCGTTTGCCGGCCTCACCGCGCAGGAGGTCATTGCGCGCCTGGACGACGCGCAGATCGCCAATGCGGCCGTCAACCAGATGGACGACCTGTGGGCGCACCCGCAACTGCATGCGCGCCAGCGCTTTCGTACCGTCGATTCGCCCGCCGGCGAACTGCAGGCGCTGCTGCCGCCCGCCACGATCGACAGCTTCGACGTGCGCATGGACCCGGTGCCCGCGCTCGGCGAGCACAGCACGGCCATTCTCCGCGCGCTCGGGCGCACCGACGCCGATATCGAACAATTGCGTGCCGCCGGCGCGATCTGAACCATGTCCACCGATTCTCTCCTCGTGCAGCACGCCCGCAGTCTCCTGTTCGTGCCGGCCACCCGGCCCGAACGCTTTGCGAAGGCGCTCGATTCGGGCGCCGACTGCATCGTCATCGATCTCGAGGATGCGATCGGCATCGACCGCAAGGACGACGCGCGCACGCAACTCGCGCAGCATCTGCCGCTGCTGACTTCGGAGCAGCGCTCGCGCACCGTCGTGCGCGTGAACGCCGTCGGTACGCCGTGGCACGACGCGGACCTCGCACTGCTGCGCGACTGGACGCCGCAAGGCGTCGCCGTGATGCTGCCGAAGTCGGAAGACCCGAACGCGCTGCGCGCCGTCGCGGCGCAGCTCGGCGATGCAGCGCACATCGTCGCGTTGATCGAATCGCTGGCCGGGCTCGATGCGGCCGACGTGCTGGCGCGCGATCCGCAGGTCGCTCGCGTTGCATTCGGCCACCTGGATTTCCAGCTCGACCTCGGCATGCGCGCGTCGCCCGACGAGCCGGAGCTGGCCTTTGCGCGCAATGCGCTCGTGGCCGCGTCGCGCCGTGCGCGACTGCCCGCGCCGATCGACGGCGTGACCGTTCGCACCGATGATGCCGCGCAGCTCGCGGCCGATGCCCGGCGCGCACGCGCGTTCGGCTTCGGCGGCAAGCTGTGCATTCACCCGGCGCAGATCGCCGGCGTGAACGACGCGATGGGCTATTCGGATGCCGAACACGCATGGGCGCGCCGCGTGATCGACGAGGCCGCGCAACACGGCGGCGCGGTGTTCAGCCTCGACGGCCGCATGGTCGATCTTCCGGTGATCCGGGCGGCGGAGGTCATTGTCGCGAGCACGCGGAAGTAGGCGCAATTTTCTGAAGGATGGGTGCGGGTCGTCATCGGCGCGTTGGGCTTCGCGCTGGACGGGTTCGCGCGGCTATTGGCCCGGGCGCTGCTGGCGTCCGACCGCTAGCGCGACGCGCAGCGGTCGGACGGGCCGCTGCACATCGCGGATCAATTCCACGCATGGCGCGCCGGACGCACGCCGTTCAGGTAGTAGTTGCCGACAAGGTGATATTTCCAGCGCACGGGATCGTGCAGCGTATGCGTGCGCGCGTTGCGCCAATGCCGGTCGAGGTTGTGCTCGGCGAGCGTCGACTGCGTGCCGGCCAGCTCGAACAGCTTCTCGCCCGCGAGCAGCGCGACCTCGGTCGTCAACACCTTGGCTTCGCCAACCGCGACCGAGGCGCGCGCGACGTCGTCTTCGGTCACGTCGCCGCGCGCCGCGATCTCGTCGAGCGTGCGTGCCGCGCGTTCGAGCAATGCCTCGGCCGCATGCAGCTGGATGTGCAGGTGGCCGATCTCGCGGATCGTCAGCGGATCGTCGGCTGCGCGCTCGACGCCGCTGTCGACCCACGGGCGCGTACGCGTACGCACGAATGCCAGCGTATCGGCGATGGCCGCCTTCGCGATGCCCGCGTCGATCGCGGCCTGGATGATCTGCGACAGCGGACCGTTGAGCGTCGGCACGTCCGACACGCGCTGCGCGGGCAGCACGTGCGACGCCGGTACGCGCACCGCGTCGAGCACGACCGTGCCGCTCGCGGTCGTCCGCTGGCCGAAGCCCGACCAGTCGTCGATCACGGTCAGCCCCGGCGTCGGTTGCGGCATGTATGCGAGCCAGGCCTGGTGTGCGTCGTCGAGGCCGAGCACCGGCACGTAGTGCGCGAACAGCGCACCGGGCGAGTAGAACTTGGTGCCGTCGACGACATGGTGGTCGCCGTCCTGTCGCACACGCGTCTTCAGGTCGAGCACGTGCTTCGTGCCCTTCTCCGAGAACCCGTTGCCGAAGCGCTTGCCGCTCAGAATTTCCGCGAAGAAGTGACGCTTCTGCGCGTCGGTGCCGGTCAGCGCGATCACGTCGACCAGCCCGAAATGATTCTGCGGCAGCTGCCCGAGCGACGGATCGGCTGCCGCGACGATCTTGATGACCTCGGTCAGCGTCACATACGACACGCCTGCGCCGCCGTATGCCTTCGGCACCGTGATCGCCCACAGCCCCGACTGCGAGAACCATTCGATCTCGTCGCGCGGCAGCCGGCGCGTGCGATCGCGTTCGGCCGCGCCTTCCGCGAGCCGTTTCGCCAGCGCGTGCGCAGCCGCGATCGCCTGAGCGTCGTCGGCGATCACGCGGGCCGCGTGCGGTTGTGCTTCGGCCGGCCGCTCCTGAATCGTGGCGCTCGTGTCTGACATCGGGTGCTCCTGTCGAATGACGAAAGCATTCAATCTAGCAGCGCATCGCGGGCCGGAAAAACGAGCGATTCTCGAAACGATATTCCTCTGGATAACAAACGATCTGGCGATTTTCTCCAGCAACGTGGTGCTTTTGCGTCGCAATCGACGCCCCGGCGTCGGCGTGGTTCAGTCCCGTCGCGGTAATACGCAGCGACGATAACGATCTGCGAATCCGTTATTGGAACGCTCGCATTGCGCTTCCTATACTGGCTTCCCGGCGCACTCGGCCCCGCTCTTCGAGGAACACCGCATGACTTCGACGCACGCAGCCCCCGACCTTTCAACCGGTACCGACTACGACACGCTCGCGAGCCGGTTCAGGCCGATCTTCGAGCGCATCGCCGCGGGCACGGCCGAACGCGAACGCCGCCGTGAACTGCCGCACGAGGCAATCGGCTGGCTGAAGGCGGCGGGCTTCGGCGCGGCGCGGCTGCCGGCCAGTGCCGGCGGTGCCGGTGCGTCGCTGCCGCAGCTGTTCCGGCTGCTGACCGAACTGGCTGCTGCCGACTCGAATCTGCCGCAGGCGTTGCGCGGGCATTTCGCGTTCGTCGAGGACTGGCTGAACGCCCCGCCCGGGCCGCAGCGCACGACCTGGTTCGACCGCTTCGCGAGCGGCCAGTTCGTCGGCAATGCGTGGTCGGAGGCCGGCGACGTGCCGCTCGGCCAGACCGTCACGAAGGTATCGGAACAGAACGGCCGGTTCGTGCTGAACGGGCGGAAGTTCTACAGCACGGGCAGCCTGTTCGCCGACTGGATCGACGTGTTCGCGCAGCGCGCGCACGACGGCAGCGACGTGATCGTCGCCGTCGCGACCGCGCAGCCCGGCGTGATCCGCGAGGACGACTGGGACGGCTTCGGCCAGACGACGACCGGCAGCGGCACGACACGTTTCGAGGATGCAGCTGTCGATGCCGACAACGTGATCGACTTCGCGCGCCGCTTCAAGTACCAGACCGCGTTCTACCAGCTGTTCCATGTCGCGACGCTGGCCGGTATCGGCCACGCGATCGTGCGCGACGCGGGTGAGCTCGTGCGCAACCGCACGCGCGTGTACAGCCACGGCAACGCACCGCGTGCGGGCGACGACGCGCAGCTGCAGCAGGTGATCGGCGAGATCGCTTCATGGGCGTACGCGGCCGACGCGCTCGCGCTGCGCGCCGCGCAGCCGCTTCAGCAGGCCTATGAAGCGCGCTTCGGCGACGACGAAGCGGCCGAGCACGCGGCGAACGTCGCGGCCGAGATCGAATCCGCGCAGAGCCAGCTCGTCGTGTCCGAGCTCGTGCTGCGCGCGGCAACGCGCCTGTTCGACGCGCTCGGCGCATCCGCGACGCGCACCACGACCGCGCTCGACCGCCACTGGCGCAACGCGCGTACGGTGTCGTCGCACAATCCGCTCGTCTACAAGGCGCGGATCGTCGGCGACTGGGTCATCAACGGCCGTACGCCGCCGTTCGTCTGGCGTGTCGGCAACGGTGCGGGCGCCGGCGCGGAAACGGGAGCCGCACGATGAGCAAGACGATTCGTTTCAATGCATTCGAGATGAACTGCGTCGGCCACCAGTCGCCCGGCCTGTGGGCGCATCCGCGCGACCGCTCGTGGCAGTACAAGGATCTCGACTACTGGACCGACCTCGCCCGCGTGCTCGAACGCGGGATCTTCGACGCGATCTTCATCGCGGACGTGATCGGCTATTACGACGTCTACCAGGGCAGCAACTATCACGCGCTGCACCAGGCCGCGCAGATTCCGGTCAACGATCCGCTGCAGCTCGCCGCGCCGATCGCGATGGCGACCGAGCATCTCGGCATCGGCATCACCGCATCGACGACGTTCGAGCACCCGTACACGTTCGCGCGCCGGCTGTCGACGGCCGACCACCACACGAAGGGCCGGCTCGCGTGGAATATCGTCACGTCGTACCTGGAGAGCGGCGCGAAGAATGTAGGCGATCACGGCCTGCGCACGCACGACGACCGCTATGCGGTCGCAGCCGAATACGTCGAGGTGCTGTACAAGCTGTTCGAAGGCAGCTGGGAGGATGGCGCGGTGGTGCGCGATCGTGACGGCCGCGTATTCACGCATCCGGAGAAGGTGCACGAGATCGGCCACAAGGGGCGCTTCTTCGACGTGCCCGGCTACCACCTGTGCGAGCCGTCGCCGCAGCGCACGCCGGTGCTGTTCCAGGCCGGCGCGTCCGGCCCCGGCAAGGCGTTCGCCGCGCAGCACGCCGAATGCGTGTTCGTCGCCGCGCCGACCCGCGAGCAGCTCGCGCGCTACGTGGCCGACGTGCGCGCGCAGGCGGCCGCCGCGGGCCGCGATCCGGCCAAGGTACTGATCTACAACCTCGTCACGGTGATCGTCGACGAAACCGACGAGAAGGCGCAGGCCAAGTTCGACGAGTACCGCCGCTACGTGTCGTACGACGGCTCGCTGGTGTTCATGTCGGGCTGGACCGGCATCGACTTCGGCCAGTATGCGCCGGCCGATCCCGTCCGGCGCGTCGAAACGAATGCGATCGTGTCGGCGGTCGAGCACCTGTCGGGCGGCGACACTGCATGGACGATCGAGGCGCTGGCGACCTGGGGCGGTATCGGCGGGATGGGCCCGGTGTTCGTCGGGTCGGCCGCGACCGTCGCGGACATCCTGCAGGAATGGGTTGAGGCGACCGACGTCGACGGTTTCAATCTCGCGTACGCGGTCGCGCATGAAACGTTCGAGGATGTCGTGCGCCATCTCGTGCCGGAGCTGCAGCGGCGCGGCGTGTACCCGACCGCGTATGCGCCGGGTACGTTGCGCGAAAAGCTGTTCGGCGGCACGGCGCGGCTGCCGGCTACGCATCCCGCCGCGCAGTTTCGCGACATCGAGCAGGTCAAGCGCGAGGCCGAACAGGAGGCCGTCAGCGCGTAGTGAAATGTCGAGGCCGGCCCGCCCCGACCGGCTTCAGTGCAAACGGCTTCGTGCGGTCCGACGGAGCCGTTTGCGTTTTCCGGGGGCGGCGAGCGCCCCCGTCAGCGCTTACGCGGCGCTTTCGTCGTCGATGTCGCGCGCCGTCGGTTCATAACGTACGATCAACAGGAACACGATCGGCGTGACCGCACTGATCGCGACGACCCAGAACATGTCGGTACCGAGACGGGCCTGCAGGATCGGCAGCACGAACAGCGCAAGCGCCTGGCCGATCCCGCACAGCGACCGCCCGAATCCGACGCCGGTGCCGCGGATCGCCGCCGGATACGACAGTGTCGGGTAGATCATCATCTGCGCACCGGGCCCGAAGCCTTCGGCGAACAGCCAGGTGCCGAGCATCAGCAGCACGACGCCGACTGCGAGCGCGCCGTGCGGATGCCCTGCGAGCGCGAGCGCGACAAGCGCGACCGTTTGCAGCGCGAAACCGGCGATCGCGACATGGCGCGACGGATAACGATACGCGAGGCGCATGCCCAACAGGCCGCCGGTGAACGCGAACAGCACGTTCAGCGCGAGCGAGGCCGCGATCGTCTCGAACACGCCCGCGCCGAGAAACTGCGACAGGATCGACGGCAGGAAGAACGCAATCGCCGTGTATTCGAACGGAATGCACAGGTTCATCACGCTGGCGACGATCGTGCGGCCGAGATACGGGCGCTGGAACAGCACGCGGATCCGCACGGGCGGCGGGCCCGGCTCGCGTCGCGCATCCGCGGCTTCGTGCGCGTGAATGCCGTACGACTCGCGCAGGATGCGCGCGGCGTTGGCGAGATCACCCTGGTTCGCGGCCCACAGCGGCGATTCGTTCATGAACCGGTTACGGAACAGGATGATGACGAGCGCAGGCACGGCGCCGAAGATCAGCGACGCGCGCCACAGCCATCCCGCATGCTCGGCCGGCAGCAGGAAATACAGGCCGAAGATCAGCAGGAAGCAGACCGACGACGCGACGTACCACATCGGGCACCACGCGGCGAGTCGCGACGCCTTGTTGCCGCGCCCGCCGAACTTCGAGAATTCCGCGAGAAACGCCATCGCGACGGGCAGGTCGATGCCGACGCCGAGCCCCATCACGAAGCGTGCGCCGATCAGCACCCAGACGTTCGGCGCGAGCCCCGCCGCGATCGCCGCGACCACGAAGAACAGCATGTCGGCCATGAACACCTGGTAGCGGCCGATCCGGTCGGTCAGCCAGCCGCCGATCAGGCTGCCGAAGATCGTGCCGATCATGATCGCCGAACCGACCAGCCCGGTCAGCGCGGGCGTCAGGCCGAATTCGCGCGCGACGTCGTCGATGCCGTACGACAGCGTCGTCAGGTCGTACGCATCGAGAAACACGCCGCCGAGCGCCAGCAGCACGATCATCCGCGCATGGCTGACCGAACTGTCGACCGTATTGATCAGCCGCGCGACGTCGCTCGCCGAGCGGATGGGGGAGGAAACGGGGGTGGCAGGACTCAGATCGATCGAACTCATCGCATTCCTTAGTGTTTGGCAGAATGCATGGCGGTGTCGGCGTGAAGCCGTGAACCACGCTGGTGCATTCGCGATCGGCGGGACTTCGACGGAACGCGGGCGCGCCGACAGGCGCCGTCGTCGCGTTCCGGCAGCGGGCATTCTGTTCTCCCGACCCGCGTATCCCAAGCGATATAAAGCGATAAATTAATCGGCCTGCGTCATAAAGTTATCCGACCTGCTCGCTTAGCAGCAGCGCGCATGTTCAAACGCGGATTTCTTCGTTAACGGATCGCCGCTGCTTCGCTACATTGGTCGATCACCTGCCTGTTCGCGGCGCGTTGCCGCTCTTCCGGAGATTCCCCGATGAAGCTGTTCTGGTCCCGCGCGTGGCAATCCGCGGCCCTCGTCATTGCCGCGCTGGCCGGCCTCGTATCGATTCAGGCACACGCAGCGACACCCGCGGAAATCCGCGTCGACTATGCGTACTACTCGCCCGAGAGCCTCGTGATTCGCCACTTCGGCTGGCTCGACGACGAGTTCAAGGCCGACCGCACGTCGATTCGCTGGGTACTGAGCCTCGGCAGCAATCGCGCGCTCGAATACCTGAACAGCGGCGCGGTCGATTTCGGCTCGGCGGCCGGGCTCGCGTCGGTGCTTGCACGCGCGAACGGCAACCCGATCCACGCGGTCTACGTATTCTCCCGCCCCGAGTGGACGGCGCTCGTGGTGCGCAAGGATTCACCGATCCGCACGCTCGCCGACCTGAAAGGCAGGAAAATCGCCGCGACGCGCGGTACCGATCCGTTCCTGTTCACGCTGCGTGCGCTGCACACGGCCGGGCTGACGCGTGACGACGTCGAGATCGTCAACCTGCAGCATCCGGACGGCCGCACGGCCCTCTCGAACGGTCAGGTCGATGCATGGGCCGGGCTCGATCCGCACATGGCCGCGGCGCAGCTCGACGACGGCGCGCGCCTGCTGTATCGCAACGTCGCATTCAATACATACGGGTTCCTGAACGTGCGCGATGCGTTCGCCGGCCAGTATCCGCAGGCGGTCTCGCGCGTGCTGAAGGTCTATGACCGCGCGCGCCAGTGGATCATTGCGCATCCGGCCGAAACCGCGCAGATCGTCGCCGACGAATCGAAGGTGTCACTGCCGGTCGCGAAGCTGCAACTGCAGCGCAACGACTTCGGCGACCCGGTGCCGGGCGACACCCAGCGCGCGGCGCTGAAGGCAGCCGCACCGGTGCTGACGGCCGAACAACTGACCAAGCCGGGTGTCGATCCCGCGAAGATCGTCGATACGCTGATCGATCCGTCGTTCGCGCGCCCGATCGTTGCCGCGTCGCATTGAGGCCGCCGTCATGACGGACACTGCTGCCCGCGGCGACACGCTTGCACCGCGTCACGCCGCATCGCCCCGTGCGGGCCGCCGCGATCCGCTTCGCGCGTGGCGCATCGCGGGCCTCGCGCTGCCATTCGCCGCGCTCGTGCTGCTGGAGTGGGTCGTGCGGCGCGGCTGGCTGCCCGATCATCTCGTCCCGGCGCCGAGCGAGATCCTCGATACGCTCGCGCATCTGGGCGTCACGCGTGCCGCCCGCCATGTCGGTGCGAGCACGCTGCGGGTCGCGGCCGGCTTTGCGGCCGGCGCCGGGCTCGCGCTCGTCGTCGGCGCGGCGATGGGGCTGAGCCGCCGGATCGACGCGCTGCTCGAGCCGACGTTCCAGGCGCTGCGCGCGATTCCGTCGCTCGCCTGGGTGCCGGTGCTGCTGCTGTGGCTCGGCATCGACGAAGCGCCGAAGATCACGCTGATCGCGATCGGCGCGTTCTTCCCGGTTCACCTCGCGGTGGTCGCCGGCATTCGCGACGTCGACCGCAAGCTCGTCGAGCTCGGCGCGGTGTACCGGCTCGGCCCGCTCGCGCTGTTCCGGCGCATCCTGCTGCCGGCCGCGCTGCCGCAGATCGTCACCGGCCTGCGTACCGGCCTCAGTCTCGCGTGGATGTTCATGGTAGCCGCGGAACTGATCGCGGCAACGCGCGGCCTCGGCTTCCTGTTGAGCGACGGCCGGGAAACCGGGCGCCCCGATCTCGTGTTCGGCGCGATCCTGCTGCTCGCGTTGCTCGGCAAGCTGACCGACGGCGCGATGCGGCGCATCGAGTTGCGCTGGCTCGGCTGGCGCGATGCATTCGACGGCGCGTCGCGCGAGGTAGTGAAATGAGTACGCTGGCTGCTGCGCGCACGACGGCGAATACCGATACGCCGCTGCTCGACCTGCGGATCGCCCGCAAGCAATACGGGGAGCGCACGATCCTCGCCGACATCGCGTTGCAGGTGGCGCGCGGCGAGATCGTCTGCGTGGTCGGCCCGAGCGGCTGCGGGAAAAGCACGCTGCTGCGCGTCGTCGCCGGTCTCGACGCGCACTTCCGCGGCAGTGTGAGGCTCGACGGCGTCGCGCTCGACGGTCCGTCCGCACGCGTCGGCGTGATCTTTCAGGAGCCTCGGCTGCTGCCGTGGCTGTCGATCGCCGACAACGTCGGCTTCGCGGCCGGCCCGCACGGCGGCCGCGACCCGAGCGTCACGCGGTTGCTCGACGAAGTCGGCCTGAGCGGCGTCGCGCAGCAACTGCCGGCCACGTTGTCGGGCGGGATGGCCCAGCGCGCGGCGATTGCGCGCGGGCTGTTCGGCGAGCCCGATCTGCTGCTGCTCGACGAACCGTTCAGCGCGGTCGACGCGATCACGCGGATGCGCTTGCAGTCGCTGCTGCTCGATGTCGTCCACCGGCACCGGATGGCCGCGATCGTCGTCACGCACGATCTCGACGAGGCGCTGTATCTCGGCGATCGCGTGCTGATGCTCGCGCCGACCCCCGGGCGCATCGACGACGCGATCCGTGTCGAAGTTGCACGGCCGCGCGACCGGCGCGACCCGTCGCTGGCCGCGCTGCGTGCGCGGCTGCTGGGGGCGTTCCAGCGCTTTCACGATCGTGCGGACTGCACGGGATAAGGCACAATACGCGGCCTGAACATTCGACCACGGTCAACCCATGCGCGTCATCGTCGTCGGAACAAGCGGTGCGGGAAAGTCCACCTTCTCCAGTGCGCTGGCGGCTGCCGCAGGCTGCCCGTACATCGAACTCGACCGGCTCTACTGGGGCCCCGAGTGGACAGCCGTGCCGCCCGAACAGTTCGAGCAGGCCGTACTCGCTGCGACGACCGGCGACCGCTGGGTCGCCGACGGGAACTACAGCGCCGTGCGCGACGTACTGTGGTCGCGCGCCACGCACGTCGTCTGGCTCAACTTCGGGCGCTGGACGGTATTCTCCCGCGTGCTCTGGCGCACGATCAGCCGCGGGCTGATGCGAACCGAGCTTTCGCACGGCAACCGGGAGTCGCTGCGGATGGCGTT
This sequence comes from Burkholderia sp., assembly GCA_031253835.1. Classification (GTDB taxonomy): domain Bacteria; phylum Pseudomonadota; class Gammaproteobacteria; order Burkholderiales; family Burkholderiaceae; genus Burkholderia. Next base: position 65,347 of record JAIRVP010000032.1, on the reverse strand, counting down.
CTGCTCGCGCGACTCGGTGCTGCTGTGGTCGTACACCACGTTCGACAGGAACCGCGTCAAGTTCGCGAAGCTGCGTGAGGACCCGAAATACGCGCATCTGCAATGGACGGAACTCACCGCGCCCTCGCACACTCGCCCGTTCATCGACATGCACGCCCGCGCCGGCAGTTGAGCAAGCCGTGAGGGACGCCCGCGTCAGTCGTCGAACGTGCGTTGATATTCCGGCGCGGCATCCACGCGCGTGTTCGGCTCGAACATCACGCCACCGGGCTCCCGGCAAAAGAATCGCGAGCCGCGTCCGTTGTTGAAGATGTCCGTTTCCGTCGCGACGCCCGCTTCCCTGAGTCGCCCGTACAGCGCGCGCACGGCATCGAGGCTCGGCAGTTCGAACCCGACGTGGAAATTCGTCGGCCATGCGGGTACGCCGTCGCCGACGTGATCGATCACGACGTCGAAGCCCGGCCGCTTCAGGATCCAGGATGGGGCCCAGCTTCCGGCGATCGTGAAGCCGAGGTAGCGCCCGAAGAAGCGGGCCGTCGCCAGCGCATCGACCGAGGGGAAGCTCAGGTGATTGAGCTTCATTGTTTGTATCGTTCCGGCCATTGTCGCGCGCTCACATGCGGTGATGGGCGGCGGCCCCATGCCTCCCCGCCCGACGACACGTGCACCAAGCCGGGTGGCCCAGTCACGTGGCTTCGGGAAGTCGCCCGTGCATGGCCACTTCCTGGGGCGGACGTTTTCGGATCACGAATTCGATTCCTGCTTCGCCGACCGGCGTCAGTGTCTGGTCCGATCGAGGCAGGCGGAACCGGAAGGTGGCATCAAGCAACTCCGCTTTGAGCGGCTGCGCGCACGGCCCCAACTGCTGAAGCAAGTCAAACAGATTGAGCGAACGGGCACTCCACGACTGTGCCTTCCACAACGTAAACGTCCATTTGTGGTCGTCGTTGAACGTGGACGGGAATTGGCCCTGTTCGTATAAATCTTCGTCAGGCACCATGCATATCAGATGACCGCCGGGTTTCAGCACCCGGAACCAGTTGTGCAGCGCCTCCACAGGGTCGCGCATGTGCTCGAGGCAGTGAGAAGCGTGCACGAAATCGAAGCTTTCGTCGGGCACGCCGGCAAGGCGTTGCGCATCGCCATCCGGCCTATCCCAGTCACGGACCGAGCGCATGCCGGGGAAAAATTCCCGATACTGAGCAATCGAATCGTCTCCCGCTCCCACGTCGATGCCGTCGCCGACGAAATACCGCGTAGCGAATCGAACATCGTGCAAGCGGCGTGCTATTGCTTTGCTGGCTTCGTTCAAGGTGGAACTCCACATGAGGTGAATGCCTGATCCGAAGCCACATGATACGGAGAAATCCGGGTCGTCACGTTGCCAGTCACGTGACGACCCCGTTCGATTGCATCGAGATGGTCGGCAATCCCGCTCGTCGGCATGGGAGTGTCGCTTACATCACGTCAAACGTGCGGGCCAGAACTGATAACCCGCGCCGACCACTGCGCCGGTCACGCCGGCCAGGCAGGACCTGTTCCCGTGGACGTTTCGCGACGAACCTGGTTACCCGCGCACGAAGCCCGGCGACACATTCAATCGAAGCTTTCCGAACCGCCTGCGAGCCGCGCGTTCAGCACGCGCGCGTCTGCTAGCCGGTCCAGCGACAGGCACGTGTCGCTCAACGCATCGACGCGCGCACGGTCGAGCGCCGTGCTTGCCAGCGCACGATATTTCGCCAGCAGCGTCGCATCCGGCAGCGGATGGCGCGGATCGCCGAGTGCGATCGGAACATGACACGATTCCCGCGTCCCGTCCGCGCGCTGCAAGGTCACCGTCGGCTCGTCGAGATCGCCGAGCGCCGGATCGACGTCGACCGTGATGCGCGCGAGCAGCGCGGTCACGCGCGGATCGCTGCGCCGGTCCGCGCGATAAGCGTCGATCCCGGTGTCGCCGAACACGAGCGCCGCCGCAACCGCGTACGGCAGGCTCATCTGCGCGGACGACAGCGTCGACAGGTCGCGACCGCCACACATCCGCGCAACGAACGCACTCGCGCGCACCGCCACCCGTTCGATCTCGCCGGCATCGAACGTGCGGCCATTCGCGAGTTGCAGCGTCGCGTCGACCGCCGCATGGGCGCTGCGGCACGACGCGTGCGGCTTGATCGAGCAGCGCATCAGTTTCCAGTGCGCGCCGAGGCCGTCGGTCAATGCGTCGGGCGCCTGCGAGGGCGCGGCGAACGTGTTGAAGAAGCCGCCCCACACGTCGTCGAACACGCGGGCGGGGCCGCTCACGCCTTCCCGTGCCAGCAACGCCGCCAGCACGCCGCCTTCGGCCGCGCGGCCGGCGTGCAGCCGCTTGGTCTGCGATCCGTCGTGGATGAAGCTCCACAGGCCGCCGGCGAAGCTCGCCGCGTGGCCAAGCGCGTCGCGCGTGCGGGCGGCGTCGAGCCCGAGCACGCGCGCGCTCGCGGCCGCCGCGCCGAACACGCCGCAACTGAGCGTCGAATGCCAGCCCGCGCCGTTATGGGCCGAGTAGCCGCCCGCCGCCTCGAGCACGCGCCGGCCGACATCGTAACCGAGCACGATCGCCGCCACGCATTCCCGGCCCGTCACCGGTTGGCCGGCGCACGACAGCGCGGCCAGCACGGCGGGCAGCACGACCGCGCCGGAATGATCGCAGCCGCCGGAATCGTCGAGTTCGAGCGCATGCGCGGCAATGCCGTTGACGAACGCCGCGTCGCGCGCACTCGCGCTCCGCCGCGTGCCCCAGAGCGACGCACCGCCCCGCTCGACGGCGCCCGTCAGCGCACGGGCACTGCGCGTCTCGACGGCCGACGTGCCCGCCAGCGCGGCGCCGAACGTATCGAGTACGTGACGCCGTGCCTTGGCGACGACGTCGTCCGGCAATGCGTCGGCGGAGGTCCGTGCGACGAATGCCGCGAGCCGGGTGGCGCGCGCTTGCGTGTCCGTCGTCATCGTGCCGCCTCCTCCGTCATGCAGCGCGCGAACACGTCGACCGGATGGCCCGGGGCGTTGACGGGCGCCTGCGCATGCCACCAGCGCGCGATGTCGCGCCCGGTCGCAAACCACGCATCGCCGGTGTCGCGCAGGTGCGCGAGCAACGCGCGCAGCAGATCGATCCGCCCGGCCGTGCCGATGATCTCCGGATGCAGGCGCAGCACGCAGCACAGCCCGAAACGCCTGAACCCGTCGACGTCGCGCCGCCAGTTGTCGAGCACGTCGCGGTACGCGGCGATGCGCGGCTGGCCGGCCGGCACCGGCGGCGACAGGTTGAACTCGAAATACGGCTCGTCCTCGAGTTCGTAGTGCAGCGGCAGCTCGACGAGCCGCGCGCCGTTCGCGTCGCCGTCGCTGCGCGGATGCACGTAAGGCAGATCGTCGCCGCGCCACGACGACGACCAGGTGAACCCTTCCGCGACGAGACAATCCGCAAAACCATCGGCCCAGTTGCCGGTGAACGATCGAAAGCCTTCCGCGTCGCGACCGATCGCGTTCGCGAGCGCAGCACGCCCGGCGCGGCACGCGTCGACCTGCGCGGCAAGCGGCAGGGTATCGAAATCCTCGCAGCGATAGCCGCTCACGCCGAGCTCGTGGCCGGCCGCGGCAATCTCGCGTACCGTGCCCCGGTGCGTTTCGGCGACGATGCCGGGCACGAACCAGCTCGCCGGCACGTCGAACGCGCCGAACGCCGCAAGCAGCCGGTCGACGCCGCGCGTCGCACCGTAACGCCAGGCCGACAGCGATTTCTCGCGGCCGACGATGCGCGGTTCGCGCGTCTGGATGCCGTGAATGTCGTTGAAGTCGACCGTGATCGCGACCGCGTATCGCGCGCCGCCCGGCCATGCAGGAAGGTGGGTCACATGCCGCTCCGTTGCGTGGGTGCCGCATCCCGCATGGCCTGCGCGAGCCACCAGTCGGCGACATCGCGGCAGCGCGCGAACCAGACGCCGTCCTGCGCGCACATGTGGTCGAGCCATGCCTCCAGCAGCGCGATGCGTCCCGGCTTGCCGCAAACCTTGGGATGCAGGAGCGTCGTCAGGCACAGCCCTTCGCGGTATACGCCGTCGAATTCACGCGTCCAGTTGTCGAGCGTCGCGCCGTATCCGGCGATCCGGTCGAGCCCTGCCGGGTAGTCGGGGTTGCGGTGGTACGCGAGCGACGCGTAGTCGTCGGTCTCCCAGCGCCCGGGAATCTCGACGAGCGGCGGTTCGCCATCCTCGCCATGCAGCAGGTACGGCCGGTCGTCGCCGCGCATCGAGCTCGAATAGCGCACGCCCGCCTCGCGCAGCACGGCCACCGTCGCCGCGCTCCAGTCGCCGGACGGCGTGCGGAACCCGACCGGCCGCACGCCGAGCGTGCGCGCGAAGAGGTCGGCCGACTGCGCCATGATCTCGCGCTGCCGATCGGGCGCGAGCGTCCAGAACGCTTCGTGCCGGTAGCCGTGATAGCCGATCTCGTGGCCGCGCTCGACGATCGCCGCGCATTGCGCGGGCCACGTCCGCGCGACCCAGGCAGGCACGAAGAACGTCGCGGGCAGCCCGAACGACGCGAGCATGTCGAGCAACCGGCCGAGCGCGCGCCACGGCCCGTAGCTGCCGAGCGTGAAATACGCGGGGTTGCGCCAGATCGACCCGTTCAGCATCGCATCGCCGGTCGGGCCGTCAAGGTCGAACGCGAGCGCGACGCATGCACGCTTCGCGTCCGGCCAGCGGGGAGCCAGATCCGCCATCGCGCGCTCAGTGGGTGCCGTTGATCGTCGCCTTCGCGACCGCGTGCTCCTGCAGCCCCCATTTCGCGAGCAGCTTGTGGTACGAGCCGTCCGCGATCATCTGGTTGAGCGCCGTCGTCAGCGCGCTGCTCAGCGCGGTGTTGCTCTTCGCGACGCCGATGCCCGTGTATTGCGACAGGAACGGCTTGCCGACCGGCGCATACGCGTTCTGCTCGAGGCTGTTCTGGTACGGCAGCGTCTCGCCGCCCTGCACGGCCGCGTCGATGCGGTTCTGGCGCAACTGCATCCGCGCATCCGACGAGCCGTCGGTGCCCACCACGACGATCGCCGGCTTGCCGGCCTTCACGCAGTTCTCCGCGCTCCACGCGGTCGTGTTGTCCGGGAACGACGTGCGCCGGCTCGACCCGACGCGCTTGCCGCACAGCGCGCTCATCTGCGCGAATTCGCCGGCGCGCGCCTTCAGCGTGTAGAACTGCGGGCCCGTCTCGATGTAGTCGACGAACGTCACTGCATCGCGGCGCGTCGGCAGGTCGGTCATCCCGGACAGGATCATGTCGACGCGTTGCGTCGCGACCGCGCTCATCATCTGGTCGAAGCTCGTCTCGACCCAGTTCAGTTTCGCGCCCATCTTCGCGGCAAGGGCCTCGCCGAGATCGACGTCGAAGCCCGCCAGCTTGTCGGTCGCCGGATCCTTGTATTCGAACGGCGGATAGTTCGGCACGATCGCGACGTTCAGCGTGCGTTTCGCGCCCGCGGATTGCGCGGCGGCGAACGACGCATGCAGTGCGAGTGCGCCGAATGCGACAGCGGCCAGCGTGCGGGTCAGGACGGATGCTTTCATGGGATGTCGCCTTGTCATGGTGGAGTAATGGGGTACTGCGCCGCTCGGGTCGGCGGCTCGATCGCTCGGGCGCGGCGCGACGGGGCGCCTGGCCCGCTTATGCAATCACCGCTGAAATGAAATCGCGCGTGCGCGCGTGCGTCGGCGCGGACAGCACCTGATCGGGCGGCCCGCTCTCGACGATCCGGCCGCCGTCCATGAACACGACGCGGTCGGCCACCTCGCGCGCGAACCCGAGCTCGTGCGTGACGACGATCATCGTCATCCCGCTCTTCGCGAGATCGCGCATCACGGCCAGCACCTCGCCGACGAGTTCGGGATCGAGCGCCGACGTCGGTTCGTCGAACAGGATCAATTGCGGATGCATCGCGAGCGCCCGCGCGATCGCGACACGCTGCTGCTGGCCGCCCGACAGCTCGACCGGAAACGCGTCGCACTTGTGCGCGAGCCCGACGCGGGCAAGCAGCGCGCGCGCTTCCTCCTCCGCTTGCGCACGGCGGCGCTTGAGCACCTGCACGGGCCCCTCGATCACGTTCTCGAGTGCGGTCTTGTGCGGGAACAGGTTGAAACGCTGGAACACCATGCTCGTGGCCAGCCGCTGGCGCGCGACCTGGCGCTCCGACAGTTCGTGGAGCCGGTTGCCGGCGCGGCGGTAGCCGGCCAGTTCGCCGTTGACCCACAGCGCACCCGCGCTGATCGTCTCGAGCTGGTTGATGCAGCGCAGGAACGTGCTCTTGCCCGAACCCGACGGCCCGATGATGCACAGCACTTCGCCCTGCTCGACGTCGAGCGTGATGCCGTGCAGCGCCTGGAACTCGCCGTACGCCTTGCGCACGTCGACCGCGCGAACGACTGCGTTCGTCATGACGTTCTCCCGATGGTTGAGGGTCGTGCCGGTCATTTGCGGCCCGCCGCCCGGCCCGCGCCGCGTGCGAAGCGCCGTTCGACGCGTGCCTGGGCGAGCGACAGCACGGTAACGACCGCGAGATACCAGATCCCAGCGACGATCAGCAACTCGATCACGCGCGCGTTCGCGTAGTAGATGTTCTGCGCGTTGTGCAGCATCTCCGCGTACTGCACGACGCTCGCGAGCGATGTCAGCTTGACCATGCCGATCAGCTCGTTGCCGATCGGCGGCACGATCACGCGCATCGCCTGCGGCAGGATGATCCGGCGCAGCGCCTGCAGGCCCGGCATGCCGATCGATTTCGCGGCCTCGTACTGGCCGGTGTCGACCGACAGCAGCCCGGCCCGCACGACTTCCGACGTATACGCGCCTTGATTGATGCCGAGCCCGAGCACCGCCGCGAGGAACGGCGTCATCACGTCGACGGTCCGGTATTCGGCGAGGCCCGGGATGCCGAGCGTCGGAAACACCAGCGCGAGGTTGAACCACAGCAGCAACTGCAGGATCACCGGCGTGCCGCGGAACAGCCAGATGTAGCCCTGCGCGACCGCCCCGAGCACCGGGTTCGACGACAGCCGCATCACCGCGGTGACGACCCCGAGCACGACGCCGAGCGACATCGCGAGGACGGTCATCACGATCGTGTTGGCGAGCCCCGTCAGGATCGAGCGCGCGGTCAGGAACTGGCCGACGACACGCCACTCGATCTGTCCGCGCGCGAACGCGGCGGCGATATAGGCGAGCGCGGCCATGATCGCGACCGACGCGACGTAGCGGCCCCAGTAGCGCCGGCGTACGCGCACGAGGCCGGCGGTGTCGGCCGCGTCGGCCGGCCCCGCTGCGCCGTCGAGGCGGCGAGAATCGGATGCGCTCAGCATGACGGCCCCCGGTAATCGGCTGCCCACGCCACCTGGCGTTCGATCGCCTCGCTCAGGCGGCCGATCTGTTCGCGCACGCGTGCAGGCGACGTGCCGCCCGCGCCGCCGCGGGCGGCGACGGCGGCGTCGAGCGTCAGATGCGCGCGCACCGCCGGTGCGAGGCGCGTGTCGACGGCCTGCAGCTGTTCGGCGCTCGCGTCGGCGAGCTCGATGCCGTCCCGTTCGCACGCGCGCACGAGCGTGCCGGTGATCTCGTGCGCCTCGCTGAACGGCACGCCCGTCAGCGCGAGCCAGTCCGCGACCTCGGTGGCGAGCGTGAAGCCGAGCGGCGCCTGGCGGCGCATCTCGTCGACGTTCACGCGCATCGTGCGGATCATCCCCGCCATCGCGGGCAGCACGAGTTCGAGCGTGTCGATCGAATCGAACGCGGCGATCTTGTCTTCGGCGAGATCGCGGTTGTACGCGAGCGGCAGCGACTTCAGCGTCGCGAGCAGCCCCGTCAGGTTGCCGATCAGGCGCCCCGCCTTGCCGCGCGTGAGTTCCGCGATGTCCGGGTTCTTCTTCTGCGGCATGATCGAGCTGCCGGTCGCGTAGCCGTCGTCGAGTTCCACCCAGCGGAATTGTCGCGACGTCCACAGGATCACTTCTTCCGACAGGCGGGACAGGTTCACGGCGAGCATGCTCGCGACGAACACGAATTCGGCGACGTGATCGCGCGCGGCCACCGCGTCGATCGAGTTCTCGCACGGCGCGTCGTAACCCAGCTCCTGCGCCGACAGCTCCGGCCGCACGCAGATCGCCGAGCCCGCGAGCGCGGCCGCGCCGAGCGGCGAACGCGCGGTGCGACGGTCCCAGTCGACCAGGCGGTCGGCGTCGCGATACAGCGACTGCGCATGGGCGAGCAACTGATGGCCGAACACGATCGGCTGCGCAGGCTGCAGGTGGGTGAATCCGGCCGTCACCGTGTCGACGTGCCGGCTCGCCTGGCCGATCAGCGCATCCTGCAGGTCGAGCATGCCGCGCACCAGCTGGCGCGCCTTGTCGCGCAGGTACAGGCGCAGGTCGTTCGCCGCCTGGTCGTTGCGCGAGCGCCCCGCGCGCAGCTTGCCGCCGAGCGCCGGCAGCCGCTGCGTGAGCACGCGCTCGAGGAAGGTGTGCACGTCCTCGTCGGCGAGCGATGGCGCGATCGCGCCGGCCGCATAGTCGCGTGCGATGCCGTCCATCGCGCCCAGCAGTTGCGCGAGGTCGTCGTCGTTCAGGATCCCCGCGCGGTTCAGCTCGCGCGCATGGGCCCGGGAGCCCGCGAGATCGTACGGCACGAGACGGAAGAAACTCGGATCGGAGCGGGACAGGTTCTGCAGCGCGTCGGACGGCTTCGACTGGAAGCGGCCGCCCCACAGGCGTTCGATCGGTTCGGTAAGGCTCATTGCGGTCGACCTCGACTCGGTTGGATTGCCCCCACTGTAGGCATTCAATTTTTTTTGTTGTAGCGAGAAATTGAATCCGTTTTAATGAAATTTTTCTCAGCACCGTCGCCTGCGACGCGCCCGCCGATGCGCAACCGCCTGCCCCCGCTGAACCCGCTCCGCGCGTTCGAAGCCGCCGCCCGGTGCGGCAGCGTGTCGGCCGCCGCCGACGAACTGCACGTGACCGCGAGCGCGGTCAGCCACCAGATCCGCATACTCGAGAACACGCTCGGCGTCGCGCTATTCGTCCGATCAAAGGCCCGCGTGAAGCTCACGCCCGAAGGCGAGGCGCTGCTGGAACCGGTCGGTACCGCATTCGACATGATCGCGAACGCCACCGTCCGGCTCGATTCGCCGGCCGCGGCCGGCGATCTCGTCGTGTCGACGCCGCTGTCGCTGACGTCGCGCTGGCTCGCCCGGCACATCGGCGATTTTCTGGAGCGGTATCCGGGCATCCATCTGAAAGTGATTCCGTCGAACGACGATCGCGAAACCTATTCGCCGGACGTCGACGTCTGCATTCGCTACGGGGAAGGCAACTGGCGCAACCGGCGCGTCGAGCTGCTCGAGCATCCGGCGCTGTTCCCGGTCGTGAGCCCGGCGCTGATGAACGGGCCCGATGCGATCCGCAAGGTGCAGGATCTCGCGGGGCGCACGCTGTTCTGCGAGCATGCGGGCTCGTGGATGCGGTGGCTGGCGGAAGCGAACGCCGACAAGCTGCCGGGCATCCGCATTCTCGAGATCGGCAACGCGCACATCGGCGTCGAAGCCGCGGTACACGGGCAAGGCGTCGCGCTCGGCGACAGCCTGTCGGTGCGCGACGACCTGATCGACGGCACGCTCGTGCGGCCGTTCAGCGCCACGGTGCCGTCGCGCCACGCGTACTATCTCGTCACGCGTCACGAGCTGGCCGAGTCGCCGCTCGTGACCGCGTTCACGTCGTGGCTGCGCGCCTGCCTCGCGTGAGGCGCGGCGCCGCGCAGCGGCGTGCTCACATCCCGAGGCTCGCGAGGTCGTCCCACACCATGACGATGTTGTGCGATCGCCAGACCGGCCCCGGATCGATGAATTCGCCGGCAGGCCGGCCGTGCAGCGCCGCATAGAACGCGATCGCGGCGTCGTTGCCGTCGACGACACTCAACGCGGCGCCCTGATACCGCAACCGGCTCAAATGCGCCGCGAGCCGGGCGAGCAGCTGGCGGCCGATGCCGCGACGCTTGAATCCGGGATCGACATACAGGAACTTGATCTCGCCGCGGCCGTTGAAGATCGGTTCGGACGGCGCGCCCGCGGCCCCGATGCCGACGATCCCGCCGTCGAGCTCCGCCACGAGCACCAGCTGGCTCCCGTCGCTCGACGCCAGCTTGTCCCGCCATTGTTTGCGGCGATAGGATTCGTCGAGAACGGCGTGCGCTGCCGCCGGTGCGAGATCCCGATAGGTATGGCGCCAGACCTTGACATGAAAATCGGCGATCGCGTGCGCATCGTCGATCCTTGCGGGCCTGATCGATATGCCAGTCATTGAGGATTCTCCCGGGCGGCGTCGCGCCGATGGGCGCAGTGTGCACGACGGATTGTCGACGATCCCGGCAGCGATGTCGAACGACCTGCGTGGCCGCGCGACCGGGCGCTCAATCCACCGCGTTGGCCGTCACCCGCGCACGCGCCGCATCCGCAGCGTCGCCGACGGCGATTCGCCGAACGCCCGCTTGTACTCGATCGCGAACCGCCCGAGGTGCGCGAAGCCCCATTTCAGCGCGATGTCCGTCACCGACGCGAGCGCCGGCGTCGCGTCGGCCAGCAGCTCCTCGCGCACATGCTGCAGCCGCAACTGCCGCACGAAGCCCATCGGCGTGATGCCGTGGCGATTGCGGAACCCGGTGAACAGCGTGCTCGGGCTGACACCCGCGAGTTCGGCGAGCCGCTCGATCGTCAGCGGCTCGTCGAGATGCGCGCGAATGTATTCCTCGACGCGCCGCACGTAGAACGGCGCGAGCACCACCGGCAGGTGCCGCGTGCCGTTGCGCGCGCTGTTCGGGTGGCCGTGCAGCAGCAGGTTGAGCAGCGTCGATTCGAGCTGCTCGAACGCGAGCGGATGCCGCAGCGGATGCGCGTCCGTCGAGATCGCGCCGGCGAGGATCGGCAGCAGCTGCGCGAGACACGTCCCTTGCGGCGACGACAGGCTGAATTCCGGCTCGAATTCGACCGGTGCCCGCCGGCCGTCGCCGAAATGCCGCTGCGCATGACGCTCCATCACTTCGCGCTCGATGCGCAGGATCACTTGCGGGCATGCATCGCCCCACTGCATCTTCAGCGGCAGCGTCGGCGAGATCAGCGACGCGGTGCCGGGCGACGACACGAAGCGCGTCGACCCGCACTCGATCTCGGCGTCGCCGCGCAGCGGGATCTGCAACAGGAAGAAGTGTTCGAGCGGCCCGGGCTCGATGCTGACGCCGCCGCCATAATCGAGCAGGTTCAGCGACAGGTTGCCCCAGCGCGCGTGATGCATGCAGCTGTGCAGCGCCCGCGACTCGCCGGTCGGCGTGAGCCGGTGCGGCTTGAACACGCCGGCGACGCGCGCACGCACCTCGTCGACGTCGTTCGACTGCAGCATCAGGTTGTCGTGATTGAAACAGGCGGCGTCGGCCAGCCAGCCGGTTTCGGAAAATTGCGCCATCGAAGTTCTCCCGTCATGCTCGATCGCACTCGCGCCGTGCATGCGTTCCCGGTATTGGGGAATCCACTGCACGATCCGGACAGCGCCCGGAATATCCGGACAGTCCGGCCATCAGAACACGCAAGTCCCGCGCAAATGACGCAAGAAGCGGACCGTTCGCGCATCGTAGAAAACTGTGCGGGCATTCCGCATCCGCACATACCCGCAGTCAGCCGCGTGCCTGCCCACGCGCGGCGGCCGGTGCAACAGGTTTCCGGAATCCGCGGATACCGGCCGAAGAAAGCGGATAGAAGCGCCCGTTTCGTCCGCCAATACTGGGCCCGTCACAGAGATGAATCGAATGGAGGGACACATGAAAGGACGTCACATCGAGATTCCGTCGCCGGACGGCGGCGCGTTTCGCGCGTACCTGAGCACGCCGGCCGGCGGCACGGGGCCCGGCATCGTGCTGTGCCACGAGATCTTCGGCGCGAACGCGACGATGCGTGAAACGGCCGACTACTACGCGGAGGAAGGCTATACGGTGCTCGTGCCGGACCTGTTCTGGCGCCAGGCGCCGGGGATCGAGCTCGGCCATTCGCCGGCCGATGTCGAGCGCGCGATGGCGCTGTATCGCGAATACGACGAGGACAAGGGCGTCGAGGACGTCGGCGTCGCGCTGCGCGCGCTCAGGCAGCGGCCGGAATGCACGGGCGAGGCCGGCGTGCTCGGCTACTGCCTCGGCGGCAAGCTCGCGTATCTCGCCGCGTGCCGGCTGCCGGACGTGGCCGCGGCGGTCAGCTATTACGGCGTCGGCATCGAGCACGCGCTGGACGAGGCCGCGCAGCTGCGCGGGCGGCTCGTGCTGCAGATCGCGGGGCAGGACCGCTTCTGCCCGCCCGACGCGCAGCAGCGCATCGCCGACGCGCTGTCCGCGCGCGACGGCGTCGAGGTTTACGTGTATCCGGGCGTCGATCACGCGTTCGCCCGCGTCGGCGGCGATCATTTCGACCAGGCCGCCGCGATCATGGCCCACCAGCGCGCGATCGCCGCATTCCGCGCCGCGCTCGGCCCGCACTACGACCTGTCCGCACTGTGGGAAACCCATCTGAAGCACGAATTCGACACGCGCAACGTCGACGCGACGATGGCCACGATGGTCGCCGAGCCGTACGTCAACCATATCCCGACGCTGACGGGCGGCGTCGGCTACGACGAGCTGAAGCGTTTCTATACGCACCACTTCGTGCATGCGAATCCGCCCGACACGACGATCACGCCGATCTCGCGCACGATCGGCGCGAGCCAGATCGTCGACGAACTGCTGTTCTGCTTCACGCACACCACCGAGATCGACTGGATGCTGCCGGGCGTCGCGCCGACCGGCAAGCGGGTCGAGATCCCGCTCGTCGCGATCGTCAAGTTTCGCGGTGACAAGCTCTATCACGAGCACATCTACTGGGACCAGGCGAGCGTGCTCGTGCAGGTCGGCCTGCTCGACCCGGCCGGGCTGCCGGTCGCCGGCGTCGAAACGGCCCGCAAGCTGCTCGACGTCACCGTGCCGTCGAACGGCCTGATGCGCCGCTGGCACGACAGCGAGCCGTCGACGGGTGCGCGTTGACGCGGCCCTTCCCTCACCCAACGATTCCGGGAGACACCCCATGACCGCCCTTGCAGGCAAAGTCGCGATCGTCACCGGCGGCGCCACGCTGATCGGCGCCGCGGTCGCGCAGGACCTGATCCGCGCCGGCGCGTCCGTCGCGATCCTCGATCTCGATGCGCAGAACGGTGCGCGCGTGGCCGATTCGCTCGGCGAACGTGCGATGTTCGTCGCGCTCGACATCACCGACGACTGCGCGATCGAGCGCGCGATCGCGGCGATCGTCGCACGCTTCGAGGCGATCGACGTGCTCGTCAACCTCGCGTGCAGCTACGTCGACAACGGTATCCAGGCGACCCGCAACGACTGGCTCGCCGCGATGGACGTCAACGTCGTGTCGGCCGCGATGCTCGCGAAGGCCGTGCACCCGCACATGGCGCGGCGCGGCGGCGGCGCGATCGTGAACTTCAGCTCGATCTCCGCGCAGTGCGCGCAAACCGGCCGCTGGCTGTATCCGACGTCGAAGGCGGCCATTCGCCAGCTCACGCGCAGCATGGCGATGGATCTCGCACCCGATCGCATTCGCGTGAACTCGGTATCGCCGGGGTGGACGTGGTCGCGCGTGATGGACGAGATGACGCACGGCGACCGCGCGAAGACCGATCGCGTCGCCGCGCCGTTCCACCTGCTCGGCCGCGTCGGCGATCCGGCCGAGGTTGCGCAGGTCGTGACGTTCCTGTGCAGCGACGCGGCGAGCTTCGTGACCGGCGCCGATTACGCGGTGGACGGCGGCTATGCCGCGATGGGCCCCGAACAGGCGGAGCCGGCCATTCCGCGTCTGGCGGAGTGACCGCACGTCGCCAGCGCCCCCCGCAACTCTTCCGGCCGTCACCCGGCCAACCAAGGATATTTCCATGAGACGCATCGCTATCGTCGGCGCCGGCCAGTCCGGCCTGCAACTCGCCTTCGCCCTGCTCGACCAGGGCTATCACGTCACGCTCTCGACCAACCGCGACGCGGAGCAGATCCGCACGGGCAAGGTGATGTCGAGCCAGTGCATGTTCCATACCGCGCTGCAGATCGAGCGCGACCTCGGCCTGAACGCGTGGGAGGAAGCGTGCCCGTCCGTCGAAGGGATCGGCATCGCGGTGCCGCATCCGGACGGCAACGGCCGCAAGGTGATCGACTGGTCGTCGCGGCTCACACGCTATGCGCAGTCGGTCGACCAGCGCGTGAAGATGGCCGACTGGCTCGACGGCGTCCGGCGCCGCGGCGCGGACGTGCGGATCGGCGACGTCGGCGTACCCGAGCTCGAGGCGCTGGCGCGCAGCCACGATCTCGTGCTGCTCGCGGCCGGCAAGGGCGAGATCGTCAACCTGCTCGGCCGCGACGCTGCGCGCAGCGCGTTCGACCGCCCGCAACGCGCGCTGGCGCTCACCTACGTGAAAGGCATGACGCCGAGCCAGCCGTATTCGCGTGTGCGCTTCAACCTGCTGCCCGGCATCGGCGAGTACTTCGTGTTCCCTGCGCTGACCACGACGGGCCCGTGCGAAATCATGGTGTTCGAGGGCATTCCGGGCGGCCCGCTCGACTGCTGGGCCGACGTGAAGACGCCCGAGCAGCATCTCGACCGGAGCCTGTCGTTCCTGCGCCAGTACGTGCCGTGGGAATTCGAGCGCTGCCGCGACGTCGAGCTGACCGATCCGAACGGCACGCTGGCCGGGCGTTTCGCGCCGACGGTGCGCAAGCCGTTCTTCCGGCTGCCGTCGGGCCGCACGGTGTTCGGGATGGCCGATGCGGTGGTCGTCAACGATCCGATCACGGGCCAGGGATCGAACAACGCCGCGAAGTGCGCGAAAGCCTATTTCGACGCGATCGTCGCGCGCGATGCGGCGCCGTTCGGCGAGGACTGGATGCAGCAGACGTTCGAAGGCTACTGGGCGTACGCGCAGCATGTGGTGCGCTGGACCAACTCGCTGCTCACGCCGCCGCCGCCGCACATCCTCGAACTGCTCGGCGCGGCCGGCCAGTCGCCGTCGCTCGCCGCGGCGATCGTCGACGGCTTCGACGATCCGCGCCGGTTCTCGCCGTGGTGGTTCGAGCCGTCGGCCTGCGCGGCGATGATCCGCGAACACAGTGTGCGGGCGGCATGAACGCCATGGAAACGACCCTGACCGACCGCCCTGCCCTCGATTCGCTGCAATTGCGTGCCGCGTTCGGGCAGTTCCCGACCGGCGTCACCGTGATCACCACCTGCGCGGCCGACGGGCGCAAGGTGGGCCTCACCGCCAATTCGTTCTCGTCGCTGTCGCTCGACCCGCCGCTCGTGCTGTGGAGTCTGCGCAAGGTCGCGCCGAGCCGGCCGGATTTCATCGCGGCCACCCACTTCGCGATCAACATCCTCGCGCACGACCAGATCGACCTGTCGCGCCGCTTCGCGACGCCGAGCGCCGACAAGTTCGACGGCGTGCCGCACGTCGAATCGGAGAGCGGCGGCGTGCCCTGCCTCGACGGCGCGAGCGCGCGCTTCGTGTGCCGCAACGTCGGCCACTACGAAGGCGGCGATCACCTGCTCTTCATCGGCGAGATCGAGCGGTTCGACGCATTCGGCAAGGCGCCGCTGGTGTTTCATGCCGGCCAGTATCGTGCGATCGCCGATCATCCCGATCTTTTACGCATTATTTGATTAGTTATACGAATAAATAAACAGGAGGTGGTGAACATGACATTCGGCTCTCGCCTGCTCGTCGTCGCAGGCCTCGCGATCGCCGGCATCGCCGGAAGCGCGCCGGCCAACGCGACCGACCTGCCGTCGGTCAACCTCGGCATGACGAGTTTCCTCGACGGGATGCCGCCGGCCGGCTCCGGCTGGTACGGCACGCAGTACCTGCAGTACTACACGGCCGGCCGCGTCAACGACAATGCGGGCAACAAGGTCGGGCTGCCGAAGCAGGACATCGACCTGTTCGCGGGGCTGAGCCAGCTCGTCTACCAGTCGCCGCTGACGTTCGCGGGCATGCATCCGGGCCTCGACGTGATCCTGCCGTGGATCGCGTCCGCGCGAACCGACGACGGCATCGGCAACGTCGCGCTGAATGCGCGCGCCGGGTTCGGTGATCTATTGATCGGCCCGTTCATCCAGTTCGACCCGGTGATGGGCGCGCAGGGCCCGCGCTTCGCGCAACGCGTGGAATTCCAGTTCATCGCGCCGACCGGCGCGTACGATCCGTCGCGCGCGATCAACCCGGGCAGCCATTTCTGGTCGTTCGATCCATACTGGGCGGCGACGCTGTGGCTCACGCCGAAATGGACCGTGTCGTGGCGGCTGCACTATCTGTGGAACGCGACCAACCATCAGCCGGCCACGTCGCTCGGCCCCGACGTGACGTCGACGCAGGCCGGCCAGGCGATCCACGTGAACTTCGCGACCGAGTACGAAGTGCGCCCGGGCCTGCGGCTGGGGCTCAACGGCTACTGGCTGCGCCAGACCACCGACATGAAGGAAAACGGGCAGGACGTGCCGGGCACGCGGGAGGCCGTGTTCGCGATCGGGCCGGGCGCCATGGTCAGCTTCTCGCCGCACGACCACCTGCTGTTCAACACGTACTTCGAGACCTATGCGCGCAACCGGCCGCAGGGGACGCGGATGGTGCTGCGCTACGTGCATCATTTCCGGTGACGCGCGCGGCCGGATCAACGGGCCGGATCGCTTTCCGCAGACGAATCGTGCCGGCAGCAACGCGCGCTGCCGGCATGGACGCGCCTGTCCTATAGTTTTGGAGAAGGCAGGAAAGAAGTTCGTCACGAACCCGGAGGGACCGCGCCATGGCTACTTCAGCAACCTTCCGGTGCGTGATGCGCGCGGCGAAGCCGATGGTGCGGCGCCTGGTTGCGGTCGCACCGGCCGTCGCCATCGCGCTCGCGGTGTCCGCGTGCGGCGGCGACAGCTCGCCCTCGTCCGGCTCACCCGCGTTCGCGAACGCCGCGCGCCCGCAGATCGATGCATTGCTCGCGGACACGATGACCCCCGGCGCGGTCGTCTACGTGCAGTCGCCGCAGGGCAACTGGCTCGAATCGTTCGGCACGGCCGTGCGCGGCACGAACACGCCGATCCCGACCAACGCGCACTTTCGCGTCGGCAGCATCACGAAGACGTGGACCGGCACGGTGATCCTGCAACTCGTGCAGGAAGGCCGGCTGAGCCTCGGCGACACGATCGACAAGTTCGTCGCCAACGTGCCCAACGGCAACATGATCACGATCGAGCAGTTGCTGAGGATGCGCAGCGGCCTCTACAACTACTCGACCAGCCTCGCGTTCAACCAGACGCTCGATGCGCAGCCGGACAAGGTCTGGACCACGACGGAACTGCTGAACATCGCCGAAGGCCAGCCGGTCTATTTCGCGCCGGGCGCCGATTTCCGCTACTCGAACACCAACACGGTGCTGCTCGGGCTCGTCATCGAGCGACTCACCGGCATGAGCGCGGCCGATGCGATGAACGCGCGCCTGTTCGCGCCGCTCGGCCTGAGCAACACGTTTCTCCCGCCGCAGGCGAATACGGCGCTGCCGGCGCCTGCGCCGCACGGCTATCAATGGGGCACCAATGCGGAGACGACCAACAGCGACGCGCTGTCGCCCGAACGCCAGGCGGAAGCGAAAAACGGCACGCTGCAGCCGACCGACGTGACCGGCGTCAACACGTCGTGGGCGTGGACGGCCGGCTCCGGCATTTCGACGGTGACCGAGCTGGCCGCGTACGTGCAGCGGATGGTCGGCGGCGGCTACCTGGGCGCCGACCTGCAGGCGCAGCGGCTCGCCAGCTGCACGCCGATCGATGCGTCCGACCCGATGTCGCCGGGCTACTGCATGGGCCTGGCCAAATTCGGCACGTTCTACGGGCACACGGGCGAGATACCGGGCTTCAATACCTTCATGGGCTACGATCCGGCGACGAAAACGACGATCGTCACGTGGGCGACCACCGCTGCCGCGCCCGACGGCAGCCCGCCGGCCAACGTGATCGCGAAGATCATCATGGGCGAGCTCAGCAAGGTGGCGGAAGTGCCGAGCGAAGGGCGGCCGTGAGGCGGTAAAGGCGCCTGCTTCTCCGCCGGCGCAACGCCGGCAACGGCCTTCGGGTTAGCAGTAGGGGGCAGCCGGCAAGGCGGTGGACTACGGCTTGTTCCATGGCCGACCATGGGTCCAGGATGCATTGACGCCGCTATGGTCGACCTGTCTCGCGGCGCCGCCTGGGGAGGGAGCCTCCATGAAGCCTGGTGCCGTGCCGGCCGACGCGGGTGTCAGGGCCGGCACGCAATTATCGTGGTCGATGCCGCCGACGCGGCACCCGCCCGTCGCTCAGTGCGTCATCCCGGCGAAGGTCGGCAGCAGGATCCGATAGACGTGGATCATCGCCGGCCCGAGGAGCACCAGCATCAGCGAAGGGAAGATGCAGAAAATCAGCGGGAACAGGAGCTTCAGCGCGATCTTCGCCGCACGCTCCTCGGCGCGCATCCGCCGCCGCGTGCGCAGCATGTCCGACAGCACGCGCAGCGATTCGCTGATGCTCGTGCCGAACCGGTCGGCCTGGATCAGCATCGTGCAGAACGACTCGATGTCTTCCACGCCGGTGCGCAGCGCAAGATTGCGCAGCGCGGTTTCCTTCGTGAAGCCGGAGCGCATCTCGAGCAGCAGCAGGTCGAGTTCGCTCGCGACCACCTCGCTGCTGAACCGCAGTTCCTCGCTGACCTTCATCAGCGCCGCGTCGAGCCCGAGCCCGGCTTCGACGCACACGGTGAGCAGGTCGAGCGCGTCCGGGAAATCCTCGAAGATCTTCTGCTGGCGCACCTTGACCCGCTGCGACAGCACGATGTTCGGGATGTAGTAGCCGATACACGCGAGCACCACGAGGATGACCGACAACAGCGCGCGCTGGTCGCCGATCCGGGTCGTGATCAGCACTAGCAGCGCCGCGCTCGGCAACGCGAGCGCCAGCACGGTCTTCGCGGTGAAATACAGCGCGGCCGCGCCCGGGTTGCGCCAGCCGGCGTTCATGAGCCGGATGCGCAGCGGTGAACTCTCCCAGCCGTCCTTCGGCACCGACAGCTTCGAGATCGGGGTGGACAGCTCGACCAGCTTCGCGACCCAGCGCGACGCCGTGTCGTCACCGTTGCCGGTGACGGCACCCGCGCCCGCCCCGCCCGCCTGCTGGATCCGGTGCTGGATGCTGCGCGGCGCGAACAGCAGCATCGCGATGAGCACGCCGCCGGCCACGAAGATGAACAAGCCGCCCAGCATCACGGCCTGGACCACGCTCAGATTTTGCATGACAGCCTCGCAAAGGTTCGTTATTCGATTCGCACGTCAGACACGAATGCGGATGATGCGGCGGATCCAGAACAGCCCGATCGCCATCGACACCAGCATCGCGCCGACCATCCTGATCCCGGCGGGATCCTCCCAGAGCACGGACAGGAACTCGCGGTTGAGCAGCGCGATCGCGCCCGCGGTCCCGAACGGCAGCAGCCCGAGAATCCACGCCGACAGGCGCCCTTCCGCCGACAGCACGCGCACCTTGTCGAACAGCTTGAAGCGCTCGCGGATCAGCGCGGAGATGCTGTCGAGCAGCTCCGCCAGGTTGCCGCCCGTCTCGCGCTGGATCAGCACCGCGATCACGAAGTAGCGCAGGTCCTGCGCCGGCACGCGCGTCGCGAGGTTCATCAGCGCGTCGTGCAGCGACACGCCGTAGTTGACCTCGTCGAACGTGATCCGGAATTCGCCGCCCATCGGATCGGGAAACTCCTCGCTGACCATCCCGATCGTGCTCGTGAACGAATGACCGGAGCGCAGCGCGCGCGCAATCATGTCGCAGATGTCCGGCAACTGGCGCTCGAGCTTGCGCATCCTGCGCCGACGGCAGCGCATCACGTACAGCGTCGGGATGCACGCGGCGAACAGTGCGACCGGCACCGCGGCGAGCTGCGGCAGCGTGGCGAAGCTCAGCGCGAGCCACGCGAGCGCCGCGAACACCGTGCTGAGCACGATCAGCTTCGGCAGCGTCCAGTCGAGGCCCGACTGCTGGATCGTCAGGTCGAGCGTCTGCACGCGCGGCACGCGCAGCAACAGCCGGTCGAACGGCCTGGACTCGTCGAGCATCCGCTTCTTCAGGATCGACAGCCGCTCCTGCTGCACGTTGCCGCCGGCCGACATCGCGCGGATGCGCGATTCGATCCGGCGTGCGGCGGTGCCGTGCCGCGCGTTCCACCACTGATACGCCCCTTCGATCGTCAGCACGACCGCGACGAAGGTGAGAATCACAAAACCGTAAAAGATCGTGTTCATGAAGCCTCCCCGGTAGCAAACGGCGCCCTGTCGTCAGTTCGTCTCGTACCGCTGGGACGGGTCGTACAGCGAATCCGGCAGGTTGATGCCGAACGCCTGCAGCCGCTCGACGAACTTCGGCCGCACGCCGGTCGCGCAGAAGTGGCCGCGTACCGTGCCGTCGCGGTCCACGCCCGTGCGCTTGAACGTGAAGATCTCCTGCATGTTGATGATGTCGCCTTCCATCCCGGTCAGCTCCTGGATGCTGACGATCTTGCGCTTGCCGTCCGTCAGCCGCGCGGCCTGCACGACCACCGAGATCGCCGACGAGATCTGCTGGCGCATCGTCTTCGGCGGCAGCGACAGCCCGGAGACGCTGATCATGTTCTCGAGCCGCGTCAGCGCATCGCGCGGCGTGTTCGCGTGAATCGTCGCGAGCGAGCCTTCGTGGCCGGTGTTCATCGCGTTGAGCATGTCGAGCGCTTCGGCGCCGCGCACTTCGCCGAGGATGATCCGGTCGGGCCGCATCCGCAGCGCGTTGCGCACCAGCGTGCGCTGCGTGATCTCGCCCTTGCCCTCGATGTTCGGCGGGCGCGTTTCGAGCCGCAGCACGTGCGGCTGCTGGAGCTGCAGCTCCGCCGCGTCCTCGATCGTCACGATCCGCTCGTTGCGCGGAATGAAGCCGGACAGGATGTTGAGCAGCGTCGTCTTGCCGCTGCCGGTGCCGCCCGACACGAGCACGTTCACCTTCGCGCGCGACAGCGCGTCGAGCAGCTCGGCCATCGGCGGCGTCAGGCTGTGGTAGCGCACCAGGTCGTCCATCTTCAGCGGGTTGACCGCGAAGCGCCGGATCGACATCAGCGGCCCGTCGATCGCGGACGGCGGGATGATCGCGTTCACGCGCGAGCCGTCCGGCAGCCGCGCGTCGACCATCGGGCTCGATTCGTCGATGCGGCGCCCGACGCGCGACACGATCTTCTCGATCACCTTCATCAGGTGCGCGTCGTCGTAGAACGTCACGTCGGTCAGTTCCAGCTGGCCGCAGCGCTCGACATAGACCTGGCGGTACGTGTTCACGAGGATGTCGGAGATCCCGGGGTCGCGCAGCAGCGCTTCGAGCGGGCCGAAGCCGAACATCTCGTCGTACACGTCGATCGCGAGCTGCCGCCGCTCGATGTCGTTCGCGGGCATCCGCTCCTCGTCGAGGATGCGCGCGATCAACGCGCCGATTTCCATGCGGACCTGATCCTGATGCAGCCGCGACAGGCGTTCCAGCTCGACACGCTCGAGCACGGCCAGGTGAATCTCGCGGCGCAGCTTCTGGTAGGCGTCGCGTACCGACGAATGGGCCGGGCCGGCCGGCTCGTTGCCCGCCGCCAGCGGCTGGGCCCGGTGCAACGACATCTGTTCGCGCAATGACATGATGGTTCCCCGAAAGAGTTACATGGACTTGAGCTTCGGCGTGGCCTTGCGGCCGAACAGCCTGGACATCAGCGGTTCGCTGCGCGCCGCGCTGCGCCCCGCCCGCACCTCCCCGTCGACGAGTTGTTTCGCGCACGCCTGCAGCGCGCGCACGACCGCCGAGCTGCGTGCGAGCCGCGCCACCGGATGGCCCTGGTTGATCGCTTCGAGCACGGTCTCGGCGTCGTCGGGAATCGCGCAGGTGGCCTGCAGGCCGAGCACTTCCTCGAGCGCGGTGCGGGTGCGCTCGCTCGCGCGCGTCGTGCGGTTCACGATCAGCCTCATCTGATCGGTCGAGTAGCCGAGCGACACGAGGATCTCCAGCAGCCGGCGGCCGGCGCGCACGTGCGGCATCGCGGGCTGCAGCACGATCTCGATCTGGTCGCTGCGATCCAGCGCGACCATCGTCAGCGGATTGATGCCGACGCCGATGTCGAAGATCACGAAGTCGTAGCGCGGCGCGGCGACGCCGAGGATCCATTCGAGCGCATCCTCGCGCATCTCGGCGGCCTTGATCGGGTCGCCGGCGCCCGCGAGCACATGGAAGTTCTCGGTCACGTGCGCGACGCTCGCGTCGAGAAACGCGCTGTCGAGCCGCTCGATCTGCGTGCAGAGCTGCGGCAGCGTCGACGGCGGCGTTTCGTCGCTGACGAGGAACGCGGCATCGGCGAACTGCTGGTTCAGGTCGATCAGCAGCACGCGGCGCTTGAAGCCCTCGGCGATCTCGAACGCGATGTTGCTGGCCGCGAAGCTCGTGCCGACCCCGCCCTTGCACGACATGAACGACACGATCCGCGTATCGTCGCGGTCGCTCCGCGTGCTTTGCGCGGCCGCGCGTTCGAGCGCATGGCCGAGCGCGTTCGGATCGATCGGCCATTGCAGCACGTCGCGCGCGCCGGCGCGCATCGCCTCCAGCAGCACGTGCGGCGACGCGTCGGCCGTCACGAGGATGCAGGTCAGGCCCGCGTGCGCGCGGCAGATCCGCTCGATCGCCGACAACTCGGACGCATCGAGCGCCGTGCCGTCGACCAGCAGGATGTCGAACGCGTCGAGCCCGTCGGTGCGATGCTCGATCTGCGACGGACGGCCGGTGGCGCGCGTCGCGCGATAGCGTCCGCAGTCGGCCACGAGACGCGCGATCTGCGTGAGCCGCGCGGTGTCGTCGGAAGCTACGAGGATGTTGATCATGTCGTGTGCCTCGTTTATTCGGTTAGTTGCAGGCTGATCCGCCGGTCGACGAACTCAGGCTTTCGCGCGGCAATGTCGTCGTGAACGGCGGCATCGTCACCGTGACGTTCACGAACGGAATCATCGTCTTGACCGTGACGTTCGTGACGCTCACGGTCACGAACGAGCACGAATTCACGTCGCAGTTCGCCGGCGAGTAGTTCACCGACACGTTCGCGTTCGACAGCAGCGGCAGCATCGCCGTCACGCGCTTCGCGACGCCGGCGGCGTTCACGTCGCAGACCACCGCCGTACGCGCGCCGAGGCGCACGGCCTCGCTCGCGGTGTTCCAGTAGAACAGCACGCGGCCGAATTCGAAGATGCCGATCAGCAGCATGATCAGGACCGACGCGATGAGACCGAACTCGACGAGTGCCGCACCGCGCTGGCCGTGCCGGCGCGACAGCGGGAAATGGCGCGCGCTCATGACACTTGCCTCATCACGGTAACGATGTTGCTGAACGGGATCGTCGTGATCCCCGGATACACGGGGATCGGCTGGTACTGGTAGCCCTTGATCTTCACTTCGACGACGTTGATGGCGCCCGATGCGGTGCCGCTCGCCGCGTTGTTGTTCGCGTCGTAGGTCGGCAGGTTCGCGAATTGCGACGGATCGGACGCGTCGCCGCAGCCGGTCGTGTGCTGTGCGTCGCAGATGATCACCATCGACGTCTTGAGCCCCGGCACCAGTTCGGTGCCGGACGCGCCGCACGTCGTACTGCCGTAGACGACGAGACATTGCGCCTGCGACACCGGATACGCGGCGTCGGTCGGCAGCCAGACCGACAGGTAGCGCGCCGCATCGCGCGTCGCCTTGGTCAACGTCTCGTACTGGTAGATCGCGCGGCCGAATTCGGCCACACCGGTCGCGAGCAGGATCATCGGCATCAGCACGATCGCGAACTCGACGGCGACGACGCCACGGGTGCGCGAACGGCGAAACGGAAGCTTTTTCATGATCGCCTCTCCGCTATTGAACGAGCATCGGTACCTGGGTGCCGGCCGCGCTTCCGCTGCCGGGCAGGCCATGCGTCGCACAGGGGTTGTTGCCGGACACGGACGAACCGAGATATTCGAGGTGCGCGACGACCGACCCGGTGCCCGCGCTGAACGGCAGCGGATCGAGCATCAGCACGCAATCCCACTGCGTGACGTGCACCTTGCCACTGTTGCCCTGCAGCGACGAACAGTCGCCTTCCGGCGCGAGCGCCACGCGGCGGTCGCCGCCGAGGGTCTGGTAGTTGCTCGCCGTGGCGGTGCCGTTGGTCGCGATCCCGCTGCCCGCCGGCGGCGCACCGTCGCCCTGGTAGGCCTTGAAGGCCGCGCGATCGGCGACGAACTGCGTATAGGCGTCACCCTTGATGCCCGCGGTTCCGGGCGGCCCGTAGTTCGGGCCGACATACGCGTAGCCGGTGAAATCGGGCTGACCGCTCGAGCCGTTCGTACCGTTCGTATAGATGCCGAAGCGCGTGTTCCAGGCCCGTTGCGACGCCGACTTCAAACCTGTGGTGCTGAGGTCGGGCGGGCTCGTGATGTTGCACGTGTTGCCCGACAGCTCGCTCGCGAGCGTCGTTTCGTTAGTCGAACCGTCGAGTGCCGCCCAGCCGAAGTTGCCGGGCCCGTAGGTCGACGACGAGCCGGACGGTGACGTGATCCAGTCGCCGACCTTGTAGGATGGCGAGCCCGTGGTGCGGCACACGAACACCGGAATCGCGCAGGTCGTCTGGCCGCCGCCGACCGTCGCGATCGCGTTCGCCGACACCGACGCCGCGTTCGCGAGCTTCGTGCCCGGCAGTACGTTCAGCACTTCGATGAACCAGTGCGCGATGCCGCTCAACGACGCGGTGCATTGCACGTACTTGATGTTCGACGGCGTCGTGACCGAGTTCTTCGTCAGGAACGGGTTGGACAGCGAATCGCTGAACGTGACGTTCGCGTTCGTCTGCATCTGCACCGCGTTGTTCTGAAAGAACGCGAAATTGAGGTGGCCGGCGGCGATGCCGTCGGCCTCGGCCACGGACAGGCTGATGGCCGAGGTCAGGTCACGCGCAGCCGACAGCGCGCATGCATCGGCGCTGTTCTGCAGTTCGCTGCGCGTGACGTACAGCTTGCCGAGATCCAGCGCGAGACCGACGAACCCGATCATCACCGCCAGTGCGAGACCGACGATGATCGCGACGGCACCGCGCTGGCGATGCAGGCCGCGTCGCGTGACTTTCGGATAGCGAGCTGCGCTGGTCATGGCGTTCTCCCTGAGCGTGCCGTCGTTACTGCGCGGTGGACTTGCCGATGCCGATCACGAATGCATTGGCAGGCGGGTCGATCTGCTTGAACGACTTGTCGTAGTTGTCGAGCGCGGCCGCGGCGGCGGCCCCGTCGACGCCCGACGTCGAGGCCGCGTGTTCGGCGGCATGCGGGTCGATGATCTGGGCCTGCGTCACGGCGCGGACCGACTCGCCGAAGCGGCTGTCCCATACCGGTGTCGACGACATGCAGCCGGCAAGCGCGAACGCGAGCGGGACGGCGAGCGCCGCGCGGCGCACGAATACGAGGTAGGCGGTTTTCATGAGTGTCCCCTTGACTGGTTTCAACGATCGGTGGACTCGGGGGCCGCGCTCACGCGCGCAACCTGCGCCCGCGGCGCTGCCGGGATCCGGTGCTTGAGTCGCGCCGTCGACTGGGCCTGCGTGTCGGGGCCGGCCGCCGCGAGGCGCGCGGCGGCAGCTTCGATGTGCGCGATGCGGGCCGCGTTCGACGCGTCGGGCAGCGGCGCCGTGGCGACCACCGGAGCCGGCACCTTCTGCGGCTCGGCCGCTACCGGCGGCTGTGCATCGGCCCCTTGCGGTACGCGCGGTGCGGGCAGCGCGGCAGCCGGGGCGACGGGCGCTTGCGACTGCGGCGCCGGTGCGGGTGCGGGTGCCTGAGCCGGCGCCTGCGGTGCGGCTGCTGCGCCGTTCGCGGGTTGCGCGCCTGCCCTGCGAACCCCGCCGCGGCCTTCCATGTTGCCGGTCGCATACACGTCGGCTTCGTTCGGCTTCGAGAAGCTGTCGGTCGGCAGCGGCACGTCCGCGGTCTGCAGCGGCTTCACCAGGTGCGGCGTAATCAGGAAGATCAGCTCGGTGCGGTCCTGCTGGAACGACGTGCTGCGGAACAGCGCGCCGAGCACCGGCACTTCACCGACGCCCGGGATCGCCTTCAGCGCGCCCGTCGCGTTGTCCTTGATCAGCCCGCCGATCGCGAACGATTCGCCGTCGCTCATCTGGACCGTCGTCGATGCGCGCCGCGTCGTGATCAGCGGCAGGATCGACGTGCCGCCGATGTTGGTCGCGCTCAGCGTGACGCCCGTCTGCGACAGTTCCGACACTTCCGGCGCGACCTTCAGGCTGATCCGGCCGTTCGCGAGCACCGTCGGCGTGAACTTCAGCGCGACGCCGAACTCTTCTTCCTGCAGCGTGATCGACGACGTGCCGTTGCCGCTGCTTTGCGGAATCGGGATGAAGATCTTGCCGCCGGCGAGGAACGTCGCTTCCTGGCCGCTGATCGTCACGAGATTCGGCTCCGCGAGGATCTTGACGAGGTTGTCGGTGTTCTGCGCGTCGGCCGCGATGCTGAACGGCTTGTTGTTCGCCTTGTTGAAGACGGCGCCGCTGGCCACGCCCGCGAGCAGGTTGCTGACCAGCGCGCCGCTCCACGAACCGAACCCGCCCTGGATGTTGAACGCGCTGCCCATCTGGTTCATCAGCGTCTTCGACACCTCGGCCACCTTCACTTCGAGCATCACCTGCTGCGGCGACGTGACGGCCAGCATGTTCAGCACACCGCCGCCGCCGCCCGGCTTGCCTCCGGCAGCCGGATCGCCGGCGCTGTCGCCGTAGGCGCGCGCAATCTGCACGGCCTGCTGTGCTGCCTGCGAGCTCGACACGGTGCCCGACAGCACGATCGTGCCGGCCGCGGTCGTCACGCGGATGTCGCGTTCGTTCGGCATCAGCTGCTGCAGCGATGCCTGCAGGCCGCCGGCGTCCGCGCCGACCGCGACGTCGATCACGCGGCAGGCGCCGCTCTTGCCCTGCACGATCATGTTGGTCGTGCCGACCGACAATCCGAGGATGTACAGCGTCTGCGACGAGACCATCGTCGCCTGCGCGACGGCCGGGTTGCCGATCGTCCGGTTGCGGACCGGCTCCGGCATCGGCAACAGCAGCGACTTGCCGAGCGGCACGCTGACGCTGGTCGATTCGCGCACGGCGCCGACGCAGTTCGGCCCGTGCAGCGGGCCCGCCGCGGCGGCGGGCGCGGCGGCCGGCACCGGCCCCATGCTGATCGTCATCTGCATCGGCCCCTTGCCGGCCGCGGCCGGCGCGCTGGCGCCGCCCTTCGTCAGCACGGCCGACTCGACGCCTTCCTGCGCGAGTGCGCCATAAACGGTCAGCCATCCCGAACAAAGGATCGCGGCCATCATCGTGCCCCGTGCGACGCGCGTCCGCAGTGGGCCGGTACCTGTGCATTGCGGTTTGATCTTCATTTCGTCTGATCCCCCGAGAGACCGGCGCCGTGCCGGTTATCGACTTCCAAGGCCGCCGCACGTTGCCGGCGGCCGATCTGTTTATCTGGCTGGTTTGATCTGTTTCAGAAACACTCGACGCTGCCCTTCACGCCCGTCAGCACGCCGACGCAGTCGCGCCGCACTTCCGGCGCCGCGTGCGAGGCGACGTGCACGCGCACCGTCCGCACGCGGGCGGGAGCCGGCGGCGCTTCGGGTGCGGGTTCCTTGCCGAGCAGCGTCAGCTTGGTCGCGCCGTCGGTGTTCAGCGTCTTCTGGTCGACCTGGTTGCGCAGCACGAGCGACAGCGTGCCGACGCTGCGCGCGAGGTCGAGCCGTTCGGCCTGGTCGGGCGTGACTTCCAGCGTCACCGCGTTGACGACCTTCGGTGCGGTGTCGTCGCGGCTGACCTGCTGCGCGACGGCCAGCACGAGGATGTGCTCGAGCACGATCTTGGAGATGCTCTGCCCGTCGGTCTTGCCCTGCTGTTCCTGCGTGTTGACGATCACGTCGACGTAGTTGCCCGGCAGCGCGAAGCCCGCGACGCCGACCACATCGTTCACGCGCACCGTGATCGCGCGGCTGCCGTCGGCGATCACCGCGGACAGCCCGCCCTTGGTGCCGACCGGCGCGAGCTTCGACTCGATCACCGGCTCGTCCCGCGACAGGCTGGTGCGCACGACGCGGCCTTCGAGCGCCTTGGTATCGGTGAACGCGCCGGTCGGCACGCTGCCCGACGGCCAGCTGACCATGCGGATCTGGTTCGGCCCGAGCGGTTCGCCCAGGTTCAGGTCGGTCGCCGCGACCGCCACCTGCGTGACGGAACTCGTGGATGTCTGCACCAGCCAGTGGGACGCGAACACGACCGCGGCAAGACCCGCGACCATCGCGACGACCAGCATCATGACCGCTCGACTGTTTTTCATGGCAATGCTCCTCGACGAATCGTGAAAGAAACGGCTCAACCGGTAATGAACGTGCGGCCGCCGCGCTCGACGGGCGGCGGATGGCCGCCGTCACGTTCGGGTGCTGCGCCGAAATAGCTCGCCCATGCGTCGTACAGCGCGTCGTGCGTCACTTCGGGCGGATCGCCGCGATAGCGCGCGCCGGCGGCCACGAGACGCAGCAGGTCCGCCGGAAAACAGGCCAGAAACGCCTTGCCGGTCGGCAGATGCAGCCGATGCAGCAGGTAATCGAAGGCATCGCTCGCCGATACGAGCCCCAGCGATGCGCAGGCCGCTTCATACACGGCGCGGTAGTCTTCGATCGACATCGCGCCGACGTGCAGCTTCGACCCGAGGCGGCGCAGGAACGCGTCGTCGCAGAGCTGTTCCGGCGACAGGTTGCTCGAGAACACCGGCCACACGTCGAACGGCATCACGAAGCGGTTGCCGGATTCGAGCGTCAGGTAATCGACGCCGCGATCGAGCGGGCGCAGCCAGCGATTGAGCAGGTCGCGCGGCTCGACGCGCTGACGGCCGAGATCGTCGACGACGTACATGCCCATGTTGGCTTTCATGTGCGGCGGCGCCTGGTAGAAGCCGGCGGCTACGTCGCGGCGGAGATCGAGCTCGTCGAGCGTCAGTTCGCCGCCGGACATCACGATCGGCCGTTCGCACAGGCGCCAGCGGCGGTCGACCGACTGGCCGCCGGCCCGCGATCCCGCGTCGACATGCACGAGCGGGTCGTAGATCTGGATCACTTCGCCGGCAGCATAGATCGCGTACGGTACCGGCACGTGGCCGCGCATCAGCGAGCCGAGCCGCTCGGCGAGGAAGGTCTTGCCGCTGCCGGCCGGGCCGTAGATCAGCAGCGGCCGGCCCGAGTTCAGCGCCGCGGCCGCCGCATCGAGGATCGACGTGTCGATCACGATGCCTTCGAACGCGGCCCACACGTCGTTCTGGTTGATCTGAAGCTTGCGTACCGAATGCGTGTCCAGGCACGCGAGGTACGCGTCGAGCGTGACCGGCGCGGGCCCGCTGTAGCCGCTGCGCGCCCGTTCCTCGAGTGCCAGCACGCGGCCCGCGTCGGTCAGGCGGAACGACACGTCGAGATCGGTCGCGCCGCGATGGGTGAGTTCGACGAGACGCTCGCGCACCAGGAACGCGAAGACGTCGTCGAGCACGGCGAGCGGCAGGCAGTGCCGCTCGACCAGGTCGCCGTAAGACGGGCGGCCGAGCATCAGCGTCGACTTCAGCACGAGCCCTGCGACGAACGTCATGCTCAGCCCGGTTTCGTCGAGCGTGCGCGGCGCCGCCGGCAACGACGTGCCCAGCTTCGTATGGGCTTCCCGCGACGGCAACGGATCGGGCAGGTGCGTCACCTGCGCGTCGCGTCTCGGTTCGGTGTGGTTCGTGTTCATGGTCGCTCCGTCCTCGTTGCGGGTTCGTCGTGCTATGCGCACGACGCGAACAGCATGCCCAGCGTGCCGGCCGCGATCGCCACGCCGTACGGCAGCGAGCCGACCGACGTGATGTCCTCGGCGCCGCCGGCAGCCTCGGCGTGCGCCGCCTGCGAACGGCGCGCGATCATCGCGCGGACGTTCGCCCACATCCTGCGCATCCGGCCGCGCAGCAGCGCGAACGCGATGGCGCCGATCCCGCCGGCCACGAAGGTGGCCAGCACGATGTAAATCGTCATTTCCGCGCCGACCCACGCACCGATCGCGAGCATCAGCTTCACGTCGCCGGCCGCCATCCCGCGCAACAGGTAGAGCGGCAGCAGCAGGCCGAAGCCGGTTGCGGCGCCGGCGAGCCATGCGAGTGCGCCGGGCAGGATGCCGTGCAGCAAGCACTGGGCCACCAGCGCGCCGGCCAGGCCGACCGCGACGAGGCGGTTCGGAATGCGGCGGGACGCGATATCCGTGCTGGCCGCGGCAACCGCGAGCAGCGTCACGCACAACGGAATCGGGTAAGGCGGCGCAACAGGCAACATGGCGAACCTCGCGGGTCGAATCGATGAATCAGGAAACCATCACCAGCGCGGTGGTCACGGCGGCCGTGACGGCCGTTGCGATCACCACGACCGTATCGGCAAGCGAGCCGCTCAGCGTGACGATGCTGCCCAGCACGGCGACGGCGAACATCGCCGCGAGCAGCGCGTAGTCGATCGACGTCACGCGCAGGTCGTCGTCGTTGCGACGGCAGGCGGCACGCATTCCGGTCTGCATGATGGTCTCCGGTTCCGGGTTGATCGGCTGCATGGGGACGGCTCGAACGCTGCACCGGCCGAGCCGTCCGCACGCTTTGCTTTTCAACGGCCTCACACCGCCGCGGTCAGGTCGGCAGCGATCGTCGTGAACACGGTCTTGAGTTCCGTGCCGACTGCCGTCACCGCGACGATGATGCCGACGGCGATCAGTGCTGCGATCAGGCCATACTCGATGGCGGTCACGCCGTCTTCGTCGCGAACGAAACGGGCGGCTTGTTGAATGAACTTGGACATGATGATCTCCTTGCGTGGTGACTTTCAAAGACCTCGCGTGCCGGCTGGTCGGTTGACCGTGCATCGATACGTCGAGGCATGCTGTTGATGCCGTGTGGTGGCGACGAGCGATTCGAATGTTCCGTTCGTCCTACCGTCCATCAGAGTGCGGTTACCGCCGAGTCCAGATCCGCGGCGATCGTGCTGAACACCGTCGACAGATCCGTACCGATCGTCGTCAGCGCGACGACGAGGCCGATTGCGATCAGCGCGGCGATCAGGCCGTATTCAATGGCCGTCACACCGTCCTGATCCTGAACCATCCAGGCGATCTTTTCGATGACTCTTGACATAGGTACTCTCCTTTCGGACTACTATTAATTTCCCTTCGTCCGTCAGGACGTCGGGTACGGGCACCACCGGCACTACACTTGAAAGCGGAACGCGACGCTCAGCTGCGGGAGCAGGGATGCACACCCCTGTCCGTGCGAACGGGTATCAGTGAAACGGAGCGCGAGAGAGGCGCGTACGGGCCGACCAGCCGGATGAACCGGGCATGCCGGCCGACCGGAACGGCACGACGGCCGTTCGACGCATGGAATCCAGTTGAACGGGAGACGAACTCCCGGCAAAACCGCAACGTGTTTTTAACGCGGCTTGCGATCCGCGATGTGCTGTGGTCTTTCATTTTTATTCCCCATGTGCTGCCATGCCGAATTCTTATTGCCCTGAAGATTCCGGGTCTGATGGGTCGATCGACGACTGTTTTCGCGGTTCATCCGCCTGGCGCTGCGTGTTCCCCGACGCGCTCCGGTCATTTTTTCCGCGGGTGACGCCGTAGCCGGTTCCGTGTGTCTGTTTTCAGAACCGCCCGGTCGTCACATCGTCGACTGCCGTGCCAACGCTTACGCAAAGAGCAGGCCATCCCGAGTGAAATCCCGGTGTATCAAGGGTTCCGGCGAATCCCGCATTCCCGGGCCCGGGGCGCGATGCCCGAAATGTTTCAGATTTGAACGCGTCACGGCAGCCGGCGCGGCCGGTCGGATTGCCCGCCGCCGCGCAGCACAAAGGGCGGAAAAAATTTCGTCGGGATTTTCCCGGACGCGGAACGCCGGTCGCGCGCCGCGCGTTCGGCGGGATGCAGCGCCGGTGAAAATCGCGGAATGTTTCAAGCCAGAAACACGAAACCCGGTCGCACGGATTTTTCATACCTGAAAACGCGGTTTTCAGGCCCGTCATTTGACAATCCGAATACCGGCTTTCGGTGCGTGGTTTGCATCACGCGATTTTTTCTTCAACAATGAATTCACCGGACAACGCGGATTCAACGCGATTCGATCCGCAGGCACGACAACAGCAGACGGCTGCGACAGACCACGCAGCCACTACGACAAACGGGGCATCATGTACACAGCCAATCGTGAAACGCGCGATCGCGCCATACGCTGTGCTCAATGGCTGACAGCCGACCGGATCATTCCGTACAGCTGCATCATGCTGATGCTCTTCGCATCGCTGCTGGTCGTATGGGGCATCGTGACCGACGGCTTCACGTCGAACGGCACCGCCCGTCCCGGCCTCGACTTCTCCGTCTTCTGGACCGCTTCGCATCTCGTGTTGCAAGGCCATGCCGCATCGGCCTACGACGCACCTTCATTCCTGCAGGCCGAGTTCGCGCACTTCGGTGCGTATCTGCAAAACCGGCCGCTTCCCTGGCTCTATCCGCCGACGATGTTGCTGTTCATCGCGCCGGTTGCCCTTGTGCCTTTCCTGCCCGCTTACTTCCTCTTTTCCGCGGGCAGTCTTTTATGCTACGCGCTCGCCGTCTCGCGGTTGTCGGGATTGCGCGCGCATCTTCCCGTGCCGCGCGCCGCGGCGCTCGTGATGGTCGCGTATTCCGCGGTGTGCCTGTCCGCGCTGTTCGGGCAGAACAGCATCCTGACCGCCGGCGTCGCCGCGCTTGCGCTGCACCTGCTCGGCAAGCGCCCGGTCGCGGCCGGCGTGCTGATCGGGCTGCTCGCGATCAAGCCGCAGCTGGCCGTGGTCTTCCCGTTCGTGCTGATCGCGACGCGTGCATGGCGCGCGTTCGGCGCGGCGGCCATCACCGCCACGCTGTTCGCGGCGGCCGGAATCGCGCTGACCGGCACGGGTGCGCTGCACGGGTTGAGCGAAGCCGTATCGACGGTGCGTACCCAGCATTTCATGCTTCCGTCGTACTGGCTGGCTTCGCCGACGCCGTTCGCCGCGCTTCGGCTCGCGGGCATGACGGTGCCGGTCGCGCTGGCCGCGCAAGCCGCGATCGCGGTGCTCGCGATCGCGGCGGCCATCGACGTCTGGCGCCGCACGCCCGACATGCGCTTGCGTGCCGCGGCGCTGTCGGTCGCCACGCTGCTGACGACGCCGTATCTGTGGCACTACGAGCTGACCTGGCTCGGTATCGCGATCTTCTGCCTCATCGCCTACGGTCTCGATGAAGGCTGGCTGCCCGGCGACCAGGGCGTGATCGTGCTCGCGTGGCTGCTGCCGATCTTCGAGATGCTGAACCGGTTGCTCAAGCTGCCGCAGATCGGTCCGGTCGTGCTCCTCGCCGTACTGTTCGTCGTCGTGCGCCGCACTGCGCAGCGCGCGCCCCGGGAGTCGTGATGAAGATGCCCCTTTCCATGCGCCACGCGCACCCTGCGATGAACGCGCATCCGGAACTGCCGATCGCCGGCCCGCGCCGTTACCCGCACTGGCTCAACGGCCAGCGCGTACGCGTCTATGCGGGCGCGGCGCTGCTGACCGAACTGCTGTTCATCGGCATCTACATCGCGCGGCTGTTCCTGCACCCTGCCGCCGCGCGGGTCCCGCTGTCGCAGGATTTCTCGGCGATCTGGAGCGCCGCATGGCTCGCCGCACACGGGCACGCCGCCGACGTCTGGAATTTCCACGCGTTGTTCGAGATCCAGCACCGCGCGGTTCCGTCGATGAGCCTCGACGACGGCGCGCTGCTGTGGCTCTACCCGCCCAGCATGCTGTTACTGGTTTTTCCGCTCGGCTGGCTGCCGTACACGCTCGCGGTCGTGCTCTGGCTCGCGGTCACTTATGTGCTGTTCGCTGCCGTCGTTCAGGCAACCGTGCAGCGCGGCACCGCCTGGCTGTGTGCGCTGGCCTTTCCTGCCGCGTTCGTGACGCTGATCGTCGGGCAGACCAGCCTGCTGACCGCCGCACTCGGCGGCCTCGGCCTGCTGCTGCTGAATCGCCGCCCTGTCTGGTCCGGCATCTGCTTCGGCATGCTGATGATGAAGCCGCAGATGGCCGTCCTGTTCCCGCTCGCGCTGCTGTGCGCCGGCCAATGGCGCGCGCTGGCCGCATGGGCCGCGGCGATTGCCGGCTGCGCCGCACTCGCGACGCTCGCATTCGGCGCCGACTCATGGCTCGCGTTCGCGCACGAGATGCACCACGTCTACCAGATCGTCGGTGCGGGCCACGCCAAGCTCGCGCGGATGCCGACCGTCTTCGCGCTGGCCACGATGGCGGGCTGGCCGGCCCATGTCGCAAGCGGCCTGCAACTGCTGTCGGCCGCCGCGGCCGCGATCGCCGTCGTCTACGCGTGGCGCGGCGCCTGTTCGTACGCGCTGCGCGCCGCGACCCTCGTATGCGCATGCCTGCTCGTCAGCCCTTACCTGTATGACTACGACCTGACCTGGTACGGCCTCGTGATCGCGTGGTACGCGCGCTATGCGTGGACCCACGGCTGGCGGCGCTTCGATCGCGAATGGTTGATGCTGCTGTGGCTGATGCCGCTCGCCGGCCTCGCGCTCATGCCGCACCTGCCGTTCCAGTTCATGCCGCTCGTCACGCTGGCGTCGCTCGCGCTGCTCGTGAGCCGGATCGCGCAGGAAAGACACGACGTGCCGTCGATGCCCGACGCGCGCGACCACTCGACCGAGACCGGGTTTGCGCATCCGGTCCGGCCGCACCACCGCCCGGCGTACGAAATGCGCCGCACCGGCCGCCGGACCATCGGCGCCGACCGGTGAAGCGACAGGACAAGGGGAGTCATCATGCGGGAATCACTCTATACACCGCTCGTTTCGCTGGTCGTGCCGTTCTATAACGAAGGCGAGGCCGTCGAGCGCTTCTTCGACGTCGTGATGCCGTTGCTGACGGCCATCGACGCGATCCGCTTCGAGATCGTCTGCGTGAACGACGGCAGCCGCGACGACACGCTCGAGCGCCTGGTCCGGATCAGCACGACCGAGCGGCGCGTGCGCGTGATCGATCTCACCCGCAACTTCGGCAAGGAGGCGGCGCTCACGGCCGGCCTCGACGAAGCCACCGGCGACGCGGTGATTCCGCTCGACGCCGACCTGCAGGACCCGCCGAGCCTGATCCCCGTGATGATCGAACACTGGCGCGACGGCGCGGAAGTCGTGGCGGCGAAACGCAGCAACCGTGCGTGCGATTCGTTCGCGAAGCGTACCGCCGCCGCGATCTACTACCGCGTGCACAACCTGCTGTCGGACGTGAAGCTGCCGGAGAACGTCGGCGATTTCCGGTTGATGGACCGCAAGGTCGTGAATGCGCTGCGCAGCCTGCCCGAACGGCACCGCTTCATGAAGGGGCTGTTCGCGTGGGTCGGCTACAAGACCGTGATCGTCGAATACCAGCGTGACCCGCGCAGCGCCGGGCACTCGAAGTTTTCGGGCTGGAAGCTGTGGAATTTCGCGCTGGAAGGCATCACCAGCTTCAGCACCGTGCCGCTGCGCAGCTGGACCTACATCGGCGTCGGCATCGCCGCGCTCGCGTTCCTGTACGGCACGTTCATCATCTTCCGCACGCTGCTGTTCGGCAATCCGGTACTCGGCTATGCGTCGCTGATCTCGGTCACGCTGTTCATCGGCGGCATCGAGCTGATCGGGATCGGCGTCGTCGGCGAATACGTCGGGCGGATCTACGACGAGTCGAAGCAACGGCCCGTGTACCTGATCCGCCGCCGCTACCAGGTGCACGGCAAGGTGATCCAGCTCCCGGTTGCGCGCGATGCGCGCCGCCTGGCCGCCCGCCGCCGCGTGCAGCCGACCCGCGCACGGATCGGCTCCCGCTGACGCACGCGAGCCGCCATGATCGACCTGCTCTACGCCGAACGCATGCGGCTCGTGCGCTTCGGCGTGTCCGGCCTCTGCTCGACCGCGATCCACACGCTGGTCGCCGCGGCGCTGTTCGCGCTGTTCGATGCGACGCTGGTCGCCGCGAATGCGGTTGCCTTCCTGTGCGCGACGGCCTTCTCGTATCTCGCAAATACGCTGTGGAGCTTCTCGTCGACGATGCGCACGCGCAATGCGGTGCGCTTTCTCGCCGTGACGCTGGCCGGCTTCGCCGAGACGATGCTGCTCGCGCGCGGCGCCGAAGCGCTCGACCTGTCGCGCGGGATGAGCATCGTCGCGATCGCGCTGCTGATCCCGCCGACGACGTTCGTGCTGCACCGGCTGTGGACGTACCGGTAAGCCGCTGCCTGAAAACCATCCCGCCCCGTTTTCTGTCCCGTTCCGAAAACAATCGGCCAAGCAATTAACAAATTCAATGTCGTTATATTTATGTAACGCATCGGATCAATTGATTCCGGTTTTAAAATTACCGTATGAAATCATTTTAACGACCTGTTTACTTTTACAGCTTCCAGAATTAACCGAACGGGATAATCTGCACTCGCCGTTGCTTCAGCACCTGCCGATTCCGGATCAAAGCCTTGCGGCACAAGGCGATGGCAGCGGCACGAAGCAATTCGCGCAACGATAAGTCCCATTACTTCAAACGGGAGCTGCTATGTCACGCGTTACCGATGTGCTCGTTTCGTTCGATACCGAAACCATTCTCCAGAAATATCCGAATCCCAGCCGGGACCCTAAAAACCCGACGCTGATCGACTGGAAGCACGTGTACATGGTCACCAACCAGGACAACGTGGTTTCCGGGCAGGCGGGTGGCGAGCTCGACCTGAAAGCGCAGGTCGGCGACCTGATCCGCTGGCGCGAAACGAGCCTGTCGCTGGGCTTCGAAAAGCAGGTGATCTTCTACGGCTTCATCGCGAACCAGGGCAAGGACCTGATCTCGCCGCCGACGCCGCGCAAGGCCACCGCATCGATCCCGATTCCGAACCCGAGCTCGCCGTCGACGCCGACCTGCCAGAAGGTCGACAACTATTACTGGTCGTCGGAAACGCTGTCGGAAGGTCGCGTGACCTACCACTTCTTCTTCCAGATCATCGATCGCAACTGCCAGTCGCTGGGCTGCTACCAGTGGGATCCGTTCATTTCGATCCACAACTGATCCGTTCGCGGCAGGCGGGCGGCCGCGCGGCGGTCGCCCGCGTCATTCCCTTGTTGCGGAGGAAGCGCTCATGCCTGGTCTTCGTTGCGATGTACTCGCGATCGTCGACGCCGTCACGCTGCTGTCGGCCTATCCCGATGCGAGCAGGAACGCCGATGCGCCGACCGTGATCGACGGCCGGCACATCTACGTGATCAGCCCCGGCGATACCGGCCAGCTCGGTCACAACGACAGCCGGTTCTTCGCCGGCCTGCAGCCGGGCGACACGCTTCATCTGCGCGAAACCGCGCTGGCGCTGCGCGCCGAGGTGAGCGTGCTGTTCGTCCGGTTCGCGCTGAAGGACGCCGGCATCGTCGCGCCGATCGAAGCGGAAGTCCGCGATGCCGCCACGCCGGTGCCGGACGGCGACGACCTGCTTCAGCCGGCGTGCCGGCCGATGAAAGACCATGTCTGGCGCAGCGAGGTGCTGGCCGCCGGCACCACCGCCTGCACGGCCGATTTCGCGGTGCTCGACCGCGACGGCGCCGTGTCGGGCTACTTCCGCTGGGAAACGACGATCGAGATCGCCGGCAGCCGGCCGGACACGAAGCAGCCCGGTTTCAAGCCGTCGTCCGACCGCAACGGCAACTTCGCGCTGCCGCCGAATACCGATTTCAAGGCGACCTTCTACGCGAATGCCGCCGACCGGCAGGACCTGAAGCTGTTCATCGACGATGCACTCGAGCCGGCCGCGTCGTTCGCCGGCAACGGCGACGACGGCGTCAGGCAGTTCACGCTGAACTCCCAGGGCGGCCGGATCCGGATCGACGCGTCGGCCAACGGCAAAAAATCCGCGACCGATGCACGGCTCGCGCCGCTGTCCGCCGGCGATACGGTCTGGCTCGGCTGGCTCGGTGCCGAAGACGGCGCCGACAACGATTTCAACGACGGGATCGTGATCCTGCAGTGGCCGATTGCGTAAGCGGCGCCGCGCGCGTCACTCAGGTGCGCGGCAGCCCTGGCGGATTGGTCTGCGACTGGTCGATCGCTTCGGCGTCGAGACTCCAGCGGCCGAGCACCTTCCGGTAGCTGCCGTTCGCGATCAGCGCATTGATCGCGAGCGTCAGCGGATCGGCGAGCCCGCTGCCCTTCCTCGTCGTGATCGCGATATCCGCGGTGCGCGGCCAGCCGCCGCTCACGGTGCCGATCAGCTTCGCGTCGCCGCGCAACGACGCCTGGTACGCAAGCATCGAATTCACGCTGAAGATCGTATCGACGCGGCCCGACTGCAGCGCGACCCAGCGCTCCGCCGCGTCCGGGTAGTACTGGATCTCGACCGGTGCGAGGCCGCGCGCGACGTTCTGCCGGTTCCATTCGAGCAGGATCTTTTCCTGGTTCGTGCCCGAATCGGTCACGACGCGCAGCCCGGCGACATCCTTCGGCTCGCGGATCGCGGCGAGCTTGCTGCCGTTCTTCACGTAGAACCCGAGCTGATCCTTCCGGTAGGTCGAGAAGTCGAATTTCTCCTTGCGCTGCTCGGTGACCGTCACGTTCGAGATCACCGCGTCGACCTTGCCGGACTGCAGCGCGAGCGGCCAGTCGGCCCACGCGAGCGGCACGATCTTCAGCTTGCGGCCGACGCTGTCCGCGATGAGCTGCGCGAGATCGGGATCGAAGCCGACGACCGTCCGTGCATCCGTCGCATAGGTGCTGAGCGGCGGCAGGTTCGGCGCGATGCCGATCGTCAGCGTGTTCGCTTCGGCAAACTTGAAGCTGCCCGGCAGTGCGTGCTCGACCGCCGGGCTCGCGGCGCCGCGCAGCCGGCCCGGCTGCTCGGGGCTCAGGTCGAACGTCGCGGCCTGCGCCGCGACGCTGCCGCCGATCAGGATCGCGGCCAGCACGCGAGCGATGCGCGCAACGGGAAAGGTCGTTCTTCTCATGTCTTGTGCAATCCTTTGTTATTCGATGATGCGTCGGGCACACGCGCGCTGGGGCAGGCGATGAGCCGTGCACGTCGCCGCCCCGCCCGGCCTTTCACGCAGGCGTCGCTTCGAGTTCGGCCGCGGCCGCGCGCTGCGGCGCCGGTTGCGCGACGCGCGGCGGCTGCGTCGCCTGCGGCGACTCGCCCGCGTACAGCGCCTTCGGATCGAACACACGCGCCTGCAGCGGCGTGAAGGAGCGGAAATTCCACAGGCTGCGTGCGACGAACACGCGCTGCACCCAGCGGAACGCGCGATCGTTCTCGTCGTATTGCGGATCGAAGCGGTCGCGCGAATGCAGCGTGAAATG
The DNA here is from genome assembly GCA_031253835.1 of Burkholderia sp. GTDB lineage: Bacteria > Pseudomonadota > Gammaproteobacteria > Burkholderiales > Burkholderiaceae > Burkholderia. The sequence continues at coordinate 25,689 of JAIRVP010000032.1, read as the reverse complement.
GTTGTTGATCAGCACCAGCTTGCCCGGCGATACCTGGACGCCGAACGACACCTCGCGCACCGCGCGGTACAGGTTCGCCAGCGCCTCCTGCGCGCGCGTGTTGACGGCCAGCACCATGTCCGGATAGAACGCGACCGTCACGCGCGGCGCGTCGAGCGGCCCCGACAGCACGGCGCTCAGGTCGGTGTTGTCGCGCGGCGTCGGCGCGGCGCCGCGCCACCGGTACGGCACGCGGATGATGTAGTGCTCGCCGTACAGCTGCGCGATGTCGTCCGGCGACAGCCGCTCCAGCGCGCGGCGCGCGTCGGCGAGCCGCGTGTACGGGCCGCCGCCGGCCTCGCTGCGCACGCCGAGCAGCAGCAGCGCGAACGGCGACGTATCGCCTTCCGGCATGTGCGCCTGCGCGGCGTTCTCGATATGGAAATCCAGCTCGACCTCGGAGCCGAGGCCCGTGTACTCGCGCGCGGTCGTCTTGTGCGGCGTCAGGTTGTTCACGAGCTCGCGGCCTTCGTGCGCGATCGAATACGGTTCGCCGGCCAGCGTGCTCAGTGCGACCAGCACGTTCTCGCTCAGCACGCCGGCCTTGAACGAGCGGCCGGTTTCCTCGAACCGCGGGCTGCCCTTCACGTCGTCGTCGATCGGCAGGTTGTCGATCTCGATCGAACCGTGTGCGTCGGCGGTCGGCGCCTTCGCACGGTCGAACGCGTCGACGATGCGGTCGGGAAACGCGTTGTACGCGAGCTTGCGCACCGCGCTGATGTAGCCGGCGCCGCCGGCCGGGTCGTAGGCCAGCGCGCCGAGCGTCTTGCGGATATGAGCGGACTCCACTGCCGTCAAGGCAATGCGTTCATCTGCGAGATAGGTCATAGGTCTCTCGTATAAAGATTCTGGGTCGAAGAGCGGTAGGGCGAAACCGCCGCGCTCTGCCGTCCTCGGTGCGAAGCGCTCGACAAGACTAGGAGACCGTCATTGCATTGCGAAATGATATTAATTCGATTGCAAACAAAAATTATCGATATAAGTTCAGCAACGCAGCCGCGGCCGTCCGCGCCGCTCGCACTGGCCTTTAACACGAATACTTGTTAAAAAATCGCTGGTTATTATTTGTATTCGCTAGCGGGTCGATGCTAGCTTTCTGTCGGATCCGACGATGCGGCCGACGCCCGACGCGCAGCCGCCTGCCTTCATCCGCCACACGGAAACCCGCCAGATGAATCGATGCCGCCTGCCGCGCTGCTGCTTCTTCGAGGACGCCGGATACGACGCGTCGTTGCCGGTTTGCCGCCGCCCCGATCATCCGAACCGGGCGCCGCAATGAGCGACCGTGCTCCGGCGCTCGACCGCGCACTGGCCGCCGCGCCGGCAACCCGCACGTCGCTGCGCGCGATCTTCCCGACCGTCGCGGCCGCGAGCCTCGGCTTCGCGATCGTCCAGCTCGACGTGACCGTCGTCAACGTCGCGATTCCGAGCCTCGGTCATTCCTTCGGATCGAGCATTCACGGGCTGCAGTGGATCGTCGACGCGTACACGCTGTCGTTCGCCGCGCTGCTGCTGACGTCCGGCACGCTGGCCGACCGCTTCGGCAGCCGCCGGCTGTTCGCGTACGGCCTCGCGCTGTTCCTGCTCGCGTCGCTCGGCTGCGCGCTCGCGCCGTCGCTCGCCGCGCTGATTGCCGCGCGGGTCGCGCAGGGTGTCGGCGCCGCGATGATCCTGCCCACGTCGCTCGCGCTCATCACGCATGCGTGTGCGAACGACACCGCCGCGCGCGTGAAAGCCGTCGCGTGGTGGAGCGCCACCGGCGGTGCGATCAGCGCGGCCGGGCCGACGCTCGGCGGCCTGCTGATCGATTCGCTCGGCTGGCGCGCGATCTTCTTCATCAACCTGCCGATCTGCGCGATCGGGCTGTGGCTCACGCTGCGCCACGTGCAGGATTCGGCCGCCGCGCGCACGCGGCTGTTCGATCCGGCCGGCCAGATCGTCGCGGTACTGGTACTCGGTTTGCTGACCGGCGGGATCATCCGGGCCGGCGCGCAGGGCATTGGCGACCCGTACGCGGCCGGCGCGCTGATCGCCTCGGCCGCGCTCGGCGCGCTGTTCGTCGCGATCGAGCGGCGCGTGGCCGCGCCGATGCTGCAGCTCGCGTTCTTCCGCATCGCGCGCGTGCCCGGCGTGCTGGCGATCGGCTCGGTCACGAATGCCGCGTTCTACGGGCTGATCTTCTCGCTCAGCCTCTATTTCCAGAACGCGCGCGGCTTCACGGCGACCGAATCGGGGCTCGCGCTCGCACCGCTCACGATCATCATGCTCGCCAACATCGCGAGCGCGCGACTCGCCGTCCGGTACGGGTTCCGCGTAACCGTCCTCACCGGCCTCGCCGTATCGCTCGCGGGCTACCTGTGGCTGTGGCACACGCTCGCCGCGCACACGCCTTATGTGCTCCTGGCGCCGGGGCTCGCGGCGATGGCGATCGGCGGCGGCATCGCGATTCCCGCGCTGACCTCGACGATGCTCGGCAGTGTCGAGGCCGGCCGCTCGGCGACGGCTTCCGCGATCCTCAACACCGCGCGCCAGGTGGGCGCCGCGATCGGCGTCGCGGCACTCGGCGCGCTGGTCGCGGGCCAGGGCGCGGCGATCGTGGCCGGCGCGTCGCACGCGTTCGCCGTCGCGGCCGTGCTCGTCGCCGTCTGCATCGGGGTGGCCGTGCGCTGGCCCGGCGACGCGCCCGATACCGGCACGCGGGCCTGAGCCGCTTCCGACCGACACCCTTCAACCGATCCCACAGCCGAGCGAGGCATCCATGCAGCATCGCTTCATCGATACCGTCCTGATCGTCGACGGTGCGTCGACCGCCGCCTACCTGGCGCCCGCGTTTCGCGCGTACGGCATCCGGTGCGTGCACGTAATCAGCGATCCCGATCTGCCGGACATCTACCGGAACCAGTTCGTGCCGTCCGACTACATCCGCCAGGTCCAGCATCGCGGCGACATCGACGCGACGCTTGCGCAACTGGGCGACCTGCGGATCGGCGCGGTGCTGCACGGCCTCGACGCGGCGCTGGAGCTGGCCGACACGCTGGCCGAGCGGCTCGACGTGCCGACCCGCAACCCGCTCGCGACATCGGCCGCGCGGCGCGACAAGTTCGCGATGAACGAGCGCATCCGCCAGGCCGGCCTGCGCGCACCGGCGCACTTCCACAGCACATCGGTCGACGAAGCGCTCGAATGGGCGCGCGCGCAGGACACGCTGCCGCTCGTCGTGAAGCCGGCGCGCAGCGCGGGCGTCGCCGGCGTGAAGATCTGCCGGACGCTCGCGCAGGTCGAGGCCGCCGCGCGCGACGTGCTGGCCACCCGTTCGCTGTACAACCAGCCGAACGACGACATCGTGATCCAGCGCTATTCCGAGGGGCAGGAATACATCGTCGATTCGGTGTCGTTCGAGGGCCGCCATCGCGTGGTCAGCCTGTGGGAAGTGCATCGCGACCGCACGCATGCCCCGCGGCTCGACAAGATGCTGGTGCTGAATCATGCGGACCCGCGCTACGCGCCGTTGCTCGACTACGCGGCCGACGTGCTCGACGCGCTCGACGTGCGCTTCGGGCCGACTCATCTCGAGCTGTTCGACACGGCCGACGGCCCGACGATCGTCGAACTGAACGCGCGGCTGCACGGCAGTCTCGACCCGCGGCTGACGAGCGCGGTCAGCGGCGAGAATCACGTGTCGGCCGCCGTCGAGGCCGTGCTGCATCCGGAGCGGCTGTTCGGCGCAACCGCCGCGCCGACGGATTTCCGCGGCTACTGCGGGCACGTGCTGCTGCTGTCGTCGCGTAACGGCGTGCTGCGACAGGACTTCACGTGGCAGGCGATCCAGGCGCTGCCGTCGTTCGTCGGGCTCAAGCAATGGATCAAGGTGGGCGACACGCTGCGCGTGACCACCGACCTGCAGACGGCGCTCGGCACCGTCGGCCTCTACAGCCCGACGTTCGAGCGGCTGCTCGAGGATTGCCGGCGCATCCGCGAGATCGAGGCCGATTTCTTCGCGGACGAACGCGCGGTCGCGCCGGCCTAGCGCGCGAGCAGCGCGCCCGCCTGCCGGCCGAGCACCGCGCGCAACGCATCGAGTTCGGGCAGCGCGGGCGCTTCATCGGGCGTGACGAGGTAGGTCGTCACGCTGTCGAGATCGTCGAAGGCATGCGCGCGCAGTTCCTTGCGCGCGACGTGCCCGGTCGTGATCCGCTTCGGCAGGATCGCGACGCCCATCCCGGCCGCCACGCAGCCGAGGATCGCGCCGAACGTGCCGAACGACGATACCGATTCGATCGCGACGCCGCGCGCCTTCAGCCAGTGCTCCGCGACCGCGCGGTACGGGCAGCCGTCGTGAAACGCGAGCAGCCGCACCGTGTTGTCGGCCAGCAGTTGCCGGCGCGTGACCGTGGCGGCGCTCACCAGCACCATGTCCTCGGCGAACGCGGGCTCGTAACGCAATCCGGGCCGCACGACCGCGCGCGCGGTGAGCGCCGCATCGATCCGGCCGCGCAGCAGCGCGTCGGCCAGCTCCGGCTCGCTGCCGATCTGCACGGCGAGACCGAGCGCCGGCTCGCGCGCCTTCAACGCGGCGGCCAGCGCCGGCAGGCGCGTGGCCGCCGTGCTTTCCATCGAACCGAGCCGGAAGCTGCGCGCGACCGGCGTCTCGCGCACCACCTGCGTCGCTTCGTCGACGAGGCGCAGGATGCGGTCGCAATACGGCATCAGCCGCCGCCCCGCATCGTTCAGCACCAGCCGCTTGCCGTGCCGGTCGAACAGCGGCGCATCGAGCGACTCCTCGAGCTGGCGCAGCCGCGCGGTGACGTTCGATTGCGTGCAGCCGAGCCGTTCGGCCGCGCGCAACGCGCTGCCTTCCTGCACGACGGCGCGAAAGGTTTCGAGCAGAGGGATGTTCATATCAGCTTCTCTTGTTACCGATTCAGTTTATATCATTTTACTTCGCTCATCATCCGGATTAGCCTAGCGGGTATTCGGTGCCGGCCGCCCCCTTCCGAGGAATCCGCATGCCATTCGCTGTCTGCCCCGGCTTCACCCCCGTTCGCCGCCGGCCCGAGGTTCGCCCGTGCGCGCGCTGATCGCCGCGACGGTGCGGCGCGGGCCGACCGTGCTCGCGTGCGGCGTCGTCCTCGGGCTGCTCGTGCCGCCGCTCGCGGCCCTCGCACGGCCGCTGATGCCCGTCACCGTGTTCCTGTTCGTGCTCGGCACGCTGCTGCGCGTCGAGCCCGGCGCCGTGCGCGCGGTCGCTCGCCGGCCGGCCGTGTCGCTGCTGCTGCCCGCCGCGACGATGATCGCGTGCCCGGTGGCGCTCGGCATCGCCGCGCGCGTCGCCGGCATGCCGTACGACTGGGTCGTCGCGCTGGTGATCGCCTACTGCGCGCCACCGTCGAGCGGCACGTCGACGATCGCGCGGATGTTGTCGCTCGACGCGAGCGTCGCGCTGGTCGCCACCCTCGCGTCGATGGTGTTCGTGCCGCTCACCGCGCCGCTGCTGACGGCCTGGTTCAGCCACGATGCCGCCGTGTCGATCTCGCCGTTGAGTCTCGCGTTGCGGCTCGCGCTGCTGATCGGCAGCGCCGAGGGCGTCGCGCTGCTCGTGCGGCGGTTTGCCGGTTCGCGGCTCGACCGCTATGCGACGCCGATCGACGCGATCGTCGTCGTCGCGCTGCTGGTGTTCGCGCTCGGCACGATGGCCGGCATGCAGCAATCGATCATCGCCGCGCCGCACCGTGCATTGGGCGCGATCGCGCTCGCGTTCGCGGTCAATGCCGGCTTCCAGCTCCTCGCGTACGGGCTCACGCCCGGCGACGTCCGCACGCGGCTCAACGTCGCGCTGATCGTCGCCAATCGCAACGTCGGCCTGATGTGGGCCGCGCTCGGGCTGGCCGCGACGCCGACCATGGCGCTCGTGTTCACGTGCGCGCAGTTGCCGATCTATACGCTGCCGCGTGTCGTCCAGCACCTGCTGCCGCGCCTCGAAGCGCAGCGCCTGCGCCGGCGCGCGCGCTAGCCGCCCCCCTTCTCCCGTCCCCGATCAAGGATCCGACATGAAGCGACTCATCGTGATCGGCGCGCGCGCCACCGGCAGCAGCGTCGCGCTGGTCCGCGCCGCGCTGGCGCGCCAGCTGGCCGTGACCGTCGTCACCGCGCCCGGCCATCGTCTCGACGGCGTGTTTCCCGACGCCGTCGAGACGGTCAACCTCGAGCCCGACGCCGGCCCGCTCGCCGCCTGGCTGCGCACGCGCTTTCCGGACGAACTCGACACGCTGCGCGTGACGACCTCGCACGACACCTATGCGCGCACCGCCGCGTGGGTCGCCGACGCGCTCGGCCTGCCCGGCCCCGACGCGCGGCACGTCGCGCACGCCGTGTCGAAATCGAACCAGAAGGCGCTGCTCGCCGCGCACGGCATCCCGGCCGCGCAGTTCGTCACGGGCACGCTGGCCGCGCCGACAGCGCTCGCGGCCGCGGCCGATCCGCTGCGCTTTCCGGTCGTCGTCAAGCCGTCGGAAGGCTCGGCGAGCGACGGCGTGCGGCGCTGCGAGGACATCGCCGACGTGCGCGCGCAGCTCGATGCGCTTGCCGCCGCGCACGCCGATGCGCAGTCGCTTGCGACCGAACGTGTCGTCATCGAGGAATTCCTGAGCGGCAGCGAATACTGCGTCGAGTATTTCGACGGCCGCTATGTCGGCGCGCTGCGCAAGCTGAAGCGGCACGGCGCCGGTTTTCTCGAACGCGGCTATACGTCCGAACTCGATCTCGACGCCGACACGCTGCGCGCGCTGATCGACGTCGGCACGCGCGCGACCGCGGCGGCCGGGCTCACGTGGGGGCCCGTGCACCTCGACTGCATCGTGCACGACGGCGTGCCGCACGTGATCGAGCTGAATCCACGCATCGCCGGCAGCTTCATCTGCGACATCGTGCGCGACGGGTACGGCTTCAACGTCGTCGACGCGCTGCTCGACAAGCTGGACGGGCGGGCCGTGGCGATCCCCGAGCTGTTCGAGCCGCACGCGTATGCACGCGCCGAATTCCTGCTCGACAGCGATCCGCGCGCGTGGCGTTTCGCGCAGGCCGGCGAGATCGACGACGGTGCGGTGAAGATCAGCTACGGGCCGCAGGTGCTGCCCGATCGCGAACGGCGCGCGTTTCTGTATGTGCGGGTCGCGTTGCCGGCTGCGCCAGACGCGCACGAGGCGCCCGCGCATCCGGGCGCGTCGGCTCGACGCCCCGCTGTCGCGCAATCGGCCGTTTCCCGCTGACGTAGCGGACGGCACCAGAGAAACGGGCCGCAGGCCGGTCCATCAACGGCGCGCGGTCCGTCGGCCGATGCTTTCACGCCTTTCACGCCCGGTCGCGGACCGGCGCCGTCACACACGGCGCCCCAGCAACTGCCCCGGCCAACCGTCCACGTCGAAGGTGGAGATTCGCTCATACCCGCAGGACTCGTAAAAACGCACCAGCGCCCCCGCCCCGCCGCCGTAGCAGTCCACGCGCAGGCGCGCCACCCCGGCCGCCCGGGCACGCTCGTCCGCAAAGGCCATCAGGTGCCGGCCGACACCGCGCGCCCGTGCGTCGCGCCCCGCCACCAGCACTCTCACGTAGATTTCCGGCTCGGTTGCGGCAGGCACGTAGGGCATGGACTCGCCCAGGATCAACGCGCCCAGAATGCGGCCGTCCGGCCCTTCCGCCACCCACGCTTCGGGCAGCGCACAGGCTTCGGTCACGAGCGCAATCCGCTTGGGCGACGTCGACCACGGCTCGCGGCCCCATTGCCCGTCGTTGCCGATGGCGACGAACCAGGCGATCACCTCGTCGAAGATCCCCAGCACCGCCGGCACATCCAGCACGCTGGCGCGGCGTATCACCCGTTCGTCCGTTTCTGTCACTGTCACGTTCCACTCTCCTTCGCCGGATTCGACGACCGGCGCACAATTCGCGGCGGGACGATTCCCGCGCCCATGTCGCCCGTCGCGGCAAAACTATACAATCGACGCGATGCATCGAAGACATGAAGCGCCGGCCGCCCAATCTCGTCCGCCACCATGAACGCACCCGCTGCCCCTTCCTCCTCCGCCCCGTCGGTACTCGGCGTCTATCGGCAACTGGCCGATCCGTCCGCCGGACAATGGGTCGTCAGCCGTTCCGAACGCGCGCACATGTACCGGATCCAGCATCACCGGCCCGACGGCAGCACGTCGGTCGATACGGTCGTCGACGCGGACAACCTCGACGCGAAGCTGCACAAGTGGCTTCGGGAGGGTTTCGTCCGGCGCGAAGCAGATGACCGCGCGGCCCCCGCCCATCGCGACGGCTTCATGCAGGACCTGCGGCGCGCGCACGCGTCGCGACCGGCGGTGGCCGTCGATGCGACGCACACCGCGCACGTAGGCGGCGTGCCGATGCCGCGCGGCCCGGGCGGGCCGCTCGTGCCGCCTGCGAACCCGGCCTACCTGTTCACCGCGCGCACGACGAACGTGCTCGAAGACATCGTCGAGAACCGCCGCATCCTGCTGATCGGCCATACCGGCACCGGCAAGACGAGCCTCATCGAACAGGCCGCCGCGCAAGCCGGCCACGGCGTGCTGCGCTCGAACATGAACGGCCAGACGACGGTCGGCGACTTCGTCGGCTTCTGGACCGTCAAGGGCGGCGAGACGATCTGGGTCGACGGCGTGTTGCCGACCGCGATGCGCGAAGGGCTGTGGCTCATCGTCGACGAGATCGACTTCGCGGAACCGGCGATCCTCGCGGTGCTGACCGCCGTGCTCGAACCGGCCGGCCGCCTGCTGCTGAAGGAGAAGGGCAACGAGATCGTCGTCCCGCATCCGTCGTTCCGGCTGTTCGCGACCGCCAACGCGGTGGGCGCGATGGGGCAGTTCCGCCACCTGTACCAGGGCGCGAACGTGATGAACGAAGCGTTCCTCGACCGCTGGCGCGTGTACCACCTCGACTACCTGCCGCCGGCCGACGAGGCGCGCGTGCTGCAGCGGACCTTCGGCGCGGCGATGTCGGCGGCAATGGCCGACACGCTCGCGGCAATCGCCGCCGACTGCCGCGCCGCGTTCGTCCGCGAGGATCTGGCCAGCGCGTTCTCGACGCGCCGCCTGCTCGACTGGGCCGAGCTGATGCTACGCACCGGCGACCCCGAATCGGCCGCCGGCCCGACGCTCTACGCGAAGGTCGGCACGGAAGATGCCGACCTGATCCGCAGCATCATCCGCCACTACATCGACATCGAGGCCTGACGCGATGGACCGTGACGACGACGCGCGGTCCCGGCACCTGACGCGGCTGGCCCGGACGCTCACGCAACGGCACGGCATCGAAGTGCGGTTCGCGGGCCACGGGCCGGCCGTGCAGCGCGACGTGCTGGTGCTGCCCGACACGCTGCTCGCCGGCGAGATCGACGACGAGGCGATCACCGGCTTCGTCGACCTCCATGCGGCGCGGTTGCGCTTCGGCGCGATCGATGACGTCGCCGCGCTCGCGTCGCCCGGCGTGCGGTCCATCGCGCAGGCGATCGACGACCGGCGCGCAGCCGCTTGCCTCGCTGCGATCTATCCCGGTGCGAACGCATTCCTGGGCCGGATGCGGGTGGTATCGGCCGCCGACACGCTGCACCGCTGGCCGCGCATGGCATGGCGCGACAAGCTGCTGTGGCGCATCGAACGCGCGCTGTGGGACGAACCGCCTTCGCCGATCGAACACGTTCCGTCGCTCGACGCCACGCTCGCCGCATCCGACGATCTCGTCGCCGCCGCGCGCGCATCGACTTCGACGGCCGACAGCATCCGCGCCGCGCAACGGATCGTCGAACGCGTGCGCGCGCTGGCCTCGGCCGGTGCGAACAACATGATGTTCACGGCCGATCCGGGCAGCACGATCGACAGCACGGCCATCGCCGCCGAATTCGAATCGGACGGACAGGGCCCATCGGACGACGCGCGTGCGCCGGTTTCGGCCGAATCCGGCGCCGGCGCAATCGCGGACACGGCATCGTCAACCGAATCGCCCGCGCCGGGCGACGCGGCACCCGGCACGATCCGGCTGTCCGCGGACAACCGGCCGCTGCTCTCCGTCCCGCTGACGACCGCGTTCGACACGGTGACGGACTTCACCGGCAACGGTGCACCGGCCGCGTGGCATCGTCTGCGCGCGGCGGCCCGCGCGCAGACCGAGCCGCTCAAGCGCCGGCTCGAACGCGCGTTGAAAGTGGACGAACAGACGCGCTGGAAGCGCGAACAGGAACGCGGCGAACTCGACCGGACGTCACTCGTCCGCCTGTCGACCACGCCCGGCTATCGCACGCCGTTCCGCACCCGACGCGCGGCACCGGGACGCGATGCGGCCGTCAGCCTGCTGATCGACTGCAGCGGCTCGATGGCCGGCAAGAAAATCGAACTCGCCCGGCTCTGCGCGGCTGCACTGTGCGACGCGCTGATGCAGCTCGGCTTCGCGTGCGAAGTGCTCGGCTACAGCTCGGTCGAGGATGCCGCGATGCGCGCGCATTACCAGCGCTGGATCGACGGCGGCCACCGCACCTTCGGCTACAACCGGTTCGTCGAACGGCTCGATCTGCGCGTCTACAAGCGGTTCGATTCCGACAACCCGGGCGGCCTCGCGTGCATCGAATGCGGACACGAGAATCCCGACGGCGAGGCGTTGAGCTGGGCTGCCGGACGGCTGCTGTCGACGCGTGCGCGCCGGCGGATCCTGATGGTGCTGTCGGACGGCTATCCGGCCACCGGCGACGGCAACCCGGCAATTCTGCGCACCGACCTGCACGCACGCGTCGATGCGCTGCGCGCGCAACGCATCGAGCTGATCGGTGTCGGGATCCTCGACGATTCGGTCGAGTCGTTCTATCCGGTCAGCAGCGTGGTCGCACAGCTGCACGAGCTGCCGGGCGCGGCGTTCAGCGTGTTGAGCGATACGCTGCTGGATCGGCGCTAGCCGCGTCGTCAGCGGCCGCATGCGCGTGGTCGCCGACCTGCCGCACCGGCAGCCGCACGCGGAAGGTCGTGCCGCGGCCGGGCTCGCTGGTCACGTCGATCGCACCGCGATGACGCTCGACGATGCCGTGCGAGACCGACAGCCCGAGCCCCGTGCCCTGCCCGACCGGTTTCGTCGTGAAGAACGGATCGAAGATCCGCCGCACGATGTCGGGCGTCATGCCCGCGCCGGTATCGCTGATCGCGATCGACACCTGGTCGCCGTCGCTCGACGTGCGGATCGTGATCACGCCATGCTCGGCAATTGCCTGCACCGCGTTGACCAGCAGGTTCATGAACACCTGGTTCAGTTGCGACGGCAGGCATTCGACGGGCGGGATCGCGCCGTAGTCGCGCACGACGTCGGCCTTGTACTTGAGTTCGTTGTGGACGACGTTGAGCGTGCTCTCGAGACCCGCATGCAGATCGACGACGCGCCATTCGTCGCTGGCCGGGCGCGAGAAATCGCGCAGGTCCTGCACGATGCGCCGCACCCGCACCGCGCCGTCGATCGATTCGTCGATCAGCGTCACGATCTCGTCGCGGACGTAGTCGAGATCCGCCGCGCGGCGCACGGCTGCCAGCGCATCGCGGGCGGCCGGGTCGTGCTGCGGCAGCGCGGCTTCGTGTGCGTCGACCACGTCGAGCAGGCTGCGCACCCACGTCCTCAGCGTATTGAGGTTCGCGCTGACGAAGCCGATCGGATTGTTGATCTCGTGCGCGACACCGGCCGCGAGCTGGCCGATCGACGCGAGCTTTTCCGACTGCAGCAGCTGCTCGTGCGTTTCCTCGAGCACGTGCAGCAGGCGCCGCTGCTCGTCCTTCTCCTGTTCGAGCAGCGCGTGCGCGGCCTTGCGTTCGTCGATCTCGGCCGCCATGTTCTCGCGCGTGCGTTGCAGCATCTGCGTCGTCTGCTCGTAGCGGCGCAGTGCGCGTTCGAGTTCGTCGGTTCGCAACCGTACGAGCCGTTCGAGCGTGTCGGTCATCCCGCGCAGGAAGGTGGTGCGCGCATCGAAACGGCACAGCATCAGCGTGACGACCAGCGTCGCCATCGTAAACAGCGCGACCGTCGTCGCGAGCCACGGTGCGTCGACCCCTTGCGCGGCGCCGCACCGCGCATCCGGCGCGAAATGCGCGGCCGCCATCGCCGTGTAGTGCATGCCGGTGATGGCCAGGCCCATGATGACGGCCGCGCCGATGCGTTGCGCGGTCGCATGGCGTGCCTGCTGCGCGCGCAATGCCTGCGCGATCCAGAGCGCGGCCGTCGATGCGATCACCGCGATGCCGATCGATGCGGCGAACAGCGCGGCATCGTAGCGAATGCCCGGCTGCATGTGCATCGCGGCCATGCCCGTGTAGTGCATGCCGGCAATCCCGCCGCCCATCAGCACGCCGCCCAGGCATAGCCGCCGCCAGCCCAGCCGCGCACGCGTGACGACGTTCAGCGCGAAATACGACACGAGCACGGCGATCGCCAGCGAGATGCCGGTGCCCTGCCACGCATAGCCGAGCGGGATCGGCAGCGAGAATGCGAGCATGCCGACGAAATGCATCGACCAGATGCCGGTGCCCATCGCCGCCGCGCCGCCGCCCAGCCACGCCCGCTTCAGCTTCGGGTTATCGAGCAGCGAAATGAACGCCGCGAGGTCGAGCGTCGTATAGGAGGCCAGCGTCGCGATCGCGAGCGACAGCAGGACGAGCGGGACGTTGTAGGTGCCATGCATGATCGGGCGCCCGAAGCAGGGTGAAGGCATCGTCGCGGTGCGCGGTCGATCGCGCACCGCGGCCGTCAGGCCGGCGGTGCGCCTGCGCCGGGTGCGTGCGCCGACGCCGCCGGGCCGGCCAGCACCAGGATGTCGAACGGTGTCCCTTCGCGCGTCTCGAAGCGGCGCACGAGTTCGATCTGGTGCGCCGACATCACGCTGCCCTTCGTCATCAGCAGCACGCCGCGATGCGTGCGCAGGTCGTCGGCGAGCCGCATCCCTTCGCGCAGCTGCGCCGACCGGATCTCGGTGACGGACGCCGCGATGCCGAGGCTCGCGGGATCGCGCATCAGCTCGGTGAAGCGCTCGACCAGCTGCGGGTCGTAACGCACGCCGGCCTGCGAGCGCAACACGTCGATCGCCTGTTCGATCGAATGCGGCGCACCGATCTCGCCGTGGCGCAGCCCTTCGAAATCGCGTGCGATCGCCACGATCCGCGCGCCGAGCGGGATCGCATCGCCGATCAATCCGTCCGGCGTACCGCGCCCGTTGAAGCGCTCGTACTGGTGCAGCACGACCGACGCGACCTTGTGCAATTGCGCGACCGGCGTCAGCACCATCTGCGCACGCAGCGGATGTTCGTGGAACAGCCGGTGCTCGTCGGTCGTCATCCGCGTGAGCGGCTTGTGCAGCAAGTCGTCCGGCAGCGACAGCTTGCCGATGCCGTGCAGCAGCCCCGCGAAATAGACGTCCTGCGCGTGCAGCTCGCTCATCTCCGCCGCCAGCGCGAGCCGCCGCGCAATCTCGCCGACCCGCATCGCGTGCCCGCTGGCGGCGCCGCAACGCAGCTCGATCATGCTCGCGCAGACCTGCACCATCGCCGTGAAGCTGCGTTTCAGGTCGCGTTGCGCGGCTTCCAGGAACATCACGGTCTGGCCGAGCTCCTCGGTGCGTGCGCGCACCTGCGTTTCGAGTTCCGTGTTGAACAGGCGCAGCGCGTCGTTCTGCGCTTCCGTCAGCGCGGCCAGCCGGGCGGCTTCGCGGCGCAAACGGCGCTGCTCCAGCGCCTGCTCGATGGTCAGCAGCAGGTCGTGATCGTCCCACGGCTTGTTCAGGTAGCGATACACGCCGCCTTCGTTGACGGCCTGCACGACCGACGCGATCTCGGCATAGCCGGTCAGCAGGATGCGCATCGTGTCCGGGTACAGCGCCCGTGCGCGCGCCAGAAATTCCGCGCCGCTCATGTGCGGCATCCGCATGTCGGACACGATCAGGTCGATCTCCGTCGACGCCAGGACCGCGAGTGCGGCCTCGCCGCTGTCGGCGGTCAGGATCGCGTAGCCGGTGGGCCGGAACACGCGCCGGAGCGCCGACAGCACATTCGGCTCGTCGTCGACCAGCAGGACCGACGGTGCGCGCTCGGCGTCGCCGGATGCCGCTGTTGCGCCGGGGGTTTCGGATGACACGCCATTCACGCCGTTTGTTGCAGATGTCGTCATCATTGGCCTCGGATCAGTTATTCACATCCTCTCTGCAACATCGGCCGGCCACGCGTTTTCCATATTGGTGAAAACGCTGATACGTGCGTGCCGGTTTCAACCGGCGGGCGCTACCCCGTTGTCGAACCCGGCTCGCGCACGGAGTCGATGTCCCATTCCGCGTCGTCGATTCGCACGAAGCCGTGCCGCGCGTAGAAGCGGTTCGACGCGCGGCCGCGCAACGCGGCGATGCGGATCGCGACCCGGGTTTCGGCGCCGGATCGTTCCGTCGGGACGAAGGTCGGGTTCGTTGGCGGGGACGCGGGTGACGCGAAGCAAGCGCCTGCGCGTCAGGGCGCCTGGATCCCGTCCGCCCGCGTGGCCAGGAATCGCAGGTACTTGTCGTCCTCGTCCTCGAAAAGCTCCGGCCCGCCGCCCATGTAGGCGCGCATCAGTTCGTCCGCCGCGCGGTCGAGGTCGCCGAGTTCGAACTGGCACTGGCCGAGCCGCAGGTGCAGGAACGGGTTGCCGATCGCGTTGGGGAAATGCATCGCGTGGCCGAGATTGTCACGGCCGGCCGCGTAGTCTTCCTGAAAGAAATTCGCGTCGCCGATCGCAGCCATCAGCCAGGTGCCGGCTTCCCAGTGGGTCTTGGGTTCGGGGAGCAGGTCGAGCGCCTCCCGGTATTTCGCCAGCGCGCCTTCGAAGTCCTCGTCTTCCGCCAACGCGTCGCCCGCCTCGCTCAGCGCGCCGATCTGCTCGTAAAGTGCGGTGTCCAGTTCTGCCATGAGAGGTCCTTTTTTTCCGGAAATGGAGGTGGCGTCGTGCGGCGAACGGGGCGATGCAGGATCGCCCTCGCGTCAGCCATCATGCGTGTCTGATTCGCTCGCGTCGCCGACAGTGCCGCAGCATACCCGAGCGGCGTGACGCGGACGCGGCGGGCTCCGGTGTACCGGCTTCGCAGTGCCGAATGGACTTCGGATCACTCGCCACCTGAATGCGAATCAATACCGCACCTGCCCGGATTCGCCTGCGCTCGTTCGTTCGCTATCGCGACGGAACAATCGTGCGCACACACGGCCGGTTCCCTCCGAAACGGCAGCAATCCCGGTCAGGATTGACCGATCGAACACATTGTTACCGTTCGTTTCAAAGAGACCCAAAGAGCAAGCTGCCCCCCGGCTATTCTTCCGTCACCCACAATAATGCCCACATGGGGGGTGACATATGAACAACACGATCAAGAGCGCTCTGTGCGCCGCCTTCGTACCCTTCGTCCTCGCCGGTTGCGGAGGTGGCGACGATGGCGGTAGCAGCGCACAACCCGGTACGCTGCACGTCGCGATGACGGATGCGCCGTCATGCGGCTTCGATCACGTCTACATCACCGTCTCGCAAGTTCGCGTCAATGCGAACGCGAATGCCGCCGACAACGACGCCGGCTGGTCGACGATTTCCCTGGCGACGCCGCAGAAGGTCGACCTGCTGTCGCTGACCAACGGCGTGCTCGCCGATCTCGGCCAGACCGCCCTGCCCGCCGGCCAGTATCAGCAAGTCCGCCTGGTCCTCGCGCAGAATCAAGGCAACACCCTCGCGAACTCGGTCGTCCCGACGGGCGGCACGGAACAGGCACTCGCCACGCCGAGCGCGACGCAAAGCGGCTACAAGATCATCCAGCCGTTCACGGTCCAGCCCAACACGCTCGTCGACCTCGTGCTCGACTTCAACGCATGCAAGTCGATCGTCCAGCGCGGCAACGGATCGTATGCGCTGAAACCCGTCGTCACCGCAGTCCCGACCGTCGTGAGCGGCGCGATCTCCGGTTACGTCGCATCGGCCGAAGCCGGTGCAACCGTCTATGCGGAACAAGGCGGCAAGGTCGTCCGGGGCACCGTGGCCGACAGTTCCGGCAAGTTCGTGCTGTCGCCGCTGATCCAGAGTTCGACGCAGGGCAACTACGATGTCGTCATCGTGCAGAACAGCTTCGCGTCGGGCATCGTCCGCTCGGTCCCGGTCGTCGTGAACACGACGACGGCGGTTTCCGCGTCGACCGCACCGATCACCTTGCCGGCGTCGCCGATGAGCACCGTCAGCGGTACTGTGACGGCCAGCGCCAACGCATTCGTGCGCGCGCTGCAGACGATCGACGCGAACGCCTACGAGATCACGTCGATCAACGCGAACCTGGACACGGGGGCCTATGCGCTCAACGTGCCAACGGCCGCACCGATCGTCGGCACGTACTCGGGTTCGCTGCCGGTCGCGCTGGCTGCAGCGCCGACGGCTGCAGGACAATACACGATCGAAGCGGATGCGGCGTCGGGTGCGACGCAGTCCGCGAACGTCAACGCAACGACCAGCCAGTCGAACGTCAACTTCAATTTCTGACACGCTGGCGGCATGATCGAAAGGGCCGATCGGCCCTTTCCTCTAACGGGAGAACGAAGTGAAAAAAGGGGTGATCGCATTGCTCGCGGCGGCGAGCGTGGTGGGCGCACTCAGCGGGTGCGTCGCATACGTTCCGGGTGCACCGGTGGTTGTTGCACCGCAGGGCGGGCCGGGGAACGGGTTCTGCCCACCGGGACAAGCCAAGAAAGGCAACTGTTGAACAACGGCCCGCGCATCGCGGGCTTTTTTTTGTCGACCGCACCAGAACACCGTGTTGTTTTTCCTCGGTACGTGCGCCTGGATCGCACGACTGAACGAATCCCGGCTCGTCGGGTTCGTCACTCCCCCATCTTCGGCGGCCACGTATGGCTTTCAGCCTGACAATGCCTGCACCACGCATACAGCGCGTCGTACATGACCAGGCCGTGCTCGAGCATTTCGTGATCGTCGTGAAACACGTCCGATAGCCCGAGGGAAATCGCGTAAAGCCCACTGGACTGCGGCGTCAGGTCGAGCCGCGACGTATCCGCCCCCCGAACGATGCGGGCCATGTGCTGCAAGGCCCGGTCGTTGGCCAGCCCGTACTTGTCGAGAAACGCGTCGAAGCTGCAGTGCTCGCCGACGTGCGTCAACTCCACGCCTGGAATGTCGTACGGAATCGCACCGGTCTCATCGGCGATCCGCAGCACGTCGCCTGGCGGTACGTAGAGGAACTCCGGTCTCTCGTCGATAAAACGAACAATGAGCCAGGGACAGGCCACCCTGTCGATCTTGGGACGCTCTCGCGTAATCCATTGCATGACAACCTCCACGGTCAGTGATGCAACAGCGGATACACCATCAAGCCGATCACGGCGGCCCCGGCCACGACCAGTGGCTCGGAAAGCTTCTTGAACTTGACCAGCAGCACGATCGCCGCGAGCGCCATCAACGCGGTGGGCACATCGACGATCGAACGCCGGGCCAGGACAATCACCGACCCCGTAATGGCGCCCACGGCCGCGGCCGTTACGCCGTCGACAAAGGCCAGAATGGCCGGCAGCTTGCCGTACTTCTTGAAGTATGGCGCCGGCAACACCGTGAACAGATAGCACGGCAGGAACGTGCCGGCCGCCGCCACGCATGCGCCTGGCAGGCCCGCCACCAGATAGCCGATGAAGCCCACCGTGATGACGACCGGCCCCGGCGTGATCATCGCGACCGCCACGGCGTCGACGAACTGTTTCTCGTTGAGCCACTGGTGCTCCGTGACCACCCCACCATAGAGGAACGGCACGATGGCCAGTCCCGAGCCGAACACAAAGGCGCCGGCCTTCGCAAAGAAGACGGCAAGTTGCGCAAGCTGCGGCCAGTCGACGATACCCAGCCATGCGCCGGTCGCGGATACCGGCAACGCGACAATCGCATCGACGCGCCGTTGGCGAAGCCACCTGGGCGGCGAGCGCGTGAACCAGACGAGCAGGCCCGCTGCGAGAAACAGCCACGCCACTTCCGATTCGGTAATCACCGTCACGGCAACCAGCCCCAGATAGATCGCCCAAAGCAGCTTGTCGCGACCGATGCTCTTGGCGGTCAGCTTGCGCGCGCTGATCGCGATGATGCCGATCACCGCCGCGCCCACGCCGTAAAACACCGACTGCATCCACGTCAGGCCGCCGAATCGGGTGTACGCATAGCCCAGCAGCACGACCATCAGAAACGACGGCAGCACGAACGCGATCCCGACCATCGTGGCGCCGACGATGCGATAGTGCACATAGCCGAGATATATCGCCAGCTGCGCTGCCAGCGGGCCGGGGGCGAGCTGCGCGAGCGCGAGACCTTCCTTGTAGTCCGCGTCGGCGATCCATCGGCGTGTGTCCACGAGATCCCGATGCATGTAGCCGGCGAGTGCAACCGGCCCGCCGAAGCCCGTCGTGCCAAGCCAGGCGAAGTAGATGACCAGTTGCCACAGCGTATAGGCGGGGCGATCGCGATGCAGGTTCATAGGGCGGGCGAGCAGCAGGGTTACGATTTCCGATTGCCGCGAAAATGGGCGTACAGCGAATCGAGTACGGTACCGATCTCCGCCAGCAACGCGTCGTCGCCGGCAAGGCGCTTGCGGGCGCCGGCCAGAATGGCCTCGAATCCACCGGCTTCCGGCACGCTCGACCCGCCCACGTCCAGCGCATGCACCATCGCACCCAACCGGACGAGCCCCTCGTTGTCGTCCAGTCCAAAGCTGGAGATCAGGACCTCGAATGAAATGCGATCGCCCACATGCGTGAACGGGGCGCCGTCGAAATCGAAGCCAAGGGCATCGGCCGGACATTCGGCGATGTTTTCCAGCCACACGAAGCGTGCATGCGGATCGATGAAGCGCTGAATCAGCCATGCGCTGGCGACGCGGTCTACCCACAGGTGACGCCGCGTCGCCCACAGCCTGCCTTGATACTGGGCGCGGTCGCGGCGCGGAATGCCGCCTTGGGCCGCGTGCGGCTCGCCGGGAGATCGAAACGCTTCGATTGCCGACGTGAAATCCCGCCATTGCGCACTTGCGCGTAGCGAGGTTTCGCCGGGAAAGAAATCGATGCTGCGAATGGCCTCATACGCACGAGCGTGGCGACGTTGCAGGCGATTGAGATCGGCTGCGGCGAGCTCAGGCAGGGTCTTGCGGTCTTCCGAAAGCTCGGCGAGCCAGTCGGCATAGTCTCCGGTGCGATCGAACAGCGCGCGGTACGCGTCCTCGTCGGCCGAATCTTCCGGACCGACTTGCAACAACCATGCTTGCCCGTCGCCATGGCGCGCGTCGTCAGCCAGTTCACGCAACTGCGCCGCCTGCTCGGCATGCGCCGGTAGCAGATAGGCGCCGTCGCGCAGTGCGCCGCAGCCGAGCGCCTTGACAGTACGCCAGATGCGCATCCGCGCAGTCGCGCCGGAGGTCGGCAGACTGACGATCAACAGGAGCCAGGCAACAGGGAGGGCATTCATGACGGCAGCATAGTTCGCCGTCACGAAGACTTCAATTCCGTAGAGATCGCTACATTTTTACGCTCGACCTCGAAACGAAGGCGCGATGCAGGTCGGCAAGTTCGACGCGTGCGCGCTTCGTCGCTGTCCGAAGGCCGCGCCGATCATGTGCCAATGATGCAGCCGTACCTTTGCCTGATCGGGTGAGGCAACGTACGCGAACCTGCGCCACGAGCGACGCCCATATTCCGAGGATCGGTAGTTGCCGCGCCGAAGCGGTCCTTCGACGCAATTTTGCGCGCGCACCCGGTTACAAACGTTCTCGGCCATTCATTCGGACGGACGCTCCGGCTACGCGCGAGCGGAACCCGCGATGGATGGGGAAACCGATCGGAACGGCGCGACACCAATAAAAAAAGCGCACCCAAGTGCGCTTCGTTCCGACTCTCTCGACTCAGTGCCCCGCTTGCTGCTGCGCGAGGTATTGGTCGAGCGCATCCATCGTTCCGCCCCAGCCTTGAGACATGCTGGCGTGCGACGCGTCGAAGATGGCTTCCTCGGCTTCATTCGCGTCCAGCGCGCGCCACTCGAGGCGCATTAACGTACCACCCTCGACTTCGCCAAGCGTGGTGGTCGAAAGCGTATGGAGCGGCCATTGCTCCGCCATCGGATGCCGCGTCACCCCGCCTTCGGCATCACTGAACTGCACGACGACGACGATCCGCTCGGGCGGCGTCAACTCGCGAAACGTCCATTTGCCCCACATGGCCTGCGCGTCGGGCGCACCCTGCGGCTTCATCGCGTAATGAAAGACGCCACCAACACGCGCATCCACCGTGCAATGGGATATTTCCATGCCGGGCGGGCGCATCCACTTGCTCAAATGCTCGGCCTCCGTCAGCGCGGCGTAGACGCGTTCGCGCGGCGCAGCGAAGCGGCGCTCGATGACAAAGGGAGCGGACAGTTTGTCAGTCATGGTGACGAGTCTTCCTGGTTCGGGTTGAGGAATCTTTGGACTGCGCTTTAGGCGCGGCCTTTTCGCCGGCGTCTTTGTCAGGCGGCTGTTGCGATTGCTGCAGGTAGCTATCGAGCTGGTCGAGACGCTGCTCCCACAGTGCGCAGTACTACAGGGCCCAGTCGGCGGCCTGCTTGAGCGGCTCGGGCGTCTATTCGCGGTTGCCGTCGCAGGCGCACCTTCATCACATTCATGGAACCGTCACGCTCGCGTGACACCTTGTCATTTCAGAATTGTGACGCCGTTGCGCACCAACCTCTGCGTAGCCTCCGATATTGCATCGCAACATAGATGTCCATAAACTGGGTCCGTGCCGTTGAATCAGTTCGGTGCCGCTCAGGCGCTTCCATGACGGGAGAGCATGCCGTGACGACCTCTTCATTCGTACCAAGCCAGATCCCCCCGGCCCTCCATGTGTTCGAGCAAGATGGCGGCTGGCATTGGGGCATCACCATTCCTCGTACCATGGGATGCGGGTTCAAACTCATCGCATTCAGCAAGCACATCTTCGCCACTGAAGACACCGCCCAACGCGCCGGCGATCAAGCCCTGGCATCCATCGTCTCAAGCGACGCAAGCTGAGATTGGCGTATCCGGCACCGATGCGCTCCTTGAGTTTTCGCATCCAGATGCAATACTCCGATCACCATTCGATGCGAGATCACCTATCGCCCGTCCTGACGAATTCCGCCATGAGTATGACCCATCCGATCGTCTGCGACGATCCAGGCCTGCCGTTCCCTGCTGACGGCCGACGCTGGGGGTACGTTGCGGCCCGATTGACGGCGGGCGTCATTCTGGAGAGGTTCGACGTGAGCGCAACTGCATGCGAGCAGTTGCTCATTGCAATCGAAAGCAGACAGGAGGCGTTGTATGAACATCCGGATTCTGGTTCCCTGTGCGCTGGCCATCGTTGCCGTCACCGCTCACGCAGCAGACATCACGGGCGCAGGCAGCACATTCGCAGCACCGGTTTACACGAAGTGGGCGGATGCCTACCGGAAGTCGGGCGGCGGCAAGGTCAACTACCAGGGCATCGGCTCGTCGGGCGGCCTGAAGCAGATCGTCGCGAAGACGGTCGATTTTGCCGGGTCGGATGCGCCGCTGAAGGATGACGAGCTCGCGAAGGAGGACCTGTTCCAGTTCCCGACGGTGGTCGGCGGCGTGGTGCCGGTCGTCAACGTGCCGGGCGTGAAGGCCGGCGAACTGACGCTGTCGGGCCCGGTGCTCGGCGACATTTACTTGGGCAAGATCAAGAAGTGGAACGACCCGGCGATCACCGCGCTGAACCCGAAGGTCAAGCTCGCGGATACCGACATCGCGGTGGTTCGCCGCGCTGACGGTTCGGGCACGAGTTTCATCTGGACGAACTACCTGTCGAAGGTCAACGGCGAGTGGAAGTCGAAAGTCGGCGAAGGTACGGCGGTCAACTGGCCGACGGGCACGGGCGGCAAGGGCAACGACGGCGTCGCAGCCTTCGTGCAGCGCCTGCCGGGCGCGATCGGCTACGTCGAATGGGCGTACGCGAAGAAGAACAACATGATCTACACGGCCCTGAAGAACGCGACGGGCACGGTGGTCGAGCCGAAGACGGAAACGTTCAAGGCCGCAGCGGCTGGCGCGAACTGGTCGAAATCGTTCTACCAGATCCTGACGAACCAGCCGGGCAAGGACGCATGGCCGGTCGTCGGTGCGACGTTCGTGCTGCTGCACGCGAAGCAGGAGAAACCGGCACAGGGCGCGGAAACGCTGAAGTTCTTCGACTGGGCGTTCCGCTCAGGCAGCCAGACTGCCGCGGACCTCGACTACATCACGCTTCCGGATTCGGTCGTGACGGAAATCCGCGCGCAGTGGAAGACGAAAATCAAGGATGCCTCCGGTAAGGCGCTTGCGTATTGAGTGCGTCACGGACGTCGATGCCCGCATCATTACTGTTAGCCTGCGGACGCCCTCCCCGCACCTGTGCTCAACCATTCAGGATAGCGACATGACCGATTGCGCGCTGACGTTTAGCAGTCAGACCGAGTGGGAAAGCTGGTTAGGGAAAAACGGCAGCACGTCGACCGGTATATGGCTGCGTCTGGCGAAAAAAGGCACCGAGCAGCGCACCGTCACCTACGAGCAGGCATTGGAAAGCGCGCTGTGCCACGGCTGGATCGATGGTCAGAAGCGGGCTGAGAGCGAGCAATTCTGGTTGCAACGCTTCACCCCGCGCGCCGCAAAAAGCATCTGGTCCAAACTCAACACGGACAGGGCTGAAGCGCTGATCGCCGCGGGCAGAATGCGCCCGCCCGGCATGGGCGAAATCGAGAAGGCGAAGAAGGACGGCCGCTGGAAGGCTGCGTATACGTCAGCCAGCAACTCGACCGTGCCGGACGACCTGCAGGTGGCGTTGGACGCCAATCCGAAAGCCGGGAAGTTTTTTGCAACGCTGAACAGCCGTAACCGCTATGCCATTCTGTTCCGGATACAGAATGCCAAAAAGCCGGAAACGCGGGCGCGTAAGATCGGCGAGTTCATCGACATGCTGATCCGGGGCGAAACCTTCCATCCATAGATCTTGCGCTTCTGGCGGAAATTTGACCAAACAGGACATCTAACCTGCGCTGGCCGTTTCCCGCCGGGCTTGAGAAGCATGCAGGTGGCGATATTCCCCCGGCGTCGTGCCCGTCCAGTTCTTGAACGCGCGCAGGAACGAGTTGGTGTCGCGAAAACCGATCAGGAAAGAAATTTCGCTCGGCGAGATGGCCGAGCGCGCCAGATAGTATCTGGCCAGTTCCTGTCGCGTCTCGTTAAGTACGTCCTGGTAGCTGACAGATTCGTCGGCGAGATGGCGCTGTAGCGATCGCTTGCTCATCGCCAGGCGACTCGACACATCCTCGATGTTGCTCTGGCCGCTCGGCAGCATGTCCAGCAGCGCGCCGCGTACACGTTCGCGTATGCTGGCCTCGGCATCCAGCCTGGAGAGGCGCATCTGGAGTTCCGGTTCGAAAAACTGCCACATGGCGACGTTTTCCGTCAGGAACGGCCGCGCGGCATCTTCCGCCGAGAAGCGAATGCGATTCTGACTGCCCTGGCGCACGGCGCAGCCGAGGAAGTCGTCACATGGACCGATTCGGCTCGGCAGTACCGTCAGCTCCGTCTCGACCGGGCAAATCGATTGCCGCGTCGCGAGGCGCGCAAGCTGCGTGAAGAAAACGAGCTCGGTGGCACACAGGCTGTGCGGTAGCGGACGGTCATTGCCGTAGCATTCGATGGAAGCCTCGGTATAGTCCTTGCCGATAAATACGTCCAGCGTCAGCGGTCCGCAGAGGCGCTTGTAGGCCGCGAGTCGTGTGAGCGCGACATTGAGGTTCGGGCTGCACAGGCAGGCAAAGAGCGACGGATCGAACGCTTCAACCGGAATATTGCCGCCGAGCCGCAACGGTACGTTCTCTTCACCGACCAGCTGTTCGAGGCTCAGAAAGAGCCGAAAGTATTCGGCGGGAGTCAGCGTAGCATCTTTGCGGCTGAACAGATCGGCCGGCAGTTCGGCGAGCGCCAGGACGTCGCCGTGCGCGACCCCCATGTCGACGAGGATCACTTTCCAGCCGGAATGCACAGTAAAACGCGTGGCCTGTTTCATCACTCAGCCTTTTCCATCGCCTGACGCGACATCTTCAGCACCGCCTTGCGCGGCAGCAGCGGAACGATCCAGTCGAGCATGATCCGCAGCTTCCGCTCGTTGAACGCCACCAATTCACCACGCTCCATGGCCGCGTACCCGCAGCGCGCCACCGATTCGGCCGACTTGGCATTCTTCCAGGCGCCCACGCCTTGTAGATCGCCGGCGGCGACGAAGCCGGTGGCGACCGCACCCGGGCACAAAACCGTGGCAGTCACGCCGTATTCGCGCACTTCCTCTGCGATCGCCTGAGTGAACGAGGTGACATACGCCTTGGTCGCGTAATACACCGCTTGCAACGGCCCCGGCACGAACGACGCGGTCGACGACACATTCAGGATGCGGCCGCGCCGACGGGCCACCATGCCCTTCAGGTAGTGGTGGGTCAGGTTGGTCAGCGTCACCATGTTCACCTGCATCATGGCTTGTTCGGCAGCGAGATCGCGTTCAACAAACTTGCCGTGGCCACCGAAGCCGGCATTGTTGATCAGCACGCCGGCCCGAACCCGGTGATAAGCTGCGGGGCGGTACGCAATCGCATCTGCCGCCCCAACGAGAGCCCGTCATGCCCATCGCCCCCTCTGTCGTCTCCGCCTTCACGCCCACCGGCAAGCTCCGCGCGTCGATCAACCTCGGCAACCCGATCCTCGCGAACCTCGACCCGGCGACCGGCGAACCGTTCGGCGTGTCGATCGACCTCGCGCGCGCATTCGCCGAGCACCTGTCGGCCGAACTGGAACTCGTCGTCTTCGACGCCGCCGGCAAATCGGTGCAGGCGCTGACCGAGGAGCGCGCCGATTTCGGCTTCTTCGCGGTCGATCCGCTGCGCGGCGAAACCGTCGCGTTCACCGCACCGTATGTGCTGATCGAAGGCTTCTATCTCGTGCCCGACGCATCGCCGATCCGCACCAACGACGACGTCGACCAGCCGCACAACCGCGTGGCCGTCGGCAAGGGCAGCGCGTACGACCTGTTCCTCACGCGCGAACTGAAAGCCGCGCAGATCGTGCGCGCACCGACGTCGCCGGCCGTCGTGCCGACGTTTCTCGAACAGACGCTGGAGGTTGCCGCCGGTGTGAAGCAGCAGCTCGAAGCCGACGCCGCGAAGACGACCGGCCTGCGCCTGCTCGGCGAGCGCTTCATGGTGATCCGGCAGGCGATGGGCGTGCCGAAGAGCCGCGGCGAAGCAGCCGCAGCGGTACTGAACGCATTCGTCGAAGACATGAAGGCGTCGGGCTTCGTCGCCGATTCGCTGCGCCGGCACGGCATCGCGGGCGCCTCCGTCGCACCGGCCGCCTGACCGAACACCACGTCGCGAAATAAAAACGGCCGCGGTGTCTGAGCTGACCCCGTAAAGTTGGACGGGTAAATTAGGCCGCCAGGGGCTGAGTTCTGTACTGCACGGGACTCAGCCCTTTTAGCTTGAGCTTGATGCGGTCGTGATTGTAGTAGCGGA